>CAVOWQ010000001.1:0-61864 GCA_963700195.1 uncultured Alphaproteobacteria bacterium
TCGGCGCATTGATCGCGACGATCGCGATCGAAATGCTCAAGGTTGGCTTTTCGTTTTATATCGGCGTCTCGTCTTTTTATCAGACGGTGTACGGCGCGCTCGCCATCATCCCGATCTTTCTGTTGTGGATGTACATATCGTGGATGGCGGTCCTGCTCGGCGCGGTGGTTGCCGCGGCGTTGCCGAACTGGCGGATCGACGAGCGGGTCGGCACGATACCATCGGGCGGCGTGCGGCTCGGCTTCAGCTTGTCGTTGATCGCGTCGCTGGCTCGGGCGCAACGGCGCGGCGAAGTCGAGGTCCACGCCGGCGCTCGCCGCCGAGCTCGGTGTCGCGACGACAGTCATCGACGAGCATTTGAGGCCGCTCGCCGAGGCCGGTTTCGCGGCTCATACGCAAGAGGGGTGCTGGGTATTGTCCTGGGCCCCCGAGACCGCGACATTGCACGATTTGTACGAGGCGCTTCACCTGCCGCTCGCCGGCCGCTGGATGGGACAGGCGGCCCAGCCGTGGCAACGGCAGGTGGCGCCGGCAATGGACCGCATCGTCAAGGCGGAGAGTGCGGCCATGGGCGTCACGATCGCCTCTCTTCTCGCCGAAACGCTCGAACCCGGTCCCCGCCGGCGCGGCCGCTGGCGCTCGGCCGAGGCAGTGGCCGAAGAGATGACGTCGAAGTAGGTTGGATCGACCAGTCGGAGCCGAGAAAGCTGGGATGATTGAAGAGATAGCCGAGGCCGAGCCGTTCGCACCCTTTCGGCGATGGCTCGACGAAGCGTGGCAGCGCGAGCCGAACGCGCATGCAATGATTTTGGCTTCGACGACATCGGAAGGCAGGCCCTCGGCTCGGGCCGTGCTGTTGAACGGGCTGGATGATCGGGGATTCGTTCTCTACACCAACCTCTAGAGCCGGAAATCGAAGGAGCTGCTCACCAACCCTCACGCCGCGCTGTGTTTCCTATGGAAGTCGCTGAACCGCCAGGTCCGCATCGAGGGTCCGGTCGAATTGGTCACCGACGACGAGGCCGACGCCTATTTTGCCAGCCGTCCGCGCGACAGTCAGATCGGCGCGTGGGCCTCGGATCAGTCACAGCCGCTCGCCAGCCGCGCCGAGCTGGAACGGCGGGTGGAGGAGTTTTCACGACGCTTTCCCGAAGGCGCCGTGCCGCGCCCGCCGCATTGGTCCGGCTTTCGGGTCGCGCCGCAGAACATAGAATTCTGGCAGGAACGGCCGTTTCGGTTGCATGATAGGTTGTTGTTCGCGCGCGAAGGCACGGGATGGCGACGGGAACGGCTCTTTCCATGATGCATCGGGCGGCGGGCGACCGCCTGCGGCGGATGGCGACCTATGCCTCGGTCGCGGTCGCAGCGGTCCTGATCGCCATCAAGTTCACGGCTTGGCTGGAAACGGGATCGGTCGCGCTGCTGTCGAGCCTGGTCGACTCGTTGCTCGATGCCGCTGCGTCGCTCGTCAATTTGGTCGCGGTGCGGCACGCGATGAGCCCGGCGGATCGTGAGCATCGCTTTGGCCACGGCAAGGCCGAGCCGTTGGCGGTGCTCGGCCAATCGGCTTTCATCACCGGCAGCGCCATACTGCTATTGGCGGAGGCGGTGCGGCGGTTGATTTCGCCCGTCCCGGTAGAGAACGCGCCGGCCGGCGTCGCCGTGATGGTCTTCTCGATCGCTGGTGACGGTCGCGCTCGTCTTTTATCAACGGCATGTCGTGCAGCGCACCGGGTCGATCGCCATTACCGCCGACGAGCTGCATTACCGCAGCGATGTCGTGTTGAATTCGAGCGTCATTGCCGCGCTCGTCCTGGACAGCACGTTGGATTTTCCGCTTCTCGATCCGCTGTTCGGCGCTGCGATCGGGATCTGGATCGTCTATTCCGCTGTACGGCTGGCGCGCCTGTCGCTGTTTCAGCTGATGGACCATGAGCTGCCCGACGAGGAGCGCGAGAAGATTCTGTGGAATTGCGCAATCGCACCCCAACGTGGTCGCCGCGCATGATCTGCGCACCCGGGTCGCCGGCCCGACGGCCTTCATCCAGATCCATCTCGAAATGGACGGTGGGCTGAGCCTCAGCCGCGCGCACGAGATTTCCGACGAAGTCGAGGCCGAGCTGCGTGCGGCCTATCCCAACTCGGAAGTCATCATCCACCAGGACCCGGAGGGGGTCGAGGAGCCGAGGTCCAGCTTTCCGCGGCGGGTCGGTGCGCGATGAGCAGTGAAAGGAAGGTGTTGCTGCTGACCGGGGCCAGCCGGGGGATTGGGCACGCCACGGTCAAGCGCTTCAGCGACGCGGGCTGGCGGATCATCACCTGCTCGCGGGAGGCGGTGCCGGAGGAATGCAAGCGCGACCCGAACTGGACCCATCACATCACAGCCGATCTCGGCAATCCGCAGGACCTCGACCACCTTGTGGCTGAGGCGGGCGCGCTGCTCGATGGCGCTCTGCACGCGCTCGTCAACAATGCCGGCGTATCGCCCAAATCTCCGACTAAAGAGCGGCTCGGGTGCCTCAACAGCGACATCGAAGCTTGGCATGCGGTGTTTCACCTGAACTTTTTCGTTCCGCTAATCCTGGCGCGCGCCTTCTCGACAGCGCTGGCCCAGGGGAAGGGTGCAATCGTCAACGTCACCTCGATCGCCGGTCACGTTGTGCATCCTTTCGCGGGTTCGGCCTATGCCACATCGAAAGCGGCATTGTCGGCATTGACACGCGAGATGGCCGCCGAATTCGCTCGGCTCGGCATCAGGGTCAACGCCGTCGCTCCCGGCGAAATCAAGACCGCGATGCTGTCCCCAGAGACGACTGCACTGTTGCCGCGCATTCCGCTCAACCGGCTCGGCCAGCCCGAAGACGTCGCCGGCACGATCTTTTTCCTGTGCAGCGAGGACGCCGCCTACGTCACCGCGACGGAAATCTTTGTCAATGGCGGCCAGCACATCTATTGAGACGGGAATTTCTCGACAACCAGGCAGCCAGAGAGAGGAATTAATGACTCGTACATTGCTGACGCGGCGCACGGTTTTGCAGACGACGGCGGCGACAGCGCTGACTGCGCCGTTCGTGCGCGGCGCCTACGCTGCCGGTAAGCTCTCCTTTGGCGTCTGGGACCATTGGGTTCCGGGTGCGGCCGAGGCATTGCAAAAGATTTGCGCCGAATGGGCAGCAAAGGAAAAAGTCGACCTCAACGTCGACCTGATCACCTCGAACGGCGACAAGGACTTGTTGACCTTGATGGCGGAAGGCCAGGCCAAGGCCGGCCACGATATGATGGGGCTGCGCACTTGGTACGTCTCGGCGCAGGCCGACAATTTCGTGCCGGTCGACGACATCGTGCTCCCGGTCATCAAGGAGTATGGCCCGATCGCGCAGGCCTCCGAGTACACCGGCAAGATCGACGGTCATTGGATGGCTGTGCCGACCAGCTACGGCAACGGTTCGCTGCCGCCTTGCGCCCGTATCGACTATATGAAGGAGTATGTCGGGCTCGACGTCCAGAAGATGTATCCGGCCGGCGCTCCGCCCGACAAGGAGCTGGTCGAAACCTGGGAGTGGAACAGTTTCCTCAAGGGCGCCGAGAAGTGCTTCAAGGCGGGGCACCCCTTTGGCCTCGGGCTCAGCACCTGCACCGACGCGATCAATATGGCAGGCGCGGTATTCCACAGCTATGGCGCCGATCTCGTCGACGCCAAAGGCGATATCACGGTCAAGACCGACGCGACCCGGCAGGCGCTGGAATTCTTCAAGCAGCTCGCTCAATCGCTCGACGGCGACGTTTATGCCTACGACAACGCGTCGAACAACAAGGCGCTGGTTTCCGGCAAGAGCGCGCTGATTTTCAACCCGCCCAGCGCCTACGCGGTCGCGAAACGCGACCAGCCGAAGGTCGCTGAGCAACTATGGACCTTCCACTCGCCAAAGGGGCCGCAGGGCCGGTACGACCCGTGCAACCCGTATTTCTGGGCGGTCTGGAACTTCTCGCAGAACATCCCGGCGGCGAAAAGCCTGCTGGCTTATCTGATGACCCGCCCGGTGCAGGAAAAGCTGGTCACTGCGAGCGTCGGCTTCGACATCCCGCCCTACGACAAGTGGATGGATTTCAAGATTTGGGAAGAAGAGGGCCCGCCGAAGGGCACCAACTACAATTATCCGCCGCGTCACGATGCAATCCCGAGCCTTGCGGGCTATCCGGCCCCCCTGAGGATCGGGACCCAGATGTTCGCGCAGGCGACTTTGACGAAATTGATCGCCAAGGTGACGCAACAGCGCCAATCCTTCGACGACGCGATGAGCTGGGCCGAAAGCGAGATCGAAGGCTTTATGCGATCGTAGCCGAACCGCTCCGCATGCCAGCGGTTATTACTTATTGCAATCGGTGGCCCGGACGATGCACTCGCCGGCTTTGTCCTTGTCGCAGTTGTTGACGGCCGCGAGACGGGCCGCCTCGCGGTCTTTGCGCCAGGCGGCACCGGCGTGCTTGCCGTCCTCGGTTGTCGCCAGCGCGCCGCACATCCGTGGACCGACCCTCCCCACGACCTTGCAGCCGCTGGCGCCGCATTCGCCGAGCGCCACTTCCTCGGCGCGTTTCCCCGTCGGCTGGTTCCAGCTCGCACCGTACTTGCCGGTGTCCCTGTCCCAGGCGAGCGCGCCGTAACCGGCGGACGCGGGGATCGCCGGCATCAGCGTGTATCCGAAGGCCAGCAAGGCGACGACTATCCACAGGCGGCGCATCGAACTGTTCTCCTTCAGATGATCGTACCGTCTTAGGCCCGGGGGCGGGTTGCCCCGCCCGAGGCGCGCGGCTCAGCGCAGCGGCGAGAAGGCGGCCGGGACCACCAGCATGTTTTCCTGATTGAGCATCATGCCGGGCTGACCTCCCTTGGGCGGCCAGATGCCCTTGGATCTCGCTTCCTCGCGGATGCGGAAACGTTCGCCGGCATCCTTGTAGGCCCAGATGTGACACCATTTGTTGAGCCCGCCGAGCTCGGAGTACCAGGCGCCGGCCAATGGCGAGAGCTTGGTGCGCTCGGCGATCTGCGTGCTCCAGCGGTCGATCGTGGCCGGAATGCCGCCCGGCTTGAAGGTGTAGATGCGGATCTCATACAGGTTGCCAAGCTGGCGCGGCTCGAGCTTTGGCGAGAACGGCGCCGGCAGGTAGATGTCGCTCTGCTGCTCGACGACGAATTCGCGGGTGTTCGGCGGCCAGCCTTGAAGCTTCGTCGCCTCGGCCCGCAACCGGGTGCGTTCTTCGAGGTTCTCGTAGGGCCAGACATGGATGACCCGGTTCAAGGGCCCGACTTCGGTGTGCCAGAAGGCGGCGAGCGGCGATACTTTCGCCCGCACCGGCAGCGCCTCGGCGAAGCGTTCTTCGAAAGTCGCAACCGTGCCCGGCTGCAACGTGTAGGTGCGCATTTCGATGATCATCGGAGGTCCTCCGTTTCGGGCTCAGCCGACCGACGCTAAACCCTGAGGGTCACCTGTCAAGTGTGCCGTTCGAAGCGAAATGCCGGCCATCAGCGTCGACTGGGTGAACTCGGCAAAACAACTGCCGTGACGCTGCGGGCAGCCGGGCTTTCTTGCCAACCGGGATGAGACCCGGTACTTTTTCGACCCTATTCGGTCCCCGTAGCTCAGGCGGATAGAGCAACAGTTTCCTAAACTGTGGGTCGCAGGTTCGAGTCCTGCCGGGGACGCCATTCGCAGGGTGATCCACTCGGTCGGATCGATGGATAAGAGAGAGTTCAGCGGGCGCGAGATCCTGGCGGGCAAGGTGCCGCAGGACATGCCGGTCACGATCAAAGGCTGGGTGCGCACGCGGCGCGACTCGAAGGCGGGGATTTCGTTCGTGCACGTCTCGGACGGGTCGTCGTTTCATCCGGTGCAGGTCGTCGCGCCGAACAAATTGCCCAATTACACCGACGAGGTCCTGAAGCTCTCGGCCGGTTGCGCGGTCGAGGCGACGGGGATGATCGTGCCGTCGCCGGCGAAGGGGCAGCCCTTCGAGATGCAGGCGAACGCGCTCCGCGTGATCGGCTGGGTCGACGACCCGGACACCTATCCGATCCAGCCAAAGCCGCACACGTTGGAGTACCTGCGCGAGGTCGCGCATCTGCGGCCGCGCACCAACGTCATCGGCGCGGCGACGCGTGTGCGACACAGCCTGGCAAAGGCGATCCACCGTTTCTTCGACGACCACGGGTTCTTCTGGGTCAACACGCCGATCATCACCGCCTCCGACGCGGAGGGGGCCGGGGCATTGTTCCGGGTATCGAGCCTGGATCTCGCGAACCTGCCGCGCACCTCCGACGGCAAGGTCGATTTCGCGCAAGATTTCTTTGGCCGCGAGGCGTTCCTGACGGTCTCGGGCCAGCTCAATGTCGAGGCCTACTGCCTCGCGCTGACCAAGGTCTACACCTTCGGGCCGACCTTCCGCGCCGAGAACTCGAACACCAGCCGCCACCTCGCCGAGTTCTGGATGATCGAGCCGGAGATCGCGTTCGCCGACCTCTCGGACAATGCGGCATTGGCGGAAGCGCTGCTGAAATACACCTTCGCGGCGTTGCTGAACGAAAGACCGGAAGACCTCGCCTTCTTCGACCAACGGATCGAGAAGGGGCTGGTCGCGAAACTCGAGGGGATCGTCGGCTCGCAATTCGTGCATATGGATTACGGCGAGGCGATCCAAGTGCTCGAGCGAGCCAACGAGAAGTTCGAGTTCCCGGTCAAGTGGGGCATCGACCTGCAGTCCGAGCACGAGCGCTATCTGACCGAGAAATACGCGAAGAAGCCGGTCATCGTGATGAACTACCCGAAGGACATCAAAGCCTTCTACATGCGGGTCAACGACGACGGCCGCACCGTCGCGGCGATGGACGTATTGGCGCCGGGGATCGGCGAGATCATCGGCGGCAGCCAGCGCGAGGAGCGGCTTGAGGTTTTGGACGCGCGAATGGCGGAGCGCGGCATCGACCGGGAGCACTACGCCTGGTACCGCGACCTGCGCCGCTACGGCACGGTGCCGCATGCCGGCTTCGGCCTCGGCTTCGAGCGCACCCTCGCCTACGTCACCGGCCTCGCCAACGTCCGCGACGCCATCCCGTTCCCGCGCACCCCCGGCAACGCGCGGTATTGAGGCAGGCTGCCTCGGGCTCACTCTTCCCCACGGAAACACCGCAGCAGCGACCGCCGATTGAGTAGTTTCTGACCGCTGGCTGTACCTGCAGCAGATTTACAGCGAAACCACACGTAAAGATTGCATCGTTGTGAACACAGTCATGGGTTTTCAATTCCTTACGCGCTCTCGCCGCACGCCTCCGCTCCGCTTACAGCCAAATTTGCCGCGACATCCCCCGGTCGCCCAATCCGGATAATCTGGACAATACTAAGGGAATATGGCCAATTTAGCGGCGTTCCCGCCAAGGCGTCCGCCGTTCCGGGGGCCGAGGGGAGCGAGGCGGCAGAAGTTCGAGTTCCGGTCGAATGGGGCGTCCACCTGCAGTCGGAACATGAGCGCTATCTGACCAAGAAATACGCGAAGAAACCGGTCATCGCGATGAACTACCCGAAGGCCATCATAGCCTTCTACATGGGGGTGAACGACGAGGAAACTCCCCAAGTGGCGCGAATACAATGCCGAAGACACCGTCGGGTTCTATGCATTGCGGCTGCAGGAAATGGGGCTGACCAAATCGACCCCGCAAAAGATCATCGCCGACGGCACCGACTGGCGCTTCCTCGACGAACTCGAGCATGAGCTGAAAGCGTGAATGGAGCAGTTTCGATGGCGATAGCCCACACCCGTCGCCGGTTTCTCGCTACCCTTTCGTTGGCAGGTGCGGCGTGTTTCGGCCGCGCCCCCCGGGCGGCCGCCGCCGAAGGCCCACCAGAGACAACATCGGTGCGCCTTATGCGCACCCCGTCACTGTGTCACGCCCCGCAATTCGTCGCCGAGGAAATGTTGCGGGCCGAGGGCTTCACCGAGATCCAGTATATCGAAAGCAAGTCCACCGCCGAGATCAACGAGGCGGTCGCAAGCGGCAAAGTGGATTTCAGCATGCACTTTGCTCCGCAATGGGTATCCGTCATCGATAACAGCGGACCGGTTACGGTTCTGAGCGGCGTGCATGTCGGTTGCTTCGAGCTTTTCGGCAAAGAGGGTATCCGCAGCATCGCCGATCTTAAAGGAAAGACGGTCGGGGTCGCAGCGCTCGGATCGAGTGACCACCTCTTCGTCTCGGTGATGGTCGCCCATATCGGGTTAGACCCGGTCAACGACATCCATTGGATCACCAGCCAGACTCCAACGCCGGCCGAGCTCTTTGCTGACGGCAAGATCGACGCCTGCCTCGGTCTTCCGCCGGTACCTCAAGATTTGCGCGCTCGGAAAATCGGGCGCGTGATCGTAAACAGCTCGATGGACTCCCCGTGGTCGCAGTATTTCTGCTGCATGCTGGCGGGCCACCGGGAGTTCGTGCAGAAGTATCCGGTCGCGACCAAACGCGTGCTGCGCGCCATCCTGAAAGCTGCCGATCTGTGCGTCAGCGAACCGGCCATTGCCGCACAACGGCTCGTCGACGGCGGTTTTGCTCCTCGGTACGACTATGCGCTGCAGACGCTTCGCGACGTTCCCTACGACAAATGGCGCGAATACGATGCGGAGGACACGCTGCGGTTCTATAGTCTGCGTTTGCACGAGCTGGGCTTCGTCAAGTCGAGCCCACAGAAAATCATCGCCGACGGGACCGATTGGCGGTTTCTGAACGAGCTCAAACGTGAGCTGAAAACCTGAGCAAAGGACAGGGGGCCGTAAAAGTGACAAAAATTCTGACCCGACGCCGGTTTCTGACCACGCTGTCGGTGGCGGGTGCCGCCGGCCTCGTCCGCGCGCCGCGGGTGCTGGCCGCCGAAGGCCCCCTCGAGACGACGACTGTCCGTCTCCCGAAAGGGAAGGGCATCTGCGTTGCCCCCCAGGATGTCGCCGAGGAGCTGCTGCGCGCCGAGGGCTTTACCGATATTCGCTATGTGCCTTTGCCGGCGGGGATCAACACACCGGACATGATCGAGCGCGGCGCGATAGATTTTGGCCTGAACTATGCCTCGGTGCAGGTCGCCGGGATCGATCGCGGCGTCGAGATGAAGACATTGGCCGGCGTACACGTCGGCTGCTTCGAGTTGTTTGTGAATGAAGACGTCCGCAGCGTGATCGAGCTGCGGGGCCGCAGCGTCGGTGTCGCAGCCTTGGGTTCGCCGGAGCACCTGTTTCTGTCGGTCATCGCCGCCGAAGTCGGCATCGACCCCGGCAAGGAGATACGCTGGATCACCAGCGGCGCCGTCAGACCAATGCAGCTTTTCACCGAAGGAAAGATCGACGCTTTCCTGGGCTTTCCACCCCAGCCGCAGGAGCTGCGCGCCCGGAAGATCGGCCGCGTCGTCGTCGACAGCTCCGTAGATCGTCCGTATTCGCAATATTTCTGCTGCATGCTGGCGGGCAGCAGAAACTATGTGCAACACCATCCGGTCGCGACCAAGCGCGTCGTGCGGGCCATCCTGAAGGCCGCCGACCTCTGCGTCAGCGACCCCGCGCGGAGTGGCGCGGCAGCTCGTCGCCGGCGGCTTCACCGATCGCCCCGACTATGCCGAGCAGGCGCTGCGCGAAATCCCGTACGACAAGTGGCGGGAGTACGACGCCGAGGACACGATGCGGTTCTACGCGCTGCGGCTACGCGAGGTCGGCATGATCAAGTCGAGCCCGCAACAGATTATCGCCGATGGCACGGATTGGCGTTTTCTCGACGAGCTCAAGCGCGAACTGAAGGCGTGAGCTCATGTCGTGAGGGTTCCGACCATGATGACGCAAACCAGACGCCGTTTCCTCGCCGCCGCCTCATTGACCGGCGCCGCGTGCCTCTTCCGCGCTCCGCAAGCGCCGGCCGCGGCGGGCGAGCTCGAAACCAATGCCGTGCGGCTTTTGAAGAACCCGGCCATCTGCCTCGCCCCGCTCTATGTCGCCGAGGAGCTGCTGCGCGCCGAAGGCTTTACTGATATCCGCTTTATCGAAGTCGCGACCGCTCGCGAAATTGCTACGGCGCTGGCAGAGGGCAAAGTCGATTTTACCGGGGGCTTTGCCGCGTACCACGTCGCGGCGATCGATAAGGGCGGTACGGATTACACCCTGCTGGCCGGCGTGCATGTCGGCTGCTTCGAGTTGTTCGCGCAAGAGGGCATCCGCAGCATCGCCGACCTGAAGGGCAAGAGCGTCGGTTTCGGAATTAGGCTATGCCCGCGCTGTCTGACGCTGATGGCCGCCCATGTCGGCCTCGACCCCGAGCAGGACATCCGCTGGGTTACCGACCCCACGCTCAAGCCGCTCGAGCTTATTCGCGGAAGGCAAGATCGACGCCTTCCTCGGCTTCCCGCCGGAGCCGCAGGAACTGCGCGCCCGGCACGTCGGGCCACGTCATCGTCAACAGCTGCGGTCGATCGTCCTTGGTCGCAATATTTCTGCTGCATGCTGGCGGGCAACCGCGAATACGTTCAGAACCACCCGGTCGCGACCAAGCGGGTCTTGCGCGCCATTCTCAAGGCCGCAGATCTCTGCGCCACCGAGCCGGCGCGCGTCGCGCAGACGGCTGCGTCGATGGCGGTTTCACCGCGCGATACGATTATGCGTTGCAGGCGCTGAGCGAGCTCCCTTACGACCGATGGCGCGACTACGACCCCGAGGACACGGTCCGGTTCTATGCCCTGCGCCTGCACGACGCCGGATTGATCAAGTCGATCCCGCAGAAGATCATCGCCGACGGCACCGATTGGCGCTTTCTTGAACGAGCTCAAACGCGAGCTGAAGGCGTGATCACAGAGGGAGGCGTGAAATGGCACCGATCCAGACTCGACGCCATTTTCTGACCACGATTGGGCTGGCTGGCGCTGCCGGCCTCATCCAGGTGGGCCCGGCGTTGGCTACGGAGGGCCCCCCTGAAACCGCTGCAATCCGACTTGCCAAGATCCCCGGCATCTGCATTGCGCCTCAATACATCGCCGATGAACTGTTGAGAGCCGAAGGCTTCAGCGAGATCCAGTACGTGCCGATACAGACAGGCATCGAAGGAGCGCAGGCGATGGCTCGTGGGGAGGTGGACTTCAGTCTTAACTTCGCGGCGCCGCTGATCATCCCAATGGACGCGGGCGCACCGGTCACCGTGATCGCGGGGGTGCATGTCGGATGCTTCGAGTTGTTCGGAGGGGACGGCATCCGCAGCATCGTGGATCTGAAGGGGAGAAGCGTCGGCGTGCAAGCTCTGGGGACGAGCCCACATGTCTTCCTCGCTGCAATGGCGGCTCATGTCGGGCTCGATCCAGTCAAGGACATCCGCTGGGTCGTCAATGCCAACCCTTCTGTCAAGCCGATGGACCTGTTTGCGGAGGGGAAAATTGACGCCTTTCTGGGCTTTCCTCCAGAGCCGCAGGAGCTGCGCGCCCGCCATATCGGACATGTGATCGTCAACAGCTCGGTCGACCGGCCATGGTCGGAATATTTCTGCTGCATGTTGGCGGGCAATCAGGAATTCATCCGCAATCATCCGGTCGCGACGAAACGGGCGCTTCGCGCAATTCTCAAGGCCACTGACCTCTGCGCCACCGAGCCGGCCGCGGCGGCGCGGCGGATTGTCGATCGCGGGTTCACCGCGCGCTACGACTATGCCCTGCAGACGCTCCGCGAGGTGCCATACGATAAATGGCGCGAATACGACCCGGAGGACACGATCCGGTTCTATGCCCTTCGCCTCCACGAAGTCGGCATGGTCAAATCGAGCCCGCAGAAGATCATCGCCGAGGGCACCGATTGGCGCTTTCTCAACGAGCTCAAACGCGAGCTGAAGGCGTGAGCAGCATAAACGGAGGACTTCCAATGTCGCCGGCTCCGACGCGACGCAAGTTTCTGACCACGATGGCACTGGGGGCTGCCGCGGGCTTCCTGCCATCGATGCAAACGGAGGCGGCGGAGCCGCCTCCCGAGATCACGACGGTGCGGCTGGCCAAGTTTCCGGTGATCTGCTTTGCGCCGCAGTATGTCTGCGAGGAGTTGCTGCGCACCGAAGGCTTCACCGATATCCGCTACGTAGATACCGATGGAGCCACAATTCCAAGAGACCTCGGGCGGGGCAAATTCGATTTCGCCACCAGCCTTGCGATGCAGCACATCGTCGGCATCGATGCCGGCGCGCCGATCACGATCGTATCGGGCGTGCATGCCGGTTGCTACGAGCTGTTCGCGCACCCGGGCATCCGCGGGATCGCCGATCTGAAAGGCAAGAAAGTCGGTCTGAACGCGACGCCTGAACTAATCGAGATGATGGCGGCCTATGTCGGGCTTGACCCGAAAAAGGATCTCACCCTGGTCAGCGGTCCCGAGGCCAAGCCTCTGGAACTCTTTGCAGAGGGTAAGCTCGACGCTTACCTGGCATTGCCGCCCGAACCGCAGGAGTTGCACGCGCGCAAGATTGGCCACGTCATCGTCAGGACAGCGTTGGACCGGCCATGGTCGCAATATTTCTGCTGCACGCTGGCCGGCAACGCGGAATTCATCGCGCAGTCACCCAGTCGCCACCAAACGCGTGGTTCGCGCGATCCTCAAGGCGGCGGATTTGTGCGCGAGCGAGCCCGAACGGGTGGCGCAGCGGCTCGTCGAAGGTGGCTTCACGCCGCGCTACGATTACGCGCTACAGACCCTGAACGAGAACCCCTACGACCATTGGCGTGAATACGACGCCGAGGACACCATCCGCTTTTACGCATTGCGGCTTCACGAACTCGGTATGATCAAGAGCGATCCCAAGCGAATTCATCGCCGACGGCACCGATTGGCGCTTCCTCGACGAGTTAAAGCGCGAGCTGAAGGCGTAATCGCAAAGATGGCGGGTCCGATGAGGATAACGCAGACGCGACGCCGGTTTCTGACCGCACTTTCCCTCGCCGGTGCCGCGGGCCTCGTCCGCGCACCGCGAGTGCTGGCTGCGGAAGCGCCTCTCGAAACGACCTCGGTGCGTCTCTTCAAAAGCTCCCTCATCTGCGCTGCCGCGCCGCAATATGCCGCCGAGGAGCTGCTGCGCGCCGAGGGCTTCAAGGAAATCGCCTATATCGAAGTCCCGCGAACCGAGGTGCCTGCAGGCGTTCGCCGATGGCGCGGTCGATTTCTCCGTCACCTTCGCGGTCAATCACATCCAGGCGATCGATCACGGAGCGCCGATCACGATCCTTGGCGGCGTGCATGCCGGCTGCTACGAGCTGTTCGCCCGCGAAGGCCTCGGCAGCATCACCGAGCTGAAGGGCAAGCAGGTCGGGGTGCAGGCAGGCTCCCCCGCATTGCTGAAGTTGATGGCAGCCCAGGTGGGGCTCGACCCCGAAAAAGACTTCCAGTGGGTTATCGATCCCAAGGTCAAGCCGCTCGACCTGTTCGCGGAGGGCAAGATCGATGCCTTCCTCGGGTTCCCGCCCGAGCCACAGGAACTGCGCGCCCGTGATGCGGTCACGTGATTCTGGACACGACGGTGGATCGCCCGTGGTCGCAGTATTTCTGCTGCATGCTCGGCGGCAACCGGGAATACGTCCAAAAGCACCCGATCGCGACCAGGCGGGTGATGCGCGCCATCCTCAAGGCCACCGACCTCTGCGCCAACGAGCCGGCGCGGGTTGCGCAAAACATTGTCGATCGGGGCCTCACCGGGCAATACGATTACCAACGTCAGGCCCTGAGCGAACTGCCTTACTACAAATGGCGGGACTACGACGCCGAGGACACGATCCGGTTTTATGCCCTGCGCCTTTACGAAGCGGGTTTGATCAAGTCGAGCCCGAACAAGATCCTCGCCGAACACACCGATTGGCGCTTCTTCAACGAGCTCAAACGCGAGCTGAAGGCGTGAGCACGACAGGGAGCGGAGGCTTCCAATGCCGATAATGCAGACACGACGCGGTTTTCTGACCACCCTCTCACTGGCGGGCGCCGCCGGACTTCGTCCGCACACCACAAACTTTGGCCGCGACGGAGCCGCCCGAAATCACCTCGGTGCGTTTTATGCGGCAGCCTTGCGATCTGCCACGCTCCCGAATTTGTCGTCGAGGATCTGCTGCGCGCGGAAGGCTTCACCGACATCCGATACCTCGAGGGTGCGTCGAGCGCGGAGATCAATGAGGCGGTCGCGAGCGGCAAGGTAGATTTCAATCTGCACTTCGTCCCGCAATGGGTGTCCGTGATCGACGCCGGTGGGGCGATCACGGTGCTGGCCGGTGTGCACGTCGGCTGCTTCGAATTGTTCGGAAACGAAAGCATCCGCAGCATTGCCGATCTCAAAGGCAAGAGCGTCGGGGTGACGGCGCTGGGGTCGAGCGACCACCTGTTCGTGTCGATCATGGCCGCGCATATCGGGCTCGACCCCGCCAATGACATCCATTGGGTCACCAGCCAATCTCCGAGGCCGGACGAGCTGTTTGCTGACGGCAAGATCGACGCCTGCCTCGGCCTGCCGCCTGAGCCGCAAGATCTGCGGGCCCGGCATGTCGGCCACGTGGTCGTCAACAGCTCGATGGACCGGCCATGGTCGCAATATTTCTGCTGCATGCTGGCGGGCAATCGCGATTATGTCGCAGAAATATCCGGTCGCGACCAAGCGTGTACTTCGCGCCATCCTGAAGGCGACCGATCTTTGCGCCGGCGAGCCGAGCGGGCTGCGCGCCGGCTCGTCGACGGCGGCTTCACCGCCCGCTATGACTATGCGCTGCAGACGCTGCGCGACGTCCCGTACGACAAATGGCGCGAATACGAACCCGAGGACACGCTGCGGTACTACGCGCTGCGGCTACACGAATTGGGCTTTGTCAAATCCGACCCCACAGAAGATCATCGCCGACGGCACGGATTGGCGCTTCTTCAACGAGCTCAAACGCGAGCTGAAGGCGTGAGTACCAGGGGAAGAGAGGATTGCCGATGACAACGATGCAGACGCGACGCCGCTTTCTGACCATGGCGGCCCTGGCCGGCGCCGCCGATATCTTGCTGCCTCGGCGCACGTGGGCAGCCGAGCAGGTGCTGGAGACCACCACCGTCCGGCTTAGCAAGATCCCGGTCATCTGTTTTGCCCCGCAATACGTCGGCGAGGCGCTGCTGCGCGCCGAGGGGTTTACCGATGTCGGCTACGTCGACACGCCGATCCAGGCGGTGTCGGAAGACCTCGGGCGCGGCAAGTTCGATTTCTCTGCGAACTTGTCGCTCGCGCACGCCGTCGCGATCGATCACGGGCTGCCGATCACCGTTGTCACTGGCGTGCATGCCGGCTGCTACGAGCTGTTCGCCCATCGACGACATCCGCGGCATCACCGACCTGAAAGGGAAGCGCGTAGGCCAACTCGGGACCCCCGCGTTGATCTCGATGATGGCAGCCTATGTCGGGCTCGACCCGAAAAAGGACTTCACCCTGGTCGACGACCGCGCCGCCAACCCTGTCGACCTGTTCGCCGAGGGCAAGCTCGACGCGTATCTGGCGTTTCCGCCCGAAGCGCAGGAACTGCACGCCCGCAAGGTCGGCCATGTGATCCTGAGGACGGCCGACGACCGGCCCTGGTCGCAGTATTTCTGCTGCATGCTGGCGGCAAACAGGGATTACGCCGCACGATATCCGGTGGCGACGAAGCGCGTGATCCGCGCCGTCCTGAAAGCCGCGGATCTGTGCGCCAGGCAGCCCGAAGTGGCGGCGCGGCAGCTCGTCGAGGGCGGTTTTACCAAACGCTACGACTATGCGCTGCAGACGCTGACCGAGAATCCCTACGACACCTGGCGGGAATACGACGCCGAAGACACGATGCGCTTCTACGCGCTGCGCATGCACGAGCTGGGCATGATCAAAAGCACCCCGAAGAGATCATCGCCGACGGCACGGACTGGCGCTTCTTGAACGAGCTCAAACGCGAGCTAAAGGCGTGATAGGGTAGGGAGGCGTATAGTGACAATGATGCACACCCGACGGCAGCGACTGGCACTTTCTGAACAAGTTCACGAGCTCGAGGCGTGAGGGAATAAGGGAATTTCAATGCGAATGACGCAGACCCGGCGCCGCTTTCTGACCAAACGCGAGCTGACGGCATGAATGCAGGCGCTCCGCGACGGGCGCTCGGCTCCCCGCCGTTGTCGTAACGGCTTGACGAGAACACATGGCGAACGTATAATATGCGGTTGTCACCCAAAGCCATATCATTGGAACGTCGCGTATGCCGGACATAGTTGCCGCTTCGCCTGATCCATCCTGCTCTCACCTGAATCCTGAGGTCAGAATCAAAGAATTTCAATCACTTGATCCTGATCTTTTATCCCCTCGCGCGCGAGCGCGAGCGGCTCAGCTATTGCCGCCGCTTGCTTCTGTGAGGGTTGCCGCGTGGTTCGGCCGCGCCCTGGCGCTGTTGGCCTTGCTGATGCTGCCGGCCTACGCAGCCCGCGGCGACGGACAGTTGCCGGTGATCGGGCCCGCGCCCCCTTTCACCTTGACCTCGCAAGACAACAGGCCGGTGTCGCTTGCGGATTTTCACGGCAAGGTCGTGGCGGTGACATTTATCTACACCGGCTGCCCGGACATCTGCCCGCTGCTGACGCAGAAAATGGTCGACGTTCAGGACGCGCTGGGGGAGAAGTTCGGCGCCAAGATCGTGTTTATTTCTATTTCCTTCGACCCGGAGCGCGACACGCCCGAGGTGTTGAAGGACTATGCCCAGTTCTGGGGCGCCAAGCCCGAGGGGTGGAGCTTTCTGACCGGCTCGCTCGAGGCGGTCCGTGACGTGACGCGCCGCTATGGGGTATTCTTTGCCAAGAAGGAGGATGGCTCAGTCGAGCATTCGCAGCTCACCACGCTCGTCGATGCCGAGGGCCAGATGCGCGTCCAGTATCTCGGCGCACGCTTTGATCCCGAAGAGTTCCGGCGGGACCTCATGAGCCTTGTCGGCGAGGAATGATCGCGCTCAACAACCTCCTCGTCGGTCCGGTCGCGCGCCTACCCTGGCGCGTTCAGACAAAACTACTCGTCGCATTTCTTGCGATCGTCGCGCTGTTGATCGCGCTGGGTGCGATCGGCCTCTACGAGTTGAGCGCCGTCAATCAGCGCACCGAAGAGCTGATCAAGAGCGAACGCAAGATCGCGGCTTATCGGCAGGTTCAGCATGACACGACAAGCCAACTCTACAGCATCTCTTCGGCGCTGCTGGTTTCCGATGAACGGACCTTAGACAGCGCACTGCGCCAACTCAACCAGTTCGGCTACGACCTCGAGCGGCTGCAGTTCGTCGCCAAGGACGAAATCAAGCTGCTCGGCAAGGTCCGGGAGGAGTACGACCGCTTCATCGCGGTCGTTACCCGGGTCGTCGAGCTGATCCGCGGCGGGCACGTCGATGAGGCGCGGGACGCGCAGCTGAAGCAGGCGCGGCCGCTGGCGAACCGCCTCGAGCGGTTAACCAACGAATTGGTCAACAAAGCCGAGGCCGATGTTGTGGCGGGCATCGAGGCGAGCGGCGAGGCCTACCGCACCTCGCAGACGATCGTCGTCGCTTTTGCCGTCGGTGCCATCGCCTTGGCCCTGATCCTCGGCCGCACGATTTCGCTGTCGCTGACCGGGCCGATCCGCGAGATCGACACGCGGCTCAACGAGATCGCTTCCGGTGACTTTATCCAGCGTGTCATCGTCGGCAATCGCGACGAGTTGGGCGCGCTGGCGGCCAACGTCAACCGCACCTCGGAGCAGCTCGGCGATCTCTATCGGCAGCTCGAAGTGGCGAGCGAGCACAAATCGGCGTTTCTGGCCAGCATGAGCCACGAGCTCCGCACGCCATTGAACGCGATCATCGGCTACAGCGAGATGCTCTCTGAGACCGCGCAGGACGAGGGGCAGGACGAGTTTCTTCCCGACCTCGCCAAGATCCGCGACGCCGGCCGGCATCTCCTCGGGCTGATCAACGACATCCTCGATCTGTCCAAGATCGAGGCGGGCAAGATGGACCTCTATCTCGAAGACGTCGATCTCGCCAGTCTCATCGAGGAGGTCCGTTCGATCGTCGAGCCGCTGGCGGCGGGGAACGCGAACCGGCTTGAGATCGCCTGTCCGGTGGCGTTGCCGACGCTCCACACCGATCGGACCAAGCTCAAGCAGAGCCTCCTCAACCTGCTGAGCAACGCCGGCAAGTTTACCCATCAAGGCCAAATCAGGCTCGAGGTCAGTTCTGCCGATGCGGAAGTCTCGTTTATTGTCAGCGATACCGGGATCGGCATGACTGAAGCGCAGCTCGGGCGGCTCTTCCAAGCGTTCAGCCAGGCCGACGTGTCGACGACGAGACAATATGGCGGCACCGGGCTCGGGCTGGCCATCACGAAGCATTTCTGCGAAATGCTCGGCGGCAGGATCACCGTCGAGAGCACTCCTGGACAGGGCTCTACCTTTACGATCACACTGCCCGATCGCCGCCAAGCGATACCCGCGGTGGCTCGTCCCGAGGGCGCCGAGCATGCGCCCTTGGTGATGATCGTTGACGACGATCCGAACGCCCGCGACCTTCTGGCCGCGACGGTACGCCGGGAGGGTTATCGCGTGATCGAGGCGACCGACGGAGCGACCGCGCTGGCACTGGCGCGCGAGTGGCATCCCGATATCATCACGCTTGATGTGCTGATGCCGCGAATGGATGGTTGGGCGGTGCTGACCGCCATCAAATCCGATCCGGAGCTCGCCGAGACTCCGATCATCATCGTTACCGTGCTCGAGGATCGCGGCATCGCCGTCTCGCTCGGCGCCGCCGAGTTTCTGACCAAGCCCGTCGACCGCGCGCGCCTGGCGGCGACGATCCGGCAGAACGTGCACGGCACCGGCGTCGTTCTCGTCGTCGACGACGAGCCCGAAAGCCGCCAAATCGCTCGGCGGCATCTCGACAGGCTTGGATGGGAAGTCGCCGAGGCCGATGACGGTGAGAGTGCTCTTTTATGGCTGTCGCAAAACCCGCGCCCGGCCATGATCCTGCTCGATCTCGTGATGCCGGGCATGAACGGCTTTGCGTTTCTCGAAGAGGCCGCCAAACGCGCCGAGTGGCAACTCATCCCGATCGTGATCCTGACGGCGATGCCGTTGGACGCGGCCGAACGCGCATTGTTGGCGGGGCGGACGCGCGAGGTGATTGCCAAAGGCGCCGATGACCTCGCTCAGGTGCTGCGTCGGATATTGGTGCGGCTGCCCAAGGTGACGGAATTGGCCCCCACCGCCTGAGGAGGGGAAAGATGGCGAAAATCCTGATTGTCGAAGACAACGAGATGAACAGGGACATGCTGTCGCGGCGGCTCGCCCGTCGCGGATACGAGATCGCGATGGCGGTCGATGGCGAAGAGGGTATCGCGGCGGCAAAGACCCAAACCCCTGACCTCATCCTGATGGATATGAGCTTGCCGGTCGTCGACGGATGGGAAGCAACCCGCCGGCTGAAGGCCGATGACGGCACCCGCGCAATCCCGGTCATTGGACTGACGGCGCATGCAATGGCGGGCGACCGCGAAAAAGTCATCGAAGCAGGTTGCGACGATTACGACACAAAGCCGGTCGAGTTGCCTCGGCTCCTGCAGAAGATCGAGGCGCTTCTCGCCCGCGCTGGCGAGCGACCGTGAGCGGCGGGCGGCTCGAGCATGCGCTGGCCGCCTTTGTGCGGCAGGAGTTCGGCGCCTCGGTCGCGGCAATTATCGGTTTCGTCGAAATCCTCATCGAGGATGCGGGCAGACACGGGCTCGAAGGCTATTTGCCGGATCTCGAGCGGATGCGGTCGGCCGCGACCCAACTATCCACGCTGGTCAGACAGGCGGTCGACGCCTTTGGGAGCGGTCCGGGAGACACGCCCGCGCTTCGCCATGACCTCCGCACGCCACTGAGCGCAATCAAAGGCTATGGCGAATTGCTTATCGAGGAGGCGCACGACCGCGCGCAAGACGCTCTACAACAAGATCTGGCCAAGGTGGTCGATCTCGCCGATCGCCTGCTCGGTGAAATCGATGGGTTGGCGGCCCCCGTGCCGCCGAGCGATGTTGTCGGTAATGTGCTGCGCGCGATAAAGCCGCTCGACGCACCCGATATGGGTTACCGCAGTGCTGCGTCGGGACACATCCTAATCGTCGACGACAATGCATCCAACCGCGATCTCCTCTCGCGTAGGCTTGCGCGCGAGGGGTATCAAACGACGACCGCGGACGACGCCGCCGGGGCATTCGCACGGATCGCCTACGAGGCCTTCGACCTGATTCTCCTCGACCTGATGATGCCGGGCATAAGCGGGTTCGAGGCGCTATGCCGATTAAAGGGCGAGGCGAGCACCCGTCATATCCCGGTCATCATGATATCGGCGCTCGACGAGCTCGACAGCGCAGTGCGCTGCATCGAAGCCGGTGCCGAAGACTACCTGCCGAAACCATTTAACCCCGTGTTGCTGCGCGCGCGTATCAGCGCGTGCTTAGAAAGAAAGCGGCTGCTCGACGAGCTCCGGATCGAACAAGAACGCTCCGAAGCGCTGCTCCTCAATATCCTGCCCCGCCCGATAATCGCGCGAATGCGGCAGGGCGAAACGGTTATCGCCGATCGCATTCCCGAGGCAACGGTTCTGTTTTCCGATCTCGTCGATTTCACTGGGCTGTCGGCGACGCTGGCGCCGGAAGAAACCGTAAAGCTTCTTGGTCTCCTGTTCTCTCAGTTCGACGATCTCGCCCGCCGCTGCGGGCTCGAAACGATCAAGACTGTCGGCGACGGTTATATGATGACGAGCGGGATACTCGAACGCCGGCCGGAGGGCGCAATTGCAGTAGCAGAGATGGGCTTGTCGATGCTGGAAATCACCGAAACCGCAGGCCGGGCCTTCGATGGAAGACTGCAGTTGCGTGTAGGAATCCACACCGGGGGACCAATCGTCGCGGGCGTGCTCGGCACCCACAAAGTCGCCTTCGATGTGTGGGGTGACGCCGTGAATACAGCCAAGCGCATGGAGACTTATGGTGTGCCCGGCCGGGTACACGTTTCTGCAGCAACCCGCCAGGCACTCGGGAATACGTTCCGCTTCGAGCCCCGCGGCCGGCTCGACATCAAAGGGAAAGGGCCGATGGAGAGCTATTTCATCTATCGCCAATAGGGCCGCGCGCCCCATTCGGCCGCCTGCGGCTCTCGAAGCAGCTCTCCATCAGGGCGACTGCGGTCAGATCTACCCGTTGACCTGCCGCATGATTTTCGTCCACCGGTCCACGATCGGCAGCACCGTGTCCGCCTTCTCGGGCGGGAACATCGGCACCACGCGGGCGACGCCCATCTCAGCGAGACGCTTCACCCGGTCGAGATCCTCGCCGAGGCCGAACGAGGTGATTTCGATGGAAGCCGGATCGCGGCCGGCCTCCCGCGCCATCTCGCGGAATTTCGGCAGGATTTCGGCGATATCGCCACGAGCCGTTGGAATCCAACCATCGCCGTAGCGGATCGCGCGCCGCGCACCATGCGGGAAGGCGCCGCCGACATGGATCGGCGGATGCGGCTTCTGCACCGGTTTGGGCCTGGCGATCATCGGATCGAAATGGACGAACTCCCCATGGTATTCGGCCTCCGGTTTCGTCCAGATTTCCTTCATCGCCTCGATGGATTCGCGCATCCGCTTGAAGCGGCTGGCATAGACGGTGCCGTGGTCTTCCATTTCGTCCTGGTTCCAGCCTCCGCCGACGCCAAAGAGGAACCGTCCCTGGCTCACCTGGTCGATCGAGGCGACCAGCTTGGCGGTCTGGATCGCGTCGCGCTGCTGCACCAGCAGCACGCCGGTGCCGAGTTTGATGGTCTTGGTAACCTGGCTGGCCGCGGCCAGCACCACGAACGGGTCCATCGCGTCGTAGTACTGTTTGGGCAGATCGCCGCCTCCTGGGAATGGCGTCTTGCGCGACAGCGGGATATGCGAGTGCTCAGGCGCCCACACCGACTCGAAACCGCGCTCCTCGAGCGCGCGGGCAAGCTCCATCGCCGACATCGAATAATCGGTAAAGAACATCGCGCCACCGAAATGCATGCCACTCTCCTTTGCTGTTTCCTGGTCTGGCGGCTGAGGTTAGCCGGTGGCGTCGGCCGACGCCATCGATTACCTATCGCACGACATGCGGTGTCACGCGAACCGCATCCTCGCCTGGCCAACGATCGGGAGAGAGGGCTCAAATGGGGACCGAAGAGCGCGCGGACGAATCCTCGGCCGAGGCGGGCGGGTCGCGCAAAATCATCCATATCGACATGGATGCGTTCTACGCATCTGTCGAACAGCGCGACAATCCGGAGCTGCGCGGCAAGCCGGTCGCGGTCGGCGGATCGCGCGAACGCGGTGTCGTCGCGGCCGCAAGCTACGAAGCGCGCAAGTTCGGCGTGCATTCCGCGATGCCGTCGATCACGGCCAAGCGAAAATGCCCCGATTTGATCTTCGTAAAGCCGCGGTTCGATGCCTACAAGGCGATCTCTCTGCAGATCCGGGAGATCTTCGCCGCATACACGCCGATCATCGAGCCATTGTCGCTCGACGAGGCGTATCTCGACGTCACCGAAAACCTCAAGGGCATCATCTCGGCGACACAGATCGCGGAAGAAATCCGGGCAAGGATCCGCGCCGAAACCGAGCTCACGGCTTCGGCCGGCGTCTCCTACAACAAGTTCCTCGCCAAACTCGCCTCGGATCACCGCAAGCCGGACGGGCTCTTCGTCATCACTCCCGCGATGGGGCCGGAATTCGTCGAGACCCTGCCGGTCAGGAAGTTTCACGGCGTCGGGCCCGCGACAGCCGCTAAGATGGGGCGGCTCGGGATCAAGACCGGGCTCGACCTCAGGGCGCAGACCTTGGCCTTCCTGCAGCAACATTTCGGGAAAGCGGGCTCCTACTATTACTGGGCTGCGCGCGGCATCGACGAGCGGCCTGTCCGCGCCGATCGGATACGAAAATCCGTCGGCGCCGAGAACACGTTTGCCGCCGATCTCTTCACCTACGAAGCCGCGCGTGATGCGCTTCGAGAGATCGTCGACAAGGTGTGGGGGTACTGCGAGGGCTCCGGTCTTCGCGGCCGCACAGTCACGCTGAAGGTCAAGTTCGCCAACTTCCAGCAGATCACGCGAAGCCGCACCGGTCAGATGCAGATCAGGACGCGAAGCGAACTCGAACAGCTCGGCAACGCCCTGCTCGAACCTCTCTTTCCTGTCGCGAAAGGCGTTCGGCTCCTGGGTGTCTCCTTGTCTTCACTCGCGGTGGAAGAGGCTGAACGTGAGCCCGAATTCAGCCTGCCCCCTTAGATCGGGGGACCCGGCGGATGAACGGTGGTCATTCCGTTGCGTGCTGCAACCTCGGCGATCAGCTCTTATCTGCCGGACGCCCGAGGACCTAGCGCCAGTTCCATTTGTTGTGGGAGGGTCAGGCAAAGTACTATGTTTTCCCGCTTTCGGGGTGAGGCTGGAACCGGGACAAAGGGAGGCCGCCTATGGCAGCGGACTACAGCATATGTCTGGGAACGGCTGGCTGGGGCGTATGGCACAGCCCGGATGCCGGAACGTCGTGGATACGGCATCGCGCTCCGTTCCCGCTCAATAGCCGCATACAGGCGCTGGTCGCCCATCCCAAAGAGGCGCATACCGTTTTCGCAGGCGGCGATACGGGCTTGTTCGTGAGCCACAATGGCGGGGCGCGGTGGGAGCGCGTCGGGGGCGCCAATGGGGCTTTGCCGACGATCTGGTCGCTGACCATCGACCCGGTCGAGCCGAATATTCTCTTCGCCGGCACGCGTCCAGCCGGCGTCTATCGCTCGCGAGATGGCGGACAGCATTGGAAGAAATTGACTGTAGACCTGGCCCGCGAGTGCTCCATCGGCACACCCTTCGTCACCAGCATCGTCGTCGACCCCGACGATCATCGAATTGTCTGGGCAGGGGTAGAAATTGACGGCGTCTTCCGCAGCCTCGACGGTGGGGACACTTGGACGCACCTCGAGACGGGTTTGTATGATCCGGACATTCACGCCGTGACGATTGCGGCGACGCACCCCAAGCGCCTGTATGCCAGCACAGCACGCGAAGTGTTTACCAGCAACGATCTGGGCGATACCTGGCAGCCATTGGGCATCAAGCAGAAATGGCCGCTGCCCTATGCCCGCGGCATGGTGGTCAAGGCCGATGATCCCGGCGTGCTGTTCGCCGGGTGTGGAGAGACCACGACGGGCGAAAAGGGGCACGTGCTCCGCACCACAAACTTCGGGGAGAGCTGGGAGATCCTGCCACTCCCGACCCAGCCCAATGCCACAGTGTGGGGCCTCGCCACGCACCCCGCCGACGCCGCCCGGATTGTGGCGTTCAGCCTGTTCGGCGAGGTGTACGTGACCGAGGATGCCGGTGCCTCCTGGCGCAAGATCGTGCGCGAATTCGGCGAGATCAGGACCGCAGCCTGGCTGCCGAACTAGCGCGCTCTCCACCAGGGTCGATGCAGTCGAGTTGCATCCCGCTGCCGCGGGGTTGACCCACGGGCAGCCCGTCACCGCAGTCGGGAGCTGCCGCTGATGGCAGCCGGCATTCGGGATGCACCGAGCCTGCACGCTCTGGACAGAGACCTGCCGTCATAGCCAAACTGGCATCGCACAAAGGAGTTTCCTCGATGACGATCATCGATTCCCAGGTTCACGTGTATGAGGCGAACACGCCGAAGCGACCCTGGCACAGTGTGCCGAACTGGCCCGATCACGTCACGGGTGACGAGATGGTGGTGGCGATGAACAAAGTCGGCGTCGACGGCGCAATCTTCATCTCCGCCTTTTCCATGTACCAGTACGACGCCAGCTATGCGGTGGAAGTGCAAAAGGCGCACCCGGATCGGTTCGCGCTTGTCAAACCCGTCGACCCTGACGATCCGGCCGTCGCCGATGTCATCGCCGAGTGGAAGAACACGCCGGGCACGGTCGGCATCCGCATCATGCTGACCAAGGAGGCGAACCGCGCGCCGGACGACCCCGGCCTCGACCGGATCGCGAGCGCGGCGGTTCGCCACGATTTTCCGGTCAACGTCCTGTTCTGGGGCAATTTGGACGCGGGCGCCGCGCTGATCGATCGCCACCCCAACACACGCTTTATCATCGATCATCTGGCCATCATGCAGCCGCGAGTGCCGCCGGCGCCGCCGCAGCCCTGGGGCGATCTCCCGAAGGTGCTGGAACTCGCCAGGCGCCCGAACGCGGTGATCAAGGTCAGCGGCGCCTGCACATTGTCGCGGGAGTCGTATCCGTTCCCGGATATCTGGGACCCGCTCGCGCGCGTCTTCGATGCTTGGGGTTTCGATCGCTGCTTGTGGGGCACGGACTGGACGCGCGCCTTCGCCGTCGTCAACTACGAGCAGGCCGTCGAGCCCTTCCTAAAAACCGATCGCCTGAGCGACAGCGAGCGGGCAATGCTGATGCACGGCGCCTGCGCCAAGGCTTATGGCTGGTCGCCGAAGAAAGGTTAGCGATCCGTAGGGTGGATCAGCGCAGCCTAATCCGCCATCCGCCGCACCGGAGTTCGTTTCGGCGGGTTCCGCTTCGCGAGCCCACCCTACGCTTGCCGCCGCGCACCTGTCGTAGCAAAGACGCAGACTATCTGTGAGAACCCGCTATGAATTGCTGACGGCACGTCCCCGTGCGCGAATTTCGGATGAAGATATGTCATGGCGGAATTGGTGCTCAGGGATTTCGGTGAAGAGATCGGCATAGCGCCGCGGCACGGGGATATCGTTCAGCGCGCGTACGCGCCCGCGCCGCGTCGATGCGCACGGCCACCAGAAAGCTGCTCCCGGAACTGGCGATTTCCTCGAGCGCCACGTGCATTCGAGCCTCGTCATCGCCATAATATTTCGGCGCGACCAGCCGCTCCGCCGTATCCGCGCCGATCACAAACGTCGTCCCCGGAAAGAGGCGCGACTTTTCGAGGAAGGTGGGCGCTCTCGTGAGCTCGACCGGCGATTTCCAGGCGAATTGCGCGAGCCGGTGTCTCACCGTCTCGCCCGCCAGCGGCGGCTTGTCGACGTTGGTGACAGAGATTTCGAATGCCAAGGGCTGCTGCCTGAGCTCTTCGGCGGCCCGCGCCAGCAACAGATGTCCCTCGTGCAGCGGGTTGAAGGAACCCGGGAACAGCAGAAAGGGCTGCGGCGCCGACAGCATCGTTTCGCCATCGGGCTGGACGGTGACGCGATCGAGCTCGCCCGCCAGGAGCTGATCGATCGTGTCCGCAGGTTTATCCACTGGCGCGACGGCGGTCTCTGCATAAACCGTTTCCGCATAATGTTCATCCGCATCGATGAGGCTGCGCGGCGACGGTGCGGCAATCCCGCATCCGCGGGCCAGCCACAGGACGATCGCGCGCGAAACGAGGTCTTCTTCGGCGGCGCGGTCCCGTCGGCCCTTGGCCAGCACGCAAGTGCAGTGCGCGCCAGTGGAGATGGGGTCGGCGGAGTTGGCGAATGCGATGTGAAATCGATGCTCGCCTTTACGCGGGCGATCGCTGACCAGTGCCGCAGTGGCACCCAGGCCGACCAGATCGGCGCCCGCCGGCGCCAGTCTGTCGGCGCGCGCCCGTGCGCTTTGCGCCATCGCGATTGCGGTATCGGAGCTGCACGCCTGGGCTGGGGCAAAGCCGAGAAATGCCGCAAGCGCTTGTTCGTCGTAGGGAACCTGCGCCTCGATCAGCAGCCGGGAGCCGCCGGGAACACGAAGCAACTCGCCGATCGCCCCACTGCCTCCTCCGGTGATCGCGAGTGCAGCCTTGCGGCCGGACGCGTGCAATGTCGAGATCAATTGTTGCCACGCGACGTCCGACGGGCTCATGGTGGGTGGTCCGAAGCTGAAAATACCTCGCGAACGGTGAAAGACAGTTCGGACAGAGTCAACAGGCGGAGAAAAACGATGAACGACCTGCCGTTGCGCCCCACCGCCGAGATCGGCGCCGTCGAGGACCGGTTCTTCACGTTGCGCAATTTCCCGCTCGCCGACGGCACGGTCATGCCCGAGGCGACGATCACCTACGAGACCTATGGCCGGCTCGCGCCGCCCAATGGGCCAGATGGCGGCCGCAACGCCATCCTGTGCACGCATGGCTACACCGCCAGCCACCATTTCGCCGGCCGCAGCCCGGCAAACGGCAACCAGCCGGGGTCGTGGGACGGCCTGATCGGGCCGGGCAAGGCGATCGACACCGACAAATTGTTCGTCGTCGCCTCGAACATGCTGGGGTCCTCCTTCGGCTCGACCAATGCCGGCAATATCAACCCGAAGACCGGCGAGGCCTATGGCCCCGATTTTCCGAACATCACAATCCGCGACATCGTCGCCGCGCAGAAAGCCCTGCTCGACCATCTCGGAATCCGCCATCTGGTCGCGGTCGCCGGTCCCTCCTATGGCGGCTACCAGGCGTTCCAATGGGCGGTCGCCTACCCCGACTTCATGGACGCGATCGTGCCGGTCAACACGGCGCCCTGGGCCTCGGTCAACACGCACAAGCAATTGGCCGAGTTAGAGGCGCGGCTCGCCGGCGATCCCGAATGGCATGGCGGGCGCTATTACGGCAAGGCGGCGTGCAAGACGGTGTTGACCGACATCCGGGTCGAGACCTTGAAGCGCTACGGCATCGAGACCGCGCTGGCGCCGCGTTTCCCCGACCCGGCGGCGCGCGAGGCGGCGATCCGCGAGCAGGCCGCGAACTGGGCGGCCAAATGGGACGCCAACTCGCTGATCATCCTGCGCCGCGCCCTCATCGGCTTCGACAGCGAGGCCGGATTTCGCCAGGATCAAGGCCAAGGTGCTCTACATCCTGTGCCGCACCGACGCGCTGTTCCCGCCAAAGATCGCGCCCGATGTCATCAAGGCGTTGACCGCAGCCGGGGTCGAGGCGCGCTATTTCGAGCTCGACAGCGATCTCGGCCATTCCTCCAGCGGCGCCGAGCACGCCAAATGGTCGCCGGTGTTGCGCGAGTTCCTGGCGCCGCTAGTCGCCCGGCTGAACTGAGGCGCTCCGCCGGCCGCCCACTGGGAAAGCTTGGGCGCTGTCGCTGTTTTCGCTGTTATTTGCAGCGAAACAACAGCCAGCGAGCTGGATTCTGCGGCGGAAACTCCTGCCTTCTGAAGATCGAGACGGCGGAGAAACAGCCACACCTTCGCTGTTTTCTGTCCCTTAACAGCGAATAACAGCGAAGTGATGCTCCAAATTAGACTAGCTATGGTGATGTTGAAGGACATTAAAATTCTCGCCAACTGGCGGCCTGCAAAGCGTCGGAAAGCATAGCCTCTCATAAGATTACGGCGATTTTCCGGTCTGCCATCCCATTCCGCCGTTGCTTGACGCGTGCATTAAGGCCAGCAGTCGTTGGCGGTAAACTCAATTAACTGCCGGCTTGCTATCGGCGATAGAGATCCGCAAACCTCACATCGGGACACAAGGAGGATGAATGAGGATACCAGGGATGGCGGAGGAATTAACCTTCAAGGACGCGGCGGCGGCAGAGTACGACCGCGCCTTCGCGCACGTCACGGCGCACTTCATGCCGTTCCTAATGCGTGCGGCCCAGCTTGCACCGGGTATGCGCGTCCTTGACATCGCGACAGGCACGGGGCTCTCCGCCGAGGCGGCCCTGGCCGCTGTCGGCCCGACCGGCTATGTCACGGCCGCCGACATCTCGCCCGCAATGGTCAAGAAGGCGCGTGAGCGCTTTGGCGAAGCGTCGAATCTTTCCGTTTCGGTCGAGGACGGGCAGGCGCTCTCGTTCCCGGATGGGAGCTTCGACGCGGTACTGTGCAATCTCGGTCTGATGTTCTTCCCCGACCCGGTGCGCGGTCTCTCGGAGTTTCGTCGCGTGCTTCGTCCGGGTGGGCGCGCAGCCGTCTCGGTCAATACTGTGGTGGAGCGCTCCTATAATCACCAGATCAACGCAATTATAGCGCGGCACGCGCCAACTTTGGCCGAATCCGTCACTCGCACCTTCGCGCTCGGCGAAGCGTCACGGCTACAGTCGCTCGTCAGCGAGGCCGGCTTCGCGGACATCGAGACCCACACCGTGAAGCACACATTCGTGCTGCCGTCATTCGATGCCTATTATGCACCCTTTGAACGCGGCGGCGCTTCCACTGGGCAGGCGCTGGCGGCCCTGCCCGAGGAGATACGCCGTGCTGTGCGCGAAGAGGTGCGGCGCGACCTGGTCGACACGGGCGGGCCGATCAAGGCGGAAGCCGAGTACCGGATCGCCAGTGGCAGGCGCTAGCGGGGGTACCGGAGGAGCCGGTGCCGAAGAGGATCTAGGCGACCGGGGAGCTCGGCGAGTTGACGGTCGGGCCTGCAATCAGGCAGGTCCGTAGGGCGGGATGAGCGCAGCGTCATCCGCCATCATGCCGCACCCGAACTCGTGTTGGCGGCCTACGCTTCACTAACCCGCCCTGCTCTCGCTGAAGCGCTACGGATCGAGACCGCGCTGGCGCCGCGTTTCCCCGACCCGGCGGCGTGCGAGGCGGCGATCCGCGAGCCGGCGGCGAACTGGGCCGCCAAATGGGACGCCAACTCGCTGATCATCCTGCGCCGCGCCTTGCTCGGCTTCGACACGAGGCCGGATTTCGCCAGGATCAAGGCCAAGGTGCTCTACATCCTGTGCCGCACCGACGCGCTGTTCCCGCCAAAGATCGCGCCCGATGTCATCAAGGCGTTGACCGCGGCGGGGGTCGAGGCGCGCTATTTCGAGCTCGACAGCGATCTCGGCCATTCCTCCAGCGGCGCCGAGCACGCCAAATGGTCGCCGGTGCTGCGCGAGTTCCTGGCGCCGCTGGTCGCCCGGCTGAACTGAGGCGGTCCGCCGAGATCGTCCCCCGCCTTTAACACCTGCAAGCCCTACGGTCGGCAAGGCGCTCACGTCTGGCGCTTGCGAGTGATCCTGACCAATTTCCGACGCCGCCGACCGCAGGTGGTCATATCATGACATCAAAGGTAGGACGACGCGCAACAGCTTCGCAGTCCTGACAACGCCGTCTGGCGCCTCAGCAGTACCGCCGTCCGTCGTGAAATAAGCCGTTCGCCCGTAATCTCCTGGGCTGCGCCGCCATGCGCCGCTCGAAGGTCCGACGAGCACGTCAGTGAAGGGCTCGCCGGCGACGACAGTCCGGCCCTCACGATTCCCGTCCGGCTCCAATCTCACGCGATCAATCGTATTCTCGCGGTGAGTGGTCACGTAGGCAACCCCGGCATCCTCGTCGATGATGAAATCGTCCCACTGGCGGCCGCCGGAGATGAATACTGGTAGGGACGCCGGTTCCAGGGATGTTGGATCGACACTGACGCGCATCATGAGCTGCTGCGAGGTCGAGGAGTAGTAGAGGTGATGGGTGCGGGCAGCGTAGCGTATGCCGTTGACGCCTGGCTGCTCGGGCTTCTTCTCGCCCGGCCTGTTTTTCATGTTGTCATGCTGCAGCCAGACGCGCGCAGAGGCCTCGCCACCGTTCTTGGGCAGGTCCACGCGCCAGATCAGGTTCGCGGCCCCAGCGATGAGAAGAACGTCCGGCGCAATCAGACAACCGCCGTTTAGCCCGACCTTCGGCTCCGGGAACACGAGCACGAGCTGCGGTCCGATCCTCTCGCGCGGGCTCCATGCGCGCAGATCCATGCGATACAGCCTCGACTCGCGCGTCCCGTAGACATCGGACGTGCCGATGAGGAAGACGTCAGGGTCTGTCTCTACTACGCAGAGCGTCAGGAGGTCGAAAGTGTGCATCAGCACCGGCGCAACGGGTAGGTCGCCATTAGGGCTCGGGACGTACCATAGTTCCTTCTTATTCAACGCTGTGACCAGGATCGAGCCGTCGGAACGAACGGCAAGATTCTCTAGGAAGTAATGCCTCGGGAATTCGGCGACGACCGTAAGCTGCGCCTGGGGTATGATTGGCATTGTCCTTGCCTCTCAGTCGGTTAGCCCACTGGGTCCAGAGCGGGCATTGCAAAGCGTTCAACACCGAACACACCACTTCGTAGCACCCCGCAAGCACGATTTTGTCCACAATCCCCTTGTCGCCGAAGTGGCGGAGACAACCCGATAGCGGGCATTGTCGACGCGCCGCTGGGCCGTCAGTCGCCACGTGAACCGCTGCAGCGCTGCCTTGCGCGTCGCACATCATTGCCCCGGAGCCGACATTGCTAAAAGCCACCGGGGATCGGCCGAGTTGCGGCACGGGGCCGGCATTGTCAATGGAAGCGAACGGCGGCTTAGGGTGGAACCTTCCCCTTCAAGGACGAGGGCGGAAAGGTTCGGTTTCGGCGCATAGGGCCGCTGCCCATTCGGCGCTTTGCATCTCATCCTGGAGAACTCGGTTCTCCTGGTGCAGAGTTCGGCCGCCAGCTACGGGCCAACACCGGCAGGACGGGCAGGCGCCGCACACATGAGGACATAGGATGAAGCAATCCAACCGAGTCAAAGCCGCGATGCGTGCCGGACGCAAGGCGTACGGCTACAACCTTTCCTTCCCATCCCCATGGGTGATCGACATTCTGGGGAGGCTCGACTTCGATTTCGTCTTTATCGATGGCGAGCATGGGCCGTTCGGCCTGGACCAGCTCGAGGACCTCTGCCGGACCGCCGAACGCCATAATTTGACAACGATCGCTAGGGTCCCGGATATCGGCTCATCGACCATCCTGCGCTATCTCGACCGTGGGATCATGGGTATATTGGGCCCGCACATCGCCACCGAGGCGGACACAAGGCAGCTCGTGCGGGCGTGCTATTTCGGTCCGCTCGGTGAGCGGTCATTCGGGGCCAACCGGGGTACCGACTACAATGCCGGGATTGCCGACAAGGCGGCGTATTACCGTGAGGCAAACGAACAGATGCTGGTCTGCGCTTTGCTGGAAGATGCCGCCGTGCTCGACAATCTCGACACGATTCTCGCGGTACCGGGCATCGACCTCTTCAGCATTGGCCCAAACGATTTCTCCCAAAGTCTCGGCTATCCCGGCCAGCCCGACCATCCGGAAGTCGTCAAGACCATGCAGGAAATCGCAAATCGCATCCGCCAGGCCGGGCGCCGGATGCAAGCCGACGTGATGCAAGGGGCGTGGGTCAGCGATATGCTGCTCGATGAGGGCCGCCGCATTCTTTCATCGTAGGGTGGGTGAACGCGGCCGACCCGAAATCGGCGAGGACCTTCTTGACGCCCTCGGCCACGCCCAATAAGTCAAAGCTGTCGGGAAGCGGCCTTATGCGGATATGACGGACGATCTTAAAAACACGATCGCTGCGGATGCCGTCGCGGAGGATTGGGCGAAAGTGAAGCTGCCGCCGCGCTTGACCGGCCTGCCAATGGCGGTGTGGATTACCGAAAACGCAATCCTGAGATCGAGGCTGTTTACGGGTGTACCTGTTGCAGCCGCGGCCTAATCTCATCGAAGTCGATTACACCATTCCCAATAACGACGGAGCGATACGCCAGGAGCCGCGGCCGCCATGAAGAGTGCTGACTTTGTAGGGTATGGTCGCGTTGAGGACACAATCTGCGGTGGTGCCGGTTATTTGGACAGGCGTCCGACGGAAATCCCCTCGCGCAACAGCGCCACCTGCAGCCGCCGGCTGCCATACACCGGATGCTTGGTGAAAATCCGGTCGAGCCGGTTCAGCAGATCGAGCTCATCCGCGGGCCTCGGTCGGGACTGGTAATAGAAGCTGCGGCGCGCGATTTCGAGCAGCGTGCATTGCCGGCTTACGGACAGCCCGGCATTCGGTGCGATCATCGCCCGCCTCTCGGCAGTCGGGAGATGGCGGGCTGCCCGGCAAGAAAATCGCATTCTACCTGTAACTGGCCGATCTTGCGGTGCAGATCGTCGATGACCTTCTGCGCATCGTCGGCCGCCGGCGCCTTGCTGCCACGCGCGAACAACTCGCTCGCACGCTTTATCAGCTCTTGCTTCCAGGTGCTGATCATCGTCGGATCGACCCCAAACTCCGACGACAGTTCCGCTAGGGTCTTCTCCCCCGACAGCGCCGCGCGCGCCTTGAACTCTGCGCTGTGCTGCTTCCTCTTACGCCCACGTCTCATGCCTCTTTGGACCGGTCGGCGCTTCGCTTATTCGACTGTCCAGAAAACCGGAGCCGCCTCAGCTACCGTTATGCAGGATTTCATGCCTATCCGGGCGATCGATAATCCGATACTGAAGCGCTTCCGTGCCGCGCTCGACGAGATTTACGGCGATCGGCTCGAGCGTGTGGTGCTGTTTGGGTCGCATGCGCGGGGCGATGCGAGGGCAGATTCGGACTACGACATCGCCGTGTTCATGCAGGACCTCGACCTTCTCCAGTGGCTGGATTGCGGTCTGGGGAGAGCCAGGCCGGGGATGGCGCCGATGTGGATGTTCCCGGTGACGATGCGGTCAAGGTCCTGGCGACCGGGCAAGAGCACCGCAATCGCTCTCTGCCGCGCAAGAATGAGAGCACAGTCGCTGGTTCTTTAATCGCTCCGCTAGAGTTGGGGCAGCTTGGCGAAGGAGGATGCGATTTCCTGGTTGCCATCGATCGCGCAGTTGCCGTTGCGGGCGGCTTGCGCGGGGCTGCTGATCCTCCTCATCCATAGTCGCCCGGCTTCGTCTGAAGTACCGAATGGAACCTGGCTTTTCGCAAACCGAGTAGCGGTAGACGTCTTCGAATGCAGCGGCCTCGTGTGCGGCAAAATCGTCTGGCTGTTGCGGCCGCGTACGCCGGCTGGGCGGCCCGATGTCGACCGCCTCAACCCCGATCCGACATTGCGGCATCGGCCGCTGTGCGGCTTGACCATCATCTGGGGGCTGCAACCCGACGGTGCGGGCCATTGGTCGAACGGCTCGCTTTACGACCCGCAAGACGGCACCACCTATGACCTCACCGCGGAGCGCACCGCCCCCGACAAAATATCCGCTCGCGTTTATCGCGGAGTCCCTCTCTTCGGACGCACCGAAATCCTGATCCGCGATCCGCAGCTCAGCTTCGACGGACGCTGTTGAGTGGCAACGCAGGCACGAGCTATTTCGGTTTGACCGTCGGGTTGCCGCCCGGAGTGCCCGGAGGCGGAATTATCGGCATTGTCGAACCGGTGGAGGGCGGGGTCTGTTTCATTTGGGGATCGACATCGACGGGCGGCTTGATGACGCCGCCCGAGCGGCTGAGATCGGAGCTACTGCTGCCGCTGACCGGCGGCTCGACCGGTTGGTTAGGTTGCTCCGCCGGTCGCTCTGCCGCAATGGCCGACGCGCCGAGACCGGCCAATGTCGCCACGATGAGCCATGTCCTGCGCATGTTGCGCCTCCGTGTGCTGCCTCGTTAGGCAAACACCGTGATGCGCCGCATCTCCGGTCCGTTCAACTAAGCGCGGCCCCACAGGATCTTTGTTGCGCGTCGCGCCCCTTCGGCCATGGCCTCGAACTTGGCCCAACAGATCGAGGGGTGGCCGACGCGCGTGCCGAGGCCGCAATCGGTGCCGGCGAGGACGTTCTCGCGGCCGACGAGCTTGGCGTAGCGTACCAGGCGCTCGGCCACCAGATCGGGATGCTCGATGAAGTCGGTGCAGTGGCCGACGACGCCCGGGACGAGGGTGGCGCCTTCCGGCAATTTCACTTCCTCGAAGACCCGCCATTCGTGCTCGTGGCACGGATTCGACGCCTCGATCGAATAGCTGCCGGCGCGCACCCGGAAGATCAGATCGATGATGTCCTTGAGAGGAATGTCGTCGTGGTGGGGCCCGTGAAAGCTGCCCCAGCACACATGCAATCTGACCTTCTCTTTCGGAATGTCGCGCAGCGCGTGGTTCAATGCGTCGATCCGCAGCGCGGCGTATTTGCGATATTCCGGGACCGTGATCTTGGGCAGGCAAGCCCAGCCGTCCGGGAGGTCGGGATCGTCGATCTGCAGCAGGAAACCGGCATCGACGATCGCGTTGTATTCCTCGCGCATCGCCTCGGCGATCGCGAACAGGAACGCCTCGTCGCTGTCGTAATGTTCGTTCCCCATCCAATGCTCGATCGTGCCGGGCGTGTTGGCCGGCAGGAAGGCTTCCGCCACGGTCACCCCGGCGAGGGCCGCCTTGAAATTATCGAGGTCGCGCGCGAGCTCGGCCTGACCGACATAGCGCAGCTCGTCGACGCAGACCGGCATCATCTGCCCGCCGGAGTAGCGCGGGCGGGGATGGGCGGCGAAATACTCGGCGAATTTCACCTCGTCCCGCGCCGTCATGCTGAGCCGCCGGAACCCGGTGCCGGGGCGATTTTCGCAGCCGGCGATCCGCGCCGAGACGTAATCGGTGAAGTTCGGCTTCGATAGTTCGCCGTCGTTTACGATGTCGAGACCGCAAACGACCTGGCGCTTGACGATCTCCGCCACCGCCGATTTGAGGCGCGCGTCGAGCGCGGCTTGGTCAATCGGCTCGCCGCGCGCTTTTGCCAGAACCATCTCCCGCAGATCATCCGGGCGCGGAAGGGACCCCGCATGAGCCGTCAGGATCCGATCGGTGCTGTAGATCATTGAGAACCTCCCCTTCTCAGCCGTTCTCGGCGAGCACCCTCCCTGCGAAATAGAGCGAGCCGCAGATCAGGGCGCGCCCGTTGCCGTCGTGCACGGGAATACTGCGGATTGCTGCGAGAACCGAATCTGCCGTCTGCGCGCGGAGCCCGACCGAGCCGGCAGCGGCAGCGATCGCCTCGGCGGGGAGCGCATTCTTCTCCCCCGGGATCGTGACCGCCCAGAGGGCACGGGCGTGCTTGGCCAAGGGCGCGATAAAGCCAGCCGCGTCCTTGGTGTTCATCATGCCGACGACGAGGTAGAGCGGACGGTCGCGCCAGCCGGCGGCGACATCGCCGAGGATTTCACCGGCCAACGGGTTGTGGCCGCCATCGAGCCACAATTCCCAGCCCGGCGGAACCGCCTCGACCAACGGCCCGTGACGGAGCAACTGCAGCCGCGCCGGCCAGTCGATATTGCGTAAGCCCTCGGCGATGGCTTCAGTGGGGACCTCAAAACCCGACAGCCGTTCGAGGCAGGCGATCGCCGTGCCGGCATTGACGATTTGGTGTGCGCCGATAAGGGAAGGCAGCGGAAGGTCAAGCCGCCAGCGCTTGCCTTCATAGCGCATTCCTGGGCCGGAGACCTCGCAGCGCCACTCGTGTCGCGCCCGGTAGAGCGGTGCCGAAACCGCCTCGGCACGGACCTCGATCACCCCAGCAGCCTCGCGTGGCTGCGGAGCGATGACCGCCGTGACGCCGGGTTTGAGAATCCCGGCCTTTTCGCCGGCAATCGCCGCGACGGTGTCGCCGAGAAATGCCTGGTGATCGAGCGACACCGGCGTGATCGCGGTGACGGCGGGGCGGCGGACGACGTTGGTCGCGTCGAGCCGGCCGCCGAGCCCAACCTCGAGCAGCACAATGTCGGCCGGTGTGCGGGCGAAGGCGAGAAAGGCCGCCGCGGTCGTGATCTCGAAGAAGGTGATCGGCGCATCCCGGTTGGCGCGCTCGCATTCTTCGAGAAGCGCGATCAGCCGCTCCTCATCAATCAGCTGACCGGAGAGGCGGATGCGCTCGTGGAAATGGACGAGATGCGGCGAGATATAGGCATGCACGCGGTAGCCCGCGGCCTCGAGGCCTGCCCGCATCGTCGCTACCGTCGAGCCTTTACCCTTGGTGCCGGCGACATGCACGACTGGAGGAAGATCGTCCTGCGGATTGCCGAGCGCCGCGAGAAGCCGCTCGATGCGGCCGAGCGACAGATCGATCAGCTTCGGATGCAGCCTGCCGAGGCGCTCGAGAACCCGGTCGCTGGTCGGCACAGTCACTCTGCCGCGCTCAGATCCGGAAGGGCTGCGATCTGCGGCTGGACCACAGCCGGCGGCTGCGGGTTCCGGAGGAGACCGAGAATCCGCCCCAATGTTGCGTGCAGTTCGGCGCGCGGCACCACCTGATCGACCATGCCGTGGTCGAGCAAATATTCCGCACGCTGAAATCCGTCGGGCAGCTTCTCGTGAATTGTCTCCTCGATTACCCGCGCTCCGGCGAAGCCGATGACCGCGCCGGGCTCGGCGAGCGTAATGTCGCCGACCATCGCCAACGAGGCCGAGACGCCGCCGGTCGTCGGATCGGTCAGCACGACAATATAGGGCAGGCCCGCTTCCTTGACCATCTCAGCGGCGATGATCGTCCGCGGCATCTGCATCAATGACAACATGCCCTCCTGCATGCGCGCGCCGCCCGAGGCCGGAACGACGATCAGCGCCGCCTCCTGCAACACGGCGAGCTTGGCGGCCGCGAGAATGGCTTCCCCGGCGGCCACGCCCATCGATCCGCCCATGAAGGCAAACTCGAACGCAGCTACCACCGCCGGGACGCTGCCGATCCGCCCGTGCGCGACGACCACCGCGTCGCTGCGCGGACCGAGCGCCGCTTGACCTTCTTTCAGGCGTTCGGTGTAGCGTTTGCGATCGCGGAACCGCAGCGGATCAACCGTCGTCCGGGGCAGCTCGATCCGGGTAAACGCGCCGTCATCGAACAGCATCTTCAAGCGACGCTCGGCGCCGATGCGCAGATGATGACCACAGTTGCGGCACACATGAAGGTTGGCTTCGAGCTCGCGATAGAACAGCATCTGCTCGCAACCCGGGCATTTGTGCCAGAGATTTTCCGGCACCCCCCTCCTAGTGACGACCGCTCGGATCTTCGGCAACACGAAATTGGTGAGCCAGCTCATCGCCGGCTTGTAGCCGGACGCCGGCACCTTGTCGAGCCGCCCTCACCACTCCGGCTTCAAGCAGCTCCCGATCGGGTGGTCATGGCGAAGGCAAAGTTCTGCCCTCGCCCGCGATTGATGGCCTGGTCGATACAGCATGCCATAGGGTTCGAGGAGGCGCGCAATCCGCAGCGGACCGGCATCGACCGGCTCGAAGCCGAGCTTCGCGACCAGCGACATGACGACCGGCTTTTTCGATGGATCATCGCCGTCAACGAACATGACCGGGCGGACCGGAAACAGCGACGCCTTGTCCATGCTCACGGCACCGATCTGGTGGAGTGTCTTGATTATGGCGGCGCCCAGCGCCCAGGACGCCACTTGCTCGCCGGCCGAGGTCGTGTGGCCGAGTACGAGCTCCAAACCATGGCCAGGGTGTCGCAAGCACAACGACTTCGCCATTTGCAGCAGAGGCGGCCAGTCAAAATTGCGCTACTTCGAGTTTGTCTTTACCATGCATCGGGTTGCGGAACGCCGGCGAGCGATTGCGCCCCTCCGGCGAGCGGTTCTGGTTCAAATGTGGCGGGGCGCCAACAACAGCAATGACGCAGCTATTTGCTAGGCGAGCGGCGCCAGTCTAGCCGATTGCAAATCAGCGCCGTTGCGAAGGGAGCGGCTATGGCAAAGGTGATCATCCTCGGCGGCGGTGTGGCGGGCCTCAGCGCCGCGCACGAGCTCATTGGGAGGGAATTCGAGGTCGAGGTATACGAGAGATCCGCTGTGGTCGGCGGCAAGGCCCGGAGCGTGACCAAGGTCAATTCCGGTACCGACGGCAGACGCGACCTTCCAGGCGAACACGGGTTTCGCTTTTTTCCGGGCTTCTATCAGCACGTCACCGACACAATGCGGCGCATCCCCTTTGGAAACAACGTCAATGGGGTGCTCGACAATCTGGTGAACGCCCCTGAAGTCAACCGTCGCTCAGGAACGGAAACCTTTTTTTACGTTCCCGACGCATCAGCCCGAAACCATTGAGGATTGGCAGCTGGTTTTGCACGACTGGTTCGCACAGGCGGAACTGGGCATCAGTCCGGCTGACGGCGCCTTCTTTGTCGATCGGCTTCTCACTGTCATGGCGATGTGCAACGACCGCCGGCTGGCGGAACTCGAGACGAGTCGATGGTGGGATTTTATCGATGCGGGAAACCGGTCGACGGCATATCAAAAGTTGCTTGCCACGGGTCTCACCCGATCCCTGGTCGCGATGGTCGCCCAGATCGCTAGCACGCGGACGATCAGCACCATCCTCATCCAGATGCTCATGACCCTTGCCTCGCAGTTCGGCAGCCTGGATCGCGTATTGAACGGGCCGACCAGTGATGTATGGATCAATCCCTGGGAAGCCTATTTGACTGGGAGAGGAGTAAAAATATTCAAGAATGCGACCGTCGACCGGTTCGATTTCGACGGGACGGTTATCACGGGCGCTGTCGTAAATCAACCGACGGGACCAACAAGGGTCCGAGGTGATTACTATCTGCTGGCCGTCCCGGCGGAAGTGGCCGCGACTTTATTCAATGCACAGATGGCAGAAAAAGCCCCATCATTGGCAAATGTCAGGCAGCTGGAAGTTCGCTGGATGAACGGCATTCAGTTCTATTTGAAACGCAACGTAAGCGGCTGCCGCGGGCATATAAACTTAGCGGACTCCGCTTGGGCGCTGACCTGCATCGCCCAGCCGCAGTTCTGGCCCGGCACGAACTTGCTGCAATACGGCAACGGGGAGGTTATGGGGCTGATTTCGGTCGACATTTCCGATTGGCTTACGCCAGGCAACAAGACGACGACCAAACAGGCCGCGCAATGCAATTCCGCCCAGGAGGTCGCGGACGAATGCTGGGCTCAACTGGTTGCGCATTTCCAAGATAGCATGGACCCGCTCACTGACGAGGATCGCCTGGACTGGTTTCTCGATCCCGATATCGGCTTCCCGGTACCGCTTGAAGGATCTCTCGTCAATAAAGAGCCGCTGCTCATCAACACCGCCGGGTCGTGGGCGAATAGGCCCGATGCGGTGACCGGCATCGACAACCTGTTCCTCGCGTCCGATTACGTGCGGACGAACACCAATCTGGCGACCATGGAGGGCGCCAACGAAGCGGCGCGCAGAGCGGTCAACGGGATTCTGAGCAGAGCCGGCTCCACGGCGCAGCCCTGTGCGGTCTGGGAGCTCCGGGAGCCCGAGATCTTCGAGCCATTGAAGAGGATCGACAAAATCCTCTTCGATCTTGATCATCGGAAGCCGCATCCCGGCTTCGCCGCGATGAAGCCGCTACTGCACATGTAGATCCAGAGCGGCTTTCGATCAAACTGGCGTGCAGCGACAAAGAAATCTCGTGCTCGTGCCCATCAAGCCGCCCGGGCACGAGATTGTTTCCCCGCGGCTCGATGCCGCGGGCCGCAATGACAGATAGGGGGAGCGGAATTTACGGACGCTCAGACGGGTTCCGGTTCGGCGATGCTGAAGACTTTGATCGAGCGGCTGATGCCCTTGAAGGTGTGGTCACCGGCATCGCAAAGCGCGAACCCATTACCCAAGCGGCGAGCGGTTTCCTCGCTGACTAAAATCGCGCCGTTCACCGCCGATCCGCCTATCCGCGCGGCGAGGTTCGTGTTGTATCCATTGGCGGTGAATGTCCAGCGCGTACCCATTTGACTGTGGATCTTGCTCGCGCCGATCAGCACTGGGCCGGAATTGATCCCGACATTGATGACGATCGCGGGCCACCTGTTTCGGCGCTCGTTGTTGATCCTCGCCGTCTTCTCGCGCACCAGCAGCGCGGTTCGTGCCGCGGCGCGCGCATGGACCGCCGGATCCGGGTCGCGAAACAGGATCATCAGCCCATCGCCGGCGATCTCGCTGATGTCCCCGCCATTGTCGTGGATGTCGTCGAGGTAGCTGGAAAAGTATGTTTCGATCAGCTCGTTCAGTTCTTCCGTGTCCAGTTGCTCGCTCATACGGGTGTAGCCGGCCATGTCGAGAAACAAGACCGAGGCATCCTCGTTACGCATTTCGAGATCGGGATCGCCGGGATTAGTCTCGATCAATCTCTGCAAGGTCTGCGGCACGAACTTGGAGAGCTGACTTTTGATGCGTTCCAGAACCTCGATATTCTGGAGCGCTGCCTGCAATGTCGTATCGTTGTCCTTCAGATAGCGGGAAAGCCGGGCGTTCTCCACTGCGACGGCGACCTGCTGAGACAAAAGCTTTAGGGCGTTCAGCCGATCGGCGCCAAAAATGCCAGGCGCCAGGTTGTTCTCGACATATACGGCGCCGAGCGCCTCCCCTCTTTGCGATAACGGGAGGCACAGAATGGAGCGGGGTTGCCGTTGCCGAATGTATGAACACGAGGCGAAGCGCGCATCGGCACGAGCGTCCTCGAGCGCCAGGTCGTGCCCAGTGCGCAATACGTAGGTGACGATTTGTGAGGACAAGTGCGCCTCCACATCGATCGACGGCAGTTGGTGCGGCGGCATCTTGCGCTCGTCTACGGCGCCGGCAGCTTCGATATGCAAGGCGCCGGCCTCCATTGTGATAAAGAAGCCGCGCTCACCACCGACGCTCTCGAGCACGAGCTTTATCAGCCGGCTGAGCCGGCGGTCTGATTCGGCGTCCGAGGAGAGCTCCACCGAGGCACGCATTACCGTGTCGAGGTCGATGAGGTCGCGCCGCTCGCCTGTCCGGCGATATTCCGCCGAAGCCACGTCGTGACGGGCCCGAGGCGATCCGGCCAGCAGTGGCGCCTGTGATTCCGAGAGCCGCGCCACTTTCGCTCCCGCTCCCCAGCGTCCGTAAGCGGCGCTGGCCTCTTGCATATAAGTGGCCGCGACCACGAGCCTGTCGCGGGAAGCAAAATGTTGCCCGGCAAGTTCGTTGGCGAGTGCCTCGATATCTAGAAAACCGCCGCGTTTCGCCGTGGCGATCGCCTCGTCGTATAACCGCTCCGCCCTTTCTCTGCGGCCTCTGCAAGAAGCGATCTCCGCCTCCAGCAAAAGGTGATGCGGCAGAAAATTTTGCGGGGCGTTGCGCGCCCACCTTCGCAGCTTTGAACGGGCACGCGAGAGACTGCGCAGCAACGCGCGCCGCGGCGAGGCGCTGGTGCGCAACAACGCTGCTGCAGTCAGACCATAAAAGAAAAAATGCTGCACGACCATGATCTGGCCCGGAACGTAATGAATATGGGCCTGCGAGGATCGCGCATAGCCGGCCGCCGCCTCATATTCGCCGAACAAAAACGCAAGCTGCAGCTTGATGACCAGGTAATAGGAGATCGTCGTCATATTTCCGGCCGCGCGGAACTCGGCAACGGCAGCCTCCTCATCGTAATCCCGGTCGGCGAGACTGGTGGCTCCCGCGGTCTCGCCCTTCAGAGCGAGAACGTATTGCAGGCGAATGCGCAGGTTCGCGATCGCAAAGCCGTCCTTGGTCTGCCGGACGAAACTCTCGCGGCGCTTCGCCTCCGCATAGACGTCGCCAAGCTCGGCGCCGCATGCGAGCTTGAGGAAAATAGTCTGGAGTATCGAGTAATTGGCGTATTGAACGTCGCCGCAATCGAGCGCCAACCTCAGCGAGGAACGCAACAGCTCGATGCTCGTCTCGATCGGTTCACGCCAGAAATTGATGAAGCCGGCGAAAATCAGAACGATCTTGCAGCGCTGCACGATGTCGCCGCTGCGCTCCGCTAGGTCGATGGCCAACCGCCCAAACTCATGGCCTCCCTTGTAGTCGCCGAACAACGCGCCCCGAATCAGGGCGTACAGCACATAACCGAACGACGAGGCGCTGGCGTTGCCGTGACGCAATGACAGGCCGACGATCCTGAGCGCGGCGAGCGCCATAAGATCGGGATTGTGGAAATACGCCGCCGGACAAATGCTCATTAGCAGACCGATGGTCGCCCGGTGGTCGAGATCGGTCATTGGCGGCAGTGACCGCAGAGTTTGGGCGCGGCGGCCACGCAGCAAGTACATCACGCGACCGATCTCCGCCAGAAGCCGCAGCCTTGTCGGGGCACTCGGCAGCTTTTGGCGGAAGAGCTGCAGCGCTTCGATCCCCATCCCGATTGCCTCTTCACTGGGGTCGAGCGCGGTGCTGAGAAGGATCTTTGTGTAATAGGCCTTCGACTTGTCGATCCGGGTCTTGGCGTTGGTCAGAACCTGCAAGAAAAGCTGGTTCGCCTCATCCATATGCCCGGTCACATAGGCGCACTCGAAACACTCGAGGTGGAGATCGAACGCGAGTTGATAGACATCGTCCCAGGCATCCGCAGCCAAGACGCCCATTCCGCCTCTGAAATAGCCGAGTGCCGCATCGTAGGCGGTCGAATCCCGCGCTCGGCGCCCGGCGGCCAGATTGAGGCGCGCGATCTCCTCGCGCTCCGCGGGCGCGGCCACCAGCGCCGCACCCTCGTTGAGATTGTCGAGAACCTCGAACGGGGCGGCCTGCCGCTCTTCCGGAGGCAAGCCCGCCAGCAACATCCGTCCGATCCTCAGACGCAATGCCTGGCGAGCCTCGGAAGGGATCAACGCGTGCGCCGCCTGCTGGACCCGATCGTGGAGGAACTGGAAGGTGCGGGCGGCCTGTGGAGCCGCCGTGATCTCGACGGCCGGATGCTTGGCATCCGCGACATCGAGCTGCAGGATCAAACCTTCCCGTTCGGCCGCGCGAAGCGCATCCGCCAATGCCTCCTCGGTCGAGCCCATTACCAAGGCGAGCCGCGCCAGATCAAAGCGGCTGCCCATGCACGAAGCCGATTTGAGCGCTTCCCGGGTGAGCGGCGGCAGCCTGACGAACTTGCGGCTCATCAGCTCGAGGACGTCCTCGGTAATACCCTGCGCCGATATGCGCCGCAGGTCCCATACCCATCTGCCGGCGCGGTAATCGAACTCGATCAGCCCATCGCGGTGCAGAAACGACAAGAACTGGCTTATGAAAAAAGGGTTTCCGTCGGTCTTCTGGAAGACGAGCGCCGCCAGCGCCGCAATCTCCTCCGCCGTGCCCTGGAATGTATCCTGGAGCAGGTCTGCAACCTCGCACGGTTCGAGCCCAGCGAGCTCGACGCGACTGATCGACATGTCGACGCTGGTCAAATCGTCCAGTGAACGGGCAACCGGATCGCAACCACCGGCCTCGGTATTGCGGTATGCGCCGATCACGAGGAAGTGGCCGGTCTGGGGATCGGTCACTAGCGTTCGCAGCAGTTCGAGCGAGGCCGGATCCGCCCACTGCAAATCGTCGAGGAACATCGTCAGCAGGTGGTCCGCCCGAGCGAAGACGCGAATGAACCGACGGAACAGACGGTTGAAGAGATGGCGTTTTTCTGCCGCCGGCAGCGTCTGGACGATCGGCTGGCTGCCGATGATCAGCTCGATCTCCGGAACAACGTCGGTGATCATCCTGCCGTTTCGGCCGAGCGAGTCGGCGAGGCGTCGCCGCCACAGCTGGAGCTGCTCTTCGTTGCCGGACAGCAGCTGCCGGGTCAATTCCCTGAATGCTTGAGCAATAAAGGAATAAGGCTCGTTCTGTTTGAATTGGTCGAACTTGGCGGTAATAAAGGCGCCGCGCTCGCGGGCCTCCGGCTCGATGGCTCTCACCAGCTGCGATTTCCCGACCCCCGGCGCGCCTTCCACCAGGACCAGTTCGGTGGTGCCGCGCCCCGCCCGCTCCAGTGCCGCCCGGATCACTGCGAGATGGCGCTCACGCCCATAGAGCTTGCTCGGCATGCGGAATGCCGCCGCGGCATCGTGTGCACCTGGGACAATGCTGCCGATCCGGCCATGCGCGTGCCATTGCGTCAGGCATTCGCGCAAATCGATCTCCAGGCCTCTGGCCGTCTGATAGCGCTCTTCCGGCACCTTGGCCAAAAGCTTCATGATCATCTTTGAGAACGGCTCGGGGAGTTTAGGGTCGAGCGCATGGGGCGGGAGCGGCATACCGGGCGAGGTGCGCATGCATCAATTCGAGCACCTCGGTTCCGTCGAATGGTGGCCTGCCGGTGACGACATGGTAGAGGAGCGCGCCCAAAGAGTAGAGATCGGTGCGCTGGTCCGGCCCACGTGGAATTCGTCCGGTCTGCTCGGGCGCAATGTATCGTGGATCGGCTTGCGGCTGAATGAGGCTCTGCGGCGGCGGCACCGGCTCGCCGGACCGCAAAGCGAGCGAGAAATCGCTGATCTTGGTTTCGAGCGAGCGCAAATCAAACCAGACGCTGTAGGGATTAAGGTTCTTGTGGATGATTTGGGCCCGGTGCAGCCCATCGAGGATGTTGGCGAGACGCACGGCTAATTCGAGGCAGAGAGCAATACCCGGCCGTTCGATCAGCAGGATTTCACCTGCCGGCTGCAATCCGTCATCGGGAAGCACCAGATATTCGGTGTCACCGTGGCGCAAATGCGCCAGTGCCGACAGTACCCCGGATGATCGGAAGGATGCCCCAATATCATAATCGCGCTGCAGCGCGAGAAGGTCTTCGGCCGGAGGTGGCCGCGCCTTGGGCGTCTTGATGAAGACCGGCGTGCCGCTTTCGCTTCCCCTGCCCTGAAAGGTGACCATGCGGGCGTCGTCCCAAGCGCGCGCCAGGACGGTGTACCCTGGTACAAATATGCGCAAATCCGCGACGCGACGATGCGGTGCCCCTAGCATGGTTTGCTCGCGGTGAGTATTCCATAAAACCACAGCCCGCAATTTAGCGCCTGGTATTGCCGTAGCGCTGCGATGACATTACCGTGCTGCCGCTCGGAACGCAGACCCAGCAGGTAAAGCGTCCAGTCGACCGGGGTGGCAATACAGGCGAGCGTATACAGCCGCCGCAATGAGCGCCGTGTCGACCAGGTATAGTCGCGCAATTCCGTATCATGAAATCCGGCATTGCTCGCCGCCGAGAGATGCTCATCCGAAGTGTAGAGGTCGGGGATCGCCCAACCTTCGAGCCATTCGCCGAGCAGCATTTGTGCGGTGCTGTCGCAGGTGCGCGAGGCCCGAACGTATTCGGCGACGACGAGGCGACCGCCCGGGCGCAGCACGCGAGCGGCTTCGCGGTAGAAGGCAGCCTTTTCGGCCGCATGGCAGAGGCTTTCGAAGGCCCAAACAACATCAAAGGAGCCGTCGGCAAACGGCATCGCCGTGTAGTCGGCCTGCACGAACCGCGCCTTGTCGGACAGCGATCGGCGAGCCGCGATCGCGCGCGCCATTCGTACCTGGTGCTCGACGGTCGTGATGCCGACCGGATGGGCCCCGCGATGACCGGCCAGCCAGAGGCTGCTGCCGCCGAGCCCGCAACCCGCATCGAGCACCCGCTGCCCGGCGCCGATCCCGGCGATGTTGGCCAGCACATGGTTGCCGTTTTCTAGAGCGCGGGAGTGATTGTGTATGCCGTCTTCGTAATATCCGAAATGGAAAGCAAGACTATTCCTGTCGTGCCACATAAAGCGATAGTCGAATCTGGTATGGTTGTAATATTCTACAACCTGAGGCACCCGGCTGTCCGGCGACGCTCGGCATCGCATCTGGTTTTCCCTGCTCATGCGCAGCCCCTTGCTCCGGACAGCTACGATCCCGTCTAGGGGGTCGGCCCGAGTTGTTTTGTTTAAATGGGCGCTCACCCGTCGCTGTCGGGTCGCATTTGCCCTATTAATTCCCTCGGCGGCGACTGTTCCACCAGATCCTTGGCCCGTGACCGCGGCAACCTCCGGCAGGATCGGTAATCGACGAGCCTCTCGGTGGTTGCGCGACCGAAGAAATTTATTACTCTTTCGGGTCAACGGCGCAACCACCTCAGTCATCCTGCGGCTGCCGTTAGATGTTTTCGGATCGGTGGCGGAATGCACGATCGATACCCTGCGTGGACGCGCTTCCGTGTGGCGTTCGCGCTCACGATCGGTTTGCTCGCCTGCTTCACGCAACCGGCCGCATCGACCGACCTCTTATCGTTCGAGGGGATCGGGACGGTGCCGCGGTCGATGGGCGGTACTGCCCTCGCCTATGACGTGGGCGGCAGCGCCATGGCGAACAATGTCGCGACGATCCTCCTGATGCCGCCCGGCCAATCCGTAGACTTGCAGCTCAACCTCGACGCGCCGAACACTCTCGACGTCCATGATCTTGCGACAGGCGAAATCGCGACGACGGATCGCTGGCCCGTGTTTCACGCCTATTACTCGCCCAACCTGGATTATGTCTGGCGAGCGGGCGATTTCGGCTTGGGGCTGGGCTTGTTCTCCGATGGTGGTGTCGGCACCGAATACGGCCACGACAGCTTCCTGTCACGCACTCCGTCCGGGATCGACACGGGTCTCGCCGTGTCGAGCAAGGGCCTCTTTCTGCGGGCTCCGCTTGCTGCGGCTTATCAGATTACTCCGGCACTTGCGGTCGGAGGGGCTTTCGAGGGCGTATTTGCCGGACTGAGCCTCTCCGACCTTGGTAGCGCCGAACAGCTCGCCACATTGGCAGCGCAGGGCCGTGCCTTCGGGAGCTTGCTTCCGATGATCGGGCCTGTCGTGGGCGCTACGGGCGGCGCCTATTTCTCCTTCAGCAGACCGCCCGAAATCAAGTTCGGCACCGACGCCTTCGGTATCAGCGGGCGCCTCGGAGCGACATATCGGTTGGATGAGGGCTCGATCCTGGGGATCAGCTATCGGTTCAAGACGCTGTTGCCGGACCTGTCGGGAACGACCGGAAGGATTGTAGCGATCTCGCCGGGCGGCGACCAGATCTCGCTACCCGGCAGCTTCCGCGTTCTCGACTTTCAGCTGCCCGCCGATTTCGGCATCGGTGTCAGTCATCAGCTGACGTCGGATCTGTTGATCGCCTTCGACTATCACCACACATTCTGGGGCAGTGCTTTTCAGGAGCTCAAGGTCAGATTTAGAGCGGATTCCGGCGGGGATATCGCACTGAACATCCCGCAAGCCTACCGTGACGCCAACCTTATTTCGATCGGCGTTCAATATCGCGCCTTGCCGCAATTGGTGCTGCGCGCCGGTGGTCAGATGAGCAGCCAGGCGCTTCCCGGCGATCAGTTGCTGGCGATTGGGCCCGTCGTTACGATCGCCCATGCCTCGACGGGATTTACCTTTACGATCTCGCCGGGCGTCGCCCTCCAATTTGCCTACATTCACGCCTTCACGGCGAGTGTGACGAACCGCTCGCCGCCAAACGTTTCCTCGACGGCGCCGATCGGCGTCGTGCAGAACCAGGATAATTTCAGCCTCGGTTTGACCTTCCGGTTCTGAACAGCGCAGACCGCGCGCGCTTCGTTATAGCTGGAGCAGACCGCCAGTCAGGTTTGGGTCGTTGCGCATCGCGGCAACGATATCGGTGCGCACCCTGGGCGAGCGGCGGTAATATTGGTGGCTGGCATCCGGCGGGTTCAACAGATTGTAGTCGTTGACTTCGGCACAATCGAGGATGCGAAACCGCGCCGGCGGGTAGAGTGCGGCGTCGGTCTTGTGTAGCGGGCCTTCGTGCCCCAGCCGCGAAATCAAGTTGACGGCTATGCTGAGATAAAGAGCGATGTCCCGGGCACTGTAGTAGATTGATATTCTGGGGGAGAGAGCGGGCAGCTGGCTCAGCCTTGCACCCATCGGAAGGGTGAAACTGTCCCACCGTTCGTCGGCCGCCGGCAGGAGGGTTTCGTCGAACAAAGGGACGGCGGGGTTGTTGTGGCTGAACCAGCTTTCGACCGCTGCCGCCAATGCGAAATTGCCCATGCTGTGGGCAAGCAGAAAGACCCGCCTCCCCTGGTTCCGGACCTGCGCCAGCATCGGCCGCAGGTTCGCGAAAAAGCTGGCGATGTGGAAGGCCGAGCGGCCAGCCTGAGCCTGGTCCCGCAAATAGTCGTCTGGCAGAAGGTGCGGCGGCGCGGCGAACAGCTGACCCAAAGAGGGCCAGCTGAAGGCGATGACAGTGGTGTCGGCGGCGTTCGCGCCCGAGGCGGCGAACCACTCGCGATTATACGCCGCGCGGGCGATCGAATTCAGGAATGAATTGGCGAAACCGTGGATGAAAATCAGGATGTTCTTTCCCGAGCCGACGATGTCCTGAACGACCCCGGTTTCGAACCCGCCGGTCTGCGGATGCGCTATCGCGGTGATCGTACCGCTGTCCTCGACAGCAAGGTCGGTCCCCTGAACAAAGGCCTCGGCATAGACGATCTGGCTTGGATCCGTCGGCGGTATGATGTCGGCCCCGTAGCTGTGCCAGTCGGTCGTCGGGCCCTGCGCCACCCGGTTGGTGGCAAAATACACCGTCACGTCAGCCATCGGCTCCCCCGCATTTCGCCCTGTGGCGATCCACCGTGCCGATTATGCCGCAATCGCCGCCGGGTTGATTGACAAAAACCGTACAGCCCGCGACAACCGCGCGAGGATGAAAAGCGAGGGAATGTGAGGGATGGGCATACTTGAAGGGCGGGTTGCGATCTGTGCGGGAGCAGGCCGCGGGGTCGGCGCCGAAGTTGCCAAGCTGATGGCCGCGCACGGGGCCAAGGTCGTCATCAATGATCCCGGCACCAGCGGCAGCGGCGAGGGCTCGGATCAGACGCCGGCCGAAGAAATCGTCGACCAGATCAAGGCCGCGGGCGGCGAGGCGGCCGCCAATTACGGCTCGGTCGCCAAATTCGACGACTGCCTGGCGATGGTCCAGCAGGCGCGGGACGCTTTCGGCGGGCTGCACATCGTCTTCGACGCCGCCGGCATCCTGCGCGACAAGATGTTCCACAACATGTTCCCCGAGGATTGGCAGGCCGTCATCGATGTGCATCTGACCGGCCACTTCAACATCAACCGGGCGGCGATAAACCTGTTTCGCGAGCAGAATTACGGGCGGATCATCATGGTTTCGTCGACTTCGGGACTGCTCGGCAATCTCGGCCAGTGCAATTACGGTGCGGCGAAGCTCGGGATCGTCGCCCTGGCCCGCATCGTTGCGATGGAGAACGCCTCCAGAGGGATTACCGTCAACGTGATCTGCCCATCGGCCGATACCCGCATGACCCGCTCGGTCCCGACGCCAAAGGACCCGCAAGCGGCGGCGGTGCGCGAGGAGCGGTTGCGCCGCAGTCGGGCCGACGCGATCGCGCCGCTCTGTGTCTTTCTCGCCTCCGAGCAGGCGAGCCAAGTCAACGGCCAGGTATTTCATCAGCGCGCCGGCGAACTATCGCTATACGGTCATATGCGGCCGGTCCGCATGGTGCATCGCCAAGGCGGATGGACGCCCGAAACGCTCGCCGAGGTTGCGATCCCGGCGCTCGCTCCGCAATTCACACCGCTCGGCGATGGAAGGGCGGTGCATCCGGGGTTGCCGATGGAGTGAGCACGCCCGCAAATCGACCATCGGCCTCCCCCAGCGCACACAGGTTCAACAAAGGCTTTCTGATTGCGGCGGCGATCATTGTCGCCGTCATCCTCTATGGTTCTCTCTACCCGTTCGCCTTCTACCGGCCCGAAGGCGGTGTCGGTCCCTTAAAACACCTCGTACGGAGTTGGGCGGAAACGCCGGGTCGCGGCGACTTCGTCGCAAACATATTTTTGTACCTGCCGCTCGGCTTTTTCGGGAGCCTCGCCGTTGCCGGAAGCGGCCGCACCTTGCCGCGGATCCTGCTCGTCACCTTTGCCGGCGGGACCCTCAGTACGACGATGGAGCTGGCTCAGTACTATATCGCAGAGCGGGTATCCGCGGCGGACGACGTCTATGCAAACCTGGTGGGGACCGTGCTGGGCGCGATCGCCGGAAGTCTCGCCGGCGGGGATTTTCTCCGGCTGCCGTTTCGCGATATCGTCGCCAACCGCGTTCCTAGCCTGCTGCTCGCGTTGTGGCTCGCGTATCGGCTGTATCCTTACGTGCCGACGATCGACCTGCACAAATATTGGGATGCGCTGAAGCCGGTCGTCTTTCACCCGCGCCCGACCGGTTATGACCTGTTTCGCTACACCGCGATCTGGCTGACGATCGGCAGTTTGATCGAGGCGGTTGGCGGACGACGGCGCGGGTGGCTGCTCTTTCCACTGTTTATCGGCGCAGTACTAGCCGCCAAAGTGGTGATCATCGGTAAGACACTGACCGCCGCGGAGATCGCCGGGGCGGCGACCGGTCTTGCCGTGTGGCTTCTGCTCGCCGTCAGCGTCAGTGCGCGTGTCCGGGTCGCCGCCACGGCCCTGCTGTTCTCGGCCTACATTGTTGCCGAGCGGCTGGAGCCGTTCCAGTTCAGCGCCTACGGCCGGGCGTTCGGGTGGATACCATTCCGCAGCTTTCTGTACGGCTCGGTCGAGGTCAACATAACGTCCTTTCTCGAAAAGGCCTTTCTCTACGGCGCCTTGATTTGGTTGCTCGAAAAGAGCGGGTTGCGATCCGGGGTGTCCACCATTCTCGTCGCGATCATGCTATTTGCCGCCAGCTGGGCGGAAACCTATCTTCCCGGCCGCTCTGCGGAGATCACAGACGCCTTGATGGCTCTGCTGATCGGTATAATTATCACAGTCGTAAAAACCCCGACGGAGGGCTTTCGTAAAGGAACGGGCTGAGCACGACCGACGTTTGACCGGCCGCGTTCTTGCATGGTCGGACTCAAAACTTTAGGCATCGCCGCGGGTTGCTCTAATCTGGCGTCCCGCCTCCCGGGTCGGAGGTCATGAAATGGCGTGCGCTCCTTCGGAAAGCCGGCGGCGCGGGTGATGAGGCCGTTCTTTCTTGCCGCGGTGATGTTGCTCGCCGGCACGGCTATGGCCGACCCTCCGCCAAATGCCGATCCCGCCCTCGCACCGTGGTTCCGCAGCCTCGTCCAGCCCGGTACCAGCATCTCCTGCTGCTCGGTAGCGGACTGCCGCGCCACCGAGTACCGCATCGAAGGCGACCATTACGAGGCGTTGATCGGCGAAGCCTGGTTCGCGGTGCCGGCCGACAAGATTCTACAGCGCACCGACAATCCGACCGGTCGCGCCGTCGTGTGCTGGACCCCACAGCGCGGGATCCTCTGCTTTGTGCGGGCGACCGAATCGTGAACGGCGGCTCGCCGAGCCTTATTGTGGATTGGCAGGGATACCCAGCGAGCTCGGTGGCCCAGGCGCAACAAGTCCGCCGCGTCCGGGAGGTCGGCCGCTCGGCGGCGGCTCATTCGGCGCGGCATTGGGGAATGGCACGGGTTCGGCGCCGAGCAGCGGCACGCCGATCCGGCGGGTCTCGCCGGCTTGCGCCTCGGCCGGGCGAACCAGCGCTTCGAGCTGCCGGTCCGTGAGCTTTATGCCGTAGAATTTGTCATAGAACTCGCGGGCGTTGGTCCGCAAATCCTCCTGATACTGATCGGGATAGAACAGGGCGGTGAGCCAATACAACCCGATGATGCGGTTCACTCCGGGTGGGTCGTCGATCCACCCGAAGGGGTCGGCTGGGGCCAGATAGACCCGTTTGCTGGCGACCGCGATCAGGCCGCGCCACGCCGTGCTGTGCAAGAGGGAATCATAAAAGCTTCGTTGCTGGGCGACGATGATTGCCGGGTTCGAGTCAATGATCTGATCGCGCGTGACCCTCGCCAGTTCGCCGCGGCCGAGCCGGCCGGCGACATTGATGACTCCGGCCTGCTCGATGGCGGCCATCGTCTGCGAGCCGCCGAGACCGGTTTCGAGCCCGTCCGGTCCGCGGCCATAATAAACGATCGGCCGTTCGTCGGCCGGCGCGATCAGCAATCTGCCGCGCAGAGCATCGATGGCGTAATCGGCATATTTACCAAGATCGTTGCCGCGCTCGGCGTCGCCGAGCAGCGCACCGAGGATCCGCAAAGTGTGCGGGGCGGCTTGGATGTCGTTGTCGAGGACGAGGTAGGGGATTCCGGTTTGTTGCTGGATTTGATCGGCGAGCGCCGCCGCCTCCGGCGTGACCGGGCCCGCCTCGATGATCAGGTCGGGGTGCAGCCGCGCGACCAATTGGACGGTCTCCGCCGGATTCGGCCGCACGGCGCCGCCGACGATTGGCAGCCGGGCGAACTTCGCCGGGATATAGGCTCGCTGTCCGCGGGACAGCGGAGCGCTCCAACCCATAAGCTTGTCCGGAGCCAGCGCAAAGACGAGGACATCTGCCGCCGGGTTGGCGGTCATGATCCGCCCGATGCGATCGGGCACCACCACGTAGCGCTCGGCCGCATCGACAAACCCGGCCGCTTGAGCAGACCCGGCGGGGAGTGCCAGGAGTAGGACCGTCATCCACGCAATTGGCGATCGCAGCGGCATTTGTGGCCCTCGACAGGCAATGAGCAACGTAATCGACTATAACCGCCGGGTGTCCACAGGCAAGCAGCCAGCCGTCCCCGACGGACCGCAGCCCAAGACACCCGACCGGCGCCGACTATTGCTTTTGGCGAATAGCGATCAGCCGCTCGACGCATGTGCGCAGCTCTTCCCGCAAGGCCGGCCATCGTCGCCTCACCGCCAAATTCTCGGGTCCAAAAGCGTTCGGCAATAATTCGGCTATCGTCCAGACGGCGATGCTGCTCAATTCGCCATTACAACAGATTACGCGCACGCTGCCGTTTCGCTCGCTGCGCGGCCTCGGCGATAAGTTGGCGGCACGACCCGCAAGGGGCAACTACCCGCGAGGCACCCGCCGCCCCGTCTGCGAAATTGAAGCCCACCACTGCGATCGCATCGATCTCGGGATCACCTGCGGAATTGGTCGAGCTCAGCGCGGCTGCCTCGGCGCAGATCGTCAGGCCGGAGGAGGCGTTTTCGAGGTTCGCGGCGGCGTAGATCGCTCCTGATTTGCTGCGCACGGCCGCACCCACCGCAAAGAGCGAATAGGGGGCATAGGCTCGGGCCGCGACCTCTTGCGCCTTTTCGACGAGCTCCCGGTCAAGACGATCGAGTGTCTTCAGCATCCCGCAAACCTCTCACTTGAGAAGATGCGAGTGCTTCTGCAACACGTCTTGAATTGCGCTCACTGGGGCATGCGGCTGTGCCGTTCGGGTTTTCGAGGGTCGCCGTTCGAGCGGCTTGCGAGACGATTGAGAGTGGGAGGATTGCGAGCCGCCCCGCGGTTCGGGCGCAGTGGAAAGCTGACTTTGAGGCGCGGGCGTCGGGGCCGCTTCACCGGTGGCGGCAGAGATCGTGCCGAGCTCCACGGTAAGCGCTTGCTCCGGAGGCTCTTCGGCAGTGTGGGCGATTGTCGGCTCGGCCGGCGTCTGGCGTGGATTTACCTTGGCAACGGGATCGCCCATCGGTTGAGGCGGCTCGGGAGGTGGCGGGCTGGGAAGTCGGTCCAACCTGCTCGTCGATTGCGTTAGCGAAAGTGTTTCCGCTGATGAAGCGTCAAGGCTGGTGCCGCCTGGGCTCAAATCGGATGCCAGTTTCGCCGACCGGGGCATAAGAAAGAAAAGGCCGACGCCAAAGAAAACCACGATGATCCAGCTGGCTATCAGCCCGACGGATATCAGATAGAACAGCGAGCCCATTGATCTGCCGAGGGGGAGCGTCCTGCGGATCAGTCCCCAAGTTCGGCTTTCTCGGCGAAGCGGGGTGCGCTCCGCTTGCGGATCGGCGCCAGTGGCAGACATTCGTTAATATTACGCGGCCCGACTGGACAAGCAACAAAACCGCAACGATTTGCAGGTTTTCCGCCGCAGTACACAACTGAAATATGACGAATCGCACGCTCGAGACGCGTTTGGTCCGGTGTGGGCGGTCTCACCCGCCGAGCGCCGATTCGAGGTCGGCGATCAAATCGCCGGGGTCCTCGATCCCGACCGAGAGGCGCAGCAGGTCGGGGGGCGCCGGGCTGTCGGCGCCTTCGACCGAGGCGCGGTGCTCGATCAGGCTCTCGACACCGCCTAGCGAGGTCGCCCGTTTCCAGATTTCGACGCGCGCCGCCGCGGCGATCGCGGCTTCGGCGCCGCCGCGGACGCGCATGCTGAGCATGCCGCCGAAGCCGCCAGTCATCTGGCGCGCAGCGACCGCGTGACCGGGGTGTCTCGGCAGCCCCGGGTACAGCACGTCCAGCACCCGCGGATTTTGCGACAGCGCCTCGGCGATTTGCTGGGCCGAGCGGCAGGCGCGTTCGACTCGCGGGAACAAGGTTCGCATGCCGCGCAGCAGAAGATAGGCTTCGAAGCTGCCGAGAATTGCGCCGCCGCTGCTGCGTGCCGTGCACAACCGCGCCCAAAACGCGTCCTCTCGCGCCGTCGTCAACGTCCCGGCGATCACATCGCTGTGGCCGTTCAGGTATTTTGTCGCCGAATGCATGACGAGGTCGGCCCCGAGCGCCAACGGCCGGGTCAGCACCGGGGTTGCGGCGGTGCTGTCGACAGCGAGCAGCGCGCCGGCGTTATGCGCGATCTCGGCTGCACCCGCGATGTCGGTGACCGACCACAGCGGGTTCGCCGGAGTCTCGATCCATATGAGGCGCGTCCGGTCCGGGCGGACGGCGCCGCGCAGCGCATCGAGCGAGGTCGCATCGACGAAATCGACTGCGATCCCCCAAGCCTCGGCGAAATTCTTCAGCCAGCTGCGCAATCCCCAGTACATGACCCGCGGCGCGACGACATGGGCATCTCGCGGAAGGCACTGGAAAACGGCGGCGGCGGCGGCCATCCCGGAGGAGAACAACAAGGTCGCCGCACCGCCTTCGAGCGCGGTCAGCAATGCCTGCGGCTGGTCGTAGCTCGGGTTGTCGGCGCGTCCGTAACCGCGGCCTCGCCGGTACTGGTTGTCGGGGTCGCGCAAGAACGTCGTCGCCGTGTGGATCGGCAAGACGACGGCACCGGTCGACGCGTCGGTCGAGCCCAGCGCCTGCGCGGCCAGGGTGGCTGGATGCAGCGGTTTACGGCTCATCACGTTTCCGCTGCTGCGGTGCGCGCCTGGGCGACGGCGTGGATCTGGTCGCGCAAGGCCGGCTCGGTCCCGAAGAGGCGATGAAGGTCTCGCGCCGCCAGGCTCAACAGCTGGCAATATCCGAGGGCCACGACGTCGGCGGTGCGGCGGTCTGCGACCAGCAGGGCGAGCTCGCCGAAAAAATCGCCGCTGCCGAGCTGAACGGGGGTAGGCGCGATCCGCACTTCTACCGCGCCCGAAGAGATGAAATACATCGCGTCGCCACGCTCTCCCTTGCGCACGATGACTTCATCCGGTACCGCAAGGCGCGGTCGCAGCATGCGGGCGACAGAGCGCCGGGTCTTCGCGTCGAGTGCCGCGAACATCGCAACCCGGCCGACCAGATCCTCGCGCTTCAAGCCGAGATCGAGGGTCGGATGGACCTCGACAGCGCGGCGTCGCGGCCGAAGTTTGCGTTGCAAGTCATCATACATGTCTTGATTGATCATCGATTCGGCGCGCAATCGCCGGTACCGCTCGTCTTCCAGGCGTGCCGCCAGGCGGGCGAGATACTGCACTTCGAGCTGACGGGCATAGGTCGGATATTGCAGCTTCAGCGCGGCGATGGTGCGATCGATCGCCCCGAAGCGTTGGTCGAGCTGTTGCGCCATTGCCGCCCTCGGGCCGGCGCCGAACACCTTTTCGATCTGGTCGCGATTGAACGCGATCACGTTCTGCAGAACGAAACGAGCCGCCAGCTGGACCTCGAATCGATCTCCGAGCAGCCGCGCGAGAGGGCGCGCGATGCCGATCCGATGATGGATCGTGCGCGACACGCGCAAGGCCCTGTTAAACGCAAGAATCCGGGTCGCCGCCTTCTGGTAACCGGCCACACCGTCACTGCGCGCTCCGTCTCGGAGCCTCGCTGCATGGGCGAGAAGGCTGGCCGCCACCCGCCGCGACACTGTGCGGCTCTCGAAATAGTCGAGACAGAATTCCTGCTCGCGATCGGCCAGAACATAGAGCGCCGCCCGCTCCCTCAGCTCGGCGGGAAGTTCGGCATTCTCGACCGCAGCTTCGGCGGGTTCGCGGCCATGGCCGTCATAGACTTTCGCGACCTCGGCCACGATCTCGGGCGCGATCTGATGCTGGCGTCCGACGGTCTCGATCTCCTGCGGAATAGACGAAAGCGAAAGTCCGATTACCCGCTGGCTGACCGCGACTTCCGCCGGAGCGAGGCCGCTGATTTTGAGGAGGCGCATCAACGGCCGAATGGTCGGCGCCGTTAGCAGTAGCGTGAACAACACAAAACCGGTCGCGAGAATGCCGACGAACTGACGAACTTCCGGCGGTAGCGCGGTGTTTTCGGTTGCGGCGAGCGCCAATGCGAGAGAAACCGCTCCGCGCATGCCTCCCCATAACATGACGAGCTTGTGGCCGCGATCGATCGGCTTTGCGATCCCGGCGAAACTGAGCATCGGAAGCAGCCCGTACAATGTCATCGCCCGAGCGGCGAGAGCCGAGGCGACAAGCGCGGCCAGCAAGCCCAGATCGGCCCAGCTCGCCTTTTCGAGAAGCTCGGGGGTCTGCATTGCCGCGAACAGAAAGATCAGCGAGCTCGCCCAGAAGGCCAGCTGCTCCCAAGTGACGACAAGGCTCTCCCAATTCGACGGCGATAGGCGGCGCCGGCCGCCGGCGCTGACGGCCAGCGCCGCGGCGGCGACCGCGACCACACCCGAGACGCCGAGGTAGTGATCACAAACGATGAAGATCACATAAGCGAAGGCGATCGTCAGCGTCGCCTCGGCCAATCGGCTCGCGCGCAAGGTGGGGAGGAACACCGTGACGGCCCAACCGGCAATATAACCGGCAGCGAGACCACCGCCGAACTGGCGCACGAAGGTAACGAGCCCGTCCAACGGGCTCGCGGGCCGGTTTCCGGCCAACATCGCGACAGCCAGCGAATAGATCGCAATTGCCGCGGCGTCGTTGAACAAGCTCTCTCCCTGGACCAAGGTCGACAACCGGCGCGGCGCCCCTATGTCGTGGAAGATCGCGACCACCGCGACCGGATCGGTCGTCGCGATGATCGCACCCAGAATGACGCATGCCAGGATCCCGACCGAGGAAATGGGCCACAAGGCGAGCCCGACGACAAAGGTGCAGACGATCACGCCGATGACGGCGAGCAGGAGAACCGGCCCGACCTCGTCACTCAGCTGGCGCACGTCGACATTGAGCGCCGCGTCGAACAGCAACGCCGGCAAAAAGACATAAAGGAGCGACTCGGCGCTGAGCCCGAAATCGTGGAGCCAGCTTACGACATCGCTGATGATATTCCCGGGATGGGAGGCGAAGGGGAGATTAGCAATACCGCCGATCGCGACGCCGACTACGGCAAGCAAGACCGCGTAAGGTATCGATAGCCGCTCGGCGAGCGGCAGCAAAAGGCTGACCAGCCCCAGCAGGGCGGTAACGGCAAAGACGGTCTGGATGGTATCGGTCATGACGGCCGGCCCGGGAGAACCTACCGGCAGCCGCATTTCGCGACAAGGCGAACGGCGGATATGACATAGGTTTTAGGGGGGCGATTGCACGAAGCGACTCGGACATAGTTTATTTGCCGTTGCGCGCGGCGCTCTGCCGGACGGCAGGTCGGGACGAAGGGATGGTCGCAGTCCGATCGAACAAACGGATGATGCCCTTGGACTGAAATCAATCAGCGCCCGCTCACCATGCGCTACTCCGACCCCGGGATCGTCCCTTTTGGCAGGCTCTCGCAATAGCACGCGATCTCGCCGGGCGTGGTGATCCACAGCCGATCGCGGTGGCGGACGATGTGGCGGACGGCGTCGCGGAAAGCGCGCAGGCGGAACGGCTGGCCGATGATGAAGGGGTGCACCGAAACCGCGAAGACCAACGGGTATTTGCGTGACTGCTCCAGCATTTCGTCGAACTGGTCGATCACCATCTCGGCGAATTGCCGTCCGGTATGGCGGCGAAAAACCAGCGCCGGCGAGTCGTTGATCTCGAGCGGGTAGGGCACCGACAGGATCGGCCCGGCGCGGGTCCGCATCCAGATCGGCTGGTCGTCCATCGCCCAATCCATCACGTAGCGGTAGCCGGCCTCTTTCAACAGATCCAAGGTCACCCCGCTCTGCGCGATGTAGGGGCCGAGCCAGCCTTCCGGCCGCCTGCCGGAAAGGCGGGTCAAGACTTCGGTGCATTCGGCGATCAGCCGCGCCTCGTCCTCCTCCCACAGCACATCCTGGCGCTCCGAATTGGTCCTGCCATGGCCGACATATTCGTCGCCGCGCCCGTTCAGGCGTTCGACGATTTCGGGGCAGTGCTCGAGGACGGCCGAATTGACATTGTGCGCTCCGGGCAGAGCGAACTCGTCGAGCAGGTCGAAGTAATACCAGAGGCCGACCCGGTTGCCGTAGTCGCGCCACGCGTAATTGCGCTGGCTCTGCGCCGCCGCCGCACCGGTCGAAGTCGCTGCCGAGGCCGGCGCCAAAGGCGAAATACTCGATGTTGTTGTTGAAGGTGACGGCCAGCCGTGCGCCGCCCGGCCACTCGTATTGCGGCCGCCGGTGGATCGGGACGTAGTCGTAGCGGCTGTGCGCGGGAAGTTTCATGGCCCCTCACCCTACCCCTCTCTCCGCAGGTGGGGCGAGGGAATTTTGGCTCCTTCGCCCGCCCGCCTGCCCCACCCTAATCACGCCCCCGCTCGCGACAGGGCTGTCCGGGAAATCGGACTCGGTTGTAAAACGTCCATATCGCTCAATTGCAGCTGGTCACAAAGAGCCCCTCTCCGCCCGGTCAGCAGGGGAGAGGGAATTACAGCGGGTGTTCGGGGAGGAATTTGACGGCAAAGTTGATCCTCGAATTTCCCCGGACAGCCCTGCCGCGAGCGGGGAAGGGCAGGGCGGGGGAGAGGGTCGGGGGGTGGGGGGATCCGTTGCGCCCCTCGCGGATGACGATCTTGGTTGCGAGCACGGTCAGTAGGTACAATTGCAGTCGCTCTGCTCACGTCATTTTCCCATTACCTCGCCATCAACCTTAAGGTGGGACACTGCAAAACCGTGGCGTTGCGCGAGGATTTCGGCGATGCGGCCGCGGTGGCAGATCCGCCAATCGGCTTCATAGCACAACAGGCAACTCGGCGCGGCTTCGGCCAATTCGCCAGCTTGCCGCAGCGCCAGTTCGGCTTCGGAGCGGGCGAGTCTCTCCTCGACGATCGCCCAAAACCGGTCCCATTCGCGGCGGCGGTTGGCTAGGCGGCCTTCCGGCGGCGTGCCGAGCGCCTGGAGATGGAGGTAGTACATTCCGGCGCCCTCGATGGCCGCGGCGAGCTGCCGCTTCGAAAAGCCGGGCCGGCGCGATACCGGCCGATCGCGGACATCGATGAGGGTAGCTACGCGAGCCGCCGCGAGCGTCGAGACTAAATCCTTTAGCAGGGTCTTCTCGTAACCGATCGTAAAGAGCGAGCGATCGGTCATTCGGCGCGATAGCGCTCGACTGCGCCACGATCGAGCTCGATGCCAAGGCCCGGCCGCACCGGCAGCTTGATCATGCCGTCGGGCTCGATGCGGATCGGCTCCTTCAGCAGCGCGTCGCGCAATCCATTGGGGTTCTGGTCGAATTCGAGCACCAGCCCGTTCGGGATCGAGGCAATGAAGTGCAGTGAGGCGGCCAATGTCACCGCGCTGGCGAAGGCGTGCGGCGCGATCATAAGGTGATGCGCCTGCGCCAGGGCGGCGATGCGGCGGCATTCGGAGAACCCGCCGGCCCACGCGATGTCTGGCTGGACAATGTCGACCGCGCCGCGGGTGATCAGCTCGCGGAAGCCGTAGAGGCCGATCTCGGTCTCATAGCCGGCAATCGGGGTGGCAAGCGCATCGGCGACCCGCGCGCTGCCGTCGATGTCGTCGGTCGCCACCGGCTCCTCGATCCAATAAAGCTTATAGGGCTCGAGCGCGCGGCCCATTTCGATCGCGAAGGACGGGCTCCAAGCGCAGTTGACGTCGGCCATCAACTTCGCGCGCGGGCCGAGCGCGCGGCGCACTGCCGCGACCCTCGCGATGTCCTCTTCGGGGTCGACCTGGCAGAGTTCGGCGTGGTCCACCAGATGGCGCAAATGGGTTTGCGTCGACGGATTCCGCCCGATCTTCATCTTCATGCCTTTGAAGCCGCGGGCGCGGTAGCCCTCGGCTTCGCCGGCGAGGTCGTCGACCGACTTGCCTTCCTGGTAGAAGCCGCCGCTGGCATAGGCCTCGACCCGGTCGCGGCAGCCGCCGAGCAGGCGGTAGAGCGGCAAGTTGGCGACCTTGCCGGCGATGTCCCAGAGCGCGATGTCGATGCCGCTGATTGCGTTCATGACGATGCCGCGGCGACCGAACTGGCGGGTGCGCGCGAACATCTTCTGCCAGAGGCTTTCGATCAGCAGCGGGTCCTCGCCGATCAACATCGGCTGCAAGACCTTCTCGATGACGTCCTGTGTAGCGCCGCCGCCGACCCCGGCCTCGCCGATCCCGATCACCCGCCCGTCGGTCTCGATCTCGACGAGGAGGCCGCCGCGGCGCGCCTGCATGCCGCCGGCGCTGCTATAGGGCGGGTCGCATCGGTAGGAAAGCGGGGTCGTGCGGATATCGACGATCTTCATCGTGTCAGCCCTCACCCAGCACTGCCATCAAATCGCATTGGATCTGCATCGGCGCGGTGAAGTCGCGCGAGGTCAAGGTGTGGCGCGCCGGCCGCGAACTCGCGTCGGGGAACATCACCACCCAATGCCGGTTCATGATCTCGCGCAATGAGCGGTCGGTGATCCACACCGTCATCTTGACGATGTCGTCGGGCGAGCCGCCGGCCGCCGCCATCACCCGCCGCACATTCTCGAACATCAGCCGGCACTGCTCGTCGAGATCGGCGGGGACCTTGCCGGTTGCCGGATCGGTGCCGGAGATCGCGCCGGACACGACAAAAGGGCCGCGCCGGCTGGCGCTCGGGATCGGGTTGACGTGCTTTGCGCCCGTCACGTCGATGCTTTGCCGCTTATCCATGGATCACCTCCCAATACCGATGCGAGCGCGACGTCGAAGACGCCGCGTTGCCGTGCTCCTTATAACAGATTAATACGACGCCGGCCGAGCGAGCCATGCGGAGCCGGGAAATTGTTACGGGATACGCCCGCTTGATCGCGCTACCCGGCGCACTCGATACGCGCGACCTTAATCACAAAC
>CAVOWQ010000002.1:0-160199 GCA_963700195.1 uncultured Alphaproteobacteria bacterium
AGCGCGGCTTCGCGAGTTTCGTGACCAGGAGGGTATCATCGATCCGCGCAAGACCGCCGACGCGACCCAGGCGCTGGCTGGCCGGATACGCGACGAGATCGTCCGTACCGACACCGAATTGTCCACCGTCAAGCACTATATGCGGGCCGACGCTCCGTCCGTCAGGATGCTGGACGCCCGCCTACAATCGCTGCAGGCTCAGCTCCAATCGGTGGAAAGCGAGGTGACCGACACCGAAAAATCGCGCTCCGAGGTTCTCTCGCGGGTGATGGGATCGTACGAGCGGACTCGAGAGTAAGCGGACGTTCGCCGAGAAGGCCTATCAGCACGCATTGGAGGCGCTCGATCGGGCGCGCATGAACGCCGACCGCCAGCAGGTTTATCTGGCAGGCTTCGTTCAACCGAGCCTTCCTGAGGAAGCGCTTTATCCGCGCCGTTTGCGCAATGTCGGCATTGCCCTTTTCCTTTGCTGCGCCGTTTGGCTAATCGGTGCCTTCATTGTCCAGACGGTGCGAGAGCACCTGTAGACATCATGGCGACGCTCGAAATCGACACTCGCCCTCGGCTCTTGCCGGCGCCGCCGATCACGGCCTCGCCCTTTCGTCACGTCCGCCGCCGACGCAAAAGGCTCGCTTTGATTTCGAGTCACGACGATTTGTCGGGATCGCGGCCTATACCCGCAGTCTGGAGAAGCAACTAAACGACGTCTTCGAGGTTACAGTATTCGACTTGGATCAATATCTGTTGCGCAGCACCCATGGCCGCGTCAGAAAATTCGGCGACCGGCACATTCTGGATATATGTCGTGAGATTAGAAACTACGAGGCCGTCAATCTGCAACTCGAGCACGGCACCTTGGGTCGGAGCTGCCATGATATTCATCGGCGGTTTTCGTGGATCCTGCGGGCGGCTCCGCGGCTTTCAGTGACATTCCACACGGTGTTCCAATGCGAGGCCTTCAACTACCGGGAGTATTTCAGAGAAATTCTGAAGCGCAATTTCGCAAGAGCGATTGCAATGAGAGCGCAGTACAATCGCGAGCATCTGTTGTCAGCGGGGCTGGCCCGCCGGCTGCGGCGTGCTCAGTGCTTCAAGCCGATCACTCTCACCGTGGCCATCTCGCCGCGACCTCTCGCAGATGAAATTCGCGCACGGCATGCGTAATGTATACGACCATCCCCTGTCGTTTCTATCTGCCGCCGAAGTGGCGGACATTAGGCGCGCTGCATCCCGAAAGAAATTTTCGGTACTTGACGACGTCCCGGCCGGAAGCAGGCTGATCGGCGTTTTCGGCTTTCTCGGGCGCTACAAGGGCTTCGATACCGTCGTCAGGGCACTGCATCACCTGCCAAAAGATCATCACCTGCTGATTTTCGGCGGCGTCCATCCAAATGAAATCAAGCCCCACCAGCCCATCGATCCCGTCGTCTCGTCATTATTCCACGCCGGTTATGTCGATACTAGTGTCGCCGAGCGTATCAGATCCAGTGGGGAGGGGAGCGCGCCGGCAGTCTCGGTCGCTGTCGACAACTCGATGCGCGATCTCTTGATCGAGCATCCAAAGGACCTGTCTGATCGCATTCATTTCATGGGGGCTCAGAGCGACACCGATTTCCTCGGCGGCATGGCGATTTGTGACGCCGTCGTATTCCCTTACATCGAGGTAGGGCAATCCTCGTCCGGCCCGATTTCGCAGGCACTGGAGCTGGGCTGCCGTGTCATTGCTTCGCGGACCCATACCTTTATTCAGCTCAGCCGCTATCACCACAACCTTATCGAGTTCTTCGACATCGGCAACCACCTCGAACTGGCCGGCCGCATCCGAGCGCGGCCGCAATTCGAGCGGCGCGACCACCTCCCGGCATTCAACGTCGAGACCAACAAGGCGGTCTACCTCGCCGCCAACGGCTCTCACATCGCGGCTTCCCGGGTCAGGGTTTGACCCGAAAGTCAAAAAGCTCGCGACAATCGCTCCCTGCGACTTTATGATCTGAGCGCCGCCACTGCGATTTTGGGGCGTCGGCGAACGGAGGAGCCAAAATGAGAAACGGGTTTCGCGTTTATGATTTCGATACGCATGTCAACCCTGCCGCCGAGGTGCTGGAGCGCTACGTCGACCCGGACTTCCGGGCGCGCCTTGGTGAGCTGTCGCCTTACCGGTTTGCGGTCGGGCAAGGGGCGGTCGGCGGTATCGAAGGGCTCCACAATTATCGCGTCGGGACGAAATATTACCGCCGGGTTCTCGGTGAGCGCGCGCCCCGCGACACCTTCACTGGGCGCGAGACGAAATGGATGGGCAGCAAGATGCCGCGGCCCGGGGTGCAGGACGACCAGGCCGAGAACCGTGTCAAGGACATGGATGACGAAGGGACCGATGTTCATTTCTTGATCCCGACCTCCTGGCTCAGCGCGGTCGGCCTTCCTGATCCGGCGCTCGAAATCGGCCTCATCCGCGCCTACCACCGGCACATGTCGGATTTTTGCGCGCAATATCCGACGCGCCTCAAGAGCATGATCGTTGCGTCAAGCCGCGTTCCGGAGGAAGCGGTGCGCGAGATCCGCGAATGGGGCAAGTCGAAATGGGCGGTCGCGGTAATGCCGCTGCTCGCCAAGGACCTGCCAGCGGATCACCCTGATTTGAGCCCGATCTGGGAGGCGGCCCAGGAGTACGATCTGCCGATCGCCAATCACAGCTTTACCTGGAACCCGCCCTACTACCCCGGCTACGAGGACCTCTGGGAAAACATCTTTCTCAGCCGGCTCGCAGCGCATCCATGGGGTGCGATGCGGTTTGTCGGGTCGTTCATCGGCGGTGGTCTCTACGACAAATATCCGAAATTGCGGATGGGGGTGCTCGAATGCGGTTTCGGCTGGCTGCCGTTTTGGGCCCGGCGCATGGACGAGCAGGCGGTCTATGTCGGCGGCACTGCCCCACTCAAGCAGAAACCGAGCGAATACATGCAGAGCGGCCGGTTTTTCTGTAGCATCGAGCACCATGAGGGGGAGGACATGTTCAATTACGTCACTCATTTCTTGGGTGACGACGTGCTGATGTATGCCTCCGACTACCCGCACTCGGAGTGCCAGTTCCCCGAAATTAGTCGACAACATCATCGCCTGGTCGAGCGTCAAAGAGGACACGAAGAAGAAGCTCCTCTTTGAGAACGCGAACCGGTTCTTCCGCCAGGCCTGATCACGCGAACGCGACATAGGAGAGCCCGGATGAAGAACGGCTTTCGCGTCTATGACGCCGATACGCATGTCAGTCCCTCCGCGGAGGTCCTCGAGCGCTACCTCGACCCGAGCTTTCGACCGCGGCTCGCCGAGTTGGCACCTTACCGCCATGACGCTGGCGACGGTCTGCACTCCTACAGCTTCGGCAGGAAGTACTATCGCCGTGTGCTCGGCGAAGCGGAGCCGCGCGAGACCTTCACCGGCCGCGAGTTACGCTGGCGCGGCAGCAAGATGCCGCGCCCCGGCGTGCAGGACGCGAACGCCGCCAACCGCGTCCTCGACATGGACGACGAGGGGACGGACGTACATTTCCTGATCCCCGGCTCATTCATGAGCTTTGTCGGGCTCGACGACCCGGCTTTCGAGGTCGCGATGGCGCGCGCCTATCATCGGCACATCGCCGACTTCTGCGGTCAGTTCCCGAGCCGGCTGAAGAGCCTGATCGTCGCCTCGGCCCGCGCTCCCCGAGGAAGCCGTGCGCGAGATCCGCGAATGGGGGAATTCGAAATGGGCGGTGGCGGTCAAACCGTTGATGCCGACCGACATCCCGCCCGATCACCCTGATCTCGAACCGATCTGGCGGGCGGCGGAGGAATACGACCTGCCGATCGCGCATCACAGCTCGACCTGGAACCCGCCCTACTATCCCGCCTATCGCGATGTCTGGGACAACATCTTCCTCGGCCGGCTGGCCTCGCATCCGTGGGGAGCGATGCGGTTTGTCGCCTCCTTCATTGGCGGCGGCATCATGGACCGTTACCCGAGCCTCAGAATGGGCGTGCTCGAATGCGGCTTCGGCTGGCTGCCGTTCTGGGCGCGGCGCATGGATGAGCAGGCGGTCTATGTCGGCGGCACTGCACCGCTCAAGCTGAAACCGAGCGAATACCTAACCAGCGGCCGCTTCTTCTGCAGCATCGAGCGCCAGGAAGGCGAGGATATGCTCAACACCGTCACCCAATATCTCGGTGACGAGGTGCTGATGTACGCCTCCGACTACCCGCACTCGGAGTGCCAGTTCCCCGACTCGATCGAGAACATCCTGACGTGGTCGAGCCTCGATGCCGACCGGCGCCAAAAGCTGTTCTGGGGAAACGCCAACCGCTTCTTCAAGCAGACCTGAGCGCACTTGAAAAATTCCAATCGCCTCCCCGGCGAAATTGCCGGGGTCCATCGGGTTAGGCTTCACGCAGCTTAAAACGCTAAATCTTGCCGGTCGCGGTCTTTGGCAGGTCGTCGAGAAACGCGTACCAGCGCGGGCATTTGAAGGGCGCGAGGAGCCCCTTTGCATGGCCCTCCGAGCGCTGGCGAGTCGCTGTCCCGGCACGAACTCCGGGCTTGGCGACGACAAAGGCCTTGGGCTTGGTCAGGCCGTTCTCGTCCGCCGCCGACGACGGCCGCTTCGAGCACGTCCTCGTGCGCGATGAGCGCCGCTTCGACCTCGGCGGGCGAGACGTACATGCCGCTGACCTTCACCATGTCGTCGCTGCGGCCGCAATAAACGTAGTAGCCGTCTTCGTCCTCGAAATATTTGTCGCCGGTGCGGGTCCACCGGCCCATGAACGTCGCGCGGCAGCGCTCGCGATTGTTCCAGTAATAGGCGGCGCTGGTCGGCCCGCTGACCAACAGGTCGCCGATTTCACCGCGGCGGACGGGCCTTTCCTCCTCGTCGACGATTTTCAGCTGTAGCCCGGGATCGACCTGCCGGTGGTGCCGTAGCGAACCCCGTCGGGCCAGTTGCTGAGAAAGATGTGCAGCATCTCGGTCGAGCCGATGCCGTCGAGAATGTCGACCCCGATCCGCGCCGACCAGCGCCGGCCGATCTCCTGCGGCAGCGGCTCTCCCGCCGAAACGCAACGGCGCAATGCGAGTTCGTCGCGTGACGGCAGATCGTTGCCGGCGAGCATCGCATTGTAGAGCGTCGGAACCCCGTAAAAGATTGTCGGACGGCGCTCCCGCAGCACGCGGCCGACTGCCGCCGGCGTCGGCCGCTCGGCCATCAGCACGCTGGTGGCGCCGACCGCCAGCGGAAAGGTCAGCGCATTGCCGAGCCCATAGGCGAAGAACAGCTTTGCCGCCGAGAACACGATATCGCTCTCGTCGATGCCGAGCACCGGGACGCGCATAGAGCTCGGCCGTGTGCATCAGGCTCGAATGGATATGCACGGTGCCCTTCGGCCGGCCCGTCGACCCCGACGAGTAGAGCCAGAAGCACGGTTCGTCCGGATGGGTCGGCGCGGTGTCGGACGCCGTCGGCATCTCGGCGAGTAATCCGCGGCGAGCGAGTGATCCTGCGTGTCGCCGCCGGAGACGATCAGCGCCGGCCGCGGCCCCGGCAACCTGTCCAATGCAGCATTCATGACCGGCAGCAACGGCGCGGAGACGACGACGGCGCGGGCGCGGCTGTCCGCCGCCATGAAGGCGAATTCGGCGGCAGAGAGCTGGGTGTTGACCGCAACCGGAACGGCCCCGGCCTTGATCGCGCCGAGAAAGGCGGTCGGAAAATCGATCGTGTCATGCAGGCAGAGGAGGATGCGCTGCTCCGGATGGATGCCGAGCCGGCGCACGAGATTGGCAAACCGGCTCACCCGTTCGGCGAGCTCGGCATAGCTGTAACGCCCGCGATCGTCGATAAAAGCCGTCTTTGCGCCGCGCCCGGCAGCGAGGTTTCGCTCGATCAGGTCGGCCGCGGCATTGTATCCCGTCGGGCTCTCACTGCTCATCCGCCATCCTCCGCGGCCGTAAGCTGTCGAGATCGGCCGCAAGGCCATTATATTCCTTGCATGCAGCGGTCAAGCAGCGCTCGCAGCCTTCCTGAGCCCGCCACCGAGCGGGACGATTATCTCTGCCGCCTCGGCGAGCGGGTGCGCGAAGAACGCGCCCGCCGCGGCATGACGCGCCGGATATTGGCGCGCGATTCCGGCCTGTCGGAGCGCTATCTCGCGCAGCTCGAAAGCGGAAAAGGCAATCTCTCGATCAAATTGCTGCGCCGGGTCGGCGACGCGCTCAACCTGCCGCTTCCCAGGCTGCTCGGCAGCGAGCCCGCCGAACCGGCCGAATTGGGGCGGATCGTCGAGCTTTTGCGCCGCTTGCCGCCGGACCGGCTCGGCGAGGCGCGGGCGCTGCTCGACGCGCATTTCGCGGCGCCCGACGGTCAGGCCCGCCAACGGCGGATTGCGCTGATCGGGCTGCGCGGCGCCGGCAAATCGACCTTGGGCAGCCGTCTGGCGCGTCATCTCGACGTGCCGTTCATCGAGCTCGATGCCGAGATCGAGCGGGATTTCGGGCTGTCGCTCGGCGAGATTTTCGCCCTGTCCGGCCAATCCGCTTACCGCCGGTCCGAGCGCCGCGCCTTGGACGGCGTGCTCGACCGCCATCCGGGATTTGTGCTGGCGGCGGGCGGCAGCATCGTCGCCGAGGCCGAAACCTATGACGAGCTCCTCGCGCGCTGCTTTACGGTTTGGATCAGAGCCTCGCCCGAGGAGCATATGAGCCGAGTCATCGCGCAAGGCGACCTCCGCCCGATGTCCGAAAACAAGGAAGCAATGGCCGATCTCGAACGCATTCTCGCCGCCCGCAACCCGCTCTATGCCCGAGCCGATGCCGTCATCGACACCGCCGGGTGCTCGGTCGAAGCCAGCTTCTCCGGCCTGCTCGCAATCCTGCCGAAGACGGTGCCATCAGGGACGCTGAGTGGGTTGCCGCCTGGGGACTGCCTGCCGCATGATGAGGCCGGTGAACAGAAGATCTGCGGTCGGGGAATGAGCGCCAGGAGCAAGGTCTGTTCCAGCTTCGATGATGCGGTCCGCGACATTCCGGATGGCGCGACCCTCGGTTTTGGCGGGTTTGCGGTCGTCGGGATGCCGATCAACCTCTATCAGGCGGTCGCCAAGCAGGGCGCCAAGAACCTGACCTGCGTGTCGAATTCGACGCGCGGCGGCGCCACCCTGCCCGCCGATGCGCCCGATATGGGCCAGATGATCAAGAACGGACAGGTCAAGAAGGTGATCTGCGCCTTCACCGCTCCGACGCGGGCCTCGCAGAGACTGATCCTGTCCGAATATGTCGAGCGGGGTCTGATCGAGGCGGAGCTCGTGCCGCAGGGCACGCTCGCCGAGCGGATGCGCGCGGCCGGCGCCGGGATCCCGGCCTTTTTCACCCCGGCGGCCGTCGGCACCGAGCTCGCCGAGGGGCGGGAGACCCGCGTGTTCAACGGTCGCGAATACCTGCTGGAAGACGCGCTGCCGCTCGACTACGCCTTTATCCGGGCCTACCAGGCGGACGCGGCGGGAAACCTCCGTTTCCGGCGCTCGCAGCGCAATTTCAACCCGATCATGGCAATGGCGGCGCGGGTTACGGTCGTCGAGGTCGAGGAGGACATCCTGCCGGTCGGCGCCATCGATCCCGATGATGTGCACACCGCAGGGATCTTCGTGCACCGGATCGTCAAGATCCCGCCGCCGCCCGAAGGGTGGTGGCCGCAGCCTCCAGGGAGCATCGGGCGATGAGCGAGAGGGCGAAAGGCTTGACCCGCCAGCAGATGTGCGATCGGCTGGCGATGGAATTCGGCGACGGCTGGATCGTCAATCTCGGCATCGGAATTCCGACCCTGTGCTCGAACTTCGATTTCGGCGACAAGCAGATCATCTTTCATTCCGAGAATGGGGTTATCGGCTACGGCCCGCTCGCAGCGCCGGGCGAGGAGGACCTGCACCTCGTCAATGCCGGCGGCCAGCACGTCACATTGCAGCCGGGCGCGGCGATCGTGCACCACGCCGATTCCTTCGCGCTGATCCGCAGCGGGCGGATCGACGTGACCGTGCTCGGCGCTTACGAGGTCGCCGAGAACGGCGACTTTGCTAACTGGAAGATGGCGGGCCAGCAGGGCGGTGGTATTGGCGGCGCAATGGATCTGGCCTCCTGCGCCAAACATGTCTTTGTCGCGATGGAGCACCAGACGCGCGACGGCAAGCCCCGCCTCGTCGAGCGCTGCGCCATCCCGGCGACGGCGCGCGGCGTCGTCAATCTGGTCGCCACCAATTTCGGGCTGTTCGAGATAAAGAAGGAAGGCATAGCGCTGCGCGAGATCGCCCCCGGCGTAACGGTCGAGGAAGTCAGGGCGACCACCGGATGCAACCTGATCATCCCCCGCGAGGTCCCTCCCGTCCGGCTGGCCCATTAGGTCTCGCAAATCAAAAGGACTGTGATTGGAACAGCGTCGTCTCGGCCGATCCGGCCTTCTCGTGTCGGTGGTGGGCCTCGGTTGCAATAATTTCGGCGGCCGCATCGATTTGGAGGCGACGAAGAAGGTCGTCCACAAGGCGCTCGATCTCGGCATCACGTTTTTTGATGAAGCCGACACCTATGGCGATCCGCGCGGCAGCTCCGAGGCGTGTATCGGCCAGATCCTCGGCGATCGTCGCAAGGACATCGTGCTGGCGACCAAATTCGCCCGCCCGATGGATGCCGCCGGCCGGTTTCAGGGGGCGTCGCGGCGCTACATCATGGCCGAGGTCGAGGCGAGCCTTCGCCGCCTCAAGACTGACTGGATCGACCTCTACCAGCAGCACCAGCCCGACCCGCTGACCCCGATCGAGGAGACGTTGCGGGCGCTGGACGACCTGGTGCGGCAGGGCAAGGTCCGTTACATCGGTTGCTCGACCCTGCCGGCCTGGCAGGTCGTCGAGGCGCAGTGGACCTCCAAGCACCTCGGCCTCCACCATTTCATCTCGTGCCAGGAGGAGTACAGCCTGCTCGCCCGCGGCCTCGACCGCGAGATGATGCCGATGCTCGAAGCCTACGGCCTCGGACTGATCCCCTTTCGCCCGTTGGCCGACGGCCTGTTGACCGGCAAATACGAACGCGGCATGCCGCCGCCCGCCGGCACACGTCTCGCGACCATGGCGAGAGCGGCGGATCGCAACTTTACGGATGAAAACTGGGCGATTGTCGAGCGGCTTGCGGGGTTTGCCGCCGAGCGCGGCCATACGCTATTGGAGCTTGCCTTCAGTTGGCTGTTGCGCCGCCCGGCGGTGGCCAGCGTCATCGCCGGCGCGACCAAGCCGGAACAGGTCGAACAGAATGTGCGCGCGACGGCATGGGCCTTGACGCCGCAGGAGATGCAAGAGATCGATGCGCTGACGGCCAAATGATTCAAATCTTGGAGGAGGAGTAGCAAGATGGAAATTCGGTTGGACGGCAGGACCGCGGTCGTCACCGGCGGCAGCAAGGGGCTGGGCTTGGCAATCGCCGAGGAATACGCCAAATCCGGCGCCGACGTCACGATCCTGGCTCGCGACCAGGGAACCCTCAACGATGCCAAGGCCAGGATCCAGGCCGGCGCGCCGGGCCGCAAGGTCGCCGCGATCAGCTGCGACGTATCGAAGGCGCCGACATCCGCAGGACCTACGATCAGATCGTCTCCGAGTTCGGCAAGATCGACATCTTCGTCAACAACGCCGGGCAATCGACGCGCGGGCCCTCTGAGACGATCACCGATGAGATGTGGCAGTCGGACCTGGACCTCAAACTGTTCGCGCAGATCCGCTTCTGCCGGCTTATCTTCCCGCAGATGAAGCAGCGCAAATGGGGCCGCATCATCAGCGTCCTCAACATCGGCGCCAAGGCGCCGGGCGCCGACAGCGCGCCGACCTCGGTCAGCCGCGCCGCTCAGATGGCCTTCACCAAAGTGCTGTCTCAGGAAGGCGCGCCGCACAACGTGCTGGTCAATTCGCTGCATGTCGGGGTGATCGTCAGCGACCAGATCGTGCGCCGCCATCAGCGCGAGGGCGCCAACGTCTCGCTCGACGATTTCATCGCCCAGGCCGGGCGCGGCGTGCCGATGGGCCGGATGGGGAGGGCCGAGGAATTCGCCAACATCGCGACTTTCCTCGCCTCCGATGCCGCCTCTTATGTGACCGGTTGCGCGATCAACGTCGACGGTGGCCGCTCCCCGGTGGTGTAGCGAGTTCCTCACCCCGCCCCTCTCCCCGCAAGCGCGGCGAGGATTCACCCGACCCGCATATACTTCTCCTCGAGCGCGCGCCAGCGGGCGGTGCCGACCGCGTCCTCGCGCTCCTGGAAGGTGGCGAGGTCGTGTTCGATGCGGCTGGTCTCACCGTCTTCCTTCAACGCGGCCAGCACTTTTTGCGCGGCGCGGATTGCGGCGCGATGGGTCTGTGACGGGTAGATACCGAGGCGGAACCCCATCGCCTCCAATTCGCTCGCCGGCACCATCGGGGTCTTGCCGCCTTCGAACACATTGACCAGGGCAGGGCCCGCGACCTCGCGCGCGACGATCCGCAATTCCTCGATGTTCTGCGGCGCCTCGACAAAGCCGACATCGGCGCCGGCCTCCAGATAGGCGTTGACGCGGTCGATCGAGGCCTGCAGGCCCTCGATTGCCCGCGCATCCGACCGGGCGATGATGACCAGATCGGGGTCCTGCCGGGTATCGACCGCGGCGTGGATCTTCCCGACCATCTCGCCGAGGCTGATGACCTCCTTGCCCTCGTAATGGCCGCATTTCTTGGGGCTGACCTGGTCCTCGATGTGGAATGCGGCGACCCCGGACTTCTCGTACTCGCGGACCGTGCGGATCACGTTGATCGCGTTGCCGTAGCCGGTATCGGCATCGGCGATGACCGGAATGCCGACCGCCTCGACCGTCAGCCCGATAAAGCGGACATTCTCCGACAAGGTGAGTAAGCCGAGATCGGGATAGCCGTTGGCCCGCGAATATCCGCCTCCGGTCAGGTAGACCGCCTCGAACCCGGCCTGCTCGACGAGCCGTGCCGTCAAGGTGTCATAGGCTCCCGGCACCATCGTGTAGCCGTTGCGGCCAATCAGCTCTCTCATTCTCCGTCGGGGTGTCATGCTGCTCTCCTCTTAGGAAATCTGCTTTCTTTTCGGCGCGCCCTGTGGCTCATTGGGGTACAATTTGGGCGCGAGTGCAACCAAGCGGCGCGCTCGATTTCGCTACCTGGCGAGGGAAGTCGGGCAGGACTCCTCGCTTGAGCCAACCAACTGCCAATCTTAGGGAGGAATGATCATGCTGAGGAAGCTCGACCGCCGCACCGTTATCAAGGCGGCAGCTGCGGCTGGTATGGCGCAATTCGCCGCGCCGTTCGCCATTACCGCGCGAGCTGCGGACGAGATCAAATTTGGTCTCGACGATCCGCTGACCGGCACTTATGCCGAGCTCGGCAAGAACGAGCAGATCGGCTGCCAGCTGGCAATCGACCAGATCAACGCCAAAGGCGGGATCCTTGGGCGCAACGCCCAGCTGCTGGTCGAGGATTCGACGAGCGCCGATACCGGCATTGCCGTCCAGAAGGCGCGAAAGCTGATCGAGCGCGACAAAGTCGATTTCCTCCTCGGCAACGTCAACTCGGCGATGGCCATAGCGCTCGGTCAGGTGTCAAACGAGTTGAAGAAATTACACATCGTGACTGGCGGGCATACCGACTCGGTCACCGGCAGCGATTGTCACTGGAACGTCTTTCGCGTCTGCAACACGACGCGCATGGAAACCAACTCGGTATCCAAGACCCTGTTCAACAAATACGGCAAGAAGTGGTACTTCATCACCCCCGATTACGCCTTCGGCCACACCTTGCAGCAAGGCTTCGAGGCGAGCCTCAAGCAGTTCGGCGGCACCGAGGTCGGCGCTTCTCTGACGCCGCTCGGCGCCACCGATTTCTCGTCCTATCTGATCCAGGCACAGGCGGCGGGTCCGGACGTCATCATCTTTCTGGTGGCCGGCCAGGACATGGTCAATGCACTGAAGCAGGCGGTGCAGTTCGGTCTCGACAAGCGCTTCCACATCGCCGGCGCGCAGCAAGAGCTGGAGGTGCTCGAAGGCCTGCCACCCGATGCGCGCATCGGCACCTGGGTGTTCGAATGGTATTGGGTGCAGCCCGACGTGCCGCACGTGAAGGAATTCGTCGCCGATATCCGCAAGGTCAATGGCGGCAAGGTGCCGACGGCGCGCCACTGGTTCGGCTACGTTGCGGCGTGGACCTGCGCGCTGGTGGCCAACGAGCAAAAGACCCTCGACCCGGTCAAGCTCGCCAAGGCGCTCGAAAATTTCAAATTGCCGCCCGAGATCGCGCTGATGCCCTACGACACCTTTTATCGCGCCGGCGATCACCAGCTGATGCCGACGCTCTATGTCGGCAATGCGGTCGAGAACGGGCCCGAGCCCGAGGATCTGTTCAAGGTCGATGAGCTGGTCAAAGGCGTCGACGCCGCGCCGCCTGTCGCCGAGACCGGGTGCCATCTGAGCTGGCCGGCCTGAGGACTGCAGCGAGACCAGTGAGGGTGGGCATGCGATACACGGGTCGATGACGCAGCTCCTCCTTTTCAACCTGTTCAATGGGCTCATCATCGGCGCGTTCTACGCGTTGATGGCGCTCGGTCTGTCGCTGATCCTCAACCTTTCCGGCGTCATCAATTTCGCCCATGGCGGGTTTTTGGCCATCGGCGGCTATCTCGCCTATATGCTGATCCCGCATATCGGCTTTTGGGGCGCGTTAGCGGTCGCGCCGGTGCTGACCGCGGCCCTCGGCCTCGTCGTCGAGCGGGTATTGATCCGCCCGCTCTACGGCCGCGATCCATTGTACAGCCTGCTGCTTACCTTTGGCCTCGCCTTCATGCTGGAGGACGGAACCCGTTACATCTGGGGCCCCGCAACCTTGCCTTTCGCGATCCCCGGCTGGCTTTCCAGCCCGCTCAGCAGCACCCTCTTTTTTCTGACCGGCTACCGCGTGTTCATGGTGGGGCTGGTGGTGGCGGCGGTGGTTGGGCTGTTTCTGATCCTCAACCGAACTCGGCTCGGCATCCGCATCCGCGCGGGAACATTGGACCTCGAGACGGTCTCCGTCCTCGGGGTCAACACACGCATCTTGCGCAACCTGAATTTCGGGCTCGGCATCTATCTCGCCGGCCTGGCCGGGGTTCTCGCCGCCGGCATGCTCGGGCTTGCAGCCGACGATCGGCAGCACATTGATCATGCCGAGCTTTGTCGCGATCATCATCGGCGGTCTCGGCAGCCTGCCGGGCACCCTGTTGGGCGGCCTGCTGATCGGCGTCGCGTCGGGGATGACGACGGTGTTCTTCCCGTCGGCGAGCGAGGCGGTGATTTATGTCCTGATGGGACTTGTCCTGCTGGTCCGGCCGCGCGGCCTGTTGGGTGAGGAAGGACGGTTCTAGTGAGCGTGCTCGGCAGGCGGGGCCCCGATATTGCCGTCTGGCTGCTGCTGCTCGCGCTGCCCTATTGGCTCAATTGGGTGGGTGGCTACACGTCACTGGGAAGCCGCGTCCTGGTATTGGGCCTCGCCGCGATGTCGCTCAATTTTCTATTGGGCTTCACCGGCGTTCTGTCGTTCGGTCACGCCGCGTATTTCGGCCTCGGGGTCTACGGCGTCGGGCTTACGATCAAATATCTGGTGCCTAGCACATTGATCGGGATGGCAGTCGGGGTGATCGCCGGCGCCATCGCCGCCGCACTCATCGGCCTGTTGATCGTGCGCTTGCGGGGCATTTATTTCGCCATGGTGACGATCGCCTTCGGTCAGGTTTTTTACTTCATCGCCTATCGCTGGAACTCGGTCACCGGCGGCGATGATGGGCTCTCGGGCTGGCACCGCATGCCGATCGATTTGGGATTTACCACCGTCGACATCCTCGGCAATGACAAGGCCTTCTATTACCTGGTCCTGGTCTCTTTCGCCGTAGCGGTCGCCATCATGGCGGCGCTGCTGCGCTCGCCCTTTGGTCGCACCTTGCTGGCGATCCGCGAAAACGAGCGACGCGCGCGGTTTCTCGGCATTCCGGTCGACCGGCACATCTGGCTGTCCTGGGTCATCTCCTGCCTGTTTGTCAGCCTTGCCGGCACTCTCTACGCATTGCTCAACAATTTCGCCGATCCGCACGATTTGCGCTGGGACCAGTCGGGGGATTTCGTGATCATGGCGGTTCTGGGGGGCATGCGCGCCTTCTGGGGGCCGCTGATCGGTGCGGCGATCTTTGTCGTGCTGCAGGACTATGTCTCGAGCGAGACGGCGAACTGGATGTCGTTCATCGGGCTGTTCTTTGTGCTGGTCGTCCTGTTTTTCCCACGCGGTGTGCTCGGCATAATTCAGCGCAGGGCGGCGCCGTGAGCCTCCTCGAGGTCGAGAACGTCTCGCGCCACTTCGGCAGCCTGGTTGCAGTCCGCGGCGTGTCGATGTCCGTCGAGGACGGCGAGCTGCGGGCGGTCATCGGACCCAATGGCGCAGGCAAGACGACCTTCTTCAATCTGATCAGCGGCTTCCTTGCCCCGACCTCAGGCCGCATCCTGTTCGACAATCAGAACATCACGAATTTGCTGCCGGCGCGGCGGGTCTGGCGCGGGATTGCGCGTACCTTCCAGGTCACCGAAATCTTTCCCGAGCTGACGGTGCGGGAAAATCTGCGCATCGCCGTCGAGGTCGCTGCAGGCTATCGGCTGCGGCCGTGGATCTCTCGCCACGCCGACGCCGTGATCAGCACACGCGTCACCGATCTTTGTGACAAAGGCGGGCTGGCCGACAAGGAGGACCGCCCGGTCGGCGAGCTCAGCCACGGCGACCAGCGCGCCACCGAGATCATGATGGCGCTCGCTCTCAACCCGCGGCTTCTGCTGCTCGACGAGCCGACCGCGGGGATGGGCGACCAGGAGACCTACAACATCACCCGTCTCATTCGCCAACTGCACCAGGATCACAAGCTTTCGATCGTGCTGATCGAACACGATATGCGGGTCGTCTTTCACCTCGCCGACCGCATCATGGTCTTGGCCGAGGGAGCGATGCTGGCGGAGGGCACGCCGCAGGAAATCGCCGCTAACGAAGCCGTGCAGGCCGCCTATCTGGGGGAAGCTGCATGAGCAGGCCGGTGCTGGTTGCCGAGGACCTCCACACCTTCTACGGCAAAAGCCACATCCTGCATGGGGTCGGGCTGGAAGTACGCGAGGGCGAGATCGTCACTCTGTTGGGGCGCAACGGCGCCGGCAAGACCACAACCTTACGGAGCTTGGTCGGGCTCACCCCGCCGCGGAACGGCGTGGTGCAGATCTTCGGCCACACGCACGACGGCTTGGCCGCCCTATCGCATCGCCGCGCTCGGCGTCGGCTATGTGCCCGAGGGGCGACACATCTTTTCGAACCTGACGGTCGAGGAGAACCTCAAGGTGCCGCTCGAGCGGCCGGGTCCGTGGACGATCGCGCGCATCCATGCGCTCTTTCCGCGCCTCGCGGAGCGCCGCGGCAACAAGGGCCGGCAGCTCTCGGGCGGCGAGCAGGAGATGCTGGCGATCGCCCGCGCGCTGATCCTCAATCCGGAGCTGCTGATACTCGACGAGCCGTCGCAGGGCCTCGCTCCGTTGATCGTGCGGGAGGTCTTCAAGGTCGTCGCCTCGGCGCGCGAGGAGGGTATCTCGATCCTGCTGGTCGAGCAGAACGTGCGCGCGGCGACCGAAATCGCCGACCGCGCCTACGTACTGGACGACGGACGCGTCGTGTTTTCCGGCGCGGCCGGCGAATTCGCCAAGGACGAGGATCGCGTCCGCGCACTGGCCGGCGCCAGCGCTGAAGGCTGGGCCGAGGCCGAAGCGGAGTAGCTAACGTCCCGAACCGTAGCGCCGGCTCGATGCACCGGTCGACCAGCGCTCGTTTTCGAGCCGCTGTCGGCTGTCGCTGGCCTTAAGCAGGCTTCGGCCGCCGGAAGCGGCGGCGTCGGGATGGCTTTCTTCGGGGCTGGCGCGCGCTCGCGGCGGAGTTCCTCCATACGCGCACGGATCGTCGCAAAGTCGTCGGCAGCGCGGGGTCTGGTCACGTCTCCTCCTTGAGATTTTGCCGAGCATCGACGAAGCTCGAATGGTTATGGGTTGGCCGGCCGATCCATCGGCCTACCGCACCCTCGCGCACCGGCGGGTCTCGAAGCAAGCGAAAATCAGGGGACCGAAGCGATCAGATCGTAGGCCTCGGCGATCAGACGGCCGGCCTCTGTTTCGTCGATCGACCGGCCGTTGAAGGCGGCATCCTCGAGCATATCGATCATCCGACCGGCGATCTGGTTCCGCCGCGCGGTGATCGCAGAGATCTGCGCCTCGAGCACCCCATAGGTCGCGTCGTCGCCCTTGAGTGCGGTCGTCGAGATCCCTGTCAAGGTGCGGGCGCCGAGCTCACCGCGCGTTGCATTGATCTGTTTATAAGCCTCCGCCAGCGCGGAGAGCGTGTCCCGATGGTCCCGCAACGAATCCGGAACGGCTGCGTCATCGAGCGCCTCGAACAGTACGCGGCCATCATGCGCGTAATCGTCTTTGAGCCCCGCCAACCGAAGGATCGTTGGCCGGGTGTCGGTATGGTCGCTGAAGATTTCGCCGAAGCGGCCCTTGTTGAGGACGCCCGGTCCGACCATCCCGAGCCAAGTACGGGTGATCTGGTTCTGGAAATCGCCGTGATTCCAAGCAAATCCGGGCTCTTCGACAAAGCAGCTCGCGGCATTTTGGGTGGGCGTGCAGAGCGGCGGCGGCGTCACTCCCGAGGTGAGGAAGAAATAGTCGGGATTGGCGAACAAGATGAAGTTGGGTGTGCGGTTGGGATCGGCGGTGATCATGTGCAGCAGGTCCTGCTCGGCGTAATCTGCAAGCGCCTGCGTCACGTGATTGGTGCTTCCATTTGGCCCATCTACGACGTCGAACCCAAGGAGCGCGCCGGCTTCACGTTCGAGCTTGCGTGTGACCGGATCGGTCTGCCCGGGGTTGCCGTTGATGTAGACGGTCGGCGCGTCGTCGCTGTGAACTTTGAACGGCGTCGTATCGCCGAACTCGGTGGCGATCACCGAATCGAGATTGGCGTCGATCTCGCCTTTTAGCGCATAGGTGCAAGGCGTTGTAATGCCATCGCAATTCGGCGGTGAAGGCGGCCCGCCAACGAAATGATCATTCTCGTCGGCAGTGATGACGAACAGTGTATTGTCCTTGGTAATGCCGTCCTTCGCGAGCCGCACAAAGAACTGGCCGAACGCCTTGTTGAAAGCCTCGAGCTGGGTGACAAAGCCGGCTTCACCGGGCCCAAAGGTTTCTTCAACCGAGGTGCTGACACCGGAAAGCGCCTGACCCTGATTGTCGTGCGCGTCTTCAATGTAACCGTAGACCACCGGGACGCCCGCTTCGAGCATCGTCGCCAAGTAGCCCAAGGTCTGCGACGGTGAGGGATCGAACCCGGGAAATCCAGGATTTGGCGGGGTGGAACTGTCGGCGATGACATTGCCGTCGAGATCCAAGACCGGGCCGTTTGGCGAAATTTGCGGCTGAACATTGGCGTTGCCGTAGAGAGCGGTAAACCCGTTGTACCCCCGAGGTTCGTCATTCAGGATGTCTGGTGCGCTGTTGTTTGCGCAAAGCGGGCTGCCTTGCGCGCAGTGGATGAGGATGCCCTCGAAATCGGCGACCGCCTTGGCGTGGTTGCTGGCCGCCTCCATGGCTTGCGTTGAATTGGGGCCGAACACGTTGTTGATGTCGCTGGTGACATTCTCGAATTCGATATTCGCGATCGAGAAGGCGCCGACATCACAGCCGGCACGGGTGAACGGCACCCAGGGCGCCGGAGCGTTTTTGCCGCGCTTATCGAGCATCTCCGGCAGCCCGTCGGCCAAGATGTCGGTCCAATAAGTGAAGGAGCTCGGGAACGTCGCCACACCATTCTGGCCGAAGAGTCCGAAACTGTTACCGATCGAAACGCCGAACTTGTCGCCATAGACCCCGGTCAGCGACGTCACGATATCGACCGAAGTATGCGAGATCAGTGGCGTGTGGTGGTTGGTGAACAGCGTCCCCTGGCCTTGGAGAAAATTCAGCAGATTGGGAATCTGCTCGAGGTCGGAGGGCACATTCGGGTTGTCGCGGCGCAGGTGGACATTGTCGAATTGGATGTAGACGATGTGCTTGATGCCGTTGCCGAGGTGGCACTTGCTTTGAGCCGCCGCCGCAGTTGCGGGTCCGCCGAGCGCGACGCTTGCCAAGGCTGCGACGGCAAAAGAAACCATCCATTTCATCTTCCCCGCTCCCCAATCCGTTTCTGCGGAACCGCGCGACACCGCGCCGGGCGCGGAACCTAATCAGGGAGTGTTACGGTTCGGGGTCAGAAAAGTTAAAGCACCGTGACCGCGGAGACTTCGCGAAATGGTTGCCCGCTGTCCCGATCATGGGCTTGCATGGGAAGGGCCGTCGAGCCACCTGCAACACACGCGTCCCAAAGCCGGCTGATCGGGAGACGATTGAGAATGGCAACACTCGACGACATCGTTTCGGCGGCGGCGAAGGTGTTTCGGACCAAGGGCTATCATGCCGCCACGGTCCGCGACATTGCCGACGAGGTCGGCATCCTGAAGGGCAGCCTCTACCACCATTTCGACAGCAAGGAGGATTTGCTTTACCTGGTCGTCAAAGAGCCGATCGCGCAAATGTACCGCACGATCAGCGAGATCGCCGCCGCCGACGGGACAGCCACGGAAAAGCTGCGGCGGGCGATCTCGGCCCATCTCGAAGCCTTCGACCGCCACTACCCGCACCTCTTCGTCTATCTGCGCGAGCGCGAGTCGGTAAAGCGCCGCTTCCGCGAAATGATCGGCTTTTCGCCGAAAGAATACGAGCGCTGCTGGCAGCAGATCATTCGAGAAGGCGTCGAAACCGGCGAGTTCCGCGCCGAGCTCGACATTCAGGTCGCCTCCTACGGCCTCTTGGGAATGCTGAACTGGCTCTACAAATGGTACGACCCGCAGGGCCGCCTCAGCGTGCAGGAGGTGGCCGAGCAATTCACCTCATTGGCGCTCGCCGGCCTCGCCGCTGCGCCCCCCGCGCCGAGCCGCAACCGCGCCAAACCCGCACGTTGACGCCTACCCCCCTCTCCCCGCAGGTGGGGCGAGCGGCGAGAGCAAATTGTTGACAGCCGCGACGCCGGGGCATAGCGTCGCATCAAAACCAAACGCGCGTTTGGTTACGGGCTTTGTCATGCAACCCGAAAAGGAGCTGGGTTATGGGTCGCGTTTACAACGTCATCGATGCCGACGGGCATATCCTCGAGCCGCTCGATCTTTGGGACAAATACATCGATCCGGCCTTCCGCGACCGGGCGCCGCGCATCGTCAAGGGGGAGAACGGCAAGGAGCGGCTCATTATGGAGGAGCACGCGGTCGGTGACGGGCGGCTCGGCATCGGCCGGATCGGTGCGGTCGGCGCGCGGCAGGGCGTCGTCGAAGGCGACACGATGGCGTACAAGGACGGCAAGCCCGGCGGGTTCGATCCGCACAAGCGGATCCCCGACATGGATGCCGACGGCATCGACGCCGCCTTCCTTTATCCGAGCCTCGGGCTGTTCTCGGGCGCGATCCAAGACCCGCCGCTCGCTGCCGCGACCTGCCGCGCATACAATCGCTGGCTCGCCGATTACTGCAAGCCGTATCCCGACCGCCTGTTTGGCGTGGCGATGCTGCCATTGCAGTCGGTCGATCTGGCGATCGCCGAGATGCGTTTTGCCAAGAAGGAGCTCGGGTTCCGCGGCGGCTTCATCCGGCCCAATCCCTACAACAACAAGATGATCCACCACTCCGATTACGAGCCGTTCTGGGCCGCGGCCGAGGATCTCGATTTCTCGATCGGCTTCCACGAGGGCGCCTCGAGCGGCATGCCGACGGTCGGCGTCGATCGGTTCGAAGGCCGCGGCGCGCGCCACATCATCTCGCACACGATGGAGATGATGCTGGCCTGCATGAGCGTCATCTGGGGCGGGGTGTGCGAGCGCCATCCGAAAGTCCGCATCGCCTTCCTCGAAGTCGGGCGGCGGCTGGATCGCCCCGTGGCTCGACCGGATGGACCGGCATTTCGACGATCAGGGGTTCAACGATTCCGGTCTGACGACGCGGCCGAGCGAACTGTTCCAGCGCAATTGCTGGATCTCGTTCGAACCGGTCGAGGGCAGCATCAAGGCACTGGCCGACTATATCGGCCCGCACAAGATCCTGTGGGCGACCGACTACCCGCATCCCGACGGCTTCTTCCCCGGCGCGCCAAAAATGATTATGGATCGCATGGAAGGGCTGTCGCCGCAGACCAAGCATCAGGTCATGGCCGGCGGCGCAATGGGACTGTACGGGCTGAATTAATAAAAAGAACAGCCCTGGTTTCGACAATCTGGACTTCGTCGCCCCCGCGAAAGCGGGGGTCCAGGGCCAGCGCCGGGAACCTGGGAACCTGGATTCCCGCTTTCGCGGGAATGACGGATAAACGTTCGATGAGGAGGGAGGATGATGACTACCGCAATTCAGGACGACATGTTCACCCCGGAGGTGATCGCCGATCCCTATGCCTATTACGGTCGGCTGCGCGACGAGGATCCGGTACATTGGAACGATACTTACGCGTTATGGGTCATCACTCGGCATGACGACGTAACTTGGATGACCCGGCATAACGAGCTGTTCTCGTCCGCCGTATTCAAGAACGACCCCAAGCCCGCCTATCCGGCGATCGACGAATCCGATCTCGGCCTCTACGAGTATGTCAGGAACTACCAAGCCGACCAGTTCATCCAGCACGACCGACCCGAGCATCTCGACATGCGCAAGATTGTGCATGGCTACTTCACTCCCAAAGCGATGGAATCCTGGCGGCCGTTTGTCGTCAACGCCGTGAAGGAGCTGCTCGACGCGGCCGAGGAAAAGGGCAGCATGGATGTGATGCGGGATCTGGCGACGCCGCTGCCGGTGCTCGTGATCGCGCAGATGATGGGCGTCCCCGCCGAGGATCGGCCCTATGTCCGTCAGCTGGCGGAAAAGCTCCTCTACATAGGCCGCGGCGAATACGACCGCATGCCGGTCCTGACCGACGGCATGAAAGGAATGGTCGAATATGTCTCGCCGCTGGTCGACGAGCGTATCGTCAGGCCAGGCGATGATTTCATCTCGGTGCTGGCGAGCGGCGAAAAGAAGGGAGTCTTCACGCGGCATCAGGTGCTGGTGAACACCTCATTGCTGCTGTTGGCGGGCCACGAGACGACGATCAACCTGATCTGCAACGGCACGTTGTCGTTCATCCAACATCCCGACCAATGGGTGCTGTACAAGGAGGACCCGGTCGGACGGGCCAAATGGGCGACCGAGGAGTGCCTACGTTATGACGCGCCGGTCAAGTCCATCCAGCGGCTTGCCTCGCAGGATATCGAGGTGCGCGGCAAGGTGATGGAAAAGAACGATCGCATCCGCTGGTTCATCTCCTCCGCCAATCGCGATCCCAATGTGTTCGCCGATCCCGGAAGGTTCGACATCACGCGGCAGCCGAACCCGCATGTGGCGTTCGGAAATGGGGTTCACCATTGCCTGGGCGCGACCCTGGCGCGCGTCGAAGGTCAGGAGGTCTTCAAGGCTCTTGCCGAGCGCTTCCCCGATTTGCAAGTGGCGACCGAGCAACTGGATTATCAGCCCAGCATTACGTTCCGCTCGCTGAAATCATTGCCGGTCACTTGGCAATAGGGGGCGGCCAGTGGCCCGCACATTGCGCGTCCGGGTAGATCACGACGTATGCGTCGGGAATGCCATGTGCGAGACGATCGCCCGAAAGGTGTTTCGCCTCAATGACAACCGCCAGTCGGAAGCCGTCGATCCTGCAGGAGATACGGTCGAGAATATCCTCGAAGCGGCGGAGAATTGCCCGGTCAGTGCAATATTTGTAGAAGACGCGGAAACCGGGGAACAGTTGTTCCCATAGTCGATCCCTGTTACCACTCCCCGCTCGCGGGGAGTGGTAACGAGTCAACTACCTGGATCAGAGAGTGTGGCTTAGGCGAGCCGCATTACGACCGTAACCCAAAAATTTCGGGAGGAGCGATGCCGCAGTTCACGGTCGGCACAATCTCCTAAGCGAACAGCATCGGGAGAACCAATGCCGAAGGTTACCTACGTCGAATACAACGGGACCGAGCATCAGGTAGAGGTGCCGATCGGTCTCTCGGTGATGCGCGGAGCGGTCAATAATGCCGTGCGGGGCATCGATGCCGATTGCGGCGGCGAGTGCGCCTGCGCTACCTGCCATGTCTATGTCGATCCCGAATGGCTCGACAAAATCGGGACACCCGACCCGGGGTCGATGGAAGAAAGCATGCTGAGCTTTGCTGCGGCGGCGCAGCCCAACTCACGTCTCTCCTGCCAGATTACGATGCGCGAAGAGCTCGATGGGCTCATCGTGCGGCTGCCGGAGGGCCAGCATTAACAGATTGCTCGACGAATAACCGTCAGAATTGGGAGCTACTACGATGGACGCCTACGTCAATTACGATCCACGCGAAGATGCTTACTCGAAGCCGCTCGACAAATTCAACGTCAGCGACCCGAAGCTCTACCAAGATGACGTCTGGTATCCCTATTTCGAGCGTCTGCGCCGCGAGGCTCCAGTGCACTGGTGCCGGGAGAGCCTCTACGGCCCCTATTGGTCGGTCTGCAAGTACAAAGACATCATGCAGGTCGAGGTCAACCATCAGACCTATTCGTCCGAACTCGGCGGAATCGCCGTCGAGGACCCACCCGAGGGTCTGGAGCGGCAGAGCTTTATCCGCATGGACCCGCCCAAACACGATGAGCAACGCAAGGTGGTCGGCCCGATAGTCGCCCCCGCGAATCTTGCCGAGATGGAGGCGACGATCCGCGAACGGACGATCCGGGTGCTCGAAGGTTTGCCGCGGAACGAGCCCTTCGACTGGGTCGAGCGGGTCTCGATCGAGCTGACAACGATGATGCTCGCGACCCTGTTCGACTATCCCTGGGAAGAACGATATCAGCTGACCTATTGGTCCGACGTTGCGATCTGTAATGTCCGTGCGCCGGAATCGCCGATGCATTCGGAACAGGAAAGGTTCGACGAATTGAAGAAGATGGCCGAGCGCATGGCCGAGCTTTATAATCAGCGCGCCGGGCAGCCACCGAAATTCGACCTTTTATCGATGCTTGCACATGGACCGGCGACGCAGAACATGCCGTTGCGGGAATTCATGGGCAATCTGACGTTGCTGATCGTAGGCGGCAATGACACGACGCGCAATTCGATGACCGGCGGTCTCTGGGCATTGAGCCAGCATCCGCAGGAGTACCAAAAGCTGCGCGACAATCCGGCGCTGATCGAGAGCCTGGTGCCCGAGATCATCCGCTATGTGACGCCGGTCATCCATATGCGCCGCACTGCGACCCAGGACGCCGAGCTCTCTGGCCAGCACATCCGCGCCGGCGACAAGGTGGTCATGTGGTATGTCTCGGGCAACCGCGACCCCGAGGCGATCGACGACCCCGACAATTTCATCGTCGACCGGCCGCGGCCACGCCAGCATCTGTCGTTTGGGTTCGGCATCCACCGCTGTGTCGGCAACCGCCTCGCCGAATTGCAGCTGCGCATCCTCTGGGAAGAATTGCTGCCGCGGCATCCCTTCATCGAGGTGTTGGAGCCACCCAGCCGCACCTACTCGAACTTTATCCACGGCATGCGCTCGATGCCGGTGCGCATTGCCGCATGAACTGCCCCTCACCCTCCGATGACGTAGGGCCCTCCACCTCCCGGCAGACTGGGCGAGGGGACTAGTGCTGATATCAGAGCGGAGTGCTCGGAGGGAACGCGGGTGGGCGCTTTTCGCGGTGCGAGGCGAGGCCTTCCTTCACCTCCGGCCCGGTAAAGCCGAGAAATTCAAGCGCGAGCGACGTATCGAAGGTCGGGCCCATCGCGCGCAACCAATTGTTCAATGCGTATTTCGTCCAACGGATGGCGCTCTGCGCCCCTTCGGCGAGCCGGGTGGCGATCTCCACGGCTTTGGCATCGAGCTCCGAAGCATCGACGGTCAGTGAGATTAGGCCGATGCGCTCCGCCTCCTCGCCAAGTATCTGATCGCACAGCAGCAAATAATATTTGGCCTTGGCGAGCCCGCATAGCAGGGGCCAGATGATCGCGGCGTGATCGCCGGCGGCGACCCCCAGCCGCGTGTGTCCGTCGATAATGCGGCAGTCCTTGGTCGCAATCGAGACGTCGGCGAGCAGACCGCAGACGAGGCCGGCGCCGACTGCGACCCCTCGCATGGCGCTGACCACCGGCTTACTGCAGTTGATCACATTATAGACGATGTCGCGCGCTTCCTTCCACTGCCGCGCCCGCGAGGCGAAATCGTCGATATTCTCTTGGATGATCGCGAAATCCCCGCCGGCTGAGAATACGTTACCGGCGCCGGTCAGGATCGCGGCATTGACGCTCGCGTCCTTGTCAACATCGCGCCAAATATCGGCTAGCTCCCCATGTAGAGCCGCGTCCGTCGTGTTCATGCGGCCGTTCTCCATCGTAATGCGGAGAACCTTGGGACACGGGCGATCGAATTTAAGCCGCGTATAGCGGGCATAGGGATCGGTCATCGGCGCCTCTGGTCATAGATGGTCATCAGCAGGCTTGACCAGGTAATCCACGGTCCCCGGCGCAGGCCGATGCAGTTTCAGGCACGCGGATGCCCGGATCAAGTCCGAGCATGACGCCATTGAGGGTCGAGCTCTATCCGCGCATGAAGCCTTCGATTTCGTCGGACGCCCAGGCGATTGGCTGGTCGACGCTTTCGCCCTGCTGGGTACGGCGGGCGGATCATCTTGGTCATCGTTGCCTGCGAATACATTTGCGTCGCGATGATGGTCGGGGCCGGCGCGCAGGAGATCGAGGCAACAAGGTCCACGCGCGACGGATAATTGTAGATGGTGTCTTTGGGCGGCCCCTCATCGGCCACCGCCAGCGCGGTGGTTGCGAGCGCCGCGTTAAGTGTCCAATTTCCATTATGAGCCTCGCGAGGATGTATGCGGCGTGATCGGCAGGGTCCACACGCCGTCTTATGCGGTAACGCGCGCTGCGCCGAAAGATTTCCGTGGTCAGGGCGTGCTGGGACTGGTGGATCGCATGAGTTCGGCGTAGAGCAGCTGGACTGCATCCGGTCTTCTGCCGACGCGCAGTCGTTCTACAAACTCACGTTTGGCCAGCAGGCGAAGTCTTGCAAGCCTCGACAACCGGGCATTGGCTCCTCCCTCGGCGGTCACCACTCCCGAGGTCATCAATACGCGGTTTCGGTATCGCTCGACTGCGGCCGGAAATTTGTCCGGCGTCCGCCCGCCGCCGATCCATTCGTCCAAATTTCCGGGCCCCCAATTGTAAGCGGCGATGGCATCGGGCCAGCTGCCGTAGCGCCGGAACATGTGAGCCAGGTAGGCGCGGCCGAGCGTGCGGTTTTCCGCCTCGTCGAAACGATCGCCGCCCCCGACATCGGCCGCCGCCGCGGCGGAGACCTGCATCGGCCCCTGTGGGCCGTTCGGTTCGGGGCGCCACATCCCCGGATCGCCTCCATGGCTCGACTCTGCCCCGTCCACCCCGTATGCGACGCGGTCGAGAATGCCGCCCGCCCACGCAAATTGCCCGGCGCCGGCAATCGCGAAGATCACCAGCAGAGCGAAAAGCCGGGAGGAAGCCCGATGGAGCTGCGGCATTGTCAGGCTCAATAGTTCGAGATCTCGACCAGGTTGAGGTCCGGGTCGCGAATATAGACCGACTGTATCGTGCCGACCGCGCCGGCGCGCGGCCCCGGTCCCGCCACGATCGGGACGCCGCAAGCTTTGAGATGCACCGTCACTTCGACGAGCGGCACAGGGGTGATGAAGCACAAATCGGCCGAGCCGGCGGTCGGCCTGTCCGCTACCAGGCCAGGGATGTTGTCAGCCGGATGCAGGTTGATCTTTTGCTGACCAAAGCGCAGAGCGGTGCGGCCCTCGCCAAAGCGAACCACCTCCATGCCCAACACCCGAGTATAAAATTCACAGGTACGCTCGATGTCCGCGACCGTCAAAACCAGGTGATCGAGCCGTTCGATGTGCATCAGTGGACCTCGCCGCTCACAGGACGATTCGAGATTGCCACGATCGGCTCAGTGCGGCCAAGGCCGCGGATCATCGCACCACCTGTCGGCCGCTGACCTCGGCGCCGGCGTCGGGCGACATCTTCAGGAAGAACGGCACCGACAACAGCGAGATCAATGCGACGCCGACAAAGACCGGGTAGAAATCGGCCGCCACAAGGGTCGTGCCGCCGCGCAAGGTCAGCACCGTGTGCAGCAGCAACGCGGCGGTGGCGACGCCGGCAGTCTGCGACAATTGCTGGGCCATGCTAGACAGGCTGGTGGCGCGGCTCAGCATCGAGGCCGGCACGTCGGCGTAGCTCAAGGTATTGATGCTGGTCATCTGCAACGAGCGGAAAAAGCCGCCGGTGAGCAATGCCAGAAAAATTACCAGATGCGGCGTATCCGGCCGGAAAAGGCTGTAGCCGAACAAGAACGCGGCGCTGATCACGGCATCGCCGACTAGCACGATGCGGAAGCCCAAGGCTGCGCAGGATGCGCACTGCCGTGGTCTTCATCAGCATCGCTCCGGCGGCACTCGCGAAGGTCAAGAGGCCCGAATTCAATGCGCTGAGGCCGAACCCGACCTGCAGCATCAACGGCAGTAGAAACGGCAGCGCGCCGAGCCCCATCCGAAACAAAAAACCGCCGACCGACGCGGACGCATAGGTGGGGATGCTGAACAGCGCCAGATCGATGATCGGATGCGACACACGCCGGGCGTGGCGGACATAAAGCGTGAGGCAAACCGCGCCCGCAGCCAAGAGGCCGATCACCACGAGGTTCGGCAAGGTGCCGCGGCCTACATTCTCGAAGCCGAACGCGAGGCTTGCGAGGCCGATACCGGTCAGCACAAAGCCGGTTCGATCCAACGGCCGGCGCCCGGTTTCCTTCAAATCTCCGACCAACAAGTTGACGAGCACGATGCCCAATATCCCGATCGGGATATTGATAAAGAAAATCCAGCGCCAGGAGGCATAGGTGACGATGAAGCCGCCGAGCGGCGGACCCATGACGGGGCCGATCAACGCCGGGACGCTGACGAACGACATCGCCCGCACCAGATCGGATTTCGGGACGGTTCGCAGCAACACGAGGCGCCCGACCGGCACCATCAGTGCGCCGCCCATGCCCTGCAGGATACGCGCGGCAACCAGCGCCGGCAGCGAGGTCGACAAACCGCAGGCGATCGAACCCAAGGTGAAGACCACGATCGCCAAGCTAAAGACGCGACGTGCCCCAAACCGGTCGGCGGTCCAGCCGCTGATCGGGATGAACACGGCGAGGCTCAGCAAGTAACAGGTGATCGCGACGTTGAGGCGCAGCGGGGTCTCGCCGAGCGAGTGTGCTATCGTCGGCAATGCCGTGGCGATCACCGTCGAATCGAGGTTCTGCATGAACATCGCGCAAGCGACGACGAATGGAACCAGCGTCTGACGCGACAGGTTCAGGCGCATAGACACGCTCCAGATGCCGCGCCATTGCCCAACTTTCCTTGGCTGTCGTAGAAGGATCCCACCGCTGACGCGGGCAATAGATTATGGTCGTCACATATCATAAACAATATATACAGCAGGCCGGCAGCTGGCAGAAGCGCAATACCAGCGGGCCTTGGTTGCGCGCAAAGCTAACGGCCTGCCAGGCAGTCCTCCTTGTCGGGCTTCTGCAGCTCGCCGCCTGTGACGCGGTGCAGATCGTCGAAAACGCCGACACCCATGTCTCGGTCCGGTACGACGGCATCATGAACGGCCTCGACCAAGCGACAGAGCTCGCAAAAAGAGCATGCGCCGCCCACGGCAGGACCGCCAAACTGCAGAAGGTCTATTATGAGGGGCTGGGCGCCGGAGAGCGCTTCGCCTTCTTCGACTGCGCTTGACAGCGTGTCGTTGCGAGCAAAGCTGCTCCCTGTTCCCGTCAGGGGAGGCTTGGCGGGGAGCCGTCCGGGGTACTCGCAACCACATCTCAGCAATGTGACCACCAGCGGTTATCGCCGGTGCACGAGCACGTCGCGGGCGCGGTTGATTTTGGTGGCGAGATAGTCGGAGCCGCCGTGGTCGGGGTGCAATTTGACCATCAGCCGGCGGTGTGCCTCCTTGATTGCCTCGGCGTCGGCGCCTGGCGAAAGCCCGAGGATGGCATAGGCTTCCTCGACGCTCATGTCGCCGCCCGCCGGCCGGGCTGCGCCTCCTCCGGCGCCGCCGCCGGCCCGTTCCCCGGCGAGCTCGTCGCGCCAATCCGGGCGCACGCGGTCGAGATAAGCCTCGAGCAGCCGCGCGCCTTCTTCGTCCTCGGCTCGGCACTCGCGCAGCAATGCCAACAGGTCTCCCGGCCCCAGCTCGTCGAGACGCATCCCGGCAAAGCGGCCGCGCAGGATCGTCCCATCCATGCTCCCGGTATCGTGGTCGAGGGTCATGCGCAGAAAAGCGGTCGCCACCGTCGAGGTCTGCCCGCCGGCCGGCGGACGGTAGCGGTCGAGCAGGCTGCGCACCCGGATCAGCAGCGGCATCAGCATCGCCAGCGGCATCAGGAGCGCGGCGAGCCGTCCGGAGATCGCCAAGGTCGCGACCGCGGCGACGGCGATGACGATGCCGGTCACCTTGAGGCCGCGGGCGAGCCGCGCCGGGTCGGCGTTGACGAACAGGTACACCAGCAGCAGGAAGCCGCTGAGGACCGCGAACCCGCCGAGAAGGTAGAGCATCGCGCGCCGCTCACTCGCGCAGTTGCGCGGTCAGACGCAGGATTTCACCGCCCTTCTTTTCGCCATAGGCGGTCAGCGCGCGGTAGCCGCCCGCGGCATAGACCGCGACGGCCGCGAGCAGCTCTTTGAGGCGATCGGCGCTCGACAGATCGAAGCTGAGATAGGCGCCGCGCGATAGGCTCGCGATCTGCTTGAAGGCCGCCGCCGCGGTCCGGTCACGGCCCTCGTGAAAAATGAAGATCGGCACGCCGAGAAGACCCAATTCACCGGCCAGCCGGCACAGCCGGTCGACCTTTTCCTCCATCGCGTCGCCGACAAAGACGAGCGCATTGACCTTGCGCGCCCGAGTTTCGCGCATCGCATGGCTCAGCACCCGCTCGATCTGGGTTTCGCCGCCGACGCAGAAGACCGATCGCATGACCCGATGCAGATCGGCGGCGGTCGTCATCCACTTGCTCGATTTGCACTCCGAAAAGCCGCGATAAAAGACCAGCTGGATTTCGAGCCCGCCGAGCGCGGCGGTGGCTTCGAACATCTCACCTTGGATGCGGCAGGCGCGGTCCCAGGTCGGCTCGCGGCTGGCCGTCGCGTCCAGTGCGAAGATCAGCCGCCCGCGTCCGCCACCCGGATGAGCCGGTGGCGCCTTCTTCAGCTTGTCGAGAAATTGTTCGACCTCGGCGGAGCGCGCCTCGGTCGGGAGCCGGTTTTTGCTGTCGCTCATCGCGCCCCTCACGCCGGGCTGAGCCATACCGAAGTATCGTGGAACACGGCGCCGCCGCGCGGCAGACCGGGTTCGGCGCTTGTCAGTAGATTGATCCCGATACCCTCTTCGAAAGCATGGTTGGGCCACAGCCCTTCCACAATCACCACCCGCCTCTGCAACCCGTCAAACCCGCGCGCGTGAACGACAACGCTACCGCGCCGGTTCCCGATGCGCATCCGGTCGCCATCGCCGAGCCCCAGTCCCGCCAGCACCTCGGGATGAACGAGTGCAGTGGGTCGGCCCTCGCGGGCGATGCTCGACGGCGTATTGTTGAAGCTCGTATTGAGGAACGAGCGCGACGGCGCGGCGATCAGCCGGAACGGCTGTTCGGCGTCGCCTTCGTCGATGACGGCGACATGGTCGGGGTATGGCCGGCAGCTGCGCATGCTCGGGCCCGATCGCCCGCCAATCGGCGCGGAAATGAAATTTTCCGTCGGCATGCGCGAAACCGTCGAGAAAATGGCCGGTCTCGAAAGGCGGGCAGCAATCGAGCCAGCCGCCCTCCGAGAAGCTCTCTCGATCAGGAAGCCCGCTGATCCGCAAGGTCCGGTCGATCAGCTCGATCGCGCTCATCGCGAAGCCGGGATGACGCGCCCCGAGCCGCTCGGCGAGCCCGCAGATCACGTCGTGGTTGGAGCGGCACTCGGCATAGGGCTCCAATACCGCGCGGCCGATCTGCAAATAGGTGTGGGCACCCGCTGGATAGATGTCGTCATGCTCGAGGAACGTCGTTGCCGGCAATACGATATCGGCCATCGCCGCGGTCTCGGTCATGAATTGTTCGTGAACGCAGACAAACAGATCGGAGCGCGCGAAACCGCGGTGCACCAAGGCCGACTCAGGGGCCACCACCATCGGGTTGGTGTTCTGGATGAACAATGCGGTAACCGGCGGCCCGTCACCGATGTCGCGCCGGTCGCCGGTCAGCACCGGACCGATCCGCGACTGGTCGAGGATGCGGGTCGCCGGGTCGAGCCGGTCCAGCCCCTCGATCAGGGTGAGATCGAGCGGCACGAGACCAAGGTTCGAATAGAGCGCGCCGCCGCCTTCATAAGCCCAGGCGCCGGTCACCGCCGGCAGGCAGGTGACGGCGAACAGCTGTGCGGCGCCGTTGCGGGACCGCGAAAAGCCGTAGCCGACGCGGATATAGCTGCGCTTGGTGCGCCCGTAGAGCCGCGCGAAGCCGAGGATCTCGTCTTCGGAGAGCCCGGTGATCCGCGCCGCCCAGGCCGGGTCGCGGGTGGCGAGATGCGTCTCGAGCCCCTCGGGGTCGTCGGTGTACCGCGCCATGTAGTCGCGGTCGGCATAGCCTTCCTTGAACAGGACGTGCATCACCGCGCAGGCGAGCGCGCCGTCGGTGCCGGGAAGCGGCGCCAGATGGATATCGGCCTGCTCGGCGGTCGCAGTGCGGTAGGGATCGATGACGACGAGCTTGGCGCCGCGTTCCTTACGCGCCGCCGCGACATGGGTCATCACGTTGACCTGGGTCGAGACCGGATTGCCGCCCCAGATCGACGATCAGATCGGATTTGGCGATCTCGCGCCCGTCGACCCCGCGCTTGGCTCCGACCCCGGCGAGCCAACCGGCGTCCGACAACATGCTGCAGATCGACAAATGCTCGCGCGAATAGCGCATTGCGTGACGTAGTCGGTTGATGCCGTCGCGCTGCACCAGTCCCATCGTCCCGGCGTAGTAGTAGGGCCACACCGTTTCGGAGCCGTAGCGCTGGGCCGCTCGCGTCAGTCCTTCGGCGACCTCGTCCAGCGCATCTTCCCAGGAGATCGGCATGAACGCCGCTTCGCCGATGCCCTTCTCCCCGACCCGCCGCAGCGGCCGGGACAGCCGCGCTGGATGATGCTGGCGCTCGGCATAGCGCGCGACCTTGGCGCACACCACGCCTCGCGTGTAGGACTGTGCCGCCGCCCCTCGCACCCGACCGATCCGCCGGCCGTCGATCCGCTCGACCTCGAGCGCGCAGGCGCTCGGGCAATCATGCGGGCAGACGCTGGGGACGATGTCGAGCGGCAAGGATCGGCTCCGCCGTGAGTGACGGGGCAGAATATCACAAAGTATCGGCCGTCGGGTCGATCTGACGCGGCGGAGCCAAGCCTACCGCACAGTTGTCGCGGCCTTCGCCCGACCGCCGGTTCGAGTCCGGCCGGGTTCCGGCTGGATCATTGGGATCCTCGGCACACCTGCACGGCTACCATCAATAGTTGAATGAATAATTACACTCCACTGCACCTGCAGCAAGTCTGCAGCAAAAGTTCTCCTTGTGGTTGTGGCGGCCGGGACAGGCGTCGGATCAGGCGCCCGCCCATCACCGGCCCCGGCGCCTTACCGCAATATGCAGTGCGAAAGAGGCAATTCTAAGATCGTCATCGCCGGTCGCGGTTGCATAGCCCTCGGCCGTGGCTGTACCGGCGGAGTATCCGACGCTCTTATTGAACGCGAGCGATGCGAGGCTGTTGGCGGTGCTGACGTAGGGTGTGTAAGTGGCAACCGTATTTTCGGTTGAGTTGGGGATCTTGGCGTCGACGAGTGCGAAGCACACGCGGCGTCGTCCCTGGCCAGGGGGAAGACGCCATTTGGCACGCTCCCAGCCGGTCGGACTCCCCGCAAGCAGTGAACGTCGCGACAATGGCCGGCGCCGAGATACAACGAGGAAAACGGTGACTTAGCGCCCTGAAAGCGAACCGAGAAAGACTCCCGTCATTTCGGTCCCCTCTCGTCTACCAGCTCTGCATCGCTCAGGAGCGATAAGTTGCTCCCTTCCAATATCTTAGCCCGACTCTGCGTCAGCAGCCGGAACTGGCAAGCGACAGCTCGACACGACGATTCTGGGCGCGGCCCTGTGGCGTGTCGTTCGGAGCGATTGGATTCGTGTCGCCAAATCCCTGAGCCGAGATGAGGTCGGGCTTCACGCCCTGCGAGACTATATATTCCATGACATTTTCAGCACGTTTTTGCGACAGGATCTCGTTTGAGGTGATGCCCTGCCGCTCCAATGCCGGACCGATCGGGTGATTATCTGTGTAGCCGCTGACCAGGATCTTGTTCTGCTGCGTCGGCGCCAACTTCGCCGCAAAGCCAGCGATAATCTGCTTCCCCCGATCGCTCATCTGATAGCCGCCCGATGGAAACAGCAGGTCGCTGTTGACGGTGTACTTGATCGCGCCTTGCAGCCGGCAGATCTGCGCCTTATCGGCGGCAACCTGATTCGACAACGTCGCGTTTTGCTGCTGAGCGCGCTGATATTGCGCCTGGAGCTCGTCGTATTTGCTCTGCGAGACGCAGGCGGAGAGGAGGACAGATGTCATGAGCGGGAGCATCAGGACACCGCGTTTCAGCCCGTATGTCATTTCTTCGAATCTCCCCAGTTGCATGATGGATTAATAGAGCCGGCGAGGCACTAGCGCACGGTCTCCGCACATGCCGAAGGCGGAAGTGATAGTGGCCGGGGGCTAATTCGGTGGTCTATTCACTTCTGGCAGAAGCGCGGAAAAAGCACAGGCCTGTGACCGTAGGGCAACGCTCAGGCCGTGCGGCGCGGGCGCAGGAACAGACCTGCTATGCTGCCGCGGGCTTGGCCAGCTCCAGCGCGCGCTGCGCGACGGCGCAGTGGCGGAGGTGTCGCCTTCGCCGGCGACCTGCACAGTGGGGAAGGCGAATTTGATGCCGTTCTCGTCGAGCGCCTCCTTGATCATCGCATAGGCCTGTCGCCGGATCACGAACTGCTCTCCCGGCAGGATCATCATCTTCGCGCGGAGCTGGAGACGGAGGGCGGTCGCGCCGATGTGCTTGCGGCGGCCTCAATTGCCGGCCGCGAGCCTCGGATCGGCCGGCATCGCTGCCGGCTCGCGCCGTGTGGCTGCGTCCCACATCAGCCGCGGGTCAAAGGCTTCGGCCGCGAACATCGTCAGGATCACGACGGCGCAAAAGGCGAGGGCGCCGGCGCCGGGTTCGATCGTGATCACCGCGCCGAACGCGACCAGCGCCCCGAGCAGCAACTCCATGAAAATGTCGATCATCGACCAGCGCCCGACGAAACGCACGATGTGATAGAGCCGGGTGCGGTCGCGCAGCCATCTCGTGCGGCCGGTCTGGATCGTGATCAGCATGACCGAGAGCCCGATGAGCTTCAGCATCGGCACCGCGATGCTGGCGAAGAACACCAGCGCGGCGAGCGGATACTGGCGCGCCGTCACCAGCTCCTCGACGCCGCCGAGGATCGTGCTGGGGTGGCCGGCGCCCAGCTGCACTACCGACAGCACGGGATAGTAATTGGCCGGAATGTAGAGGACCGCGGCGGCGATGACCAATGCCCAGGTGCGCGCCACGCTGTTCGGCTTGCGCTCGTGCAGCATGCTATCGCAACGCGGGCAGCGCGGGTCGTCCGGCTGAGGCACGCTGACCAGGCCACAGGTCTCGCAGCCAATCGCGCCTGCCAGGCCTGGCGAGCCGCCGCGAAGGTTACCGCGGAAGAGCCTCTCCCACACCGCCTCGCGGTCGAGCGCGGAGTCCATCCAGATGAGGACGAAGGTCAGGGCTAAGAGCGCGTAGACGCCGGCCGCGAGCCCGATCGTCACGAGATCGCCGAGCTTCACATAGGCGACAAAGACGCCGAAGACGAACACCTCGAGCATCGACCACGGGCGCAGGCGCTCGGCCCAGGCAAAGACGCGGCGCAGGTGGGTAGGCGACGACGTCGCGTGTAACCGGACCAGCACATACAATGTGCTGACCAGCCTGATAAGCGGCGCCACTACGGTCACGAAGATGATCACCACGGCCAGTTCGCCCATGTTTTGCCGAACCAGCTCCTCGGGCCCCGAGAATAGGTCCGCCGTGCGCCTGATGCCGGAGGTTTCGACGCTCATCAACGTCGTGGAACACATGACGACGAGTAATATGAACGCGGTCAACGTGAGCGCGATGATATGATCGATGCGGTGCCTGGTGGTGCGCCGCAAGATCGTCGGGCAGCGCACGCACTGAGCCGTCTCGCCCGGTGTTAAGGCGGGAACAGTCTGGAACAGCCCGCAACTTGGGCACTCCCGCAGCTGGGGCTCGGTCGCGGGCGGGCTCGGCGAGGACCGCTTCACCGACCCACCAGCATCGACGCGAGGCCGTCGGCAAGCTGGCCGAGCGCCGTGCTGATCGCCGTGACCTCGCCCTGGACGCCCGCTGCCGGAGGCGTCACGACAAAACGGAAACTGCGCAGCACCGGTCCGGTTCGCCCCTTGAAGCTGACGCTGGCCTGGGCTTGCAGGACAACGTTGCCTGACGCGTCCTCATCGAGTCGCTGCACGTTCAGCTCAATGGTGGCGTCCGGTGAGGCCGAGACGGCGCCGGTCTCGCCGATCACGGTGCTCTGCGGCAGGCGCTGGCCCAATTCCTCGGTCAGCACTCGGCTGAGCATCGCCGACAGCGGCTCGCCCCACCAGTCGTTCGACATCACGTCGAGCCGGTAGTTCTCCGACGAGCGAACAATCTGCGAGCGCTCCAGATAGTGCGCAGTGGCAATCTGCTGCAATACGATAACCTTGGGCCCGCCGGACTGGACCGGCCCCTGAACCGGCGCGATCGTGTAGAGCACCGGGCTCGGGGAAGAGCACGCTGCGAGCACTGCGGCCAGCACCAACGCGGCAAGCCTCGCGGCGCTCACTCCAGCGCCCCGTCGGGGCGGCCCTTGATCAATGCCTCGGGGTGGCGCGCCAACAGATCGCTCAGCGCTCGGATCGAGCGAAGGGCATCATTGGCCTGCGCCAGCAACCGATCCATATCCCGGTTGAACTTGGTGTTGTCGCCGTAGCCGTTGTCGAGCGACAGCACCAGCTTGTTGGCGTTCGCCAATGTCTTCTGCAGCCCGGCGGTCACTTCAGGCAGCTGCTTCGCCGCCGGGCTGAGGCCGCTGTTGAGGTTCTGCACCATGTTCTGGGCCGATGCCGATCATCCCGGCGAGCTCGGTCAGAGCCTTCTTCATTTGCGGGCCTTGGGCGAGGTCGTTGGCCGATTTGAGGATGCTGTCGAGGTTCTTGCCGATCTGGTCGAACGGCATCGTGTTGACCTTGCTGAGAAGCTCGGTCGCCGACGCAGTGAGCCCGGCGAACCCGCCGCCTTCCGTCGCCGGTACCACATAATCCGGCCCGACCATCGCGACCTCTGCCGGCGGCGCATCGGTGACGAAGTCGAGCGCCACATTCTGCTGCCCGGTGATCAGGTTGGCGCTCTGCAGGCTCGCCCGCAGTCCTTGCTTGAGGAGGGCGGCCACTCCCTCCGCGTCCGTCTTGAATGCGCGCTGCCCGACACCGATGACGCGTTCCGGCTCGATCTCGTACCGCACGGGCGCCAAGACCGCGTCTTTGGCGGCATCATAGGTGAGGCGAACATCGGTCACCTCCCCGACCTTCAGCCCGTGCACCGTGACCGCAGCCCCCGGTGCCAGCCCGCTGACCGAGCCCGAGAAATAAGATGGCCGGGATCTTCCGAGTATAGGAGGCGGCATTCGCAGTCTCCCGGTCCGCGAACAACGGAAAGACGTGGTCTTCGGATGTCTCCGCTGTGTGGATCTCGGCCACTGGCGTTTCGAACGCGACGCCGCCGAGGAGCAGCGCCTTCAGCGACTCCATCTGCACGTCGATCCCGGTGCCGCCGAGCTTTACCGAGACACCCGAGGCGTTCCAGAACCGCGTCTGGTCGTGCACATAACTGTCATAGGGCGCCCGGACAAAGGCATGGATCGTCACGTATTCCGCCATATCGGCGATGTCCCACCCGAGCACTTCGCCGACGGCCAGGTCGCGGAAAAAGATCGGCGAGCCGACCGAGACCGCGCCGATGCGCTTCGATTTCAAGAAAAACGTGCGCCCCGGGACATGCGCTCCGAGCACCGGCGGATCCTCGCGTCCGACAAATTCCCGCTGGCTTTTGCCGGCCGTCGCGGCCGGCAACATCCCGATATACGACCCCGAAAGCAGGGTCTCGATGCCGGAAACATTGCCGGCGAAGAGCCGCGGCTTGACCACCCAGAATACGGTTCCCTCGGTCAGCAGCGGTGTGGCCTGGTGGGTCGTCGCGACCGTTGCGACGACATGCGTCTGGTCGGACGAAAGCGCCAGGCTCTTAACCGTGCCGAACACGATGTCCTTGTATTTGAGCTGCGACTGGCCGGCCTGCAGCCCTTCCCCGCCGTCGAACGCGATCTTGATCGTCGGCCCTTCCTTGGACAGCGTGTCCCAGGCGAGCCAAGCGCCGATCGCGACGGCGACGAGCGGCACAATCCAAATGATGGAAAACCGGCGTGAACGCCGCGTCGCGGCCTGCGGAAGCGTCCGCGAAGTCGGCAATGTTAGTCATGGCCAGTCTCCAATTGGACCGGTGCGAGGCTCTTCACGGCGTCTGCTTCCGGATCTCGGAATGTCGCGCGGCTTACCCCGCGGGGTCAAGCCGTCAGCTGAAATGGGCCGCTATCGCCAGCTCCGGCTGTGCAAAGATGGCAAATGCAGGGCATGCACGCTGTCCCGTCGACAGCCCCCGGTGTTCCCTTAGGGCCACGCCACCAAGGGCGGCAACGACATCAGGATCGCCTCCGGGTTGCCGCCGGTCTTCAAGCCGAAACACGGTGCCCCGGTCGTAGAGCAGGTTGAACTCGACGTAGCGGCCGCGGCGCACCAGCTGATGGCGGCGTTGCTCCTCGGTCCAGGCGAGCCGCATACGCGATCGGACAATGGCCGCGAACACGCCGAGGAAGGCCCCACCGACCGAGCGGACGAAGGCGAAGTCGCGCTCCTGGTCGCCGCTGTCCAGGTAATCGAAGAAGATCCCGCCGACGCCGCGCGGCTCGCCTCGATGCTTGAGGAAGAAGTATTCGTCGCACCATTTCTTGAAGCGCTCGTAGCAATCCCCGTCGTAGGGCGCGCACGCGCTAGCGAGCGCGGCATGAAACTCCTTGGCCGCGGCCTCGTCGGGATAGATCGGGGTCAGATCGGCGCCGCCGCCGAACCAGGCTTTGCTCGTGACGATGTGCCGCGTGTTCATATGCGCCGCCGGGACGAGCGGCGAGCACAGATGGGCGACGAGCGAGATCCCGCTCGCCCAGAAGCGCGGATCTTTCGACGCGCCCGGGATCTCATTGCGGAACTCGGGCGAGAATTCGCCCGACACGGTCGAGATGTTGACCCCGACCTTCTCGAAAACCTGCCCGCGCATGACCGAAATCGTCCCGCCGCCGCCTCCCGACCGCTGCCAATCTTGGCGCTCGAAACGGCCCGGCAGCCCACCCTCGGGCGTGCGCCCGCGAATTCGGCCTCGATCGCCTCGAACTCCGCGCAGATTCGGTCGCGAAGCTCGGAAAACCACGCCTCGGCCATCGTGCACCGGCCGGCATCGGGTGAAAAGGAAGGCTGTTCGGTCATGGTTCGGGGAATAATCCGGTTTGGCGCAATCCCTCGGCGAGCGCAATGGCACCCGCGAGCGCGACATTGAGCGAGCGCGCGCCGGGGCGCAACGGGATGACAACGCGGGCCGCCGCGGCGCGATGCACCTCCTTGGGCACGCCGGCGCTCTCCCGGCCGAGGAGGATCGTGTCGTCTGGCGCAAATGCGAAACGATGCAGCGGGATAGTCCCGGTCGTCGTCATCAGGATCAACCGCGATTGCGAGTCCCGGCGGGCGACGAACGCCGGCCACGAAACATGACGGCAGAGAACGAGATCGGCTCCATAATCGAGGACCGCGCGCTTGAGCCGCCGGTCATCAAGCAGAAAACCGCACGGCTCGATCAGATCGACCGCCACCCCAAAACACGCCGCGAGCCGCAGCAAGGCCCCGGTGTTTTGCGGAATGTCCGGTTCGAACACCGCCAGGCGCACTTCATTCCACCATTCGTACCAGATCAGTTTACTGTTCCAGGTATTCGTCGTCGAAGGTTGCCATGGGGTTCCCTCTCCCCCGCCGGGAGAGGGTTAGGGTGAGGGGGGCCGATGGGCTGAGTTTGCGGCTTAACCCACCTCATCCTCCCGTCGCTTCGCGACGGGCCCCTCCCTCTCCCCCCTGAAGGGCGGAGAGGGGCTTTTTCACATGATCCAAGCGTTTGGCGGCAGGGCGGTCAGCAATCCGCTCAAGGGTGTCTATTCATTTTTGGTCAGTCTCTTTAGCCGGACGATGCTTATTACTCGGTTTTCTGCCGATTTATGCGGCAGTCTGTCGCATAGTTCGCTCTCTTCAACAGTATAGCTTGCGACTGCCGGTGTGCCTGACGGGCGGCCCGCGAAATAATGAGGGTTGGATGGCCGATCTGGCGCAGCACAATGCAAGCGGAGCGCATGCCGGTGAGACACGGCGCGATTTTCTGATTTTGACCGCAACGGCCATCGGTGCTGTCGGCGTCGCCGCGACGATTTGGCCGTTCATCGATAGCCTGAACCCGGCGCGCGACACTTTGGCTCTGTCCACCACGGAGGTCGATCTCGCGCCAGTGCAGGTCGGCCAGCGTCTCACCGTCGCGTGGCGCGGAAAGCCGGTCTTCATCGACCATCGCACGCCGGAGGAGATCAAAGCCGCGGAAGACGTGAACCTCTCCGATCTGCGCGATCCGCAGCCGGATTCGGCCCGCGTCAAGAAAACCGAATGGCTCGTCGTAATCGGCGTTTGCACCCATCTCGGCTGCATCCCGCTCGGTCAGAAGGCCGGCGACCCCCGCGGCCCCTATGGCGGTTGGTTTTGCCCGTGCCACGGCTCGATCTATGATACCGCGGGCCGGATTCGCCAGGGGCCGGCGCCGCTGAACCTGTTCCTGCCGCCTTACGAATTCACCCACGACACGACAATCAAGATCGGGTAGGAACCCGCATGGCCCAGACCAGCCTCAGCGCAACGAGCCGCATCATCCGCTGGATCGATTATCGCCTGCCGTTCGTCGCGATGCTGCAGCACGAGCTGTACGAGTATCCGACCCCGCGCAACCTCAGCTATTGGTGGAACTTCGGCTCGCTGTCCGGGATCATGCTCGTGGTGATGATCGTCACCGGCATCTTTCTGGCGATGCAATACACCCCGCATGCCTCAATGGCGTTCGACTCGGTTGAACGGATCATGCGCGACGTCGATTACGGCTGGATGCTGCGCTACGCCCATATGAACGGGGCGTCGATGTTCTTCGCGCTACTCTACATCCACATGTTCCGCGGGCTCTACTATGGCTCCTATAAGCAGCCGCGCGAACTGCTGTGGATACTCGGGGTCATCATTCTGATACTGGCGATCATGACGGCCTTTATGGGCTATGTGCTGCCCTGGGGCCAGATGAGCTACTGGGCGGCCACGGTCATTACCAATCTGTTCTCGGCGATACCGTTGATTGGACAGAGCATCGTCACGTTCCTGTGGGGCGGCTTTACCGTCGGCAATCCAACCTTGAACCGGTTTTACGCGCTGCACTACCTGCTGCCCTTTGTGATCCTTGCCGTGGTGTTGCTCCATCTGATCGCCTTGCACCGCTTCGGCTCCAACAACCCGCTGGGGATCGAAATGAAGGGGCCGCAGGATACCCTCCCCTTCCACCCGTATTTCACGATCAAGGATCTGTTCGGGCTGGCCGTATTCCTGCTGATCTATAGCTTTTTCGTTTTCTATGCTCCGAATTTCCTGGGCAGCTCGGACAATTACATTCCGGCGAACCCGATGCAGACGCCAAACCACATCGTGCCGGAATGGTACCTGCTGCCCTATTATGCGATTTTGCGCTCGGTGCCGAACAAGCTGCTCGGCGTCATCATGGCGTTCGGGTCGATTTTCCTGTTGTTCCTAGTACCGTGGCTCGACAGCTCGCCGGTGCGCAGCGCGCGGTTCCGCCCCGTCTATAAGTGGGTGTTCTGGCTCCTGGTCATCGACGTCATCGCGCTCGGCTGGGTCGGCGCCAACCCGCCCGAAGGCTTGGTGGTCATCGTCGGGCAGATCGCGACATTGTACTACTTCGTTCATTTCCTGATCCTGTTCCCGGTCATCGGTAAGCTCGAGCGACCCAAACCGCTGCCCGCCAGCATCGCCACGGCGGTGTTGCAAGGCGGCGGCGCTCGACTTGGCGGCGCCGGAGCGCCGCTGGCGAAATCGTGACATGCCGAACCCTGTCCTTGCCGCGCTGGCTCTACTGGTCTTGGTCCTGACACCGCTCTGCGCGAGTGCCCAAGAGACCCCGCCGCTGCCGCACCAGCAATGGTCGTTCGACGGCATCTTCGGCACCTACGACCGGGCGGCGGAGCAGCGCGGCTTTCAGGTCTACAAGGAGGTCTGCTCCGCCTGCCACCCGGTCAAGCATCTTTATTTCCGGGACCTGACCGATATCGGCTACACCGAGGACGAGGTGAAGGCGATCGCCTCGACTTACCAGGTGACCAACGAGCAGCCAAACGATCAGGGCGAGATGTTCCAGCGCCCGGCCCGACCCTCCGACCCGATCCCCGGCCCGTTTCCCAACGAACAGGCGGCGCGCGCGGCCAACAACGGTGCGTTGCCGCCGGATCTGTCGATGATCGTCAAGGCGCGCGAAGGGGGGCCGGATTACGTTTTCGGCATCCTCAACGGGTACAAGGACCCGCCGCCCGGGTTCAACCTATTGACGGGGATGAACTACAATGAATATTTCCCCGGTCATCAGATAGCGATGCCGCCGCCGCTCAGCGACAACGCCGTGACTTTTGCCGACGGCACTTCCGCCACGGTGCCGCAGATGGCGCATGACGTGGTGACGTTCCTCACCTGGGCGGCCGAGCCCAATCTCGAGCCTCGCCACCGCACCGGGTTCAAGGTCATGCTCTTTCTCATTATCATGGCGGGCATCTTTTACGCCGCCAAGCGCAAGATCTGGGCCACCGCACACTAGGCCAGTTGGATGATCGGGGGATGACCGGGCCCGTCATCGGGATCATCGGGGGGAGCGGGCTTTATCAGATCGACGGGCTCGTGAATGTCGAATGGCGGCGGGTCGAAAGCCCGTTCGGTGCGACATCTGACGAATTCTGCTTCGGAACGCTGGACGGCCAACCTGTCGTGTTTGTTCCCCGCCACGGCCGCGGCCACGTGGTGCCGCCGTCGGAGATCAACTATCGGGCGAATATCGATGCGCTGAAGCGCTGCGGGGTCACCGACATCGTCTCCTTGTCGGCCGTCGGCAGCCTACGCGAGGATCTGGTTCCCGGCGATTTTGTCGTGATCGACCAGTTCATCGACCGCACCTTCGCGCGGGCCAAGAGCTTCTTCGGCAAGGGCTGCGTCGCGCACGTCTCGATGGCCCATCCGGTCTGCGGTCGAATTGGCGACGCGCTGGCCGCAGCCGGGCCGGAAGCGGGCATGGTGATCAAGCGCGGCGGCACTTATATAGTCATGGAAGGACCGCAATTTTCGAGCCTTGCCGAAAGCGAGCTCTATCGGTCGTGGAACTGCGACGTGATCGGCATGACCAACATGCCCGAGGCCAAGCTCGCGCGAGAAGCTGAGATCTGCTACGCGACGGTAGCAATGGTCACCGATTACGATTGCTGGCATCCGGGCCACGACGCCGTCACGGTCGACATGATCGTCGGAGTGCTGCTCGCCAACGCGGAACGGGCGAAGGCGCTCGTCAGGCATGTGGTGCCTGCACTGTCGATACATTCCGGGCCGTGCCGGCAGGGCTGCCAGCAGGTTCTCGATCACGCGCTGATCACTGCGCCCGAGCGGCGCGATTCCGAGGTGCTCGCGCGTCTCGATGCGGTGGCGGGGCGGGTGCTGGAGCCACAGGAGGCGCCATGAACGTTCGCGGCCGGGCGATGCGCACGATCTGGCCCGCTGCCGACGGGCGCACCGTCGAGATTATCGACCAGACGCGGCTGCCGCACGAGCTCGTGATTGTTGCGCTGCAGACGCTCGATGACACGGTGCGGGCGATCGCCACGATGCAGGTTCGCGGCGCGCCGCTGATCGGCGCCGCCGCGGCGTACGGCATGGCGCTCGCCGCCGCGGAGGACCCGTCGGATCGCGGGCTCGAGTTCGGGCATGGCAAAGCTCGCCGCGTCGCGCCCAACCGCGATCAATCTGCGCTGGGCCCTCGCCGAGATGCAGCGGGCATTGTGCGAGGTGCCGGAAAGCCGGCGGTTTGCTGCGGCCATGACGCGGGCCGGCGAGATCGCCGAAGCCGATGTCGCGATCAATCGCGCAATGGGGGAACACGGCGCCGGCCCGATCGCTGAAGCCTGGCGGCGCAAGGGCGGAGCCGGCCGTGTCGAGGTGCTGACGCATTGCAATGCCGGGTGGCTCGCGGCGGTCGACTGGGGAACCGCGCTCGCCCCGGTCTACCGCGCCCACAATAACGGAGTCCCGATCGATGTCTGGGTCGACGAGACCCGCCCGCGCAACCAGGGCGCGAGCCTCACCGCCTGGGAGCTCGGCGAGCACGGCGTCCCGCATACGGTCATCGTCGACAATGCCGGCGGCCACCTGATGCGCGAGGGTCTTGTCGACCTCTGCATCGTCGGCACCGACCGCACGACCGCGGGAGGCGATGTCGCGAACAAGATCGGCACTTACCTCAAGGCGCTGGCGGCGCGCGACAACGACGTCCCGTTTTACGTTGCGCTGCCCTCGCCGACGATCGACTGGCAGATCGAGGGCGGTGCGGCGATCCCAATCGAGCAGCGCGACGCGCGCGAGGTCACCCACATCGAAGGCTGGACCGATGATGGCCGGCGCATCGCCATCCGCCTGACGCCGCCGGACAGCCCCGCCGCCAATTATGCCTTCGACGTGACCCCGGCCCGCCTCGTCACCGCCCTGATCACCGAGCGCGGCCTCTGCCCCGCCTCGCGCGAGGGGCTGCTCGAATTGTTTCCCGAAAAGGGGCGGAATATTGCCGACGAGTGAACGCGGTACGCGCCGCTCCAAGGGAACCATCATAATAGCACCTCCTTGGCCCAACACGGGAAGTTCAAATATCTTCGCGGCACAAGCTGCCGCACACAAAAAGTTCGGTCATAAAATTTTGCTCGTTCTTGGGACCCTTCATGCATCTCCTAACAAAGAAGAAATTGCTGAACTAACAAGCGAGATGCATTATGATGGCATATCGAGTGTCGTGTACGGTGTGACTTATGATACAAAGCGGCCATATCTAAGCATATCGTTTCGGGACTGGATTTTAGCCGGGCGTGACGATTCTCTTTCTATCGATGCCAGATATGCTGCTCGTAGTGAGTGGCGAGCCGGGATTTTAGATTTCATCGACAACTATCGAGTCGATGTCATCCACGTAAATCACGCATTCGAAATGCTCCTTGGCATTCGAATTCGAGAGCTGACATTTCGACGAACTGGTTGCACACCGCGCATAGTGTGCGACACGCACGATGTACAAGCAAAAACTTATGCTGAGAGAGGTAGTGAAAATCCCTTTAATGGACGGAAGGACAGATACTCAAAGCTACTAGAATCAGAACTATCATTATATCGAAATGCCGACATCTTAATCCACTGTTCAAAAAACGACCAAAGATTTTTTGAGGAAAAATTGCCACACATACGCCATCAATTGGTAGTGCCGTGCCTGGACCCACAACTTGAAGAATCTCTAATCCAACTTAGAGGACGTAATTATGAAAAAATGTTTGATTTTATTTACGTTGGAAACAATAACTTTGCTAATTTTATCGCGGTGAAGTGGTTACTTACCGAGGTCTTCCCTATGCTGAATGATCTATTCCCACGAATTGCCTTTGTTGGGCGTATAAAGGAACTTGTGCGCCAAATGGATAAAGCGTTATGCGAAAAGTATAAACGTTATTTTGTAGGAAGCGTCCCAGATGTTGGCATTTACTATTCCGTTTCAACCGCAGTTCTAGCGCCATCGCTTGTGGGAACGGGATGTTCTTTGAAATTCATCGAGGCTCTCTGTGCGGGAAAGACAGTTATCGCTACTACGGACTCACTTAGAGGCCTTCCTGATCACGTACAGGAACGTTGTACTGAGTTTGTTCGGGACACCCCTCGACAATTCGCCGAGGCCATGATGATGACGCTCGCGCGCCCTCTCGGTGACAACCATAGAGCGGCGTCAATATACGACGACTGCTTTCACAGCAGGCACTACGTGAGTGGGTTGAATGATTTGTTGACCGAAATTCTCCCACCACGTGAGGATGACATTTGCGATCGTTCATTTCGGCCGCGATCAAGCTCGAACCCGAGCTGAGAAACGGGTCACAGATCGCCTGGCCGAGTCCGCCAATTTGCCGCGCCGTCTCCGACCGGCCGCGGCTGCCGCCGCTTTTGTACTTTTGCCGATCGCAACGCAGTCAGAGCCGCACGCCCCCCGTCGAGAAGGCCACGCTGACGGGTTCCTGTATGTGGTTCAGGACGACGGCGCCAACCACTGCAATGACGATCGCCGCGATGCATGCGATGATGAAACTGAGGATTATCACCCTCCTTTCTGTCGTTCTTGTTCAGGGTAAGATACCGCGCCTCGCGCTATCAAGCGCGTGGCGATGGTGGGCGCGGCGGTCCGCCAAATTGCCGTTGGCTCGCGGAGTGGCTGCAGCGGGACCCATGCGTCCGTCCCTGATTTGCCTGCTAATGTGCATCATGCTAGCCGGGATAGTGTCAGGTCGCTCCTCGGCTTTGGCGCAACTGAGCGGCCATGGCGGTCCGGTCCGCGCGCTTGCGGTCTCCGCCGATGGCACGACCTCGCTCTCCGCGAGTTTTGACTCATCGGCGATCCGCTGGTCGCTGCGCCGAGATGTCGCCGAGCAGGTCCTGAGGCTGCACGAAAGCGCGGTGACCGCGGTCGCGTTTCTCAAGGACGGCCGCGCGGTGACCGCCGGCGCGGATGCCAAAATCGGCATCTGGACGCCGGGGAAGCCGTCGCCGGACGCGATCCTGGAGGGACACAAAGGGCCGGTTGCCGCGCTCGCCGTGTCGCCCGACGGCATGACCCTCGCCTCGGCGTCATGGGATCGAACGGTTCGCTTGTGGCCGCTTGCCGGCGGCGCGCCGACCGTGCTTGAAGGACACGAGCAAAACGCCAACGGTGTCGCCTTCACCGCAGACGGCATATCGCTGGTCAGCGCCGGATACGACGCAACCCTTCGTATTTGGCCGCTGGGCGGTCAGGGCGCACCGGTCGTCGCGACGATGCCGACGCCGCTCAATACGGTCGTGGTTGCGACCAGCAGGCGCTTTCGCGCAGGTTGACGAAATTCAATTCACCGCCGCTTTCGGCCGCGACCTCGCGAAACAGCGGGGCTTCCTGTGTGCCAGCCGACGGTAATCGGACGCGTCAGACGCCGCAAGAGCACGGAACCGTTCGAGTTCGGCGCGGCAGAGCTGACGGCCGCTGACGATCTTCATGCCGGCGCACCCGCGCGTCAACGCGCCGGTGTCGAGCGGCATCGTGTCTTCGCAGGAGCAAAACCGGGAGCGTTCGCTGTTCCGTCATCCAGTATCCCGTCATCGCCGCAGTGCCGGCGAACCTAACCAAGATTCCATAATGTAGCAGATTGCCGCTGAGGCTCGGATCGGAAATGCCGCTGGCGCCGCGCCCACAGATCGTGAAGCCGGGCGGACGCACCCTTGAACTGCCGCCGCCACTCCGCCTAATGGTCTTGCTCGGCGCGGAACGCTCGTCTTCGTCGGCCGGCAGTCTTACGCCACTTTGAGCTCGCCGAGATAGGCGTGGCGGATCAGCTCGGTCTGGCGCAGTTCGGCGGCGGGGCCGCTCAGCACGACCTGGCCGGTCTGCAGGACATAGGCGCGGTCGGCGATCGAGAGCGCCATGTTGGCGTTCTGCTCGACCATGAAGATCGTGACGCCCTGCCGGTTGATCGTCCGGATGATGTCGAAGACCTGCTCGACATAGGCGGGCGAGAGGCCCATCGATGGCTCGTCCATACACAGGAGCCTGGGTCGCGCCATCAGCGCGCGGCCGATCGCGACCATCTGCTGCTCGCCACCGGACAAGGTGCCGGCGAGCTGTTGCAGCCGCTCCTCGACGCGAGGAAAGAGCGCGAAGACGCGCGACAGATCCTCGTCGAACTCGGGCCCGCGGCGCCGCGTGTAGGCGCCCATCTCGAGGTTCTCGTGGACCGTCATGCGCGGGAAGAGGCGGCGCGCCTCGAGCACAGGCGCGATGCCGCGGCGCACCCGCTCGGCGGTCGAAACGCCCTTCAGCGAATGGCCCTCATAAAGGATCTCACCGCGGGTTGGCGCGATGCTCCCCATGATCGCCTTCATCGTCGTCGACTTGCCCGAGGCGTTGCCGCCCAACAAGCAAACGATCTCGCCCGCCGCGATCCGGTAATCGACCGATTTCAAGACGTGCAGGTCGCCATAATGCGTATCAACCGCTTGAAACTCAAGCAGATCAGGCAAAAGCGGCGCTCCTGCCGAGATAAGCGCGGATCACCTCTTCGTCGCGGCGCACGGCCTCCGGCGGCCCTTCGGCGATCTTTTCGCCGTGGTCGAGCACGATGACCCGGTTCGCCAGCATGGCGACGACGTCGAGCTTGTGCTCGATCAGCAGGATCGTCAGACCGTTGCGGTTGAGGCTTTGAATCTGGTCGGCCAGCTCCAATGTCTCGGCCGGGTTCATCCCTGCCGTGGGCTCGTCGAGGAGCAACAGTTTTGGCCGCGTCGCGAGCGCCCGCGCGATCTCGGTGCGCCGCCGATTGGCGTAGGAGAGGCTGGCGGCGAGGTGGTCGGCACGCGGCAACAGCCGGTTGCCGAACAACGCCAGGATTTCGCGAGCATGCTCGCGCGCTGCCGCCTCCTCGCGGCGGTTCGCCGGCAGCCGCAACAGCGCGCCCACCGGACCGGTGTCGAGCCGCGCATGCATGCCGATCATGACGTTCTCGAGCACAGTCAGGTTCGGGAACAGGCGGATGTTCTGGAAGGTGCGGGCAATGCCGCGCTCCAATATTTCGTGCGGCCGCAATCGGCCGATCGCTTCGCCGGCGAAGCGAATACTGCCGCGACCGGCTGGTACTACGCCGGTGACGACGTTGAACAATGTCGATTTGCCTGAGCCATTGGGCCCGATCACGGCGACCACCGTCTGAGCGGGGACGCTCAGTTCGACCGCGCGCAATGCGACCAGCCCCCCAAAGCGCACGGTCAGGTCCGAAACTTCGAGCAGCGGCCCGCTCGCCGCGCGAGCCCCCACCCCCCCCTCCCCCGCTTGCGGGGAAGGGTTAGGGAGGGGGCCGGGAAGCCGGTCGAAGCCACCTCGTCCGATTTGGGCCGTCTGCTCGTCGAGGCTCAGCGGCGCAGCGCGGCGTGTCGCCGGGATCAGCCCCTCACGGCGGTAGAGCATCATCAGCACCAGAATAAAACCAAAAATCAGCTCGATCGACGAAGCGAGCTCGACATGCTGCAGCCACTCGATGTTCACGAGCCGTCCGAGGGCGTGCAGCCATTGCGACAGATCTTCGAGAAACCAGGATTGCAGGATCTGCAGCACCAGCGCGCCGACCACGACCCCCCAGACGCTGCCGATCCCGCCAAAGACGATCATGACCAAGACCATGACCGAGACCGGGAACATGAACATCTCGGGGGTCGCGGTCTGCAATTTGGCGACATAGAACGTGCCGGTGGCGCCGGCAAAGGCGGCGCCGATCGCAAAGGCGAGGAGCTTGAAACGGACGCGATCGACACCCATCGCGGCGGCGGCGATCTCGTCCTCGCGGATCGCCATCCAGGCGCGGCCGATGCGCGAATCCTTCAGCCTCTGGCTCGTCAGGATCAAGAACGCGACAAGCGCGAGCCCGACATAATAATAGGGGGTCGCGTTGACGCCGAAATCGTAGCCGAATAGGTGCGGTGCAGCGACGCCGTTGAGGCCCATGGCGCCATTGGTGACCGAGGGCGTGTTACGCGCGACAATTGGCACGATCTCGCCGAAGCCGAGAGTCACGATCGCCAGATAATCGCCTTTGAGCCGCAGGGTGGGCGCTCCGAACAATACCCCGAAAAACGCGGCGATCACTGCTGCGACCGGCAGCATCAGCCAGAACGAGACCTGGAAATGGACGACGTCACCGCCCGCGGCGTGAAAGCGGCTGACGAGGTCGAGCCATCGCAAGGGCTCCCAGAAGCCGCTCCACGCCGGCTGGACCTGCCACGAGCTGGCAACGCCATAGGCGTAGGCGCCGATGGCAAAGAACGCGGCGTAGCCGAGATCCAACAGGCCGGCGAAGCCGACGACGATGTTGAGGCCAAGCGCCAAGGCGGCAAAGGCGAGCGCGTTCGCCGCCGAATCAATGTCGGCATCGTTCCCGTTGATTAGAGGGAACAGCAGCGCCGCCGCGGTGACCAGGACGACGGCGAGGCGGGCGCGCCCGCGTGGGGAAATTCGGGCGAGGACGGCCGCGCTCGCTCCGATCGGCAGCAGTGTTCGGATGCCGATCGCGTTTCTCACGATTTTGTCGGGGTGGCCCGGCCGAACAGTCCCGTCGGCACAAAGACGAGAACGAGAACCAGGATCGAGAAGATGATGACGTCGGTCCAGCGCACCGCGATCAATTGCCCGCCCAGAGTCTCGACCAGACCGATCAAGATGCCGCCGACCATTGCTCCTGGAATGCTGCCGATCCCGCCCAGCACCGCTGCGGTGAACGCCCGCAGCCCGGCCGTATAGCCGATGATGAAGCTCGTGTAGTTGTAGTAGAGGCCAAAGATCAGCGCCGCCGCGCCGGCCAGCGCGGACCCCAGAAAGAACGCCGTGACGATGACGCGGTCGACATCGACCCCCATCATCCGCGCGGCCTCGGCGTCTTGCGCCGTCGCGCGCATCGCCTTGCCGAGGCGGGTGCGGTTGACAAAGAAATGCAGCGCCAGCATCAGCGCCACGGCGACGCCCCAGATCAGCAACTCCTTCAGTTCGAGGGTCACTTCGCCCAATTGCCAGCGCACGACCGGCAGCGGGTTGGGGTAGTTCTCCGAGCCGGCGCCGACAGTCAGCAGGATGATGTTGAACAGGATATACGAGACGCCGATCGTCGTGATCATCGCCGCGGTCCCGCGGACCCCGCGCAGCGGCCGCAGCGACAGACGCTCGATCGCTACGCCGAGGATGCCGGCGCCGAGCATCGTGACGGCGAAGGCGAAGACCAGTGCCCCGGCCAGGGCCGGGCCTGCTAGGACTCGGCTCTGACCCGTTATGCCGAGAAACTCGAGAGCCCACATGCCGAAAAACGAGCTGACCATGAACACGTTGAAATGCGCGAAATTGATCAGCTCGAGGATGCCGTAGACGAGGGTAAATCCCAGCGCCAGCAAGGCATACATCGCGCCGAGGCTCAGCCCGTTGACCACCTGCTGCAAGAGCACGCCATAGTCGGACATCTAGTTGTCGTCGCTATTACCCTCTCCCCCCGCCGGCCGGGGGGAGAGGGCAGGGTGAGGGGGGCCGCCGAGCTGGTGCACGGCAGTGCCCACCTCACCCTCCCACTCCGCGGGCCCCTCCCTCTCCCCCCTGAAGGGCGGAGAGGGGCCATTCACGCCTTGACGCGGCCGCATGGTGATAAAATTCATAATTTGGGGAACTGTCACGAGCTCTGCGGCGCGACGCCGAGGTATTTGTACTGGTGGAGGACGTCGTCGGGCGGATACTTGTCGTCCTTGACGATGCGGAAGACGCTGATCTCCCGGTTTCGCAAGTCGCCATTTTCGTCAAAGGTGATCTCGCCCTGCAGTGTCTTGACGTGGGCGGTCTGCATCGCGTCGCGCACTGCCTCGCGCGTCACCTCCTTGCCCGAAGCGGCGACGCGCTTGACGGCGTCGAGAATGACGAGCGCCGCATCATAGGCGGTGATCGAGTAATTCTCGGGCTGCTGCCCGTATTTCTTGGCGAAGCGTTCGATGACGGGCGCCGCCTCCGGGTTTTCGAGGATATCCGGCGCCGCAATCGTCGCGTACCACCCTTCGGCCGCAGGAAAGCCGGCGCCGCGCAATATCTCGGCGCCATACATGCCGTCGCCGCCGCCCTTGATAATCTTGGGGAGAATGTCGGAGGCCTGCTTGACGACCTTCACCCCGGCCTGAGCGACGCCGCCGTAATATAGGGCGTCGGGATTGAGCGATTTGATTTTCGTGAGAGTGGTCGCGTAATCGGCCTCTCTGGGGTTGAGCTGGTCGCGGCCGAGCACCTTGATGCCGCGCTTCTCGGCCTGCGCCTGGAAGGTGTCGGCGATCCCGACGCCGTAGGCGCCGCTGTCGTCGAGCACATAGACCGATTTCACCTTGAGGACATCGGCATAATAATTGGCCATGTTTGGCCCTTGGAAGGCGTCGGTGGTCACCGTCCGGAAATAGATCGCCTTTCCCTTGGGCCGGTATTGCCCGGCGAATTTCGGGTCGGTGATGTCGGGGTTGGTCGAGCTCGGGGTGATCGTCGCCAGATCGCCTTGGCTCAAAATCGGCGACATCGCCTTGCCCGAGCCGCTCATCTGCGGCCCGATCGCCGCGACGACCGCCTTGTCGGACACCATCTTGCGCGCGTTGGTCGCCGCCTGTGCCGGGTCATACTGCCCGGCGGTGGCGGTGCCGTCGTCCAGCAGCAGGACATCGATCTTGTAACCGGCGACGCCGCCCTGCGCGTTCGCTTCGTCGATCGCCAGCAAGGCGCCGTCCTTGATCAATTCGGCGTCATGCGCGTCGGCCCCGGTAAAGGGCAGGTTTATGCCCACCTTGATCGTTTTGTCGGCGGCACGGGCGGGATCGAAACCCGCAAAGGCGCCGATGAGGGCGGCGGTCGATACGGAGATGAGCAAAGAGCGGCGCGACGGCATGAGACTGACCTCCCGGACGGGGTGCTTCACTCACGCAAATGTCATGCCGCTATGGGTGCTAGGGCAAGCTTTATCAAACGCGTCAGCCCAACCCCTGGTGGTCGGCCTTCAGGAGACCTGAGACGAGGCGGCGCAGCGACGGAACTTCGCCGGGGCGGAAGTCGATAGGGCGGCACAGCGCCATCGCGATGATGCCGAGGCGGGCCATTTTTTGCGCGGCGTAGGCGCTTTCGGCGGCGCTGGCGCTGAGGCGCTCCATGACTGCGCCGCCGAGCTGCTGCACGAGAATCCCGCCGACCAGATCGACGGCGCCGACCATGCCGGCGCCGCTCGCGAGCCGCCGCAGCAGGTGGACGGTGCCGGCGAGGCCCGGGCGCTGACCGTAGATCTCGGCGATCTCACGGATGAGGCGCAAGGCGCGGGCCGCAAACAGCAGAGTGTCGAGCAGCGCGGTCGGGCTGACCGCGTTGATCGCAAAAGCCTGGGTCGCGGCGCGGCGGATCGCGGCCTCGGCGAGCCGATCGGCCGGCGCGAGGACAAAGCGGGAGAACAGCTCGAGCGCATCTTGCCCGCTGTGGTGCGGTTCGCGAACGCCGCGATAGCGGGCGACCGCGTCGCTCAAGAGCGGATCGGCCGCCAGGATCGCCGCGGCGGCATCGATCTCCGCCTTCAACTCGTCCGCCAAAGCGAACGGGATCAGGCTTCTGAGGCGCTCGGCGGAGCGCAGACGCCACAGCCCGCGCAATTCCGCCACAAGCCAGTAGGCTGCGCCGCCGGACCCAGCCGCCACTGCCGCCGCCGCGGCGATGCCGAGCCCCGTGCCGTGCGCAAAGGCGCCGTCGATGAATTGGACGAGATCGATGCCAATCAGGCCGACGACGAGGATGCCGAGGCCGGTCGCGGCGACGCGAATGGGCGACCGGGACCGCCGGGTTCGCCGGGAAGGAAGGTTCGTCTCGGGCGCCAGTTGCAGGTTCAGCTCCAGCCGCCCGGTTTCGTCGCTTTCGAGAATGCGCGGCCGCAGCCGCTCGCGCGGTGGCTCGGTTTCGACGGTCATCTGAGCCCCTCTCCGCCCGTTGGGGGGAGAGGGAGGGGCCCGGCGCGTAGCGGCGGGAGGGTGAGGTGGGCAGCCGCGGAGCGTGCCCGTCGGCCCCCCTCACCCTGCCCTCTCCCCCCGGCCGGCGGGGGGAGAGGGGAGGAACGGTGCGATGGGAACAGGAACGTCATGCGAGGGCGTCCTCCAGCAGAAAATCGAGCGCCTTGTCGAGGTTTATATGGGGAATGCCGTCGCCTGCCATGTCCTTGATTCGCGGCGGCTGGAAGACCGGAAACTCGGTGAACCGCTCGCCCCAAAACCCCGTGGGCGGCGGCGTCACCGGCACGATCCCGGGAAAGAACCGGATGCGCCGCTCGCCGCCTTCGGGCAATCCGACGACAATATCGACCTTGCGGCCGTCGATCACGTCGGTGCCGTCCTCGGTGCAGCGGATCGAGGCGAGCGCCACCGCCGTGACGCGGGCACGGGCGGCCTTGGCGCGCAAGGTCGGGGCTTCCACCAGGTTGGCCATCAGCGCTTCGAGATGGTCGCGCTGCAGTGCCGGCACGTGGTCGGCCTTGGTCGCGGCAAACAGGACCCGGTCGATGCGGGCGCCGAACAGCCGGCGCAGCAGGCTTCGCCTGCCGAAGCGGAACGCGGCGAGGATCGTGTCGAGCGCCAGACGATGATCGGCAAAGGCCTCTTCTCCGGCGTTCAGCGCACGCAGCACGTCAACGAGCACGATTTGCCGGTCCACGTAACGCGCAAGCTGTGCGAAGAAGGGCTGCACGATCGCGCGCTTGTAGGCCTCGAAACGCGCCTCCATCAGCGCGGCGAGACTGTCGGGCGGCGCCCGTGCTCCGATCGCCAGCGGCATCGGGCAAAACTGCAGCACCGAAGGATCGGCGAGCGGCCCGGGGTTCAGGAAACGCCCGGGCTGCAGCAGGCTCAACTGCTCGCGCTCGCGGCACGCGGCAAGATAGCCACGGTAGACTTCATATGCCCGCAACGCCGTTTGAGGATCGCCGGCGCGGTCTGCCGAGTGGCGGGCCACAAAATCGAGCCAATCGCGGGCGAGCGGGGCGCGCACCCCGCGGCGCGCCAAAGCGAGGGTCAGCACGCGACCAATCGCCATAGCTCTGTTGCAGCAAGGGCAGGTCGAGCAGCCACTCGCCGGGATAATCGAGAATTTCGACGGACAGCTCGACGGTGCCGCCGCGCAGCCTGGCCCTTCGCAGCAGACCCGCCGAGGAGAACCGGAGCAACAGCCGCACTCGTCGCAAATCGGTCGTGCTCGCCGGCCAATGCGGCGGGTCGGCAGCGAGCGCCGCGACGGTTTCCTCGAGCGGGAACGCGGGCACGTCGTCGCCTTCCGGCGCGAGCAGCCGCGCGCCCAGAACCCGCCGCTCCGCCGCAGCCCGCAGGAACGGCAGACGCCCCGGCCTGCCGACGGCGCTCAAGAGATTTTGAACCAGGCTGGTAATGAACGCGGTCTTGCCGGACCGGCTGAGCCCGGTTACGGCGAGACGGAGCGTGCCGTCGCCGATCAGCGCCGCCAGGGTCGGCAGCTTATTGAGCGCGCGCAGGTCCTCTAGCCGGGCGGCTTCATCGCAACGTCGAGCATGACGTTGGGCAGGATCTCTCGGATGACGCTGCGCAGCGTCAACTCGTCGGCGGCGGTCGCCGCCGCCAGCAGCCGCCGCGAGCCGCGGCGCAGGACGCGGGCGGTGGCGCGGCCGTCGCGGCCGGCTCGAATCGTCGCAAACGCGTCGGCCGGCTCGATCCGCTTCAGGATGCGTTTCAGCGCCGCCAAGCCCTCGGCGGTCTCGATATCGTGCAACGGTGACTTCGGGGTGTCCGGTTCCGGCTCGTCCTCGACCGCGGCGTCGACCGCTTCGACCGGGCGATATCGCGCAAAAGATTGGTAGATGGCGCGGCCGGCCTCGGCGTCGATGCGCGACTGCAATTCCCAGCTTTCGCCGCGCGACGACAATTCGCTGATCAGCGCGAACATGTCGTCGCAATCCTCTTCGTGGGAGCAGGTCAGGAAAGCGAGACGGCCATCGTGCTCGACGATGCGGTCGTCATCCTCGGCAAAGCCGAGCTCCGACAACGCGTTGTCGAGCGCGCGGCGCGACGCGACGAGGAGCGTCGTGACGTGCAGGCGTCGACCGCTCTCCGCCGGATCCTTCTCCGCCATGATTGTTCCTCCCGCAAGAAGCCGGTCAGCGGCCTATCTATCTAGGCGGTGTTTCGCCGCTGCGCGATCAAAATAAGCGCGCACCGGCCGGTTGCGAACGGCGTACTCCGGGATCATGCCGGAACCAAACCCAGCACGGCTTCACTATTGTGCAGCGCCTGCGCAAGCTCGGTGTGAAATTCCTTCAACCAAGTGGCCATTTCCTCCGGAGAAATGGTCGGTCGAATGCCATCGTATTCGCTGGAGATGAACTCCATCAGCGCACGCGTGTTGTGTATTTCGACGCCGCCGAACGGATAATCGAACAGAGGGTCAAAATAGAACTTGAAAGATCCGGTTCGAGCATTCGGCTTGAGACGGATTCTTTGAATTTTGTTGAGCCAACTTCTCAGCTCTGTTTTAAAGTGATCTCGCAGCTGAGGGTCAAATTGGAACGCGATAAGCTTGACGAGATGTTCGTTTATCGGATCTGCAATGCCAGTGAGGATGTCGCGCGCCAGTTTTTGAGGATACGCCATCTCCATCGTTTCGTCGATTTTCATATCGATTTCGCCTTCGGGTTAACCGCCCAAAAAACTGGAATTGCTGACTGTCGCGGCCTCGCCTGATGGCTTAGGCTCCCCGCGTCGAAACGTGATGAAGGTGACTTCGATGTGGCCACGCACGGATTTCCTCAAACTGCTCGACATTACACACCCTGTCATTCAAGCACCGATGGCCGGCTTCGCCTCGCCAGCGCTCGTCGCGGCAGTGTGCAACGCGGGCGGCTTGGGATCGATCGGCTGCGCCGGTGTTCCGCCGGCGACGGTGAGGGACCAGATCACTGCACTGCGCCAAGCGACAAACCGTCCCTACAATCTGAATTTTTTCGCCCATGCGCACCCACGGCTCGACCCCGACGCGGCCGCCCGCATGCGAACGAGGCTCGCACACTATTTCGACGAATTCGGGCTGGGACCGGTCCCCGAGCCCAAAGAGCCGTTTCCACCCTTCGACGAAGAACGGCTCGACCTCGTTCTCGAGCTGCGGCCTCGGGTCGTCAGCTTTCACTTTGGCCTGCCGGACGCAACCGCAGTTCGGCGAGTGAAGGAAGCCGGTTGCATCATCCTCAGTTCGGCGACGACGGTGGCCGAGGCGCGTTCGCTCGAAGCAAATGGCGCCGATGTCGTCATCGCGCAAGGATTTGAAGCCGGCGGCCATCGCGGCAGCTTCAGCGGCAGTCCGGGAGCCGGCATGGTCGGGACGATGGCGCTGGTGCCGCAAATCGCCGATGCCGTGCGCCTGCCGGTGGTCGCCGCCGGCGGCATCGCCGATGGCCGTGGCCTCGCGGCGGCCTTCGCTCTCGGCGCGAGCGGGGCCCAGCTCGGCACGGCTTTTCTTGGATGCCCCGAAGCCACCATTTCGCCGCTGTACCGCGCGCAATTGCGCAGCGCCGTCGACGACGGGACCGAGCTGACGCGCGCCTTTACCGGCCGCCCGGCCCGCGCATTGCGCAATCGCTACATTACCGAGATGGCCGACAGCCAGCCACTGGAGTTCCCGCTGCAGGGAAGCCTCGTACGCCCGCTCTGGGAATTGCCGAGCGAGGAGGCACGCGCCTCGTTCATGCCGTTCTGGGCCGGCCAGGCGGCACCGTTGATCAGAGAGATGCCGGCCGGTCAGCTGGTCGACAAGCTCGTCAGGGAAGCCCAGATCGATCCTCGGTGGGTCCGCCTAAGCGGTCGACAGATCACCCTCGGCGCGCCAGCAGTTCACGTACCTCATCGTCGGTCGTCTGCGTGAAATCCTCATACCAGTGGCCGACCGCGAAAAACGGCTCGGGGGTCATGGCGCAAACGACGTCGTCGGCCTCGGCCTTCAGCGCCTCACTGGTGTCGGGGGATGCGGTCGGCACCGCTATGACGATGCGGGCTGGCTGCTGCTGTCTCAACGCCGCGACTGCGGCCCGCATCGTGGCTCCGGTCGCCAGCCCGTCATCGACCAGAATGACGGTCCGACCGGCGACATCCGGCGGCGGACGATCGCCCCGATAGAGCCGCTCGCGCCGCGCCAGCTCCTGCAGCTCGCGCGCCACGACCGCGTCGATTTCATGTTCCGAAATTCCGAGACCGCGCACGATTTCATCGTTCAGAACGCGGACGCCGCCGGTTGCGACCGCGCCCATCGCCAGCTCCTCGTATCCGGGAACGCCCAGCTTGCGCACAAGAAAAACATCGAGCGGCGCGCCGAGCGCCCGAGCCACTTCAAAACCGACGGGTACCCCGCCGCGCGGCAGCGCCAGGACCAGAACATCCGGCCGATTGGCGTAAGCCGCCAATTTCTCCGCAAGCTGGCGGCCGGCATCGGTGCGATTGCGAAAGCGTTGCGGCTGCATGCTCATAAAACAATCGGCCCGCCGCGTCGGCCTCAAATTCACCGGCTCAGGAGGCTAACGGGCACAAGCCGAATCTAGCGACGGCAGGCCGGGTGGCGGACGGCGCGCCTGGGTCGCCTGCTCGAAGGCGTAGGCGAGCCGCAGCAGGATCGGCTCGCTCCAGGCGCGGCCGGTGAAGGTCGCGCCGTAGGGGTAGTCCGGGGTCTCCTTGTCGCGGATCCCGGCGACAAAGCCGGCGGGCACCTGGACGCTGGGGTAGCCGGCCTTGGCGGCGATCGCGGCGCCGGTCATGGCGGGGAACAGCACCGCGTCGAGCCGGTGCTCGTCCATATAGGCGTCGAGCCCGAGGGTGCGCGAGGCGCGCAGGTCCATCTGCCGCGCCGAGATATATTCGAGCTCGCTCAAATCGCCGCGGGTCGCCTCGGCGGCAAGAAAGATGTCCTGACCGAAGCGCAATGCGCGGTCGGCATGTTCGGCGTTGAACGCGATGATGTCGGCGAGGCTCGCCATGCCGGTGCCGGCGGCCCAGTCGCGCAGATAAAGATTCGAGATCGTGCTTCAACTCGTAGACGAAGACGATCGGCCGGCGTGCCGGCTGGTTCTTCGTCGCGCTCTCCGGATTGCGGTTGAGGATCGCCATCTCGGTGCCCGGGCCGCCGATCCAACCCTCGGTCGGGATGTTGGCGCGCACAACCGTCGCCCCTTCGCGTTCGAGCACCGCGACCGCCTCGCGCATGACCGCGGCGGCGCGCTGCGGCAGCGGGCCGTAATAGACGTCGTTGGCCGGATCGGAGGGGTCGCTCGGCACGCCGATCCGCGCGCCTTTGAGGCCGTCCCTGTCGAGAAAGCTCGTGTAATCCGCCGGGCGCCGCAGTTCGGCGGTCGCCGGATCGAGTGGGTCGCCGGCGGCCAGCACGTTCAACAGAATTGCCGCGTCGCGCACGGTGCGCGTCAGCGGGCCGGCGGTGTCCTGGCTGTGGGCGATCGGGACTATGCCGGCGCGGCTGATGAGGCCCACCGTCGGCTTGACCGTGACGACGCCGTTCTGGCTCGCCGGCGACAGCAGCGATCCCGAGGTTTCGGTGCCGATCGCCGCGGCCGCCAGCCCGGCCGCCACGGCGACCGCCGATCCCGAGCTCGACCCGCCGGGCGGGACGATCGGCACGCCCTTGTCGTCGAGCTCCGGCGCGTAGGGGTTCTTGACCTGACCGCCCAGCGAGCTGTAGCCGGCCGGCATGTCGATCGCGATGATGTTGGCGAACTCGGTCAGGTTGGCCTTGCCGAGGATCACCGCGCCCGCCTGCCGCAGCAATTTGACGACCGTCGCGTCGTCTTTGGCCCGCGCCCCCTCGAGCGCCAGCGACCCGGCCGTCGTGTGTTGCGCGTCGGCGGTCGCGATGTTGTCCTTGATCAGGATGGGTATGCCTTCGAGCGGCCGGCGCGTTGCCGGCTCTCTCGCATCTGATTGGGCGGCGATCGCGGGCGCGTCCGGGTTCACCTCGCGCACGGCATTGAGGCGCGGGCCGGCGCGGTCGTAGGCCGCGATGCGCGCCAGATAGGCCTGCACCAGCCCCGCGGCAGTAGCATCGCCGGCGGACAGCGCCTGACGCAGCTCGCCGATCGTCGCGTTTTCGATGCAGACGGCCCTCGCCGCGCGAGCGTCCGATGCCGCCATCAGCGCCAGCGCAGCGATTAAGCAGCCGCGAAGCGGCGCTCGTGCCACTCCGTCTGCTCGGCGCAGTTTTCGGGACTTAGGTTCTCCGGACGGCCCTGCATCAAATCGGGACGACGAACAGCCGACCTCCAGATCTGCATGCTTCACCCCTGAGCCGCTTGCAGCTCCAGCAGTTCGGGGTCGGCATATTGGGGGCGTAGTGGTTGAGGCTTGGCGAGCAATGTCTGGACGTGGCAATCGCCGGGACCGTCGTTGAAGACCTCGTGGTTCAGAAACGGCGGCAGCGCAACGAGATCCCAGCGGCCAAGCCGAATGTCGCAGCTCTCCCCACCCTCCCAGCAGCGCACGAGACATTCGCCTTCGAGGATGAAGAAGACCTCTTCGGTTTCGTGGCAATGGACCGGGATGCGATTTCCCGCAGGCATTGTTTGTATCGACATCGTGAAGGCGGTCGCCGGGATCGCGCCGCGCAGATCCTTGGGATCTGCCGAGCCGCTGGCCCCGAGGTAGCGGCGTTGGGCGCGGGCGTAGCGCGGATCGCGGGCGGTCTCGAACCCGAACACCGACCAGTCTTCTCGACGTTCGGCAAACCGTGCGACACGGGCAGTCAATTTCTTCTCAAGCGGCAATTTCTCCTCGAGCATCGACGCCTCCTGCTTTAAGCGAGCTCAGGATAACCGAGTTCGGCTGCTTCGCGCTCGTATTCGATCAGCCGGCTATAGGCGGCTGCGGGCACATCCACGATGTCGGTGATCGAGAGACCGGCGCGCACTGCCGCGGCGTGCGGCGCACGTCCGATGCGCGTCAAGGCGTCGCGTAATACTGCCGCGATCGCCGGCGGCGTCGCGGCCGACGTCACAAAGGGTATCGCCGGGCTTGCCGGTGTCCGCGCGAGGACCCGGACATGCCGCGCCGCGGCGGGGCGGTAGCGACACCAGAAGGCATAGGTGACGTTGTCGACCGCGGTCGCGTCGGCTTCGCCGCGCGCAATGCGATCGAGATTGCCGGGATGACTGCCTGTTTCGATGACCTTCGCAAAGAAGGGGCGGCCATCGGCGATGTCCGCCAAGGCGCGCCGCGGCAGGTTCATTCCGGAATTGGAATGACGGCTGTTGAAGAGAAATACGCCGCCGCGCAAATCGCGCAATTCCCGCGCTGTCGACCCGGCCGGCACGATGAACAGCCCGCAATGGGTAGGCCCGTCGCAGCCAGGCACCGCATAGCATGGCGTGCCGAGGCGGAGAGCCTGCCCAGCAAAGATCGTCTCGAGCGGGTAGCCGCAAGTTTGCGAGAACAAAATTTCGGGGCCGATACGCTCGGGCACCGGCAGGCGGTCGAACGTCAAACTCTCGGGAAGATCGTGCAGACCCGCCTCGGCCAACAGCCCGCGCAACGCCTCCCAGAAGCGCGCATTGACCGCCCGCATTTCCGGCAGGTTGTACATCGGCAGGCTCGCAGTCGGCGTCACGGCGCCGGCTCACCCTGATAATCGCGGTGGCGCAACTCAACCGGCATGGTGCCTCGCTCTACGGCGCGTTTTTTTGTCGGTTCACAGAGCCTGACAGCGTTGAGCCTTTCCGAGCCGCGCCGATTTGGCTCAGTCGGCGGCCGCGAGCTTGTCCTGCGTCTTCGTCTCGAAGTCGCTGGCGTCGTGGCGCTCGTGCAGCTGGCTCGAGGGCTCGCCGGAGAGGCGGTTGACCATGCGCCCGCGCCTCACGGCCGGCCGTTCGAGGAGCATGTCGGCCCAGCGCTGCACGTTCTTGTACTCGTGGACGGCGAGGAATTCGGCCGCCCCGTATTGGTTGAACTTCGCCAGCCCGCCGTACCAGGGGAAGATGGCGATGTCGGCGATCGTATAGGCTGGACCCGCGACATACTCGCTCTCCGCCAGGCGGCGGTCGAGCACGTCGAGCAGGCGTTTCGTCTCCATCGTGAAGCGATCGATCGCGTATTCGATCTTGACCGGCGCGTAGGCGTAGAAGTGGCCGAAGCCGCCGCCGACATAGGGCGTGCTGCCCATCTGCCAGAACAGCCACGACAGGCACTCGGCGCGCTCGCCGGGCTCCGTCGGCAGGAACTCGCCGAACTTCTCGGCCAGGTGCATCAGGATCGCGCCGGTCTCGAAGACCCGGATCGGCTTGGGACCGCTGCGGTCCACCAGCGCCGGGATCTTGGAGTTCGGGTTCATCGCCACAAAGCCGCTGCCGAACTGATCGCCCTCGCCGATCCGGATCAGCCAGGCATCGTACTCCGCGCCCTTATGGCCGAGCGCCAGCAGCTCTTCGAGCATGATCGTGACCTTGACGCCGTTCGGCGTGCCCAGCGAATACAGCTGCAGCGGGTGGCGGCCGACCGGCAGCTCCTTATCGTGCGTCGGCACCCGCGATCGGGCGGTTGATGTTTTCGAACCTGCCGCCGCTCGGCTTGTTCCAACTCCAGACCTTGGGCGGCGCGTATTCGGGTGTGTCGGTCATTCCTAAAGCTCCAGCGGTGTGGTCGGGCACGGATCACGTGCGTGGCGGGGTTTATACAGCGCAACAACCCGGCCGCGTCGAGCCGGGTTGTTGAGCAAGGCCTCCGATGCAGAAGCGCGGCGCTTATTCGGCGGCGGCGGCCAGGTTCGGAGTTGGCTCCAACGGCAGCCCCGGGTGACCGGTCAACCTCTCGCCTTCCGCCCACATCTCGAGCGCCTGCTTCTTCATCGCCGGAAAGACGGAGGCGATTTTCTCCATGTCGAGATCGGCCGCGATCCCCGGATAGCCGGCGCGCTCGATCATCGCCCGCAATTTTCCGGTCTCGAACTGCTCCAAGGTCCAGGCGAGCGGATCTTCGACCAAGGTCCGGTCCCAATAGATGCGGTGGTTCTTGTTGCGCGGACCATAGTGGTAATGCGCGCCGTTCCAGAAGTGATCGAACGCCAGGAGCTCGGTCTCTTCCGTGTAGGCCTTGCCCGGCGTGCCGCCGATATCGGCCAGGACGTGGATCGCGAGGCCGCCATCGCCCATCGGCAGCCGCCGCATCTCGAGCCCGAACCGGATGTTGCCGGCTTCGAAGATGTGCGTGCCGCGGTTGTGTTTGACCGTATTCCGTTTGGTCGCATAGAGCTCGCGGGCGCAGGCTTCCAAATCGGGCAGGATATCCCGCACCTCCGACATATCGGTCGACTTGGCGATCTGCGGATAGCCGGCCCGCTCCAGCATTTTCGGCAGCTTCGTCCCGAGCGTCTTGATGGTCCAGCCGATCGGGTTCCCGTCGGTGATCGGATCCATCCGGTAGAGGTTCGTCAGGGATGCGCCACCCAGCATCTCCGGCCCGGCGACGTTCAGATCGGGATTTTCCGGGCCGTATTCGTAGCTTTTTTCGAAGTCGAAGCAGTTGAACCGTAAGAGGGTCGTCGCTTTGCCGGCGACATCCGCCATCACGGCGATCGAGACGCCCTGGTCCGCATGATCGTGGATGTTGCCGTCCCACAGCTCATGTCTGACGGTGAACGTCAAGGGACCCGCGGTGAATTGCTGCGATTCTGGTGTCATCTGTCTGGCGCTCCTCGTTGAAAGCTAGTGCGAGTATCGCACGGTCTTCGCAGAAGTCGAAATGCCGTGCGCGGGCCGCTGTCATGCCGAGAGCGCCGGTATCTCGTTCCCCGGCGCTTTACCGCTCTCCAGCCGCTCTGCGCCGCCTGCCGGACATCAGATAGATGTTGGCTCGCGGCTCGAAGAGAGGATCGGCCGAGGCTTCGATGCCATCCACTCGCGGGATGGGATCGGAGATGATGTGTTGCTGCTCGGTTGCGTTGTTCGGGATGATTTCCTGCAAGCTGATTTCGCCCAACGCGACTTGAGGACGCTCCTCTGGCCAGCGGACGGTGGCATCGTCGACGATGTCGCGGCGAAGTCCAGAAGTCCTTCCGCGGTGCGCGCCGGGAAGTTGTCGACGGAATGAGCGATGATGTCGGTGTGGACATGTTCGGCGAGGTGGAAACGAACCGCAAACCCGCGAGGGCCGGCACCCTGTGGGTCGTTGTCGGCAACCGTTGGAATTCCCGCAAAGTTCGACAAGCGGACCGTCACCGGCGTGGAATTCCGGTGCAGATGCGGATGGGGAAGCTAAATGGGAAGAACAGGAAAAAGCGCTGGCGACATTTCCACCGCCAATTCCTTAAACAGCCGGACCGGACGCGATATGTGGCGGTTGCTCAAATGCACGACCGACAAGTCGACTGTGCGAAAGTGCCATTCGGGCATGACTTCAACAAGCCGCCCGTCGCGGATCAGCTCAGGTTGCTACCACAGGTGGAAGATCGCCGATGCCGGCACCGCCCAACTCGGTGAGCCGCAAATTGCGCGTCGACCGTTCGAGGAGGCGCACCTTGAGCTGATCCTCCAGCTCAGCGACGCGGCGACTGACGGTGGAGAGCGGTATCTTGAGGCGCCGCGCCGCTTCCGAGAAACCCTTCGCCTCGACGACTTTGGCGAAAATCGCCAGCGAATTCAGATCAGCCACTCCCGTTCCATCTTTCGGTTTAAACGTATTCGTTCGAATATCATTCCCGGTTTCGATGGCTACTGCTTTGCTGCGACAGTCGTCTTAGGGTCCGTACGGCGATGTCCCAGGCATAGCGGATGCTGGCTAGCAGCGGTGACCCCATTACGGGGACAAGCAACCCCTCGACCCGCGGCGCCGACGGCACCGCTCGAGCGACGGCCACCTGCCGCAACAGACGGCGGATTGTCGCCTCGTCGATCCTGTCGCGATGCATGAGCTGTTTCACGATCGGCTCGGCAAAGAGCTGATCGAGCCGCAGTTCGTACAACGTACGCTTACCAGCCATCGCGCGCAGGGCTGCATGGCCGAGTTGCATCCATTCCGCGAGTCGTCATTATTCGACGATGGCGTGATCCGCGCGGTCCCCGCTGGGCGGCTTTTTGAAGAAGAGGACCAGCGGCAGCGCGAGGAGCGTCAAAATCATCAGCAGTTTGAAGTCGTCGATGTAAGCAATGATCTGGGCCTGCAGTGTAACGGTGGCGTCGAGCGCGGCGCGCCCGGCGGCGCTGAACGGACTCCACAAATGTGTGATGGCCGGGTTTCCGAACAGGCGGTTGACCGCGGTAACGTAACCCCCGATTTCGGCATGATTTTCCTGGGTATTGCTAACGAGCAGGGCCGACGTCACTGAAGCACCCATGCTCTGACCGATATTACGAGCCAGCGTAAAAAAGCCGGCGCCCGCGGTCCGTTGCTCCGGCGCCAATGTCGCAAGAGCCGTCACGCTGAGCGGCACGAACAGAAAACCCATCCCGGCGCCTTGCACGATGCCGTTGAGGCCGACCGTCCACTCCGACACGTCCGGCGTCCAACTCGTCAGATCCCACATCGCCCAGGCGCTCAGCCCGAGGCCGGTTGCCAGCAGCACGCGCGTATCGAGGCGGCCGACGAGCTTGCCTACGATCATCATCGCGACGAGCGTGCCGAACCCCCGCGGCGCCAACGCAAAGCCGGCTGTCAGGATCGGATAGCCCATCAGATCCTGCAGATAGAGCGGCAACAGGGCCAACGGGGCGAAATAGGTGAGGCCGATGATGAAGCCAAAGAGCGTCCCGGCGGTGAAATTGCGGTCGCGGAACAGAGCCGGGTTTACGAACGGCCTCTTCGCAGTGAAGGTCTGCACCAGGAACAGCCACAACGCCGAGCCGCTGACCACCGCCTCAATGAGGATTTCCCCGGAGCCGAACCAATCGAGCTCTTCGCCGCGATCGAGCAGGATCTGCAGTGCGCCGATCGCCACGCTCAACGTAGCGAAGCCGAACAAGTCGAGCTTTCCAGGTTGTTTGGTCGTTTCCGGTAGGAATGCCGTCATCCCCAGAAATGCGAGAATGCCGATCGGCACATTGATGTAAAATACCCAACGCCAACTGTAGTTATAGGTGAGCCAGCCGCCGAGAACCGGGCCGATGATCGGGCCGATCATGATGGCCATGCCCCAATACGCCATTGCCTGGCCTTGGCGTTCCTTCGGATAGATATTGAGAAGCACCGCTTGCGAGAGGGGCACCAATCCCGCCCCGAAGGCGCCCTGGATCAGCCGAAAAAGCACGATTTCGACCAGCGAGTGGGCCATGCCGCACAGCATCGAGGCGATCGTGAAGCCGACGATCGAGGTCAGGAACAGGGGCTTGACGCCAAACCGTGCAGCGAGAAAGCCGGTCGGCTGCGTCATGATCGCCGCCGCGACGAGGTAGGAGGTCAGCACCCACTCGATTTCGTCCTGGTTGGCTGCGACACTCCCCTGGATATAGGGCAGCGACACATTGGCGATCGTCGTGTCGAGCGCCTGCATGACCGTTGCGAGCACAACGCAGGCGGTAATCGCAAGGCGATTGGGCTCCGCCGACGGCGCGCCCGACTTGCCGGTCGGCGCCATCAGCCGCTCGTCCCCTCGCCGAACAGCGCGGTCAGAAAATGCGGCAACCCGCGTTTGTGACCGGTATAGACCGAGACCTCGACGCTCATCCCGGCGCTCAATTGCGGCATGCTCTTATCGGTCGTGTCGATCTGCACCCGTAGCGGGATGCGCTGGACGACCTTGACCCAGTTGCCGCTGGTGTTCTGCGCCGGTAGAAGCGAGAACTCCGACTGCGCAGCCGGGCTGATGCTGGCGACGGTGCCGCGCCACTCCCGCCCAGGGTAAGTGTCGACGGTGATCGTGGCCGGCTCGCCCGGGCGCACATCGGTCAACTCGGTTTCCTTGGGCTGCGCCTCGACCCAAACTCGATCCGTGTCCACGAGATTAAAGGCGGCTGTCGAGGCCGTCAGATACATTCCCGGCTCCAAGGAGGGGACGTTGGTCACGGTGCCGCTGTACGGCGCCTTGACAACGGTGTCGCGCAACTGCCGGGCAGCTTCGTCGCGCTGTGCCAATGCCTGGCGGTACTGCGGGTGCTGTTCTATCGGAATATCGGGGTTCCCATCGAGGTTCGCGGCTATTGACGCCAACTGTGCCTTGTCTGAAACCAGCGTTTGCTGCGAAGTCTGCAAGTTGAGCCGTGCCTGGTCCAATGACATTTGCGGGGTAAACTGTTGCCGTGCCAGGGTTTCCTGCCGCTGGTACTGAAGTTGGTTATAGGCAATTTGGTCTTCTGCTTGGTTTATCTGAGCCTGCACGTTTTGGTAATTGGCCTTGAGGGCGTTCAGATTGTCGCGGACGACACCAAGCTGGGATTGCGCCTGGTCCAGTTTCAGTTGAAACGGCAACGGGTCGAGCCGAAACAGGACCTGCCCCGCCGTGACGTGCTCGTTGTCCCGGACCTCGATCGCCTCGACCATGCCGGACACATCGGTCGAAAGGCCGACCTTATCGGCCTCGATAAAGGCGTCGTCCGTGGACATGTAGGCGCCTCCCTCGAAGTAGAAATAGGCGCCGACCATCAGCACAATCGGCAACAGCAGAAACAGCGCCCAGCGCAGCCCGCGTCGGCGCGACGACCGCGGCGGGTCCTCGGGCACGGACGAGCTCTCCGGCGGCAGTTCCCGTTCCTCTCGCGGAACGGCGCGTCGTGCCGCCGGCGCTTCGGACACATCCGGGCGCAACGAAACCGGTTCCGTACTGGCGAGCATCCGACTTTCTCCGGACGTCGATGGGCCGCTACCGGTCCTTTGCATTGGCATTTGCGGCTTTGTAGTACCCGCCCGGAGGCTGCGGTCCGACGACGTTGACCTCAGGCAGTGCTGCACTGTCGGGCGCCGGCGCCACCGCAGAAGGAAGAGCTGCTATTTGGGGATTTGGCGGCCGGCAGGGACCGCAAGGGGTGCGACACAGCGGATCCGCGTTTGCCGCGATAGCGACTCCAGCAAAAAATGCGGTACCCAGCACCATGGATTTGCGAAGAGTGAGCATATGACGCCTTCCAGCGTTGCCGAACCCTTGGCAAAGTGGACTCTGGAAGCTGGTTTGATAATTCGTCTTAAATTGAATAAACTATTTGATACAGCTCAATGATCGGGGAACCCAGTGGACCACTTCGACAGCATGCGGGTCTTCGCCAAAGTCGTGGAAAGCATGTCATGTGTCGACGCCAATTCGATCAGGCGCGGCTAAGGAGAACGTTCGCCCGGCGGCGGCTCCTGTAACTCTCGAGACAATCGCAGCGCGAAGAGAAGTGCGAGCGTGCCGACAAGAACCCAGGTAAGAGGCAAGGGTGCGATCGCGGTCGCGGCCCAGGCGACAACCGAAAACAAGCTCAAGGTGACGGAGATCGAGATAAGATCAGTGAAGAAGCGGTGATCGGCTCACCGCCACCCTTGTATCCAGAGAGCGGCGGTTGCCGCGACGAGCCCCACGCCGCTTGACAACATCAGCAGGTTGGGCACCTGTAGCCTCCTGTCTCTGACGGCATGCCGAAGCCCGGGATAGCAGCTACGACGCCTTTGCTGTGGTCGCGGTCAGGATGTCCGCCTTGCGGTTGAGCGCGGCGATTAGCCCGTCGATGCCTTGGCTCTTCAGAATCGCGGCAAATTCGGAGCGGCGGGTCGCCACTTCGCTGATCGCACCGTCGAGATAAATGTCGGAGATCAGCCAGTTGTCGCCGTAGCGGCGCATCATATAGTCGACCTTGACCGGCTCGCCGTCAGCCTTGACGATCTGGCTGCGCACCATAATGCCGGCCACCGCGGGCTGCTCGCCGATCACCTGCAGCTTCTGTCCGGCGTAGCTGTCGAAGCGGTCGGCGTAAATCGCGGAGATATAGCGCCCGAAGCTCTCCGTCACCTGCTGCCGTTGGGTCTCGGTCAGAGTGGCCCAGGAAGGGCCGACCGACAACCGGGCCATTGACGGAACGTCGAAAGTTCTGCGAATGACCGGCTCCAGCTGCGTAAAGCGCCCGCTCTGCCCGAGCGTGCGGCCATTCTTCATCGTGCTGAGCAGCGCATCGTAGAGGCCCTGCACGGTATCGCTGCCGCTCGTCGGCGCGGCATGTATTGGGTAGGAAAGCATGGCGAGGCCGATCCCGGCGCTTAGAGCCACGGCTTTCCACACCGTCGTTTTGGATACGATCGGCTTCCTCACGACTTGGTTCTCCTCTTGGTGCCAATCGTTACTGGCCATTTAAAAGGAAATTCAGTACTTTTATTTACTTTCGACCACGCGCCAGCCCGAATGAGGTCGCATAAATCCCGGCTAAATTGTGGTAAACCTCTGGCACGGTGTGCTCCTTCGAAATAGTCGGCAACGAGACGACGCGCGAGGAGAGCGGCTTCGACAGAGCGAGCCAATTTTTCTTAGTTTGCGACCGTCGCAGTGGAAGGCTGAGAGAGCCGCGTGACGGCGGCCCTGCGATTGGGACCGCTCACGCCGTCGGCGACCGGCCTCGCCGCACTGGTAGTGGCGGGATCCGCATTATGCCGCGATTACGACTTCGGCCACAAAACGCCTTACTCGGAACCGTGGATTAGCAAAGAGCGAGCAGATGACACCTTCTAGCGTTTCCTCCGCCTGATAGAGTGGACCCTGCATGGAACTTTGATAATATCTTGACCATCGAATAGACTATTCGATGTTGATCAATGATCGGAGAGCTTAGTGGACCGCTTCGACAGCATGCGGGTCTTCGCGAAAGTCGTGGAAAGCAGCAGCTTCGCCGGTGCCGCAGCCCGGCTCGATATTTCCGCGAGCATGGTCACCCTGCATGTAAAGCAGCTCGAGGAACGGCTGGGAGTGCGGCTGCTGAACCGCACGACGCGCAAGGTCAGCCTCACCGAGACTGGCCGTGCCTATTACGAGCGTTGCACGCGGCTGCTGGCCGATCTCGAAGAAACCGAGCAAGCCGTAAGCGACATGCATCAGGCCCCGCGCGGGGAGTTGCGCGTCAATGCGACGCCGACTTTCGGCATATTGCAGCTGGCGCCCGCCATGGCTGATTTCACCTCACGCTTTCCCGCAATCTCCGTCGAACTGATGTTGAGCGAGCATACCGTCGACCTAATCGAGGAAGGTTTCGATGTCGCCGTGCGGGTCGGCGAGCTTCCGGACTCGAGCCTCATCGCCCGCCAGCTCGCGCCCTGCCGCATGGTCGTCTGCGGCGCGCCGAGCTATTTCGAGAAGCATGGCAAGCCGCGGACGCCCGCCGATCTCACAGGCCACAATTGCCTCACGGTGGCTGGGACAGGGTCACCCTACTACCGCGCATGGCATCTCATGGCGGCGGACGGCGCCGCGCTGAACATCTCGCCTACGGGAAACCTGCGCACCAACAGCGGGGCGGCGCTGATCGTCGCCGCGATCGCCGGACATGGCCTTGCGTATCTGCCGACCTATCTCGTCGGCGATGCGCTGCAGTCGGGGCGGCTGGCGACGGTGCTGGACAATTACATGGCGCCGCCGCTACCGTTGCGCGCCCTTTATCCGCATAACCGCTATCTATCGGCCAAGGTACGCGCCTTCGTCGACTTTCTCGCGGCACGCTTTGGGCAGGAGCCGCCCTGGGACAGCTGGCGCCGAACTTCCGGCGAGAAGTCAGCGTTGCCCTCTCCTCACCAAACGGAGATCACCGGAAGCCCTGCCAAGCCTCGTCGTTCAAAAACTCGAGCAGACGCTCGATGACCCTTCCGGATGGAACGCGACGGGCGCGCGAGCGCTTGCCGGGGGACGCCGGCAAAAATGCGCTCGGTCGGCATCGGCGGCTGCCGACAGTTGACCTCTCCAGGCCAGAGGGGCGCCGTGCTGGTCGGTCCAACCCTCAGCCGAGCATTCGAGAATCGCTACGGTTTTTTATTAGTTAGGAGGTGCATGGAGTTGGTCTGCCGCGCGGCCGCGGCATCGAGATCTGAGGCGTCGCTTTCGGCCGCTTCGCCTTGCGCCTCGGATCCATCAGCTCCTCCCGCTTACCCTGCGGTCGCAGACGCCTCCGGCGGGCGACGAAGGACGCGCGACTCCTCTGCGCTTGGCCAGAAGACCGTCGATCGCTAGCGGTCCTGGGCCTCCCAAGACGAGGGCCGCAAGGCACGCGAGGTAAAGGAGATCGGTTTCATAACCCGGCGGCCCGAACTGCGCGCCGGCAGCCGTCACAGCCTGGAGCTTGATCGAGCTGAACCCGTAGGGCAGATGCACGGTAATCGTGGCAACCAGGAGAACCGCCGCCATCGGTATGCTGGCCAGCGGCACCAGCGCACCTAGAAGCACGGCCAGGCCGCCGAATATCTCAACCAAGATCGTGAGCCATCCCATCAGATGCGGTACGGGCACGCCAAGCGCCTGCAAGATTACGGGGAACGCGTCCGGGCCCCTGGCCAGCTTGGCGAAGCCATGCTCCATAAAGCCGTATCCGACGATCAGACGCAGTGGGAAGGGAGCCCAACGGGCGATTGGAGATCTGCTGATCAGGTCGATAGAAAAGTCACGCCAAGTTGGCGACCGCCTCTGGGTGTAGCTCGTGGTTTTCATATCCAATCAACTTTCATAGGCTCAATGAGCCCACCGGGCGCTGGTCGGCACCGGCTGGCTCATTGAAGTCTCTCGGATAAGCCGTCTGCTAGCGGACTAGGACCCAGTGGCCCCGCCATGCTGCGTGCTTGTCGTATCCATACCGGTACTCGTAGTGCGCGGCCGTTGCGGCGGCATTTGCAGAGCTCGTGTCGACGCGTTGGGAGATGCCGGCCCAAGTGTTGCCGCCGGAGGGCTTCGTCCCCAGCGCCACTGCGGGCGAGAAGTTTACGGCGGTCAGCAAGGCGAGAGTCGCGCCGGCGAGCAATCGGGTTTTCATTTCAGCACTCCGTATATGTTTGAGCGTGGATATGTTTGAGCGTGGGTTCGAGCCGAGCGCGTCGACTGCGGTGATCCATCTCGACGTTCGATGGCGGTGGGCAGATTGATCGCCGCCACGCCTGCAGGAAATTTAGGGAGGCGACTCTTGACGCCAAGACATAATGATGTCACGTTGTCGTGATGTCACGATCACCCCTCTACGAACGCGTCGAGTCTGTTCTGGCCGGGGATATCGCCGACGGCAGCTTGCCCCCAAAGACACAGTTGCCGCCGGAGGAGGGCTTGGTCGAGCGGTTCAAAGTCAGCCGCACGACCGTGCGAAAGGCGATTCAGAATTTGGTCGAGCGCGGCCTCGTCGAGGTCAGGAGGGGCAAGGGCACTTTCGTCACCCAGCCGAAGATCACGCAGGAGCTGACCGAGCTGACCGGTTTTGTCGAGGACATGCAAGCTTTGGGGCGAAAGCCGACCGCCCGCTTGCTCGACAAGCGGATCGTACCGGCCGACGAAGACGTCGCGCACCACCTCGCATTGGCGCCCGGGACGTTGGTGGTCAGGCTCCGGCGTGTTCGCTTGGCCGACGGGGTGACGATGTCTTTCGACGAGACATACTTGCCGCGGGACATAGGAGAGAAGGTGGCGGAGAACGACCTCGAGGCCGAGCCGGTCTTTGCATTGCTCGAGGACAAGTACGATACGCCTCTGGTTGAAGCCGAATACAAGTTGGAAGCGGCCGCGGCCGACCCTGTTGCCGCCCAGGCGCTCCAAGTGCCGGCCGGCAGCCCGATCTGTCTGATCGAGCGCACGTCCTATACCGCCGGCAATCGACCGGTCGATTATGAAAGGCTGCACTATCGCGGCGATCTGATCCGCTTCGTGACGCGCCTTGCCCGACGCCCAAGGGCACCGAGACAAACCGGGGGTGCCTGACATGAATGCCGGCTTCGGATCTTGGCTGTTCGGCGCGTCGCTCGGCGGTGGCGCGATGGGCGGGATGCTCGGCATGGCCGGCGGCATGTTCATCGTGCTGGCCGCAACGACCTTTGGCTCGGCGCTGCTCTATGCCATAAGCGGTTTCGGCTTTGCAGTCCTCGCGGCACCGCTTTATTTGTTGTTTCTCGATCCCGCACGGGCAATACAGCTCGTCATCATCATCTCGACGGCGCTATCGATCGTTGTGCTTCGCGGAATGTTGGCGGCCATCGCGCCGTGGCTGCTGCTGCGCTTGATGCTCGGCGGTCTTGTCGGGCTGCCGCTCGGCCTCGTCGCCTTCCGTTATGCTGATCCGACCCTGGTGCGGGCAGTCGCCGGGGCGATGATCTTTGGCTTCGCGATACTGATGGCGGTCTCGCGCCGCCGGTCGGGTCAACCCGGCCAGGGCAAGCATTGGACGGCGTTTGCGATGAGCCCCGGCCGCGATCTCGCCGCCGGGGCGGTGGCGGGCATTGCGACCGCGCTGGTGGGGACGCCGGGCCCGCCGGTGCTGATCTACCTGCTGCTTGCCGGGGCGGCGCCCAGGACCGTGCGCGCGACGCTCCTCGCGTTCTTCGCGCTCTCCTACGGGGTGACCCTCGTTTCCCACGCGGCGACAATCGGCATCCCTGCCGCGACCTGGTTTGCCGCCGGCATTCTGATTCCCTTCGCCTTCCTCGGCGGCCTCGCCGGCCGACCAATCGGCGATCGCCTCGGCGCCGAAGCCTTTGCCAAGCTGGCCATTGCCCTCCTCGCGGTGGCTGGGGCTTACACCCTCGGCGCCGCGGCCGCTGCATTTGCCGCTCCTTAGCGGAGCCTCATTATCCCAATTATAGAAGTATCATTCCCGGTTTCGATAGCTACTGCTTTGCCGCGATGTCGAATAAATCGGCGATGTTCGTCAACGATCGCCGGCAAAGGAAGTGAAGCATGGGCACAATGAAAGCTGCGGTAATGCTCGCGGCAACGAGTTCGGTTGCGCTCGCGCAACCGCCGTCGGGCATCGGCGTCCCGGTTACCGTCGACAACTACAACCGGGCACAGTCAGACGTCTATTTTGGCCTCGCCGTCAAAACGGGCCACTTCGGCAAGTTCGTGCATCGCCGCGAGCTGGTGCCGGTGGACGACAAGCAGGGCATCATCCGCCCCAACCGCGACACGCTGTATTCGATTGGGGTGTTCGACCTCGACGCCGGTCCGGTGACAGTCACGCTTGCCCGATCCCGGCAAGCGCTTCATGTCGATGCAGGCAGTCAATGAGGACCAGTACACCCCGGCGGTTTATTACGGCGCGGGCAGTCACACCCTGACCAAGGAGGGGATCGGTACGCGATACGCCATTGTCGTGGTGCGCGCGCTGGTCGATCCGGCAAACCCGCAAGATGTCCAGCAGGTCCACGCCTTGCAGGATGCCCTCAAGGTGAGCCAGCAAAGTCCCGGCACCTTCGAAATCCCGGATTGGGATGAGGCAAGCCGCAAGAAGGTGCATGCCGCGCTGTTGCAGCTCGGGGAGACGATTGCCGATACAAGGCGCATGTTCGGCGCCACCAAGGATCAGGTTGATCCGGTGCGTCATCTGGTCGGATCTGCATTGGTTTGGGGCGGGCTTCCCGAGAAGGACGCCCTCTACCTCCCGGTCACTCCGGCCCAAAATGACGGCGCCACCATCCACAAGCTCACGGTCAAGGATGTGCCGGTCGACGGCTTCTGGTCAGTCACCGTCTACAACGCCGAGGGCTATTTGGAGCCGAACCCATACAACGCCTATTCGGTGAACAACATCACCGCGAAAAAGGGCGCGGACGGTTCGGCCGCCATCCAGTTCGGCGGCTGCGACGGCGAAATTCCCAATTGCCTGCCGATCATGAAGGGCTGGAGCTACACGGTGCGCCTCTTTCGCCCGCGACCCGAAATCCTCGACGGCAGATGGAGATTCCCCGAGGCGCAGCCTGAGAGTTGAGCCCGGCGAATGTCGGCTTGATGTGGGCTACGGAAGCCGAAATTAATGCTCTCCGGCCGCTCTGCGCCGCCTGCCGCTCATCAGATAGATGTTGGCTCGCGGCTCGAAGAGAGGATCGGCCGAGGCTTCGATGCCGTCCACCCGCGGGATCGGATCGAAGATGATCTGCTGCTGCTCGCCGGCGTTGTTCGGCGCGATTTCCCGCAAACTGATTTCGCCGAACGCGAGTTGAGGACGTTCCTCGGGCCAGCGGACCGTGGCATCGTCAACGATATCGCCATCCTCGGCCAATTGTACGGCTATGCGAAACCTGACGGGTTCCTTTGCGACTCGCTCTTTGATCTCGTCGAAGAGGAAGTTTGGACTGCGCGCGGCGGCTTCGGCCTCGTCGAGATATTCGTTGCCCGCGACCGGCAGCACCCGATAGCGCCCGTAGCGGCTCATGCCGTCCGCGTTGGTGAACTTGAATGCGGATACCGCGAAAAACGACTCCCTCGCAAAGCTGGTCGGGATCGGCTTCGGAATCTGCACAAACGTCAAAGCCGCGGGATGCGCGCCGAGGAACTGCTCGATCGCATTCGGGTGCGGCCCCGCGGGGTCGGTGGCGATCAACGCATTGAGGAACTCCAGGAGTCCTTCCGCGGTGCGCGCCGGGAAGCTGTCGACCGAATGACCGATGATGTCGGTGTGAACATGCTCGCCGAGGTGGAAGCGAACCGCAAACCCGCGAGGGCTGGCGCCCTGCGGGTCGTTGTCGGCAACGGTCGGAATTCCCGCAAAGTCCGAGAAGCGGACCGTCACCGGCGTGGAATTCCGCTGCAGATGCGGCGCCCGCGTCAGCGAAGCGGCTTCCGACGAAGGCGTAAACACGCCTGTCAGCAGGATGCCCTTCGCATGCGCGGGTCTGAACCCCGGATGAACACCGCCATTAGCTTTGTCGAACACCTCAATGGTTTCTCGGCTCAGGGCCAGGAGTTTTTCGTCCGTCGTCAGGGGCATGGCTCGGTCCTCCGTGGGATGGTTGACCTTCTACCACCGACGCGACCCGGCGTCGGGATATTCTCAGCCAGACCAATTCATACCTCCTACCACGAGACGCGCACCTGGGAGCAAGGGAGCGGCGATGGATCCCCATGCCCGCTCTCGACCCCTTTCCGGACATTCGGCCCTAGAAACGCAGCGTCGGCCGCAGCTACAATGTGATTCAGGCGACGATTGCGCGGCTCAGTGCGTCACCGATTTCCGCGGTTTTGCTACTATGTTCGAGGTTCCCGGCTGGTCGGTTCTGTTAAGGATTTTTGGGTAGAACTAGGGTCTATCCGCCAAGCCGGATTTCAGGTTAACATAAGCGCCCTTTTATAGGGCGGGACAATCGTAGTCCGACAGTCAAACAGAGCGATCTGGAAGACGAAATGCCACGCTCGCGTAGAACGCAAACCTCGAAAAAGGCCGATGCGATCGCGTGGCAGACGGAATTTCTTCGTGTTACTGCTTTCCCGATCTCCGGAGCCACTGATCTGTTACCAAATTCGTGGAAACAAATTACGGGAAATGACCCCGATGAAATTTCGAAACATCCTCCTCCAATGCAATCCTTTGAGGCTGGCCCTTTTTTCGGAGGCCGGTTGTCAGTCGGTCATCAGCCAGGACGCATCGATCTAGTATTAATGCCAGATCAGACTACTCAGTCTGAGGGGACGCAGCTGCGGCATGTCGGTGATTTCGGTCTTGCAATGGAGAACATGTTACCGGCAGCGCGAAAGATGTTCAGGCCCGATATGGTTATGCAACGTCTTGCTGTAGGTGCTGTTCTTCTTCATCCTGTAGAGTTCGACAGAAGATGGCTACAAAGTCCTCAGGTCTATCCTACCGGTAGCACGGGAGATTCCAGAAACCGCGAGTGACTTTTCTTTGCAGCTCAATGTACCCATTTCGCTTAGCGTGACTGGCATTGGTGATATTCGGATCAACAGACTTCTAAGATGGAACGTAGCGCGGTTCCAGATAATGAATATGGTCGGTGGATCTGGCGTGCCAACACAGATCGTAGGCGGCACGGAAATTCACGTCGTACGAGTGGAGATGGATATCAATACCCCCGCGGACTTGGCAGCGCCCCTATCGCACCAAAATATCCTTGACGTGATCGATCACCTTGCCGCATTGGCGCGCGCCATTGCGGCAAATCGAGGATGGTTCCCAGAATGAACACGATTCACGAAGCAAGTACAGGCCGAGAGACGTTCATACCATTTCTCGTCTTCGACCTGCTGGACGGGTCTTCGACGGATGATCCCACGAAGAATTATGTCACATCTCAATCCATTAAGCCCGAACCTTTGCGGTCTGATACGTCTGACCCCAAAGGATATAATATTCTAACATACAACAAATCGCACAACGTCCTCAATACAGTCTTTGTTGACCACCCTGTGTTGGTCGAAAATGCACCTGTATGCAAGTACGTGGTACGCTTACTGCGCGAGAGACGTGATAAATGACACTATGATCGCGCCAACTGTATTTAATATCTCTGGAACGACATTCGTTTATACACGTGAGGACGAAACAGACTCTCATCGACAAGTTGATGATATCTCAGAAGCCGCGCGTTGAAGCAAAGGAACTCGTCTCAGCATTCCTCGAAGATGTACGAACAGACGAAACCCTTGAGCGATGCGAACTGGTCATATCGGACATCATTGATCGATACGGCAAGGAGGGAATAGCCGCGCTCCAAGCTGAGGTTTTCGAGCCTGCCATCGAACCGCTTGCGTGGAAATTTCTCAACGCGCTCGGTGTGCGGCGCGGACAACCAATCGATGACGTCGCTAGGGCAATTTTGCTGGGCCATCTCGACAGCATGTCGGCAGGTCGACGCTCAGCGGCGGCTTCGGCTCTTGGAGCATTTCCCGACGCGATGGTATTGGCTGCCCTTGAGCGTCGGGCGGCTGTGGAGAAAAATCGCATTGTTCTAGCTACGCTGAAGGCTCACATTCGGGTGCTCAAAGGCGATGCCGCATCTACTCCGAAGAATATCTGACAAAGATGCTTGGGCAAGCGTCGAAGATTCCCCGCTCTGGGCACAAGAGGACTGCCCTCCCGAAGCGCTTGTTCAAATATTCGATAACCGCGCGGGAGTCTCTACGTGGCGCGTTGACACTGAGGAGGAGATAACACGCGTAATTGCTGCGCAAGCCTTTGTACGGTCTACCATCAACGATTTTGCGTATTGTTTAATAGATGAAGATGGTCCTGCGTCGGGAAAATATAAGAATCCGGAACTCTCCCATGAAGACGATTGATCGTGAAATGGGGAGTCGACATGTTGATATTATTGAGTTGAGCGGCAAGCAGCTCGTTCGATTGGCGCAGATCATTAACTTCGAATTCGAACCGAAGGTTAAGACAAGATCGGAAATCTTGGCAGCAGCAGCCACATACTTTAGCAGTGGGGTGTTTGATAGAAACTTTTTGTTCGTAGGGGGCAGTAAAGGGCGGGGTGAGCAAGAGATTGCGAACGCTAAAAATCTGCTCGTGAATTTGTGGAAAAAGGTCGAGATCGATTTGCCGCAACCGGTTTGACGGGTTTCCGCTTCTCCCCCGCTGCGCTCTGCAATTGGGCATAAATTTTCCCGAACAGCGATTATCAGCACCGCGGTGCCGAGGCTGGCGGAAGCGTCACCTACCGCGCAGAAATCTGGTGCGAAGGTCCGCTCACCACCCATACCCGACCTGCGCTGTGATCCAGGCATAGCAGCCCGTTGGGTGTGTGGCTTGAACCAGAACATATCGTGAATACATCCGCTGGCCTGTTTCGACCCGGAGCCGCATTGATGCCGGAAGTCGTTGCCGATCCACTTTTGCCGTCCTGTTATCACCTGCTTTCCGGCGCCGGAATCGAGGAAATCTCAACGGCTTGGTCCTGATCCCTCTCTGCGCTCGTCCGCGCGACGCGCGCGGGCGGTTCGCCAAAGGAAGCTCCGGCAACCCCCGCGGCCGGCCGCGCGGCATCCCCAATCCCAAGCGGCGCGTGCCTGACCTCGTCGCCCGACCGCTGAGCGCGCAGGCGCTGTCGGATCTGCTCGACCGCAAGCCTCATCTGTTGCGGCCCCTCGCCGCGCAAGTCTTGCCGCCGCCGTTCGCCGCCATCGACCCGGCGCAACATCTCGGGTTCGACCTCACGTCGTTGCGCACGGTCGAGGATTTCCGGCAGATGCTGTCCACCGTTCTGGCGGCCGTTGCTCGCGGCGAGATCGCGCCCGCCGAGGCCGTGCGCATCGCGCGGCGGGGACGTGGCCGGTTGCGTGCGGTCCGGCGCCTCGCACGATTGGCGCCGGTTCGCGCATGAAACGGGTCCGGTCTGGCCGCCGATCAGGATGCGGTCGCGCGCGCCGTCTTCAGCGCCGCGGTCCACCACAGCAGGTCATCGATCATCGTCTTGGCGGGAGCCTCGAGTTCCGCCAGTCCCGCATCCACATCGCCGCCCTGGAAGTGCGCCCAGAGGATCGCGGCAGGGATGTGGACCGACGAGCGAATCGGCGCGAGCTGCAGCTCTATCGCGGTTTCGCGGAGCTGCTGGACGCTGCGCGCGCCCGCGGCGCCGCCATAGCTCACGAAGGCAGCCGCCTTGCGGTTCCACTCCGGATAAACCCAGTCGAGTGCGTTCTTGAGCACCGCAGCGGGGCCGAAGTTGTATTCCGGCGTGACGAAGATGAAGCCGTCCGACCGGGCAATTTCGGCGGTCCATTGCTTGACGACTTCATGCTCGTAAGGCGGGCGGCCCGGCATCGCGGGCGGCATGGGCTGGTCGAAGAACGGCATTGGAAAGTCGCGAAGATCGAGCAGCTGCGCGTCGATGCCGGCGCGCTTCTCGAGATGTTGCAGAATCCACCGCGCCGGCTTTTCCGAAAAGCGGCCCTGGCGGATGCTCCCGACGATCACAGAGATGACGGTCATGTTTTTGCTCCGGCGTTAGGTATAAAACTGTGACCGGGAGTAGGTTAGTAACTGCGCTAAGCTGCACAAGAAGGCACAGATTTGGTACCGGAGCACACAGAGGTGACCGTCGAGCTTCCCGATCCCGCGAGCGATGATTGCCGTGCCGTCAGTTCGGTACTGGCGCGTGTCGGCGACAAATGGAGCGTCCTCATCATCGTCCTGCTGGGCGATGGCCCGAAGCGCTTCAACGAGATCAAACGGATAGTGGGCGGCATTTCCCAGAGGATGCTCACCCTCACGCTTCGAGGATTGGAGCGGGACGGCTTGGTGAAGCGAACCCAATTCCCGACGATCCCGCCGCGCGTGGACTACGAATTGACCGAGCTCGGGCGGTCCTTGTGGGAAGCGGTCAAGCCGCTCGGCCAATGGGCGCAGAGCCATGTGAAGCACATCGCCAGGGCACGGGCCGCCTTTGACAAGAAAAACAACGCCCAGCCCGTCGCTGATATCTCCTCTGAACAAAGGATAGGGCAGGTGAGCGAAACTTAGCCCGCCGTGCCAGCCACGAAACGAATGGCGGGTTGCGCGGCGCTCCACCGGCCCTAGGAATTCTTCCGGAGGAATTGCTTCCAGGAGTCTGGGGGTTTGGCTTAGAACGCCTGAGTGCCCACGGGCCAAGAAGGGTGGACGACATGAGCGCAGAGGATATGCCGGGGAATATGACCGACGGCTTTCACCTGGTGGTGGAGGCGCTGAAGCTGAACGGGGTCGACACGATCTATGGGGTGGCCGGCATCCCGATCACGGATTTGCTGCGGTTGGCGCAGGCGGAAGGGATCCGTTACCTGGGCTTTCGGCATGAGCAGTCGGCCGGGAACGCGGCCGCGATCGCCGGGTATCTGACGCAGAAGCCGGGCATCTGCATGACCGTCTCGGCCCCCGGTTTCCTGAACGGGATGGTCGCCTTGGCCAACGCCACGACGAACTGTTTCCCGATGATCATGATCAGCGGGTCGAGCGACCGGGCGATCGTCGATCTCGAGCAGGGCGATTACGAGGAGATGGACCAGCTGAGCCGCCGCCCGGCCCTATGCCAAGGCGGCCTACCGCGTCAACCGCCCGCAGGACATCGGCATCGGCATTGCGCGGGCGATCCGCGCCGCCGCCTCGGGGCGCCCGGGCGGCGTCTATCTCGACCTGACGGCCGAGGTGCTCGGCTCGGCGCTCGATGTGGAGACGGCGAAGAAATCGCTGGTCAAGGTCGTCGACCCGGCGCCGCCGCAGCCGCCGGCGCCGCAATCGGTCGCGCGCGCCATCGAGCTGCTGGCGAATGCCCAGCGCCCGCTCGTGATCCTCGGCAAGGGCGCCGCCTATGCGCGGGCGGATGAGGAGATCCGGTCGTTCATCGAGACGACGGGCATGCCGTTCCTGCCGATGTCGATGGCCAAGGGCCTGCTGCCCGACGACCATCCGCAATCGGCCGCCGCGGCCCGCTCCTATGCGATCGGCAACGCCGATGTCGTGATATTGGCCGGGGCGCGGCTCAATTGGCTGCTGTCGCATGGCCGCCCGCCGCTGTGGTCCGAGGCCACGCGATTTGTCCAGGTCGACATCTCGCCGACCGAAATCGACAGCAACCGGGCGATCGCCGCGCCGGTCGTCGGCGACATCAAGTCCGTCTTCGCGGCGTTCAACGCCGCGATGAAGCCGGGACAGGTCAAGCGTCAGGCGGCCTGGATCGACGAGATCGGCAAGCGCAAGCAGCAGAACATCGAGCGCATGGCGGCGCGGCTCAACGCCGATCCGAGCCCGATGAACTTCTCCAGCGCATTGCGCGCCGTGCGCAACGCGCTCGCCACCCAGCCGGATGTCTATGTCGTCAACGAAGGCGCCAACACGCTCGATTTTGGCCGCAACATCATCGACATGGACAAGCCGCGCCACCGGCTCGACAGCGGCACCTGGGGCGTCATGGGCATCGGCATGGGTTATGCGATCGGCGCGGCCGCGGTGACCGGCAAGCCCGTCGTCGCGATCGAGGGCGACAGCGCCTTCGGGTTCAGCGGCATGGAGATCGAGACGATCTGCCGCTACGAGCTGCCGGTGACGACGGTCATCTTCAACAATAACGGCGTCTACCGCGGCGACCCGAAGGACAGGCCGTACTCACCGACCGGCCTCCTGCGGGACGCGCGCTACGAGAAGATCATCGAGGCGTTCGGCGGCGCCGGTTACCACGTGACCGACACGCCGAGCCTCACCAAGGCTCTGAGCGAGGCGCTCGCGTCAGGCAAGCCGGCGCTGATCAATGCCGTCATCGACCCGACGGCCGGCACCGAGAGCGGGCACATCCAGAGCCTCAATCCGCGGAGCGCCGTCGCCCAAAGGCCCCCACCCTAACCCTCCCCCGCTTGCGCGGGGAGGGAATGGGAGGGGGCTCACGGAGCGATGAAGCGGTCGATCTTGCGGTAGCGGAACAGCCACTGTCCGCCAACTTTGACCAGTTCGTCTTGGTATGCCCCGCCGGAGCCGATCTTTGGCCCGTCCGGGCTGTTCTGGACGACGGTCCAGTTGGAGCGCACGCGCGCGCTCGCGCCGTCCAGCGTGATCGCGATGTTGGTCACCAGATGAATTCCGCGAGGCCGCTGGTCGCCCGCTTGCGCGCGGATATCGCGGGCCAGTTCGGCGATCGCCGCGCGGCCGGTCGCCCTGCCGAAAGCGGTGTCCCAGGTGCCGTTCTCGGTGAACAATGCCGCCATCTCGGCAAAGCGGCCGTCATCGAGCCGGAAGCAGTACTCGGCCAGGACCTCGCGGATCGCGTCTTTCTCTTCGAGCGCGCTCGGCATCCATCCCCTCCTGCATAGCGGTGTCGCGGATGGATACTATACCGCGGTCTTTGCCTAGCGCACGCCGGCGCCGCACCAATCCTCACGCCGGTCGAAGCGCAGCGATACGGCTTGACGGTCGCGCCAATGGGCGGCGTAGGCCGCGGCAACCAGAGGCGAGGCGACAAGGTTCAAATCTTCGGAATTCGCCGACGCGCCGCGGGTCCAGTTGTAGGACCCGTTCAACGTCACGGTGCCGTCGATGACCATCGTCTTGGCATGCGCAATCCGCGCGATGTGGTCGATCCAGACCGGCACCCCGGCGCCCGCTAGAGGGTCGATGCCGCTGTTGCGGCCGCAAGGTGTGCTCCTGTCGGCGATCAGCTTGACTTCGACGCCGCGCCGGTGCGCGCGAAGCAGCGCCTCGACAATGCCGGACCCGGTGGTCAGGCCGTAGGCGCCGACCAGGATCTCGTGCTCGGCCCGGTCGATCGCCCGCACCGCAAGAGCCGCGCAGTCGCTCTCCGGCGCAAAGCAGGTCTCGATCGTCGCCGACGGCGCGGCTGCCGCGGCGCTGCCGGGCATGGCAGCGGCAAACGCCAGCAGCAGACACGCGCCGAAGCGAATATGAAGCGGAGCCCTGTCGCACTGCGCTACACCGGTGCCCGATAACTCTCTACGGTGCTTTCCTATCGTTGACTTTGCTCAAAATCGGTTAATGGCGGTCGCTCGTGATAGAGGAGAACAGATGAGCGAAGGTGAGGAGTATCCGGGGTTCGCCCCCGAGCACGACGCCCCGATCCCCTATATGCAGCGGATCCGGGATTATTATCAGGGGCTCGGGTACGGCGCGCCCGTATCGCTGGGCGCATTATGCCGAGGTGCCTTTTCAGCCGCTGGAAAAGCCGCTTGCCGAGTGCCGGGTTGCGCTGATCACCACGGCGGCCCCGTACCAGCCGGGCAAGGGCGACCAGGGTCCGCGCGCACCCTACAACGCTGCGGCGAAGTTCTATTCCGTCTATTCGGGGGATACCGCCGTCGATCACGATCTGCGGATCTCGCATGTCGGCATCGATCGGGTGCACACCAACGCCGAGGACAGCAACACCTGGTTCCCCTTGCCGGAACTGCGTCGCTGCGCGGCGAAAGGCAGGATCGGCGAGGTCGCACCGCGCTTTCACGGCGCGCCGACCAACCGCAGCCATCGCACGACGATCGAGCGGGACTGTCCCTGATTTGCTGGCGCGCTGCCGCGCCGATGGCGCCGACGCCGCCATTCTCGTCGCCAATTGACCGGTGTGCCACCAGACCGTGAGTCTGGCCGCGCGTCATCTGGAAGAGAACGGCATCGCAACGATCGTCATGGGCTGCGCCAAGGATATCGTCGAGTATTGCGGCGTGCCGCGCTTTCTGTTCAGCGACTTTCCGCTGGGCAATGCGGCGGGTCGCCCCAAGGACCCGCCCTCGCAGGCCTTCACACTGGAGCTCGCATTGCGGGTGCTCGAATCGGCGCCCGGGCCGCGCACCACCGTGCAGTCGCCATTGCGCTGGAGCTCGGATCCGTCGTGGAAGCTCGACTATTCGAATATCGAGCGTCTTTCGCCGGAGGAGATCCGGCGGCGGCGAGAGGAGTTCGACCGGCAAAAGGAAATCGCCAAGACCGTCCGCGGCGAGCCGCGAGCAGCGAATTGATGGTCCGATGACCAAACCCTTCGCGGGTATTCGCGTCCTCGACTTCACCCGATATGTGGCTGGGCCGTTCGGCAGCTATCAGCTGGCCCTGCTCGGCGCCGAAATCATCAAGATCGAGCCGCGGTCCGGTGACGAGATGCGGCGCACTCAGCTCAGCAAGGAGTGGTCCGAGCGCGGCCTCGCTCCTTCGTTCATGGCGCTCAACGCCAACAAGCGAAGCTTGACGCTGGACCTCACCAAGCCGAAAGCGGTCGAGATCGTCCGGCGGCTCGCCGAACGGGCGGACGTGGTCTGGGAAAACTTCCGGCCCGGCGTCCTAGAGAAGTTCGGGCTCGGCTATCGAGGCGCTGAGTCAGATCAATCCGCGGCTGATCTATTGCGCCGTGTCGGGTTTCGGACAGACCGGCCCGGAGCGGCAGACCGCCGCCTTCGACGGCAAGATGCAGGCGATGTCCGGGATTATGTCGATTACCGGGCACGAAGAGATGGGCCCGACCCGCGCCGGCTTTGCGCTGTGCGACACGATCGGAGGCATGACCGGCGCTTTCGCTGTCGCGAGCGCGCTGTTTCAGCGCTCCCAGACCGGCAAGGGGCAGCTCGTCGACGTTGCGATGCTCGATGCGGCCTTGAGCTTTCTCGGACCGCAAGTCGCGGAATATACTGTGACCGGGCACCAACACCGGCAGTTCGGCAATCTGTCGAGTACCCGTAAGCCGACCGGCGACCGCTTCGCCGCCGGCGAGGGTCATCTGATGCTGGCAGTGATGACGGACGCGCAGTTCGACAAGCTGATGCATGCATTTAGGCGGCCGGATGTCCTAGACGACGCGAGGTTCAAGGATTGGCCGGCGCGCATCGAGAACCAGACGGCGCTGCGCGAGATCATCGAGGCGGCGCTGGCCAGCGCCGACGCCAAGACGTGGGAAGCCCGCCTGACCGCCGCCGATGTGCCGTGCGCCAGCATCTGGACGATCGGCGAGATCGTCCAACATCCGCAGCTGGAGCACCGCAACGTCCTGCAGACAGTGGAGAGCGCGCACGGCCCGCTGACCCTGGTCGGGTCCGGGTTTCGGCTCGCCGAAGGCGGCAGCGGCAGCATCGATCGCGCTCCGCCCCTGCTCGGCGAGCACACCGACGAGATCCTTGCGGAAGCCGGCTACGCGGCCGGCGAGATCGAAAGCCTGCACGAAGAAGGCGTCGTGTGACCGCGCCAGTCGCGGCCCGCATATCACTGGGTTTGGGCAAAAATTGCAGAGATATTTTAGCTATCTTCACCGATTATCGTTGAGCGCAATGGAGTTGGGGCCCGATAGACCTGCGCATCCGGATCGGTCGATATTTCGTTTGAACTGGAGAGGCTGGCGGGGTACTGTGAGTTAACGGGTAGTTAAATCCGTTCAATGCTTGGGGGGTGGGAGCGGTCTTCCCTGCATGGGTGCCGCCCTGCATCGGTCGAGGGGAAAGTTTCAAGGAGAGCGACATGGATTCGCGAACGAACCCATTGGCATGGCTCGCCATGACGATAGCCGGCCTGTTCGGCGGCTTGGTGATCGCCGGCCCCGCGAAGGCGCAAGGCTCGGCTCAGTTCATCTATCATGTCAACCATTCGGTGTTCGGCGATATCGGCACTTACACCAACACGGTCGAGCCGACCCGGGACGGCGTTACGGTCAAAACCCAGGTGCACTTTGAAGTAAAGATGCTCGGCGTTCGCGTGCACCGCGAAGATGCCGAACGTACCGAGCGTTGGCAGGGGAACCGCCTCGTTGCATTTCGTGGCGTCACCGATAAGGGAGATGGTCCCGTGGAGGTGAAAGGCGAGGCGCACGGCAACAACTTTATCATCACCTCGCCACAGGGCACCATCACGGCACCGTGGTCGGTTCACCCGGCCAACCCCTGGTCGTCGAATTTCGTGCACTCCAATACAATGATGCGGCCGGATACCGGCAAACTCGAACAGGTGCGCATCGGCAGCGGTGAAGAAACGGCGGTCAAGCTCGACAATACAAACCTCCCAGCCGTCAAATACGAGCTCGACGGCAGCAGCAAATATACGGTGTGGCTCGACGGGCGCGGCGTGCCGGTTAAATTCCTGGTCGACGACGACACCGGCAAAGTCACCTTCACCCTGGCCAAATGCGTCGGCTGCGACGCCGAAATCTCGCAGCTAGAGAAGCGGTAGCAAGCTACTCAACCGCTTGTTCGGTCTCACCCCGCCCCTCCTATGCCCCGCTGCGTTCGCGATCGCCGGGCTACGCCCGGGCCGGGGTGTGCTTAGCCAGGAACTCCTTGACGCGGGCTTTTGCCGAAGTCAGGGCCGCGCCGGTCTTCCATTCCGCGATAAATTCGCAGTTCGGGAGCAGCTTTGAGAGCTCCTCGGAAATTGGGTAGGGGTGCGCCTCGTCGTTGCCGGCCAGCACGAGGCACGGTGTGCGGACGGTCGAGACGAAGGCGCGGTCGACGCAGTAGACAAAGCCGGGGGCGTAGAGGTTGTGGCAGAACGCGTCCAGCACCTGCGGGGTGGCCTCCGGGTGGTCTTTGAGGGTTTCCGCCCAGCCGTTGAACCGGGCGGGGCGGCCGGGCGCCATCGGTCCGACGCGGCCGATCGGCTGCGCCAGCACGGCGCTCTGCACGCGCTCGGGCTGAGCCTTGATCAGGTTCAGGATGAACGACCCGCCGATGCACTGGCCGTAGAGGTGGCAGCGGTCGATGCGCAGGTGGTCGAGGAGGGCGATGTGGTCGGCGGTGTAGCTGTCCCAGCCATCCTGCGCGGTGATCGGGGCGCGCGACTGGCCGCCCGCGTTGCGCTGGTCCATCGCGATGACGCGGAACTTGTCGGCGAACTCGGTGGTCGGGTTGATCGGCGCCGAGGGCTGGCTCCACACGTCGATCACCGACTGCAGCCCCGCCGGCGCGAAAGTCAGGATCGGGAAACCCTGGCCGAACTCCTCGTAATAGATGTGGGCGCCGTGGTGTTCAAAGCTCGGCATGTCGATCTCCTTTCGGTGATGCAAAGAATGCGTCGAGTGACGGAATGCTAATCGATCTCGCCCGCGACCAAAAGGGCTTGGGCACGCGCGACGCTGATCACGCCAAAGTTGCGCCAACTCGGTCGGTCGAGGAGATGCCGCTCAGAGCGCGGACGGCAACGAGGGCGAGGAGGGCCAAGGCCACGATCGGTCCGGCCGGGACGTGCCAAGCCTCGGCGAGGCTGGGCGGGATCATCGAGAGCACGAACAACGCTGTGAGCGCGACCCTTTCCCACCCGGCGAGCCCGGCCGGGTCGCGGACGAGCCATGCCGCTGCGACCGCCGCCAGCATCAAATCGTAGATCAAGGCCACCGGGACCGCGACGAGGGTCGCTGCGGCGAGCGTCGCTCCCCGGATCGGCAGCGGGAGGCCGCGCCGCCACACGAATGCCACCAGGAGGCCGGCGCCGAGCGTCGCCGCCGCCTGCGCCATATAGGCCGCATTCGGGGTTCCGCCCGACCAGCAGCACGCCTCCGAACGGCGTGACGAGGCCGCCGAAATTGATGCGGCCGGATGCGTAAGTCGCATGCGACCCCGCGGCGGCGGCGACAGAAACCCTGCCAGGTCTGCCCAGCCGAAGGCGATCAGCGACAACCCGCAGAGCGCTGCCGCCGACCCGAAAGCTGCGCCGAGAGCGCGCCAATGGCGTCCGGCGAGCAACGCCACCGGGACGAGAAGCGCGAAATGCGGCTTGTAGCAGAGCGCCCCGAAACAAAACCCGGCAAGGATCGGCCGGCGGTCGATCCACAACGTGCCGGCGCCGAACAACGCCGCGGTCAGAAACGAATTCTGCCCCAGGCCGAGCGTCCAGAAGGCTGCCGGGAACGCCAATACCGGGATGATCGCCGACCAGCCGCGCTCGGCCAAGATCTCCCGCATCACGATCAGGCAAAGGGCGAGCGTCGCCGTCTCGAAGACGAGGAAGGCCGCCAGATACGGCAGACGGGCGAGGGCGGCGCACAGCAGCAGGAAGACCGGCGGGTAGTAGAAGAACCGGTACTCGATGCCGGCCGCGGTGGCGCGCTGTTCGGCGGCGTCATGGGCGGCCTGGTCGTAGGCGAGTTCCGGCGTACCGGCATCGGCCAAGGCTCCGGCCGCATAAAAACTGACAAAATCGGTGCTGGTGGGCCCGGCGAGCGGCGCGATCAGGCCGTGGGTTCCGGCAACCAGAAAAAGAAACACGGCGGTCTCGACCGCGAGCAGGATCCGGCAGTAGGTGAGCACGCGATCGCGGTCGAGCGCGGCGCCCAGAGCGTCCAGAAAGCGCAGCCCGGTAGTTGTCACGGCCTCTCCGATGGACGGCTTCGGCCGCATGGGCGCTCGCCGCGGGAGGAGGTCGACTAATAAGGAAGGTCGGTTAGGGAAGGATTAACTGTGGCGCATGCCACATCAGCCGGGGTTGCCCACGCGCGGCTTAACCGTTTGGTATGAATTGCGCACCAATATCGGCTACACAGATTGTTAACGGAGATCGCGATGGGCGGCCCGCCACTCTCGCAGCACCGGATCAAGTGTAAGGCCGGGCGCGGTACTCGGTCTGATCGCGGATGAAAGCGGCGTTACCGCGATCGAATATACTCTGATTGCGGCGCTGATCGCGATGGCCTTTGTATCTCTCATTGCGGCGATCGGTGACTTCGTCAGCACACCTTTCGAAACAATCGCGGGCAAGCTCTGACGCGAGCGTGGGCTGCCAGAAGATAGAAAGCTTTTGACGGGGTGGACGGAAGCAGTTCAATCTCACGCGACCGCTGGCGATTTGCGGGCGGACCCCGAGATCTCACAGCGGATTTGTCGATGGATCTACCTGTCAGTGTTAAGGACCTCGGAGAACAGCTCCGCGGAGACCGTGAAATCGCGCCCGATCCGGCGTTGTTTTCCGATCCCCAAGTATTTGCCGCCGAGCGGGAGCGGATCTTTCAGCGGTCGGTGATGGCGCTCGACCACGAGACGCGCCTTTCCGAGGATGGCCGTTGGTTTCGTTGCGATGCCGCCACGCGCTCTATCCTGGTGACCAGAGCGGCCGGGGGCCGCCTCAATGCGCTGCGCAATGTCTGCATTCACGCCGGCTACCCGGTGTGCGAGGCGGAGGAGGGTTCGGCCGAGCGGCTGATGTGCCCTTACCACGGGTGGGAGTACGCGCTCGACGGAAGACTGGTCGAGCCCGAGTTATCTTCGCGCATCGACCCGTCGCGGCTGCGTCTCGCCAGCTACGCGGTACACATTTGCAACGGCCTGATCTTCGCCGATCCTCCCGGCACGACCGCGGCTGCGGTGAACTCGGTGCCCGCTTGGCTGTCGGAGGCGACAGTGGCGCGGCGCGCGCGCTACAATACGAATTGGAATTGGAAATACCTGCGCCATTTTTTGCAGTCGTCGCCGCACCTCTTTTTCGACGGCTTACCGGACGAGTGCCAAGAAATCGGCCCTCTCGGCTTGTTGTTCGCGCAGTCGCGGCGGGCGGTTCTGCTCCGTGTCATCCCAAAGTTCGCCGAGCAGACCGATTTTCAGATGATCGACATGATGACGGGCGAAAACCGGCGGAGCGCCAAACCCGAGACTGGGTCTGATCCTGTCGCGGAGGGGCTGCCCGCGGCGGACCCCTCTCTCTCGTGGTTTAATCGTGATTTCGCCCAATGGTATTGGTCGCTAATGTCGGCGGACGAGTAGAGGCTTCGCGGCAACTGACTGCATTGCGGCTCGATCGCGCAGTGCAATCCTCCAAATTGCCTTCGACTTGCTCGCGGTCGTAACGGCCACCGCCCTTTTCTACTTTTTGCCGCTGCCGCAATCCTCGTCGGGCAACCGTGGAGGCTGCATCCGGCTTAGGGGAGCTTCGCCTCGCTCGGAATGATTACGGGAGCGCTCGTTGCCGGCGCCGGGAATTTGTTGCTCAGCGGGTTCAGGGAGATCGGCAAGAGCGTTGTCGTCAGTCTCGCCGGCGCCATCTTGGCGAGCGAGATCCTGAAGCCCAACCTCGGCATCACCGGCTCGCGTTCCTCGACCAATTCTTGTCCGGGATTTGGGCCGTCTGCAAAGCAATGACGATACAGCGAACCCTCCCCTGGCGGCGACCAAGATCAACCGGGCGCCGGTCCGCCGCCGCCGTAGTCAGCGCTCCCCGGAACCGGCGCGGGCCTATTCGCGCTTCGGGCGCGGATGGGGGACCCAAGGACGGTCGCCGCGGCTTTCATTCGCGCTTTCTACCGTAATCCCGCCGCTATCGAGCCAGAGCGCTACAGCGCCGCGCCGCCAAGAATCGATCCGGTCGACGACCGGCATCATCGATCGGCAGCGAAAGCCGGCCGGCACCTGGCTGACGATCGCATCGAACCCGGCGCATCTGATCGGCAGCGCAGCGTCGCCGGTTGCGATTGCAACACGGCGGCCGCGCGCCGTGTAGACGCACAACTCACCGGCGCAATTGAGTTCGCCTTCCGCCGCTCTGCCCGCAGGCCAAGCCTGCAACGCCGAGCCGGTCTCGGCGGCAAAGAAAGAGCGCACGATCTTCTCGCTCTTGTCGGCGGATATGAAATAATCTCCGTCGGACGCCCGCGCGGCGACAAAGCGCCCGCCATCGGCGATCACGATATCAGGCGGCCGGGTCAGGAACATGCCGGCGAAGCCGGCGGCGATCGCGACCATGCCCCAGCGCCGCCAAGCGCCCCGCCACAAGCAGAGCCACAACCCGCCGAACGAAATCAGCAGCAGACCCTCCGGTGGCAGTCGCGGCATCGCCCAGACATCGCCCGGCAGGGCAGAGATGTGCTCCGCGACCCAGATCGTGATGTCGATCCCCCAGCCCATCGGCACCAGCGCCAGCCGCTCGAGGCCGAACGGCATCAACAGGCAAGTCACCACACCCCAGGGCAGTGTCCACATCGCGCTCAGCGGCACTGCGATGACATTGGCGAGCGGCGAATAAAGCGCGAGATGGTGAAAATGGTAGATCGAATAGGGGTAGGTGCCCAATGTCGCGACCACGGTCGTAATCGCCACACCACCGCAATAACCCAGCACCTTTCCCGATACCGAGCGGCTGTGCAACAGCCGGCCGAGCCGCGCACCATAGGTCTCGTATACGGCAATCAGCGCGACAACCGCGCCGAATGACATTTGAAAGCTCACCCCGACGAGGATGGAGGGGTCGATGACGAGCACGACCATGGCGGCAATTGCGCAGACCCGCATCGAGATCCGCAGCCGATCGATGATGATCGCGCCGAAGACGAGGCCGTTCATGACAAAGGCCCGCTGGGTCGGGATCGCGGCGCCCGAGAGCAGCAGATAGCAGGCGAGCACGAGGAGCGTGGCGCAAGCGGCGATTTTCTTGATCGGATAGCGCAACGCGATCGGCGGGATCAGCGCCAATCCGCCACGCACGGCGAAAAACACAAAGGCGCCGACGAGCCCGAGATGCAAGCCGGCGATCGCCAGCAGGTGGGACAGACCGGAATCACGAAAGGCTTGCTTGACCTCTTCCGTGATCGCGCCGCGTTTACCGGTAATCAGCGCGGAAGCCACACCGCCGGTCGAGCCGGGAAGGACGGCGGCGATCCGCCGCGTCATTTCGGTGCGAAGCTGCCGCAGGCTCTCGCGCCACCCGCCTTCGCTCTCCGGCCCGGCGACCCGATGCGCGCCGCCAAAGGTGTACCCGACCGCGCCGATGCCGGCGAAATAAAGCTCGCGCTGGAAGTCGCGCCCGCCCGGCAAAATCTGAGCGGGCACTGGATAGAGCATCGCCTTGAGGCTGACGCGGTCGCCCGGGTTGAGCTCGTCGCTGCTTGGCGGAATATGCACGCGCAAACGGCGGGGCTGATCGCGGGTATCGATGCCGGCCAGCGGATCGGCGTCGATTACGATGCGCCAGCCCTTCTCCATCAGATCGATGTCGACAACCCGCCCGATGACGGCGGGTCGGCCCGAGGTGCCGCTGCAGCATCGGCGCCTCGCGCTCCCAGGCGGTCTCCCGCATCAATGCAAAGCCCGCGGCAAAGACCGTGAATGCCAGCGCCGCTTCACGCCACACCCGATGCCGACGCACCGCGATCACCGAGCCGACGCCGGCAATCGCCGCAGCGATACCGGGCCATAAGGGGGGCTCGACCTTCAGGAGAAAGTAAACGCCGATCCCGGCGCCGAAAAATACCGGCAACCATAAGAGACGCCGCTCGCCCTCGGCGACCAGGCGATCGGCAAGCGTACCGCACAGCCGGTCGCGCCATTCCGCAACCGAGCCGAGCCGTCCGCCCGCGATTGCCGCATCCGCCATCATCGCTCCGCCGCTCGCGCATTACGAGCCTAACGGAGCAAAGAGTTAATTTATAGTCGTATTTCCGCTAATTTTAGAGGTATCTCGCGCGAACACGGCAGCTTTCATCGAAATCCGGCCTTTTTCAGCCCTTCCAGCATGTGGTCACGGGCTTCCTCCGTGCCGAATTGCGCGGCGAAGGTTCGGGCATCGAGAAATGGCCATAAATGCGCGACGATCGTCCGTTCGCCGTCGGCATCCTGCTGTCGGCCCATTTCCGCGTAGGCGGCCGCGAGCATCGGATGCGAGATCATCTGGGTATTGCGTCCCGGGTCGCGGGCGAGGGCACGGTCGCAAGCATCGACCGCCTCGCTGTACCGGCGCAGAAAATAATACCCCATGCAGAGCCTTGACGGCGGCAAAGCCGTTGGCTCGGTCAAAGCGAAGGGCCCCTTCCAGCCAAGGTCAGTCCCTCCTCGGCTCTGCCCGCCCACACCAGGATACTCCCGCGGTGGGCATAGGTATCGGCGTCGCTGGGATTGATTTCGAGCGCACGGTCGAGCTGTTCCAGCGCAAGCTCGTAGCGTTTTCTGAAAAGATCGATATCCGCGAGCACGCGATAAGCTCGCGTCGTCGTCGGATCTAACGCCGAGCGCCTTTTGTCGCGAGCGCTTCCGCCTGTTCCAGTTCTTCCTCGCGGAATTGGGACCATCCCGATATCACGGCCTCGTAATGCGAGCCGCCGAGTGCTGCGTAGGCGTCGGCGTAGTTGGGATCGAGATCGATGGCGCGCTGAAAGAGTTCGCTTGCCTCGTCGTTGGCGTCGGGCGTTGCATGCGAAAAGAAATCCCGACCGCGCAGCACATATTCGTAGGCTGCGAGGTTGCTGGTCGGTTTCGCCAGAGCGCGCTGCTGCTCGAAGCGGGTGAGCTTTACGGCCGCTGCGCCGACGACGCGCCTGGCGATGTCGTCCTGGACCGCGAAGATGTCGCCGACCTCGGCATCGTATGCTTCGGACCAGACTTGCCTCCCGGTCGCGGCCTCGGTCAGCGCGGCGGTGACGCGGACGCGATTGCCGGCGCGGCGAATGCTGCCATCGAGCAGATAACCCGCGTCCAGAAGCCGCCCGATCTCAGTAGGGGAAGCATTCGAGCCTTTGAATGGGAAGCTGGCCGATTTGGCGATCACGAGCAGGTTCGAGAAGCGGCCGAGCGCGGTAATGACGTCCTCGGTGATCCCGTCACTGAAGAAATCCTGGCCGGCATCACTCGACAAGTTCTTGAACGGCAATACCGCCACCGACGGGCGACCGGCGAGGTTTGCCGGCGCGGCGAGGCGTCGCGACATCGATCGGCTTGGGCGTGAGCGCCGAGCCCCAACAGCTCTCGGCCTGCACCGGCGTAAAGCGCCCACGCAATAAGGCCGGCCACCACGAGTAGAGCGGCGCCCTGCGGCAACCGCGGCGGGTCTCCGCCCTTCTTGGACGAGGTGCTGCGGCGGCCTCGCCTACCGCGTAGGCGCGAACCGGCTCGGCGATGTTCTTGACGCGATGAGTGCCGAGCGGGCGGTAATCGAGATCGAGCTTGTTCCTGACGTGCTCGTAGACGGTGTGCGAAACGCAGACAGTGCCGGGCTGCGCCAGTGCCTCGAGCCGGGCGGCGATGTTGACCCCGTCACCGAAAATATCGTCGCCGTCGATGATCACGTCGCCGAGATTGACGCCGATCCGCAGCTCGAGCCGGCGCTCGCGGCGGGATCGGATCGTTGATCGCACGCACGGCGCGCTGCATCTCGATCGGCGCAGTTCAGCGCGTCGACGACGCTCGAAAAATCTGCCAGCAAGCTGTCGCCGGCGCGTGCCGACGATCCGTCCGCCATGCGCCGCGATCAGCGGGTCGACAGCGCGGCGCAGTTCACCGAGCGCACTGATGCGTGCCGGCCTCGTCCTCACCCATCAGCCGGCTGAAACCGACGACATCAGCGTGCAGAATGGCGGCGAGCTTGCGTTTCCGAGAGCTGGATTCCAGGATCTCAGCCATCGGCCACAGCACGACCAGGCGAGTTATCGAGCACGGCGCACATCGCGAATGCGTTTGACCTCGCCGCAGACAACGAAGCCCACTATACGCGACGTGGTATCGGCTCACCATGGAAAGGACTGCAGCGCGGGTCGCTGCCGTGGAGGAGACGATGCGGCCATGTGGAGGACAACACTCGGACTGAGTGCGACGGCGCTCGGTGCTCTGTTGATGACGGCTCTCGGACATCCGGCGCTCGGAGCGATGAACCGCGGCTCTCGATCAGCGGCTATGATCCGGTCGCTTATTTCACCGACGGGAAAGCCCGTTCAGGGCAAGGCCGAATTCGAACATTTGTGGCACAAATTGCGCTGGCGCTTCGCCAAGCGGCGAGCATCGCGATCTGTTCGTCAAGGATCCGAACCGCTACGCGCCACAATACGACGGATACTGCGCGATGGGCGTATCGGGCGACGATGCAGCTCACAAGGACACCGTCGATCCCGAGGCTTGGGCATTGTCGACGGCAGGCTCTATTTCACGCACAACCAATATTGGTTGGAGGTATGGCGGGAACACTCCGATGAATACATCAAGCGGGCCGATGTCGACTGGCAGACCGTCTCTAAGCAGGCGGAGCCGGCGATCGTCGGACCACCCTGCGCGGCTTCTCCCCCGACAACCAAGGTCGCGTTGCGCGACGGCGGTCATTGGGTGGTCGTTGCCGGGCAGGTGGCGCGCGACGCGGCCGGCGATGTCGTCGGCAAAGGCGATCTGCGGGCGCAGATCGAGCAGGTTGGCAAGAACGTCGACGCGTGCCTGGATGCCGGTGGCGCGACGGTTAAGGATATTGTCTTTACGGTCAGTTACGTCACACAGCCTGCCGAATTCGACAAATACACCGATTTGCGGGAGCGCTATTTCGGCCCGGCTTCGCCGAAGAGCGCGACCGTCCCCATCCCGCAATTGGCCAACCCCGATTTCCTGGTGCAGGTCGAGGCCTTCGCCGCAGTCCAATAAACTGAACAGGTCCTAGCCTCGGCGACCGCGCCGGGCTATTAAAAAGAGCCCCGCCTTAGGCGGGGCTCTCAACGGCAAACAAAGCCGTTAGCGCTTGTCGTCGCGGTGCTGGCCCGGCCCCTTGTGGCCGGCCTCGACCGCGATTTCCGTGTTTCTTTCTTTGCTTTGGTCCGGCTCGTCGCGCCCGACCGAGCCTACATTTCTGACGCCGTGCTGGCGCTCCTCGCCTTTGCTGCCGCTGGTCGGGTGGCCCTTGCCGGCAAGATCGCTCTGCGGCTTCTCTTCCATGCCGCGTTTCGAGGTCTGGGATTGTTCTCGATCCGCCATGATAAGAACTCCGCTGGTTCAGTTTTCGCCGATCATCCCTAGCTCTGGACGACGGCTCAATAAGACAACCCTCCTGGTAGCAATGCGGTTCCCAAAATCTCCGTGCAGCGGGGCCCGGGTAGGGTCAGCCCGCTCGCAGCCCATTCCAGTCGACGCCGCTCTCGAACGCGGCGGCGGCGCGGTAGATCGTCTCCTCGTCGAAGGCTTTCGCCGACCAGCATCATGCCGACCGGCAGGCCATCGACCATGCCGCAAGGCAGGCTCATTGCCGGATGATGCGTGCAGTCGAATTGCGCAGTGTTGGCCAACATCTCGAAGCCGCGCTGCAGGATGTCCGCGACCGGCGCATTGGCCTCGGGCAATGGCGTCGCGACCATCGGCAGGGTCGGCATCAGCAGCAGATCATAGCGCGACAGCACCTCGTCATAGGCGCGGCGCAGACCGGCGCACGAGGTTCTGCGCCTTTGCGTAGTAGTGGCCGCGGTAGCGCGTCACCATGTAATGGCCGAGCAGCATCGTGTTCTTGAGGGTATCGGACAGCTCGTCCGCCCGGGTGCGCCAGGCGCTGTGGAAATCCAGCATCGAGGTGACGTAGAGACCCTGCCAGTTGAAGCCGAAGCCGTTGCCCAGCATCATCTGCATCGTCGCGCCCTCGGCGGCGATCGCCAGCCAAATCGCCGAGCCCTCTCGGTGCATCGGGATCGAGACGGTATCGACGGTGGCGCCCAGTCCGCTGAACCGCCCGGCCGCCTCGCGAACGACGGCATCGACCTGCGGCATGGATTGCGAGTGGCCGAAGCCTTCTTCGACCACAGCGATCCTCAGCCCGCCGGCGCCTCTGCCCAATGCCTCGCGATAGGGCTTTGCCTCGGCGCCGTATTGCCGCGGGTCGAGCCCGTCGGGTCCCGCCAACACCTCCAGCAGCAGCGCATTGTCCTCGACCGTCGCGGTCATCGGGCCGGTGTGGTCCAATGTCAGCTCGATCGGCATGATGCCGGTGTAGGGCACGAGCCCATGGGTCGGCTTCATGCCGTAGATGCCGCAGAACGACGCCGGGATGCGGATCGAGCCGCCCTGGTCGCCGCCCAACGCCATCGGCACCTCGCCCGCCGCTACGACGGCGGCACTGCCCGAGGACGAGCCGCCGGCCGAATAGCCCATGCGGTGGGGATTGTGCACCGGGCCGGTGGCGCTGGTGTGGCTGCCGCCCGAGAAGCAGAAATATTCGCACACCGTCTTGCCGACGATCGTGCCGCCGGCGTCGAGGATGCGCGTCGCGACGGTCGCGTCGACATCGGGCACATAGCCTTCCATCGTCGAGGCGCCGTTCATCATCGGCACGCCGGCGAGACAGATGTTGTCCTTGAGGGCAACGGTCTTGCCGCGGAGCTTGCCGGCGGCGGCGCCCGCGACCTCGGTCTTGACGTACCAGGCGCCGTGCCGGTTTTCCTCGGGCGCGGGGCGCCGGCCGGGCAGGCGCGGGTAATTGACCGGCGGCAACTCGTCCGGCATCCGGTCGAGCCGGCTGTACGCCTCGAACGCCCCGAGCAGGCTTTGATGATGCGCGGCGAGCTCGGCCTCGGGCAAGGTGAGGCCGAGCTCAGACGCGACTTCGCCCAGCTGCTCCAGGCTCGGGACTTTGATCGTATTGAGCGACATCGCGGCTAACTCGCCGGCGCCTGCTGGTAGCGGCGTCCAGCCAGATATCGCACACCCTGCGGTCCGCAGCGCTCGGTGTGCCGGCGACCCGCGGTCATCGCAAACGTATCGCCAGAGCGGTAGGTGCGCTCCTCGCCGTCGCACACGATCGTCATTTCGCCTTCGAGAATGAGCAGGCGCGCATCGAATTCGTGAGCGTGCTCCGGATTGATCGTGCCCGCCTCCATCCGGCGATCGACAACCTCCCTATACCCTTGCGCTTCCAGTTCTTGCTCGAAATCCGCCCGGTTCATCGGCATTCTCCTCGGAGAAGTCGTCCACGACCCTGCAATCGTAGCATGGGTCGCAGCGGGAGGCATCTGGTGGCTGGTGTGCTCGACGGCATTCGCGTCCTCGATTTCGGGCGCTACATCGCAGGACCGTTCTGTGCAGCGCTGCTCGGCGATCTCGGTGCCGAAGTGATCCGCATCGAGCGGATCGGGGGCGGCGAGGATCGCGGCATGATCCCGGTCGGCGCCGGGCCCCGCACCGAGCCCTTTACCGGCGGCGGTGCGATGTTTCTCGCGATGAACCGCAACAAGGTCGGGATGACGTTGGATCCGGCGGCGCCGAAAGGCCGCGAGATCGTCCGGAAGCTGGTCGCTACCGCCGATGTGGTGGTCGCCAATCTGCCGCCCCGTGTCTTGCGGTCACTGGCGCTCGATCTCGACAGTCTGCGCCAGACCAAGCCCGACATCATCCTGACGACAGTGACCGGCTTCGGGTCGGGCGGGCCGCTCAGCCACAAGCACGGTTTCGACGGGATCGGCCAGTCGATGAGCGGCGGCGTCTTTCTGTCCGGCACGCCAGATCAGCCGATCGCGCTCAAGGTGCCGTGGGTCGATTTCGGCACCGCATGTCTGTCAGCGTTCGGCACCATGGCGGCATTGATCGAGCGCGGCAAGACCGGGCGCGGCCAGAAGGTCGAGGGCGCCCTGCTGCGCACCGCGATCGCCTTTACCAACGCCACCCTGATCGAGCAGGCGCTGACCGGCGCGAACCGGACCGCGACTCTCAATCGCGGCTTCAACTCGGCGCCGGCCGACATCTTCCGGACCAAGGACGGGTGGATCGTCGCGACGGTCATCGGCGCGCCGATGTTTCGCCGCTGGGCCAGGATGATCGGCGAGGAGCATTGGCTGAAGGATCCGCGGTTCAGGGACGACCAATCGCGGGCTGACCACGGCGAAATCATCTCGGCCCGCATGGCTGAATGGTGTTCGTCACGCAGTTGCGTCGAGGCGCTGGCCGCGCTCGAACAGGCCAGCATCGTGGCCGGCCAGGTCTATTCGCCTCAGCAGGCGCTCGACGACCCGCATATCCGTGCCGCCGGGCTCCTCGAGGAGGTGACCTTTCCCGGGCTCGACAATACCCTGCCGTTGGCGCCGACGCCGATCGAGCTGTCGGAAACCCCGGGTGCCTACCGCCGCCGCGCCCCGCTGGTCGGCGAGCACACCGACGAAATCCTCAGGAGCCTCGGCTACGCTGCCGTTGAGATCGCCGCGCTGTGCGAAGAGGGAGTGATCTAGAGGACGAGCTGCGTCTGGGTGACGAGCGCGACGAGGCGGCCCTCACTGGTCGAAATGCGGGTTTGCCAGATCATCGTCCGCCTGCCTCGGTGGACCGGCGTCGTCTCTCCGACCACCCGGGTGCCGACCGGCGCCGGCGCCACAAAATTAGTCTTGCTCTCGACCGTCGTCGTGCCGGCCCCTTGCGGCAGATTGACGATCGTGCCCATCGCGCCGAGCGTGTCGGCGAACGCCATGATCGCGCCGCCGTGCAGCACGGCCGGAATGGTGCAAAGGTCCTCACGGACGGTCATCTCCGCGACGATTCTGTCCGGCAAGGCGCTGACGAACTCGATGCCCAACAGCTCGGCAAAAGGCAGCTTTGTATCATTCACCCGTTCCAGCAGATCCAATTGAGGGGCCCCCCTTAGAGGTGCGGCTATTCGGCGCGCAGAGAAGCATTGCGCGCGGTTTTCTGGCAAGATCGATGACAGGAGAGCAGTCACGGTTATGCCACGATTGCCAGCTTAAAGGTCGGCTTCGTTGGCTGGCCTGATTTCCCTGGAGGACATTGGTGCATGCGTAAGTTGGCGATCATCGCGCTGGTGTCCGCGCTGCTTGCTGCAGGCGGCGTTTTTGCTCAGCAAAAGGCCGGCAAGGACGGCGTCTACGAAGAGCTCAACTTCTTCGACGAGGCATTCGAGCGGATCCGTCAGGACTCGGTCGATTCGGTCAGCGACACAAAGCTCATTGACGCGGCGATCTCCGGGATGTTGACCGGGCTCGATCCGCGCTCGTCGTTTCTGGACGAGGCGGCCTTCAAGGCAATGCAAAACCCGGCGAACGATAATGAGGCCCGCGTCGGGCTGGTGATGACGATCGAGAACGGACAGCTGAAGGTGATCTCGCCGCAGGACGGTTCCCCCGCGGCGCAGGCCGGCATCACTCCCGGAGACGTGATCTTTTCGATCGACAAGGAGCCGACTTACGATCTGACCCTCCACGAGGCCGAACAAAAGCTGCGGGGCGCCGCGGGCAGCGAGGTCGAGCTGACGTTGCGCCGGGGCAATAGCGGCCCGATCGACGTAAAGATCAAGCGGGAACCGTTCAAATTGCAAACTGTGGCGGGGCGCGTCGAGGGCGGCAATATCGGCTATCTGCGCGTCGCCGGGTTCGACGGGACGACCCAGAAGGCACTCGCTGACGCGGTGCAGGATTTGCGGCAACGCACCGGCAACAAAGTCATCGGGTTTATTCTCGACCTGCGTAACAATCCCGGCGGCAACTTCGATGCAGCGGTCGCCACGGCCGATGCGCTGATCGACAAGGGCGACATCGTCGTCGTCAAAGGCCGCAAGCCGGCTGACACCAAGCGCATCGGCGCCACCCCCGGCGACCTCGCAAAGGGTCTGCCGATCGTTGCCCTGATCAATGGCGGTACGGCACGCGAGGCCGAACTCGTTGTCGGCGCCTTGCAAGACAATAAGCGGGCAGTGACGCTCGGGACGAAGAGCTTCGGCGAGAGCGCGATCGAGAGCATGATCCCGCTCGGCAATGGCGGGGCGATCCGCTTGACGACGGCACGGTTCACGACCCCGAACGGCCGTGAGATCCAGGGCAAAGGTCTGGAACCCGACCTCGGTGTTAGCACGCTCAAGCTCGCCAAGCTTGGGCAAGGCGAAGGCCGGCACGAGGCGGATCTGCCGGGCGCGCTCAAAAATCCCGACCAGGCCGCCACGCCGCCCGCCAAGCCGCCGGCCGATGCTCCCCCCGGCGCGACCGCCACGCCAGCGCCGCAAGAGGCGCCCTCCGTCGCGACCGGCGATATGGGCTCGACGAGCGATGAACAACTGACCCAGGCGATCGATGTTCTGCGTGGGCTTTCCCTGATCGGAAAGCGCGCAGCAGGTTGACTTCCGGGTCCCGTTAACCTTAATTTGCAAACCCGCCACATTGATGCCGCATCCGCTGCGGCATCATGGGGCCGTTTTCAGAAAAATAGCGCTTCCAAAGCGTATGTTGTCGCCAGTGGCAACGATTGACACCGTGCAATCCAGGAGGCCAGGATGAGCGAGGCGAAATCGAACGCAACCCCCGTTGGCTCAGCGTTTGTTAAACAGGCCGAGTTGTGGATGGGCGCACAAGGTGACGTCCTCACCGGTGTGGAAACGATGATCACCGGGTGGGCGCAACGGCAGCGCCGGGTCTTCGAAGCATCCTCCCGATCCGTGCAGAGGATCTGTGAAGCCCGGAACATGTTCGATCTGCTGCAGGCGCAGCACGAGTGGCTGTCGGATTGCCTCAATTGGACCGCCTCCGAAATCCGCGCGGTCGGCAGCGACATTCCCGCGATAACCCGGAAGGCGACGGAGCGGTTTGGCGATCGCGCCAACGGGCAGCAGCGCAATCCATCAGCGCAAGTCGCGCCAAACATTTCCGTGGAGCGAGCTGCCGCGGAGTAGCTCACATTGCCAAAGTCCCCGAGGCTGTGATCCTGAGAGGGGATCTGGGCACCCGATAGCGCTGAGCCTCGGGGTCCCTACTCCAGCCGCGCGCCATAGCGGTGGACGTGGTAGGGGGTGCGGGCTAGACCCGGGCAATAGCTGCCGACGACCGGTTCGAGCGCCTCGCAGAGGCGGCGGTGGTCGGCATTGGCGGCGGCGAGGCGTTCGCGCGCTGCCGCGACGCGGTCGCGCAGCCGGTCGAGGTCGACCGTCAGCAAGCGGCGGTTGTCGACGATCAGCCGGCCGCCGATCATGACGCTGGCGACCGCGGTCCCGTCCTCGGTGTGGACCAGCTGGTTGACCGGGTCGTTGAACGGCAACCAGTTCGGGTGGTCGAGATCGAGCATGACGATGTCGGCCTTGTAGCCGGGCGCGAGCCGGCCGATCCGGTCGCCGAGCCCGAGGGCGCGGGCGCTGCCCTCGGTCGCCGCCAGCGCCGCCTCGCGGGTCGTTACCCAGCGCCGCCAATCCGGCCCCTGTACCTTGGAGACGAAGGAGGCCAGCCGCATCGCTTCGTACATGTTCTGATTGTCGGCACAATTTGCCCCGTCGGTGCCGATCCCCAAATTGACCCGCCGTTCGAGCATTGCCCTGGTATCGGCGAGCCCGCTGCCGAGCCGCATGTTGCTGCCCGGATTGTGGGCGACAGAGGCGCCATGGTCGCCGAGGCGGGCCATGTCGTCCTGGTCGAGCCACACGCCGTGGGCGACCGTGAAGTGCGGCCCGAGCACACCGAGGGTGTCGAGATGGGCGGTCTGCGTTTGGCCATAGACCCGGATCCCGGCCACCGCCTGCACCTTGGATTCCGCGACGTGACTGTGAACTCCGAGCCCGAACTCGCGCGCCAGATCGGCGCAGCCGAGGATGAAGGCGTCGGAGCAGTGATGCGGGATCGTGGGCGCGACCGCGGGACGCACCCGGTCGCGGTCGAAAGACCAGCCGCGCAACGCCTCGCGAATCGCCGCCAGGGTCGCCTCGGCCGGCGGGAGCCGCAATTCGGCAACGCTGTCCTGGAGCGGAGGCGGCAGCGCCTGCATCAGACCGGGGATCGCTTCGTAGAAGCTCCGATCGGCGACCATCGGCGCGATGACCGCGCGCATGCCGACATCAGCGTAAGCCTTGCCCGCCAGCGCCAACCCTTCGGCGCTCGGCAATGGCCACTCGAAGGAGAGGTCATAGCAGGCGGTGCAGCCCTTCATGACCATCTCGACCGCGCCGAGCTGCGTCGAGAGGTATTTGTCTTCGGCCGTGCGGTTGCCGGTGATCCACGGCGCCGCGCTCAGCAGCAATTCGAGCGGCCAGCGGTCGCCCATCCCTTTCGCAAGGTTACCGTGGCCGTGGGTATGGGCGTTGACGAGACCCGGATGCAGCAGCCGGCGCGCCGCGGCGATTTCGACCGCATCGGCCGGGGCCGGGCAGCCGGGTGGGCCGATTTCGCGGATCGTGTCGTCCTCGACCAAGATATCGGCGGGTTCCGCAGTGCCGCCGGCAATGTCGAGCACGCGGCCGCCGCGCAGGATCGAAAAGGCCATGGTATCGTCTCCCATAGAGCGCCCCGTATGATAGACCGGAGCGCGGAAGGAGCCGAGCGATGCCTAATCTTATCGTGCAGCGGCGCGGGGCCGTTCTGGAGATCGTCCTCAATCGGCCGGCGGTGCTCAACGCCGCCAACCGCGAGATGATCGGCGAACTCGCCGCGGCGGCGGCCGAAGCCGCCGAGGATGCCGTTTGTCGCGTCGTGCTGTTGCGCGGCGCCGGCTCGCACTTTTGCGCCGGTGGCGACATCGACATGTTCGGCGAACTGATTTCGCTCGAACCCGCGGCCCGTAAACAGGCCCTTCATGCGATCGTCGATACGTTGCACCCGCTGCTGATCGCGTTGCGGCAGATGCCGAAGCTGGTCGTCGTTGCGGCGCAGGGTGCGGCGGCGGGCTTCGGCCTCAGCCTCGTCCTCGCCGCCGATCTGGTCATCGCTGCCGAGGATTGTGTTTTCGCGTCCGGCTATATCCATCTCGGAACCAGCCCCGATGGCGGCATGACGATGACGTTGCCGCGCATCGTCGGGCTAAAGCGGGCGGCGGAATTGATGCTGCTTGGCGACCGCTTCGATGCGCGGCGCGCCGTCGAGCTCGGCCTCGTCAATCGGTTGGTTCCACCGGCGGCACTCGAAGCCGAGGCGATGGCGCTCGCAACACGGCTGGCCGCCGGTCCGGCCCATGCTTATGGGCGCACCAAGGCGCTGATCGAGGCATCGGTAGGTCAAATGCTGCATGCGCAGTTGCAGCGCGAGACCGAAAGCTTTGCCGCGTGCGCCGCGACCGAAGAATTTGTCGAGGGGGTCCGAGCATTTCTCGAAAAACGCAGGCCCGATTTCATGGTAGCGAGGCAGTCGTGAGAAAACCACATCGAGTGCGATGGATTGGGTTGGCCGCCTTGGCGAGCGCCGGCCTGTTGTCCGGCTGCTATTATGATCCTTACGGCTATAACCCTTGGGGTTATCCGTACCCGTATCCTTACACGGCGGGCTATCCGTACGCGGCGGGTTATCCCTATCCGCCGACACCGGGGGCGGTGCCGCCATACCCGGCACCCGGCGCGGCACCGCAATACCTGCAACAGCCGGCGCCCGGGCCACCTCAGCCGTTGACCGAACCCGTTCAACGAACGCCGCTGCCGCCCGCGCCCGTGCAGCAATAGGCGGACGAGCCGCGGAGGGCAGCTCGTTTACAGGCTAGAGGACTCGCAAAAACGCCACGAGATCCTGCTTCTCCTGTGGCGCCAGTTTTGTGCCGAGGATCAGGTTGAAGAACTCGACCGTGTCCTCCAGGGTCAGAAGGCGTTCGTCATGGAAATAGGGAGGGTTGTCCTTCACACCGCGCAAGGCAAAGGTTTTGATTGGGCCGTCCCCGACGGCCATCATGTTGTTGATCATCACCGGCTTGAAGAAGCGCTCGGTGCGCAGGTCGTGCATCAGATTGTCGGTGTAGAACGGGGGCTGGTGGCAGCTGGCGCATTGGCCCTTACCAAAAAACACCTCCTGGCCGCGCATTTCGGCTTGCGTCGCTTTGGCAGGATCGAGCTTGCCGAACACGTCGAGCTTGGGCGCCGGCGGAAAATCCAGCATTTCTTGAAAATCGGCCATGAAGTCGACCTGGCTGCCGCGCTCGAGAGGGTTCACCCCCTTCTTCGCGGCCTCCACGGTATCGCCATCGAAATAGGCGGTGCGCTGCTCGAACTCGGTAAAATCCTCGACCGTCTTCAGGGCTCGTTGCGACCCGAAGAGCCGCTGGATGTTCAAGCCCCGCAGCGAGATCGTCTTGATGCGGTGGCGGTACCACTGCGGACGCGTATCGGGCGCCTCGTGCGTCGCGCCGTTTTGGTGGCCGTTCGAATGGCAGTCAAAACAAGCCGCGCCCTGGCTGGGCAGCTCCGCGCGGCGATCCTCGGTCGCATTGAACTGTTGTTGTGGGAACGGGGTCAATAACAACCGCAATCCTTCCAACTGTCTCGGCGTCAGAAGGCCATTGAACAACTGATAATAATTGGTCAGCGAGACCAGCTTGCCCTGCGAGACATCGCCCAAATCGGTGCGGGGGGTCAGGTAGATTGCAGGAGGAAACTCGGCTAGGAAGTGGTCCGGCAGATCGAAATCGATGTCGAACCGCTTCAGGTCTCGCCCGTCCTGCTGCTTGATCGCGTCGATCAAGAAGTGCGGAAAGACAAAGCCGCCCTCCTGGTGCTTGGGGTGCGGCAGAGGATAAAACCCCTTCGGATATAGGTTCTGGTCACGGATCTGATCCGGGGTCATCGCCGCAAGGCTCTCCCACGTCACGCCGGCTGGCAGTTTGACGCGGACGCCCTCCTGAACGGGCTTTGTCCGGTCCATCGGGACACCCTGGGCCGGACGGTCGCTCAGATCGTAACGCTCGCTGAGCAGTGCGTTGTGTGCCTGTTCAACGGCAGGCTTTTCGGCCGACAGGCGCGCCATCAGCGACGCGAACGTCTCCGTTATGGCTACCGGCATATAGCTGGTCAGCCCGCGTGGCCCTTGATTGGGACCTTCGGTCCCCATCGAGTACGGATTCGGGGTGGGGGTCGGAGCCGCCTGCTGGCCATAGGCATAGCCGAGCGTCAGCATCAAGGCGGAGCAGGACAGACGGAGCAAGCGCATCGCGGTTGATCGGATCATTGCGTTTCTCCTCTGGTCCCATCGGCGTCGTCCGGCGTGCACGGTACTACGCTGGCGTTAGAAAGATCGGCGGCGGAAACTCTGGCGTGATGGTCAATATTGACGACCCAACGATGCTCACCGCTGCTCCTCGACACTCAACAATAGCCGCGTAGTTGCGGGCATGGCCCCTCCTATTCCGTTCAAAATAACTCCGGGCGTTCGCTTGTTGCAATGCTCCGAAAAATTGTCTTGCTGTTTGCGCGCTTTGCGCCGGGAACTTAACCGGGGATTAAACTCGGTGCCGCAAGGTGAGTGCCGGAGGTGCTCGCGAGGATGCTCGAACGGCACGAGTTCGCAATCATCGGCGGCGCCCTAGCGCTGATGGCGCTGGCGGTGATTCGGCCTTCATCCGGAATGCGCATGATTGTGCTCGGACTGCTGCTCGCAGCCGCGGCGTTGGTCGGGATGGGGCTGGGTGTGCGAAATTTGCTCAGCGCGTTGACCGGAATGAGCTGATCCGCTCGTATCTGATCTGTGGTTGCGGCGTCATTTTCGGCCCCGCACGCGCCGGACGTTGGCGAGCAGGTCCCACCCCCCTCTTGAAACGCTGGGCAATCCTCGGCAAAACCGGTTGCGGGGGGCACGATTTGGGGTTAACCCCTAGCGTTTCAGATCGCCGGGGGCAGGTAGCGTATTTCGGATGGCGGCCAATCTCGTGCAGGGCGCAGTCTTCACCGTCATGGTGGTGCGCGCCGGTATGCTGCGCGATCCCGGTTTCGAAGCCGAACTCGCCGAGCAGGTGCAGCGCAGCCCGCGCTTTTTTCACAACGCCCCGGTCGTGCTCGACCTGAAAGGGGTGGCGGAGTTCGCCAGGGAAGCAGAGTTCGCCGAGGCCAAGGAGATCCTGCGCCGGCACACCTTGACCCTGATCGGCATCCAGAATGCCGTGCCGGCTCAGGCAGATGCCGCCGCCGCCGCGGGTCTTGCGGGGTTCGCGCCCAACGCCACACAGCCCAGCGGGCCGCGCCCCGCGGGAGCCGCGCCAGGGGCCGGTCAAGCGCCGCAAAGCCACGTTTCCCCGTCCGCGGCCAAATCGCGGCTGATAACTCAGCCGGTCCGCTCAGGGACCCAGATCTATGCGCGCGGCGCCGATCTCGTCGTCACGGCGGCGGTCAGTGCCGGCGCTGAAATCATGGCCGACGGCAACATCCATGTTTACGCGGCGCTGCGCGGTCGGGCGCTCGCCGGCGCCGGCGGCGACGCCGAGGCGCGAATTTTTTGCAGCCGGCTCGAGGCGGAGCTGGTCAGCATCGCTGGGCATTATCTCGTCAGCGATCAAATCCCGCCGGAATACCGGGGTTTACCGGTGCAGATCGCGCTCGTCGATGATCGGTTGACCATCGAGCGGAATTGACGCTCATCATTGAGGCGGCGCTTTCGCGTGCGGCGGGGACCGCTGTGAATAAGCCCTACGGGGTTTGCTGGGGAAAAGGGGAGGTCTGTTTGGCAAAAGTAATCGTGCTCACTTCCGGCAAGGGCGGCGTCGGCAAGACCACCTCCGCAGCCGCAATCGCCGCCGGGCTGGCTTTGCGCGGCAAGCGCACCGTCGTTATCGACTTCGATGTCGGGTTGCGCAATCTCGATCTGATCATGGGTTGCGAACGCCGCGTCGTGTTCGACTTCATCAATGTCATCAACGGCGACGCCAAGCTCAACCAAGCGCTGATCAAGGATAAGCGCAACGACAACCTCTACGTCTTTCCGACGTCGCAGACGCGGGACAAGGAGGCCCTGAAGCGCGACGGGGTCGAGCGGGTCCTCGATGAGCTGAAGGAAAACTTCGACTATATTGTCTGCGACAGCCCCGCCGGGATCGAGCATGGTGCGATCACCGCTCTCTATTTCGCCGACAGCGCGATCATTGTCACCAATCCCGAGGTGTCCTCGGTGCGCGACAGCGACCGGATCATCGGCATCCTGGCCTCCAAGTCGCGCCGCGCCGAACACAATCTGGAGCCGGTCGAGGTGCATTTGCTGCTGACCCGCTACTCGCTGGAGCGCGTCAAAAAGGGTGAAATGCTGTCGGTCGAGGACGTCAAGGAGATCCTGTCGATCCCCTTGCTCGGCGTGATCCCCGAATCGGAATCGGTGCTGAAGGCCTCCAATACCGGGACCCCGGTTGTCTTCGACGGGGAAAGCCCTGCAGGGCGCGCCTATCACGACGCGGTCGCGCGCTTCGTCGGCGAGCAACGCGAAATGCGGTTCCTCCAGCCCGAGCGCCGGAGCATCTTCCGCAGCCTGTTCGGGAGAGCTTGATGCGCCTGTTGGATCTACTCTTCCCGGAGCGCCGCAACAGTGCGGTGATCGCCAAGGACCGGCTGAAGATCGTGCTCGCCCATGAGCGGGCCAGCCGCGACGCCCCGGAATTTCTGCCGGCATTGCAGAAGGATCTGCTGGAGGTCGTTGCCCGCTATGTCGAGATCTGCGATGACACTCTGCGCGTCAATGTCGGGAAATCGGCCGACACCTCGCTGCTCGAAATCAACGTCGAGATCGATCGGTCCAGGGTCAAGCCGGTCAAGAACACCGCCGCCGTCAGGCCTCGCCCGGCACCGGCCGTGCGGCTCGATCGAGAGAGCCCGGCGCCCTGGGTCAAGCAGGGCTGACCGGCCGGTGGCTGCGGGTGCGCCGCCCGGCATGGTGGAGCGAGCGGACTTGGCGAAAAGGCAGACGCAGCAGACTCAAAATCATGCGAGCGTGGCGAAACCGGTAGACGCAACGGACTTAAAATCCGTTTCCCTTCAAAGGAGTGCGGGTTCGACTCCCGCCGCTCGCACCCCGCTTAGGACAGTTTTAGGACGGGACACCCTTGCGCGACGGCAGAAGTGGTGAAACCGCTTTCCCCGGGTAGACCAATTCTCCCCCGCAACTAGGCCAACAGGTGCCGAACGTAATAGCTGTTGCATCGGCGAGGTAAATCGGCCTGAGAGCGGCGGAATGCCTCGAAAAATTTTGTCCAGAAGCGTGATGTTCGCGCAACATATGGTGTGCTTTGCCGAGACGCCTACGAAAAGCGGTTGTCGGGATGCGGCTCAGGGCGTATCAGTTGACCAATGCCTCGAAAGAGGTAGGTGGCGGGAGCGAGCCCGGATTGCATCGTTGCCCTTTTGCAGTCCGGGCACCGCTCCCTTATCGGTCGGCGGTGTAGGGTGGTCCCGGAGCTTCCCTCATCAAGAACGCTCCTCGCGGGTTCAATTCCCGACGCCGCTACCGACGATGCGACCAACGCACGCATTTGTGCGACTGGCGCACGTGCCGGACATTCTGTCCGAAGTTGCATGAGACGCAACAGGAAATTTCATTCATAGCGAAATTTAGGCCCCCGTAGGTCGCACCTACACAGTTCCTAGGACCTACGCTGATGTGCGGATGAGCACGGTACCGGATAAGCCGCCCATAGAATCGACCCAGGCCGTACGTATCACCGTGTCCACACCGGTTCCATTGGAGGCACTCAGCGGAACGGAAACGGACTTCGCTGCTGCTGTGGAAGCGACGGGTGGGATCTCATCGGAGCGTGGCGTTGCGTACGAAACCCGCAGAGACTTCCGGTTGCTCTCAACTGAAGGGGTGGTGTACGGGGCGATCGTGCTCCTCATCGGCTTGATTGTGTGGCGCTTTAAGCACGTGCGTGGAATCGGAGACAGCATGATCACGGTGGGGCTGCTGGTGTTATTTGTGAACCTGTTTCGGAGAGTGCAGAAGTATTACCACCGAAGCGTGAAAGCATGCGCCGCACGAGTTGTTCATCAAGTGCGGAGCAAGCTACCCACGAATTGGAGGCACTCGTCCGACTGATCGTCGAGGGTGTCGACGCGGAGACGCCAGTGCGCTTGGCACAGCATGAAGATGGTCGGATCCGGGTAATTCGGATCGATGGAAGCTTTGGACAAGCCGGGGAAAAAGAGATGCGTTTCCCCCACCTTGCCCACAGATCGGCGGCTGCCCGCCCACAAGCTTCACAGCACCCAGAACCGAGATGGGGTTATTTGATTTCGGGGAATGGTGAAACCAGTAGCCGGCTCCTGATCTTTAGCTTATTCCTCCCCGGAGGCTGTCCAAGCAACCGGGACCATCGCATGGACCGCTTTTGACCATCGCGCTGTTGTCGCTGATCTTGGGCCGCGATTGGTCATGGTGGGCAGCGGGCGCCGCGTATTCTTCCGGCCCTTCGGCTCCGTTCCTTTGTCGATCAGCGCCTTGAAGAGAACATACAGTGAACATACATGCAGGGGCTCGTTGGTCCCGGAGTCGTGCCGATGTCGGAAATAGCTGTCGATCCCGCCAAGCCTTCCTGTTATCTCCTGTTTTCCGGACCCGGAATCGAGGAATTTCAATTGGTTGACCCTGATCCACTTTTGCCTCGCGCGCGCGATACGCGCGGGCGCTTCGCCAAGGGAAGCTCCGGGAATCCTAGCGGCCGCCCGCGTGGCACCCCCAATCCCAAGCGGCGAGTGCCCGATCTTGCGGCCCGGCCGCTGAGGCCGGAGGCGCTGTCGGATCTGATCGACCGCAGGCCTCATCTGTTGCGGCCTCTCGCCGCGCAAATATTGCCTCCGCTGCTCCCTTCCACCCACTCGGCGAAGCATCTCGGGATCGATCTGTCGTCGTTGCGCACCGTCGAAGACGTCCGGCAAATGCTGGCCGCGGTTCTGGCTGCCGTTGCGCGCGGCGAGATCGCGCCCGCCGAAGCCGCGCGCGTCGCGCGGCGAGCGCGTGCCCGGTGGCGTGCGGGTCGGCGCCTCGCTCGCGTAGGGCGAGTGAAGTCCGGCGGAAACCGGGGGTAACGCCGTGCCGGCCGCGAAACGGATGGCAGGTTGCGCTGCGCTACACCCGCCCTATGGCGCCCAGGTGTGCACGGGCTAAATGTGCGGACGCCAGCTTGCCGCGCACCGCTGGTGTTGTTGATCCGATCCGGCGGCGTTTATCATTCTCCTCCCCTTTGCGGCAGGTCAGCACAGAACCGCGCCAGAGACGGAGAAACTCATGCAGCTTATGTATTTCACCGAGCAGCCGATGTCGGCCTATCCGGCCGATGAAGGTCTGAAGTTCGGCGCCACGGCGCTGATGTTTTCCAACAAATACTTCGACCCGGCGGCGGGGAGCCGGCTCTATAACGAATACCTCGAGCATTACATCTATGCCGAGGAGATGGGCATTGAAGGCTTCATGCTGAACGAGCACCACAACGCGCCGTTCTGCATGCAGGCGAAGTGCAACGTCTTTGCCGCAATCCTCGCCGCGGTGACGAAAGAGGCGAAGATCATCCTCCTCGGCAACCCACTGCCCTTGGCCGACAATCCGGTGCGGCTCGCCGAGGAATTGTCGATGATCGACATGATCTCCAAGGGCCGGCTGGTTTCGGGCTTTGTGCGAGGCGGTGGGCAGGAGCAGCTGGCCGCCGGTGTCAACCCGGCCTTCAATCGGGAACGCTTTCAGGAGGCGCACGATTTGATCGTCGCGGCGTGGACGCGCGAGGGGCCGTTCCGCTGGGAAGGTACCCACTACCAGCACCGCGTCGTCAACCCGTGGGCCGTGCCGTTGCAGAAGCCGCCACCCACGGGTGTGGATCCCGGGTGTCATCAGCCCCGAGACGGTCGTTTGGGCGGCACAGCGCGGGTATCCCTATGTCGCCCTCAACACGCCGATCGACCGCACTAAGCGGATCTGGGAGATTTACGACAACGTGGCGGCCGAGGCGGGCTTTACCGGCGGGCCTGACTATCACGGGATGTTGAAGCAGATCCATGTCGCCGAGACCGAGGAGAAAGCGCTCGCGAATGCCGCCCAGTTCAGATGGATGCAGGGCGAATTCACCGGTCTCGCCCACCCGGTGTGGAGCACTCCCTCGGGTTACGGGAGCCCCGAAAACCGCCGTGCCTTTGTCGAGTTTGCCTCCGGCCGGTCGAAAAACCCTCGCTACCGCCCGGAGCTGGAAAAGCAGCTCGAAGATTTGATGATCATCGCCGGCACGCCAAAGCAGGTGATCGCCAAATTGCGCATCCTGCTCGAAGAGACACGGCCCGGTATTCTCGGCGTCTGGGGGAATGACGGAAATGTTTCGCCACGAGGACGCCAAGACTTGCATCCGGCTCTTGGGGCAAGAGGTGTTCCCGGCGGTGCGCGAAATGGCCAAGGAGTTGGACCTCAAGAGCCCGTTCGAGACGAACCAGCCGGTCAGCGTCGACTATATGAACGGGCTGAGAGAAGCGGCGCGCGTTGCGGCCGAATAGGGCAACAACCGCGGCAAGATCGGTGTTCGGGTGGCGATGAGCCGCACCAGAGCGGGGGATACAAGGATTATAGTCCGGCGTTCGCGAGATTAACCCCTGGTCACCTCGGGAGGCTGCCATTTCGACGGAAGTCGAACTCAAGCTCGCTGCTCAGCCAGCCGATCTCCCCGAACTGAAGCGCGCGCTGATGGCGATGGCGCAGCTCAGCACACAAGAAAGGCTGACCAGCACCTATTACGACACGCCGGATGCGGCGCTCAAGCAGCGGGGGCTGACCCTGCGGGTCCGCGATCAGGCCGGGCATTTCGTGCAGACCGTCAAGGAGGGAAACCTTGCTTCGGGGGATCTCCTGTCGCGCGGCGAGTGGGAGGATGCGGTCGCCGAAAGTCGACCCGACCCCAATGCGGCACAGAGCGGCCCCCGCTTGCCGGCCGGTGCCGTCGGCGATCTGCGGCCGGTTTTCGCGACCGAAGTCACCCGCACGATCTTCGCGTTCGAGCCGCAGCCGGGATCGGCGATCGAGGCAGCGGTCGACGAAGGTGAGATCCGGGCGGTCGACCAGGACAAGGCCGAACCGATCAGCGAGGTCGAGCTCGAGCTCAAGGGCGGGGAGGCCGCCACTCTCTACGATCTCGCTGCACAGTTGCTGGAGATGACCCCGCTCCGTATCGAGACTCGCAGCAAATCGGAACGGGGCTACCAGTTGGCGGGATACGGCGATGCCGCTCCCTCGGCGGTTCACGCGGAGCCCGTCATTCTCGATCCCGATATGACGGTCGAGGCCGCTCTGCGAAAGATCGGCAGAAGCTGCCTCGCGCAGCTGTTACGCAACGAGCCCGCCGTGCTCTCGGCCGAGCCGGAGGGCGTTCACCAGATGCGGGTAGCCGTGCGGCAACTCCGCTCGGCAATTTCCTCGCTGAAGAAGATCCTTCGGCAAGAGGACGCCCAGTGGGTCACCGAGGAGCTCCGTTGGCTCGGCAATACGTTGGGGCCGGCTCGCAACCTGGATGTATTCGCAGCCGAATTGGTGCCGGCGGCCCGCACTGGACTTCTGGACGAGCCCGGTTGGAACGATCTCGGCGCCGCACTCGACCGGCTCCGAGCTTCAGCATACGAGCAGATCAGGGAAGCCATTCTATCGCGGCGTTATACCATCAGCATGTTTCGCCTCCTGCGGTGGTTCGAGGCGTCCGGCTGGCGTCGGCATTCGGCATCGGATGACCCGAATCCAATGACCTCTCCTATCGGTGAAATAGCCCCCCATGTGCTCGATCGGCGCCGCCGCAAAGTCAGGCAACGCGGCAAGGGGTTCGCCAGCCTGGCGCCTCGAGAGCGGCACAAGCTTAGAATCGCAGTCAAGAAGCTCCGCTACACCATCGAGCTTTTTGGCGGCCTCTTCGATAACGACGAGTTAGAGCAGTTTGCCAGGAGGCTGAAACGTCTTCAGGGCGACCTCGGCTATGCGAATGACGTCCGCGTCGCGCACGAGTTTATCACCGAGCTCTTTGCTCGGATCGAGCCGCGTAGCCCCGCCGCTCACGCTTGGGTTGCTGTGCTCGAAACGCACGACCAAATGCTCGCCAGCGGCGAACGAAAGCTTCGCTGTCACCGGCGGCAACTTAACGATGCGGCACCGTTCTGGCGCAGCCGGGAAGGTCTAGGCGACGGCGACCGTCGCAGGTAGCGGACAAGTGACGCCGGTGCCGCCGAGGCCGCAATAGCCGTTCGGGTTCTTCGCCAGGTACTGTTGGTGATATCCCTCAGCAAAGTAGAACGGCGGAGCCTCGCGGATCTCGGTGGTGATCTTGCCCAATCCCGCCGCTGCGAGCCGACCTTCATAGGCCTGCCGCGACGCCTCGGCGGCGGCCTGCTGCTCCGGCGAGACCGTAAAAATTGCCGACCGGTATTGAGTCCCGACGTCGTTGCCCTGCCTCATGCCTTGGGTGGGGTCATGGCTCTCCCAGAACAGCTTGAGCAATGCCTCGTAGCTCGTGAGCTTCGGATCATAGACGACGAGCACGGCTTCGGTGTGGCCGGTGCGGCCGCTGCATACCTCTTCGTAGGTCGGGTTCGGCGTCGACCCGCCGGCATAGCCGACCGCGGTGACCCAGACACCCGGCGCTTGCCAGAACACCCGCTCCGCGCCCCAGAAGCAGCCGAGCCCAAAGACCGCCTTCTCCAGCCCGGCGGGATAGGGTCCAGCGAGAGGATGGTGGGTGACGAAATGCTGCTCGGGTAACGGCAACGGCTGGTTCCGTCCAGGCAGACACTCCTCGGGCCGAGGGACGGCCAGCTTATCACGGATGAACGGCCACATATTGCTCGCCCCTTTTGCGAAACTAGGTCAAGATGTAGGGAACCCACCCGCTTCCGCCAACGCTTACCACGCGGCCTCGTCAAAAAAGGGTCAAAGCCGATAGGGTTACGGAACCATTAATTCCGGTGCGCGAACCTCGGTTTTCGCGCTAAGATCACTTTCTCATTGGGGGTCAAACCGATATGATGCGCCGTTCCCTTCTGGCTGGTCTTTTCGCCCTGTTCGCGACGTCATCGATGGCGGCGCCACCCGTGGTTAATCCTGCCGATGCCGTCGCCTTCATGAACACGCTCTGGGACCGCGCCGTCGAGGTCCTCAACAACAAGACCGATCTCGCGCTTAGGGAGGCGCGGTTCCGCGAGCTATTCCACACCGATTTCGATTGTCCTGGCATTGCCCGATTCGTACTTGGCCGATATTGGCGGGCCGCGAGCGAGGAGGAGCAGCAGGAATTCGTGAAATTGTTCGAAGATTATGTTGTTTTCGTGTACACCGCGCGGCTGTCGAATTTCGGTGGCGAGGCTTTGAAAGTCCGCGGCAGCCGCAGCGACGGCGGCGGGGTTATTGTGTCGACCGACGTGAGCAGCCCAGGTGTCGCCTCACCAATGAAAATCGATTGGCGACTGGTGAGCGACAACGGGAGCTACAAGATCAGCGACGTCATCGTCGAAGGCGTCAGCATGATGGTCACTCAACGTTCCGAATTCGCGTCGATCGTCCAACGCAACGGCGGTCAGGTGCGCGGCCTCATCGCCATGATGCGGGAGAAGACAGCGAGCGCGGCGCGTTGATCGCGCCCCGCTAATCGGTCCCCGCTTATCGTACCGAGGGCGCACCAGCGGCGTATCGGTCGTGCTGTATCTGGACGAGGAACAGGTTCGCGCGCTGCTGCAGTGGGATGAATTGATCCCGGCAATGGAGAAAGCCCTCGCCGAGTTCTCGCTCGGACAGGTCGTGCAGCCGGTGCGCAATATGCTGACGGTGGAGGAAGGAAAGCGGTATCTCGGCATCATGCCAGCGGTGGCGCACGAGGCGATGGGGGCGAAGCTCGTCAGCTTCTACCCAGGCAATGAGGGGACCGGCACGGCGACGCATCACGCCATCATCGTGCTGTTTCGGCCCGACACCGGCGAGCCGCTGGCGGTCATGGATGGCCGCCTGATTACCGAGATGCGCACGGCCGCGGTCTCGGCAGCCGTGACGAAATATCTGGCGGCTCCCGACGCTCACGTGCTGGCACTGGTCGGCAGCGGAGTGCAGGCACATGCCCATTTGCAGGCGCTCTCTCGGGTGCGCCAATTCGATGAAATCCGGGTGTGGAGCCGCAGTGCCGCGCATGCCAAGTGCTTTGCCGAGCAACATAATGCCAAGGCGATGCCTATCGCGGACGCGGTTCGCGGCGCGGATGTGATCGTGACCGCCACGAACGCGCTCCAGCCAATTCTCCAAGGGGATTGGCTCGAGCCGGGGGCGCATGTGAATGCCGTCGGCTCGCCGCGGCCCAATTGGCGGGAACTCGACGACCGAGCGATGGCCAACATCCTCGTCGTAGATTCGCGCGAAGCAGTCCTCAAGGAATCCGGCGACGTGATCCTTTCCGGAGCGGAGATCTACGCCGAAGCCGGTGAGATCTTTGCCGGAACAAAAGCGGTTCCGTCTTCCGAGACGACGCTGTTCAAGTCGGTAGGGCTCGCGATAGAAGACATCGCAACAGCGAAGTTGGTCTGCGACAAAGCCGAACTCGTCACGGCCTGAGGCGGTTCGGCGCTTCGCGCGTCACACCCAAATCGGGGCGCTCGATCAGGCAGGCGTCGCCATACGAAAAGAAGCGATAGCCGCGGGCGAGGGCGTGAGAGTAGGCGGATTTGACGCGTTCCAGCCCGGCAAGTGCGGCGACCAGCATCAACAGGGTCGAGCGCGGCAGGTGGAAATTGGTCAGCAGCATGTCGATCGCGCGGAAGCGGTAGCCCGGCATGATGAACAATCGGGTGTCCCCGGCGAAAGGCTGCACGTCGCCGTTCTCGACTGCGGCGGTTTCGAGGAGGCGCAGGCTCGTCGTCCCGACCGCGACGACGCGCCCGCCCTCGCCCCGCGCCGCGGCGATCCGTTCGGCGGTCTCGGGTGAAACAACGCCCCATTCGGCGTGCATCGGGTGATCGCGCGGATCGGTGACCTTGACCGGCAGAAAGGTGCCGGGCCCGACATGCAAGGTTAGTGTGGTCCAGCGGATGCCACGACAGGCGAGCGCATCGAGCAGAGCGGGGGTAAAGTGAAGACCGGCGGTTGGCGCCGCAACGGCCCCCTCGGCGCGGGCGAAGATCGTCTGATAGTCCTGACGGTCGCGCGGATCGCCACCGCGCGTCCGCTTGATGTAGGGCGGCACCGGCATCGAGCCGTGGCGGGTGAGCGCGTTCCGAAAAGCCGCAGCGTCGAGCTCGAAACGCAAAGTCACGTCACCCTCGGGGTGCTTCTCGCCGACCACGGCGGCAAAGGCTTCTGCGAAGACGAGGCGGTCGCCCGTCCGCAAGCGCCGGGCGCCTTTCGCAAACGCGCGCCATGAGCCGCCGCCGAGGTCGCGGTAGAGCGTAACCTCGACCATCGCCTCGCCGCGCCGTCCGGTCAGCCGTGCCGGGATCACCTTGGTGTCGTTGAAAACGAGAAGGTCGCCAGGATGCAGCAGCGCCGGCAAATCCGAAATGCGGCGGTCGTCGAACCCTCCCGCTGCGGGGATCACCAAAAGTCGCGCCGCATCGCGAGGCTCGCACGGATGCAGCGCGATCCGTTCGCGTGGCAGGTCGAAATCGAAATCATCGATGTGCATAGCCACTGGGCCGGAGATGGTGCCCCTGCACATCTTTCGTCAATTGGAAGCGCGGACCGGCGCAGTTTTTGCTAACCTCTCTCGGTCGACTCGAAACGGCGGAGATAGGGATGGTTAACCGGCTGACACGTCGCGAATTCGGGATCGCCGCCGGAGCGGCAGCGTTGGCGGGCTACGGTGCTGGCCGAAATGCCCGCGCGGCCGACACCAAAACCTTGCGCTTTATCGCGCAGTCGGATCTGCGCGTGCTCGACCCTATCTGGACGACAGCGTACATTACGCGCAATCATGGCTACATGGTGTTCGATACGTTGTTCGCGATCGACGCCGAGTTCGCGCCGCACCCGCAGATGGTGGGTGACTACAGCATTTCGCCCGACAAGCTTACCTACCAGTTCAAGCTGCGCGATGGGCTCGGCTTTCACGACGGCAGCCCGGTCCGCGGGATCGACTGTGTCGCCTCGGTCAAGCGCTGGATGGCGCGGGACGGTCACGGGCAGTCGATCGCGGCGGTGCTCGATGAGATAAAGCCGGACGGCAACACGGGGTTCACGATCAAGCTCAAGGAGCCGTTTTCACTGCTATTGGACGGCATCGGCAAGGTGTCGAGCCTAGCATTGTTCGTGATGCCGGAGCGGCTCGCCAATACCGACCCATTCCAGCAGGTCACCGAAATGGTGGGGTCGGGCCCGTTCAAATTCGTCAAGGACGAGTTCGAACCCGGGCACCGTGTCGTGTACGTAAAGAACACAGACTATGCGCCGCGCGAGGAGCCGCCGAGCTGGGCCTCGGGCGGCAAGGTGGCGAAGTTCGATCGCGTCGAATGGCTCTACATCCCCGATGCAATGACCAAGGTTGCCGCGCTCAACGCCGGCGAGGCGGATTGGTGGGAAAACCCGCCGCTCGATATCGTTCCCGTGCTCGCCGCAAACCCCGACATCACCATCGCGCCGGCCGACCCGCTGCCGAGCCCGATCATGGTCAAGTTCAACCATCTGTTGCCGCCCTTCGACAACGTCAAAATGCGCCAAGCCATCCTGGCGGTGGCCGATCAAGCCGACTTCCTGACCGCACTCGCCGGCGACCCGAAGAACTGGGAGCTCTGCCCGTCTTTCTTCACCTGCGGCTCGCCGATGGCGAACGATGCTGGCTCGCAGGCACTGACCGGCCCTCGCGATTTCGACAAAGGCAAAGAACCTGATCGCCGAGGCCGGCTACAAGGGCGAGAAGATCGTCGTGCTCGACGCGATCGATCAGCCGGTGGCGCATACTCAGGCGTTAGTTGTCGACCGATCTGATGAAAAAGCTCGGCCTTACCGTCGAGTTGCAGGCGATGGATTGGGGCACGCTCGTTACCCGCCGCGCTTCGATGGAACCGATCGACAAAGGCGGTTGGAACATCTTCGCTACGGGCTGGGTCGGCGCCGACCTTCTCGACCCGGCCGTCAACCCGACGCTGCGCACCAACGGCAAGAAGGGGCATTTCGGCTGGCCGAGCGACGATAAGATCGAGGCGTTGCGGAACGAATGGCTCAAGGCGACCACCCTCGATCAACGCAAAAAACTCGCCGCCGCGATCCAGGAGCGCGCTTTCGACGTGGTGCCCTATATTCCGACTGGACAATGGAAACCGGTGACCGCCTATCACAAGAACCTACAGGGGGTCATCGAAGCGCCGGCGTTCCTGATGTGGAACGTCGAGAAGACCTAAACACGAGTGCGACCTAGATGGAGGTCAAAATCGACGGTTCCTGGCCGCTCTCAGCGGCGGGTTTGTCACCGATCCCATCTCAGATGATCGACGCCATTGATCGACCGAACGGTAAACTCGCCAGCCGAAAAGTCGATCTCGTTGATCGCACAGGGATCTTGGCCGAGCCGACGATAGCGGGACAGCGGCAGTTCGAGCGCGTGCAACAGGATGATGCGATTGACGCTGTCGTGCCCGACCACCACGACTGTTTCCCCCGTGTGCCGCCCGATCACGTCGCGCAATGCCGCGACTGTGCGGGCGAGTACCTCCTGCAGGCTTTCGCCACCCGGGATCGCCGCCCAATGGGGGGCCCGGTGCCAGGTGTCGAGCGCCTCGGGCCATTTGTGTCCTACCTCGTCCGGGGTAAGACCTTGCCACTCGCCGTAGTCAATATCCATCAGATCCGGGACCGGGATCGGTGTCAGCCCGAACGGCCTTCCGATCGCCTCCGCGGTCGTCCGGCATCGGCTCAGCGGGCTGGCATAGAGGGCATCGGGGGTCGAGCTCGCCTCGATGCGGCTCGCAGTCGCCTCCGCCTGCCGGCGGCCCTCCGCGGTCAACGCCAGATCGGCGCGGCCGCGAAACCGTTCCGGCGAAATCCCTTCGACGTGGCCGTGGCGAACAAGGATGATCTTGGTCATGCCGTCGGTCTTTCGAGACCGGCAGGTTAAGGTTACCTTGGCCCGCTCATCTTGCAGGGAGCCATGCTAATGCCCGCCGATCCGAACCGCGTCATCCTGACAGGCGAAAACCCGTTCATCCGCCTCAGCGTCAGCGACGGCGATCCCGTTACCACGAATGCCAGTTTCTGGCGCATCATTACGTGCCCGGCGGGGCCAGGGCATGTCCTCTATCTCAACAGCGAGCTGATCGGGAACCGCTGGCGCATCTACGCCGACAACATTGCAATGGCGCGGTGGCTGCAGTCGACGGTGCAGGGCATGCTCAACCCCGAGACGGCGGACACGTCGATCCCGGTGACCGAAGCGCAATTCACCAAATCGGGCGATCCAAGGTATTTTTGGACCGAGGGAGTGAAATCGCGAGACGAGGAGATCGGCCTCACTTGGCACCAGATCGGCGACCCGCTGCTGATCCACACCCAGCCCAACGCAGAACCGGGCCGCCCCTATGGAGTGTGCACATTGCTGATCCCGGCTCTCGGCGCCCGCCTCACGCGAAACGGCGTCGACGCCGCCGGCCGACCGTGGCCGAGGGAGCGCGAAGGGCGCCCCTTCAGCACCTGCGCGCTGGCCTTTTCCGAGAGCTGGACCGAGGCTCGCCAAGCGCAGTCCGGGGAGAGGCTCCGCTAAATATCGGCATAGGTGTGGGTTTCGGCGCGGGCGCCGGGGTGAGTGACGGCGCCCTTCTCGGCGTCGCCGACGGTCTGGGCGTATTTCCATAAGGTGCCCGATTGATAGTCGGTGCGCCGCGGCGTCCACGCCTGGCGGCGTTGTGCCAGTTCGGCGTCGCCGAGCGCGACATCGATGGTACCGGCGACCGCGTCGATCGTGATCGAATCGCCGTCCTTCAACAATCCGATCGGCCCGCCGACCGCCGCCTCCGGCCCGACATGGCCGATGCAGAACCCGTGCGATGCGCCCGAGAAACGCCCATCGGTAATCAGCGCGACCTTCTCGCCGACACCCTGGCCGACCAGCGCTCCGGTGGTCGACAGCATCTCGCGCATGCCCGGCCCGCCCTTCGGACCCTCATAGCGGATGACGATCACGTCGCCAATCTCGTAGTTGCGGTTCTGTACCGCGGCGAACGCATCCTCCTCACAATCGAAGCAGCGCGCGGGGCCGGTGAATTGCAGCCGCTGCATACCTGCGACTTTGACGATCGCCCCTTGCGGCGCCAGGTTGCCCCTGAGCACGACTACGCCGCCGGTTGGCGAGAAAGCGTTCGAGGTCGGTCGGATCACGTTCTGCTTCTCGGGGAAGACAATGTTCTTCAAATTCTCGGCGATGGTCTTGCCCGTGACGGTGATGCAGTCGCCATGGAGATAGCTGCCGTCGAGCAGAGTCTTCATCAACATCGGCACGCCGCCGATGTCGTAGAGGTCTTTCATCACGTACTCGCCGCCGGGCTTGAGGTTGCCGATATAGGGCGTGCGGGCGAAGATTTTCCCCACTTCATGCAGGTCGAAATCGATGCCAGCCTCGTTGGCGATCGCCGGCAGGTGCAGGCCGGAATTCGTAGAACCGCCGGCCGCGGCGACAACGGTCGCGGCGTTCTCCAGCGACTTGCGGGTGACGATGTCGCGCGGCCGCAGCCTCAGCCGCAGCAATTCCATTACCGTCTGGCCCGAGGCCTCGGCATAGGCGTCGCGTGAATTGTAGGGGGCCGGGGCGCCGGCCGAACCCGGCAACGCCAGCCCGATCGCCTCCGACACGCAGGCCATCGTGTTGGCGGTGAACAGGCCGCCGCACGACCCCGACGACGGGCAGGCGACGCATTCCAGCTCGTGCAGATCCTCGTCGCTGGCCTCCTTGATGCTGTGCTTGCCCACCCATTCGTAAACGTCGCCGATCGTCACATCACGGCCGCGGAAGCGGCCGGGCATGATCGAGCCGCCGTACATGAACACCGACGGCACATTGAGGCGCACCATCGCCATCATCATGCCGGGTAACGACTTGTCGCAGCCGGCGAGGCCGACCAGCGCGTCGTAGCAATGGCCGCGCATCGTCAACTCGACAGAATCCGCGATGATCTCGCGGCTGATCAGCGACGATTTCATACCGGCATGGCCCATCGCGATGCCGTCGGTGACGGTGATCGTCGTGAACTCGCGTGGCGTTCCGCGTGCGGCGGCGACCCCTTTTTTCACGGCCTGCGCCTGACGCGCGAGAGCGATGTTGCACGGCGCCGCCTCGTTCCAGGTCGTCGCGACGCCAACCAAGGGCTGGGCGATTTGCTCGGCCGTCAGGCCCATAGAATAGAGGAACGCGCGATGTGGCGCCCGCTCGGGTCCAACCGTTACGTGCCGGCTCGGCAGGCGCGACTTGTCGAAAGCGGGGCGGCGAACATCGTCAGGCATCTCGGGAGCTCCCGTCGTCGGCCATAAGAACACGGCCACGGTAGCGATCTCAACGGGTCCGATCAATCCCGCGCTCGTTCCGGCGTGTGGTCCCTGCCCGCCTCACCTGGACTACGATCCGGAAGCAAGCGCATAGCGCCTGCTGCCTAAAACCTTGCTTTCACTCGCGCGTCTCGGCGCCTCATTCCTTGCGGCAGCATCGCATCGAGCGTGTCGTCGCGGCGCCAGAAATGGTGGTAGAGCGCCGCCGAGGCATGAAGGGCGATCAGGCCGAGGAGAAGGAGCCCGACCGTCTCATGCACCTCCAGGAGCTGCTTCGCGAGTGGGCGGTTCTGGCCGATAATCGCCGGCAGCTGGCCGAGGAAGAACAGGTTCATCCGATCGCCACGCGCGTTGGTGTGGAGGAGCCCGAGGATCGGCTGGGTCAGCAGGAGGGCGTACAGCGCGTATTCGCTCCACTGCGCCGCGAACCGCATCGCCTGCGGCATGTCGGCGGGCCAGTTGGGGAAGCCCGCGAATTGGCGCCAAACGAGCCGACCGAGTGTCACGACCCACACGGTCACGCCGAACGAGCGATGCAGTTGGGTCAGTGCGACAGCCTGCTCCCTGGACGATGCGAAATCGATCGAGAAGGCGAGGATGAAGATCGCGGCGACGAGGAACAGGGTCAGCCAGTGGAGGAAACGGATCACCGGGTCGAAAACGTGCAATTCGGGATCGCCATCGGTCCGCAGCATCGAAATACCTCGCTGTCGCGGCCCCTCGGGGCCGCCAGGACCACAGATCGAATGGGGCGCCGGTTTATTCCCGCGACCCCGCACGCAGGTGCCGAATTCCGGTGAGCAGGTGCCATGGCTGCGAAGAGGGGCAGATGGATCTAACCTCCTACCCGGGCAATCCCGCTGACCTCGCAGCTGCGCCGCCGTTTTGATAGTGCGTGTGGAGCAGCAGGGAGCGGGCGCGATGCAGGCGGGACATGACCGTTCCGATCGGCACGCCCGTTACCTCGGCGATTTCGCGATAGCCGAGCTCGTGCAGTTCGCGCAGCACGATCATCTCGCGCAGCGGCGCCGGGAGCGCCTCGATCAGCCGGGTGAGAAGCCGCAAATCGGACCGACTCTCCAGCAGCGCGTCGGCATCGATCGCGGACGTCGCGACCGCGCCGCCGAGTTCCTCTTCCGCTTCGAGAGAGACGATATCCGCCGAACGATTGCGCTGGAGCCAGCTGTAGCACGCGCGCCGCGCGATCTTTAGCATCCAGCTCCTAGCATCATCGCCGCGATAGCTGTCGAAATAGCGAAACGCCCTCAGAAACGCTTCCTGAACGACATCGGCGGCATCGGCATCGTTGCGCGTCATCCATCGCGCGAGCGCGTATGCGGCATCGAGATGGGGCAGCGCTATCGCCTCGAACCGCACCCGACGACGCTGATCGGTGTTCCCCGATATTTGTCCTCGCGCACCCTCGCCTGGTTTCTCGACATAGTCGATGGCGGGCGTAGTCGCGGCCAGACGACGGACACCCCGAACGCTACCGAACCCTCGTTTCGGGCCGCTCCTTCCGCCTGCTTCGAGAGCATTCTTCAATGTTACGATCCCTTCACTCCGGGTTTGCGGGGTGAAGGGATGAGGCTGGACCCGATTAAAGTCCTTGTCGCGCGGGTGATATTTCCTGAAATCCTCTAAGGCGACACTTGGCGACGCCACGTTTTACTTACCAGGTGTCGCCGCGGAGCGAGGAGCTCCTTCACCACTGCGACCACCTCGGGCGCCGAATGTTGGGCCGCGGAACGTTGCGCGAACCCAAACTTGACGGCCTTCATCGAATATGAAAATTTATTAGAAGTTCTAAAAGCGCTCGCCATGAGGCTGACCAACGAAGCCCCGGGGGCTGTCGAGTTCGGCCGGTTCCGGTTGCTGTCGCACCGCCGCGAGCTCCGCGCCGACGGAGTCGCCGTCGAACTGGGCAGCCGCGCCTTCGATGTCCTCATGATCCTCGTCGAGGCGCACGGCGCGCTCGTTACCAAGGACGAGATCCTTAGCCGAGTCTGGCCGGACACGGTGGTAGAAGAGAACAACCTGGCGGTCCAGATCTCGACGCTGCGCAAGGCGCTCGGGGAGGATCGGGATTTCATCCGGACGGTGTCCGGCCGGGGCTACCGGTTCGTCGCCGAGATCCGCACTTCGCCGGCCGACGCAGCGCAATCCACTCCATCGAGCAACATCCCGACGACGGTCTCCAGATTGATCAGTCGCGAGCCCGAGCACGAAGAGACATCAGATCGCCTGGTCGGTGTCCTCGACACCATTGACGCTAGCTTGCCATCGAGGCAACCGTCCCGCCGTCTTGATTGGAGACTTTTTACCTCTGGTTTAGCCCGGTTGCTGGTGGCCTCGTTCTCTCGGCTTCTGCACTCCCGAAATCAGACCTCGCCACAGATTCGCTCCATAGCGGTACTGCCACTGGAAAGCCTTTCCGGCGATCCCTCGCAAGATTACTTCGCTGACGGCATGACAGACGAGTTGATCTCCGCGCTGGCGCAGATCAGCGCGTTACGCGTGATTTCCCGCACCTCGATAATGACCTATAAACGGGTTCGCAAGCTCTTGCCCGAGATTGCTCGCGAGCTGAACGTCGGAGCAGTTGTCGAAGGAACCGTGTTGCGTTTTGGCGACCGAGTTCGGATTAGCGCCCAGCTGATCGAGGTGCCCCTCGAACGGCACATTTGGGCCCAGAGCTTTGAGGGGAACCTACGCGACACGCTGGTACTCCAAAGCAGCGTTGCTCGCGCTATCGCCGAGCAGATCCGGGTCGCAGTGACTGAACAGGAGCAGGCGGCGCTGCAGAACTCGAAGCCAGTGAACCCGGCGGCCTATGAAGCCTACCTCAAAGGCCGTTATTTCATCAACAAGCGAACCGGAGATGGCTTGAAGCAAGCGATCGAGTATTTCAGCCATGCGATCGAAAGGGATCCCACCTGCGCTGCTGCTTATTCTGGCTTAGCTGACGCATACGCATTGTCTGGCGATTGGAAGTATGGCGTCCTTTCTCCGCAGGATGCCTTTTCCAAAGCCAAGGCAGCGGCGAAAAAAGCCTTGGCTTTGGACGATAACCTTGCTGAGGCTCACGCCTCGCTCGCTTTCGCTTTGGACCTTTATGGGTGGGATTGGGAGGCCGCCGAGACCGAATACCAGCGTGCAATCAAGCTGGATCCCGGCTATGCGACGGCTCATCAATGGTATTCCTGGCATCTGATGATGATGGGGCGGCATAGCGAGGGCATCCTCGAGTTGGCAAAAGCAGAAAGCCTAGACCCTCTTTCCCTAATCATCAGTGCCGACATGGCGGACGCGTTGTGTGTCGCTCGCCGTTATGAAGAGGCAGTGCAGAAAAGTAAGAAAATCCTGGAGATGGACCCGAATTTTGCCGTCGGCCATTATGAGCTGGGCCAAGCGCTCGCGCAAAAGAACCTGCATGACGAAGCAATTGTGGAATTTCAGCGAGCGATCGAACTTTCCGGACACAGCGGGGCCTTCGACTCCTATCTCGGCTACGCTTACGCCATGTCAGGACGAGAGGAAGAAGCAATCAAGATTGTAGATGACTTGCAGGCCCGGCATGATCAAAACCCTTCTGCCGATGCCGATATCGCCTTGATTTATGTGGGTCTCGGCGATCGGGACCAAGCGATGATCGCGCTCAACAAGGCCTATGAAGCGCGCTTCAAAGCGTCGATCCTCCTGCGGCCGGCCTTCGATCCTCTTCGATCCGACGCTCGGTTTCAGGATCTCTTACGCCGCATCGGCCTCCCTCAGACCGAGCGCGACCTGCTCCACTGACCGCCCCTCCCCGCGAGCGGACACAAGCGGGGAGAGGAGGAAAGATCGGTCACGAGGACTTGCCGGCGGGTTTGACGATGATCTTCCCGACCATGTAGGGATGGATCGTGCAGATATACGGGTACTCGCCCGGCGCTGCGAAGGTGTGGGAGAAGGTGTCGTCGGTATCGAGCGCCGCCGATTTTAAGGTTCCGTCCTTGTCGCCTATCCGGTGCGGGCTGTCGTCCTCGTTCTTCCAGGTCACCGTCGTGCCGGCAGTAACCGTCAGGGTCGCCGGTGCGAAGGCGAAGTTGTCGATCTGGACGGTGGCCGGGCTTGCTGCGGCCTTGAGCGCCGTCTCGCCGGCAAGGACCTGGGTGAGACCGGCAAGCAACAGCAAGCCCAGCGCGACCGCACCGAGCAACACTGCGCCACGCGGGGGCGGGCGCCCGGCCCAAAATCATCGACATGACTTTACCTCTCAAGCGACGAGCGGGCTGTCGATCAGGGCGGGAGCGCCCTTGCCGCGGACATAGTTGACTGTCCGTATGCCGAGGTACTTGTGCAACTCCCCGGCGGGCACGTCCTTCATCGGCCCAGGAGCGGGAGCGGTCCCCGGCGCCGGCTGCGGAAATGCCGTCGAATCCGCGGTATGGAACGTAACATTTCCCTCGACCTTCTGGATGATCTGGTGGATGTGCCCGTTGAGCACGGTCACCGAGCCGAAGCGCTTTAGATAGCCGAGCGCGCGCCCGGCATCTGCGGTGCCCCAGCCCCACTGCTCATAGATCGTCCACAGTGGCAGATGGGCCATCAATACGATCGGCGTACTCGCCGAGAGCCCTTTAACATCCTTCTCCAGCCATTCCAGCTGCTCGTCGCCGATTTTGGCGAGGCCGGCGGATTTGAAGCCGGGTTGGAATTCGAACACGTTGATCAGGCCGATGAAGTGCACGCCCGCCGTGTCGAAGCTGTACCAGCCTTTGCCGTGGGTGTTCTTACCGTAGCGTTCGAGATAGGCCTTGCCGTTGTCGGCGTCGGCGACGTCGTGCTCGCCGGGCAGGAAGAACACCTGCTTGTTGGCGGATTTGATGATCTGATCGGCGTCGTCCCACTGCTCCTCCTTGGAGAGGTGGCTGATGTCGCCGGTATGGACGAGAAAGGCGGGCTGCGTCGGCATCGCCTTGATCTTGTTGATCGCCTCGGTGAGCGTGGCGCTCGGGTCGGGGTTTGGCGGCAGATGAAAGCCGATATGGCTGTCGCTGATCTGCACAAAAGTGAGCGCGCCCTGAGGCGCCTCGGCGGCGGCAGCCCCGCCGACCAAACCGAGCGTGCGTGGTACGCCGCCGCTTAAGGTCCAAACGACCCCGGTTCCTGTCCAGGCCATGCACTTCAACAGGCCGCGGCGGTTCATCTTCGCCCCGGCCATTATTTCACGATCAGCCATGTCTCTCTCCGATTGGCGTTGTGTGGTGCGCTGATCCAGACTGCCGTGCTGTGAGGTTTATTCCCGGGCATGGGATTATTCTGCTCTGCCCCCCTCGGTCGCCGTATTTCGGAGAGCGGACATTTTCGCGGTTCCGGACGAGCCGCCGCCCGAAACCCGCCGGAATAAAGCAAGAGGCAAATCGGTCTTTAGAGGTGCTGAACGACCGGCTCTAAACTCAATCACTGAGGTCCTGACATGAAAATCTTAGCTTTGGGCGCCACGGCTCTGGCGCTGGTTACTTTTGCAAGCCTGTCAGCGGCAATGGCGCAAGGGCCAAGAGCTTCGGGTGGGAATAGTTGGCCCGGCATTTCGCAGCCGGCCGCAACAAATCTCGCCACCGCCAGTCCGCACTATGAGCTGCAGTACCACTACGCAGGCCACCATCCCCGGTGGGTTGGGCAATGGGTGCTCGTCCGATAGAGGTCAGCCAGCACCAATGCCGATGGGCCGGCCGGCTCCCGGCCGGCCGTCGCGCCCGCTTCCGCCGTGAGCTGAAATAATCCCCATAAGCAATCCCCTTGCACGGCAGGATCAAGCTTTCTAAAGGACAAAGCTTCGGTGCCGATGCTCAGGGAAGAATGTGATGCGTTATGTGGCGTGGCTTGCCGTGTTGCTGCCGCTGGCGGCCTGCGGCTCGGTCGGCACGGGCCAATCGGCGACCTTGATCTTGAATAATCCGACATGGGACCGCGTCAATGTCGAGGCAGTGATCACCACGAGCCCCAATTGCGACAATCGTGATGCCTATGTCTCGACCCAGGAATTCGTGATGACCAAGAACCGCACGCAGCGGATCGAGGCGCCAAAGGCCGAGAACGTCTGCTGGCGCCATGACAGCAATCCGAACAACCCGATCGCCGGCGTCTGGTCGGGGTGGAGCCGGGCCACGATGTTTCCCGGTCAGACGTACGAAACCGAACTCTAGGGTTCGGCTCTCTCCGGCCCAGCCTCCATCACGGCGCGCAGGAAAGATCGGTCCCGGCTAGAAAGGGCTGCATTCCCGAGGCTCCGGATGGCGGGCACAGCACCCACGCCGGAACGCTGCTTGAGGGTGCCGTCGTTGCGCTCCCCGAAGACCCGCCGGAAGCACCGCGAGAGGACGATGTCGACCCGGTGCCCGACGCGCCCGATCGGCTGCCCGAGGCCCCACCGGTGGAGCTGGCGCCCCCGGCGGACCCGGTTGCCGAGCCACCCGTCGTCGTGCTCGGAGTTGCTTGAGTGGCCGCCGTCGGGTTGACATAGGCCGTCGGAGATACCGTCGACGCGGAGGTTCCGGTGCCGAGTGTGACGATGCCGTTGCTGGTGACGCTTCCCGGTGTGGCGGCCGTCTGCGCCAATGCCGGGAAGGCGGCCGCGATCCAAATCAGCACTGCGTAGCGAACTGCACCTGTCATGGGCGCGACACAACCAGTATCGTGCCCGGCCCGTCAACCCCCGAGGGCCTCGACATTCGGCGAAGCTGTCAGCCGAAAACCAAAGAGGAGACCGCGGTCCAGATGGCCCACCAAAGCCCGAGTGACAGCAGCGCTATGACGATGAACGCCGGTCCCAGGCTCAGGCGGGGAGGAGGCTGGGGCGCCGATTCACGGGGCTTCCGAGCCGGGTAGGCGCCCTCGACGAGGATGTTCTTGGCCATCGGGCCCTCTCGTCAGGATCGAGCCAGCCCGCCGGTCGGACGGTTCGCCGCACCGGCGGTCCTCAAACGTAAAAACGGTTAATTATATTCTGGTTCCACGAACGGCGGCCCGCAACGGCCTGGAGGTCGCCCTCAAATTACTTTTGCCCGGCGAAAGGCTGCGATCTGGTCGGCGTCGTAGCCGTGCTCGGCGAGCACGCCATCGGTGTCGGCTCCCAGTTCTGGCGGCGGCGTCTCGATGCTCGGGCCGCCATGGGCGAATTTGAACGCAGCCAGCGGCACGTCGAAAGCTCCGTCGACCCCGGCGGCGGACCGGTGACGATGGGTGACACCACGGGTGGCAAATTGCGGGTCGCGGACGGCTTCGGCGAGGGTACGCACGCGCGCCGCGGGGACATGACGCGCCTGAAAGAAATTCTCCCATTCGTCGGCGGTGCGCGTGCTTAAGATATCGGTCAGCACCGCCGCCTCGCGGTCGCGGTCGTCCTCGCGCTCCTCGTTGGTGCGCTTCACCATCTCGGGTCTTTCGAGGGCCTGCCACAGGCGGCGCTGCTGCCGCAGATTGCTGGCGCCGAGCATGACCAGCCCATCCTTTGCGGCATAACAGCTGTTGGTCGCGTGGAGGTGCCGGTTGCCCGACGGCTTGGGTTCGGCGCCGTTGCGCAAGTAGCCGGTCAGATGCGAGCTCATCAGGATCATCGCGACATCGAGCATCGCCAGATCGATGCGCTGGCCGCGGCCGGTGCGCTCGCGCTGGAACAGGGCGGCGGCGAGGGCGAACGCGCCCATTGTGCCGGTTGCATAATCGACCGCCGGCGAGCCGAACTTGATCGGATTGACCTCGGCGGTGCCGGTTGTCGCCATCAGTCCCGAAGTCGCCTGGATCACATGATCGTAGGCCGTCTGGTTGCCGCGCGACCCGTCCTGGCCGAAAGCGGAGATCGAGCAATAGATCAGCCGCGGGTTGATCTCGCTCATCGCTTCATAGCCGAGACCGAGCGCGGCAAACGCGCCAGGCCGATAATTCTCGACCATGACATCGGCGCGCTGCACGAGCCGTTTCAGGATGTCGCGGCCCGCCTCGGTCTTCAGATCCAACGTGATCGACCGCTTGTTGGAGCTCTGGGTCAGGTAGCTCGTGCCCATGCCACGCCGGTTGAGCTCGCGGTCGGTGCCGCTGTCGCGGGTCTGGTCGGGATCGTCGGGATGCTCGACCTTGATTACTTCGGCGCCCAGCACGGCGAGCTGATAGGCTGCGAAGGGCCCGGCCAACACATGGGTCACATCGATGATGCGGATGCCCTCGAACGGTCGTGTCATGCACTCACTCCTGTTGCCCGGCTTGCGCCTCAACCCCTGATCGCGATCTGGCTGCCCGGACCCAACAGTGGCAGCAGCCCGAGCAGAGCCTCTTTCTGGACGGCGACACACCCCGCGGTTGGAGCGAAATCGGGTGTTGCTATATGGAGGAAAATCGCACTCCCGGCGCCTGGAACGACCGGCTCCAGGTTGTACCCGATGACGACCAGCGCATCGTAAAGGTCGTCCTCCCGCCACATCTGCTCGGCGCTGGCGGGGTAGGGAAGGGAAACGGGTCGGTTGTAGTTGGCGTCGGCGGGGTCGTCGACCCAGCCATCGCTCGGCGCCAAGGGGTTCACCGGCAGGCGTGACAGAGGGGCCTCGACTCTGTCCGGCCGGTAAAGGATGGACACGAGAGGGTGCATCCCGGCCGGGGTTGCACCATCGCCCTCCTGCTTGTCGGTCTTGACGCCGGCCCGTCCGACCGCCGCAACGGCATTCCCTCGCGACCAGTGAAGACATCCATCGCGATATTCGAGATTTTCGGGTTCGGTTTGTGGTGCGGACAAACTGGCCGTCGTCAGTTGCACCGGGAGGAACAGCATCCTCTGCGGGAAATCCCCACCGCGGGCCGCCCCTCACCCTCCCGCTGCGCGGGCCCCTCCCTCTCCCCGCTGAAGCGGGGAGAGGGGCCTTTCGCGGTTTCTCCCTCGCCCCGCTTGCGGGGAGAGGGTCGGGGTGAGGGGGCACTTCGCCGCAAGGCGCATCAATACATGTGCTGGCCGCCGTTTACCGAGAGCGTCGAGCCGGTGATGAAATCGGCGTCGTCGGCGACCAGGAACAAGACCGTGCGGGCAATGTCTTCGGCCTTGCCGAGCCGGCCGACCGGGATGCGGGCGATGATCTTTTCGAGCACCTCGGCCGGCACCGCGCGCACCATCTCGGTGTCGACATAGCCGGGCGCGACGGCATTGACGGTGATGCCTCGCCCCGCGCCCTCTTGCGCCAAGGCCTTGGTAAACCCGTGGATGCCCGATTTCGCCGCGGCATAGTTGACCTGACCGTATTGCCCCGCCTGCCCGTTGATCGACCCGATATTGACGATGCGGCCAAAGCCTCGCGACCGCATCCCGTCGATGACCGCCCTCGACGTGTTGAAGCACGAGGAGAGGTTGGTCTGGATCACCGCATTCCAGTGCTCGTGGCTCATGCGGTGCATCGTCGAGTCGCGGGTGATCCCGGCATTGTTGACGAGCACCTCGATCGGACCGAGCTCGCCCTCGATCTTTTTCACGCCTTCGGAGCAGGCGTTGAAATCGGCAACATCGAACTTGAAGACCGGGATGCCGGTTTCTCGGTTGAACTGGTGCGCCGCCGCGTCATTGCCGCCGTAATTCGCGGCGACCTTGTAACCGGCATTTTTGAGCGACTCCGAGATCGCGCGGCCAATGCCGCGCGTCCCGCCTGTCACCATCGCTACCCTAGCCATGCGTTCCTCCCTTTATTTTACCTCCAGCCTAGTCGCGCTCGACGCACATCGCGATCCCCATCCCGCCGCCGATGCACAGGGTCGCCAGACCCTTCTTGAGGTTGCGCCGCTGCATCTCGTGCAGCAAGGTCACCAGCACCCGCGCCCCGGAGGCGCCGATCGGATGACCGAGCGCAATGGCGCCGCCATTGACGTTGACCTTCTGGACGTCCCAGCCGAGATCCTTGTTGACCGCGCAAGCCTGCGCGGCGAAGGCCTCGTTGGCCTCGATCAGCTCGAGAGTGTCGGGCGACCAGCCCGCCTTCTTCAGCGCCATGCGGCTCGCCGGGATCGGGCCGGTGCCCATGATCGCCGGGTCGACCCCGGCGGTCGCCCAGGAGACGATGCGCGCGAGCGGCCGCAAGCCACGCTTTTCGGCCTCGGCCGCGGTCATCAGCACCACGGCCGCCGCCCCGTCGTTGATGCCGGAGGCCGTGCCCGCGGTAACCGTGCCGTTCTTGTCGAAAGCGGGACGCAGCTTCGCCAACACCTCGACCGTCGTGCCGTGCTTGGGGTGCTCGTCGGTGTCGACGACCGTCTCGCCGCGCCGGGTCGCGATCTTGACCGGGACGATCTCGTCCTTGAAGCGGCCGGCCTTTTGCGCCGCCTCGGCCTTGGCCTGCGACCCGGCGGCAAAGATATCCTGCTGCTCGCGGGTGATCTGCCAGCGCTGCGCGACATTCTCGGCGGTGTTGCCCATGTGGTAGCCGTTGAACGCATCCCACAGCCCGTCGCGGATCATCGTGTCGACGAGCTCGGCGTCGCCCATCTTGACGCCGTTGCGCAGATGGATGCAGTGCGGCGCCTGGCTCATGCTCTCCTGCCCGCCGGCGACGACGATCTCGGAATCGCCGTTGCGGATCGCCTGATACCCGAGCGCGACGGTGCGCAGCCCCGACCCGCAGAGCTGGTTGACGCCGTAGGCGGTCACCTCGAACGGCATCCCGGCGCCGATCGAGGCCTGCCGAGCCGGGTTCTGCCCTTCGCCGGCGGCGAGGATCTGGCCCATGATGACCTCGGAGACGTCCTTCGGCTCGACATGGGCGCGGCGCAGGGCCTCGGCGATCGCGACCTCGCCGAGCTTATGGGCCGGCAGGCTGGCGAGCCCGCCGTTGAACGCCCCGACCGGGGTCCGCGCGGCGCTGGCAATGACGATATCGGTCATCAAGGATCTCCTCACAGGGGTTAACGCCAATGTGGGCAGCGATCGGCGAATGTAAAAGCCGGGGTCGCCGGCTGTCCAGCCGGGTAAGGGCCGACTTGGGGTCGAGTCACACAGAAGCCCGGCCTTGGCCGCTACCCTCTGCAATCATTGATTGTATCGACTGTTGCTCCATGGCTGTATCTGCAGCAAATCTACAGCCAAATCTCCCCTTCAGGTTGCAGTCACCGATCGCCCCTTTCGTGCGTCGCGCCCGCCCGCCGCCGGCGGTTTGATCGCAGGATATCCCACCATTGCGGCCTTTTTCGGGATGTCCGTGCGCGTGCTGGAAACCCTCTGCGTCGGCACGTGAGCGGTCGCGATCAGCCGGGTGTGAAGGCCGATCGCGCGCTCGAGCGCCGCGAGGTCGACCGGCCCGGGCGCGCCTTTATCCGCCACGTCGCCCATACATCGGACTTCCGGAATAGAGAGCGGGCCATCTGCTACTCCTCCCAGCGGCGTCTCCTCTGCGCCGCAAGCGGTCATCCGGGCGAAACCATTAGCCCGAGCCTTGGGGGGTGGCGCGAGGCCTCCGGAGCGTCAGCTGTCATCAGAGAAGGACCTCCCCTTATTCTGCCGCGGCGGGTTGTGCATCCGCCCACAGCTCCGGCTCCAGTTCCTCCTTGCGGTTCGGGAAGAAGAGCGCGCAGCCCAGCGTCACGACGGAGAAGACAGCCAGCACCGTGGTGACGGCGGCCACGCTGCCGGTGCGCTCGTAGAATATGGACACCACCGGGGCGGCGGCGGCGGAGCCCAGGAAGCCGACGAAGAAGCGCACCGAGTAGATCCGGGCGCGCAACGCGGGGGAGATGTAGCGGGCCGCCATCGTATCGTTGACGGTGACCTGGCCGAAGATCGAGGCGGCGACCGCGGCCGCCAGCGGTAGCACCAGCCAGCCTTGCGCGAAGGACAGCGCCAGCATCGCCGGTGCCAGCACGATGCTGACCGGGAGGAAAACCCGCTTCAGCGTGTTGCGGTCGATCATCCGGCCGACGCTGAACTGGGTCAGCGCGCCGCACAGGGTCACCACGAAGGCGGCGAGGCCGACCAGCGGCAGCAGGGTGGCGTTTCCGGCCAGCCTCTCCTGCAACAGCTTTGGCAGCAGCAGGGTGAAGGCGTTGAACACCAGCCCCGACGACATCGCGATCAGCATCAGCACCAGCACGGCTCGGCGTACCAGATGGCGGGGGATCGGCGGGAACGGGCGGCGGTTGACATGATGCAAGCTGGCCGGAGCGAGCGGGGTGCGCATCCACAGCAACCCGGCGGCGGCACAGAACAGACCGGGCGCGATGAAGGCGGCGCGCCAGCCGACGGCGTTGGCCAGGAAGGCGGTTACGACCGGGGCCAACGCGACCCCCAGGTTGCCGAACACGCCGTTCACGCCGATGGAGCTGCCGGGTTTGTCACCAGCGGCCTCCACCAGCATCGTCGTCCCGATCGGGTGGTAGATCGCGGCGAAACCTCCGGCGCATGCCAGGGCGATGGCCAGCATGGTGGGGGAATGGGCGAGACCGGCGCCGATCAGGCCAGCGGCGGTGCCCAGGAAGAACGCGGTCATCAGGATCTTGCGGCCGAAGCGCTGCGCCAGCCAGCCCTGCGGCAGCGACAGCAGGCCGTAGAGCACGAACATGCCGGTGGCGAGGGCCAGGATCGGGCCATACGACTCGCCGAACGGGCCGCCGGGAACCGCCATCGCCAGCACGGCGGTGGGCAGGATCAGCAAGCTGTAGTGGGTGATCGTGTGGGCGGTGTTGATGAACACGATCTGCCGGAGGGCTGGGGTCATGGTGGGGTATCCTTCGCATTGTCGCCATTCGCTACCGCAGGGGTGATCTGCGTCACGACCGCGCTATCACCGTTCCGCCGGGTAGCTGCGCTCCGCCTCCGCTGCCGCCGCATCGATCGCCGCGGCGATGGAGCGGACCTGTTCGTCCGGGATCGCACCCCCAACCAGGCGCAGGCGCAACGCGGTCTTCAGATTCTCGATCGCGCGAATGATCCGCGGATCGGGCACCACACTGCGCTCGCGGGCAATGCCGTCGATGCGGGCCTGAATCCTGGCGACGGCCTCGTGGTTGGCCTTCAGAAACGTCTCGCCTTCGGGAGTCGTACGATACAGCTTCTTGCCGTCCTCGGCGGTGACGGTGGCGTAGCCCTGCTCTTCCAGCATCGTCAGCGTGGGATAGATCACGCCTGGGCTCGGGCTATAACCCCCGCCCAGGCGGTCCTCCAGCGCCTTGATCAGGTCGTAGCCGTGGGCCGGCTTGGCCGCGATCATTGACAACAAGATGAAGCGAAGGTCGCCGTGATCGAACACCCGGCGGCGCCCGCCGCGATGGCCCTCGTGCTGGTGTAGGTGGCCGCCGAAGCGATCGCCGCCGTCAAGCGGATCGCGGGCGAACCGGCGCTCCCCGTGTTCGTGGTCGCGATGTCTGTGGTTGTGATGACGCATTCTGCTTCCATAAAAGCCGGAGCGGGATCGCTCCGATGAATGCGATATAGTCACGTTATATCGAACCTCAAGATATATCTTGACACAGACTTCGAAGCCCAACGGCGCGCCTCAGCTAGGCTGCCTGCGTACCGCTTTCAGACGCCGCGATTTGAGTGCCTCAAGCCGGCGCGTTGTGCCATTCGGTGCGCACTGTGGCCAAGGACAAGGGGAACCACGTTCCACCTGCCCGCTGGTATCGGGGCTACGACCGGATTGGGGCAACTGCGGCCGCTAGTGACGTCCGAGATATAGGTATTCCGTCTTGACGCGAGCAGCTTGGTGCAAGCCGAGAACGGTTCAAGCGTAGGGCGGATGCAATCCGCCGTCTCAGCTTGGTTTCCAGCTCCCACTGAAAGTACTGTGATTAAAAGTAACACCTTCGATCACGCCACATATGATTGTGTCATTATGAACGCAGGTATCCTCCTGCTTTGAAGCATTTCTTGGAGAGTTACGATGACACATCTCCCCTATAATCCAAAAAAAGCGCTGTTTTTGGCCTTCCCCGAAATGAAGGCGCTTTCGAAGCAGGTCAATGATGTAATGGAAGGTGCCGAAGGGACGCTTTCCGAGCGCGAATTTGCCGGCTGCGACACGAGCTGGGCGCGGGATCACCTCTACGAGGCAGAATGGCGCATCAACTGCACCAACGATTACACGGCGGCATGTCATGCAGTCGAGCGCTTAAAGAAGGCGCTCGTTTGCCGCGATCCTCCCGGTGGGCTGACCCAGGACAGGGGCGGCAGTTTTGCGCCTGGCACCAAAGTTTTCTTTTTGAAGCTCGACCGCTCGACGGACCAGCTCCTGGCCAGACAATGGCCGTGGCACTTGCAGCCGACGTTTCTCGATCGCATCAATGACCCGGGTCGCATGATCACCTATTTGCAGGACCTGTGCTGGTCGGATGTGTCGCGCTGCGGGGTGGACAATCGCAAAGAACTCAATCTCGCGATCTCGGTGATCGCGCGCCTCGTGTTGAAGGGCGGACAAGCCGGTTACCTGAGCGGACCAGGCTTCGTACCCGCGTTCGAACGGTTTCTCCAAGATTGGCAAGACCCGGAAACCGGCTTCTTCGGTGTGACCTACATTATCGACAATCATGGAAATCAAGTCAGAACGACAGACCTTAGCCTGACATTTCACATGGTGCGCTACGCTCCTCATCTGGTGCGCTGGTGGCAGCGTCTGATCGATACTCTCCTCGGCATAAAGGACCAGCAGTATCCTCAAGGTTGGCTCGAAAATTCAAAGATGACGGATCACAATAACTATGACGTGGTAGAGCTCTTTTCTCGCGGCTGGCCCCACCTCCGCCCCGACCAGCGGCGGCAGGCGAGCCAAGAGACCGCAAAAATGCTTGAATGGTGTCTTTCAAAGTCAGTTAGAGACACGGGAGAGATAATAAATCCTGACAAAGGTGACATGATCCCGGACTCGTATTATTTCGCCGCCGCATTCCTCGACACGATCGGCTATTTTGACAAGACAAAGAGATTTTGGGCCGACAAAGGAACGCTGCCGGCGGACACGGAACCACTGCGGAAAGCGATGATCGCTCAGCTGAGCCGCTTCAACTCCGACTTGACCGTCGTCGACGACACTCTCGAGAGGCTCGGCGCAGGACTGCGCCCGTGGTCCAACGCGATCCTATAAATGCCGGCCGCTGCGTAATCCCGAACGCGACGGGTCTAAGGCGAAACTTCGTTTTCCAGCCGCATCCAGGCAGGCCGGAGCGGGACGAGAGTTGCGTCATCGGCCGCGAGCGTCTTGCCCTCGCGCATCGGTTCGATCCGCAGCAGCGCCAGACCGAGCCCGTCGCGGCTCGACCGCATTTCTCCGATCTCGCGCCCGTCCGCAGTCACGATTGCTCCCGGCGACGGGGGTCGGCCCCTCGATCCGGACCGGCATCAGCCGCTGCTTGATCAGGCCGCGATACTTCGTCCGCGCGGTCAGCTCCTGGCCGATATAGCAGCCCTTCTGCCAGTCGACGCCGTTCAGTTCGTCGAAGCCCGCTTCGAGCAGGATCGATTTCTCCAGCACCAGATCGCGGCTGCCGTCGGGAATGCCGAGCGACAGGCGCAGTCGGTCGTAGCTGTCGAACTCGGCTTCGACGATGCCGGCATCGCCGAGCAGATGACCGTGCGCTCGTCGCGGGGCAGAATGGCGCGCGCGCCGAGGGCCGCGAGCCGCGGATCTACGAAGGCAATGCCCGAACCGAATGGCCGGGCAGCTCCGGGCTCGTTCGGCAGATCCGAGGGCGGCTGGCGCGTCCGCTCCGAATACTGCGGCCACACAGAGATCGGGTCTTTCGTCGAGCGAGGCTTTCGCGCGCAGCCGGTAGATCGACAGCCGCCGCTTCAGATCGCCGAGGCGGGCGGCTTCGGCGTCGAGCCAGATCGATTCGCCCGCTTCGACCATGATGAAATCGTGGAGGTATTTGCCCTGCGCGGTGAGGAACGCAGCATAGCGCGCTGCCGCGGACCGACCTTGTCGACGTCGTTCGAGACGAGCCCCTGCAGAAACGGGCGGCGATCGGGGCCCGAGACGGCGAGAATGCCGCGATCCTCGAGCAAAACAAAACTGGCGTCGGCCATGGCGGGGTAGAGTTAGGCCGGGACCGCGTTCTTGGCAAGCGGCGGAGGCCGGGATATAAGGCCCGCCGGACCGGGCGAAATGCACATCCTGTTTGTTACTGCGACGCGCATCGGCGATGCCGTGTTGACGACCGGTCTGCTCACCCACCTGATCGAGCGCTACCCGCATGCCCGGCTGACGATTGCCGCGGGGCCGGTTGCGGCTCCGCTGTTCGAGGCGGTGCCCGGGCTCGAACAGATCGTCGTCGTGGAAAAACGGCGCTGGTCGTTGCATTGGCTGCAGTTTTATGGCGCGGTCGCGGCCCGGCGCTGGGACGTCGTCGTCGATTTGCGCGGCTCGGCGCTCGCCTGGATGTTGCGTGCCGGGGAGCGCAAGGTCATGGCGAAGGGCGATGCGCGCGAGCATCGGGTTCGTCAGCTTGCGCGCCTTTTCAATCTCGATCCTCCGCCCGACCCGCACCTCTGGACTGCGTCGCAACACGAACAGAGGGCCGGCGCTTTGATCTCTCCGGGCCCCCCGGTGCTGGCGATCGGCCCGGCGGCGAATTGGCCCGCCAAGCAATGGCGGGCAGAGCGTTTTGCCGAGCTCGCCTCGCGGCTGACCGCGGCAGCCGGCCCGCTGCCCGGAAGTCGTGTCGCGGTGCTGGCCGCACCTCATGAACGCGAGCTGGCCGGGCCCCTACTGGCGGCGCTGCCTCCAGGGCGGCGCATCGACCTCGTCGGCCGAGTCGATCTCTTGACCGCCGCCGTGGTGCTGCGGCGCTGCGCCATGTTCATCGGCAACGATACCGGGCTGATGCACATCGCCGCCGCCGCGGGTACGCCGACCCTGGGCCTGTTCGGCCCCAGCCCTGTCGCCCAGTATGCGCCGTGGGGCCGGCAGACCGCGTGGGTCCGCTCGGCAGACCGGCCCGAGGCGATGTTCGGCCCGGGCTTCGACCATCGGACCACCGGCACGTTGATGGATGGCCTCTCGGTCGATGCGGCCGAGGCGGCGGCGCGTCGGCTGTGGCATTCGGTCGAGAGCGCCGCGGCGTGAGCGAGCCGCGGCTTTCCGCGTTGGTCGTGGCCCATGACGAAGAAGGCCAGCTCGCCGATTGTCTCGGTTGCCTCGGTTTTGCCGACGAGACCGTCGTCGTGCTCGACCGCTGCGGCGACCGCTCGCGAGAGATTGCGCTCGGCTTCACCGAGCGCCTCGTCGAAGGCGCGTGGGAGCGGGAGGGGCCGAGGCGGCACGCGGGGATCGGTGCGTGCCGCGGTGAATGGATCCTCGAAATCGACGCCGACGAGAGGGTGACGCCAGGGCTCGCCGCCGAGATCCGGCGAGTGGTCCGAAACTCGTCCGCCGCCTGGCACCTCATCCCGATCGACAATTATATCGGGGCGCGGCGCGTGCGCTGGGGCTGGGGCGCTTCCTTCGGCAGGTCGGCTCACGCCGCGCTCTACCGCAAGGGCGTCAAACAATGGGGCGATCAGCGGGTGCACCCGACGGTTTCGTTGTCGGGACAGCAGGGCGAGACGCTCGCATCGCGCCTCGTCCACTATGTCGACCGCGACATCTCCGACATGCTGCAGCGCCTCGACCGCTACACCACCGCCCGGGCGCAGGACCTCCGAGAAGGCGGCGACATCGGCAATTACGGCCAAAACTTGCGCCGCGTCATCTCGCGCTTTTGGAAATGTTACGTCGGTCGAAAAGGATACCGCGAAGGTCCCTACGGTTTTCTGATCGCGCTGTGCGCCGCGCTCTATCCGATCCTTTCCTATCTCAAGGCCCGACTCGATCCGCCCGAGGCCCCCCTCCCCGCCCCCACCCTAACCCTCCCCTGCAAGCGGGGGAGGGAAGAGAGAGAGCAAGTGGGTGCCGGCCATGGCTGAGGTGGTGATGGCCGATGACGGGATTGCCTTTGACGGGGCGACGGCGGAGCGGGGACCGCTCGGCGGGGCGGAGACGGCGTTCGCGGCGCTCGCCGAGGCGTTGGCGCGGCGCGGCCATAAGGTTGCGGTGCGCAATCGCTGCCGGGCAGCGCTCCGCCACAACGGTGTGGAGTGGGTGCCGCTTTCGGATGGAACTCCGCCGGCCTGCGATCTTTACATCGGCAGTCGCGGCCACCGGGTCATCGGGCTCGTGCGACAGGCGAGGCGGCGGCTGTTCTGGCTGCACAATCCCGCGGGTTATTTGAAAAAGCCGCGCAATCTGTGGCGGCTCGCCCGGTACCGCCCGATCTTGATCACGACGGGAGCCTACCACGCAACAACGGTACCGGACTGGCTGCCCTGCGGCGGGCGCCAGACGATACCCTATGGCGTGCTCGATCGCTTCCGAGCGGCAGGACCACGTGAGGCGCCGCCGCCGCGGGCAATTTTCACCTCAAACCCGCTGCGCGGGCTCGATTGGCTGCTCGACCTCTGGGTTGCGCGCATCGCGCCGGCAGTGCCGCAAGCGGAATTGCACATTTATGCCGGGGAGAGAGTCTACGGCGGGACCCGGGGGCCGACGGATGGACGAGGTTCTGGCGCGGGCCAGCAGCCTGGCTGCTGACCGGATACGCCGGTTCGCGCCGGTCGGCCGCGCAGAGTTGGCCGCAGCGCTGTCCGGCGCCAGGGTCATGCTCTACCGCGGCGATCCCGGGGAGACATTCTGTCTCGCGCTCGCCGAGGCGCAGGCGATGGGCGTGCCGGCCATCGTGCAGCCCCTGGGCTCGGCCCCCGAACGGATCATCGACGGCACGACGGGTCGCGTTGCCGAGGATGACGACGCATTTGCGACGGCGGCGATAGCGGCGCTGCGCGACGACGCCTTGTGGCGGCGATGGCATCTTGCCGCTCTCGCGACCCAAGGCGGATCGAGTTGGGACGCCGTCGCGGGCAGGTTCGAAGCGCTGATGCGATGACCCGGCGGGTGCTGCAGGCGATCGCCGGTGCAGCGCACGGCGGAGCGGAGATCTTTTTCACTCGGCTCGCCGCGGCGCTGCAGCGTGCCGGAGAGCCGCAACGGGTGCTGATCCGGCGCAATTCCAGCCGGGCGCAATGCCTGCGCGCCGCCGGGGTCGGGGTCGGGGAACTCGCTTTCGGTGGCATCTTCGACCTCGCGACCCGCCTCGCCTTCGGGCGCGAGATCGCCGCCTGGCGTCCCGATATCGTGCTGACTTGGATGAGCCGCGCCACGCGGCTGTGCCCGCGCGGCGACTTTGTGCATGTCGCCCGGCTCGGCGGGTATTACGACCTGAAATATTATCGCCGCTGCGATCATCTGATCGGAAACACCCGCGCCATTGTCGATTATGCGACAGCCAAAGGCTGGCCGCGCGAACGGATCACCTACCTGCCGAATTTTGTTCCCGATTCGGCGGTCGCTGGCAGCATCGAGCCGGAGGAACGGGCGCCATTGGCGTTGGCCCTCGGGCGGCTTCACCCGAACAAGGGGTTCGAGCTGTTGCTCGAGGCGCTCGCCGCGACCCGGGAGGTCACCCTGTGGATCGCCGGGGAAGGCCCGTTGCGGGCACGCCTCGAACGCCTCGCCACCCGGCTGGGGATCATCGGCCGGGTCCGTTTCCTCGGCTGGCGCGAGGACGTGCCGAACTTGTTGGCGGCGGCCGATCTCCTCGTCTGTCCGTCACTGCACGAGCCGCTCGGCAATGTCGTGATCGAGGCCTGGTCCGCCGGATTGCCGGTCGTCGCCACGGCAAGCGACGGGCCGGCCGGTCTGATCCAGGATGGCGAAAGCGGCATCCTGGTGCCGCTCCCAGAGGCTCGCGGCGGCGGCCCGCAAGCGCTCGCCGATGCGATCGAGCGCGTTTGCGCGGACCCCGCACTGCGTGCGAGACTCGGCAAAGCGGGCCGCCGGGCCTACGAAGCCGAGTTCACCGAACCGATCGTCGTTGCCGGTTACCGCAATTTCTTCGATCAAGTGACACGCTGATGTGCGGGATCGCCGGGCTGATGACATATGACGGCGCGGCACCGCCGTCCGCGCCGCTGCGCGCAATGGGGGAGGCGCTGCGCCACCGGGGTCCGGATGGTGATGGGCGATACCGATCGGGGGACGTCGGGATGGTCCAAACCCGGCTCGCCATCATCGATCTTGCGACGGGCGACCAGCCTCTCTACGAGCCGGCTGGCGCGGCGCTGATCGCCAATGGCGAGATCTACAACTACCTCGAACTGCGCTCCGATCTCGGCAGCGCCCGTTCGGCGGCTTTGTCGACGCAGTCGGATTGCGAGCTGCCGCTGCATCTTTATCGGCAATACGGGCTCGACTTCACCGCGCATCTACGGGGCATGTACGCGATTGCGCTGCACGACCCGTCAGCCGGCCATCTAATACTCACCCGCGATCCGTTCGGCATCAAGCCTCTCTATTACGCGGAAACGCCGCACGCCTTTGCTTTCGCTTCGGAGCCGGGCGCGTTGATCGAGGCCGGTATCGTCGTTCCGCAGCTCGTTCGGTCGGCACGCAACGAGCTGGTGCAGATGCAGTTTACAACCGGCCGTGAGACGATCTTCGCCGGGATCAATCGAGTGCTCCCGGGAGAGATGGTGGTGGTCCGCCGGGGGCGCATCGTTGAACGCCGACGCCGCGCGGCGCTGCCCGTTGGCGGGCCGCTACAGCTCGGCGAGGTAGAGGCGCTCGCCCGACTGGATGATGCTCTTATGGAAAGCGTCCGCATCCACCAGCGCTCGGACGTGCCGTTCGGCGTATTTCTCTCAGGCGGCATCGATTCGACGGCGGTGCTCATGATGATGGCACGGCTCGCCGAACGCCCGGTCAAGGCGTTCACCATCGGCTTCACCGCGAGCGAGGTCGCCGACGAGCGCCCAGCCGCGCGTGCCGCCGCTGCTTCGGTCGGGGCCGAGCATGTCGAACTCGTGTTCGATGAAACTGATTTCTGGAAACTGCTCCCCGAAATCGTTTCCGCCGTCGACGACCCGACCGCCGATTATGCAATCCTGCCGACCTGGGCTCTTGCCAGCGCGGCGCATGAAGCCGACCTTAAAGTGATCCTCACCGGCGAGGGCGGTGACGAGCTGTTCGCCGGGTATGGACGCTATCGCAGCGCAATACGCCCATGGTGGGCGGGCGGGCGCGCGCCGCGGGCGCGTGGCGTGCTCGACGGGCTCGGGATATTGCGCAGCGAGATCGCCGGCTGGCGCGACGGCATCGCTGCTGCCGAGATCCGCAACAGCGACGGCCGGCGAACACCGTTGCAGGTCGCGCAAGCCGTCGATTGCGCCGATTGGCTGCCGAACGATCTGCTGATCAAGCTGGATCGCTGCTTGATGGCGCACAGTACCGAAGGCCGTACGCCCTATCTCGACACCGAGCTGGCGGAGCTCATCTTTCGCCTGCCGGACGAACTCAAGGTGAGGCGCGGTTTCGGCAAATGGCTGTTGCGCCGCTGGCTCGCCGATCGTCTGCCCGAGATGCAGCCCTTCAACCGCAAGCGCGGCTTCACGGTTCCGGTGGCGCAGTGGATCGCGCGCCGCGGCGCCGAGCTCGGTCCCCTTGTCGCCCGTTCAACCGCGGTGCACGAAATCTGCCGCCCCGACGCGGTGGAGCGCCTGTTCGCCGCTCCCGCCGGCAGGCGAACCGCCCGCGCCGCCTGGAACTTGCTCTTCTACGCCCTCTGGCATCGCCGCCACATCGAGCGCGCCCCATCACCGCAGGACACCATGGCCGCGCTGGCCGATTGCGCGTGACTGCTCAGAACAGCACGCCTGTTTCGAACAGGAAACGGGTTTGCGTCGTGTTCCTGCCGTCGCGGCCAAAGACCGGGAACAGCGCCGGCGTCGTATTGCTGGTTCCCACATGGGAGAACTCGGCGCGAGCGAAATAAATCCCGTGCTGATAGGTCGGGGTCACGGTGATCGACCATGCATTGCTGCCAGGGCCGTAGATTAGGCTGGGTGCGCCATTCGCAACGCTACCGGTGCTCGCAGATGTACTCGAACCGAGCCGGCAGACTGAAGCCCGGCAACCACGAATCGTCGGGAAAAGAATAATTCGCCAATATCGCCCCTCCGAAAGTCGATGCTGACGAAAAGGTGTTGAACGGCGGCGACGAATTTCCTGGCACATTTGTATACTGGAAATAGGGCGTGATTGTCCACGGCGCGGAATTGTAGGTATAAATAACGTTCAAAATCGTTTCGTTGTTCTGAAACAACGGTGTGGCTGTCGTTAAATTAAAAGGCGTCGTAGTCGTAACTTTAGTGGAATGCGCATAGTTGCCACCGGCAGCGATGGTGAAGGTGTTCAGCTTTGTCGAGGGTATAGGCCAGCGAACCGGTAAGCCACGTAAATTGATTTGAGTAAAAGCCGTCATTCCACGAGAACGAGAACGCGAGGGGATCCGCGGTATAGTTCAGCTGGGCGCCGCGGCTGATGGCCGGTTCCTGATTCCACAAGAGGCCGCGCTCGATGTTCATGTTCTGAAACGTGAACGTGTATTCGGCGCCTATCAGGGTCGGCAACTTGCCGCCCTGGATCGAGAAGGCATCATTCGGCGCGAGCTTCAGGTTTGCGAGCGGCAAGGCAGAGAAGAAGTCGCCGGTGGCCTTCGGGGTATTGAAATAGGGCGTGCCGAGGGCCGGTATCGTATAGGCTCCAGCCTGCACGTAATACTGCAGAAACCCGTCGGTCTTTTGAAAGATGAATTGGCCATTGGTCAGACTTCCGAGCGAGCGCTGGTCTCCCGGAAACGGGTTGTTCTGCCAGAGCGCCAGACCGCTGACGATCCCCGTCAAATAGACAGGGCCGAGCGGTCCGGCGTCGAAGTTGATCGGATTTGGGTTGCCCGCTAGGGGGCCGGTCAGAGACGGTGTCGTCAACGCCGTCGGTGCGGCCGGTGCGGCCGCTGTTTCGCCTGCGGCGGGCTGCTCGGCGTTCTCCTCGGCCCATGCCGAGCCGAGCAGACAGCCAAGCAGCGCCGAAGCGAAGGCGGTACTCGTAACGATGCTGTTGTTGATGTTTTTCATGTCAAAAGCCTTTCGAATCCCGACTTCCCGCTGGTTACAAGATCTGACCCCGGTGCTTCTCCTATCGATCTGTTGCCAACACTCCGCGCACCCTCTTACTGGCAAGCAAGCGTCATACCACCTGCCGGATGACCCTCGGATTTCTTGGCGAACCGGTTAGTTGTGCACCGATCCGCCTATTCCCGTATTTCCTTGGATCGCCGCGTTCGTCAATGTTCGCTCGCCAGCTTCGCGATATTGAACGTTTTTTAGGCACTCCAGCGTATCCCCGGCGCGCATCCGGGCGTGCCGGGAGTTGCTCAGCTGCTTGAACCAACGGTTGCAAGAGCTCGGTGTTGACGAGATAGTCAAACGCGCTGGGGCGCCGTCGCGCGATGATGCTTACCGAACCGCTGGGCGGCCATTGCGCGCCCCAGATCTGCCAATTCTCGGGAGTTGCAGACAACAGCGGTAAGACAATCTACAGCTTCAATATCACGTGTCCGCGGGAACCGACTGCTTTGCTTTCGATGGCGACGGCATCGACCTGTACTCCGGTGCCAATAGCGCCACCGTGGCCCGTAATGCCCAGGACATTCGGACGGCGGTTACGGTGGTCCCAAAGCATATTTCACGAATATCGCGGCAAACTTTGAATCAAGTCGCGCCTGCACTTCGCCAAATAGCGTCGTAACCCTCCATCTGGATACCCGTTTTTGCCGCATTCTGACACACGTATAAAGCGGTTACGAGAATATCCTGATCTCATACGGGTTGTAGACGACTGCCGCAATCGAGGAGCGGCCGTCCCTCACTCAGACTTCGACCGCGGTGGTTCGACCAGCACATTGATGCCGCGGGCGGCGACGGTGAGTTCGCGCCAGGTCTCGTCGTCGATCGGCACGCCGCTCGCTATGCGCTCGGCGCGCGTGCGGCGCTCGGGGTCGCCGGGGATCAGCACCGGCTCGCCCGTGCGGGCCGGGGGCGAGGCGGTGATGTATTCGGTCATCCCGGCAATCTCCTGCGCCAGCCATTCGCGGTCGACGAGGCGCGACGGGTCGATGACGATCGTCAGCATGCCGTTTGTCGCCGTGCCGCGGCCCTGCCGTTCGGGACGCATCGTGCCGCTGCCGCACAAGGCTCCGGCCAGCATCTCGCAGACAAAAGCCAGCGCATAACCCTTGTGCTCGCCAAAGGTCATCAACGCGCCACGCGGCTGGCGATACATGGCCCCGGGGTCGGTCGTCGGCTTGCCCGCGCCGTCGAGCAGAATGCCGGGCTTCAATTGCTCGCCCTTGTTGCGGGCGACGCGCACCTTGCCCATCGCGACGACGCTGGTGGCCATGTCGAGGATGATCGGCCGGTCGGGGTCGGGTCCCGGTATCGCGATGCAGACGGGGTTGGTGCTGAAGCGCGCATCGGTGCCGCGCCACGGCGCCACGGCCGGCCGCGCATCGGTGACGTTGACGAAGTGGAACGAGACGAGGCCCGCCGCGGCGCACATCTCGCCATAGGTGCCGACCCGGCCGATGTGATGCGGGTTGCGCAAAGCCACCACCGCGACCCCGACCTCGCGCGCCTTGGCGATGCCGATCATCACCGCTTCGCGCGCGGCGACCTGGCCCCAGGCGCGCTCGCCGTCATAGACGATCAAGGAGCCGTTCTCGCTGACGACGCGCCCCTTGCGGTTGGGGCCGACGGTGCCGCCGGCGAGATGCTGCAGGTAATTCGGGATCAGTCCGACGCCGTGGCTGTCATGGCCGCGCAGATTGGCCTCGATCAAATGGTCGGCAATGATTTGAGCTTCGGCGTGCTCGCTGCCGGCCGCCTCGAAAACGCGCAACGCGATGCCGTGCAGTTCTGCGTGGTCGATCAGCATCATCGGGATATCCTTCTTTCAATCGGACTGCTTTCAATCCGCCTGGCGCGCCGAGGCAGCGATGCGCAGCGGGTGGGCCGGGTAGACACCGAGAATCTTGACCTCGCGCGAGAAGAAGGCGAGCTCCTCGAGCGCCAGCGCCAACGGGCGGTCCTCAGGATGCGCCTCTACGTCGGCGTAGAATTGGGTCGCTGCGAACGCGCCGCTGACCATGTAGCTTTCGAGCTTGGTCATGTTGACGCCGTTCGTGGCGAACCCGCCCATTGCCTTGTAGAGCGCCGCCGGCACATTGCGGACGCGAAACAGAAACGTCGTCACTGTCGGAGTGCCGCGCGGCGGCCGCTTGGGCTCGCGCGACATGATCAGAAAACGGGTTGTGTTGTGCTCCGCGTCCTCGATGTTCTCCTTCAGCGAGACGAGGCCGTAGATCTGCCCGGCGAGCTCCGAGGCGATTGCCGCCACCGTCGGATCGCCGCGCTCGGCTATTTCGGCCGCCGCGCCGGCCGTGTCGGCCGCAACAACAGGATCGAGGCCGAGCGAACGGATCAGCTTGCGGCATTGCGACAATGCGTGAACGTGGCTGCGTACCGTGCGGATCGTCGCCAATGCCGCTCCCGGCAGGGCCAGCAAGTGGTGGTTCACCCGCTCGAAATGCTCGCCGATGATGTGGAGGTCCGAGCCCGGCATCAAATGGTGCACGTCTGCAACGCGGCCGGCCACCGAGTTCTCGACCGCGATCATCGCGAGCGCGGCGCGACCTTCGCTGACCGCGGCAAAGGCGTCCTCGAATTGGGTGCAAGGCAAGGTCGCCATCTCGGGATAGACGCGACGGCAGGCAAGGTCGGAATAGGCACCGAAGGTGCCCTGGAATGCGATCGTCTGTGCCGGGTTTGAAGATGCTGCCATTTCTCGTTTACAGCCGTTCTGCGAGGTGGCGGGCGCGGGCGAGGTCGGCCGGCGTGTCGACCTGCACGCCGAGGCGGGCGGCGCTGATCAGGCTGACCGAGATGCGCATGCCGGCTTCGAGGGCGCGCAGCTGCTCGAGATGCTCGCGCTGCTCCAGGACCCCGCGCGGCAGCCCGACAAACCGTTCGAGCGCGGCCCGGCGATAGGCGTAGAGGCCGATATGCTCGTAATGCGGCCCCGGCCCCCACGGCACGATGGCCTTGCTGAAGTAGAGCGCGCGCGCCGGCCGCGTCGGATCGGTAAAGCCGGCGACGACCTTGTTGACGCTGGTATCCGCAAGCGCCGCTTCCTCCTCGATGATTGCGGCGAGCGTCGCAATGTCGGTCTCGGGATCGGCGAGGCCGGCAACGGCAACACGGACCGCCGCCGGGTCGAGCAGGGGAAGATCGCCCTGCACATTGACCACCGCGTCGTGCTGGCCGCTCGGATCGACCCGCCCGATCGCCTCGCGAATGCGGTCCGAGCCGGTGGGGTGGTGCGGGTCGGTCAGGACCGCCCGCCCGCCCGCCGCCTCGACCACCTCGGCAATCGCCCGGTCACCGCAAGCAACGACGACGGGACCCACCTCGGCGGCGACGGCGCGGCGCCAGACATGCACGATCATCGGGGTGCCACCGATATCGGCGAGCGGCTTGCCCGGCAATCGTGCAGCGGCGAGCCGGGCGGGAATGAGGATGATCGGGTTTGCGGGTGCGGTTCTGGTCACCGGTATTGCGTAATCTTGCTTCGATAGCGACAACATGCCCGGTTCGTCCGGGCGCCGGAAGCGTGATAATTCGGTCCAGCCGCGGGAGGGTCGGGCGCCGATGTCGTCATTCGAGTGGAACAAGATCATTGCCTCGGTGCTCACGGCGATGATCGTCGCGATGGCGTCCGGGATCCTGGCGGGTCAGCTGGTCCGCCCAAAGGAGTTGGCAAAACCGGTCTTTGTCGTACAAGGCGCCGAACAGACTGCGGCCGCTCCGGCCGAGCAGGGTCCCGCGGCCGCGCTCGAGCCGATCGGGCCGTTGCTCGCCAAGGCCGACCCAAAACGAGGAGAGCAGCTCGCTAAGGTCTGTCAGACTTGCCATACCTTCAACAAGGGAGGGCCGAACAAGATCGGCCCCAACCTCTGGGACGTCACCGAGGAGCAGATCGCCAGCGTCCCGAGCTACCAGTTCTCGGCTGCATTGGAGAAGGACAAGAACGAAAAGTGGGACCCGGAAAAGCTCAACCAGTGGCTTCATAAACCGCAGTCCTTTGCTAAGGGCACTAAGATGACTTTTGCCGGATTTCCCAAAGCGCAGGACCGAGCCGACGTCATCGCCTATCTCGACACGCTGAAATAGTCTCCGTGCCAATCCCCGAGCTCGACGAGTTTATTGCCCTCGCCCTCGGCTTGGCCGATGCGGCGGGCGACGCGATCCGGCCGTATTTCCGGCAACTGCTCACGGTAGACGACAAGGCCGACCTGACCCCGGTGACGATAGCCGACCGCGCGGCGGAACAGGCGATGCGATCACTGATCGAGAGCCGTTTCCCGGAGCACGGCATCATCGGGGAAGAGTTCGGCCGGGTCCGCGAGAATGCCGAATTCGTGTGGACATTGGACCCGATCGACGGGACGAAATCTTTCATCAGCGGGGTTCCGCTGTTCGGCACGTTGATTGCGCTGACCCACAACGGGCGCCCGATCCTCGGGATTATCGACCAGCCAATTTCGCGCGAGCGCTGGGTAGGGGTTGCCGGCCGCCCGACGACCTTGAACGGCGCAGTAGTCCGTTGCCGGGTCTGTCCCGCGCTCGCTGGCGCCACGCTCTTTGCCACGACTCCCGACATGTTCAAGGAGGGAGACGCCATTGCCTTCGCCCGTGTGTCGGGCGCGGTCAAGCTGACGCGCTTCGGCGCCGATTGCTACGCCTATGGTCTGCTTGCCGCCGGTTTCGTCGACCTCGTTCTTGAAGCGAGCCTCAAACCATACGATTTCTGCGCGATGGTTCCGATCGTCGCGGGGGCCGGCGGCGTGGCCACCGATTGGCGCGGAGCCGATCTCGATATCGCCTCCGACGGCCGCATCCTGGTGGCCGGCGACCGCCGTACCCATCGCACGGCGCTCGAGCTCATCGGCGGCTGAGCCGTTCGCCCGGAGTTCAGCAATGCACAAAATCCCCGCAACCCTCGTCGCGCTCGTGGTATCGCTCGGACTGGCCGCTGCCGCAGTCGCAGCCGCGACCCCGGGCATGTCGTTGTTCGGCGACCTCAAATACGGTCCCGACTTCCAGCATTTCGATTACGTAAATCCGAACGCGCCGAAGGGCGGCACGATGCGCCTCTTCGCGATCGGCACCTTCGACACCCTCAACCCGTTTGTCGTCAAGGGAGTGCCGGCGGCGGGTGTAGGCCAGATCTTCGATACTCTGTCGGTTTCCTCCGAGGACGAGCCCAGCAGCGAGTACGGCCTCGTCGCCGAAAAGATCGAGCTCGCCCCCGACAAGCTTTCGGTGCTCTACACGTTGCGGAACGAGGCGCGGTTTCACGACGGAACCCCGATGACGCCCGCGGACGTGATCTGGACGTTCGAGACATTGCGCACCAAAGGGGCCCCCTCCTACCGCTCCTATTATGGCGACGTCACCAAGGTCGAAAAGGAGGGCGAGCGCGGGGTCCGGTTCTCGTTCAAATCGGCCGAGAACCGCGAACTGCCGCAGATCCTCGGGCAGATGCCGGTGCTGTCGAAGGCGTATTGGTCGGGGCGCGACTTTGAGAAGACCACCCTCGACCCGCCGCTCGGCAGCGGCCCCTACAAGATTGAATCGGTCGACGCCGGGCGCTCGATCACCTATCGCCGGGTTGCCGATTACTGGGCGGCCGATCTGCCGGTGATGAAAGGCCGCGACAATGTCGACACCATCCGATACGACTATTACCGCGACGCGACGATCGCGCTCGAAGCCTTCAAGGCCGGCCAGTACGATGTGAAGCTCGAGAACTCGTCAAAGGATTGGGCGACCGGGTATGACAGCCCGGCCCTGCGTGCCGGTCTCATAAAAAAAGAAGAGATCCCCAATGGGCTGCCGAGCGGCATGCAAGGCTTTGCCTACAATCTGCGCCGGCCAATATTTCAGGACCCGCGGGTGCGCGAGGCGCTGGCTTATGCCTTCGACTTCGAATGGTCGAACAAGAATTTGTTTTACGGCGCCTATAAGCGCACGCGCAGCTATTTCGACAACTCCGAGCTCGCGGCAACCGGGGTGCCGCAGGGCGAGGAATTGAAGATCCTCGAAAAATTCCGCGGGCAGATCCCCGAGCAGGTCTTCACGACCGAGTACGACCCGCCGAAATACGACGGCTCCGGCAACATCCGCGACGGCGTGCGCGCGGCATTGAAATTGCTGAAGGAGGCCGGCTGGACCTTCAAGGGCGAGAAGCTCGTCAATGACGAGACGGGTCAGCCCTTCGAGTTCGAAATCCTGCTCGACAATCCGCAGTTCGAACGGATCGTGCTGCCCTTCGCGAAAAACTTGGAGCGGATGGGGATCACCGCCCGCGTGCGTACCGTAGACAATGCGCAATACCAGAAGCGCATGGAGACCTTCGACTACGATATGACGGTGGTCGCATTCGGCGAATTTTTGTCGCCCGGCAACGAGCAGCGCGACTCCTGGGGCTCGCAAGCCGCCGACGAACAAGGAAGCCGCAACCTGCTCGGCATCAAGAGCAAGGTTATCGACGAGCTGATCGAGGGGCTGGTTCGCGCACCCGACCGGGCCAGCTTGGTGGCCCACACGCACGCCCTCGACCGCATATTGCAATATGGCTATTATCTGATCCCGCATTACCACATCGCGTCGTTCCGGGTGGCCTATTGGGACAAATTCCGCCGCCCCGCCGTCTCGCCAAAATACGCGGTCGGCCTCGATACCTGGTGGATCGATCCCACCGCCGAGCAGTCGGTCGAAGCCAAGAAAGGTGAAGTGACAAAGCAGTGACCTGCTTGACCCTCACCCACCAAGCGCTGCGCGCTTGGTTCCCCCTCTCCCGCAATGCGAGAGAGGAGCTTCAAACCCAAGTCGTTGTAGCCCCTCTCCCGCACCGCGGGAGAGGGTGCCAAGCGCAGCGAGGCGGGTGAGAGTAGGGCATATGATCGCTTACGCGATCCGCCGCATCGCGCTGATCATCCCGACCTTGTTCGCGATCATGGTGGTCAATTTCGTGATCGTGCAGGCGGCGCCGGGCGGGCCGGTCGAGCAGATGATCTCGCGCCTGAAAGGCAGCGACGTCAGCGCCACCGAGCGGGTCAGCGGCGGCACGGGCGAGTTCAAAGCGCAGGCCGGCGCTAGCGATACCCGCTATCGCGGGGCGCGCGGCCTCGACCCGGCGCTGATCAAGGAGCTCGAAAAGCAATACGGCTTCGACAAGCCACCGCTCGAACGCTTCTTCTTGATGGTGCGCAACTACATCACCTTCGATTTCGGCACCAGCTTCTTTCGCGACCGGCGGGTCGTCGATCTGATCAAAGACAAATTGCCGGTGTCGATCTCGATCGGGTTGTGGACCACCCTGATCACCTATCTCGTCTCGATCCCGCTCGGCATCAGGAAAGCGGTGCGTGACGGCAGCCGGTTCGATGTGTGGACCAGCGCGGTGATCATCGTCGGCTATGCGGTGCCGAGTTTTCTGTTCGCCGTATTGCTGATCGTGCTGTTCGCCGGCGGCAGCTACTTCTCGATCTTCCCGTTGCGCGGTCTCGTCAGCGACAATTGGGCCTCGCTGTCCTGGCCAATGCGCATCGCCGATTATTTCTGGCATATCGCATTGCCGATCACCGCATTGGTGATTTCGGGTTTTGCGACACTAACGATGCTGACCAAGAATTGTTTCCTGGAGGAAATCAACAAGCAATACGTATTGACCGCCCGCTCCAAGGGTCTGACCGAGCGCCGAGTGCTGTACGGCCACATCTTTCGCAATGCGATGCTGCTGGTCGTCGCCGGCTTTCCGGCGGCGCTGATCGGCATCCTGTTCACTGGCTCCCTATTGATCGAGGTGATCTTCTCGCTCGACGGCCTGGGCCTCCTCGGCTTTGAGGCGGCGATCAACCGCGACTACCCGATCATGTTCGCGACGCTCTACGTCTTCACCTTGATCGGACTCCTGCTGAAACTGGTCAGCGATCTGACCTACATGCTGATCGACCCCCGCATCGATTTTGCCGCCCGCAGGGTATGACCCGCCGAACCCTGAGACGCGGATCCATCACGTCATCATTCGTTCGAGCGTCTCCAAGGTGTCGGCTTCGCGGAAGGGTTTGTCCCAGCGGATGCGGTGGATGCGCGGGAAGCGCATCGCGGCACCCGATTTGTGGCGGGTCGAGCGGTGGACGCTGTCGAAGGCGACTTCGAGGACGATCTGCGGGCTCACCTCGCGCACCGGGCCCCAGCGCCGCACGGTGTTGTTGCGCACCCATTGGTCGAGACGGCGCAATTCCTCGTCGGTAAAGCCGGAATAGGCCTTGCCGACCGGCACCAGCTCGTCGCCGCGCCAGGCGCCGAAGGTGTAGTCGGAATAGAACGACGAGCGCTTACCGTGGCCGCGCTGGGCGTACATCAAGACGGTGTCGAGGGTCAGCGCGCCGCGTTTCCATTTGAACCACGGTCCCTTCGGCCGACCCGAAACGTAGAGCGAATCCGCCCGCTTCAGCATCAGCCCCTCGATGCCGCGCTGGCGGGCCCCGTCGCGCATTTCCCCGAGCTCCTCCCAGCTGGTGAACGGCACCATCGGCGACAGATCAAGAGCTGTCCGCAGCTCCCGCGCATACCACGCTTCGAGCCGCTGCCGGCGCTCGGCAAAAGAGAGGCCTCGCAGATCTTCCGGCCCCTCGCGCAGAATGTCGTAAAGCCGCACCGCGGCTGGAAAATCGCGCAGCAATTTGGGGGTCGGGGTCTTGCGGTTGAGCCGCTGCTGCAGATCGTTGAAGGGGGCGACCTCGGCGTCGCGGATCACCAGCAGCTCGCCGTCGAGTGTCACATCGGCGGGGATCGCCGCGCAGATGTCCGGGAAGGCGGCGCCGATATCGTCGCCGGAGCGCGAATAGAGGCGCCTTTCGGCGCCGCGGGCGACGAGCTGCACGCGGATCCCGTCCCATTTCCACTCGGCGAGGTAATCGCGGGGGTCGAGGCCCGCGATGTCGGCGTCCTCCAGCGGCTGCGCCAGCATCAGCGGGGTAAAGGTCGGCAGATCGCCGATCTTGGGCGGCGGGTGGCGACCCTCGAGCCAGTCGAAGAGCGGCCGGTAAGGAGGCGCAAGCCCGTGCCAGATCTCCTCGATGCGGTCGAGCTCGACCCCGCTCCATTCGGCGAGCGCAGTCTTGGCGAGCCGCGCCGAGACGCCGATCCGCAGCTCGCGGGTGACGAGTTTCAACAACGCCCAGCGCCCGGTCGCATCGAGGGCGTCGAGCCACGGTTCGAGCAGCCGCGGCACCTCGCTGCGGCTCGCCCCTTTCAGCTGTTCGACGATCTCGGAGAGGCTCGGGACGTGGCCCTCCCCGCCCGGCGATGCGGGCCAGATCAAGGACACCGTCTCGGCGAGATCCCCGACAAAATCGTAGGACCAGCCAAGCAACTCGGGGTCGACGCGGGCGGCGGCGAGGGCGCGCACCTGGCTCGGCTTGGCCTCGTCGAACACCAGCTCGCCGGTCAGCGCCGCCAACGCCCAGCCGCGTTCTGGGTCGGGCGCCGCGGCAAAATATTCCCGCATCAGCCGCAATTTTCCATTGCGTGCCGGCGTGAACAGCAGCGCATCGAGGAGGGCGGCGAACGCGTTCACGATTGCCCCTCATCCCGACCCTCTCCCCGCAAGCGGGGCGAGGGAGAAGGCGGTGGAAGCCCCTCGCCCCGCTTGAGCGGGGAGAGGGGGGACCCAGCCCACCAGGGCTGGGTGGGTGAGGGGCAGCGTGCCGGCGCCATGCCGGAAATGTTACTCGTCTTCCTCGAAGCCGATGAGCGCCAGCGCGCGGGCGCGATAGCCCTGCTTTGTCGCGTAATGCACGAGTGCCTCCTCTCGCCCATGGGTGACCCAGATCTCCTCGGCGGCGACTTCGTCTATCGTGGCGGTCAGCTCGTCCCAATCGGCGTGGTCGGAGATGACCAGAGGCAGCTCGACGCCGCGCGCTTTGGCGCGCTGGCGCACGCGCATCCAGCCCGACGCGATGGCGACGAGCGGGTCGGGCAGCCGCCGCGACCAGCGGTCGGTGGTGGCGGCGGGCGGCGCCAGCACGATGCGGCCCTTGAGCGCCTCGCGCGTTGCCTCGGCCCACGGCAGCACCGGCCCGAGCGGTACCCCTAAGCTCTCATAGAGCTCGGTCAGGCCGATCAGCGCGCCATGCAGATAGACCGGCTCCTCGTATCCGGCGCGCCGCAACAGCGCCAGAACCCGCTGGCATTTGCCCAGCGCATAGACTCCGACTACGTGGCAGCGCTCGGGGAAAAGCGACAGCGAATGCAGCAACTTGTCGATCTCGAGCCGGTCGGGCGGATGGCGGAAGACCGGCAATCCGAAGGTCGCCTCGGTGATGAAGAGATCGCAGTTGCACGGCTCGAACGGCGCGCAGGTCGGGTCCGCCCGGCGCTTGTAGTCGCCGGAGACGACGATCCGCGAGCCACGGTAATCGAGCACGATTTGCGCGCTGCCCAAAACGTGGCCGGCAGGAAGGAGACGCACCCCGACCCCGTCGATCGTTACGGTTTCACCATAGTCGAGCGGCTGCAGCGAGCCTCCGGCCATTTCACCATAGCGCAATTGCATGATCGCGATCGTGCCTGTCGTCGCGAGCACCCGCTCATTGCCCGGCCGGGCATGGTCGCCGTGCCCGTGCGTGACGATGGCGCGCGGTACCGGGAGCAGCGGGTCGATGTGGAAGCCGCCGGGCTCGCAATAGAGCCCGGCGGGCGTTGTCTTGATCCAGGTCTCGGGCCGTGGAGCGGAGGACGACATCGGGCGGAAAATGGTGGTTGCCGGCATCCGCGATATAGGAGCTGGGCGCCGAAGCGTGAATGGCTGGCCTCCGCTACGGTGCTAATTCGGCGCAGAAAGAAAAAGTCAGATCAGGCGCCTCAGCGCCTCGATATCGCGGATCAGGACCGACGCTTTGCCGAGATCTATCAGGCCCTGGCGATGCCAATTCTGCAGAATCTCGTTGACGCTCTCCCGACTGCCTCCGGCCATGCTGCCGAGTTCCCTCTGCGAGACGTGAAGCTCCACGGAGGTGCTTTGCAGCCCGTGCGGGCCGGCTCTCTCGGCGAGGTGCAGCAACCTTTTTGCGAGTCGCCACTCGAGATGCCGAAACATCACATCCTCGACCTGTTCGCTCGTCTGCCGGAGCCGCTGGCACAGTATTCTCAGCATGATCATGCACAGATCCACCCGATTTTCGAGCAGGGGCAAAAAATCCCGGCGGTTCAACACCAAGAGCTCGCAATCGGTCATCGCAGTCGCATCCGCGCTGCGTTCTTCGCCGTCGAGGACCGCTATTTCACCAAATATTTCACCCGCATTGATTATGTTAAATACAATTTCTTTGCCTTCGCTGGAAAGCGAGCTTATCCTGATGCTTCCGCGCAATACGGCCACTAAGCTTTGCCCGGGTGACCCTTTGGCAAAGATCTCGCGGCCGGACGGATAGCGTTCGAGCCGGGAGTAACTGATCAGAAAGTCTATTTCGCTGGCGCTCAGCTTCCCGAACAGGAGATGACGTTCGAAGATCTGCCGTTTTTCCTGATGCGTTGGGGAGTTCATGACAATTCCCTTACAGCCACGATCAAGAAGGCCGGAAAACTCGCCCTCGCCAGAGCGAGAGCCGTCGGTTAGTATCTGCTGCGTTGAGCCTTTATACCCGTTAGCAACCTATCATATTGACGGCCTATAGCATTAACCTTTTTACAGGTCGGCTGAGCCGCGCCTGCACTCGCCAGATGTTGACCGCCCGACCCGGAGGGGACTAGGCTAGAAACCTTAATCTCCAGCTTCCGGCGCCCCGTGGAGGCTCGGCATGAGGTGCCCTCGGTGCAGCGCCGACAATCTCGCCGGGATGAAGTTCTGCGGACAGTGCGGCGCGCCGTTGGGCGTCGCGTGCCCGTCTTGCGGCGCCGGCAATCCTCCTGAACACCGGTTTTGCGGCCAATGCGGCGTGCCGCTGGACCGGCCGGGTCTGCACGAAGCCGTGGCGCGCGGGCCGTTCATACCCAAACCCACCGCAGCGCCCGAGGCTGCGCTTCCCGGCGAAATGAAACAGGTCACGGTGCTGTTCTGCGACATCGTCGGCTCTACTTCTCTCACCGAACGGCTCGGGGCCGAGGCGATGCGCGATCTCGTCAGATCGTTCCTGGCCGCGAGCCTTGCCGAAGTGGATCGCTACGGAGGCACCGCGCCGCAATTTACCGGCGATGGTTTCATGGCGCTGTTCGGTGCCCCGGTGACGCAGGAAGACCATGTCCAGCGCGGATTGCTCGCCGCCTTGGCGATTCAACGCGCGCTCGGCGGGACCGAGGACTCCCGCGCCGCCGATAATTTGAAGCTGCCGGTGCGGATCGGCATCCACTCGGGGCCGGTGGTGTTCGGCCCAGTCGCCGATCGATTTCCGATGGATTATACGGCTATCGGCGACACGGCCAATGTCGCGGCCCGGGTCCAGCAAGCCGCCGAGCCGGCGACGATCTTGCTGAGCGAGGCGACTTACGAACTGGCCCAGAGCTATGCGCGGGTCGAACCGGTCGGCCCCCTCGTCCTCAAAGGTAAGGCCGATCCGATCACCGCATACCGCCTGCTCGATGTGTCGCAAGCGCGCGCCGCCCTCCGGCCATCTACCGCAGCCCGCAGGACAACCTTCGTCGACCGCCAGAGCGACCTGGCGGTCTTGAACAATTTCTTGCGGCAGGTCGAAAGCGGCCAGCGGCAAGCAGTCGACATCGTCGGCGACCCCGGCATCGGCAAGTCGCGGCTTCTCTCCGAATTTCGGCGGCAACGCGCCAGCGAGCGAGTGACCTGGATCGAGGGCCGGTGTGTTTCCTACGGTACTGCAATCCCGTATTTGCTGATGCTCGACCTGCTGCGCGGCAATTGCGGCATCCTCGAGACCGACACCCCGGAGGCGATCTTCGAGAGGGTCCGCTCGGGTCTGGAGCGGGTCGGGATGGATCCCGATCAGGACAGTCCCGTGCTGCTGCATCTGTTGGGCGTCAAAGATGCCGACACTGCGCCCACCCTTGCCAACCCCGAAGCCGTCAAGGCGAAGACCTTCGAAATCTTTCGCCAAGTCACCATCAAACTGAGTCTGGAGCGGCCCCTTGTCCTCGTGCTCGAGGATCTGCATTGGGTCGACAAGATATCGGAAGAATTTCTCGGGTTCCTCGCAGAAAATGTCGGGGAGATCCGCGTCTTAATGCTGGCGACGTATCGGCCGGGGTATCGTCCTCTCTGGATCGACAAACCCTACGCTGTGCAGCTGCCAGTGCAGCCACTGTCGCGGGACGACAGCATCGACGTTGTCCGCTCGGTGCTAAATGCTGAGCGGATAATCGAACTGGCCACCGAGGAGATCGTCGCCAAGGCGGACGGCAATCCGCTGTTTCTCGAGCAGTTGACCCTGCACGCCGGCGAGGCAAAAGACCTTCGATCGGGCCTGATGGTGCCGGACACGATCCACGGTGTCGTGATGGCGCGGATCGATCGGCTGCCCGAGCAGACCAAACAGCTTTTGCAGATCGCTGCGGTCATCGGCCGGGAGTTTTCGATGCGCCTGCTGGGCGCCGTATGGCGGGCCCCTGGGCCTCTCGAAACCCACCTGCGCGAGCTCAATCGCCTAGAATTTATTTATGAGCGCCTTGTGGCCGACGGGAGCGTCTTTGTCTTTCGACACGCCCTCACGCAGGAGGCGGTCTATGGCAGCCTGCTCGATCGGCAACGCCGCAGCCATCACGGCGCCGCTGGACAGGCGCTCGAGGAGTTGTACAGCGGTCGTATCGACGAAGTTGCAGAACTCCTGGCATTTCACTTCGGCCGCAGCGACCATGCCGACAAGGCCGTCGATTACGCAATCTTGGCCGCAGTGAAGGCGGGACGGGCTTGGGCCAACAGCGAAGCGTTGACGTATTTCGAGGAGGCGTTTCGCGGCCTCGCCACGCTCCCCGATATCGAACCGAACCGGCTGCGCCGTATCGACGCCGTACTAAAGCAGGCGCAGGTGAAATACGCTCTAGGGCAGTACTCTGAGCAGATCGGAGCGTTGGAAGAAATTCGCCAGATTCTCGACGAGACAGACGATCCGCACCTCCGCGCCACTTGGCATTACTGGACGGGATTCCTGCACAGCGTGAGCGGAGGTCGGCCGGAGGTCGCCATCGAACATTGCCGCGAGGCAGGGAAGATTGCGTCGGCCTCCGGCCTGGAGGAGATCGACGCCTTTGCAGCGTCCTGCCTGGCCCAGGTTTTAATGGTGGCGGGTAGCCTGCATGAAGGCCGGCGAACGTGCCGTTTCAAGTTTCGAAGCACGCGCCGATCCGTGGTGGGCCACCCTGACGCTTCTGGCACCTGACTGCGACAGCCAACTACCTCGGCAAATGGGAGGCTAGTCTCGACTATTGTAAGCGTGGCCTCGAGCACGGCATCGCCCTCAACGATGTCCGGCTCAAGGCGGTCAGCTGGACGCGGATGGGGGTTGCGCACATTGTGCGCGGCGACATCGAGCGTGGACTGCAATGCTGCAACGAAGCACTGGCCCTGGCACCCATCCCGCGCGACGACGCGTGGGCCAATGTGGTCCGCGGTTACGGCAAAATCAAAGCGGGTCACGCGGATGAGGGCATTGCGGAACTGAGCGCGGGTCTCGCCTGGTTTGGAAATTCTCGCATGCGCTGGACTCATGTGATTGGCGCTGTTTGGCTTGCGGAGGGTCACCTCCGCCGGGGCGATTATGCTACCGCCCGCCCCTTGATCGAAGACCTGCTCAGTACATGCCGGTCGGCGGGCTATTTCCATTATGAAGGGCGGGCGTGTTGGTTGATGGGGGAGTGCCTTGTTGGGGAAGCGCCCGCCGCCGCCGAGGATTACGTCGAGACGGCAATCCGAATTTTTGAACAGGTCGGCGCGCGAAATGATCTCGCCAAAGCAAAGGTTACCCGAGCGGCGTTGCGCCAGCGCGCCGGAGACGTCACGACGGCGCGGCAGCTACTCCACCAAGCAAACGCGATTTTCCGGGCACTCGGCACCCTAGGCGAACCGATCCGGGTCGAAGCCGCGCTCGCTGCGCTCGATGGCGACTTTCCGATACTCCTGCTGGACAATCTCGACATCCAGTTTCCGGCGCCCCTAGGGAGGCTCGGCGTGAGGTGCCCCCGGTGTAGCTTCGACAATTCCGCGAGTATGAGATTCTTGCGGACATTGCGGCGCAGCGCTGGAACGTCCCGTGTCCGTCCTGTGGTGCCAGCAACTCTCCAGAACATCGGTTTTGCGGCCAATGCGGTGCGCCGCTGGACCGGCCGGGCCTGCGGGAGGCCGTTCCGGTCGAGCCCTTCAGTCCCAAATCTGCCAAGGGCCGGCCGAATCCGGGGGGCTCGCTTCCCGGCGAAATGAAGCAGGTTACCGTGCTGTTTTGCGACATCGTCGGTTCTACGCCCCTTACCGAACGGCTCGGGGCCGAGGCGATGCGCGACCTCGTCAGCTCGTTTCTGGCCACCAGCCTTCCCGAGGATGATCGCTACGGAGGCACCGCGCCCGCGCATTTACCGGCGACGGTTTCATGGCGCTGTTCGGCGCGCCGGTGACGCGGAAGACCCATGTGCGGCGCGCGCTGCTCGCCGCCTTGGCGATTCAACGCGCGCTCGGCGGGCCGAGGATTACCGCGGCGCCAATAATTTGAAGCTGCCGGTGCGGATCGGCATCCACTCGGGGCCAGTGGTGTTCGGACCAGTCGCCAATCGATTTCCGATGGATTATACGGCTATCGGCGATACGGCCAATGTCGCGGCCCGGATCCAGCAAGCCGCCGAGCCTGCGACGACCCTGCTGAGCGAGGCGACTACGAACTGGCGAAAAGCTATCGGGTCGAGCCGGTGGCCCCTCGTGCTCAAAGGTAAGGCCGATCCGATCACCGCTTCCGCCTGCTCGATGTGTCGCAAGACACGCGCCGCCCTCCCGGCCGTCTACCGCAGCCCGCAGGACAACGTTCGTCGACCACCAAAGCGACTTGGCAGTCCTGAACGATGTGTTGCGTCCCGTCGAAAACGGCCGCGGGCAGGAGTCGTCGACCTCATCGGCGAGCCCGGCATCGGCAAGTCGCGGCTTCTATCCGAGTTCCGGCGGCAGCTTCGCCAACGCGCGCGTGACCTGGATCGAGGGCCGGTGTGTTTCCTACGGCGCCACCAGATCCCGTACTTGCTGATGCTCGATCTGCTGCGCGGGAATTGCGACGTCCTCGAACCGACACGCCTGGTTACACGATCGTCGAGAGGGTCCGCTCGGTCTCCGACGGGTGGGATCGATCCCGCCCAGGACGGCCCCGTGCTGCTGCATCTGTTGGGGGTGAAGAAACTACGGTGCGCGCCCGCCCTTTCCGATCCCGAAGCCGTCGAAGCCCCAAAACATCGAGATCTTCCTTGAGGTCAGCGTGAATTGAGCCTGGAGCGGCCTCTTGTCTTGGTCCT
>CAVOWQ010000003.1:0-443220 GCA_963700195.1 uncultured Alphaproteobacteria bacterium
CGCAGGGCGCCGCAGAGCAGTCCTTTAGATGATCCCTAGTTTCGGACGGACCCAGTCGGCGAGGCGACGGATTGCAGCATCCCCTTCGGGCGCGGTGCCAACAAGGAACTGAAACACATGCTGCATCTCCGGCACGATCTCGAGCGTCACATCCACACCGGACCTGCGCGCGAGATCAGCGAGCTTTCGGGTGTCGGCGAGCAATGTCTCATCGGCCCCGGTCTGAATGTACATCGGCGGGAAGCCTTTGAGGTCGGCATGGAGCGGGTTGGCGAGCGGATCATGGCGATTGCCAGCTTCGCCGAGGAACGCGCCAGCCATAGTCTGAATGATTTCGCGCGTAACCAGCAGATCCTTCGCGGCATTTGTCTCGAATGTTTCGCCTGTCGCATCCATGTCGAGCCAGGGAGAGAGCGGCATCGTGGCCCCCGGCAGCGGCAGACTTTGCTCGCGGGCGCGCAGTATTGTCGCTACTGCCAGCGCACCGCCCGCCGAATCTCCGATCAATGCAATGTGACTGGGCCGGATGCCTTGGTCGAGCAGCCAGTTGTAGCTCCTCGCCATGTCGTTTACCGGGCCGGGATGCACGTTCTCGGGGGCTCGCCCGTAATGGACAATGAGTGCGCGGCAGCCTACCGCCTTCGCCACATGGGCGTAGACCTTGCGGTGAGTGTACATCGACCCCGCCATGTACCCGCCGCCATGCGCGCACAGTAGAACGCGGTCCTCTGCGCAGCTTTTCGGCACTGCCCACATCGCCGGAACGCCTCCGGCATTGGTTTCGCTGTAATCGACGGCGCCCGGTTCGCCAGTAATCCTCCCCCACTGCTCGAACATGTGGCGCAGTTGATCGAGCGGCATCTCCGGGTTCACCTTCAACGCCGCCACCCACTCCAGGTAAAGCTTGTTTAGCTCCTCGGTCTGCTTGCTCACCATTTTGCTCCTCCCGACCCAGCGGGCCGCCCGCCTTCCTCCCCGGCCGCCCTCCCTTAGGCGACCAGATCGAGCCCGCGCGCCGGCAGCTCAACTTTGCCGCCGCATTCGCGCGCGAGCACCGGCATCACCTCCTCGGCGAAGATCTGTATCTGTTCCTCGATTTCTTTGGGCTCGAACCCGCCGAGTTCGAACCAACCGAGGAAGCAGAAGTCGTCGTAGCCGCACTGTTTGCGCATCTTCATGATCGTGTCGATGACGTACTGCTTGGAGCCGTGGATGGCGATTTCGCGATCCCGGAGCATCTGCGCCGTCACTTTTTTGTTGAGGTCGAACATTGGCTCGTCGAGCCGTGCCACAACGGCGCCGAAGCCGAATGGGCCATAATAATCGAACTGCAGCTCGATTGCCCGTGCTGCGCGCTCGAGTGCCTGCTTTTCCTTACCGGGGCGAGTAATGTGGAGGTAGCGGCTGGTCATGATACCGCGCCGCTTTTCGGCGTCCCAGCCGAACTTGAACCGACCGCGATTGTGCATGTCGGGGAAACCCGCCTTTTCCGCCGCCTCGTGGTAGATCTCGATGTTGCGACGCAGACGGTCGTTAGGTTCGGCGATCATCACGCCGTTGATCCCGTGCTCGGCCGCGAATTTGAGCGAGCGGGCGCTGGTCAGTGGCTCCCATAATTGCGGATGAGGCTTCTGCAGCGGCTGCGGGAAAACCTGCAGCTCCTTGAGGGTGGTGGTCGTCGCCTGCACCGGATTGCCGGCCGAGTACATGTCGGGATCGCCGAATGGCAGCAGTCTTCGAGGCGTCGTCCCGTCTCGTCTTGCTGGAAATAGGCGATCGTCTGCTTGTGGTTCCACTTGGTATAGGTGGGCGGGACAGAGAAGAACTCGCCGTGGTGCGAGATCGAGGGCTCGGTCCAGCATTTCTTCATGATCGCAATCGATTCCTCGAACGCCTTACGGTTGCGCTCCTGGTCTTCGATCGTCGAGCCGTACGGACGCCCGAGCGTCTCGTTCTCGCGGGGCTGATAGCCGCGGCCGATGCCGCATTCGACCCGCCCGCCGCTGATCACATCGAGCAGCGCGATCTGCTCGGCGAGGCGAACCGGGTGATGCCAGACAATGATGTTGGCGGCCTGGCCGAGCCGGATGCGCTTGGTGTGCGCCGCTACCGCCATCTGCACCATGAGCGGGTTGGGGCTCATCTCCGCGCCCTCGGGCTGAAAATGGTGCTCGGTAAGCCAGAACGACTGGAACCCGAGCTTTTCGGCAAGATTTCCCTTGGCGCACCTGGTTGACCAGAGTCTCCTGCGCCGCCCGGTGGACTTCCGGCAACGAGCCGTCGTTGAACGTGACGCCGTCTTTGTTCGTAATCACCGGCAGGCTGGACGCCCCGTTGTGAAACAAGCCGATTTCCAGCATGGATATTCCCTCCCTCGCGTTTCCACGACAGCGAAGCAAGGTCTGCACCCTGTCCGCTCGGCCGCTTCTGCACAGCCTACTCCCGACCCGTGTGTAGCGGAAGCGAGGAGAGGACAGTTGGCTCCATCCCGGCGGTCGCTCTACTACGACACGCCGGTCTAGACGAAACAACCGTATCGGCAGACGCAACGGGCCGATTGATCAAGCGAAGCGGCCCGAAACCCGGATGATGTTCGGAAGGGCCGAGCAGGTGCAAGGGCCTTGTCAGGATAACCGAATGGCCAGGGAGGGAGGTGCGAGTAGGCTGACCGGATGATCGAACTCTCATATCGTCGTCACCGGTTTCCGCCGGTCGTCATCCAGCATGCGGTCTGGCTCTACCTGCGCTTCACGCTCAGCTACCGAGACGTGGAGGATCTCCTCGCCGAGCGCGGACTCGACATCTCCTACGAAACGGTCCGGAGCTGGGTGCTAAAGTTCGGACCGGTGATCGCGCGGCGGCTACGGCAGCGTCGCTCTCGCCCGAGCGATCTTGGCATCTGGACGAGAGTGCGCCGCGAACGCACGACCAGCAACGGGAGTGCGGAGCTGCATAGAAGATGAGGGTAGGCCCCTCGAAGCCGGCCGTCAGGGGCAGGCTTCAAACTACCGCAAGCTGCGACGGTAAAGAGCCGTGGTGGTGAGCGTTGCGGAAAAGGCGGGACCTGATCCCGTCAGGTGAGGTTCAGGAAGACGAGCGTAAGCGAACCGCTGATGACGCGTCGAAAAGTGCAAGACGATGTCGAAACCGGGGGGATTTCGTTAACCCGGGACGAGCCTGGGGGTGGCCTGATTGCTGCCCAGGCGGCATCCGGCGCGAAGGCGGCGTGACCCGAACCAGGCTTCTATGCGGAACGCGGGAACCTGTCGCTCCGATGCTAAGGGAGAAATCCAAATAGGTGGACCCTATGAGGGTGAGAGTACCGATGCGGGGCACAGGGGCGGAGCAACCCGTAGTAGTGATGAAGGTCCTGTAATGGGGCTGGAGCGAAGGGGTTGCGTTGTTCTGCTCTGGCCAGAGGGCAACTGGCAACGGGAGGACCCTCATGGGTAGAGCCAAGCCGTATGACATTCCGAAAAGGGAGGTGTGGGAAGCCTATAAGAGGGTCAGAGCCAACCAAGGGGCGGCTGGCGTAGACGGCCAGATGATTTCGGATTTTGGGGCTGATCTTGAAAACAACCTCTATAAACTTTGGAATCGTCTGTCGTCCGGCAGCTACTTTCCGCCACCGGTGCGGCGGGTCGACATACCGAAGAGCGATGGCCGGATGCGCCCGTTGGGGATCCCCACGGTTGCTGATCGCATCGCCCAGATGGTGGTCAAACGGCATCTCGAACCGTTAGTGGAGCCACAATTCCACCCCGATTCCTATGGATACCGGCCCGGCAAATCGGCGCTCGATGCGGTCGGCATGGCACGGCAGCGATGCTGGCGTCGTGACTGGGTCCTTGATCTTGATATTAAGGCCTTCTTTGACAGCATTGAACCGGAACTGCTGATGCGGGCGGTGCGCAAGCACACCGATTGCCCGTGGGCGCTTTTATACATCGACAGATGGCTGAAAGCCCCGATGCAGATGGCGGATGGGAGCCTCATCGGGCGAGAGAGAGGGACGCCGCAGGGCGGGGTCATCACTCCCTGAACGCAAAAGGTAACTTTTCCCTGGGGCTGGGAACGCAAAAGATAACTTTTCCCTGTGGCTGAGCTGGAGTAGCCGCCGATTGGTGAGGGGTCATGACTGCCCGATGGTCCGGTTGGAAGGGGAATGGAGTGCCGGATGACGATTCTGTCGTCGCTGACCAGGATCTCCTTGACCAGTAGTCGGACCACGCGCTGACGCTCGATTATGTCGAGAGTTTCGGCCGACGAGCGCAAACGGGCGAGAAACGCGGTCAGCGTTTCAGCGAGACGCAGATAGGCGGTGCGGTCGGTCGTCTGGTCTGCGATCGATTGCAACTCGGCGCGGGTCGCGTACTCGCGCCGACGCAACTCGGGCATGCGGTGGCGCAACTCATCGAGCGAAAGAAGGTCTTCTTGGTAGGCGGTGAGTAGGCGCGCGATGCTCTTTTGCAGACGAGCGAGATCGCGCCGAAGCCCATCTTCGCGACGCTTTGTCGGATCGGTGTGGCGTGCGGCCTCCAGCCGGCGGTCGAGCTCGCTCTGGATCAGGCCGGGCTCTTCGAGCAGCTTGACGATCTCGGTCCATGCCACCCGATCGAGAAGATCTTGGCGGATCGGGCGGCTGTGGCAAAGCGGTCCGCCGAGCCGGCGCCAGGCATCGGAACCGAGACAACGATAGTAATAGATCGTGCGGGCGCTCGATCGCGTCGATGTCCGGTAGAGCGCGTAGCCGCAGTTGGCACAGGACACCAGGCCCTGCACCACACTGGGCACGACCGTACGGCGCGGTGCGTGCGTTTTGTTGGCTTCCAGACGCTCCTGGGCGAGGGCGAAGGTCTGCTCATCGATGATCGGCGGCACTGGAATCGCGATCCACTCGTCCTGCGGCCGCTCATGGTGTGCACTGTCACGCGACGCAATACCGCCACGCAGGCGTAACGGCCGGGTGATGCGTTGCCGTGGCGCGGTCTGTGTCTTGCCGAAGCCAGCGGCGCCTTTATAGGCGGGGTTACGCAGCATGGCCCAGACCGTCGAGCGTTCCCAGCGACCGGTTTGCTTGCGCGTCGGGATCCGCTGCTCATTGAGCAGACGGGTGATCGCACCGATGCTGAGGCCGTCAATGGTATAGCGCTCGTACACCCATCGAACGACCGGCGCCTCCACCTCGTTGATCTCGTAATACGCCGCCGACTGCTCGCTCTTGCGAACATAGCGATAGCCGAACGGCGCGCCGCTGAGCACGCTGACCTGCCCTTGTCGGGCGCGATGTCGCTTGCCGCGACGCGAACGTTCGAGGATCTGCGCCCGCTCGTATTCCGCGATCATGCCCTGGAACTGCAGCAACAGTTGATCTTCGGCTGTTGTCGCCCGTGGCGAGCGGATAAACAGGGTCTCGACACCGGCACGAGCCAACTCCTCGATCAGCAGGATCTGATAGGCATATCGTCGACTGAGCCGATCGGGTGCATAGACCAGCACGGCGTCGAGCTCGCCTTCGGCCGCCAAGTCGCGAACCCGCTCGAGGCCAGGACGGATCAAACTCGCGCCACTATAGCCTTCGTCTTCGAATATCCATTCGGTGGGAACAGCGTAGCCTTGCTCGGCGGCGAACGCGGTCAGCGCCGCCGTTTGGCTGGCAATGGTGTTCTCCTCCTTCTGCTTGTCCGAGGATACCCGGGCATAGATCGCCGCCGTCTTCATCGCCCGCTCCGATCAGCTTGCTGCCCCCGGCCTGCGCCGGGGCAGGCTCGCCGATAACCCGTACGCGATCGGGGACGAGGGTCCGATAGACCTGTTCGAGCTTGGCGACGAGCAGACGGTCAAAGGTATATTCGAGACAGACGTCACGCTTGTTCCGCCGCTCAGCCATGTCCACGCGCTGCCGACAGAAACGCCGATATGGCGCGTCGTACGATCTCGCTCATCGTCAGCCCGCTGATCGCGGAGTAGGCCCGCAACTCCCGTACAATGTTGCTCGGGATCTTGAGCGTAATCGTCACCGAGGCTTCGGCGACCACAGGTGGAGAGGCGACCGCCTGAGCCTCTTCGAGATAGCGATAGGCTTGACGCCGCGACAGACCAAAATCGCGCGACAAGGCGACAGCCGCTTCCACCATGCTGGTCCCCCGTGCGAGCAACTCCTGCGCCGCCCTCACCCGCTCGGCTCTCTGCGCCTGGGTCGATCGCGCCATGTGACATGATCGTATTACCCTTTGCGACGCAAATCAAGCACAAATCCGGAACGCCAATCCACGATGGTCCGCTCAAAGCGGAAGTTACCTTTTGCGTTCAGGGAGTGAGTGGACCGCCTTGCGGTGTCCCCTCCCCGCTTGCTTCGAACAGCCCGCCATTAAGCACACCGGCCCTCAGGTATCCCCGGATGAGCCGCAGAACCCGCGGGTCCGAGATCCGCGCCGACACCGCGGCCATCAGCCGGTCGTGATTGACCCGGTCAAAAAATTTGGCCAAGTCGATATCTACAACAAACCGGTAGCCTTCGATGACGTAGGCTTGCGCCTGCGCCACCGCCTGGTGAGCGGAGCGGCCCGGCCGGAAGCCGTAGCTGTGCTCGCTGAATGTTGGGTCCCACTGCGGCTGAAGTCGCTGCAAGACCGCCTGCTGGATCACACGATCGATCACGGTTGGAATGCCGAGGTTGCGTGTCCCGCCGGCCGGCTTCGGGATTCTCACCCGACGCACCGGCTGCGGCTGGTAACGCCCCTGGAGCAGTTGACTTTCGATCTCAGACCAGCGCGCTTTAAGGATGCCTGGCAGCTGTTGGACGGTGATACCGTCGACGCCGGGCGCGCCCTTATTGCGCACCACTGCACGCAATGCCGTTTCTATGTTGTCCGAATCACAGATCGCCTCCATGAGGTGCTCTGTGGGTGCCGGGCTTTCGGGTTCGGCCGTCGCCGTGACTGCTTCGACCTCTTGCCAATCCAGGCGCGGGGCTTCACCTCGGCCGGGCATCGGCAAGTCCAGCTCGAGCTGGTATGGCGGTCGCGTTGCCGTCATGAGATGCCCGATCTACTCACCCTTTCCTTCAACCCCTCCTCGGGGACCGTTCGGGCCTTCGGCCAGCGCGCCGGCCTACTATGCCCTCTGCTGACTTCTGCACCGCGGTCAGGGCGCCTTACGACGTCCTCAGTCCCGAAGGACACGGTGCAGATCTCTCGGAGTAAGCCCGACAGCCTTCATCGCACACCCGCCGGATTTACAGTTCTGGCCCTTGATGGATATGGACTTTGCGACATCCTGCCCGCTCGTCCGACCAGCGCTGCCTCATATCCGGTTTCTATTCGTCGGGTCGCGACTTTGCTCCACGCTTCCTTCAGACGGTCCCTCGCGGTTCCGCCCTTGCGCTTTGCTAGTGCTTCACCTCCATCAGGTTGCACAGGGGACTTTCACCCCCAAACTGTCGGACATGTCCGACACACAGGACGCTGCGCGCCGGCTGTCGCCGGTCGCCTTCGGCGATCCTTGCCCCGGCCCGCCGCCGTGGTCATTGGTGGAGGCAGGTCGGGACGAAGCAACGGCCCCTTCGATCGAACAAAGCAACTGGTACTGGCGCAACCAGACTGCCGGCGGCCCGTTGCCGAGGGCGGTGTGTGGCCGCGCGGTATTGTAGTGGTCGAGCCAACTCGACAGTGCCGCGCTGCGTTGCTGCGAACTGACATAGGGTTGAGCATAGGCCCACTCGCGCAAGCTGGTCTGGATGAACCGTTCGGCTTTGCCATTGGTGCGCGGGGTATAGGGCCGAGTTCGCAGGTGGCGCAGGCCGTGGTTCGCACAGGCCTGCCGGAACATCTGACTACGATAGCAGTTGCCATTGTCGGTCATGACCCGCTCGACCGCGACGCCGCGACCGGCAAACCAGGCGAGCGCGCGTTCCACAAAACCGGTGGCGGTTTCCTTGCGCTCGTCCGGCAGGACTTCGCTGTAGGCAAGCCGGCAGGCGTCGTCGATGCAGACATGTAGACACTCCCAGCCGATGCCGTGATGCCGATTGATCGCGCCGGTGCGGCGCCCTGTGATGCGATGGCCGATGCCCGCGATGCGCCCAAGCTTTTTGGTATCGAGGTGCAACAGTTCGCCCGGGTGCGCCCGCTGGTAGCGCACGACCGGTGTCGGCGGGTCAAGCGCCGTGAGCCGATTGAGGCAAAGCCGGCGCAAAATCTTGGTCACTGTCGAGTTCGGCATGCCGAGCTGCCGCGCGATCGCGGGCGAAGTCATGCGTTGCCGCCGCAACCGTTCGATGTCGGTGATCCGCTCCGCCGGCGTGGCGTGCATGCGCGCCGGCCTCGAGCTGCGATCCCGCAGTGCCATTTCGCCGCCAACCTGCCAGCGCCGTACCCATTTGCGCACGGTTTGCTCGCTGACACAGAAATCCGCCGCCACTTTGACGACCCTCTCACCGGCACGAACTCGGCGAGCCATCAGAAGTCGACTATAAGGGGCGGTGCGCGCATTCTTATGGATGTTCATCCGGGGCCTCGGCTCGGGTTGCTGACGGTCGGCAACCACCAGTTTCCCAAGCCTGCTTCGGATGAACAACCTCTGTAGCAATCACAGCTAGCCACGCCACTGCCACCCAATACCAGATTGCCAATAAGGGATACCCGACGTGTCTCGACGTCCGGAACGGCGTCAATGCCGATCGGACCGTCGTTCAACAGTGGACCTGCGATATACAAGCCCGCTCTATGAGATGGCAACTCTCTACGCTCGTTCCGGACCGTTTCTTTAAGTTCATCTCCGCCATCGGGTCACGGTGTCTGGACGTCGCCGGGGGCTCGCTCCAACCCGGCGCGCAGATTTAGATCTACAGGTGCACGACGAGCAACACGAACACAGCGCAGATTTGGGAAACCCGGGCAATCCAGGGAAATCAAGTGAGCGCAAATACCCCTCCTAAGGGACGGTGAGGCGATGTTGTTCTCGATCCCGCTTCTTTCGCACTCTCCTTCGCCGGGATGGAAGACGGCGCCCGTCTTACGGCCCGACCGGAATAAATCTCGCAACTACAGAAGGTTATTTCGTCGTCCCGGGAAAGCGAGAGGATGGCGCCGGGAGCTGAGCGGTTTACCCGGACCCCGCTTTCGCGGGGCGACGCGTAACACTCGGTGTTGTGGGCGCTATTTTGAGCAGACATTTAGGGATCGCTGCTCGTTCCCTATTTTTGTCGTTGCGTTATGCGACCATAAAATTGCCTGATTAGCATCGCATAATCCTTCGCATCGCGGCTCCGTGGATCGGGGCCGGTCGGCAGAAGGAGGTAGCGATGGCTGATGGGGTTTCACCAAAACCGCCGGGGCGGGTGCGCGGGCGGCCGTTCGAGAGGGGGCGGTCGGGCAATCCGGCCGGCCGCCGGGCTGGCTCCTGCAACAAGACGACCGCGGCCGCCGCGGCGCTGCTCGCGGGCGAGTTGGAGGCCTTGACGCGCAAGGCCGTCGAGCTCGCGCTGGTCGGCGATCCGACAGCGATGCGGCTCTGCCTCGAGCGGATCCTGCCGGCCTGCCGCGAACGCGCCGTCAAATTCGCGCTGCCGCCGATCGAGAGCGCCGCCGATATCGCGGCTGCGATGAAGGCGGTCACCTCGGCATTGGCCGATGGCGCGATCACGCCCGGCGAAGCCGCCACGATTGCGGCGGTCGTCGACACCTTTGTCCGGGCGATCGAGACGAGCGATTTCGACCGGCGGCTGCAGATCATGGAGGACGACTTCGCCAGCCGGGCGAGGGCTGAGGCGAGCGCCGGGCCGCTTGTGCGCTTCAACTTTTAGGGGAGGCATCGCTGTAGATTGGCTGCAGATACAGCGACAATGAACCAACGATGCAAGGTCTGGTTGCAGGTCAGCGCAGCGCGAGCAGGCAGGCGCGGGCGACGGCGTCGAGGATCGCGCCGGTGTCGATGTGGTAGGCCTCGTAAAGGTCGGGGATATCGCCGGATTGGCCAAACCGGTCGACCCCCATCGGCACGATGCGGTTGCCGGCGACCGCGCCGAGCCACGACAGGGCCGCCGGGTGCAAATCGCCGACCGTGACCAACGCGGCGCCGGGGCGCAGCCGCGCCAGCAGCCGCTCGGCGACGCTGACCTCGCCGCCGGCGCGGGCGGCCCGCCAATCGCGGTGCAGGCGGTCGGGCGAGGTGATCGCGAGCAGCCCCGCGCGCGGGGATGTCTTCGGCCAATTCCCGGTGGGCCGCCAGCGCTTCGGGGGCAACCGCCCCGCAATAGGCGATCGCGAGCTCCGCCCCCTCGGCCGGCTCGCGCAGCCAATAGGCGCCGGCGATGATCGCCTCCTCGAGGTCGGCGGTGAGCTTCCGTGCCGGTTGCTCGACCGGACGCGTCGACAGCCGGAAATAAACCGACTCGCCGTCCTCCCTTTGGATCTCCTCGAATGCCCAGCGCAGCAGCACCGCGAGCTCGTCGGCGTAGGCCGGCTCGAAGCTAGCGAGCCCGGGCTGGGCGAGCCCGATCAGCGGCTCGCCGATCGACTGGTGGGCACCGCCTTCGGGCGCCAGCGTGATGCCGGAAGGGGTCGCCACCAGGATAAAGCGGGCGTCCTGGTAGCAGGCGTAATTCAGGACATCGAGGCCGCGCTTGATGAACGGGTCGTAGAGGGTGCCGATCGGCAACAGGCGCGTGCCGAAGAGCGGGCCGGCGAGACCCAAGGCGGCGAGCTGCAGGAAGAGATTGCTCTCGGCGATGCCGAGCTCGATGTGCTGACCCTTTGGCGACATCGCCCAGCGCTGCGCCGAAACGACCTTCTCCTCGCGAAACGTATCGGCACGTTCGGCGCGGTCGAAGATCCCGCGGCGGTTGACCCACGGTCCGAGGTTGGTCGACACCGTAACGTCGGGAGAGGTCGTCACGATGCGCTCGGCAAGCGGGCCGCCGGCGGCGGCGATATCGCCGAGGATCCGGCCGAAGGCTTCCTGTGTCGAAAGCGTCGTGCCGCGCGGGGTCGGGAGGCTGGGCGGCACCGCAACTCGCGGCGCATCATGCCAGCGCCGGGCGGACCCGGCGAGCGGAGCGGCCGCAACGAATGCCGAGAGCCGCTCCGGCGGCAGGTCAAGTCCGGCGAACCGGTCCCATTCGGCCGCCTCCGGCACCTCCATGCTGCGCCGGAAGGACGCCATCTGGTCGAGGTTCATCAGACCGGCGTGGTTGTCCTTGTGCCCGGCGAAGGGCAGACCGTAGCCCTTGATCGTATAGGCGATGAAGCAGGTCGGCCGGTCGTCGATGACGCCGTGAAAGGCGTCGAGAACCGATTCCATGTCGTGGCCGGCGAGGTTGGTCATCAGGCGCTGCAAGGCCACATCGTCGTGGTCGTCGAGGATCGCCCGGATGCCGGGATAGCGGTTGAGGTCGCGTTGCAGATGTTCGCGCCAGCCTTCGCCGCCCTTGTAGACCAGCGCCGAATAGAGCGAGTTGGGGCAGGCGTCGATCCACTCGCGCAGATGGTGGCCGTCCGGCCGGGCGAAGGCCGCCTCGAGCAGCCGGCCGTATTTCAGGGTTACGACGCGCCAGCCCATCATCTCGAACATCGCGTCGATGCGCCCGAACAGCCGATCCGAGACGACCGCGTCGAGGCTCTGCCGGTTGTAGTCGATGACCCACCAGAGATTGCGGACATCGTGCTTCCAGCCCTCGAGCAGGGCCTCGAAAATGTTGCCTTCGTCGAGTTCGGCGTCGCCGGCGAGTGCGATCATCCGGCCGGGCGGGGTGTCGGTCGGCACCAGCTGTTTGAGCCGCAGATAATCCTGCGCCATCGACGTGAACAAGGTCATGCCGACGCCGAGCCCGACCGAGCCGGTCGAGAAATCTACCGTTTCGCCGTCCTTGGTGCGAGACGGGTAGGATTGCGCGCCGCCAAAGGCGCGAAACCGTTCCAATTTCTCGCGGCTCTGATGCCCGAGCAGGTACTGGATGGCGTGGAAGACCGGCGAGGCGTGCGGCTTTACCGCGACGCGGTCCTGTGGGCGCAGCACGTCGAAATAGAGCGCCGTCATCAACGTCGCCACCGACGCACTAGACGCCTGGTGGCCGCCGACCTTCAACCCGTCGCGGCTCGGGCGGAGGTGGTTGGCATTGTGGATCATCCAGGTCGACAGCCACAGCACCTTGCGCTCGAGTGCCGTCAGGCAAGCGATCCTGTCCCGCGGCGGCGCTTCCTGCTCCACGCCAATCACGCCGTCCAGGACCTGCGCCATTTCCATCTCCTGCTCCCTGCCGGCAGACTAGCCGATCCCCCGCTGAAAATCTCAAGAGCCCCTCTCCGCCCTATAGGGGGAGAGGGCGGGGCCCACGCCGGAGGCGTGGGAGGGTGAGGCGGGCGGCGCCGCAGCTCCGCACATCGGCCTCCCTCACCCTGCCCTCTCCCCCCGGCCGGCGGGGGGAGCGGGTAAAAGGAGCGTCGCCCCTTTAAGCTTCCCCGGACAGCCCTACGAGCGGCGAAGAGGTCAGGCTTGGGTGAGGGGCATTTGGGTAGACACACACCGGCATTTGACCCCGCTTGTGCAGATGCTTACATATGCTCGGCAGGCGGGGAGTGGGAGCATCGATAGCATGGCCGAAGCGGCGAGCGAAACCGAGGAGCGACGGATCGTTCTGACAGAAAGTGCCGCCCGTCGGATCGCGACTTTGAAGACCAACGAAGACGCGGAGAGCGCATTTCTGCGGATCGCCGTTTCGGGCGGCGGGTGCTCCGGGTTTCAGTACGGGCTGTCGTTCGACGACCAGCGCAACGAGGATGATTTCGTGTTTGAGCGCGATGGGGTCGGCGTCGTCGTCGACGAGGTGTCGCTCGGCCTCCTGAATGGCGCCGAGGTGGATTTCGTCGAGGACCTGATGGGCGCGTCGTTTCAGATCCGCAACCCGAATGCCGCGTCCTCCTGCGGTTGCGGAAATTCCTTTTCGATCGGCTGACCGGCACACCTCGCCCCGTGAAGATCGCCAGCTGGAACGTCAATTCGGTAAAGGCGCGGCTGCCCCATCTCCTCGCCTTTCTGGAGGAGGCGCAGCCCGACGTGCTGTGCCTGCAAGAGACCAAGTGTCTTGCGCAAGATTTCCCGATGCTCGAAGTCAAGGGCCTGGGCTACCACGTCGAGGCGATCGGGCAACGTGCCTATAACGGTGTCGCTCTACTGTCGAAACGACCCGCGGAGGAGATCGTCGCCGGGCTGCTCGGCAATGACGAAGACGAGCAACCACGTTATATCGAAGCGTCCTTCGGCGAGGTTCGCGTCGCCTCGGTCTATCTGCCGAACGGCAATCCGGTCGGCACCGACAAATTCACCTACAAGCTCGGCTGGATGGAGCGGCTGATCGGGCACACCCGCGAACTGTTGCGCCGCGAGATCCCGTTCGTGCTGGCGGGCGACTATAACATCTGCCCGACCGACGATGATGTTTACGATCCGGTGGCGTTTCGCGAGGACGCTCTTTGCCGGCCAGAAGCGCGCTCGCGGTTTCGTGCTCTCCTTTACCTCGGGCTGACCGACGCCTACCGCGTCTTTCACCGCGAGCCGCACCGCTACACGTTCTGGGATTACCAGGCCGGGCGCTGGCACCGCGACGAGGGGTTGCGCATCGATCATCTGCTGCTGTCGCCGCATGCGGCCGACAGAATTGCCGCTAGCAACATCGACAAGAAGCCTCGGGCGAAGGACCGCTCCTCCGATCACACCCCGATATGGTGCGAACTCGCGGTATAGCCTAACTGCGCTGCAGGAACCGCTCCGCCGCGGCGGACAGCGTGTCCTTTCCTTCCCTGAACCGTGCGGTCGGGAAGAGGAGCAGAGCACGGCCATTCGGACCGAGGGCGTGGAGATCATGGGCGATTGCGAATTCGTCTTCGCGCGACACCGCAATCGGGATTGCGTCCGGCCGGGGAACCCGCGAGAGGTCTTCCGAACCAATTTCTCCGATCGCAAACTCCTGACCCCCAAACGCGACGCGTCCGCGCGATCCCGGGAACCGCCCCAGCCCGACAAACGCCGGCGCCGCGAGCGCGGCGGCCGAGAACGTGGTCTCGAATTCGAAGTGCCGCGCGATCGACTCGGCAAAGCTGGCCTCGGCGATCCGGAGCACGATCGGCATCGTCGGGTTCCGGGCTCGAGCACCAAGCGCGATCTCGAGGTTCAAGGTGTCGACGTTGGTCAGCGCGATCAGGCTATGAGCGGCGGCGAGATTGCACAAATCGAGCGTCGTGTCTCGGCTCGCATCCCCGGTCAGCAAATCGAAGTGCTGCTCGCGCGCCCTTTCGACGACCGTGCTATCCGGGTTGAGCTCGACGACCACCAGCCGTTTTCCGAGGGCGAGGAGCAGGTCGATGACCCCGGAGCCAATGCTGCCGGCGCCGCAAATCACAATATGCCCGCGGCGGTGCACCGGGCGCAGGCCCTGCAAAGTGACCCAGTGTACCCGCGTCAAGAGCGAAGCGCCGAAGGCGATGAAGAGGCCGGTCAGCGTGATGCCGGAAAGCATCAGCAGCATCGCGGCGAGGATTTCGGTTGGCTCGCCCCGGTCGGGCGTCAGGTCGCCATATCCGGTCGTCGTCATTGTCGCGACAACGAAATAGACGGCGTCAAGCCAATTGCCACCGAAGACGGCATGAAAATACCACGTCCCGGAGAGCAACACGATCAAGGTGACCCAGGCGAGCCGGGCAAGGATCGGGTTCAAGCGGGGCGGACGATGTCGTCGGCGATGCAGCAGAGACCGCAGCCTGGGTCCGATTTCCGGCTTCGCACGAGCCGACGAGCGAAGAGGTGCGGTACCCTGGAGCGTCGAAATCTCACCGTAAATGACGAGTTCGGCTCCTCCCGCGACCACTTTGTCATGGGCGAAGTCAGTAGCGCCATCGATCGCAATGATCCGCGCTCCCAGAACCCGCTCGGCGTGCGCGACGGCATCGCCGTCGACGCCGCAATCTTCGGCGATCCGCACGGCAAACCCGGTTAGCGGGCCGTCGGGCTCCGGGAACTGCAGCCCGCGGAAGCAGGACGGATCGATTGCGGCCGCCGCGTAGGTCGCAGCCGAGTGCCAAGCGAGCGACAGAACCGAGCAGTTCGGCAGGTTCTGCTCGATCTTGTGGGCGAGAGTCCGATTGAATTGCCGCAATACGATGCGGATGCCCGGGTTGAGGTCCCGCGCCAGGAGGGCGGCGTGCAGATTTAGATGATCGTCGGGCGACAGCGCGAGGATCGTGACCGCGTGACGTACCCCGGCGCGATCGAGTCCCTCGCCACTATCCGGGCGGACTGCGGTAATGAAAACCGCGCCGATGCTCTCGACGGCGCGGGCCAAGTCCGGATCCCTGCGCCACAGGACGACCACGCGATGGCCTTGCAGCGCGCAGAGCTCCTGGGCCGTGCTGAGCGCGATCGCACCGCCGCCGACAACGATCATGACAGGATCGTCCGGCTCCGCCGCCACTGGCTCCCTCAGCCCGCCGCTTCGTTGGGATCAGGCGGATAAGAGTGCCGAACGCCGGCACCGTCTTCGATGATCCACTCGCCAGATGAGCCCACTTGACCGGCCGCACAAGCACCGATCGGCACTTTGCCGTACCCGCCCGGGATGTCGAGCACATAAATCGGTTGACAGAGCCCGGAGATGCGGCCGCGCAAAGAGCGAACGAGGCGCTGCCCGGACGCGATCCCGGTGCGAAAGTGCGCCGTGCCGCGGGCAAGATCGGCGTGATGCAGGTAATAGGGCTTGACCCGTATCGCCACCAAACGCCGGAACAACGTTTCCAGGACCACCGTGTCGTCATTGACGCCGCGCAACAAGACCGTCTGCGACAGCAATGGAATACCGGCCCGGCTCAGCTTTAGCACTGCTTCCTGCACTTGCGTCGTCAACTCGCGGGGGTGGTTCGCATGGATAACCACATATACTGCCTTTTCCGCGGCGAGCGCCTCGACCAACGCCTGGTTCACCCGCCGTGGATCGACCACGGGCACTCGGGTGTGAAAGCGCAGGACACCCAGGTGCGGGATCTGATCGAGAATGCGAACGATATCCGCGATGCGGCGCGGCGCGAGCAGAAACGGGTCACCGCCGGTGACGATCACCTCCCAGATCTGCTGATGCTGACGGATGTAGTCAAAGGCGCCCGCCAAGGAGGCTTGGTCGAGCACCGCCTCTTTCTTGCCGACGACCTCGCGGCGAAAGCAAAAGCGGCAATAGACCGGGCACAGCAATATCGGCTTAAGCAGCACTCGGTCGGGGTACCGATGAACGATGCCGGGGACGGGCGACCAACGCTCATCCCCGATCGGGTCGGCCCATTCCTCCGGCGCTTCGGTGAGCTCCGCCGCCGTCGGCACAAACTGCGCCGCAATCGGGTCGGCGGGATCGGCCGGATCGATCAGTTCCGCCACGTCCTCGGTCACCGCGACGGCGAACTGCTCGGCCACTCGGCGGATCTCTCGGAGTCGGCCCGGCTCGGCCAACCCCGCGGGAACGAAATCTTCTGCGCCTAGAAGCCGGGCCCCTGTCATTCAGGCTGCTGTCAGCCGATCATAAGCCGCCCTTAGACGATCGCGGTCACGGGTCACGTCCACCTGACGCTCGCGCTGCTCATCGACCACCTCGGGCTTGGCTTTGGCGAGGAAATTGGCGTTGGCCAGCTTTGCACCAATCTTAACCAGCTCCGCGTCTAGCTTGCCAATCTCTTTGCCCAATCTTTCCGTTTCTCGTGCGATGTCGACGACATGGCCGAGAGCCAGAATCAATGTCGCGCCCTCGACGACCGCCTGGATGCCGCCTGGCGGAAGCGACTGGGTCGATTCGAACCGCTCGACCCGGGCGAGTCGCACGAAATGCTCGCGGTGGCGCGTGATCCGCTGCGCCGCGACGGGTTCAGCGTCCTTGATCAGCAGCGGTACCCGGACGGCCGGAGGGACATTCATCTCGGCGCGCAACGCACGGATCGCCGAAATCGCCTGAACGATCCATTCCATCTCGGCCGAAGCCGTCGGATCGATGGCATCACGCTGAAACTCCGGCCATGGAGCGGTGATCAGCATGCCTGCGGATTGGCCCGCCAGCTGCTCCCACACCTCCTCGGTAATAAATGGCATGATCGGATGCAGCAGGTGGACGATGCGGCCCAAGATCCACGCAGTCGTGGCTTGCGTCTCGGCGCACGCTGCCGCGTCCCCGCCCTGCAGGATCGGTTTCGTGAATTCCAGGTACCAGTCACAGAAGTTGCCCCAGACGAAGTGATAGAGCCGGCTCGCCGCCTCGTCGAAACGATATGTATCGAGAGCAGCGGTAACTGCCCCGGCACAATCCGCCACTGCCGCGGTGATCCAGCGGTTGACGGTCAGCCCACAATCGGCCGGAGCGAAGCCGGGGTCGAGAGCGCACCCGTTCATCTGCGAATAGCGCGCCGCATTCCACAGCTTGGTTGCAAAATTGCGGTACCCCTCAATCCTGCTCTCGGAGAGCTTGATGTCGCGCCCCGGTGCCGCCAGCGCCGCTAAGGCAAGGCGCAGCGCATCGCAGCCGTAGCGGTCGATCAGCTCCAACGGATCAATTATATTGCCGCGCGATTTTGACATCTTCTGGCCGTGCTCATCACGCACCAGCGCATGTATGTAAACCGTGTGGAACGGCACATCGCCCATGAAGTGCAGCCCCATCATCATCATCCGAGCGACCCAGAAGAAGATGATGTCGAAGCCGGTAACCAGGACATCAGTCGGGTAATAGCGCGTCAGTTCTCGAGTTGACTCCGGCCAGCCAAGGGTCGAGAACGGCCATAGAGCCGAGGAAAACCATGTATCGAGGACGTCGGGATCACGACGCAGCTCGACCTCCTTGCCATATGCTTCGGCCGCCTGCTGCCGCGCGTCCTCCTCGGTCTCCGCAACAAAAACCGCCCCATCCGGCCCGTACCAAGCGGGTATCTGATGACCCCACCAAAGTTGCCGGGAGATGCACCATGGCTGGATCTTGCGCATCCAGTCGAAAAACGTGTTCTCCCATTGGCGCGGCACAAACCGCGTACGGCCGTCCTCGACCGCCGCGAGGGCGGGGGCGGCGAGCACCCGGGCATCGCAATACCACTGGTCGGTCAGCCAAGGCTCGATGACCACTCCCGAGCGGTCATGATGCGGTGCCATCAACGTGTGCTCTTCGACGCGGTCGAGGAGGCCGGCTGAGGCCAGGTCGGCAACCACTTTGTCGCGCGCCGCGAACCGGTCGAGACCCCGGTAGGCCGCCGGGACGGCGTCAGTCAGCCGGGCATCCTGATCAAAAATGTTGATCAGGGCGAGGCCGTGCCGCCGGCCCACCTCGAAGTCGGCAAAATCGTGCGCCGGCGTGATCTTGACGGCGCCGGTGCCGGTCTCCGGATCGGCGTGCTCGTCGGCGACGATCGGCACGAGGCGGTCGGTCAACGGGAGGCGTACCGATTTCCCGACTAGATCGGCAAACCGCGGATCGTTCGGATGGACGGCAACCCCGGTGTCACCGAGTATCGTTTCCGGCCGGGTCGTGGCGACAACGATAAACCGGTCCGGGATTTCTGCCACCGGATAGCGGATATACCACAGCGAACCTTTGGTCTCGCGGCTGTCGACCTCGAGATCCGAGATCACCGTGTGCATGACCGGATCCCAATTGACCAACCGCTGGTCGCGGTAAATCAAGCCTTCGCGATAGAGCTGAACGAAGACGCGGCGAACGGCCACCGCCAACGCGGGATCCATCGTGAAACGCTCCCGGCGCCAGTCGGGAGAAGCGCCGAGCCGCCGGAGTTGGCGAGTGATAGTTCCGCCCGACTCCTCCCGCCATTGCCAAACGCGCGCGACAAACCCCTCGCGGCCGAGGCCAGACTTGGTGCCGCCATCCTCGATCACCTGGTTGCCCACGACGATCTCGGTGGCGATGCCTGCATGATCGGTACCGGGTTGCCAGAGCACGTCGCGGCCTCGCATGCGCTGATACCGCACGAGCACGTCCTGCAACGTGAAGGTCAGCGCGTGTCCCATATGCAGGCTCCCCGTGACGTTCGGGGGAGGCATCATGATCGCATAAGGCGGCTTATCGCTGTCCGGGTCGGCGGCAAACGCACCCGAACGTTCCCAGAGCGCGTAACGCCGCGCCTCCATAGCAGCGGGTTGATAAGTTTTGTCCAGCATCACTCGATTGTCCGGATCGCGCAGTCGGTCACAGCTTTTGGTTGCCGCAAAAGGCGCCGCTGGTGGCGAGGCCTCGACGGGATGGGTCAACGCAGCCCCGCCTCGCCAACGACGCGGGCGATCTCTTCTCGGACCAGCCGCTCGACCATCCTGGGGAGGTTTTCGTCGAGCCAAGTCTGTAGCAGCGGCCGCAGCATATCGCGCACGATGTCTTCGAGAGTGCGATCGACACCTCCGAGCGGAAGCGCGCCCTCCCGGCGCCGCTCTCGCGGTAGCGTGCCGAGCTGGGCGAACGCAGCCGCAGCGGCGCCCGACGTCGCCGACGACAAAATGCGTTCGCGGCCGGGTTCGAGCCGCGGCTCAACCTCCTCCGGATGTACGGGACCCGGACCGCTGTGTGGGGTCGCATTCGTGGTCGCCGGATCGGCGGATCCGCTAGTCCGCCTCTCTGAACTACCCTCCTCGGCCTCCTCCTCAGGGGCGACGCGCCGCACCGAGCCGTCTTCGTCGACGACCTCGGTCAGTTCGAGGATCTCGCTCTTTTCCCCGGGAACCGGACGGGCTGGCTCGACTGACGTCTGCTCGTCGGTAATAATGCGGCTGATCGAGGCGATTATCTCTTCCATAGAGGGTTCTGACGGCGATTTGGCGTTTTCCGGCATAAGGCAAACCAAAAAGGGCTTGGAACACCCTCTTACCTAGGTAAGACGGCGAGGATTTGCCAGCGGAACCGCCCTGCGCCCGCCGACTCACTCAGAAAGACCGCCACGGAACCCGATCCATTTGTCTTTCACCTCCTTGTAGTGCCGCTCCATATCGTAGAGCCTGACCGGTAGCTTTAGTTCTGGTGCGATCAGCCGGCCCACGGCGGCCGCCAAGTTGAACTCCGCGAGAGCCGCATCGTGCTGGGCGGTGACTAGCTGGGATTGGGTGGTGAGCAACTGCTGGTTGGCGATCAGCACGTCGAGCACGGTGCGAGTACCAACCAATGCCTCCTGCTGGGTTCCCTCAAGGGCGATCTGCGCCGCCCGCACCGCCGCGGCGAAGGAAGAAATACTCGCCCGCGCCGCTTCCAGGGTCGAAAAAAATTGGGAGGCAGTCTGAACCGCCGCCCGACGCGCATCGTCGACCTGGCTGCGCCGCTGCCCGACCGTCTGCTCTGCTTGCCGCGTCTGCGAATAAATCGCCCCTCCTTCGTAGAGCGGCATTGTCATTTGTGCGACGATCGAAGCCGACTCTTCCAGTGCACCGTTCAACGTGACTGAGGGAGCAAATGAACGGGTGAGACTGCCGACGAGCGAGATCTGCGGCAACAACTGGCCGCGTACGACGTCGATGTTGTCGCGGGCTGCGAGTTCGGCGAACGTTGCCGAGATCACACTGAAATTATTGTGCGACGCAAGGCTCAGTGCCTCTTCGCGCGTAGCGGGAAGCGCCGGACGGTCCCGCGGCAGTAATAATCTCCCGGGCGGGTGACCGACGGCGCGAACATACTCAGCCCGGCTTATTTCGAGGGTTCCTTGTTGGGCAACTAAGGTGCCCTGGGCTTGAGCGAGCGAGGACTCCGCCTGCGCCACGTCAGTACGGGTGACCTCGCCGACACGGAAACGGTCCTGGGTTGCTTCGAGCTGCTTGCGCAGAACCTCCACGTTGTTGCGGTCGACCTCAAGCAGTGCCTGGTCGCGAACGACGTCGAGATAGGCCATCGCGACCGCCTGGAATACCGTGGTCTCGACTGCGAGGGTCTGCGCTCGAGTCGACTCCACGGTGTTGATCGCTTGGCGCGTCTGCGCCACGGTCCGGCCGCCTCGGTAAACCGGCTGGGTTACCTGGATAGCGAGGCTGTTCTGATAGAAAGTGGAATAGACGCTGCGCCCGCCGAGGCTGGGCAAACCGGTGCTGCCTTCCGTGAAAGCGCTACGCGTGCCTCCGACCTGGCCGTTGAAGGTGACCTGTGGGCGCCAGAACGACAGCGCTTGCGGAACCTGCTCGTCGGTCGCCCTTAACAAGGCGCGTTGGGCAAGGAGTTGTGGATTAGTGTTATACGCCTCGGCGAGAGCATCGCTAAGTGTCTGAGCCTGCGCAGAAACCGCCGTCAGAGCGACAACTAGCCCGGCAACCCATCCCAAAATCGCCCTGCGGCGCGGGCGGCCGCCGGGGTCGCCGCCGCCCCGATCGAGGCTCGAATAAAGACGGGTCAGACCAGTGCACCGGTTCTCGGGCATTTTCCTCCGCTCCTGATCAGGGCGTCAGCAGAATTCGAACGCGGGCTTCGGTGCAAAACCCGGCAGCGCGGGAGTAGCGGCATCAAATATAACGCGCCGCGCGAACACTCCGCCAGCCCGGGTTATCAGGGTGGCACGACCCATAGCATTGGCGGGTTTGACGACGGCCAGTAGCCGACCGCCATCAGCGAGCTGGGTAGCGATCTCCGGCGGGATCTCGACGACCCCTCCGCCGACCAGGATTACATCGTACGGAGCACGCGGCCGACAGCCCTCGTGCAATGGACCTTCGACGACACTGACCGAAGCGATCGCGTGCTCGACGAGAGCAGCGCGTGCACGCCGGGCCAGCTCGGGATCCTCTTCGAGAGCGAGCACATTGCGAGCTAGCATCGCGGTCAGGGCCGCTTCGTATCCCGTTCCGGCGCCGACGATCAGCGCGGCGTCCGTGCGTGCAATTGATGCTTCCTGCAGCAGCCGGGCGGCGACCATCGGCTCCATCAGGTACCGTCCGCCGCCGAGCGGCAAATCCTCATCGATATAGGCAACAGGGCGAAGGTGCTCGGGTACAAACAGCTCGCGCCTTATTGTGGCGAAGGCGTTAAGCACCCGATCGTCCGTAACTTTGTTGGGTCGGAGCTGGCTCTCGAGCATATGAGAGCGAGCAACTTCGAATAGGGTCATCAAACATCCCGTTCGTGTCGGGCGTTTATATCCGCCGCGTTCGGGAGGCACAATCGAGTGGAACCAGCACTGGTCAGCACGAGAGCCGCTCGATCTGCTGTTCGGAAGACAGCCGGACCAGCAGTTGCGCCGCGGTGAGCCCCAAAATCGGGTGCCGCCAGTCCGGCGCGATTTCGGCAATCGGCATCAAAACAAACCTACGTTCGTGCAGTCTCGGGTGAGGCAGGACGAGCGATGTGGCGTTCATCACCTCGCCCTGATAGTCGAGAATGTCGAGATCGAGAATGCGCGGCGCGTTGGGTTTTCCGCGAACCCGTCCAAACTGCCGCTCCGTGGCCTGCAGCAGGATTAGCAGGTCCTCCGCCTCGAGTTCCGTCGCCAAAGAGATAACCGCATTGACGAACCAGGGTTGGTCGGAGGGAGGCACGGGTTCTGTACGATACCATCCGGAGTGCGTCAGGATGTTGACGCGCTCCGCTTTTAAGGCCTCGAGCGCGGCGGGCAGCGTGTCGCGTGGCGGGCCAAACTGAGCGCTTTCAAGATTCCCGCCGATCCCGATCAGAATCACCGGAATTGCTCCACATGGTCGCCGCTTGACCCGGAATGCGCGGTGTAAGACACTTCTGCTACATTATCGATGTGAAGGAGCATTTAGTCAGATGATTTTCTATCCGGAAGAGCGAATCGCGATTTTCATTGACGGGGCCAACCTCTATTCAGCCGCTCGGGGTCTCGCCTTCGACATAGACTATAGGCGGTTGCTCGAATTGTTTAGCACGAAGGGACGGCTGATTCGGGCGTTCTATTATACTGCCCTGGTAGAAGACCAAGAATACTCGCCGATCAGGCCGCTTGTCGATTGGCTGGACTACAACGGTTATGCGATGGTGACCAAGCCGACGAAGGAGTTCACCGACGCAATGGGACGGCGGCGGATCAAGGGCAATATGGATATCGAGCTGGCAATCGACATGCTCGAAATGGCTTCGTACATCGATCACGCTATCCTGTTCTCGGGCGACGGGGATTTTCGAAGGCTGGTGGAAGCCGTGCAGCGCAAGGGAGTCCGGGTATCAGTGGTGTCGACGATCCGCTCGTCGCCGCCGATGGTCTCGGACGATCTGCGCCGCCAAGCGGATAATTTCATCGAACTTCAGGATCTTGCGCCGAGCCTGATGCGCAACCACCAAATTCGAGAGGATGTTAACCGCGCACGTACCGAACCGGTGGACGACGCTTGACCGCTCCTCTCGCGGAGGCTCTGCCGCCACGGCACTGTTCTCTCTGCCCGCGCCTTGCGGCCTTCCGGGAGGCTCAGCGGGGAGCCCACCCGGAATGGTTCAACGGGCCGGTTCCGCCGTTCGGTGATGCCCAAGCCGAAGTGCTGATCGTGGGCCTCGCCCCGGGATTGCGCGGTGCGAACCGGACGGGGCGCCCGTTCACCGGCGATTACGCCGGCGACCTGCTCTATGCGACCTTGCGCAAATGCGGGTTCGCCGAGGGGGATTATGACGCCCGTCCGGACGACGGTCTCGAGCTCCGGCGGGTGCGCATCACCAATGCTGTTCGCTGCGTCCCGCCGCAAAACAAGCCCGAACCGAGCGAGGTTGCGAACTGCCGTCGGTTTTTGGCCGCCGAGATCGGCGCTATGCCCCAGCTCCGGGCGCTTCTGGCGCTCGGCGCGATTGCCCATAACGCGGTGCTCACCGCGCTCGGCTTGCGCCGCGCATTATTCCCGTTCGGGCACGGCCGACTGCATCACTTGCCTTGCGGGCTGACGCTCGTCGACAGCTATCATTGCTCTCGGCTCAACACCAATACGGGCAAGCTCAGCCCCGCAATGTTCGAAGCGATCTTCGCCCTGCTGAGCAGCCACCTCGATGCGCCGCAAGGTGGGGCAGCCTATCCCGGCGCCGGGGTCGATTTGGCGATCCGGCCTTAGGTGTTTCGCTCCCGCAGGATGCGGGCCCGACTGCGCTGCCAATCCCGCTGCTTCTCCGCTTGACGCTTATCCGCCTTCCGCTTTCCTCGCGCGAGACCGAGTTCGACCTTGGCCCGCCCTCGGTCGTTGAAATAGATCGAAAGCGGCACGACCGTGATGCCGTCGCGCCGGATCGCGCCCAGCAGCCGGTTCATCTGCTTGCGGTGCAACAGCAGCTTTCGCGGTCGCCGCGGCTGATGATTGAAGTGGGCGGAGGCCGAATATTCCGGGATGTTTGCGTTGACGAGGTAAAGCTCCCCCCCATTCTCGTCCGCGTAAGCTTCGGCGATGCTGGCCTGCCCTTGGCGCAGTACCTTTACCTCGGTGCCCTGCAGGACGACTCCCGCCTCGAGCGTGTCTTCGATCAAGTAATCGTGGCGTGCCCGCCGATTTTGAGCGACATGTCGGTCGGCTGCCCGCATTAGTTGAGGAGACCGGCGCTCCGCATCGCCCGCTGCACCCTCTCCTGTGTCTCCGGCATGATCGCCCACAGCGGCTGGCGCACTTCGGCAGTGCAGCGCCCGAGCAGTGATGCGGCATATTTGACCGGAGCCGGGCTGGTCTCGGCGAACAGCGCATCGTGCAGCGGGATCAGACGCTGGTTGATCTCGCGCACCGACGCGAAATCGCCGCGCTGCCAGGCCCTATGCATTTCCGAGCAGAGCCGTGGCGCGACGTTGGCGGTCACCGAGATGCAGCCGTCGCCGCCTTGGGCAAGATAGGCAATGGCGGTGGCATCCTCTCCCGACAGTAGGCAGAAGCCCGCACCGATGTCGACGCGCATGCGTAGCGGCCGTGCGAGGTCGTTGGTCGCATCCTTTACGCCGACGATGTTGGGCAATTTGGCCAGGCGCGCCATCGTCGCGTTCGTCATGTCGACCGCCGAGCGTCCCGGGATATTGTAAATGATAATCGGGAGATCGACACTGTCGTGGATCGTCTTGAAATGTTGATAGAGGCCTTCCTGGGTCGGTTTGTTGTAATAGGGGCAGACAATCAGCGCCGCATCGGCACCTGCCTTCTTGGCCTGCCGGGTCAGCGCGATCGTGTGCTCGGTCGAGTTGGTGCCGGTGCCGGCAATGACCGGGATTCGCTTATCTTTGGCAACCTCGACGCATAAAGTTACCAGCCGTTCTTGCTCGTCATCGGCAAGGGCCGGCGATTCACCGGTCGTGCCGCACGGGACCAATCCGTGGGTGCCCTGATCGATCTGCCAGGCGACATGCTCCTGAAATGCGTCCTCGTCCAGCTCGTGGTCGCGAAACGGCGTGATCAGCGCGACGAGCGATCCCCTAAACATCGTTTCCTCCGGGATTGCGGTGCCAATTTACGATAGTCCTCGCGGGCAGCGGCTTCAACAGCGCTGGATGACGTGCGATTCGCGCACAAGGGCGGCGCTCGAACAGAATTCGGCACCGGACTTGCTGTGGCAGCAGAAAAACCGTAAGACTTAGTTGCCTCATCTTTGATTCAATGAAGGAGCCGCCGACCTTGCCGCCGATCGTCTGCGGATTGCTGCCCGTCGTTTTGATTTTGGTCGCGCTCGGCTTCCCGGCAGCCACGGCCCAGACACTCCCGGCGGCGGATATGGAAGTGATGCGGGCGGCGCTCGCCGCGGCGCAAGCCGGCGATTGGAGCCACGGCTTATGCCGGCGCGGCGACGACAACCGACCCGCTGCCGGTGAAAATGTTGCACTGGATGGACTACGCCCGTCCTGGCGCCCCCGGTCGCTTTCCCGATATCGCCGAGTTCATCGAGAAGAACCCCGATTGGCCGGGACAGAAAGCCTTGCGCAAACATGCCGAGGAGGCCCTGGCCGCCGAATCGGACGCGGTCGCAACCGAGTGGTTCAAACGGTATCCGCCGGTCAGCCCGACGGGCAAGGTCCGCGAAGCCGAGATGATGATGAATTCCGGCGATCTCGACGGCGGCACCGCGGCCTTGCGGCGGGTCTGGATCGCCGCCGATTTCGGTCCTCTCGACGAAAAGAATTTTCTCGCCCACCACTCCGCTTCGCTTCGACCCGAGGACTATGTACAGCGGATCGACCGGCTGCTGTGGGACGGTCAGAGCGAGGCGGCGCACCGCATGTTGGGACTGGTGCCCTCCGACTACCGCCCGGTGGCTGAGGCTCGCTTGGCGCTCGCCGCGCAAGCCGCCAATGCCGAGATGTTGGTCAGGCGGGTTCCGGCGCGCCTGCGCTCGGATCCAGGGCTCGTCTTCGAGCAGCTGCGCTGGCGCCGCAAAAAGGATATGATCGATGCGGCGCTTCAGATCCTGCTCGCTCAGCCCAACGACCTCGTCCGCCCAGCGGCATGGTGGGCAGAACGGCAAGCGATCGCCCGACGCGTTCTCGCCGGCGGCAACGCCGAACTTGCCTATCGTATCGTCGAGCAGCATGGCCTGATCGAAGGAAACGCGTTTTCCGAAGCCCAGTTCCTCTTGGGTTATATTGCGCTGCGCTACATGAAGCAGCCGGCGCTGGCCTTCGAGCACTTCTCGCGCATCCTGACGCGGGTTGCCACACCCTACGCCAAGGCGCGAGCCGGTTATTGGGGGGGACGGGCCGCCGACGCGCAAGGCAAATCCGACCTCGCGGCGAAATGGTACGCCGCCGGGGCCGATCACATGGCCACCTTCTACGGGCAGCTCGCCGCGCATCAGCTCGGGCACGATGCGCCACCGCGGCCGGTGCCCGAGCCTGTACCCGATGTTGCGGAGCGGGCCCAGTTTGACGATGACGAAGTGGTTCGCGCCGCCCGGATTTTCTTCGAGCTCGGCGACGCGGTCGCACGGCAAGGCTTTTCTCCTTCACTTGGCCGACAATGCCAAGACCCCGGCAAAGTTCGCGATGCTCGCGAACCTCGCCGAAACCAGTGGGCGCATCGATCTCGCGATCGCGGTGGCGAAGAGAGCGATCGAAGCCGGAACCCCGCTGATGATCCACGGCTACCCGGTAACGGCGATACCGGATGGCGGCACGGCCGAGCATTCGCTGCTGTTCGCGATCATGCGGCAGGAAAGCGCATTCGAGCGCGACGCCGTCAGTCGAGTGGGGGCGCGGGGATTGATGCAGCTGATGCCGGCAACCGCGAGCTTCATCGCCAACAAGATGCAGCTGCCGTTTTCGGCCGACCGGCTGACCGCGGACGGGATTTACAACGTGCTGATCGGGCGCGCTTATCTCGAAACCTTGATCGACGATTTCGGCGGCTCTTATGCGCTGGCGATCGCCTCCTACAACGCCGGCCCGAGCCGGGTGCGGCAGTGGATTCACGATTACGGCGATCCCCGCGGCGGCAACATCGACATGGTGGACTGGATCGAGATGATCCCGATCAACGAGACGCGAAACTACGTTCAGCGCGTCCTCGAAAACCTGCAGATCTACCGCGGCCAGGTCGGCCGGGATTCGGCTTTTTCGCTCGCCAGCGACCTCGCCCGCTAAACTGCGGCGATCTTGAGGCCCAAGGAGGGATGCCATGGCAGAGAGAGCACCATTTCTGAGCGCAGCCTATGGCGCGTACCATCATCGCGAGCGGCCGGCGGATGACGAAGAGCTCACCCGCGTCGGGCCGGGCACGCCCTGCGGCGAGTATCTGCGGCGCTTCTGGCAGCCGGTCGTCCTGTCCGAGGAGTTGCGCGATCTGCCGCGGCGCCTGCGCATCATGGGCGAGGATCTCGTCGCCTTCCGCGACCGCAGCGGCGCGGTGGGCCTTCTCGAGCTGCATTGTCCGCATCGCGGCACTTCGCTCGAATTCGGCCTGATTTCCGACAAGGGGATCCGCTGCTGCTATCACGGCTGGCTGTTCGATGTCGACGGCACGATCCTCGAAACCCCGGGAGAGCCGGCCGACAGCACATTGAAGGACCGGCTCTTCCACGGCGCCTATCCGGTGCGCGAATACCAGGGTCTGGTCTTCGCCTATATGGGTCCGCCCGACAAGGAGCCCGATTTCCCGATCCTCGACACCTATGACCTGCCCGGCTACCGGATGGTCGCCCGCGCTCCCACCCTGTGGGAGTGCAACTGGCTGCAGGTCAAGGAAAACAGCATGGACCCGGCGCATCTCGCCTTTCTCCACACGCTTCCCGGCAGCCAGGGGTTTACCGAGGATCTCGGGGCGCTCGGCGAATGGGATTGGATGGAGACCCCGGCCGGCATGGTCTACATCGACACCCGCCGGCAAGGCGACCGCGTCTGGGTGCGGGTCGCCGATTTCATTCCTCCGAACATTCACCAGTTTCCGCCGAACGCCGACCCGATGGCCAAGCGCACGGTGATCAACCGCCCGGCGGCCACGACCTGGGCGGTCCCGCTCGACGACACCCACACGATGCAGATCGGCTTCTACCGCGCGCCGGAGGGCCAGGAACCGCGGCGCGGCGCGGGCTTCGGGCAGGATGCGAGCCGGACCTACGAAGACCGGCAGCGGGTCCCGGGGGACTACGACGCGCAGGTCAGCATCCATGGCGGCATTTCCCGGCACGGTCTCGAACACCTCGCCTCGACCGACCGCGGCGTGACGATGATGCGCAACATGATCCGACGGGGTATCCGGTCAGTGCAGGACGGCGCCGACCCGGCGCATCCCGGCGTGGTGAATGGCGCGGCAATCGCGACCTATGCCCATGACCGGGTGGTGCCGGGCATTTCCCCCGCGGCCACCCCGGAGGAAGACAGCCGGCTCTTGCGCGAGGTTGCGCGGAACGTCGTCGCCGAGATGGTGCAGAACCGGTTCCTAAAACCCTCTTCTCCCTCTCCGCCCTTGAGGGCGGAGAGGGCGGGGTGAGGTGGGGGAGTTGGCGTTCCGAACGGCGGGATGCCCACCTCACCCTCCCACGCCTTCGGCGCGGGCCCCTCCTCTCCCCCCTGAGGGCGGAGAGGGACTTTTTGCTGAGGGGGTGTTTCCGGAGGAATTGATCACCGGGCCTCCGCCTGCATCTGCTGCCGGCGCAGCGCGCGGCCCGGGCGCTCGCCGGTGGGCTTGCCCTCGGTCCACACCGGGCGGCCGTTGACGAAGACGTGCTCGATGCCGGCGGCGGGGGTCATCGGCGCTTCGAAGGTCGCGCGATCGGCGATGCTCGCCGGGTCGAAGACGGCAATGTCGGCATAGGCGCCGGCGGCGAGCGTGCCGCGGCCTGCCAGGCCGAACCGGGCGGCGGAAAGACCGGTCATGCGGCGCACGGCTTCCTCGAGGGAAAAGAGGCCGAGATCGCGGCTGTAATGGCCGAGAACGCGTGGGAAGGCGCCCCACAGGCGCGGGTGCGGGTGGGAATCGTGCGGCAGCCCATCGGACCCGATCATCGTGTGCTCGAAGCGCAGCACCCGCTGCACATCGGCCTCGTCCATCGTCCAATACACGGCCCCCGCCGGCTGCAGCCGATCGACCGCCTCCTTCTCGCTGACACCCCAATCGGCGGCGATCGCCGAAAGCTCGCGGCCGGCCTGTTCGGGCGCGCTCTTCGACCAGGTGACGAGCACCTTCAGCGCCCTCTCGGCCTGCGCCGCGCTGAGCACGGTCGAGGAGGCGATGTAGGGATAGGCGTCGAGCCCGACTTCCTGACGGGCTATCGCCGCGGCGATAACCGGCAGGGTCTCGGCCGTGCGTCCGAAATTTTCGCGTCCGATTGTCTTGTGGTGCGAGATCACGACCGGAACGCCTGCCGCACGCCCGGCGGCAAAGCTCTCTTCGAGGCTGTCGAGGACGGCGCCGCCCTCGTTGCGCATATGCGTCGTATAGAGCGCCCCGGCGGGGCGCAGCAATCGGGCCAGGGTCTCGATCTCGGCGGAAGGCGCGCCGGCGGCAGGCGCATAGGCGAGGCCGCTCGACATGCCGACCGCGCCGGCGTCGAGCGCTTCCTGCAGCCGCTCGCACATCTGCGCCAGCTCGGCATCATCGGCCGGCCGGTCGAGCGAGCTCATCGCTCCGACCCGCAAGGTCGAATGGCCGACGAGGCAGGCCGCGTTGAGCGCCGGCGGCGACTCGTCGAGGGCGGCGAGATACTCGGCGAAACGGCCGTAACGGTAATCGGCGCTGTCGCCGATCAGATCGAGAGGCGGCGGTGGCGCCTCGTCGAGCAGCAATGGCGCGAGGCTGATCCCGCAATTGCCGGTCACCACCGTGGTGACGCCCTGGCTCGCCTTGGCCGCCATTTCCGGGGTCGCGAAGAGCGCACGATCGTCATGGGTGTGCACGTCGATAAAGCCGGGCGCGACGATCTTGCCGCTGACGTCCACCTCGCGCGCGCCTTCGACCCTGCCGACCGCCCCGACCTCGGCTATGCGGTCGCCGGCGATCGCCACATCGACGCGGCGGCGGGGTCGCCCGCTGCCGTCGATCACCTCGCCGCCGCGCAAAATCCAATCGGTCATTCGAGCCCTCGCTGCGTCGAGGCCGCCGCCACGTCAATCGGGAGACCAAGGCGGTTTGCCCGAGAAGCTCATCCTCCGCAAGAGCCTCTCCGCGCCACACACCAGGCGAATAGCTCGGCCAAGGAGGCAGAGGCGAAATCGGGGTCGCGTCCGTCCCGGAAACGTCGCGCGATATCTCCGATTTTCACCCTGAAAATGCCCGCCAGACCATCATGGTCGCCCACCGTCAATTCCTCCTCGCGGCGCCGCACTTCGGGGTTGTCGGCGATGTCGGTCATGTGCGCCGCCATTCCGCCGAGCTGCACCGCAGTTGCACGTTCCGGGTCGACGCCTGCTTGCACCAAGCCATCGCGGACCAAGTCGCAAACCCTGTTCCAGGCCCTCAGCGTGCAATTATCGAGGCCTGCGGTCGAATCGAAGCGCGTCCTTTCTGCCGCCAGGCGAGCGACCCGGGCGTCACGTACGCGCCGCATATGCTTCTTCCAGCTCCCGCAGCCGCCTTTCGAAATCGCTGGTCTCGACCGCCCGGACGAAGATCTCGACAACCCGGGCCAGTTCCGCGGCCTGACCCGGCGTGATCGTGCCCTGAGTCGCCGCCGTTGTGATCGCCGCCATCGTGCCGGCGAGATCGGCGGTGCCGCGAACCGAGGGCAGCCCGAGTTTGACCGGCCGCTCGCGGCGCGGCGGAATGATGCGTTCGAGACAAAGCCGCAGCGCCGACGCCTCGCCTTCGAGCGCGAGCTCGACCGCCTTCCTGGTCAGCGCCTCGGCTTCGCCGTCGAGCACCAGCTCGGCGGCTTCCGTCGCCTTGTTGCGCACCCCCATAGGCCGCCCCTTGGGATTGCCCGACCGGCCCTTGCGGAACCGGCCGTCAGCGTCGCGGCTCACCTGTTCTTGCACGGAATCTACAGGCATCGACTTTTCCCTCGCGATGATGGCGCCTACTCTCGAGCGCCGGTTTGGGCCGCAAGATAGGATGCGAATGTGGCAATTTTAGCGTTGCTGTGGCGGCGACAACCAGCGCCGAAGCGCGGTCTTCGCGAGAGCTTCGGGTCACCCGCCGAGGTCAGCCGGCTAACTTCGTCTTGGCCGGACTTGGCCCTGCCACCCACGCCTTCGAGCGCCCGGCCAAAGGCGTGCATGCGCGGATCAAGTCCGCGCAAGGTGGCTGCTGGCGATACCTTGCGAGTCCGCAATCTCGACGCCTCACCATCGATCTCGGAGGAGCGTAGCGGGATGCCTTGCCGAGGTGAGAGACAGATCGCGTTAAGGAAACCGCAAGACAGACAGTACAAAATGAAGCCCGGTTCGCGAATTTCCTAGTCGACAATTCGTGCCGGTCACAAAATCTGCCATCGCAGATGATCCGTGGCGCATCAACGTGGCGCCGGTGGCTCGCATCGCGATACCGCATTGGGGCAAGCCGAAGGTCGACGCGGTCAACGGACACCGTTGAAGCGGTGTTGTTCATCTGCGCCGAGTGGGCGCTTGCGTAGTTGGTAGGATGGGTTGAGCGAAAGCGAAACCCATCGCTTGCGGGGGTCGCGATGGGTTTCGCGATGCTCAACCCATCCTACTGCGGATCTACGGATACTCCACGTTGAACCATGTGATTGGGTCTGCATCGCGATGGGCGAGATCGGGTGAATTGCAGTTAGTCATGGACATTGGGATCACATGGCGGCTCTGCCGGCCACCATCATGCTGGAGCTGAGGTCCCTCATCTTTCCCCTGCGCCGAGTGGGTGCTTGCGCAGGAAGTTGAAGTCGCAGCCGCGGTCGGCCTGCAGGATTTCGCGGCGGTAGAGCAGGGCGTAGCCGCGCTCGGGAACCGGCGGCGGGGCGACCGGGCGGCGCGCCAGCTCCTCCGGGGGACCAGGAGGTCGAGGCGGCGCTCGGCGACCGAGAGGCGGATCCGGTCGCCGTTGCGGACCTTGGCGAGCGGGCCGCCGCTTGCCGCGTCGGGGGTTACGTGCAAGACGATCGAGCCGTAGGCCGTGCCGCTCATCCGCGCGTCGGAGATGCGCACCATGTCCTTGACCCCGGCGCGCGCCAGCTTGCCTGGGATCGGCAGGTAGCCGGCCTCGGGCATGCCCGAAGCGCTGAGCGGTCCGGCGTTCTGCAGCACTAGGAAATCGTCCGGCGTCACATCGAGCGCGGGATCGTCGATGCGCGCCGAGAGGTCCTCGAGCGAGGTGAAGACGACGGCGCGGCCTTCCCTCTCGAACAGTTTCGGGTCCGCCGCCGAGCGCTTGAAGATTGCGCCTTTCGGCGCCAGCGAGCCGAACAGCGCGACGAGCCCGCCTTTGGGCTGCAGCGGATCGCTCAAAGGTTTGACGACGGAGCGGTCGACGGGACCGTCGGGCGCGGCAAGCCGTTCCGCCAGGGTTTCGCCGGCGACCGTCATGCAATCGAGGTGCAGCAGCGGTTTCAGCTCGCGCAGCACCGCGCCGATGCCGCCGGCGGCAAACAGATCCTCCATGTAGTGCGGGCCGGTTGGTTTCAGATCGACCAGAACCGGCGTCGTTTCGCTGATCTCGTTGAGCCGGCCGAGCTGAATATCGACACCGGCCCGTCCCGCGATCGCGGTCAGATGCAATACTGCGTTGGTAGAGCCGCCAATGGCCATCAGCACGCGTAGCGCATTCTCGACCGCATCAGGCGTCACGATCCGATCGGGCGTCAGTTTGGAACCGGCGAGCTGCATCGCCGCGCGGCCGGTCGCTTCGGCGGCGCGCAACCGGTCGGCGTGGACCGCCGGAATCGCGGCGCTGCCTGGCAGGATCATGCCGAGCGCCTCGGCGATCGAAGCCATCGTACTGGCCGTCCCCATAACCGCGCAGGTCCCGGCTGTGGTCGCGAGGTTGCCTTCGATCTCGTGGATCTCGTCGGTCTCGATCTCGCCGGCGCGGTATTTGGCCCAAAAGCGGCGACAATCGGTGCAGGCGCCGAGCCGCTCGCCGTGCCAGCGCGACGTCAGCATCGGCCCAGCGACGAGCCCGATGGCCGGCCGGTTGGCCGAGATCGCGCCCATCAGCTGGGCGGGCACGGTCTTGTCGCAGCCGCCGACCAGCACGACCGCATCCATCGGCTGCGCGCGGATCATCTCCTCGGTGTCGATCGCCATCAGGTTGCGGAACATGAGGCTCGTCGGGCTCAGAAACACCTCGCCGAGCGAGATTGTCGGAAAGGTCAGCGGCAACCCGCCCATCGCCAGCACGCCGCGCTTGACCGCCTCGATCAGCTCGGGGAAATGCCGGTGGCAGTTGTTGAAGCCGGAAAAGGTGTCGGCGATGCCGATCACCGGCCGCGCCAGAAGGTCGGTCGAATACCCCATCGAGCGCGCAAAGGAGCGCCGCAGGTAGAGCGCGAAATCGGGGTCGCCGTAATTGGTGAGGCCGCGGGCCAGGCCAAACGGTTCGGTCATCGTATCCTCTCAAAGCGCCGAGTCAGGTAACTTGCCGCCGTGGCGGCAGCGGAGGCAAGCGTCGGAGCGGGCGCGATAGTAAGACCTGAGACTCAGCCCTTACCACGGCGTTAACCCTACGCGGCATTCGAGAGGTCGAGTGAATGCGGGTTTCCGAGCTGATGCTGCGGGATGTGACCCTCGTTGCAGCCGAGGAAAGCGTGCAGAACGCCGCGCAGGCGATCGCAGATATCGATAGTCGGGTCATTCTTGTCGGGGTCGAGGACCGCGTCGTCGGGGTGCTGACGATTCGTGACATCCTGATCCGTTTAGTCGCTGCCGGTCTCGATCCTAGGGCCACAACCGTGTCGCAGGTGATGTCCTCGTTGCTCTTCACCTGCACCGAGGAGGACACGGCCGTGAGTGTCGCCGAAAGCATGGTCGAGCGTCGCATCGAGCAGATGCCGGTGCTCGACGCGGGCGGACGCCTCGTGGGAATGATAACCCGGCGGGCGGCCGAGACGCCCGAGGCTTCCGGCAGGGCACAGTGAGTCGCGACCAAATCATCTCCCTTGCCGTCTTGGGCGGGATGATCTTCCTGTTCCTTTGGGACAGGCTGCGTTACGACCTCGTCGCGCTGCTGGCGCTGCTCGCTGCAGTGCTCGGCGGCATCGTCCCGGCCGATCACGCCTTCTCCGGCTATTCGAACCCGGTCGTGCCGCTGATCGCCGGTGCGCTTATCGTCAGTGCCGCAATCGCCCGGTCGGGCGCCGTCGAGGTCCTGGTCCGCTGGTTAACGCCGTTGTTGCGCTCGTCCTCCTTGCAGGTCGGGGTGCTGGTGGCTTGCGTCGCAGCCCTTTCGGCCTTCGTCAAAAATGTCGGGGCGCTGGCGATTTTCATGCCCGTGGCCTTCCAGGTGGCGCGGCGCAACGACCGGTCGCCTTCGGAGTTTCTGATGCCGCTCAGCTTCGCCTCGCTGCTCGGCGGGTCGATGACGTTGATCGGCACGTCGCCGAACATGCTGACCGCGACCGTGCGGCAGGAGCTCGAAGGCGCGCCGTTTCACATGTTCGATTTTTTCCCGGTCGCCTTCGGGACCGCGCTCTGCGGGGTCGTGTTCCTGAGTATCGGCTGGCGCCTGATACCGCGTGGCCGGCGCTCCGCGGCAGCCGACACCGCGTTCAAGATCGAGGATTACACGAGCGAGCTCAGGGTCGGGCCGGGCTCTTCGTTTGCCGGCCGAAGGGTGGCCGAACTCGAGGATGCGGCCAGCGGCGCCGTAACCGTTGTGGCCATCGTTCGCGACGAATATCGGCGGTATGTCCCGGGCGGAAGCTGGGCCGTTCTTCCGAATGATCTACTCGTCGTCGAGGCAGACCCGCAAGCGCTCGAGCAGTTCATCAGCGACGGCAAGCTCGAGGTCATCGGCAGCGAGGAGCTGCCCGAGGTGGCCGAAGGCGCCAAGGCCCAGGGTGCGGAAGCCAAGCACGATGCCGCTCTCGTGCCGGCCGAATTGGACCCGAACCGGCTCGCGACGGTCGAGGCGGTGGTCACCGCCGATTCGGAGCTGATCGGCCGTTCAGCCGCGGATCTCCATTTGCGCGAGCGGTACGGCGTCAACGTCCTGGCAATCAGCCGGCGTGGGCGGCAAACGGCGGTTCGACTGCGCCGCCTGAAGTTTCAACTCGGCGATGCGATTGTCTTCCAGGGACGTCGGGCAGCGATTTTTGAGACGCTAGCGGCTCTCGGCTGCCTGCCCTTGGCCGAGCGTCAATTGCGGCTCGGGCGCCGCCGCCAGCTGGTGCTACCGGTCGCGATCCTGGCGCTTGCAATGACCGCGGCAGCGTTTCGGCTGGTTCCGGCGGAGATCGCCTTTGTTGCGTCGGCGCTGGCGATTGCCCTTCTCGGCTTGCTCAGCTTGAGCGAGCTCTATGCTGCCGTCGAGTGGCCGATCCTGATCATGATCGGTGCGCTGATCCCGATCGGCGAGGCGGTCAAGAGCACCGGCACGACGGACCTGCTCGCAGGTCTGATTTCAGGGTTTGCGGCACACTTGCCCGCCTATGGCATCGTCGCGCTAATTCTCGCGGTGACGATGCTGCTGACGCCGATCCTGCATCACGCCGCCGCCGTTCTGGTCATGGGGCCGATCGCGGCTGAGCTGGCCCAAAACTTGGGGTACAAGATCGACCCATTCTTGATCGCTGTGGCGCTCGGCGCGGGATCGGATTTTTTGTCGCCGATCGGCCATCAATCAAATACTCTTGTTATGGGACCTGGCGGATACCACTTCGCGGATTACTGGAAGTTGGGACTGCCGCTTTCGCTGATCGTTATCGGGATCGGCGTTCCTCTGATCCTTCTATTCTGGCCGCTGCGTTGAGGCGTCGGAATTAATCGGAGTTAATCGCGTTAATGGATATGAGCAGGCGACGATCAGCACGTCTGAGGAATCCCTAAACGGGTGAAAACCATGGCCAAACCGAAGAGAGGGCGGTCGACCGCCACAATCGACGATCATGTCGGAAGCCGGATCCGCGAACGCCGCATCATGCTGGGCTTGACGCAGCAGCAGCTCGCCGAGATGATCGGCGTGACGTACCAACAGGCGCATAAATACGAGCGCGGCATCAATCGGGTATCGGCTGGACGGCTGTTCGAGATTGCGCGCGCGTTGAGTGCGCCGATACCTTATTTTTACGAAGGTATCGGCGAAGAAGCGCCGCGGCAGATCACGCCCCATCAGCGCATGCTGTTGGAGATCGCCCGCAACTTTGCCGAAATCAGGAACGAGAAGCATCAGGAAGCCGTAAGCCAGCTCGCCCGCGCGTTGGCGAGCCGCTGACGCGGAACTGAGGCTTCGCTCAGCTTGGCGGGAGCGGAAACTCGTCCAAATAGGGGAGGTAATCCTCCTCTACATCGACCTGCATCGTCTCGAGCAAGCGTACAAGCCCGGTATAATAGGCGATCGTAACCATCAGGTCGGTAAGCCGCTCATTGTCCAGCTCTTGCCGCAATGCGGCGAAGGTGCTGTCGGAGACTACCAATTCTGTGGTCATCTCGCGGGCAGCGCGCAACACTGTCTTCGCGAGAGGTTCGAGCCCGGTGGGGCGGCCGGCCGTCTCATCGGCGACAGCGCGGATGTCGTCAGCGGAGAGGCCGACCTCACGCCCGATCCTGACGTGGTGGGAATATCCCCAGGCTGAGCGCGTCAGATAGCTGACTTGAAGAATGGCGAGCTCGCGCAGCCGCGGGTCGAGACGGCTGCCGTCGCGGATATATCTGCGCGAGTGTGTTGAGGCTGCGCGCGGCGCGCGGGCTGTGGGCGAGAACCCGGTACAAGTTGAGGTTTCGCGCCAGAAGATCCTGGTGCTCGGGCAAAAGATCGGATTTGTCCAGGTAAGGCAGACGCGCCATCGTGGGATGTCCTCCCGGCTCTTCTTACTCGGGTGCCCGGGCGGGTCCGACCAGAGTGGCTCCGCCGTCGACGACCAGGGTCTGCCCGGTAATGTAGCGCGCTTCGGCCGACAGAAGAAAGCGCACAGCGTGTCCGATATCCCACCCCGTTCCCTCGATGCCGAGCACCGAGGCCCGGCGCCGCGCTTCGCGTCCGGCGGGGCTCATCTGCCGCGAATAGACCATCGGCGTATAAACCGGCCCAGGCGCGACGCAATTGACGCGGATACCTTCCGGCCCGTGGTCGACCGCCATCGCGCGGGTTAGCGCGATGACTGCGCCCTTGGACGTCGAATAAGCGGTAAGGCCGCGCGGCCGCAGGGCCGAGATCGACGAAACGTTGACAATGGCACCCCCGCCCGCCGTCTTCTTCATGGCTGGAATGGCATGCCGCGACGCGATGAACATGCTGTCGACGTTGACCTGCATGACCCGGCGCCAGTCCTGCGGAGCCATTTCCACGACGCTGCCGCGCCCGCCGATGCCGACATTGTTGTCGAGGCAGTCGAGCCGGCCGAACTGCCCGATCGCGGCGTCGACCATCGCGTGGGCTTGCTGTTCGTCGGTAACGTCCGCGACGAAGGGAGCAGCCGTGCCTCCCTCCGCTTCAATCATCGCGACGGTGCGCGCGGCCCGATCGCGGTCGAGATCGACGACGAGAACCTTGGCACCGGCCCGGGCGAGCAGGATGGCTGCCGCGCGGCCATTCCCGATGCCGTCATCTGCCGCCCCGCCGCCGGTGACTATCGCGACTTTGCCGGAGAGGCCGAGCCCGTCCTCGCGCTTCGCTTCTTCCGTCACCCGCGTTCCTCCAAGCTGCCCTCACCCACCAAGCCCTTCCGGGCTTGGTCCCCCTCTCCCGCGGTGCGGGAGAGGGGCTTTCAGTTTTTGCTCGTGGCCCTCTCCCGCAATGCGGGAGAGGGCGCCGAGCGCAGCGAGGCGGGTAAGGGTTGCGACGATAAGTACGTCAGGCGTTGCCGCGCTGCTCGCGCCACAAGCCGAGCTTTTCCTGCACCGGGCGGTCGGAGTAGCTGAACAGCACGGCCTCCTCCTCGGCATGGTGACTGACGGGCATCCAGCTCGGCGCGACGAATATGTCGCGCGGCTGCCAGCGGAAGACCTGGTCACCGACCCGGCTCTCACCGGTCCCCTCGATCGCGACATAAACTGTCCCGTCGGTCGAGCGGTAGGGGCCGGTCGAAAAACCCTTCGGCAGCAATTGGATGAACGTGCCGATCGTCGGCATCGCATAATCGCCGCTCGCCGGGTTGACATAGCGCATCTTGTGGCCGTGATAAGGATCGGGATCGCCGTTGCGGCTCAGGGTTTCGAGCGACTCGCGGGTACGAGCGTAGGGATAGTTGAAGACCGGCGATGTCTTGACCTCTGGCCGCCAATCGACCGGGACGAGGTTGTTGCCGAACCGCGCGGCGCTGTCGCCTTCCGGACGCGTCACCGCTTGCACCTCGGCCGGCGCCTGTTCCGCAAAGCTCGCGCTCAGCAATTTGACGATCTGGATGTCGAGCCCGTCGAGCCAAACCATCGGCTCCGCGGTCTCGTTGCCGTGATCGTGCCAGGTCCAGGAGGGGGTGATGACGAAATCGCCGGGCTGCATCGCGGTGCGCTCGCCGTCGACGGCGGTATAGGCGCCGTGACCCTCGATGATGAAGCGCAACGCCGATTGGGTATGACGATGGGCCGGCGCGACTTCGCCGGGCAGGATGAGCTGCAGACCGGCGAAGAGCGAGCCGGTGATCGTGGCCTGCCCCTTCAATCCGGGGTTTTCCAGGATCAAGACGCGGCGCTGCGCCTCCTGCGCCGTGATCAGGCCGCCAGCCTGCATCAGATGGGGTCGGATCTCTTCATAGCGCCACAGCGCCGGAACGCACGACGTGGTCGGCTCGGGGGTGACGAGCGAATGCAGCTGCTCCCAGAGCGGCGCCAGGTTGAGCCGGGGCGATCCGGTCGTAGAAGGCCTGGCGTTCAGCTGCGGCCATGGCTATGCCGCCATCGAGCGCGGCCGCTCGCCGAGCGTAAACCCGAGCTTGGCGAGATCGGCGATCAGCGCCGAGGATTGCGCCTGGTCGAGCGGCACGAGCGGCGGGCGCACGGCGGCCCAGTCCGGATCATTGTGGAAATGTGCGACGATGCGTTTCAGGGCGGGGACCATCGGATAGGCCTGCAACGCCTTGCGCAAGGTCGTGACTTCGGCCTGCAACGCGTCGGCCTGCGGCCCGCGCCAGTTTTCATAGACTTTGCGGATCCCCGGCACGTTGACATTGCCCGAGGCGGTGATGCAGCCGGCGCCGCCTTTGCGCAACGCGTCGAGCAGAAAGACCTCAGAGCCCGGAAATACCGCGAAGCCCGGGAAACGCTCGAGCAGCGCCGCCGTGTTGCTCCAATCGCCGGAGCTGTCCTTCAATCCGACGATTGTTTCCGGATAGGCCTCGATCAGACGGCCGACGAGGTCGAGCGAGTAGCCGACCTGAGCGACCGGCGGGATATGGTAGAGATAGACGCTTAGAGCGGGCGAGGCGACCTTGTCGATGACGCGCGATACGAAAGCGAAAATGCCGTCGTCGCTGACGCCCTTGTAGTAGAAGGGCGGCAGCATCAGGACGCCGCCGCAGCCGTGGCCGACGGCGTGGCGAACCAGGCTCGCCGCCTCGCTTATCGAGCAGGCGCCGGTTCCCGGCATCAGCTTGTCGGGCGGAATTCCCCCCTCGATCAGCGCGTCGAGCAGCGCCATGCGCTCAGGCCCGGACATCGAGTTCGCTTCGCTCGTCGTGCCGAACACCGAGAGGCCCCCGGCGCCCTGGTCGAGCAGCCAGCGGCAGAATGCGATAAACCGCCGGGAATCGGGCTCGCCGCTCGGCGTGAAGGGAGTCAGAACGGGGACGAGCACCCCGTGGAATGGCTGAGACGTCATGTGGTGGGCTCCTCCGCCTGATCACCGAATGTGTCGGCAGTAAGCGACCCGGCCGCGCCCGCCGTCAACTCTCGTTTGCCGCCTGTTCACCCGCTCAAAGCACCGTCAGCATGTCGGCGACGAGCGGATGGCGCACGATGTCGCGGTCGCCGAGCCGGATCACCGCGATCTCGGGTATCGGCTCGAGCCGCCGGGCAATGTCGGCCAGGCCGGAGAGGCCGTCGAGAAGGTCGCTCTGGTCGGGATCGCCGGTCACCACCATCGTCGAATGCCAGCCCAGCCGCGTCAGCAGCATCTTGATCTGGCCGTAGGTGCAGTTCTGGGCCTCGTCGATCACGATAAAGGCATTGTTCAGCGTCCGTCCGCGCATATAGGCGATCGGGGCGATCTCTATGGCGCCTTCAGTCATCAGCTGTTTGACGCGCTTGCCGCCGAGCCGTTCGTTCAGCGCATCGTTGAGCGGACGCAGATAGGGGGCGAGCTTGTCGTTGATGTCGCCGGGAAGGTAGCCGAGGCTCTCGCCGGCCTCGACCGCCGGACGCGTCAGCACGATCCGCCCGACCTCTCCCGGCCTCGAGCGCCGCCACCGCGGCGCTGACGGCGAGATACGTCTTGCCGGTGCCGGCGGGACCCAGCGCAATCGTTAGGTTATGGCGCTCGATCGCCGCCATGAGGCACTGCTGACCGTCGCTTTGCGCCCGGACGCGGCGGCGATAGCTCTGCTCACGCTCCGATTCTGCCAGCTCCCGATCGCCCGCCGTGGTCCCGGGGTGCCCTATTTCGGCGAGACGGATTGCCAGAGCGGCTTGCGACGAGCGCTTTCCCATCAGCACCTCCTATCACGATGCGCGAGAGCGATCAGCTTACCACTAATCGAGTTCTATGACACTCTCGCTACAGCATGTGGCCGGCCCTCACCCTCCCCCGACGCGAAGCCCTCCTCTCTTCTCCTAGGGCGGCGCGAGCGGAGTTCAGCTCTGCTCGTCGCCCGCTTGCTGGGAGAGGGTTGTGGTGAGGCAACCAGCGCGCCTCGCGCACCACGGTGAGAAAATTTGGGCCGCGGTAGACCCTCACCCGCCTCGCCGCGCTCGCCCCCTCTCCCGCAGTGCGGGAGAGGGGGGACCAAGCCTGAAGGGCTTGGTGGGTGAGGGAGCGCCACCCTCCAGCAAGTTGCGATCATTTTCCCAGGAGTGGCCCCATCAGTTCAGACGAACGTATTCATAGGCGAGCCCGAGATTGTCGATACCGCCGTCGGGCGGCGCGATCCAGCCGGCGAATTTGCCGGGTTCGGTGACACGTCGCATCAGGCTGCCGACAAAGGCACGATCCTGCTCGGAGGGCAGCCAATCGTATTGCCGGGCTCGCCATTCTTCGGCGGTAATGGGCTTGCCCTCGGGATCGATATCGATGCCAGCCCAGGCGCCGACCGAACGCCGAAAGCGCATGCTCGGCAGGGCGAGTCGGAAATCGTGACCGGCTTCCCGGATCAGCCGGTTCCAGCGTTGGACGCCGATCTCGCAGTCCTTGACGTAGGCTGCGCGCGACACCTCGTTCATCGCGCTGCGCATCGGCACCGCTTCGGGGATTACTCCACCCTTGCCGTCGGGCAAATCGATCGACAGGCGGCCCGTGCCGTGGTGATCGGAGAAGCGCGCCTCGTCCGGGCGGCCTTTGATCCCGGTCGCAAAATAGCTCGCCGCATTGGAAGAAATCTCCGCGCCAAAGAGGTCGACCGACGAGCTGAACCAGAAATTGACGTAACGCTGCAGGGTCGGCAGATCGATCGCGCCGGCGTTGCGCACGGCCGCGGGATCGTCCGTCGCAAGCTCTTTCATTACCTGGAGCGTCCGCTTGATGATCCGGGTTATCCCGCTGGTGCCGACGAACATGTGGAAGGCTTCTTCCGCCAGCATGAACCGGCAGCTGCGCGACAGCGGGTCGAACGCGCTCTCGGCGAGGCTCTTTAGCTGAAATCTGCCGTCGCGATCGGTGAAATAGGTGAACATGAAGAAGCTGAGCCAATCGGTGATCGGCTCGTTGAAGGTGCCGAGAATCCGCGGCTTGTCGTCGTCTCCCGAATGGCGCGTCAGCAGCTCTTCGGCCTCCTCGCGGCCGTCGCGGCCAAAATAGGCGTGCAGAAGATAGACCATCGCCCAGAGATGCCGCCCCTCTTCGACATTGACCTGGAAGAGGTTGCGCAAATCGTAGAGCGAGGGACAGGTGTTGCCGAGCCGGCGCTGCTGCTCGACCGAGGCGGGCTCGGTGTCGCCTTGAGTCACGATGAGCCGGCGCAGGCTCGAGCGATGCTCGCCCGGCACCTGCTGCCACACCGGCTCGCCCATCGCATCGCCAAAACCGATGCGTCGATCCGGCACCGGGTCGGCGAGAAAAATCCCCCAGCGGTATTCCGGCATGGCGATGTGGCCATAACTCGCCCAACCGTTCTCGTCCGCTGTCGTGGCGGTGCGTAGATACACGTCGGCACCGCGAAACGAATTTGGCCCCATTTCCCGCCACCAATCGAGAAATCGCGGTTGCCATTGCTCGAGGGCGCGCTGCAGCGCCCGGTTGTCGGCGAGGCCGACATTGTTCGGAATACGCTCGTAATAGTCGATTGCCATCCCCTTCCCCCTAAATCCGTTCCCAGTCGAGCCGCGCCCGTGCACCGGTGCCATAGCGCTTTAGCGCACCCTGCTCGCCGGTCGCGTTCGGGCGCGTAAAGATCCAGTTCTGCCAAGCCGAAAGCCGTCCGAATACCTTCGTCGCGACGTTCTCCGGGCCGGCGAAGCGCAGATTCGCCTCCATTCCGGTCAGCGCGTCCGGCGACAGGCTCGCGCGTTCTTCGATGGCCAAGCGGATTTCGTCTTCCCAGTCCAGCTCGTCCGGAGCGAAGGTGACGAGACCATGATCGAGCGCGGCAGCGGCATCGAACGGCGCGGCAGCAAATGGCTCAAGGCCCGCAGCCTGGGCGTCGTCGTTGAAGCGCGTCGCCAGCCGGGTGCGGCCATTCACCATTTGAAGACCGGTGAAATTGAGCCCGGTCAGCGCTATCTGCGGTCCCTCCGCCAGCATGTAGCTGCGATCGGCGGCGAGGCTCAGCTCCAAAAGGCTGCCGGCAAAACACGAGCCCTCGTCAATGACCGCAAAGAGGCTGCGCGAGGTGACATCGAGTCGCTGTAATGTGCGCCGCAGGAACCCAGTCGTCTCGCGCACGAACCAGTGGTCCCGGTTGGCGATCATCGCCCGATCGCTGGCCAGAATGACTTCGATCGCGCCGCGGGTCTTCAGCAGCAGGGTCCCGATTTCGCGATGGTTCGCACGCAATCGCAACAATGCGTCGTCGAGCTCGCGGGCCATTGCCAGCGGCCACCAACTGGCGCCGGCCTTGACGATCTGTTCGAGATCGCCGGAAACCTCGTCTCTACCGGGAGCCGTTACGGTCAAGGTCGCGACGCGCTCGTCCGGCTCGATGTCGACTTCGACCCAGCGGTAGCGGTAGCCGCCTTCGCCGATCACTCGGTCAAGCGGAACGAGGGGAACGCCCGCGGCATCTACCGGGCGATCGCTCGCTTCCGCCCAGGCGCGCGCGCGCTCCTCGACGAGCTGTTGGAAGCGCGCTGGTGACGCAGTACGGTCGACCAGCCCCCACGCCTTTGCGCGGTCGGCGCGCACGCCTTCGGCGGTGGTGCAGAAGACGTCCGCGAGATCGCGCCGCACCTTGCGCTTGTCGACGAGCCGGGTGAGACCGCCGGTGCCGGGCAGCACTCCCAAAAGCGGCACTTCGGGTAGGCTGACCGTGCTCGACCGATCATTCACCAAGATTATCTCATCGCAGGCGAGCGCCAGCTCGTACCCGCCGCCCGCACACGCGCCATTCACGGCGGCGATGAATTTGAGCCCCGAATGCGCGCTCGAATCCTCGATGCCGTTGCGGGTCTCGTTGGTGAATTTGCAGAAATTGACCTTTTCGGCGTGGCTCGCCTGACCCAGCATGTAGATGTTGGCGCCCGAGCAGAACACGCGCTCCTTGCCGCTCGTCAGAACCACGACTCGCACCTCGGGATGCTCGAAGCGGACGCGGTTGAGCGCATCATAGAGCTCGATATCGACCCCGAGGTCGTAAGAGTTGAGCTTCAGCCGGTAGCCGGGCGAAATCCCGGCTTCCTCTGCAACATCCAAAGTCAGTGTGGCGACCGCGCCGGCGCAGGAGAGGCGCCAGTGGCGATAACGTGATGATTCGGTGTCGAAGGTGGTCATAGGAAATTTAATGCAGCCTTATACCGAGCCTGAGACGTGAGTCAACCGGAATATGAACTATTTTGCATCCACCCGCCGCGCGAAGATTGGGCTGCCGATCTCCGACCCGCGAGATTACATGGCAAACCGTGCGGCGAAAGGCTGAGCGACCGCGATGTCTGAGGGCCTACAGGAGGTCGTGTATGGCTCTAGGCTAAAGCTTCGGGGAGATTATGAACGGCGCGGAAAGCCTGGTGCGCACCGCGATGTACAGCTCGCTCATTCTAATTCGTCGATCACCACCTTCGCCGCTTTGAGATCGGCCGTCTCGAATCCTTCATGGAACTGGTCAAGAACCGGCGCGAGAAGGTTACGCGCCTCTCTCTTTCGGCCTTGGTCGGACCGGAGCCGAGCGAAGCTAGTGGCGGCGCGCAACTCCCAGGACAGGGCACCCTGCCGCCGCGACCAGTCGAGCGCTTGCCGGAAATGATCCTCGGCCGCCGCCGCGGCTCCGCGCGCACCCTGCAACAGAAAAAGCTCGCCCTTGACGCGCAGCAACTCGGCAAAAACGAAACGGCCTTCGGTCTGCTCGCACGCGGCGATCGCCTCCTCGACAACGGCCAGCCCATCGGCGATATCCCCGGCGCGGCCCAAGGCTTCAGCCGTCTCAGTCAGAAATATGAGGGACCGCTCGGCAAAGCGCTCTTTCCCAAATTCGTCACGGCCGGCACGCAGTAGCCCTAGGCCGGCGATGGCATCGCCCCGCTTGATGACGAGCACTCCCCGGTGACTGCGGCCTAAGGCGTGCCAGAGCATCAGCCCATGCCGTGTCGAGTGGTCGAGCAGCATTCCCGCGTAATGTTCCGCCGCGACCAGATCGCCGATCCAAAACGCGATCGGGCATGCCGCATAGGCTAGGGCGTAACACAGTGAGATTGCATGATTGGCCGCCCGAGCGTCCTCAACGCTGCTTTCGGCTGTGCGCATCGCCTGCTCTGGAAATCCCTGCAGCCACAGAATTCGCCCGAGGAAGACGCGAGCCGCTATCCGTTGGTCGACCTGAAAACGAATGATGTGCGACCGACGGTTGGGGGCGAGGCCATCTGCGAGCGCGCGCTCGATATGGCGCCTCGCACTCCGTTGGTCGCCGAAGTAATGCTGTGAGACGGCGATCATCCGCTCGCCGATCAGCCGATCGTTGGGGTCGGATCGTTTCGCAGCCAAAGAATGAAACTTTTCCGCTACTTCCAAAGCGACCCGATATCGATTGCTAGCCACGTGAAAGAATTGCAGGCCTCGGAGCGCGCGCAACTGGTACTCGGCATCGTCGAGGCTCTCCGCAAGCTCGAGGGCCTTTGTCCAGGCCGCGCCGATCTCGGCGGCTTCAGCTTTGATGTATGTCAACGAACCTGCGAGCGCCGCATGGAGCTTCATCTCGCGGCGCGCGTCCGGGCTCGTTCCCGCCTCCATAGCGGCGAGCGCCCGCTCGACACGACCGCCGCACTCTTCCATCAGTGACAAATGCATCCAAAGCGGCACTGCCGCGGCGGTCAAAGCCACGCCGACTGACAGATCGCCGCCCGGCGAAAAGGCCCAGTCGAGCGCCGCGCGCAAATTGTCGAGACGCCACCCGTAATCGGCCAGCCATTCGGCGGTTGGCCGCGTTTCCCATTCGGTTTCGGCCCGCTCGAAAAGGTCTCGGTAGAATTCGGCGTGACGACGCGCGACCGCGTCCAACTCGTCGTTTTGGGCAAGCTTTTCGAGCGCGTAGGCGCGGGTCGTTTCGAGCAGCCGATAGCGCGTCAAACTCCCACCGATATCCGCCACGACAAGCGATTTTAGGACCAAATTCGCAAGATGGTGGACGACATCAGAGGCGGCGATATCGGTGTCCGCTACCACGGCGCTCGCCGCCGCCAGATTAAAGCCGCCGGCGAAGATCGCCAATCGGCGCAAGACGACGCGCTCAGGCTCGGGGAGCAGCTCGTAGCTCCAGTCGAACGTTGCCCGCAACGTCTGGTGGCGCGGCAGCGCCCTCCGATGGCCGCTGGTGAGCAGGTGAAACCGATCATCGAGCCGGGCCGCGATCTCTGCTATCCCGAGCGCAGCACCGCGGGCCGCTGCCAGCTCGATCGCCAGAGGGATGCCGTCGAGACGCCGGCAAATTACTGCCGCGGCGGCCGCGTTAGGCCCATCCGCGTGGAAGTGCGGATCGGTCGCGCAGGCGCGCGCGACGAACAGGCGCACAGAACTGTGGCGCAGCACCTCCTCGACATCCTCGATCCCCTGCGCCGGCACTGCGAGGGGCGGTACCCGGTAGAGGCATTCGCCCTCCGCCCGCAGCGGCTCGCGGCTGGTGGCCAGCACCCGCATTGTCGAGTTACAACGCAACAGCGTCTCCGCGATTTCGGTCGCCGCCGCGACCAAGTGCTCGCAATTGTCGAGCACGAGTAGCAGCCGCTTCGCGCCGAGCATGTTCGCGATACGCTCGGGAGAGATCGCACCTCCGGTAAGCTCGAGCCCGAGTGCGGTGGCAACGGCGACCGGGACGAGAGCGGGATCGGCCAGTGGTGCCAGCTCGGTGACCCACACCCCGTCGGCAAATTCCGGCAGCAGCTGGCGCGCGACTTGGAGGCCGAGGCGCGTCTTGCCGATCCCTCCCTCACCGGTCAGCGTAACCAGCCGATGGGTCGTCACGAGGTCCGTCACCTCGGACAGCGCGGCCTCTCGGCCGATCAGTTCGGATATGCTCTCGGAGAGGTTGGTCATAGGGCGGGGCGGGGCGGGAACGGCCAAGGGCGCAGGAACCTGTCGCGCACCGACGCCTGCCCCGAGCTCGCGGATCTCGCCGGCGAATTGGTAGCCTCGCCCGGAAACCGTCTGGATCAGCTCGCGGTCCGCCCCGAAGGCCTTGCGTAGCGCCCAAATCTCGTTCTGCAGCCGGTTTTCCTCGACGATCCGGCCCGGCCAGATCCGGCTCAACAGCTCGTCCTTGCCGACCACAGCCCCTGGCGCCTCGATCAGCGCCAACAGCAGGTCGAAGGCGCGTCCGCCGAGCCTTATCGGCCGGCCTTCGGCGAGCAATTGGCGGCGATGCGGCAAGATGCTGAAGTGGCCAAATTCGATGATCGCCGGCGGGTCAGACAGGCGAACCATGACCAGCAATTGTAAACCATGTTGCCGGAGGAAATCATGGACTTTCGCAGGTCGAAGGCGCGGCCCCACAGCCTTATAGACCGGCCGTCGGCCAACGATCCCGAAACGGGCGAACTACACCATCGCCGGCAGGATCGGGGAAGCGAAATACAGGCGATGATTGCAATCTATATTTTCGAAGAAAATCACAGATTTTCGAATTAGATCCCGCATCCGGGGCCGCATAGCTTTGTCGATGCGGCCAATCCTGGCCGCAAGCAGCCGCGGGAGCAAAGAGGCATGCTAGCGTTCGTCCAACCTACCATCTGGAATCTCTCCAACACTGCAAAAGGCCTACAGGTAAGCTATTCTGTGGCCGGACCTGACCTCCATTATCATCAAGGTGCTGTCGTCAAAGACTTCACTGGGAACCAAATCCGTGTGGCAGAAGTGCCTGACCTCGGAACATTGGTAAGCGTGACGATCAATATGACCGTCGACAGCGGCTCGACTACGTTCACGTTGCTTCTCCCGATCGTTAACCTACCTGCACCGCCGGCTTTACCGGCAGCCGTACCCGTAACCACGGACGGGATTACGACACTCCACCGGTTTTCCACGGTACTGGCGTTGCAACCTGGGCAACAGGAAACCTACACGGTGACCCCGCTTCAGGGCACAGCCAGCTGAACGGCGAGGGTTATTCGGCTTGAACGCTTTCAATCCCACAAACTAGCACGACGATACAAGTGGGGCGTCGGACCTCATAGCAGAAATACGGGGCAGCCGGCGCCATGATCAAGGCCCAATCAAAGGAGATGAAAATGACAAACACACCCGGCGCACCCTCAGTTACGACTCAGGTTCCCTTCCAACCGAAACCCGCGCCCGTACCTATGCCAGGAAGCACCGGTACTGCCGCCGCCCCCAAAATAACCATAAACAACACTGATAAACGCCAGATCGATAATCTCCGGCTCTCAGCAAACTTCCTGGTAAATGGTCAACCATATTATGATTACGAAGACCACGGAACCTTCAACCAAGTCGGCGTAGATGGCCTGAGCGGCGAGAATGGTAAATGGAACGGAAGCCAGTGGGTTGGTAATTTCCTCCACACCGAAAGTAGTCAATCTACTCAGGCGTTCTTACAAACGTTAAATCAGGCGCTGACTCAGGTTAGCGTTCAGACCGGAGGCAATGAGGATAACTGGGCCGATACAGGCAACGGCCCTATATTACCAAATATAACGATCGTGAATGAAGACGGGCGTGGTATCACGGGACTGCGCGTAACCGCTGATTTCACGATCAACGGACAACCATACACTGACTACGAGGACATCGGAAACTTTGACCGGCACTATTTTCTGGAGTTGAACGGGGAGAATGGCAGCTGGAACGGTAGCAAGTGGGTGGGGAATTTCCTTGCTACCAAAGGGTCCGGCTTCGATACCCAAATAGACCCGGGCCTCCTGACGTTCCTCAATATCCTGGTTATTATCTGCCTGGCGGGCAGCACTGCCGCCGCTGTAGCCGGTGCAGCCGCTCAGATTAAGCATGGCGGTGAGGGAGATTCTCCAGGATCGGGAGGTTTTAAACTCAGCCAGGTCTGGTAAAGGGCGTGATGCCCGCACTGGTGCAAGCGTTGGTGCTTGCACCAGTCCCGGACCTCGACGTTGCCGGCCTCGTCAGCCTGCCCGTCATGCCCGCTTGCGGTGGGGCCGGGCGGCGGGCATGCTTGTTCGAAATGCGCAGTCTTTGGAGACGAGCTTTATGAACGGCGCGGAAAGCCTGGTGCGCACCTTGGTCGGCGGCGGCGTCAATGTCTGCTTTGCCAATCCCGGGACCTCGGAGATGCATTTCGTCGCGGCGCTCGACCGGGTGGACGGGATGCGCTGTGTCTTGGGCCTTTTTGAAGGCGTCGTCACCGGCGCCGCCGACGGTTACGCCCGCATGACCGGAAACCCGGCGGCGACGCTGTTGCATCTGGGGCCCGGCATGGCCAACGGGCTCGCCAACATCCACAACGCCAACAAGGCCATGACGCCGATGGTCAACATCGTCGGCGATCACGCGACCTACCATCGCCGCTACGACGCGCCGCTGACCACCGACATCGAGACCGCCGCAAAGCCGTTCTCGCGCTGGGTCAAGACCTCGCCCGATGCGCGCTCGGTGGCCGCCGACGGCGCTGCGGCGATCGCCGCGGCGCGCACGCCGCCGGGCCAGATCGCGATGCTGATCCTGCCGGCCGACACCGCGTGGAACGAGGGCTCGGGCCCGGTCGAGGTGCCGCCCGCCGCGCCGCCGGCGCCGGTATCGCCGGAGGCGGTCGCCGAGGCGGCGCGGGCATTGCGCTCGGGCGAGCCGTGCCTCTTGCTCGTGACGGGCCGCGCCTTGCGCCAGGAGGGGCTCGAGCTCGCCGGCCGCATCGCGGCGAAGACCGGGGCGAGGCTGATCGCGCAGGGTTCCAATGCCCGCACCCAGCGCGGGCGCGGCCGGGTGTTCGTCGAACGGGTGCCCTACGTCGTCGACCAGGCGGTCAAGGTTCTGGCCGGGCTCAAGCACATCATCCTGGTCGGGTCCAAAATGCCGGTGGCGTTCTTCGCCTATCCCGACAAGCCGAGCCTGCTGTCACCACCGGATGCCGTCGGTCATGTCCTCGCGCGGCCGGAGGAGGATCTGATCGGTGCGCTCGCGGCTTTGGCCGACGAGCTCGGGGCGCATTCGACTCCCGCGCCGGTGACCAACGATCCGCCGCCCGCGCCGGCGACCGGAGCGATCAATTCGGAGGCGATCGGCAGGTCGCTGGCGGCGCTGCTTCCCGAGAATGCGATCGTCGTCGACGAAGCGGTCACCACCGGCCGCGGCTTTTTCGCGCCGACCCGCGCCGCGCAGCCGCATGACTGGCTGTCGAACATGGGCGGGTCGATCGGCATGGGCATGCCGGTGGCGACCGGCGCTGCGGTGGCGTGCCCGGATCGCAAGGTGATCTGCCTCGAAGGCGACGGCAGCGGCATGTACACTCTGCAGGCGCTGTGGACGCAGGCGCGCGAGGGGCTCGATGTGACGACGCTGTTATTTTCGAACCGCAGCTACGCGATCCTGCGCGGCGAGCTCGCCAATGTCGGCGCCGGCAATCCCGGCCGCAAGGCGCTCGACATGCTCGACCTCGGCCATCCCGATCTCGACTGGGTGGGGCTCGCGCGCTCTATGGGCGTGCCCGGCGCGCGGGTCACGACAATGGATGCGTTCAACGACCGCCTCGCCGAGGGCATCGCGACACCCGGCCCCTTTTTGATCGAGGTAGTGCTCTAGCAACGGCTTTGCCCTTCACCGCCCCGCTGCGCGACACATTTTCGCGCAATGGCCGCTGCCCGCCGGGATGGAACTTCGCGCAAGGCGTGGCCATTACTAGGTCAGTATGGAGGGGGAGCGGGGGCAATCTGGACAACTCAGGTCTATCGCTATGAGCGAAGGGCTCCGCATTTACAATCTTTTTCCGACATTGGCAGGCACCACCCGGAATTGGGCGGCGCATCTGCCGCGGATCGCGGCAATGGGGTTCAATGCCGTCTATGTGAACCCGTTTCATTACCCGGGTTTTTCCGGGAGCCTCTACGCGGTCAAGGATTATTACCGGCTAAACCCCCGCTTTCGCGGCGGCGAGCCCGGCGACGACGACCGTTTGTTATGCGCCTTTACCGAGGCGGCGCGGGGGTACGGGCTGCGCGTCATCATGGATCTGGTCGTCAACCACACGTCAAAGGACAGCGAGCTCGTCGCCAGCAATCCCGACTGGTTCACTCGCGATGCCCGCGGCAATGTCGTCTCGCCCTTCGCGACCGACCCTGCCGACCCCACCCAAAAGACGGTATGGGGCGATCTCGCCGAACTCGATTACCGGCCGCCGCAGCAGCGTCAGATCCTTGGTTATTTTCAAAAGCTGGTGCGCCATTACATCGGCTTGGGCTTTGGCGGTTTTCGTTGCGATGCGGCCTATAAGGTGCCCGCCGAGGTCTGGCGCGGCCTCATCGGCGACGCCAAGCAGGCCGATCCCGACGTGGTGTTCTGCGCCGAAAACCTCGGGGCGCCGAAAGAAGCGGTCCTCGCGCTCGGCGGCGCCGGTTTCGATTATCTCTTCAACAGCGTGAAGTGGTGGGATTTCGAAAGCCCTTGGCTGCTCGAACAGTACGAAGATTTTCGCCATATCGCGCCGTCGATCGGCTTTCCGGAGAGCCATGACACCGACCGGCTGGTCAATGAACTCCGCGCTGCCGGAATTCCGGAAGCCCAGATCGAGCCGCGCTACCGGCAGGCTTACGCTTTTGCCGCGGCCTACTCGACCGGTGTGATGATGCCGATGGGTTTCGAATACGGCTGGTCGCGGCGTCTCGATGTCGTTGCCAACTCCGACGAGGACCCCGAGCCCGAGCGCTTTGATCTCAGCCAATTCGTGGCCGAGGTCAATGCGATGAAGAAATCGATTCCGGCCCTGAACGAAGAGGGTCCGCTGCGGCGGCTGAGCAACCAAGCCGAACCGCTGGTCGTGCTGGAGCGGCGGACCGAAAGCGGCGACGACCGCGCCTTCATCCTCGTCAACACGCACGAGCAACAAACCAGCCAGATCGAAATCGAAGGCTCTTCTGTCGCCGTGGCGCCGTGTGGCGTGCGGGTCTTGCGGGCGGGTTCGATCCGGTCCGAGCGTCCGGTCCCACAACATCCGCAGTGGCGAGCCGAGAACCGGATACAAATCGAGGAGGTGTATCCCGAGCTCGATGGCGGACGCTATCCCGTCAGGCGGATTGTCGGTGAGCTGTTCGAGGTGTGGGCCGACCTGTTTCGCGACGGGCACGACAAGCTGCGCGCCGTCGTAAAATACCGGCACGAAGACGAGGCGTGGCGCGAAGCGCCGCTCGTCTTTTACGACAACGATCGCTGGGTCGGCCGCTTCCGGCTGGATGCGGTCGGCCTGTGGCGGTACACGATCGAGGCCTGGACCGATCATTTCGAAAGCTGGCGCGACGAGGTCGAAAAGAAGCTGGCGGCAGGCCAGAAGCATCGATCTCGAACTCGTCGAGGGGCGGGAGATCGTGGAGGCCGCGCTGGCGACGGCGCGCGCCAGCGATGGGGCGTGTATCCAGCAGATGTTGCGCGATTTCGAGCTGCACGACAGCGCCGGCCGCGCCGAGCTGCTTCTCTCGTCCGAAGTTCGCGACGCAATGGCGCGCTGTTCGACGCGCAGCGATGCGGTGCGTTATCGACGCGAACTGGAGGTGGTCGTCGACCGCAAGGCGGCGAGCTTTGCCGCCTGGTATGAAATGTTCCCGCGCAGCCAGGGGGTGGAGCCCGGCAAAGGCGCCACGTTTGATGATTGTATCGCCCGCCTCCCCGAAATCGCGCGGCTGGGCTTCGACGTCGTCTATCTCGTTCCGATCCATCCGATCGGCCGCGTCAACCGCAAAGGTAGAGACAACAGCACGGTTGCCGAGCCGGGGGATCCCGGTAGTCCTTACGCGATCGGCTCTGAAGAAGGCGGTCACCGGGCAATCGATCCCGAGCTCGGCACACTTGCCGACTTCCGCCGATTCGTCCGTGCCGCCGCGGCGCTCGGGATGGAGGTGGCGCTCGATTTTGCGATCCAAACCGCGCCCGACCATCCGTGGGTGCGCGAGCATCCGGAGTGGTTCCGTTTTCGGCCCGACGGAACGATCAAATACGCCGAGAACCCTCCCAAAAAGTACGAAGACATCGTCAATGTCGATTTCGACAACCCGGACCGCGAAGGATTGTGGACCGAATTGCGCGACACGATCCTGTTCTGGGTCGGCGAAGGCGTGCGCACTTTTCGCGTCGACAACCCCCACACCAAGCCGTTGCCCTTCTGGGAGTGGCTGATCCGCGAGGTCAAGGCGCGCTGCCCGGAGGCGATTTTCCTGTCCGAGGCGTTCACCCGGCCCAAGATGATGCGAGCATTGGCGAAATCCGGGTTCACCCAGTCCTATACTTATTTCACCTGGCGCAATACGAAATCGGAGTTGATCGAGTACTTGACCGAGCTGACGGCGTATCCAGCCAAGGAATATTTTCGGCCGAACTTCTTCACCAACACGCCGGACATCCTGCCGGTGTTTCTGCAAGAGGGCGGCCGCCCGGCATTCCGCATCCGTTTGGTGTTGGCCGCGACCTTGTCGCCGGTCTACGGCATCTATAACGGCTTTGAGCTGTGCGAGAACACTCCGATTCCGGGGCGCGAGGAGTATCTCCACTCCGAGAAATACGAATACAAAGTGTGGGATTGGGACCGCCCGGGTAATATAAAGGATGATATCGCTGTCCTCAATCGCTTTCGGCGCAATAATCCGGCGCTGCAGGAGCTTCTCAACCTGCGATTTCTAAACTGCAATGACCCGAACATTCTGGCTTATGCGAAGATCTCTTCGGACCGGGCCAACGTCGTGATCATCATTGTAAATCTGGACCCGCACGGCGCGCACGAGGATACCGTCGAATTGCCGCTTGCCGAGCTTGGCATTTCGGCCGATTCGGGCTACTCGCTCGAGGAGGCATTTACCGGCCGCGCTTTTGCTTGCCGCGGTGCCCATCAGCGCTTTCATCTCGATCCCGCGATCAATCCCGCGTTGGTTTTCTGTCTTCGACGGCCGCGATAGAATCCGCGAATAATTGGATGCGTTTAATTTTTTTCGACAGGCCCGATTTCGGCCCTTTTTCACGATTAGAGACTCTAGCCGATCCTAATTGATGAACTTTTGCGATCAGCCCTAGCCGCATGACACTCCTAAACGATCTGACTCGTCCGGCGCCCGACAGCGGCGCAATCGCGCGCACGGTGGCATCCGACCCGCTGTGGTATAAGGACGCGATAATTTATCAGCTGCACGTGAAGGCCTTTTTCGACTCCAGCAATGACGGAATTGGCGACTTCGAAGGATTGCGCCGCAAGCTGGATTATCTGCAGGATCTCGGCGTCACTACATTATGGCTGCTGCCGTTTTATCCGTCGCCGTTACGCGATGACGGCTATGACATCTCCGACTACAAGAACATCAACCCGTCATACGGCAAGATGGCCGATTTCAAGGCCTTCATACGAGAGGCGCACCGACGCGATATCCGGGTCATCACCGAGCTGATCATCAACCATACTTCTGATCAGCACCCCTGGTTCCAGCGCGCGCGGCGGGCGAAGCCGGGCTCGAAGCTGCGCGATTTCTACCTCTGGAGCGATACCGACCAGAAGTTTCCGGAGACCCGCATCATTTTTGTCGATACCGAAAAATCCAACTGGGCCTGGGACCCAGTGGCTCAAGCATACTACTGGCATCGCTTCTACTCGCACCAGCCCGACCTGAATTTCGACAATCCGCGTGTGTTCCGAGCAGTCGTCGACGTGATGCGGTTCTGGCTCGATCTCGGGGTCGACGGCATGCGGCTCGACGCAGTGCCTTACCTGATCGAGCGCGAAGGAACGATCAACGAGAACCTCCCCGAGACCCATGAGGTGCTGCGCCGACTGCGGCGCGAACTCGACATGCGCTACTGCGACCGCGTGCTGCTGGCCGAGGCAAACCAATGGCCGGAGGACGTGCTGCAATATTTCGGCGCGGGCGATGAATGCCACATGGCGTTCCATTTCCCGCTGATGCCGCGGATCTACATGGCGGTCGCGACCGAGGATCGCCACCCGATCGCCGACATCATGCGGCAGACGCCGGATATTCCGGAGACCTGCCAGTGGGCGGTTTTTCTGCGCAATCATGACGAGCTGACGCTCGAGATGGTGACCGATCGCGAGCGCGATTACTTATGGAATTACTATGCCGCCGATCGGCGGGCGCGATTGAACCTCGGGATTCGTCGTCGCCTCGCGCCGCTGATGGAAAACGATCGGCGCAAGATCGAATTGTTGAATGCGCTGTTGATCTCGATGCCGGGAACGCCGGTGTTCTACTACGGCGACGAAATCGGGATGGGCGACAATGTTTTTCTCGGCGATCGCGACGGCGTGCGCACGCCGATGCAATGGTCGTTCGATCGCAATGGCGGATTTTCCCGCGCCGACCCGGCGCGGCTTTATCTGCCGCCGATCATGGATCCGGTCTATGGTTTCGAGGCGGTCAATGTCGAGGCGCAGACCCGCTCGCCTTCGTCACTCTTGAATTGGGTCAAGCGGCTTATTGCGGCGCGTCGCTCGCGGCGCGCTTTCGGCCGCGGCACCCTGCGGTTTCTCTATCCGTCGAACCGCAAGGTCATCGCTTATATGCGCGCCTATGGCGACGAAATCGTCCTGTGCGTCGCCAATTTGTCGCGCACTCCGCAAGCGGTCGAACTCGATTTGTCCGAGTGGCGCGGCCGCCAACCAGTCGAACTACTCGGGCGCAGCGCCTTTCCGCCGATTGGCGAATTGCCGTATCTCCTTACACTGCAGGGCTACAGCTTTTACTGGTTCGAGCTCCTGACCACCGCCGCCGAGGCCGGGAATCTGCGAACGGCGCCGCCGGAATTTCTCACGCTGGTGATGCCGCATGGCTGGCCTGATCTGTTTCGTCAGCACAATCTGCCGCAGCTCGAAGGTGATGCAGTCCCTGCTTTCTTGCCGCGGCAACGCTGGTTTGGGGCCAAGGACCAGAAGGTCAAGGCGGCCTCTGTGCTGGCGCGCTGCGAAATTACCCGACCACCCGAAGACGGGCAGGCGGCCGAGACGTTCATGGCCGGGGTCGTGGAGGCGCAACTGGCACGCGGCGAGAGACAACGTTATTTCCTGCCGCTGGCCGCCATCTGGTCGTCCGCAGATACCGAAGCGCGCCAATCTCTGGTCCCGGTAACACTCGCCGAATTGAGGCAATTCCGGCGAGAGGGAGCGCTGGTCGATGCCCTGTCGCAGGACGGCTTTGCGCTGGCATTGATGGAAGCGATCCGGCAGGGCGCGACAATGCGGCTCGAAGGGGCAGGCGAGATCCGGTGCCGCAAAACGCCGCTGTTCGATCAGGTCGCGTTGCCGGAGCGGTTGGTAGCTCGCCGCATCGGGGCGGAGCAGTCGAACAGCTCGATCGTCTTCGACGATTACGGCATGCTGAAAATCTATCGGCGTTTGCAGCCCGGTCCGCATCCCGAAATCGAAATGTCGCGTTTTCTGGTCGAGCGGGCCGGGTTTGCGAACACGCCGCCGCTCCTGGCGTTTATGGAACTCGATCTCGACGGCGATGGACCGCAAACGCATGCTCTCGGCGTGTTGTTCGGCTTTGTTCGCAATCAAGGAGACGGCTGGACCCAGGCCTTGGACTATCTCACACGATATCTCGACGATGCGCTGTCGACCGGCACTCGCGCGTCAGACCTGCCCGATCCGGACGTGTTTTTCCTTTCGTTGGCGCGCCAGCTCGGGATTCGCACTGCCGAGATGCATCGAGCTTTAGCCGAGGGGGGCCGTGATGATCCCGACTTTGCTCCCGAACCGATAACCGCCGAGGATATCGGCCAATGGCGACGCGAGCTCGAGGCGGCCGCCGCCGACATGCTGGCCAAATTGGAACGCCAGCGGGCCAGATTGCCGGATTCGGCGCAGGAACTCGTGGAGCGCCTCATGGCGGACCGCGACAGGCTTTTCCACCTGATCCGCACGTTGATTCCGCACGAGGCCGAGGCCCAAAAGACCCGTTACCATGGAGATTTTCATCTCGGCCAAGTTCTCGCCGTGAAGAACGACTTCTTCATCATCGATTTCGAGGGTGAGCCGGCACGGCCCCTCGCCGACCGCCGGCGCAAGAGTTCGCCTCTGCGCGATGTCGCCGGCATGATCCGCTCGTTCGACTACGCCAGCTTTACCGCCGTGCGGCAGCTCGCCGAGGCGCGACCGGCAGCCGAACCGAGAATGTTGGAATTGGCGGAGGCCTGGCGGCATCGGGCGGTCGACGGCTTCCGTGCCGCCTATCGTAAGGCGATGCGTGGTTGCAACGCCTACCCGACGAGCAAGAATCAGGCGCGCAGGATTTTGGCGTTCTTTACACTCGAGAAGGCGATCTACGAAGTCTCCTACGAGCTGGCGAACCGGCCCGGCTGGGTCGATATTCCGCTGAAAGGCGTCCTCGGCATCTTGGCGCACACGGAGGGGGCTGAGCGTGCTGCGGCGGCCTGATCCGCAAATCGCGGCAGTGGTCGAGGCACGCCACAGCGACCCATTCTCATTTCTCGGAATGCACAAGACGCCGGACGGAATAGCCGTCCGAACGATGCTGCCGGGTGCACAGGATGTGTCGGTGGTCGAATCCGCGACCGGCCAAGTTGCGGCGAAGGCTGTCCAAGTCCACCGCGACGGTTTCTTTGTCGGAACAATACCCGACCGCAAGGAGGCGTTTCGCTATCGGTTGCGCGTCACAAGCGGTGGCGCCCAACACGAATTCTACGATGTCTATTCTTTTTCGCCCGTGCTCGGCGAGATCGATATTCATCTGCTGGCCGAGGGCAACCACCTGGCGAGCTACCGCAAGCTTGGAGCGCATCCGCTGGTCCATGAGGGTGTCGAAGGCGTCGCCTTCGCTGTATGGGCGCCGAACGCTCACCGGGTCAGCGTCGTTGGCGACTTCAACGGGTGGGACGGCCGGCGGATGCCGATGCGAAATGTCGGCGGGTTCTGGGAGCTGTTCGTCCCCGGCCTGCGCCCCGGTCATCTCTACAAATACGAGATCCTCGGCGCCGACGGTCAGCTCCTGCCGCTCAAGGCGGACCCGCAGGCCGAGCGGACCGAGCGACCGCCCAACACGGCATCGATCATTGCCGAGCCGTCGCGGCATCTGTGGCAGGATGGGCGGTGGATGGCGGAGCGCTGGGAGCGCAACGATCGCCAGGCGCCGATCTCCATTTATGAAGTCCATCTCGGCTCGTGGCGCCGCAACCTCGCCGAGAATGGGCGGTATTTGACGTATCGCGAGCTCGCGGACCAGCTCGTCCCCTACGCAGCCGAAATGGGTTTCACGCATCTGGAACTGATGCCAATTACCGAATATCCGTTCGACGGCTCTTGGGGATACCAGCCGATCTCGCTGTTTGCGCCGACCAGCCGTTATGGAACGCCCGACGATTTCCGCGCCTTTGTCGACGCCTGTCATGGCTCAGGGCTGGGATTGCTCTTGGATTGGGTTCCCGGGCATTTCCCGACCGATCCGCACGGGCTCGGCCGCTTCGACGGTACGGCGCTTTACGAGCACGCCGACCCACGGCAGGGCTACCATCCCGATTGGAACACACTGATCTACAATTACGGGCGCCGTGAAGTCGCGAATTTCCTGCTGTCGAGCGCGCTCTACTGGCTGCGCGAATTCCATATCGACGGCATCCGCGTCGATGCGGTCGCTTCGATGTTGTACCTCGACTACAGCCGCAACCCGGGGCAATGGATTCCGAACGCCTTCGGCGGGCGCGAAAATCTCGACGCGATCACGTTCTTGCGCAGAATGAACGAGCTGGTGTTCGGGGAGGCGGGCGCGACCTCGGTAGCCGAGGAGTTCGACTGCTTGGCCGATGGTGTCACGCCCGACTTATGTCGGCGGGCTCGGCTTTGGCTTCAAATGGAACATGGGGTGGATGCACGACACGTTGCGGTACATGTCGTTGGACCCGATCCATCGCAAATACCACCACAACGACCTCAGCTTCGGCCTGCTTTACGCCTTCCACGAGAACTTCATCCTGCCGCTCAGCCACGACGAGATGGTGCATGGCAAGGGCTCGCTGATCGGCAAGATGTCGGGCGACCGCTGGCAGCGCTTCGCCAATCTGCGAGCCTATCTCGCTTTCATGTGGACCCATCCCGGCAAGAAGCTGCTGTTCATGGGCGGCGAGTTCGCCCAGGAGCGGGAGTGGAACCACGATATCGGGCTCGACTGGCAGCTGCTCGGCGAACCGCTGCACGAGGGGGTCCGGCGTCTGGTGCGCGATCTCAATCATCTCTACCGCAGCACGCCGGCGTTGCACCGTCTCGATTGCGAGCCGGAGGGGTTCCACTGGATCGACGTGGCGAACGCGGCCGAGAGCATCGTGTCCTATCTGCGGCGGGGCCGGGATCCGCACGAAGTCGCGGTCATCGTCTGCAATTTCACCCCGGTTCCGCGCGAGAACTATCGGATAGGGGTGCCCCGGCCGGGGCGCTATCGCGAGCGCATCAACACCGACGCGTTGGAGTATGGCGGTAGCGGTGTCGGCAACGCGGGGGAAGTTCACGCCGACCCAGAGCCGATGCATGGCCAGTCCCACTCGATACGCTTGAACTTGCCGCCGCTCGGTGCATTGGTCTTTACCCAGGACTAATTGTTGCTGTGGCTTCGCAATGGAAGGTCTGGCCGGGTCGCCCGAACCCGCTCGGGGCCACTTGGGATGGCGAGGGCGTGAATTTTGCGATTTTTTCGGCGCATGCCGAAAAGATCGAGCTATGCCTCTTCGATCGCTCCGGCAATCAAGAGGAAGCGCGAATCGTGCTTCCGGAATATACGGACGAGGTCTGGCACGCGTACTTGCCGGACGCTCGCCCGAACCTGCTTTACGGGTATCGTGTTTACGGACCCTTCGATCCGTCGAACGGGCATCGGTTCAATCCGAACAAGCTGCTGATCGACCCCTACGCCAAGGCTTTGCAGGGGCGCCTTCGCTGGGCCGACGCGGTGTTTGGTTATCGGCTTGGGAGTCCGCGGGAGGACCTGTCGTTCGACCGGCGCGACAATTCACGCAACATCCCGAAGTGCCGGGTGGTCGAGCCCGCCTTCACCTGGGGTGAGGATCGGCGCCCCCAAACCCCGTGGGAAGAAACAATCATAATCGAACTGCAGGTACGCGGCATCACGATTAAGCACCCCGATGTCGACCCCGTGCACCGCGGCACCTTTAACGGGCTCGTTGCACCGGCCATGATCGATTACCTCGTCGGCCTGGGCATAACTGCAGTCGAGCTGCTCCCAATCCACGCTTCGGTCGACGATCGACATTTGCTGGAACGCGGGCTGGTGAATTACTGGGGTTACAATACGATCGGCTTTTTCGCGCCGGATCCGCGTTTTCTGTCGACGCCGTCGATCGCTGGCTTCAAGACAGCCGTGAAGCGCCTGCACGATGCGGGGATCGAAGTCATTCTCGATGTCGTCTACAACCACACCGGTGAAGGCAATCACCTAGGCCCTACACTTTCGTTTCGCGGAATCGACAACGCTTCCTATTACCGCTTGCAAGCCGACCGCCGATTTTATTACGACACGACCGGCACCGGCAATACGATGAACCTCGATCATCCTCGGGTGTTGCAGCTGGTCATGGACTCGTTGCGTTACTGGGCCTTGGAAATGCATGTCGACGGTTTCCGCTTCGATCTGTGCCCGAGCCTCGCCCGCGAAAACGGCGATTACAGCCAGGGCGCCGCCTTCTTCGATGCAATAAGACAGGACCCGGCGATGGCCGGGCTCAAATTGATTGCCGAACCCTGGGATCTCGGCCCTTACGGGTATCAGCTCGGCAACTTTCCGCCCGGCTGGGCCGAATGGAACGGGCAGTATCGGGACGTCGTCAGGCGCTTCTGGCGAGGTGACAAGGGTCTCGTCGCCGATCTCGCTTCAAGGGTGGCCGGCTCCTCGGATATATTCGGATATCGCGGCCGGCGGCCTTGGGCGAGCATCAATTTCATTACCGTTCATGACGGCTTTACATTGCGGGATCTCGTGAGCTACAGCCAAAAGCATAACGAGCCTAATGGCGAGGACAACCGCGACGGAACTGATGCCAATTATAGCTGCAGTTACGGTGTGGAGGGGGCATCCGATGATCCGCAGATCGTCGCCCTGCGCGACCGCCAGAGGCGCAATTTGCTGGCCACCCTTCTGTTGTCGCTCGGCGTGCCGATGTTGCTGGCCGGCGATGAGATCGGGCGGACCCAGCGCGGCAACAACAATGCCTATTGTCAGGACAACGAAATCTCCTGGTTCGACTGGGAACACATCGATCCGTCAGACGAGGAATTGGCCTGGTTCGTCCGCTACCTGATCCATCTCCGCCGCCGTCACCGCGTCTTTTCCCGCCCACGATTCTTGCGCGGTGAGGTGCTTTCCGAGGCTGGGGTCAAAGACATTACCTGGATCACGCCTTTGGGCAAGGAGGCGACGACCGAGGACTGGAAAAATCCGGAAGGGCTGGCCCTCGGTTATGTCCTCAGCGGCGCGGCCGGTGAGTTCTTCACCCCAGGCGGCCAACGCGATATCGACGAGAGCTTTCTCGTAATGATGAATGCGCACAGCGAGGAGCTCGACTTTCATTTTCCAAGCCTTGCTTCGCCAATGTCATGGGAGCCGCTGCTCGATACTACAGAGCCGACCGCGCGCGTTGCCGCGGCGAAACGTTACGAGGCAGGAGAAATTTATCGGCTGCGGGCTCACGCGTTTGTGCTGTTCATTGACCGAGCACCACGGCCGATACCACACCGCCGCGTCCCAGTTGCGAGTGGCACATTATTGCTCGACCGCGAGCGTGAGCCCGGATCCTCGGCCACTGCAAGCGCCGGAGATGGACAGCTTCCGTTGATATGAGCAGTCGCGCCGCCCTCCTACAGCTCGCCGGACTGATCGGCGTCGAGGCGCGTTACACCGACGCGCTGGGGCAAACCCGAGAGGTGTCGGATGATACATTACTGGCACTGACAGCTGCCTTCGGCCTGCCATCGGACCCGGTGTGCGCCCGACGTCAGCTCGAGGAGCAGCAACGATTTTTGCCGCTTGGACTCGAGGCGGCGCATGTGATGCGCGTCGAGGATGAGCGCCCCGAGCTCTTGCTGCGGCTGCCACCAGGGTGCCGCAGGGTTTTTTGGCGCTGCCGTCTGGCAGATGGCGACGAGCGTTCGGACTGGGTGTGGGTGGATGACCACTCGAGGGTAGAGCGGTTCGCATTGGCCCTGCCGAGTGGGTTGCCGCTCGGCTATCACCGCCTCGAGGTCGAGGCTGACGGCACTAATGCCAGTGCCGATCTAATCGTCGCGCCGGATCGCTGTTACCTTCCCACAGAGCTGGGGCCGGGCTCGCGCAGTTGGGGGCTGAGCTGTCAGCTTTACGGTCTGCGCAGCGAGCGGAATTGGGGGATCGGGGATTTCACCGATCTCGCGACGCTCGCCCGCGCCGCGGGACGTTGCACCGCTTCGGTGGTCGGCATCAATCCGCTGCACGCGCTGTTCGCCGCCGAGCCTCGGCATGTCAGCCCCTATTCGCCTTCGAGCCGCAGCCAGCTCGACTATCTTTACATCGACGTGACGGCAGTTCCCGGCTTTACCGAGGACGAGGCGATCCGCTCGTTGACCGGCGGTCAGTGGTTCGGAGCGACTCATTGGGCAGCCCGCTCGGCCGAGCTCGTCGATTATGGTGCCGTCGCCGCTTGCAAGCGTTCGGTGCTGGAAGCGTTGTTTCGCCGTTTCCGGTCATTGGAACTCGGCGCGAACGGGACGGCGACCAGCACAGCCGGACGAGCTTTCCGAGACTTTCAGCAGAGCGCGGGGCAGTCGCTCGCTGATTTTGCCGTTTTCGAAGTACTGCACGAGCACCATTTTCGCGAGAAGCGGCAGTTCTCATGGCACAGCTGGCCAGCGCCGATGCGCAATCCACGGTCGCCGCAGGTAGCCGCCTTTGCGGCTGCACATCGCGATCGCGTCGAGTTCTTTCAGTTTCTGCAATGGGAGGCCGACCGGCAGCTTGCAGCCGCGTCGCGAGCTGGCCGGGAAGCCGGGCTTTCGATTGGACTCTATCGGGACCTTGCGGTCGGCGCCGATCCGAATGGGGCGGAAGCCTGGGCCGATCAGGAGCTGGTCGCGCCGGGCGCGTCAATTGGCGCGCCGCCCGACGCGCTGAGCCGCGGCGGACAAAATTGGGGCTTAGCGCCGGTCAATCCATTGGTGCTTAAGCGTCAGGGCTTTGCGCCGTTCATTGCGTCGCTGCGCGCCAATATGCGGCATGCCGGGATTTTGCGGATCGATCATGTGATGTCGCTCAATCGGCTCTATTGGATTCCGAGCGGAATGGAGGCGAAAGCCGGCGCTTACGTTAACTATCCCTTCAAGGAGTTGATCCGGCTGGTCGCGCTCGAGAGCCGGCGCCAGGCCTGCGCCGTTGTCGGGGAAGATCTCGGCACTGTGCCCGAGGGGTTTCGCGACACGATGCGATCGGCGAACATATTGTCGTACCGAATTTTTGTCTTTGAGCGCAGAGATGATGGGACATTCGTGCCGCCGACCCAATACCCGGCGCTGGCCGCAGCTTCGGCGGCGACCCACGACATCGCGACTCTGAAGGGGTTCTGGCTGGGTACCGATATTATCTGGCGCCGGCGTCTCGGGCTTTATCCCGACCAGCATGCTCAGGAAGCCGAGGCGGCCGAGCGCCACCGCGATCGCAGTCTCTTGCTCGACGCGCTTGTTCGGGAAGGATTGATTACACCCGCCCAAAGAGGGGAGTTTCTTCCTGAAGGCAACGGGCCAGTCTATACGACCGAGCTCGCGGACGCCATCCTCGCATATCTCGGCCGCTCGCGCGCTCGTCTGATGCTGGTTCAGCTCGAGGATGTGCTCTCCGAGGTCGAGCAGGCGAATTTGCCCGGCACCACTGACGCGCACCCCAACTGGTGCCGGCGCTTGTCCCGCAGCGTCGAGGAAATCGACCTCGGCGGCGAGCTGCGCCGCATAGCAACACTCATCGAGGAGGCGCGCCTGGGCTCGGCGAGGGAATGAACGAACTGGCCAACTCTCTCACACCGATTCGGGCCACCTATAGACTGCAGTTCCATCGCCGGTTCACTTTTCGCGACGCCATGGAGCTGGTGCCCTACCTTGCCGCACTCGGCATCAGCCATCTCTACGCCTCGCCGATCATGGAAGCGCGTCCCGGCTCGACGCACGGCTACGACATCATCAATCACACACGCCTCAATCCAGAAATCGGCACGGAGGCGGACTTCCGCGCGCTTCTCGATGCGCTGCATACGCACGGTGTGGGATTGATCCTCGATTTTGTTCCGAACCATATGGGTGTCGGCAGCGACAACGCCTGGTGGCTCGATCTGCTCGAATGGGGCCGAGAGTCGCCATTCGCCGCCTATTTCGACATCAATTGGGACGCCATCCGGCCGGACCTCAAGGGCCGGGTGCTGCTGCCCGTGCTCGGGGATCACTACGGGCTCACCCTGGAGAAAGGAGAGATTGCGCTTCGCTTCGATGCCGAGACGGGGAGCTTCAGTGCATGGTATTTCGAGCATCGGTTCCCGATCTCCCCGCGCTGCTATGCGATTATCCTCGAAGCTGGCGGCAAGCCGTTGGCCTCCCTGACCGCCGAATTTCGTGCCCTCGACGAATTCCGAGCGGACAGCGCGCGCGAGCGGGCGGCTGAACTGAAGCAATGGCTCGTCGAACGCGCTCGCGAGCAGGGTTTCGCCGATGCCATCGAGAACGCGCTGAAACGGTTCACCGGCCACTCCGGCGACCCGGCGAGCTTCGAGCGGCTGCACGACCTCCTCGAAATGCAGGCATATCGGATCGCCTATTGGCGGGTCGCCGCTGAGGAGATCAATTACCGGCGGTTCTTCAATATCAACGAGCTGGCCGGCTTGCGCATGGAATTGCCAGAGCTGTTCGAGAAGACGCACCGACTGGTCTTCAGTTTGATCGAGCGCGGAGACGTGCAGGGCTTGCGGATCGACCATATTGATGGACTATTCGACCCTAAGGCCTATTGCGAGCAGCTGCACCGCCAATTTGGCGCGCGGCTTTATGTGCTGGTCGAGAAAATCCTCGCACGCTACGAAGCTCTTCCGCCTTGGCCGATTGCCGGCAGCACCGGCTACGATTTCATCAATCAGGTTCTGGCGATTTTTGTCGACCCCGGCGGCGAGAGGCCAATGACGCGCCTCTATCGCCGGTTTGCCAACTCCGCGGACAGCTACGACGATGTTCTCTACGCCTGCAAGATGCGCATCGCACGAGTGAACCTGGCTAGCGAAGTGAACGTGCTCGCAAACGACTTTCACCGCCTGTCGATGTGCAATTGGCGCACTCGCGACTTTACATTGAACGGTATGCTGTCTGCGCTTGAAGAGGTGATTGCGGCATTCCCGGTCTACCGAACATATATATCGCGAGCGGGCGCCAGCCCCGACGATCATCGCTACATCGAATGGGCGCTTGCTCAAGCAAAAAAACGTTGGCGGGTACAGGACCTCAGCATTTTTGATTTTTTTCACGCCGTACTCAGCGGCCGGGCGGCCGACCCGCAACTGCATGCCGAAGCAGATGAGGCTCTGCGGGTGGCCATGCAATTTCAGCAGGTGACCGGCCCGGTGATGGCTAAAGCTGCGGAAGATACCGCGTTTTATCGCTATTTCCGGCTGTTGCCGCTAAACGAGGTCGGCGGTGATCCCCGGCGTTTCGGAATGTCGGTCGCCGCCTTCCATCACCTCACCCAGGAGCGCGCGCGCTCCTGGCCGCGCGCCATGGTGACGACGGCGACACACGACACGAAACGTGGCGAGGACGGCCGGGTCCGCTTGGCGTTGTTGTCCGAAATTCCGAGGGATTGGGGACGGCGCGTGGCGCAGTGGGTTCGTCTCAACCGCTCGCGCCGATCCGACATCGATGGGGAAATCGTGCCTGACCGCAATGTCGAGTACCTCTTCTATCAATCCCTGATCGGGGCGTGGCCCCCTGGCCTCGACCCGAGCGACGCGGAGGGGATGAAGAGCCTCGCCGAGCGTCTCGAAACCTACATGATCAAGGCGGTTCGCGAAGGAAAACAGCGCTCGAGCTGGAGCAATCCCGATGCCGCTTACGAGGGCGCCCTTCAGCGGTTTGTGGTCATGGTGCTCGACGCAACCCGCACCAATCCGTTCCTCGTCGAGTTTCATTCCTTTGTCGAATCGCTAGCCCGGCTGGGCGCGATCAATTCGCTGTCTCAATTGGTTCTGAAGCTAACCGTCCCCGGTGTTCCGGACATCTATCAGGGTGGGGAGCTATGGGATTTCAGTCTTGTCGACCCGGACAATCGCCGCCCAGTTGACTGGAATGCGCGGCGGGCCTTGTTCGACGAAATCGTCTGCGCCTCGGCAGCCGATCTTGCGCGAGGTTGGCAGGACGGCCGCGAGAAGCTGTTCTGCGTCCACCGACTTCTGGAGCTGCGACGACGGCATCCAGAGTTGTTTACCGAAGGCGATTATCAACCCCTAGAGGTCGTCGGCGAACGAAGCAACCACCTTTGTGCGTTTGCTCGGAACTACGCCGGCGAAGCGGTGGTCTCTGCGGTGCCGCGTTTGGTACATCAACTCTACCGAGGCGTTGCTGGAAATCCCGACTGGGGCGCGACGGAGATCTGTGTCCCGCCCGAACGTAAATGGCAAAACGTGTTTACCGGCTGCAGAATTCACGGTCAGGATCGGGTCCGGGCAATCGACCTGTTCGCCGATTTTCCGGTCTGCGTGCTGGTGGCTGAACCCCGAGCGAGCGAATCTGATCGATGAAGCCGCCGGCGCAGAAAGGGATTATATTAGCGTCGATACGAGCTTGGGTATGAGCCGCGGGATCCCGGGTTACCCTAGCGGTCTACCCAGGGGGTCGGCGGGGGAGGCGGGGCCCGTGCCTCCCCGCCCGCTCCCCCCTCGCAGGGCTCCTGCCGAAGACAGAGGACGTACTGCGCTGGGGCCATAACGGGGAGTGAGCTTTCCATATTTGCACATGAGCGGCGGCTGTTGTAACTGAAGCAGAGGCATCTGGGTTCGGGCCAGCGCCGGGGGGAGAGCATGGCCAAATCGAAACACCGTTGGGCGATTGGGGAAACGCTTACGGTTTTGAAATACCGTTTCGCGGAGGCGTTCGGCTTCGCCCTGTTGCTGGCCTGCCTTTTGCTCTTCCTGTCGTTGTTCACCTATGACCCGCGCGATGGATCTTTGGACACGGCGGTCGATGCGCTGCCTCACAATTTCCTCGGCCATGATGGAGCGGTGCTGGCCGACCTCTTGTGGCAGAGCCTCGGGCTCGCAAGTTTTTTGATCCCGATTCTCCTGCTTGCCTGGTCGTTTCGCCTTATTCTGCACTGTCCCCTTCGGTCCGCCTGGACCCGACTGGCGCTCCTTCCGGCGGTTCTTACACTGGGAGCGGTAGCGCTTTCTATCCTCGATCTCGGAGTGCTTGCTCCGCCGGCAGGCCCGGGCGGCGCCGTTGGCTGGGTGATGGAGCGGCTTCTGACGCGCTCCGGGCTTGGCACCGCGGCGTTGCCTATCTCGATGGCGGCTGCCGCAGTTGCCGGCCTTCTTTTGCTGGCTACCATGGGGCTGTCTTTGCGAGATTGGCGTGCGATCGGCGCGGGTGCTGGGCGGGGTGCTATACGTCTCGCCGAGCTTTCCGGAAGCAGCTCGGCCGAGGCGAATTCCCTCCTTTCTCGGGTTTGGCGCCGTCGGCAGAAATCACGTCTCGCGCACGGCCCGAAATCCGATCGCGGCTCCGATGCTCCCGAACTGCGCCGTCCGCCGGTCGTCACTCCGTTGCCCAGCCGGCGCGAATCCCCGCTCAGCCAAGCGCAAACCGGCTCGCCGGCCAAAGCACGGGAACGAGGCGGGTTAGTTCGTTTCATCGCACCCACGGCGAGGCCGTTCGCAGCGGGGACACGTGCCGAAGGGGAGCGTCAGCCGGCGCTCGACCTCGAACCCGATCAGCAGCCGATATTGCCGTCACTCGAGCTCCTGGTAAAACCGCCGGCGGCCAAGGCCGAGGCGATCAACGAGGAGGCTCTAGAAAAAAACGCTCGGCTGCTCGAGACGGTGCTCGAGGATTTTGGCGTCCGCGGTCAGATCGTACAGGTTCGCCCGGGGCCGGTCGTCACACTGTACGAATTCGAGCCGGCTCCCGGGATCAAGGCGTCGCGGATCATCGGTCTCGCCGACGACATCGCGCGTTCAATGAGCGCTATTTCGGTTCGCGTCGCGGTCGTTTCGGGCCGAAACGTGATCGGCATCGAGCTTCCCAACCGCAAGGCCGAAACCGTGTTTCTGCGCGAGCTGCTCGATTCCCCGGTTTACGAGGGTCATCCCGGACGCCTAGCGCTGATCCTGGGCAAGGACATTTCCGGTGAGCCGGTGCTCGCCGACCTCGCCAAGATGCCGCATCTCTTGATCGCGGGCACCACCGGGTCCGGCAAATCGGTCGGCATCAACACAATGATCCTGTCGATCCTGTACCGAATGCCGCCCGACCGCTGCAAGTTCATCATGATAGACCCGAAGATGCTCGAACTCTCCGTCTATGACGGCATCCCCCACCTTCTCGCGCCAGTCGTCACCGATCCGCGGAAAGCGGTGCTGGCGTTGAAATGGACGGTCCGGGAGATGGAAAACCGCTATCGCAAGATGTCGAAGCTCGGCGTGCGCAATATCGACGGGTTCAACGCCCGCTTGGCCGACGCCGAGGCCAAGGGTGAGAGCGTGATCCGGGAGGTGCAGACAGGGTTCGATCCGGAAACGGGTCAGCCGATTTTCGAGCCGCAGCCCTTCGATACCAGCGAGTTGCCGCTGATCGTCGTGGTGGTCGACGAAATGGCGGATCTGATGATGGTCGCCGGCAAGGAAATCGAGGCGGCGATCCAGCGTCTGGCACAGATGGCCCGAGCCGCCGGCATCCATCTGATCATGGCGACGCAACGCCCGTCGGTCGATGTCATCACCGGCACGATCAAAGCAAATTTTCCGACCCGCATCAGCTTTCAGGTGACATCGAAAATCGACAGCCGCACGATCCTTGGCGAGGGCGGTGCCGAACAGCTCCTCGGCCGGGGCGACCTGCTTTACATGGCGGGTGGCGGGCGCATCACCCGTGTCCACGGCCCGTTCGTCTCGGACGAAGAGGTCGAGCGGGTCGTCTCGTTCCTGAAAACGCGCGGGATACCGGACTACATCGACCAGATCACCGAGGATGACGATGCTCCGTTGGATCCGCTAGGTGGAGACGAGGATGGCCAATCGGCCGACAACCTCTATGCCCAGGCGGTTGCTGTGGTGTGTCGCGAGCGCAAGGCGTCCACGAGCTTTGTCCAACGTCATCTCCAGATCGGCTACAATCGCGCAGCGCGAATCATCGAGCGAATGGAAACGGAAGGCATTGTTACTCCCGCCAATCATGTCGGAAAACGCGAGGTGCTGTTGCGCGGCGGCGAATGACCGCAATTGAAGCCGCAGGAAGCAGGGATCATCTTCTCCGCGGGGTTCGGCATAGAGGAGTGGAGACGAGATGACCGGTATCGAGGAGCGCCGAAAGCCGTGGCGATTCCTCTGCGGTTCCGTCTCGGTGAGCCGCCGGGCCGTGCTAGCGGCCTGTTTTGGACTTGCGGTGGCGCGCCTCTCGGCGGCCGCCGCTGCTGCTGCACTGCCGACCGCTGCCGCGCTTACGCCGCAGGACAACGCTGATCTGCAGCGAATTGCGGCTTATCTGGAAAGTATTCGCACCATGTATGCCAAGTTTCGGCAGGTTGCCTCTGGCGGCGGTATCGCCACCGGGCAGCTTTGGATGGCGCGACCTGGCCGGATGCGCTTTGAATATGATCCGCCGTCGCCAATTCTGCTCCTCGCGGACATGTTTTACGTCTACTACGTCGACAAGGAGCTGATCCAAGTGTCCAAAGTCGGGCTGAAGTCGACGCCAGCATGGCTCCTTCTCCGTGATCCGATCACGTTTAGCGATCTTATCGTGACCCGCTTCGAGCGAGGGGCAAACACCGTGACGCTAACGGTTGTCGAGAAGGCCGAGCCGGACAATGGCAGTTTGACGATGGTGTTCAGCGACAACCCGCTTACATTGCGGCAATGGTCGATCGTGGATCAACAGCGTAAGACCACTGCGGTTTCACTCTATGATGAGCGATTCGGTGTGGCGCTCGACCCCAAGCTGTTTGTATACCAGGATCCCTATGCCGCCTCGCGCCGCCAATAAGAGCCTTGAGCTGAGCCCAATGCCCGTCGGTCATTTGCCGATTATCGGTATTCCCACCTGCATGCGTACGGTCAATGAGCGGGTTTTTCACGGGGTCAATGAGAGATATCCGAATGCAGTCGTCGATGCGACCGGTTGTCTGCCGTTTCTGATCCCCGCGATAGGTTCAAAGGTCGATGTCTGTGTGATGCTCGACAGGCTCGACGGCTTGCTGCTGACCGGAAGTCCGTCGAACGTCCATCCGAGCCAATACGGCGGTGCGCCGAGTCATCCGGAAACCCTGCACGATCCGGAGCGCGACGCGACGACTTTGCCGTTGATTCGCGAGGCGGTTCGGCGTGACCTGCCGATTCTGGCAATCTGCAGAGGTATTCAGGAGTTGAATGTCGCGCTCGGTGGCACGTTGCACCAGCGAGTGCACGAGCTCCCCGGCCGTCTCAATCATCGTTCGCGGAAAGATTCGCCGGATGGCCCTTACGGCCCGGCGCATAGTGTGGCGCTGAGCCCGGGTGGGCTTTTGGCGTCAGTCGCTGGCACAACTGAAGTGATGGTGAATTCACTGCACTCGCAAGGGATCGATCGTCCCGGGCCAATGCTTCGCGTCGAAGCGGTTGCGCCCGACGGTCAAATTGAAGCTGTGAGTCTGCCCGAGGCTCGGTTCGTCGTCGGCGTGCAATGGCACCCCGAGTACAAAGTGCTCGAGAATCCGCTGTCGAGGGCATTATTTGCAATGTTTGCTCAGGCGTGCCTTCATACAGCCTGCGCGGGAGCCGCTGTCGCGACGCGCGCGGCATGAGAGAGGTCAGGTTAGTTCCCCCATTCCGCATGCATTTACACCATTTCCGATATGCAGAAATGCAAGTTTGTTTTTATTCGGCTGCACCCCATCTGCATCACTCGGAAGCGGAGAGAGGTATCAAACTCTCTTTAGAACGGTCCCGTCTCCCCTGCGGGCCCGATTTCCCCCAAACGCTTCTGACATGCAGGCGCCCGGTCTTCCCCCCCGACCGGGCGCCGTTGTTTTCACAGGTTGCCCCATTCCGCGAGCGCCGACAGGCGGCAGTGCCCTAATGTTGCGCCTAGTCAGTTGGAACATCAACTCGGTCCGGATCCGCGTCGACAACGTCCGACAACTCGTGGCGGACTGGGCACCGGACGTCTTGTGCTTGCAGGAAACCAAGACTCCTGACGAGCGCTTTCCGCGTGAGATGTTCGAGGAGCTCGGCTATCGCCATATGCTGGTTCACGGGATGAAGGGGTACAACGGCGTGGCAATCCTGTCGCGCGCGCCGTTCGCATCGGCTGGGACTAAAGCCTGGTGCAGCCGCGCCGATTGCCGGCATGCGGTCGCAGAGCTGCCCGGCGGCATCGAGCTCCACAACATCTATGTCCCGGCGGGCGGCGATGTTCCGGATCCGGAGACGAACCCCAAATTCGCCCATAAGCTGCGGTTTCTTGACGAGATTACGGATTGGTTTAGGGCGGAGCGGCACAACGGCCGTGCCATGATCGCGGTGGGTGATCTCAACATCGCGCCGCTAGAGACGGATGTGTGGTCGCACAAGCAGCTCCTGACGGTGGTCAGCCATACCCCCGTTGAGGTGGAGCGGCTCGGACGATTGCAGCAAGCGGGCGCTTTTGTCGACGCGGTGCGGCATTTTGTGCCGCCGCAGGAGCGTCTGTACACTTGGTGGAGCTACCGCGCCCGCGACTGGTCGGCATCAAATCGCGGGCGCCGCCTCGATCATATCTGGGTGAGCCCATCGCTCGTCGGCGCGCTCAGCGAAGCACGCGTGCACCGTGACAGTCGCGGTTGGAGCAAGGCGTCGGACCATGTCCCGGTCATGGTGGCGATTGGCGGCTGATACGCCGGTATAGATTATATCGGCCAGGCTCGATCCCGCCCGGCAGCGGAAGAGCGCTCAACTGGTCGGCATTTACGGCTGGTTCGCTGGCCAGCACTCCGTTCAGCTGCAGAAGGGGGACGATCAGCGGGGTGAGACGGTCGGCGAGCGCCTTGCTCGCTGCGATTTCGCCATCCCCGGGATCAAGATGAGCAAGCACCACGCGGTCGGCTAGTCGAGCGCGAACGGCTGGCAAAGTCTCGCGCATATCGCCAAGCAAGAGGAATTGGGAGGGCGGAACACAATCGGGATGGGCCGCAACGGTGCGCTCGCAAACATAGATTTTGCGATGCGGGAAGAGCTTCCGAAGATGATCGTAAGTCCGGCCGTTGCCGAGACCGAGCTCCAGCACCTCACCATCCAGACCGGCAACCAGATCGGCGGCCAATTCGAGACAAGCGCGCTGTGCCTCGAGCCGACGAATGAAGCTGTCCAGCCGGCTCACCGGCGCTCACGCGGCAGCGCCGGTGGTTTCGCGCAATTTTTTCAACTCGGCGGCAGCGGTGCGCAGCTGATTGTTCATCGATTCAACCCGGTGCGCCAGCTCCTGCATGATCGAGACCGCCATGTTCGGGAACTCGCGCACCATCCGCATGAACGGCTCCTTCGAGATGCGCAACGCGATGACGCGGTCTTTGGCGCGGACCGTCGCGGCACGGGGCACGTTACCCAATATGCCCATTTCTCCGACGATCTCATGCGCGCCCAGCGTGGCTACGACTACCGGTCCGGACGGTGTTTCGAGAATGACCTCTGCCCGCCCGTCGATGATCAGATACGCCGCGTCGGCCTGGTCGCCTTGCCGCACCAGGTTCTTGCCGGGGTCGAACCCGACCCGCTCGCTCATGAACGCTAACAGCTTCAGCTTCGAGGGCTCGATCTCCGCGAAGAACGGCACACGCCGAAGCAGTTCGAATTCCTGTTTAAGGCTCATTTCCTCCCTCCTAGGGTTCGTTTTGCCATTGGTTCCCTCATTCGGCCGCGACCAGCAAGGACATCAGCGAGTCGTTACCTTGCAATTCCGAGACACTACCTTGCTCTTGCAACTTGCCGCCGCTCAAGATGAGAGCGCGATCGAAATTCCGGGCGAGACTCGCCCGATGCAGCACCCAGATGATCCCCCGGCCGGCAAATTCCTCTCTCAACCCCTTGGTGATCTTGGTCTGGTCTTGACCGTCCAGGGCAGAGGTCGCCTCGTTGAGAATCAGGAGATCGGGAGATTTGAGCACGGCGCGGGCGATTGCCGCCTTCTGCCGTTGCGCCATCGATAAGCGCGCTCCCCCCGTGCCAACGTTGTAGTCGAGACCAACGTCGATGATGATCTGGCGGAGCGACAACCCGTCAATCACTTCGCCGAGAACCTTCGGGATCCGGGCCGGGGCATCCGCTTCGCCATAAGCAATTTTACCAAATAGAATATTGTCCTGGACAGAGGCGGCCGCATTGTAGCGCTCGGGATCGAAGAATTCGATCTGCTGCCGGGCTTCTTGTGGAAGATTGGCGCGAAACACCTTGCGTGCTTCGAGCAGCCGGCGTTGCATCGGGTCGTCGACAACGTCAAGCCGGTGTCGCGCCGGGACCAGTTTGAAGGGCAGCGAGAGAAGCTTCGCCCGATCCTGCTTGGCGAGGGCCGCGGTTCCGCCTTCACCGATCCGACCGAGGATCGCTACGAACTCGGGAAGATCATTGGCACTGATGAAGCTGAATTGCTCGAAGAATTCATGATCAGCCGGCAAGTCGGCGAACATTTCAATCATGGTTTCGGCCACCTGCCTGCCGGCGGCGACCAGATCTTCGATTAGTCCGGCCTGAGTCAAAACCTGCAGCACGTACGCGTTTTCGGCGAGTGCTTCGAAATCGAAGACAGGGCCGATCGGCGTGCCAAACAACAAGTTCTCCGCCATCGACGCGTTGAGATTGAACCGCTCGGGATCGTAAGTCTCGACGAGGTTGGTAATTCCGTCCTTCGCAAGCCGGCGAGCGAGTGCCTTCCGGGCCTCGAGCAGCTGCATGGCTGCTGCGGGGTCAACCTCCGGATCCAGTCGCCAACGCAATCCCAACGAATAGATCGCCTCGTCGAGATCGAGCCGCACGAGAACCTCGCTGATGCGCCGCGACAGCGCGTTCGTATCCTCAACCCCCGCAGCTTCGTAATCGATCCAGTCGGCATGAATATCGAAATCGATATTCCCCGAACGTTGCGCTTCGTAGGCTTGCCGAGCTCGGCGTTTGAGCGCTACCCCGATGTGATCGGCCGGTCGCATAGGAATGTGACGAAGACCGAACAACAAGTTGTCGCGCAGAGTCCCGGCGAACAGGTAGGGCGCCGCGCCGACATACCCAATCCGGCGCCCGATCACCGCGGTCGGCAGCGTCGCTAAATCGACTCCGCCGATTGTGATCCGCCCACCGGTAGGCGCGATCAGGCGGGCCAGCAACAAGGCCAGTTCGCTCTTGCCGCTGCCGCCTTGTCCAATGACAGCGACGTGGTCGGCGAGCGAAACCGTGAAGCTGATCCCATCGAGGACGCGGCTGCTGTCCTCCTCGGCAAAAGACAAGTTGACGACCGAGAGCTCGCCGGTCAGGGGTGTCGAAATTGGCGGCTCCGCCATCTGCAAACGGGCGTCGATCATTCCGGCGGGTTGGAACTGTTCTACGATTTGCTCGTATTTGATGCGCGAATCCTCTTTGTTCTGGTAAAAATCCAGCAGTTCTTTCCAAGGCGAGGCCAGATCCTTGTATGCCGCCAAGACCGCGACTAGGGCCCCAAAAGAAAGATTCCCGCGAATGACCAGATATCCGCCGATAGCATAGAAGAAAAAAGGTGTAAGTTGAGCAATAAAATTATTGAGAAACTTTACAAAAAACTTGCGTTGGTAAATCTCGAATCGTATGTCGTAGATCGTCCCCAAAAGATGGGCGAATGCTGTCAGCTGCCGTTTCACCGCATCGTTGGCATGAATGTCGACAATGCCGGCCGCCGACTCGTGAACCCGGTCGGCTACTTCGCGCACCGTGCGTACACGGCGTTTCCCGAGTTGATTGACCTTGCGCTGGAGTTTCGGGATCACATAACCCTGCACCGGATAGAGTGCAACTGCTGCGGCGCCGAGCACCGGGTCCTGCATGAACATGAAAGCAATGATCGTCATCAGTGTTCCACCCTGGAACACCGGCGTGACAAAGGCATCCCCGATAAAACCTCCCAGCGATTCGCACTCCGAGGTGATCATCGGGATAATTTGGGCCGATGACGTCTTGCTAAATTGGGACAGAGGAAAACGCAGCATCCGATGATAAAGTTGGTATCGGAGCCGTCGAAGCATACGCTCGCCAAGCCGTCCTTTGAAGGTGTTTATATAATATTTGAATCCACCATTTACGAAGACTAGGGTCAAAAATATTCCGCATAGAATCAGAAGATATGTCACTTGATTAAAGTCGAGACCGAATAAATGTTGTGGAAATTGTTTCCCGCCGATGGCTTTGTTGATGATCATTTTAGGCAGATCAAGTGAGAAGTAGAGAAAAGGAAACGAAATTAGAGTGAATAATATAAGTGTCAGCTGCTGCGGTAAGCTGTGTCTGAGAATAAAACGGTAGATCGTCGGCTCGAGCGCATTTGCTTCACTGGCTTCCGCGGCCGGCGGTTGCGCGGCCGGTGAACCAGCTTGTTTCTGTGATTTCAGCGCAGCTCGGGGTGCATTTCGCGAAAGCGGAAGCGCACCCTCCAAAGGGCTGAGGGCCGCCGCCACTCCCTTCATCATCATCGCCTTCATGAAAAGATCATTTCGCGATAGCGCCGGTTATGCAATAGTCGGGCGGTCGATTACGTGAGAGAGCCCTGTGTGACCGTTCGCCGTCAGCACAGACGGGTGCTTGTCTACAGCCACGACAGCTTCGGACTAGGCCACCTGCGGCGATGTCGGGCGATAGCAAACTCGCTGGTCGACGCCGACCCTGCAGTCTCGGTTTTGATCCTCTCCGGGTCGCCAATCATAGGCAGCTTCGATTTCCGTTCCCGAGTCGATTTTGTTCGCGTGCCGGGTGTGATCAAGCTCCGAAATGGCGAATACGTCTCGCTCAATCTGCACATCGATATCGACGAGACACTCGCGATGCGCTCGTCGATAATTTGCCACACGGCAGACATCTTCGATCCCGACCTGCTGATCGTCGACAAGGAACCCTTGGGATTGCGCGGCGAAGTGCGCGATACGCTCGATCTGCTGCAGAGGCGTGGAACTGCCCTGATCTTGGGGCTGCGCGACGTCATGGACGATCCTGAGGCGCTTGAGAGCGAGTGGGAACGCAAGCAGGTGGTTCCGGCCCTGGAGGAGTATTACGACGAGATCTGGGTCTATGGGCTGCCGCAGATCTGCGACCCGCTCGCGGGCCTGCCAGTCCCAACAACCGTTCACGAGCGTATGATTTATACCGGATATTTGAGGCGCACCGCCGACGAGCTGCAGCTCACACCGGAGATGGCAGGCATCATCGACAATTTCCTGCTGGTCACCCCAGGGGGCGGAGGGGATGGCGAGGCCTTGATCGATTTGGTGCTGTCGGCCTACGAGTACGATCGGGCTATTCCTCACCCTGCCCTGCTGGTCTTCGGTCCTTTCATGCTGCCGGAACAGCGAGCGGTTTTCGCCAGCCGAGCGGCCAAGCTCGACAATGTGCGGGCAATCACCTTTAACGCCCGGCTCGAAAGTCTGATGGCGCGTGCGGCAGGCGTCGTCGCGATGGGCGGCTACAACACCTTTTGCGAGATCCTGTCTTTCGACAAGCGTGCGCTGATCATCCCGAGGACGGCGCCACGCTTGGAGCAGTTCATCAGGACCAAGCGCGCCGCCGAGCTTGGCCTGTTGGCGATGCTGTCCGAGGATCAAGGGCGCGATCCTCGCGTAATGGCGGCCGCCCTTCGCCGTCTCCCGCACCAGCCGCCTCCTTCGGCCGTTCATATTCCGGGCTTGCTCGACGGCATGCCGAAGGTGAACCGCATGGCCCGGTGGTGGCTCGACCAGGGACGGGCCGGTCTCTTTGCAGCACGAGCGCGCTACGGAACCTGAGCGTGGCGGCATCTCCAGGGCCAGCAGGACGCGTCGCCTTCGTCCTCAAAGGGTATCCACGGCTTTCGGAAACCTTCATCGCTCAGGAGATTTTGGCTCTGGAGCGCCACGGGCTCGAAATTCTGATCGTGTCTCTGCGTCAGCCTACGGACCGCGCGACCCATCCGATCCATCGCCAGATCAGTGCGGCGCTGCTCTACCTTCCCGAATACCTGCATCGGGAAACGGCCCGGATTTGGCGCGGCTGGCTGCGGTCTCGTCGACTGCCCGGATACTCCGCGGCGCGGGCCGCCTGGCTCTCCGACCTGATACGCGATCCGACCCCGAACCGCGTCCGCCGCTTCGGACAGGCATTGGTGCTGGCGGCCGAGCTGCCGCACGACATTGGCCATATTCACGCACATTTTCTGCATACGCCGGCCTCTGTCGCCCGTTATACCGCGCTATTGACTGGGCTCGGCTGGACAGTTTCGGCGCACGCCCGGGATATCTGGACTTTGCCGGAACGGGAGAAGCGCACAAAGCTGGCGGAAGCAGAGTGGATCGTGACCTGCACCGAGATCGCGCGCAGCCATCTTGCGGGCCTGATATCGCGGCCGGACGCCGTATGGCTCTGCTACCATGGGCTCGATTTTGAACGTTTCGGGGCGCCGCAGCAGCAGGCGAACTGCCGCGACGGCAGCGACCCGCACCAGCCGGTCATCATCCTCTCAGTTGGTAGGGCGGTCGCAAAAAAAGGCTACGACGACCTCCTTGAAGCGCTTGCGCTTCTTCCGGCCGAGGTCGAGTGGCGCTTTGTTCATGTCGGCGGCGGTGCACTCGGTGCGGCGCTGAGGCGCCAGGCGGAGCGGCTCGGTCTATCGCACCGGATAGAGTGGCGGGGCGCCATGGCGCAGCCGGAGGTGCTCACCGCCTATCGCGAGGCCGACCTCTTCGTGCTCGCCTCCAAGGTCGCGAAGGACGGCGACCGAGATGGGCTCCCCAACGTGCTGATCGAGGCGCAAAGCCAGCGGCTCGCCTGCGTTTCGACCGACGTTTCGGCGATCCCGGAATTGATCGAGCAAGATGTGACGGGCCTGCTGGTTCCGCCGGGCCACCCAATTGCGCTCGCCGAAGCGCTGGAACGTCTGATCCGCGATCCTGAGGAGCGAGCCCGGCTTGGCGCGGCCGGCGAACACCGTGTACGCCGCCTTTTTTCGATGGAGGCCGGCATTGATCTGCTGGCGACACGCTTCGGGGTGCCTTCCGCTTCCCCCTGGGCAAGCGATGCCAGTGAACCTGTCCTTTTATCCGCCGGAAAAGGTTCTGGTAGAGAGCAGAATGCAGCTCAATTGGAAGAATGCGCATCGCCTTTTACGCGCCCTTGAAAGCTCCCGATCATCCAATTCCTTCGGGAGACCGTAGAGTCGCGCAGCTGTTCGTCGCGGCCTTGCGGATGGCTGGGCACGATACCTCGATAGCCTCCCGATTTCGCAGCTATGACGGGCACGGCGACCCGCTGCGCCAGGCTCGGGTGGCGTCGATCGGCGGACGGCTTGCGGCGCGTTTTGTTCGCCGCTGCCGCGAGGCCCCGCAAACGGCACCGGAGCTTTGGTTTACCTATCACCTCTATCATAAAGCGCCGGATTGGCTGGGCCCGCAGATAGCAGATGTCCTCCGCATTCCCTATGTCGTCGCCGAGGCCTCCGATGCGCCAAAGCAGGCGTCGCGCGGCTGGGCGGCCGGTCGCCGTGCGGCTGAGCGGGCAATTAGGCGAGCCGACGCGGTGATCGGGCTGAATCCCGCCGATCGGGAGTGCGTCCTGCCGCTGTTGCGAGACGAACGGCGTTGGGTAGCCTTCAAGCCCTTTATCGACGCTGCGTTCTATGGTGGGCAAGCACGCGCAGGGGCTAGGCCACCGCGCCTGATCGCGGTCGCGATGATGCGCTACGGAGACAAGCTCGCGTCGTACCAAATTCTCGGGAATGCGCTTTCGCATCTCCTCGATCTGCCATGGTCATTGGAGGTGATCGGTGACGGGCCGGCGCGGTGCGCCGTCGAGGACGCGCTCTATCCGGTCCAAGAGCGGGTGATCTGGGCGGGAGAGATCGGCCCCATGGAAATTGCACGGCGTTTGGCCTCGGCCGATCTGTACGTGTGGCCGGCTCTCAACGAAGCCTTTGGCATGGCGCTGCTGGAGGCGCAGGCGAATGGGGTGCCGGTGGTGGCAGGCGCCGCGGGCGGCGTCAGCGAGATCGTCGCGCATGGGGTAACCGGTCTTCTCGTCCCACCGCGCGATGCGCGGGCCTTTGCCCGGGCGGTGCGCAGCCTGCTCGTCGACCGCCCCCGGCGTGCCGCCTTGGCCGAAGCCGCGCGTCACCGTGTCATGGCGGAACACGATATATCCTCCGCCGCTCATCGCCTGAATGCGGTGTTCGATATGGTATCGCCGGGAAAGCTGGGCGTAATCGCGAGCCGACGAACTTCATGACCAGCTCCGTCCTGCTCTATGTACAGCACCTGCTCGGGATCGGGCATTTGCGCCGCTCATTGCGAATTGTCGAAGCGTTGGTGCGAAAAGGTGTCAGGGTCACTCTGATCTCCGGAGGAGAGCCGTTTCCCTCTCTGGCATGCACTTCGGCCGAACGCGTCATCCAGCTGCCCCCGATTAGAGCCCTCGACGCGGGATTCAAAGCGCTCGTGGATGGGACAGGCCGGCCGATCGACGACGAGCTGCGAGCAGCACGTCGGTCGGCGCTGTTGGCGGCCTTTGGGGACGAGCAACCAGATGCCCTGTTGATCGAAGCGTTTCCGTTTGGCCGCCGGGCGTTTCGCTTTGAGCTTGATGGGCTGATCAAAGCCGCCCGGGCGCGACGTCCCCGGCCGCTTCTCCTTTGTTCGCTGCGCGACATCGTGGTCTTGCCGACCGACCCGCGGCGTCCCGGAGAGATCGTCGATCGGGTTCGCAATGATTTCGATTTTGTGCTGGTTCATGGCGATCCCGCATTCATCCCGCTCGAAGACAGCTTCCCGCTTGCATCGGAAATCAGCGATAAGCTGATCTATACCGGCTACATAGCGGAGGCCCAGGTGGCCGGTGACGCGGCCACCGCTGAGGAAACCGCTGGTGTCGACGAGGTTGTCGTCTCGGTCGGCGGGGGTGCAGTTGGCGGTGCGTTGCTGAGGACCGCTATCGAGACCCAGCGAGGGGGATGCTTGCCGAAGCTCAGATGGCGCCTGCTCGCCGGTCCCAATCTGCCCGAACCGGAATTCGCGGCACTCGCCGCCGGTCTGCCCGAGGGCGTCGTCATCGAACGGTATCGGCCGGATTTTCCGCAAATGTTGCGGCGCTGTCGTGTCTCAGTGAGTCAAGCCGGATACAATACGGTGCTTGATATTCTGGCGGCCGGAGCGGCCGCCGTCGTCGTGCCGTTTGCATCCGGGCATGAGACCGAGCAAAGCTTACGCGCGGAACGGCTCGCGGCCCGCGGGGTTCTCGAACTTGTTCCCGAAAACCAGCTGTCGCCCGAACGACTCGCTTCTGCCATAGATCGTGCGATTTTTGCTCGCTCGGCAACGATTGCCATTGACACCGAGGGCGCTCGACGGAGTGCTGAGCTGATAGCCGACCTGATCCGATCTCGCGACCGAGAATTTGGCGCCGCTCGCGACTACGGATATGATCCGCTCACAGCCGGGTTGTGGCCGGGCGGATGATGATGAAATGGCCGGATCTAATGGCCGAGTTCGATCGCTGGGAGGAGGCGGGGATGGTCGCGACACTATGGTGGCGCGACGACGACGCGGTGGCACCGACCGCACGACTTGGCCGCTTACTGGCGACCGCGTCGGGAGTGCCGGTCTCGCTCGCGGTGATTCCTGCTGATGCTGAACAGGAGCTTGCCGAGTGGCTCGCCCAGTATCTGCGATCAGCGCCGAAGGCATCGGTCGCGATTCTCCAACATGGTTGGCGCCATTTGAACCACTCGGGCGACGCGAAAAAGAGCGAATTCCCGGCGGAACGCCCAAGACCAGAGGTGGCGTCCGAGCTGGCCGCCGGCCGGGCGCGCCTAAGTGATTTATTCGGAACCCGAGCGCAACCGGTCCTGGTACCACCTTGGAACCGGTTCGATAACTCGTTTTTGGGTTTGCTTGCCGGTTGTGGCCTCACCGGGATTTCGCGAGCGCGACCGCGAAGCGCCTCCCCGCTGGCGCCGCGCGTCGTCGAAGCGAATATCCATGTCGACCTCGTTGCGTGGAAAGCAAGTCGCGAGTTTGTCGGCGAAGATGCGGCGTTGGGTGGTCTGGTGCAACACCTGCGGGCGCGGCGCCTCCGCGCCGTGTGCGCGGACGAGCCGACAGGGATTCTGAGCCACCATCTGGTCCAGGACGAGGCGACGGAGGCATTCCTTGACCGGCTGATCGCCGTCAGCGCCGCCCATCCCGCGGTATTCTGGCTCGATGCAGGCGAAATCTTCGCCCCTGATATGTGTGATCCGGCATGACTCGCCACACCTATCCACCTTCGGCTCTTTTGGGCGATTATCTCCGCGCCGCGGTCGGATTCTTTCCGACGATTGCGGTACTCGCGATCGTGCCGACGGGGATTGTCGGCGGGACAATGCTGGGTGGGTTTGCAGCCCTTTTTGCGGTATTTGGGATCCGCACCGCGCTCCGCCATTGCACCTCCATCGAAGCGAGCGAGGCGGCTTTGCAATCTTCGGGTCTGCTGCAGTCGTCGATCTCTTGGAGCACACTCGACCGAATGAAACTTTCCTATTATTCCACCCGCCGGGACGGGCGCGGTGGGTGGATGCAGCTCAAGCTGCGCGCCGGCTGGTCGACCTTGCGAGTCGACAGCCGGGTTGACGGGTTTTCCGAGTTGGTGATCGCCTCGGCCAAAGCTGCGCAGATGCGTCGCCTATCCTTAGATCCGGCCACATCGGCCAATCTGCAGGCTCTCGGCATCGATCTACCGGCCACAGAACTGCGGCTTGGGAACGCGGCCGGAGTCGCTGCGTGACCGATCTCCTGCAGGTTCGCGATCTCCACGTCCGATTCGCCGCGCCCGGCGGCTTTATCCGCGCCGTCACGGGCGTTTCGTTGCGTGTGCGCCCGCAATCAATTGTGGCTCTGGTCGGCGAATCGGGGTCCGGAAAGTCGGTCGTCAGCCAAACAATCCTTCGGATTCTCCCGCGTAGCGGCGTCATTACTCGCGGCGAGGTCTTATTCGCCGACCCCCGGCTCGACGGCCAGGTTGTCGACATCGCGAAATTACCGAGTGACAGCGCGGAAATGCGGGCGATCCGCGGCGGCAGGATCTCGATCATCTTTCAGGAGCCGATGACCTCACTCTCGCCTCTGCATACAGTCGGCAATCAGGTGGGAGAGGCACTGCGACTTCATCGGCCGGTGACTGCCGCGCAAGCGGCCGAGTTGACTGAGGAGATGCTGCGTCTCGTCGGCTTTCCCGACCCCAAGCGCGCGTCCCGCAGTTATCCGTTCGAGCTGTCTGGCGGATTGCGTCAGCGCGCGATGATTGCGATGGCGCTGGTCTGCCGTCCGGCGCTCCTGATTGCCGACGAGCCGACAACCGCGCTCGACGTAACGATCCAGGCGCAGATTCTCAGGTTGATGATCGATCTGCAGCACGAGCTCGGCATGGCGGTTCTGCTGATCACCCACGACCTCGGTGTAGTCGCCAACGTTGCCGAGGAAATCTTTGTCATGTATCGCGGCGAGGTGATGGAGAGCGGGACCCTCGACGACATCTTCCGCCGGGCGGAACATCCCTACCTGAAGGCCCTGCTGCGCGCGGTGCCGCGCTTTGATATGAAGCCCGGCGAGCGCCTGGTCCCGATACGCGAGATAGCAGCCGGAGATGCGCCGCATTTGATGGCTGAGAAGAGGAAATGGCCACCCGATGCGATCGGACCGCTGCTTGAGTGTATTGACGTCAGAAAGACCTACACGATCCGCAAAAGCGGGTTGTTCGGGAGCGCCAGATCGGGTCCGCGCGTGGTAGCAGTCGACGCGATCAGTCTCAAGATCGAACGCGGCGAGTGCCTTGGGCTGGTCGGAGAGAGCGGTTGCGGCAAGACGACCCTCAGCAAGGTTCTGTTGCGCGCCGTCAATCCGGACTCCGGCTCGGTCGTTTTCAACGATCACGGGCGATTGATCGATGTCCTCTCGCTCGCAGGCGAGGATTTGAAACAGTTTCGGCGACAAGTGCAGTTTGTTTTTCAGGATCCGTTCGGATCGCTAAACCCGCGTATGACGGTCTACGACATAATCGAAGAGCCACTGATTATCCACGGGATCGGCGATCACCGGTCGCGTCGTGAAATGGTGCACGAACTCGTCACCCTAGTCGGACTGGATTTGCGGCATGTAAAGCGTTACCCGCACAGCTTTTCCGGCGGCCAACGGCAACGCATCGGCATCGCCCGCGCTCTTGCGCTGCGCCCGGGGCTTGTTATCTGCGACGAGCCAACCTCGGCTCTCGACGTTTCGATCCAGGCGCAGATTCTCAATCTGTTGATGGATCTGAAGCAAAAATTGGGCCTAACTTACCTTTTCATCTCACATAATCTCGCCGTGGTCGACTACATTGCCGACCGCATCGCAGTAATGTGCGCCGGGCGGATTGTCGAAATCGCCGACCGCGCAATGCTGTTTCGCAACCCGATTCATCCTTACACGCAGGCCCTGCTTGCCGCCGTGCCGGCGCCGGACCCGGCGCAACGGTTGGACTTCAATCAGCTCATCGCCGATAAGGCATCGGATCCGACTGCTTGGCCCGAGCCGTTTCGTCGCGATCCCGTAAACCCGCCGCGACTAATTGAGATAGCCGAGGGTCATTGCGTCGAAGCGAGTGCGCCTCCGGTCGTGTCACCCGGCTGGGCGGCCAGCCGCGTCCGGGCGTAAAATCCACCGGCGGATGACCGAGACCCGTCCCAACCGCCGCGAGGCGATGCGACTGGGATTTGCGGCGGCTGTCGCGCTTGCCGTACCAACCGAAGCACCAGCCGAATTGCAGGAGACGCCAACGCTTAAGAATGATGTAGGAAATGGCACACTGCCCAAAGTCGAGGATCGGGTGCCGGAGGATCCGGCCGTGGCAGAGCTCGAAACCATCGGCACCCCGGGGGGTGAGTTGCGGATGCTTATGGGGGGCCCCAAGGACACCCGGATGATGGTGGTGTACGGGTATGCGAGGCTGGTCGGGTACACTCCCGCGCTTAAGTTTGCGCCGGATATCCTCAAATCCATCGAAATCGAAAACAATCGAATCTTCACGCTGCACTTACGTAAAGGACACAAATGGTCGGATGGAAAACCATTCACCACGGAAGATTTCCGATACTGGTTTGAGGATGTCGCACAGGATAAACACTTGTCGCCGTCGGGATTGCCAATATCGCTGCTGCCGCGAGGTGAGAGACCCCATTTCGAGGTGTTGAGCGAAACGGCGGTTCGCTATAGCTGGGCACGACCGAACCCGCTCTTCTTGCCGGATCTGGCTGGACCGGACCCGCTCTTCATCTACCGGCCAGCTCATTATCTGAAGCAATTTCACGAAAAATATGCAGAAAAGGCTAAGCTGGATGCTTTGATAAAACAGGCAAATCAACGCAATTGGGCAGCATATCACAATAAATTGGACACGATGTATCGGGATGATAACCCGGATTTACCGTCTTTGGAACCCTGGATACTAAAAACGAGGCCGCCGGCTGATCGTATAATTTTCGAAAGGAATCCGTATTACTATCGGATCGACAAGGAAGGAAATCAGCTTCCGTACATCGATCGAGTAATTCTATCGATAGCTGATAGCAAGATCATCCCGGCCAAAACCGGTGCCGGGGAGAGCGATCTCCAAGGGCGCTATCTGCGCTTCGACAACTATACTTTTCTAAAAGCGAGCGAAGAGCGCAATCACTACAAGGTACGGCTGTGGCGGACCGGTCCCGGCAGCCAGCTGGCGCTTTATCCGAACGTAAATGTCAATGACGAGATCTGGCGTGGTCTCGTGCGGGATTTGCGTTTCCGACGCGCATTGTCGCTCGCGGTCGACCGCCACGAGATCAACCAGGTCATCTATTTCGGGCTGGCGATCGAAGGGCAGAACACCTTACTGCCACAGAGCCCGCTCTATGATCCCCGGTATCGTTCGGCTTGGGCTCGGTTCGACCCGGGTGAGGCTAACCGGCTCCTCGACCTGGTCGGGCTCGTCAAAGGGAGCGACGGGATACGGCAGCTTCCGGACGGAAGGCCGGTAGAGATTATCGTCGAGAATTCAGGGGAGTCGACCGAACAATCCGACGTGCTCGAGCTTATTCGCGATTCCTGGCGCCGCATCGGGATCAAGCTCTTTGCCAAACCGTCTCAGTTGACCTTGTTTCGGCGGCGAGTCTTTTCCGGCGAGACGTTGATGTCGATCGATAAGGGGATCGAGAACGGCGTGGCAACGCCCGCGATGTCGCCCTGGGAGTTCGCGCCGACTACCCAGCAGCAACTCGAATGGCCCAAATGGGGTCAATATTACGAGACGAAAGGCATAGCAGGCGAGCCTCCTAGTCTACCTTCTGCCATCCGGCTGCTGGAACTTTACGAAGAGTGGCTTGCCGCAGGGTCTGATGAAGAGCACACGCGTATTTGGCAGGACATGCTTCAGATCTGGGCGGATGAGGTGTTCTCTATCGGAACCGTCGCCGGCGTACTGCAACCGATAGTGGTAAACGACAAACTTCGAAATGTCCCCGAGCAGGGGATCTACAATTGGGATCCGGGCGCTTATTTTGGCATTTACAAACCGGACGGGTTCTGGTTCGACCGGTCCGAGGCGCCGGCGAAATCGGCCTCTGCGACTGTCTCGCCGCCATCGCCTCGATAGGAAGCCGGGCGAGATGCTCAGCTACATTGTGCACCGCATCCTGATCATGGTCCCGACACTGATAGCGATCAGTATCGTGATCTTCACGATTATCAACCTGCCGCCAGGGGATTACTTTTCAACCTACATCGCCGAACTGCAAAGTTCGGGCGAAGCCGCTGATCTCGCCAAAATCAATTTCCTGAAAGCGGAGTACGGTTTCGACCGCCCGCTGTGGGAGCAATATATTTTCTGGGCCGGAGGCCTCCTCCATGGCGACATGGGCTACTCTTTTGCGTATAACCTGCCGGTGAACCAAGTGGTTGGCGACCGGCTATTAATGACTTTTATTGTCTCCTTGTCGACTATCTTGTTCACCTACATTGTCGCGTTCCCGATTGGAGTCTATTCGGCAACTCATCAATACAGCTGGTCGGACCACCTATTGACGCTGCTTGGATTTCTAGGCTTGGCAACTCCTAGCTTTCTGCTGGCGCTCGTTCTGCTTTACTTGGCAAATGTGTATTTCGGCATCTCGATTGGCGGGCTGATGGATCCGAAATACGTCGACCAGCCCTGGAGTTTCGGTAAGGCCATATCAGTGGCGGCCCATCTCTGGATTCCGGTGGTCGTTATCGGCACCGCCGGAACAGCGAGCATGATCCGGCGGCTGCGCGCCAATCTGCTCGATGAACTGCAGAAGCAGTATGTCGTGACCGCCCGTGCAAAGGGCCTCCACCCCCTCAAGCTATTATTCAAGTATCCTTTACGGATGGCCCTCAATCCGTTTATCTCCGATATCGGCTCACTCTTGCCGCACGTTATCTCCGGCGCGGCGATCGTTTCCGTCGTGATGTCGTTGCCGACGACCGGACCGATGTTGCTCGACGCGTTGCGCAGTCAGGACATGTATCTAGCCGGTTCGTTTTTGATGTTCATGGCCTTCCTCACGGTTATCGGTGTCTTCATATCGGACCTCGCGCTCGCAGTGCTGGATCCGCGGATTCGACTGCAGGCGGGCCGGCGCGAATGAGCGAGATGACTTTCGCGGGCGGCGTCCCGCGGGACGAGGCTCCCACCCCGCCCGCGCCAATTGCGGACCGGTTGCCGCACTATATCTCCGACGCGCCGTTCGACCCTTATTCCGTCGAGAGAATGACGCCGGCGCAGGAGCGCTTTTATATGGCGTCGGAGTGGCGAATGGTGTGGTGGAAGCTGCGCCGCCACCGCGTCGCCGTTGTGTCGGGCGTGATCCTTATGATTATGTACGCATCGATCGTGATTTGCGAGGTCCTCGCTCCATATGGCTTGGACGCCCGCAATACCGATTTCATCTATGCTCCACCACAGCGGATCCGGATCTTCGACAAGGGACAACTGGTCGCTCCTTTTGTTTACGGCTACGACTACCGACTCGACATGAACACCCTCGAACGCGTCTATACGAACGATGGCAAGCGGGAGCCGATCCGCTTCTTTTGCCACAGCGGTGAGTATCGCCTCTGGGGGTTGATTCCGGGTGATCTGCATCTGGTTTGCCCGGCCGTCGGCGGGCAGCTTTTTCTGGCCGGGACCGATCGGCTGGGGCGCGATCTCTTGTCTCGAATGATCTATGGGGCGCGTATATCGCTGACCGTCGGGCTGTTCGGCGTGGCTGTCAGCTTTACGCTCGGTATCCTGATTGGCGGGATTGCCGGCTATTACGGCGGGTGGACCGACATCCTGATCCAACGTGCAATTGAGGTGATCCAATCGTTTCCGCACCTGCCGCTGTGGATGGCGTTATCCGCCATCCTGCCGGTGAGCTGGAGCCCGATCCTCGTTTATATCGGTATCACCCTGATCCTCGGCATGATTGAATGGACCCATCTCGCCCGTGCAGTACGTTCGAAGCTTCTCGCTTTGCGCGAGGAGGATTTTTGTACCGCCGCGGTGCTAATGGGCGCGAAGCCCGCTCGAATCATCGGCCGGCATTTGCTGCCGAGCTTTATGAGCCACCTGATCGCCTCGGCTACCCTGATGGTCCCCGGCATGATCCTCGGCGAGACCGCACTATCCTTTCTTGGCCTAGGGCTGCGGCCGCCGATGACGAGTTGGGGGGTGCTGCTCAACGAAGCGCAAAACATCAATGTCGTAGCGCTCTATCCATGGCTGATGCTTCCTGTCGCCAATGTCATCATTACCGTTCTGGCCTTCAATTTCTTCGGAGACGGACTACGCGACGCTGCCGACCCCTACCATTGAGGGGAACGGGCGTCCGCGGGAAGTAAAGTGGCGAACTGGTTTGATAGATCGAAGCCGCTAAAGGGACGCGCCGGGCGCGACTTGCTGACCAGCGCAGCCTTGCTGCTTATCGTCTCAGGGTCCCAAGCTTTGGCGGAAGATGAGCCGGCCGCGAGGGCTCCGCTTCCTCCTCCGCTGTTGCGCGGCGCTCCGGCGGAAGCCGGCGAGCGGCAGACGCCCGACCCGGCGCCGAGTCGTAATCAGTCGGGCCCTCGCGCGCCGGCGATCAGGTTCGATCGAGCAAAACCCCAATTGTCGCAAAAGAAGCCTCGCCCGCACTCCGCGTCCTATATCGCTAACTCGGTCGCCCGGAAGCGACAAGCGCCTGCGGGGCCTGGGATCCATTCGATGAACATCGCCTCGCGTAGGCAAGACCACCGCACCGTCGCCTCCAAAAAAACGCAACGGCGGGACTGGTCGCAGGCCGAGCTTGCGATCGGCCAGCTCTCCCCCCCGCGCGACTACCACGATCCACCGATCGAAAGCACCACCCGGCCCCCGGCGGAGCCGCGGCGAGCGCCGCCCGTCTACTATCCCGATTACTTTGCCGGTCCGCCCGCATATGGTTACGCCCCGAGCTATCTCTACCCATGGGCAGCACCCGGACCTGGGGTCTTTCGATAAAGACGGTCCCTCTCCAGAATGGCGAGCGCCGCTGTGAGGGAGTGTAGGGGGCCCTGCTTCCAAGTTGATGGAGGTCAACCAAATCAATGATAAAGCGATTTCATGCACTCTATGTCGGTCAGATCGACCTGGACAATATCGGCCTGCAAGGCACGCCGGCAGACGACCGCCGTTATCCGAACGAGCGGCTGAGCGAGGTATTCTGGACGGCCCGCGATGTGGCCCGGGAGATGGACGAGCTGGGCTATTACGCCTTCTGGACGGCCGAGCACCATTTCCAGCGTGAAGGTTATGAGTGCCTGCCAAACTTGATTCAGCTTGGCCTGTGGCTGGCCACCCAGACACGTCACCTGAAATTTGGCTGCGCTTTTAACGTCCTCCCGATGTGGCACCCCGTCCGCTTGGCCGAAGACTACGCCATGGCGGATATTGTCACCGATGGCCGCGTAATAATGGGAATTGGCCGCGGCTATCACACACGCGAGGTGGAAACCTTTGGAGCACCTCTTCTCGACGGTGAAGCCAATCGTGATTTCTTCGAAGAACAGCTCCAGCTTCTGCTGAAGTGCTTCAACGAAGAAGCATTTCATCACGAGGGCAAGTTTTACGAATGCCCGCCATCTGTGCCGTATCGCGGGTATCAGCTTCAGGAAATTACGGTGGTACCGCGGCCGAAGCACATGCCGGTTGAGATATGGATGCCGATAGCCAGCGGCAGGACCATCGACATGATGGCGAAATACGGCCTGAAGGCGATGGTCACCCTGAACGGCGAAAAAATCCTCGATGACGTGGTTCGCGCCTTCCACGCAGCCTGCGTCCGGCACGGCCGGCCGTCACAGCTCGGCCAAGATATGATCTGGGGGGCAGGTATTTACCTTGCCGACACCCGTGAGGAAGCGATCCGTCGCGTCGAGCCTTCACACGACGAGCGCTACAAATGGTTCGCTCCATTTGGCTTTGTACGCTACGCCGATGAGCAAGGCCGGACCTGGGGCACCCCTGGAGCGCCGGCGCGGGTGCCGTCTCTGCGTGACGGCGTTCAGCAGAAAGCCTGGTTCTGCGGGCCGCCGTCTCAGATCATCGAGGGGATTAAATCGATCGAGGCGAAGTATCCGGGCCTGGAGGATTTTATGATCCACTGGGCCGAGGGATTGCCGCCCCAGGAGTTCAAAGAGCAGCTCAGGTGGTTCGCCAGGGATGTCATCCCGGCGTTCAACCGTGGTTGAGCGAAGACACGGATAAGGCCGTTGCGGGCTAATTGGAGGTAGTGCCAGCGAAGGCGAAGGCCGGGATAGGCGGCGCGCATGGCTGATCATCGGCCCGGCGCCGCAACGCCTCTTGTGGCGGTTATCGCGAGCCAACATCTTCTCGCGGATCACCGGAGATTTGCGCATGCGTTCCTTGCAGCCGGTCCGCGGCACTCAAGACCTTCTTCCGGAGACGGCGCGACGCCATCGGCAAGTGAGCGAGACGGCGCGCGCCGCGGCCGAACTGTATGGCTTTGTCGAGATGGCAACGCCGATCTTCGAGTTCACTGAGGTTTTCGCGCGGCCGATCGGCGAGCACACCGACATCGTCGCCAAGGAGATGTACACGTTTACCGATCGCGGCGGCGAAGAGGTGACCCTGCGGCCGGAGAATACTGCCGGTGTGGTCCGAGCGGTGCTATCGAACGGCCTCGTCCAGAGCGTGCCGCTCAAATTCTTCTACAGCGGCCCGATGTTCCGTTACGAACGGCCGCAAAAGGGCCGATTTCGTCAATTCCACCAAATCGGGGTTGAATTGATCGGCGTCGCGCAGCCGCAAGCCGATATCGAGGTCATCGCGGTGGGCCGCCGCATTCTCGACGCGCTCGGCATAGGCGACCGCGTCGTACTCGAACTCAATACGCTCGGTGACGTCGAGAGTCGCTGCCGCTTACCGCGAGGCGCTCGTCTCCTACTTTTCGGCGCGCGCCTCCGAACTTTCGGAGGACAGCCGGCGGCGGCTCGAGCGCAACCCGCTGCGCATCTTCGATTCGAAAGAGGAAACCGACCAGCGAGTGGCTCGGGATGCTCCCGCCTATGCCGATTACCAGAACGCCGAGTCGCGCCGCTTCTTCGATCGGGTCCGGGCCGGGCTCGATCGGCTCGGCATAACCTATCGGCTGAACGCACGGCTCGTGCGTGGGCTCGATTATTATACCCATACCGCTTTCGAGTTCGTGACGGCCAAGCCTGGGCGCGCAAGGCACGGTGATGGGCGGCGGTCGATATGATGGCTTGGTCGAGATGATGGGCGGGCCTGCGCTGTCTGGAGTCGGCTGGGCGGCCGGTATCGAGCGGTTGGCAATGCTGATAGCCGAACCGCTCCGGCCTCCGCGCCCGATCGCCGTGGTGCCGATTGGGGAAGCTGCGGAAGGAGCGGCGCTCACGCTTGCAGAGGTGCTGCGAAACAATGGCTGCCCTGTGGATCTTGGTTATTCCGGGAACGTGGCCCGCCGCATGCGGCGGGCCAACAATGTGAACGCGCGCGTAGCGGTGCTGATCGGCGAGGAGGAAATTGCGCGTAACGTGGTCGCCCTGCGCGATCTCGATAGCGGCGAACAGACCGAGGTGCCGATGGACCCATCATTGAGCGAGTTGCGAGCCTGTCTGCGGGCGTTCTACGGCTGAGCGCATTATGGGAGCGTCTCTCGAAGCGCATTTGGATCAACTCCTCCGTCGCCACGCGGAGTTGCGCGATGCGCTCGCCGGCACGGGTCTCGCGGGCGCCGATTTCGCAAAATCGTCTAAAGAGTATAGCGAGCTGACCCCGATCGTCGATGGGATCGAGAAATTGCGTCGTGCCCGCGATGAATTAGTCCTCGCTCGCGGATATCGCGGAATCGAGCGAGGATAGAGAGCTGCGGCAGCTTGCCGAGGAAGAGTTGCGGGCGCTGCGAGAGCGTCTGCCGGATCTCGAGCAGCAGGTGAGGTTGGCGCTGCTTCCGAAGGATGCCGACGATCAGCGAAACGCGATACTTGAGGTCCGTGCCGGGTACCGGAGGCGACGAGGCGGCATTGTTCGCAGCGGAACTCTTTCGCATGTACCAAAGGTACGCCGCATTGCGAGGGTGGCGCTTCGAGATCCTCGATCTTTCCGAAACCGGCCTAGGCGGATTTAAGGAGGCGACTGCCTTGATCAGCGGTCGGGACGTTTTCGCCAGGCTGAAGTTCGAGTCGGGGGTGCACCGCGTCCAACGCGTCCCCGAAACCGAGGCGGCCGGTCGTATCCACACCTCCGCCGCAACAGTCGCCGTGCTCCCCGAGGCGGAGGATGTCGATATCCGCATCGACGAGAGGGATTTGCGCATCGACGTTTTCCGCGCGAGCGGCCCCGGCGGTCAGTCGGTTAACACGACCGACAGCGCGGTGCGGATCACCCATATCCCGACGGGGCTAGTAGTGATCCAGCAGGACGAGAAATCTCAGCACAAGAACAAAGCAAAGGCGCTGAAGGTGCTTCGCTCGCGCCTTTACGACATGGAACGACAGGCGCGCGACAGCGCACGCGCGGCCGACCGGAAGAGCCAAGTCGGCAGCGGCGACCGATCGGAGCGGATCCGCACCTATAATTTCCCGCAAGGGCGAGTTACCGACCACCGCATCAACCTCACCCTTTACAAAATAGACAAGGTGATGAGCGGAGAGGCGTTGGACGAGATCATCGACGCTATTCTGGCCGAGGATCAGGCCGCAAGGTTAGCCGCGGTTGAAACAGGCTGACGGGACGTGTGGCTGGCTTGTTGCCGATGCTGCGGCAGCATTATCGGCAGCCGGTGTCGCGGATCCCCGGCGGCAGGCCCGCCGATTGGTTTCCGAAGCTCTCGGGATACCACCGGCCGAACTGTTCGGTCACCCCGATCGCGCATTGGACGAACAACAGATCACTCGGATGCAGGCGCTGTTGCGTCGTATGATGGCCGGCGAGCCTTTAAGCCGCATTTTCGAAAGACGCGAGTTCTGGGGACTGGAATTCAATCTGTCGGCCGACACACTCGACCCCCGGCCTGAGACGGAGACGGTCATCGAGGGCGTGCTGAGGCGGGCGCCTGATCGAAGCGCGCCCCGCCGGTTGCTCGATCTTGGCACCGGTACGGGCTGCCTCCTCCTCGCGCTGCTTGCCGAGCTTCCGGCGGCGAGCGGAGTCGGTATCGATATCGCCGAGGGTGCGGTGAGGACCGCAGCGCGCAATGCTGTCCGCCTCGGCCTCGCTGATCGGGCCCGCTTCTTCGTCGGTGATTGGGCAACTGCAGTGTCGGGGAAGTTTGATGCCATTCTTGCGAATCCGCCCTACATCGCGAGCGAAGCACTCGCGTTACTTCCTCGTGAGGTCGCCTGCCACGACCCATGGCGGGCTCTCGATGGTGGTGAGGACGGTTTGCGGTCGCACCGGGCAATAGCCGAAGCTGCACCGAGGCTTCTTTCCCCCGACGGGATCTTGGCTACCGAAATCGGGGCCGGTCAGGCGGACAGCGTCGCCGCCATAATGAGGGATAACAGCCTGGTCGTGGACGGCGTCGAGAAGGATCTTGCCGGTATCGCTCGATGCGTGATCGCGCGTCCCCGCGCCTCATGACAGGCGAGGGCAGAAAAAAGGTTGGAATGCGCTGCGGTCCCGTCTAGGCTGGCGTCGCTCGGGGGCTGGGTGTCCGCGATACACAGTGGCAATCACCCACCTGAAACCACCCGAGAGGGGCTAGGGGAATGCTCCTGCCGGACCAAGGTCCGATAATGTCCACCGCGATTAGACAGGTGTCATGAGACCAGGACCAAACAAACGCTCGCGCGGTCGCAACAACGGGAACAACCAGCACCATAATCGCCCGCGAATGCCTCATCGGATCCAGACTTTTGACAGCAACGGTCCGAACATAAAGATCCGCGGCAACGCGTACCAAGTCTTTGAACGCTATGTCGCGCTCGCCCGTGAGGCGGCGGCAAGCGGTGACCGGATAGCGGCCGAAAATCTTTATCAGCACGCGGAGCACTATTTCCGCGTTATGAATGCGAACGGCGAGGCCAATTCTCAGGGCGGGGCGTCGCCACGCCCAACCACACCGGCCGATCTCGAATTGGGCGGCGCCGAGGGAGAACGCCAAGACGCAGAAGAGCATCTGGCGCAACCCCGGCCTCACCCGCTGCCGGATGATCAGCCGCCGGGGTTCTGAGCCGGCCGCGAACGGTTTCTGGCGAAGCTTGCGAACGGTCGGGGCTCAGGAAGCCCGCTACGCGGTTCTTTAGCCTTCCTGATCGGAACCGACGACTAGGTGGCATTCTCGGATCTCCTCGCGTGGAATTCTCAGGGTGGCCGGAGGGTTCAACTGGCGCAGGACGAGCGCTTCCCCTTCCCAACCCACGAACTGCTTTATCAAAACCGCCTGTCCCTCCTTATATACGACCACGTCCCGGCCGCGGATCGGTGGCTTGAACGGGTTCACGTGCAATAGCCAGCCCGGTTCATAGCGTGGTTCCATGCTGTCGCCGACCATGTAGATTGCGTAAGCCGAGCGCACGCCGCTCAAGTTGGCTGGCCGTGGCGTGTATCCGATCGGGCCATCTTCAAGGAACATCTCCTGGTCGGTTCCCCCCCGCGCACCACTGCGGATTGGTATCCGATCCGGCTCCTGGAGGGGTCGAGGCGGCGAAGCGCCGGGTGTAGTGGGGCCGGCAGACGGCGGGCGACCTCGTCCAGGCCGTGGGACCTCGCCCGCTGGTGGACTGGCTGTGGTATCGACTGCATGCCGCAAGATCTCGTCCTCTGGCACACGGAGGAAGGCCGCTAGATGCACAACCTCCAGCGGCTTCATCTGACGATCTCCCTTGAGCATGCGGGATACGGCTGATGGGGCAAGACGGAGATGGCGAGCGAGATCCGCTTGGGATGCACCGACGCGCGCCAAGGCTTGGCTAAACCAGGAACCGTCCATAATGCGTCCTTCACAATTTGCTATTGTTGACACGGTAACAACGAATGCCTAACATATCGGTGCATTACTGACAAGCCAATTGATGAAAAGTCGCATGAATATGACAAAGCTTCTTTCTTACCTTGCGACCGAGGATTTAGAGAAGGGTGCCGGTTGCGCCTATATAGTCGACGAATCGGGCAGTCGGCGGTCTTGCGGGGCCACGCGGCGGCCGTCCTCGTCTTATTGTCCGCACCATCATTCTCTTTGCTACATCGTGTGCGGCAGCAAGGCTGAAACCGACAGCCTGCGCGAAGTCGAAGCCCTGGCAAGCGCTGTCGGCGGCCGACGCGCGCGACAGCGTACGGAGCCTACTCGACAGTTCCTGAAACGGCTGGAACAGACAGTCCGTGAACTTTTTTGACAATATCGTTCATGGTTCGTTCGGAGGGCTAATGACGCGGAGAGGTTCTCGGCATGGGTCGCCAGTCCCAGAAATTGCCGATACTATGCCGACGCCGGAGCGGAGCAACCACGGCATTGTTGAGCGCTTGGATCGGACAATCAGCGATACTTCCGGCCGTCCTGCCCGACCCTATCGCTTCGTCGACACGCTCGCGGTGATGGAAAGACGGGGCTCGATCACTGCGGGCATGCGGCAAGCCGGAGAGGATTTCCGAGACTGTTTTGCCGTCGCGCAGCTCGACCCGCTGAGCGCATTTGACATATCGCGCCCGAGGATCGGCACCCGGGGCGGCTTTAGGTCTGTGGAAGAGCCCGGGTCCCGAATCGAGAATGCACGCAGGGTGGTCTGGCGCGCCACCCTTGCCGTTGGCGGCCTCCGCTCGGCCGGCGGTTCGTGTATATGGCACGTCGTCGGATGGCAACAATCGCTGAAGGAATGGGCGCTTGGGCAGGGCTGGAACGGGCGGCGCATCAGCCAAGAGGCGGCTTCCGGTATCCTGATTGCCTCATTGGGTACGCTCGAGGCACACTTCGCTCAATCACTGACTTGCTAAGATGATATTTGTCGATTGACAATTCGGGATCGAGGTGATATAGTTGTCGTACCCTGGGAAGAGTGGGGAACGGGACCACGTCGACTTCTCCCGGTGACAGCGCCGCGCCCCCGGTGGGTCGGTGAGCAGGCGCTGGCCGGAACCGCGTGTCCGGCGCCGTCGCGGATTTGATCGTTTCCGGCGCCCAGAGTCGGCGCTGTCCCGTAAAAGAGCCACAAAAGAGATCGGTTCCTCGGGGCGATCGCCAGCATTCCGGCGTTCGCCACCAGCGCGACACCTTAAAGGCAAATATAAAGGGATTCTTAAAGGATGCGCGCGAGGCGCTTGCACGCCACTTCGCTTGGCTCGGGAGCGGAGTTGCCCGGGAACGAGCTCATCGCCGCTCTGACACCCGCAGAAGCGCGGGCGTTGCTTTACGAATGGGCCTTCTGGGCCCGGCCCAATCAGTTGCCGCCCAATGGAGAGTGGCGGGTATGGCTCGTACTTGCGGGCCGTGGCTTCGGCAAGACGCGAACGGGCGCAGAAATGATCCGTGCTCGGGTCACTGCGCGAACTGCACATCGACTTGCGCTCGTAGCGCCGACGGCCGGCGACGCCCGCGATGTCATGGTCGAAGGAGAAAGCGGCATCCTGGCTATCTCGCCACCTTGGGAGCGGCCGCGCTATGAGCCGTCAAAGCGGCGTCTGACTTGGCCGAATGGGGCCATCGCCACGCTGTTCAGTGCCGACGAACCTGAGCGCCTTCGCGGACCGCAGCACGACGCAGCGTGGTGCGATGAGCTTGCCAGCTGGCGCCATCCGGAGGCTTGGGACATGCTTATGTTCGGCCTGCGCTTAGGAACTGATCCGCGCGTCGTGGTGACGACGACGCCCCGGACGACATCGCTCATTCGTGGGTTGATCGCCGATCCGACGGTCATTGTGACGCGGGGGACCACTTACGAAAACCGCGCCAATCTCGCCTCGGCGTTCTTCGGACAGATAATTCGCAAATACCAGGGGACGCGTCTCGGCCGGCAGGAGCTCGAAGCAGAGCTCCTCGAGGATGTTCCCGGCGCTTTGTGGAACCGCGGCATGTTGGAAGGATCGCGAGTACGCGCGGCCCCGCCGCTAATAAGAGTGGTTGTCGCCATCGATCCCGCGGCGAGCTCAACTGAGCGGGCTGATGAAACCGGCATTATTGTCGCCGGCAAAGATGCCGGCGGACGAGGTTGGGTGCTCGCCGACGCCTCTGGTCGCTATCAGCCTACGGAATGGGCCAAGACAGCTGTTTCGGTTTATCGCGCGCACAGGGCCGATCGGATCGTAGCCGAGGTGAACAATGGCGGCGACATGGTCGAGGCGACGCTGCGAGTGATCGAGCCAAACGCGCCCTTCTCTGCCGTGCGTGCTTCTCGCGGAAAGGTAACTCGCGCAGAACCGATTGCGGCGCTCTATGAGCAAGGCCGGGTGCACCACCTCGGGGTGTTCCCGGAACTCGAGGATCAGATGTGCGCTTTTACTGCCGCCGCGCATGGCAACCTTTCGACCCGTTCGGCCGGCTACTCTCCGGATCGGGTCGATGCGCTGGTTTGGGCACTTACCGATCTGCTGGTCGAAGCGATGCCCGCAGAGGGGATTTACGAGGTGTATCGCCAGCTTAGTGGTCAACTGGCTGGTAATCGGAAACGCGATTCTTAAAGGCGCTTTGCCAATCATTACCGGGAAGGAGCCGATCATTGACGCTGCTCGTCAAGGACGCCAATACTACTACCCAATCAATTTCGACACAGACTGACGTTGCGGGCAATCTCGTCCCGGTTCATGCGCCGGCGGCAATCGCAGGCGGTATAGCGACGCCGGTTGGCCCGACGGCCCCTCTTCCGGTTATCAATGCTGCCGGCTCCGCAGCGATCGACGGCAGCGGCACGATCGTGACCGGCGGCATGGCGCAGCCGCTGTTTGCCGCCGTTGTTCCGGTCAACGGCTTTCTCGTCGCGAACAACTCTTCGGCGACCCTGTACGTTTCCGATGTTGGTGCGGCAAGCGCCGGCGGCGGGTCGATCCCGATCGCGCCGGGCGGAGTGTTCATCACGCCGTCCGGTTATAAACCGGCGGGTGCCGTCAGCCTCTATGCCAGTTCGACCGGCCAGTCCTTTGCGGCTCGGAGATGGTGATGTCTCTGCCGGTATCAGTGTCTGCGCCGAATTTGGCCGTGACGATACCGACGGGCTTTGCCGCCGCGCTCGGAATTTGGTTCACCACAACGACAGCCATAGTACTCGCTGACGCTGGGCTGGCGCGCCGCATCGCTAAATTCCGGTTGTTCAGCATGTGGCAGGCGCTCCCCGTCACCGAGGTTCGGGCTTTGCTATGGTTGGAGCAAAAATGCGTGAACCCGGGACAGAGAAGCGAAGTCCGTCCGGCTCATCGGCAGACAACTAGCGGATCGCAGATCACCCGTACGCTTCTGCGGATTGCGGCGTTTGCTTTTGGGCTGGGCGTGGCCCTCCCCACCCTGGCACAGACGATCAGCGGCTCCTCACTGGACATCACAGGCCAGTCCACCCTGCAGGGTGACGTGGTCGCGTGCTCCGGACACCCGTGGATCGATGTTCGCTGCAATGGCGCCCTGGGCGACGGGAATCATGACGACACGAACGCTATAAACAACACGATTTCAGCTGCTATCGCGAATAACTGGCCGGTACGCTTAACTGCGGGGACCTACAAGGTCACGTCACAGATAATCATCGATTACGCCACTCAGGCGGGCCACGGGTTTCATCTCATCTCGGACGGCGCCGTCATCGACGGTCGAACGATCGCGTCCGGCCCGGTGCTGCAGATCCAATGCAGCAACGGTACGACCAGCAGCCCGACCGGGTGCTTCTATTTTAGAGAAGAGGGTACCCTATTTGTCAACGGCAATGCTCCCGCTTATGTGGTTGTGGTCGGCAAAACTGATTTCTCCGATGCGCACAATTCCGCAAAATTCGATCATCTGATCGTCAATAACGCCAACACTGCAGCAGCGGCAGGCGGCTGCCAGCTCAATTATCTACTGGACAGCGACGTTTACGCGGTTTGCGTGACGTCTGGCGGGGCGGCCGGCCTTGCACTTGAGCAGGTCCAGTTTTCTCGGATATCCGGTGCGGGTACGGCGGAGGGCAGCGGCGGTCGCGGAGTGGTTCTGGAGAATGGTTACAACTTCAGCAACACCTTCTTCGCTCTCGACCTGGAAGTGTCGCCGACCTGCTTGTCGATAACGTTCAATCACAATGGCCTCAATACCTTCGTATCCCCCTATTTCAATTGCGTCACGGCGGTGAATGCGACGGCGAGCGACGGCAATGTGCTGGTCAACCCCAACTATGGCGGCGCCACGGTCAATTATGGACCGCTCTCGACGGGAATATCGGTAATCGGCACGGGATCGCGAGACAATTGGCTGTTTCCGGTAGCCGGGTCTTATGTAGCAATGCCGATCGATGATGGGCTCAGCGTCTCGAGCTATAATGCTCCGGGGGCATCAATGTCAGTGACCCTGCCTGCGCTTTCCAGCGTCAACGCAGGGTGGAGCATGGGATTTGCTTCCGACAACGGCAAGGGCATGACGATCACGACGACCAGCGGTTCAATCATCTCGGGCGGCAAGAGCGTCGGATCGATCACAATGGGCGCCGGGAATTATGAATATGTTCGGGTGCAATCGGATGGGAACAACTTCCGAATCGTCTCGTCAACTCGAAACACACGCTTGGCGAACGGCTTCGAACCGCCGCCTTGGCCGAGCAACTGGTTGTTTCCCGCCAGTTCCGGGTATGCCGCCGACCTCAGCGACAACGGCAACGTCCTATCGAGCTACAATAGCGCCGGAGGTCTGACGGTTACGCTGCCCTCAACAAACGGGCTCCCCGACGGCTGGTCCATGGGCTTCGCTACCGACAACGACAAGGGTCTGACGGTCCAGGTGAACAACACCACCGGTGGTAATATCGTATGGCCGGGGTCCGGTGGATCGCAGACATCATTGGCCATGGCGAACACCAGCCAAGGCGCATACGAGTTCATGGTTCTGCAATACGACGGCAACGGCATTTTCCGGGTGATCGAAGCGACACCAGCGACCGCGCAGGCGATCGGCATGTTGGGCGCCCCCGGGATTAGTCGGTGGACTTTCCCTACGGTAAGTTCTTACTCCGCTACGGTTGCCGACAACGGCAATGTAATATCGAGCCTCAACAGCCCGGCCTCCTTTATGGCGGTAACGCTGCCGTCGACGACGGCCGTGCCGATGGGATGGACGATCGGAATAGCGACGGACGGCAACAAGACCGCCGCGGTGCAAACGAACTCCACCTCCGGCGGGCGCATTCTCTACCCCGGCAGTGGTGCAACGACTACTTCGGCCTCGCTCGCCGGAGCAAATTACGAACTTATCGTTCTGCAATTCGACGGCGGGAATTTCCGAGTTGTCCAGGCAACACCGGCAACGGCCACGTTGATGGGGATTACCGGCAACGCGCCGGGGATCAATCGTTGGAGCTTTCCGGCGGTCGGCACGTATGCCGCCTCGCAAAGCGACATCGGCAATGCTTTGTCCAGTTACAACACCCCTATCAGCTCCCTGACCGTAACTCTGCCGCCGACGACTGCGATAAGTGCCGGCTGGACGATGGGCTTTACGACCGACAACGGCAAGACCATGACTGTACAAGTCAACGGCGCCTCTGGCGGACACATCCTTTATCCGGCCGGAGCGACCGGCACTGCCGGCAACTCGGTGACACTCGCGCCTGTCAACTATGAATTTATGGCGCTGCAATTTGACGGCAGCAATTTCCGAATAGTGTCGATTACCCCGCGCAGCGCCTCGGCACTCGGTATGTTCGGGCATCAGATTACGACGGGCGCAACCCCGGCGCTCGGCTCCGGGTCTAGCGACTGCGGGACCTCGCCGTCGATCGGCGGCAATGACAGCGCCGGGCGGGTTACCGTCGGGTCTGCCAATGGCGGCAGTTGCACGATCACATTCGTATCGCCTTGGCCGAACGCTCCGGTTTGCTCGGTTTTCGACGAAACCAGGGGGACTCTCGTACGTCCGACGGCCGTCTCGAATGCCGCCGTGGCGCTTACCGGGACATTTGCTGACGGTGATGTCCTCGCCTACCAATGCGTAGGCTTTCAATGACCGGGGCCCTCACAATGGGGAAATTTGGGTTTGAACGAAGACGCGCCTTCGGCCTGCCATCCTTGAAGATCATGGAGTTGCTCTGATGCCTGCTCCTGACGGCAAGCGGACCTCGTTGGCGTCATACACGTGGGGCGGTTGGGGAAGTCAGAACGACGTCACTCGGTTTCGCAACATCTTCCAGCCAGACCCGGGAATTTTTTCACCCGGCTATCCACTGGTTCCGCCGGAGCGCGAGCAGGTACGCCTCTGGGATTATCCGGTCGGCTACAATACGATCTACACGCCGCGCTCTTATGAAGCGATCGGTTTCGAGGAACTGAGGGCGCTAGCCGAAAGTCACGATATCACGCGGCTCGCGATTGAGACGCGGAAGGACCAGATTGAAAAACTCGATTGGACGATCAAGTCACGCAACGATAAAAGGCCCAACGAAGACGCCGCCTCTCGAATTGATCAGCTGACCGAGTTCTGGCAAACCCCCGATGGCGAACAACCCTTCGCCACCTGGCTTCGCGAAGCGCTCGAAGACGTCCTTGTGCTCGACGCTGCGGCATTCGAATTACGCCGTAACCGCGGCGGCAAAATCATCGGACTCGATATCGTCGACGGCTCGACCGTCAAAGTATTGCTCGATGACACCGGCCGCCGGCCACGGCCGCCGGCCCCGGCCTACGAACAGATCATCCATGGGCGACCTTGGCGTCTCCTGACCAGCGACGATCTGATGTACCTGCCGAAGAACCCACGGCCGCACAAGGCTTACGGTTTCGGCCCCGTCGAGCAGATCGTGACGACGGTCAACATCGGGCTGCGGCGCCAAGCGATGCAGCTGCAACATTTCACGGAGGGCAATGTTCCGCCTGGTCTGCTCAACGCGCCGGACGGGTGGAGCCCCGAGCAGATCCGCCAGTTTCAGGAGTGGTTCGAACTCGATTCTAGCGGGGAATACGGCTAATCGCACTCGCCTCGTCTGGGGACCCAGTGGCGCCAAATACCAGGCCTTCAAGGAGGCGCCTTACAAGGACGATTTCGACGAATGGCTGGCGCGGATCGTCTGTTATGCATTCTCATTGCCGCCCACCGCCTTTACCCCGCAGGTCAATCGGGCCACGGCGCAGACTGCGCAGGAAGCAGCCTTAGAAGAAGGGCTCGCGCCCTTGCTCGGGTGGGTCAAGCGCTTGGCCGACGGCGTCATCCAGAACAGGATGGGCCATGTCGATCTCGAATTCGCCTGGTCGAATAGCCCGCCGACGGATCCAAAGGACCAAGCAACAATCCTCAGCGGTTATGTGAATGACGGGATTTATACACTCAATGAGGCGCGCGACATTCTGGGAATGCCCCCGGTCGCAGGCGGGGACGAACCGATGTTTTTGACCGCACAAGGGCCGGTTCTGCTGCGCGATGCCGACAAAGAAAATCGAAGCCGGTTAGCAGATACGTAGTTCGTCCAGCCGCATTCGCTGTCGAAATCTATTCCCAGGAGAAGCCGCCGGCGACTTGCGCCAACAATGGCAAGGCGCACGGTCATCGTGCATGCTTCGCTCCGACTGATCCTGTAAGTGCAGTGATTTCGATCGCTGGTGACCGATGCTGCGGTCACCCTTCAGACCCTTGCACCGGTAGATTATTCGCTCGAGCACAATGAATACGCACGCTAGGAGCCCTTAATGAGTGTTCTGCCCTCCGACATCGTCGTGTATGGTTCGGCTAACATGCCTGAGGCGGATGGCGCGATCAACGGCGGCCCTGTTGATTTTAGCCGTCGTGTCGCATTCTACGATATCGCCCCGGCCGGCAACCTAGACGTAATATCGAGCTCAGCCAGCGACACGGCGACTAAGATTACCTTTTACGGTCGTGACGCGACCGGCGTGGTCCAGAACCAGACCTTAAGCTTGAACGGACAGACTTGGGTAACCGGTTCTCAGTCGCTGGAGCGGCTGCTATACGCCGCCTTGTCGGGAGCCACCGCAAACGGTCCGGCCGCCAATCCGGGAGGCATGCTTGCGGTTGGCGACGTGGCACTGGCTGCGCACAGCTGCGTATTGCCGACCGGTTCAGTCACCACTGACGCCACGGTTCGAACCGCACAGAGCGGCTCCGCCAATCACACGGGGACGACCCCGGCCTTGTTCAATTTGCAGGCGGGTGATGGAGCCAGCGTCTCCGCCGGACAGGTTATCTGGATCAGGAGCGGCACCGGTGCGAACCAACTGCGTCAAATCACCGTCACGTCGGGTTACGGCACCGATGTAGTGGCCGTCAGCCGCGATTGGGCCACGATCCCGGACGATACGACCAATTACAAAATTCTCCAAGGAATGCTCTTTGAGATTTCGCCCAATCCCGTCACAGCCATCACCCGCATGTTCTCAAACACAGCAGCAGATGGACCGACCGGCGCGCCGCGCACCTATTACGAAAAAGTGTTTGTGGTCAATAACAATACTGGCACCGCACTCACCGGTACACAAATCGAGGTCGCGAGCGAGACGCCGAGCCTACCCGGCGGCGCTCTGTTGGATCTGGCGCTGGCTACGGCTCTGAACGACACCGGCACCGCCGCTAATCGTCAAGCAGCACCGTCTTCGGGCATAGGCTCGTTCATCTCACAACCCGCCTTCGTAAATGTGCCCGGTCCGGGCAACCTGCCTTCGGGCGCAGCGCCCAACGCCTCCGGTGCTCAAGGTGTGTGGTTACGGTTGACGTTACCGGCCGGCACCGCGGCCTACAAGGGCTGGGCCGACCTACGGACTCAAGGAACCACCACGTAAGGGTGAAACCTCGGCATGACGGCACCTACTCACCTTGCGGTCTTCTACGCAACCGACAGCAAGATTCTTCGTCGAAAGGTCATCCCTGATGACGATATGCCGATAGCGCAACTACGCGCCGAACCGGGTGAAAGCGTCCTTCTGCTTCCGCTCACCCGTCCCTATGATGACACGGCCTGCCGAGCTGCAATTGCGGAAGCGACCGGGTGCAAGCCACCCAGCGGACGGTGCTGCGTGGTCGAGAAATCAGGCTACGTGGTTGCAGTCTGTAATGCCGACCCCGCGCTCGATGTACATCCGCAGGGGCAGCTCATCGCAAATGACATCGCGGTGCCCGGCGACCGTTATATGAACGGAGCGTTTTCGCGCCCATTTGAGCGATGAGCACTTCGACCCCCACTTTCGGGTCATCGAGACTCCACCTGGCCCTGCTAGTTGTGGGGCCCCCCAACAGCCTCGTGGTCGTGAGGTGACGCAAATCTATATCATCTCCGGCACATCCTGGACGGTGCCGTCGGACTGGAACTACTCCAACAACACGATCGAAACAATCGGCGGCGGTGGTGGGGGCGGGGCTGCGAGCAACGGCAAGATTTCGGCGGCTGGCGGCGGCGGTGCCTATTCAAAAATCAGCAATCTGTCGCTAACCGCTAACAACAGCGTCACGCTACAGGTCGGGGCGGGCGGTAACGGCGGGATGGGAGGGAATACCGCCAATCCCGGTGGCGACGGTACAGACACTTGGTTCAACGGTGCGAGCCTCGCCGCATCATCTGTCGGTTCCAAGGGCGGCAACGGCGGTAACGGCAACAGCCTTGGCTCAGGTGTGGGTGGCGCGGCGTCGAGCGGTGTTGGCACGACCAAGTATTCCGGCGGCAACGGCGGCGTCCCCCCTGGTGGCAACCCGGCTACCGGTGGCGGGGGTGGCGGCGCGGCTGGACCTAACGGGGCCGGCGGCAATGGCAGCCACGCGACGACGAATTCGCTCGCGGATAATGGCGGCGGCGGGGGTGGCGGCTCTGGTGCCGGATCTTCCGCGGCCGGCGTGACATCAAACACCGGCGACAGTGGCGCTGCCAATTTTAGCGCGACTCAGGCCGGGGGCGCCGGATCATCATCGACTGCGACAGCGGGCTTCGATGGAACGGGCGACAGCAACGGCGCTTCGGGCGGTGGCGGCGGCGCGGGTCTCACACCAGCCGGTTCCGGCTCCAACGGTGGTAACGGCGGCAACGGCCAGGAGTTCGACGCCTTGCACGGCTCGGGCGGCGGCGGTGGTGGCGGTGGCGGCTCCGACACTGGGGGCGGCGGTCAGGGCGGTGCCGGTGGAGGCGGCGGCTTGTACGGCGGCGGCGGCGGCAGCGGCGGGTGGAACAGCGTCAATGGCGGCGGCGGCGGTGGCGGCGGCGGGGGCCTCATTGTCATCACCTACACACCCGCGGTCAGTGCCACGATACTGGCGGAGGCTCGGAATGCAATGGAGCATCAAACCGTCGGCGGCATAGATGCTTTTGGCGCGGTCGAGTTTGGCCGTTCTGTCCCGAGTGATGTCGGGGTGCCGACGGAAGGATACCCAGAAATTCGGTGCAGTGGAGAAACTCCGATTGAAGCTTCTTGTGCTGCTCTCCGCAACTCGCGGATCCCGCTCCAGTCCGCGGGTTCCTTGGCCATCTATACGGACGTGCTCATGCCGTTCGAAGCCGCCGCGGTGTTACACCGCGATACGCTGGGCTTCGTCGAATTTACCTCGGGTACCTTGAGGAACCTAGAACTCTGCCTTGAGCTTCTCATGGTTCCGGGCAGTCAGGCGCTCCTTGCTACAGAGGCGTTGACGGACAACGCACGCATTTCAGCGGATGGGCCGCTCTGCTTGGAATGGGCAGACCCTCCGTCCCTACTGATCGTAGCACCGGAACGGCTGTTGCGCTCACCCGGCAGGGTCCGCGTACTTGCGGCACCCAGCAGTATTCATCCGCTCAGAGGTGATTGAGGTTTTCGGAATGCGCATTACTACGCCTTTCGCCCCGATCGAGATTGGTGAAGTCGATTATTTTGCTTTCGACTTCACGCCGGATGTGGGTGCGGCTACGATCGTATCGACGAGCTGGAACTGCGCATTAGGCCCGTACGAGACAGCGATCGATCCGACACCGCAGTCGCGGATTTTCTCGGTTTCCTTGCAAACCGCTATTCAAATCCGTTCGCCGATGGACGGATCGCTGCAGACCCGTACGGGGGCGTTTTCCGTCGGCTTGATCGGGGGCATGCCGGTCTCGGCAGCCGGCGGTAATTACATTCTCGATGCCACCGCCAATTTGAGCGACGGGCGCGTGCTGAAGCTCAATTCGACGGTGCAATGCAAGCTGCCGGGGCCCTAACTCTTCGGCAGCCCGCCGTCCCTTGTGCGGTTACCAAACTAAATCCGACACTGACTGGGATTTCCAATTATGCGGCTTTACGGCGCAATCCAGAAGGTCGAGCCTCAGGATGACGGGACCGTACGGGTGTACGGGATCGCAACATCCGAGGCCGTGGACGAACAGGGAGAGATAGTGCGGGCCGATGCCATTCGCGCGGCTATCCCTGACTACATGCGCTTTCCCGCTCTTCGCGAGATGCATCAACTCTCCGCCGCCGGAACGACGCTCGACGCCGAGGTGTGCGAGGACGGCACCACCCGCATTGTCGCCCATGTCGTCGACCCGGTCGCGGTGGCCAAGGTAAGAAATCAGGTCTATCGGGGCTTCTCCATTGGCGGGCGCGTCACGCAGCGAGATGCCGGTAACCCGAAAACTATCACCGGTCTCGTGTTGAACGAAATTTCTTTAGTGGACCGGCCGGCTAATCCGGAAGCTATTTTCGACTGCTGGAAAGCGGCAATGCTGCCGGATGCTCCCCTTGCTGTCGCAGAGCCGGTTGTCGCGCGAGGCGGAGCCGCCGACCCAGAGCAGGCCCCATCGGAACTGCAACCGTTCAACGCTCCAATCCAGATTTGGGCATGTGCTGCTCCCGACCACCGCCACATGGCCAAAGTGGATGCGCTAAAATGCCTCGAGGGCAGCGCCGCACCAGCACCAGACCGGCGGGCGACCCCTCCTGCAAGGGCGAGAATGGCTAATAATGAAAAAGACAAGGCAACCCGGATTCCTATAACAAAAGCTCTGCGTGATGTTGGTCAGATCGCTCGTGTGATTGCTGAGCTCGACTGGGTGAAGGATGCTCTGGAACTGGAAGCGGCCGTCGAGAACGATCAGTCCGCGCAGCCGGCGCGACTTCAGGCGATCATCACTGAACTTTGTGATTACCTCAGCCGATTGACAGACGAGGAAATAGGTGAAACCCCCGGCGATGCAGAAAGCGACGGCTCGTCATTTGGATCCACAATGCCTGAGGTGCTCGGTATGGCCGCAGCATCCGACGTTGAACGCATCGCTTCTCTTCGCCCGAAAGACCGCCCCAATATGACGCAACTCGCCGACGGCGCCATTGCGAAGTCCAAGCACTCGCGGGGCGACCAGGCGCTGCTGGATACGGCCCATTTTGCATGCGGCCAATGTCTGACATTTGGCGGGCTATCGGTCAATGAGCAGGCGAACATGGAGCGGGCCCGCGATTGTCTGCGGAAAGCTGGTGCAGTGCCTGCCCCGCTCGGGACCGCCGAAAGCAAGGAAAATGACGACTCTTCGCCAGCTTGGCTAGAATCTCCTGTGGGTGATGGCCCCGAGGTCGACATTGTGAAAGTGCTCGGCGTCATCACCAAGGCGCTGTGCAAACGGGAGCGTGCCCATCAGAGCCTGATGGATCTGGCTCATGGATGCCTCCAGGCGTTGACAGACGGGCGTGTTTGCGAAAAAGTCGTGAAGCTGGGAGCGCGCCATTCGAAGGAGACGATGGAGCTGTTCAAAGCGTCGCATCGTCATCTGATTTCAGCCGGAGCCAGCTGCGACGCGACAGGCATCGACGATCCGCGCTCACCTGCCCAGTTCACGTCCGATACGGACACACGCGCCGCAGACCTCGCGAACCCGCTCCCCGATGAACCCGCGGAAAAGGCGGCGCTGGCGAAGGTTCTGCGGGAGGTCGTTCCAATGATCGAGCGGCTGACAAAGCGGGTCGACGAGATTGCACGGACACCGCTACCGCCCTTGACCATGGCCAAGGGCACCGTTTCGATATCGAAGCAGCAGGACCGCGAAAAAATAGTTGGCGGTGGCGATCCGGAGCTGTCGCCGGAAACGATCGCGGCCGCGCTCGCCAAGATGAGCAAGGAGGAACAAACGCTGACGCTGATTAAGGCCAGCTATGCGACTCCTATTCGAATTGCCGGCTCAGCTGCCGATCAATCATGAAATCTTCAATCGACCGACGCCGGGAGCAACTCGCTCGAGGCGTTGAGGGTCATGCACACAGCACCATCGGCCCAACGGTCGTCGCCGAGCCCGGTGCCTTGCCGGGCTTTTTGTTGCCCCCCCTTCTCTGGGAGGAGTTGATGAACTCAATTACTCAAGAATTGCTGGAGCTCATGAAAGGGGCTCTGGCACAGCCGGATTTTCGGTTGGCCAAATCGATTTCGACTGCGACCGGCTTATTGGCCTTTGACCTTCAGGCGCCAGCGAAGAACCTCTATCCATTTGTCACTCCACTCAGGAACATCGTTCCACGCGTCGGCGGTGGCGTCGGCTCCGCAACAAATTGGCGGCAAGTAAACGCGATCATCGGCTCCGGTTTCGATTCTATGGGGTGGGTGCCGGAAGGCCAACGCTCGGGTCAGATGTCATATTCGACCTCGAACAAAACCTCCGCATTTGTCACAATCGGAGAGGAGGACGCGGCAACTTTCGAAGCAATTTCCGCCGGCCGGACCTTCGAAGATATTCAGGCCATGATGGCTTTCCGCCTTCTGCAAAAGATGATGCTGAAGGAGGAGATGGCGATCCTCGCCGGCAACGCCTCATTGACGCTCGGTACGCCTTCAACTCCGACCTTATCGGCATCAGGCGCCGGTGCAACGCTGCCGGCAGCGACTTATTTCGTCAAAGTTGTTGCGATGACCCTCGAAGGCTACCAGAACACCAGCGTATTGGGCGGTGTCGCGACCTCTAAGACCGTGACCGGAGCCGACGGCAAGACCTTCACGTTGTCTGGCGGTTCCTCGAACATTAGTGCCGAGGCAAGCCAAGCGGTGACACTCGGTCAGACGCTATTCTGTTCAGTCAACCCGGTCCAGGGCGCGGTCGCGTATGCTTGGTATGTGTCGACAACGAGCAGCAGCGAGACATTGCAGGCCATCACGACAATCAACAGTCTAGCTGTAGCGGCGCCACTCAGCGCTGGCACCCAGTCGCAAAGCGTTATTACTACCGACAACTCTGCGAACCCGAGTTACGCCTATGACGGACTTTTGACCACGGCGCTGAAACCGGGGTCGAATGCCTACGTCAATGTCATGCCGACCGGGACGGCTGGTACCGGCACGCCTCTGACCGCATCGGGCCGCGGCTCGGTCGTTGAGATCGACACAATGTTCCAGAAGATGTGGGACAATTTTCAAGTGTCGCCGACGGTACTCTACGTCAACTCGCAGGAGTTGAAGAATATAACGACAAAAGTGCTGTCGAATGCTTCGGGTCCGCTGCTGCGCTACGATAGTCCCGCCGACGGCAGCGACGGTGAGTATCAACTGATCGCGTCCGGAGTGATTCAATTTTATTACAATCCCTTCGCGTTGAATGGGGGCCTTCGCATCCCGATCCGAATTCACCCGAAGGTCCCGCCCGGAACGGTCATCGGTTGGGCGGAGAACCTGCCCATCCAATACCAGTCGAACGAGGTGCCGAACGTCGCCGAGATCAAAACACGGCAAGACTACTACCAAATCGATTGGCCGATCGTTACGCGCCAGCGCCAGGTCGGTGTTTACGCCGAGGAAGTACTGGCCGTCTATGCCCCCTTTGCGATGGGCGTCGTCTGTAACATCGCAAACGGCTGACGTTAATGCTCGAGATCTCGGCGCGTTCTTTGAAAGCGTCTGTTGTAGCAGCCCCCGGGTCGAGCCCGGGGGTCTCGCTCGGCGGGGACCTGATACAGCTGCAGGCTGCTTTTGGCCAAGACGAGGCGAACTACGGGGCAACTCGGTATTCGGTCGATAACGACGGGCTGATCCAAGTGCCTCTGGAGGCTGTCGGTCCGCTCACGGCAATCGGGGGGTTCGTATTGGCAAAGACCGGCGACAACGCGATTTCCGCGGGCGCGCTCACGTTGCACCACGACGATGCTGCGGGGTGTTCCTATGCGGGCCGTCAATATCCTTGCGATTCGAATGGGGACGTGCTCGTGCCGGCCGAAGCCGCTGCCGAGCTGTTGGCGCATGGCTTTGTCCCCGTTTTTGAGGAGACGATGGTGGCCTTGAGCCAAGGTAAATCGCCGCCGACCAATCGTTCAAAAAAGAGTTGATTCGGTGGCCTTTGGGGATCTGACGACGCTCGCCGACGTCAAGGCGTGGCTGCAAACCGGGCAGGCTGCCTTTCCGGCAACCGACGACGCGCTGATTACCCGTCTCGTTACGGCAGCAAGTCAATATATCCAGACTTGGCTCAACCGCCAAATCGCATCGGCCGATTTCCTCGAAGTGCGTGACGGAACTGGAGGCCACAGGCTGCAATTCGCGTGCTATCCGGTCACTGCAGTGCTGTCGTTGACGATCGACGATCAGGCTGTTCCTGCGGCGGCCTCGTTCAACGCAGCGGGCTACCGGTTCAGTTCCACACAGCTTTCGGTTCGCGGCTACAGGTTCAAGCGCGGGGCCCAGAACGTTGTCATCGCGTATACGGCCGGGTATTCGACTACTCCGCCCGAAGTCGCACAGGCATGCATCGAGCTCGTATCGCTGCGCTACCGGGAGCGTACGCGCATCGGCGAAATCTCGAGATCGTTGGGGGGTGCAGAGACAGTCGCCTACGCGCAAAAGGACATGAGCGATCCGATCAAAACACTGCTGCAACAATATCGTCTGGTTGCACCGATCGCCTCGATCCAACAAGCGCCGGCAGTAAGCGCCACCGATTCCACGATAATATCCGGCGTCCTATGATTATTGCCCGTCTCGTCGGCGACGACGCAGTGCTGGCTTGGCTGCGCACCACTCCGGCTCTGGCCGCTTCGGGACTCGCCCGTGCGATAACTACTCTGGGAATCGAACTTCAGCGCAAGATCCAGGAGAATGAGCTCACTGGCCAAACCCTCGCTGTCCGCTCTGGGTCGCTCGGATCAAGCACAAGTCTGCAAATCGATCAGAGCGACGACAGGATTGCAGCAACGGTTTCCAGCGATAGGGAATATGCCCACGCTCGCGGATATGGTGCGGTCGGCGTCGGATCGAAGCTGCGCCGTATCACAAAGGCGTCTGCACGCCCGAGACCTAGGAAGGCGATCAATGTGCTGTCATATCGTCGCCGGATAGACGTTCCGAAACCTTCTTTTTTGAGCTCGGCACTGGAAGATATGGACCCCGCGATACGCGATGAGGTCGAAGCGGCATTGCGCGAGACCCTAACGCGATGACGATCGCCCGGAATTTAATCTTTACTTCCTTCCTCAATAGCAGAAGCGACAGGTGGCGGTTTATGACGGGCATCGCAGCAGTGGATAGCCGCGGCTTGGCATTCGAAATCGACCGATGATAGTTCGTGAAACGATCTACGCCGCCTTATGGGAGCTCGGCGCAAGTTCGGCGCAGTTCACCAGTACAAATCGGCGTCTACGACATTGGGCGGACGTTGCTCCGGCGGAGCAGCCGGCGTTGTTCATGAGCGAAAAAGGGGGCCAAGCCGCAGTAAAAAAGCTCGGCGCGCCGATCGTATGGACACTATACGGCGAATTCTACGTGTACGCCCATTCGAGCGACCCCTATATGGCGCCGGCAGCGGTTTTGAATCCGCTGCTCGACGCTCTCGAAGCCGCGCTCGCACCTTCACCGACGACTGGGATCCAAAACCTTGGGCTGCCTCAAATGGTTCAGCACGCCTATATAGCCGGTAAGCTTCAGACTGACGAGGGCGTACTGGGCGATCAGGCCATCGCGATCGTACCCGTCGAAATTTTGTGCTTCTGACGATTGGCGACCAACCAAGCGAGACATTTATTGAGCGCGCTCGTCGATGTTTCCTTCAATTCGCCTTCTTCGAAGGAGTGACCAGTGGCCGAGGAAGACTACAGCACCAACCAAGCTGCCGCGCCTCCTTCGATCGAGCAGCTGATTGAACGTTGGTGGGCCGACCATTTCCCGGGCTCGGCGGTCGCCCGCGACACGCAGGCCTGGAATATCGCCCACGCCGCCAAAGAGAGGCTGAAGCGGCTCTTGAAGGGGAGTAAATGACATGCAATTGAGCTTCGGCTCCGGCGCAATATGGGGCGAACGCACCGATGTAATCGGGTCGGGCATCGGCCCGCGACAATTTGGCGTGCTGCAAGACATACAGATCGATTTCGACTGGAGCGACAAAGAGCTCTACGGCCAGCTTCAGTTTCCCGTGGCAATAGCGCGTGGGCAGGGCAAGATAACCGGGAAAGCTAAATTCGCGCAGATCCTCGGTTTGCTGTATTCGGACATTTTTTTCGGGGTGACGCCAGCTACGGGGCAGTTCGCCGTTTCGCAGCTGGAGGCTGCGACAGTTCCGGCGACGACGCCCTACACCGTCATCCCCGCCAATGCGGCGAGCTACAACGATGATCTCGGCATCAGCTACGCCGGAAGCGGCAAGCGTTTCAACCGCGTGACCACGCCTTCGAGCGCCGGCCAATACTCGGTCAACTTCGCGACCGGTGCGTATACGTTCTCCTCTGCCGACGCTAGTGTGGCGATTTTAATCTCGTACACGTACAACGTCGCGACAAGCGGCAACAGGCTGACGCTCGCGAACCAGCCGATGGGTATTACTCCTACCTTCAAGGCGACGTTTTACACTGCCTACAACGGCAGCGGCACCGCTCTGCGTCTGAACGCGTGCACGGCAAATAAACTATCACTACCGACCAAGCTCGATACCTGGACGATTAGCGAGCTCGATTTCATGGCTTTTGCTGACGCTTCGGGAACGATCGGCTATCTGAGTACGGTGGAGTGATGATCCCCGGCGTCTCGGTCGCAATGGGCGGGCAAGATTGGATAGTGCCGCCACTTACCTTGGGCCAGCTCCGCCGGTTGATGCCCAAGGTAAGGCAATTGACCGAAATCGGCGCGGCGATGGGCGAAGCGCAAATCAACGTGCTGATAGACATCGTCACCGCAGCGCTGCAGCGCAACTATCCCGAGACGACGCCGGACAAAGTCGAAAATTTGCTCGATCTCGGGAATGCCAGTGCCGTCCTGAATGCCGTCCTGACCGGCTCCGGCCTAAAGCCAGGTGGAGCCGACTATGGGGGAAGCATCTGCCCCCGGGACCAGCCCGGGGGCAGGCAGTGCGAGCGTCAGGTCGGTTTCGGAGATGATTTCGGGGACGGTGACCCCTGGCGAGAAATCTACGGTCTTCTCGCGACTGTCTGCGGATACAGCTACCCCATAATTGACGAGATGACGCTCTTCCAGATCGAAGAGCTGACATCCTACTGGGCACAACACCCGCCGTTGCACTTGCTGGTCGCGGCCTATCTCGGCGTTGGCAAAAATAGACACCCACAGCAGTCGCCGACATCGATGGGACGAGGACAACGACCGAGTTCGGAAGCCAACTCGTTGCTCGGCTCAGCTGGGGCCTGGGTTTGGTGCCGGAGACGTCAATGCCGGGCTCTCGCCCGTAGTCCTCGATTTTGCTGAGCTCCGTCTTCGGGCGGGAATTCCCGAATAGGCATCCGCGGAAATCGGGGCAATGAGCAAGCAGCGGCGAAGGCGGTTTTTTAGAAAGAGGCTATAATGGCCGATATCGAAACCAGTGTCATTATCAGCGCCCAAATTGACGGCCTCCGATCCGGAATGGAGGCCGCAACAAATTCTGTTCAAGCGGCGACCGATGCGATGCGCGCGCAACTTGCCGGGCTCGGCGACATTGCCCAGCAGGCGCAGGCGCAGCTTACCGCCGCTACTGGACAAATCGGAACTGGTATCGGTGGGCTGCAGACCAAAACTGCCGGTCTCGCGGGATCGATAGGCGCGGGCATGACGTCGAGTAGCGGGCTCGGAGACGCTTCCAGCGTTGTCCAGGCCAGTCCTGCGTCGGGCAACGGAGACGATGCTGCCTCTGATGAAAAAATTTGGGGAGAAGAGCTGCTTGCCTACCAGAAGTTTCAGAGCGACAAGGAAAAGCTGGATCTTCAAGCTTCGCAGACTAGCCAAAGAACTTGGCAGAGCCTGATGCAGCCGATCCAGCGCGCCTTCGATATCTCGATCACCGGCATGATATTGGGTACGACGACATTGCAAAAGGCGGTGGCGAATATCGCGCAGTCGATACTAGCCGAATTCGTCAACCTGGGCGTCAAGATGGTGACCAACTGGATTGCCAGTGAGCTCGCCATGACAACCGCAACCGAGGCCGGCGCTGCCGCTCGCACCGCGGCCGATGGCGAGGGAATCGCTGCTGGGCTGGCGGTGAAGGCGGCAAATGCGGTCAAGAGCATCATGACTGATTCAGCGCAGGCGTTCTCGGGCATTTTTGCATTCCTGGCTCCGATAATGGGGCCGGCCGCGGCTGGGCCGGCTGCGGCCGGAGAAGCCACCGTAATGGCAGCCGCCAGCGGAATTGCCTCTGCGGCGGGTGGCTGGATGGTCCCGTCTGATCAGCTTGCTATGGTGCACCAAAACGAAATGATCCTGCCGGCGAATATCAGCCAAGGACTTCAGAACATGATCTCCGCAAATGGCGGAGCCGGGTCCGGTGCGGTCGTGGTCAACGTGTCGGCGATCGACAGTCAGGACGTGAAGCGGTTTTTCCAGAGCAATGGCAGTCTGCTCGTCAATGCCCTTAACAAGGCAATGCGCAACGGTTCGACGCTGCGGACGGCGTGATGGCTTTGATTTTTCCGGCGTTGCCTGGCCTTGCCTGGAGCGTCACCAAAACCCCGACCTTTCAGACGCGCATCCAGCGCGCGGTATCCGGGCGCGAATTGCGGGCGCTCGACTATCCTTACCCGTTGTGGCAATTTGCACTGGTCTACGACTTCCTGCGCGACAATCCGGCAGCTGGCTGCGACGAGCTGCGGACGTTGCTCGGATTCTTCATGCTCTGCCGGGGAGCGTACGGCACATTCCTTTTTCAAGACCCCAGTGACTGGCAAGTCGCCGGGCAGCAGATCGGCATCGGCGATGCGAGCACGTCCTCTTTCCAGCTCCAGCGCACAATGGGTGCGGCCCTGCCTGGCGGCGGCTTTTTGGAACCGATCATCGCACCGAATGCGGTACGTACGATCTACTTCAACGGGATAACGCAGGATCCGACGACCTACAGTGTCGACCCAGCGACCGGGCTTGTGACATTCGAAACTGTTCCCAGCAGCGACCTGATCATCACGGCTGATTTCACTTATTACTTCCGCTGTAGGTTTATTGACGACAACTACGATTTCGAGAATTTCATGCATCGGCTGTGGCAAGTAAAAAAATTGACGTTTATTTCGGTGCGGTCATGAAGGCGGCCAGCCCAGCCCTGATCGCGCTCCTCTCGAGCACCAACCAATTCACCATGGCGGACCTCTACACGATCACGCTGGTAGGCGGGTCGATACTGCGCTATTCGGCAGCCCCGACTGCGCTATTCGCGAATGGTTACACCTTTGCGCTCGGCCCTAAATTCGAACGCTCAAAAACCAAGGTCGTCATCGGCACACAGGTCGACGAACTCGAAGTCAAAATCTACACCGAGCCCACAGATCTGATCGGCGAGGTGCCGTTTCTGCAGGCGGCATGGCAGGGACAGCTCGACGGCGCACTCTTGCAGCTCGATCGGGCGTTCATGCCGACCTACAGCGATACGAGCCCGGGAACGGTGGTCCTCTTCGCCGGCCGCGTATCGGATATCGATTGTACCCGTACCGGCATCGACCTCAAATGCCGCTCGCATCTGGAACTACTGAACATCCAGATGCCGCGGCGGCTGTGGCAGTCATCCTGTACTCATACTTTCGGCGACGCGATGTGCCAGTTCGACCGATCCGATCTGCAGTTGACATTTGCGGCCGCGACCGGCTCTACGCAGGGGCAAATCATCACCTCAGCTAGCCTCACCCCGGCGAACCTGTATGTCCAGGGGACGATTATCGGGGTGAGCGGAGCCAACGCTGGAGCGAGCCGCACCATAGCGAGCATGGGTTCGAGTTCGGTTGCTCTTAAGCTCCCATTTCTCTCATCGATTGTGGCGGGCGACCAATTTCAGCTGCTGCCCGGCTGTGACCGTACGCTCGCTACCTGCACGAACGTATTCAATAACGGCGTCCACTTCGGCGGCTTTCCCTTCATCCCGACGCCGGAGACGGCGGTATGAACCAGAGGTCAATGGTTCTTGCCGAGGCTCAGAGCTGGCTTCGCACACCCTATCATCATATGGGCCGGGTCAAGGGCGCCGGCACCGATTGCCTGATGCTGCTCGCCGAAGTCTACCGAGATGCGGGGGTGGTCTCGCACATCGACGTCCCGTTCTATCCGCCTGACTGGCACCTGCATCGCGACGCCGAGCGATACCTCGAAGGGCTGATGCATTACGCGCGAGAGGTTGAAAACCAGCCTCGGGAAGGCGATGTCGCAGTGTTCAAATTCGGGCGCTGCTTCTCTCACGGCGCTGTCGTTGTCTCATGGCCGAGGCTCATCCATGCATGGTGGGATGCCGGAGTTGTCTGCGGTGCTGCCGACCAGCCGCCATTGAGCGGCCGCCCGGTCCGATTCTTCGATCCGTTTCCCATCCTCGAACTCTGACAATCGAGCATGGGTGGTCTTATCGGCGGCGGATCTAACGCCAAGCAGAAAACGGCGGTCGGCTCGCTGCAATTCCAAACCTCGCAGCAGGGTGGGGTAATCCCGCTCGTCTACGGTACGACCCGCGTCTCGCCAAATTTGCTCGACTACGATGATTTCAAGGCGGCACCATCATCGCAACAAAGCGGTGTAGGCAAAGGTGGCGGCGGCGGTAAAGGTGGGGGACAGCAATATAAGTATAGTGCCTCGGTCATTATGGGCGTGTGCCAAGGGCCGATTTCCGGCATCGGCACCGTGTGGTGGGACAAGAACATCGGAATGCTGTCCTCGTTGCCGGCCGCGGTTTACCTCGGAAGCGATGGACAGGCGGCAGATCCGTATTGGGAAACAAACCATGCCGCCAAGGCCCTCGGCTATTCCGGAACCGCAACTATCGTCGCAAACAATTTCGCGATGGGTAACACGGCCACCCTACCGAATTTCTCCTTCGAGGTGGAAGGCTTACTGTCGCTGAGCGGGACCAACGGGTTCGATGCAGATCCCGCTGCGATTGTCTCCGATTTTCTCACCAACCCCCGTTATGGAGCCGGCTTCCCGGCCGCTAATCTGGGTGACCTCAGTCTCTATTCAGCGTATTGCCAGGCTCTTGGGCTCGTGTTGTCGCCGCTGCTCGACACACAGCAAGAAGCGCAGCAACACCTCGCGGATATCATCAATATCACCAACAGTGCCATTGTGTGGTCGGGCGGACTGTTGAAGATCATCCCTTATGGCGATCGGCCCGTCACCGGCAATGGTGCCGCCTACGCGCCAGATACGACCCCTCTTTACAGTCTCGGCGAGGATGATTTCATCGTCCAGGCATCGAGTGTCGGGACAAATTCCGGGGTAACTCCGGGCGGGCCGGCGCTGCGATCGGGATCAGGGCCGATCACCGGCGGTTTCAGCGATGATCCAGTTCATATTACACGGTCAACTCCAGCCGACGCCTCCAATTCGATTCAACTTGAGTGTCTCGACCGATCGAATAATTACAACACTGCGATTGTCGAGGCCTTCGATCAAGGGGCAATCGACCTTTACGGCATACGCCGCGACAGCTCGCTCAAGGCACGGGCTATCGTCGATCCGCTCAACGTCGGCCCAATGGTCGCCCAACTTCTATTGCAGCGGGCATTGCTATTTCGCAATACCTACACGTTCAAACTCGGATGGAAATATTGTCTGCTCGAGCCGATGGATCTGGTAGAGATCACTGATCTCCGGCTCGGTGCTTCGGGGTTGATTGTACGGGTTACCGCAGTGGAGGAGGATGACGAGGGCACGCTATCGATCACGGCAGAAGACTTCTTCGGCGGTTACTCCACGGCGACGCTGTATCCGAGTCAGTTGAATTCCGGCTACGTCCCGAATTGGAATTCGCCTCCAGGGGATATTAACGCACCTATCATTTTCGAGCCGCCTGCCGCACTGCTGACAGGCAGCCTCGAGATCTGGGTTGCGCTTTCGGGCGGCGCGAATTGGGGCGGGGCCCAGGTCTGGATCTCCAGTGATGGCAGCTCCTACGCCCTCGCCGGGACTGTGAACTCATTGGCGGTACAGGGGGTATTAACGGCCGATCTGCCACCGCATCCCTCACCCGATGCCACCAATACCCTCTCAATAGATCTGACCGAAAGCCAGGGCCAGCTTACCTCGGTCTCCGCCACCGATGCCGCCAATCTCGTGACTCTTTGCTACGTCGGTGGTGAGCTCCTCGCCTACCAAACTGCGACCCTCACCGCGGCCAACAAGTATGCGCTGACTACGCTTTATCGCGGCGCTTACGGTAGCACGATCACCGATCATCCACCGGGCACCTTGTTCGCGAGGCTCGACGGATCCATTGGCCGGTTCTCTTACCCGAGTACCCTAATCGGTCAAACGATCTATTTGAAATTCGCGTCGATGAATATCGTCGACGGCGGATTACAGAGCCTAAACTCTCTTCCTGTATACACATACGCCGTCAAAGGAACCGGACTGGCCTCTTCGATTATCGTGAGCGGCTCGTTCAACGGTAGGCCGACGGCAAACCTCGTACTCCAAAGTTATGTATTCGCCGCCCCGGCAACTGTCCCAGCCGGGCTTTCCGGCAGCCGTGGCACTGCTGCGACAGCTGCAACAGCGTCCACGACATTCAACATCCAGAAGAACGGCGCGAATCTCGGAACCATGGTTTTCGCCCCATCGGCTGCGGCGGCCACATTCACGATGACCTCAGCGACTTTATTCAATCCCGGCGACGTGCTGACCGTGATCGCGCCTGCCACGCCCGACGCGACGTCTGGCAAATCTCGCATGGACCATAATGGGAATTACGCAATGAAGCTCGAGTCCTGGCACAGCACCGAGGACAAACGGCGTTGGAAAATCGTACGTACCGACGATTATACCGACGTGGCGGGGGAGATCATTACGGCTGATGAGGCTACAGGTGAGTGCTGCATTCAAGTCGGCGGCGAAACCAAGACGCTGAGCTTCGGGCCTCGCGGAATCCGGATCGTCGGTAGGCGAAGATGAACGAGGCAAAATCATATCAAATCAAAACGGAAGCCGTCACGGAAACGGATGTCGAGCCGTCAAAGACACCGATAATCCGTTTTAATCCCGAAATAAACCTCGGACACATTCTGCAAATCTTTGCGCTGACCGGTGCGGTGATAACCGGATATGTCAGCCTTCAGCGCGACATGGGTTCAATGCGAGCCGAATACCAAGTCGCGATGGCGGGGTTTGAATCTCGCCTGACGGTGGCTGAGCACGCCATCGTCGAGCGCCGCCAGGAGGATCGCGAGTTCGCGACCGAGATGCGCGCCGCAGTGGTGGATATCCAAAAGGGGCTCAATAATCTGCAGCTGCAGCTTGTCGAGCGCCCGAAGGCGAGATGATCCCCGTGTGGTGGTTGGCGATCGTTTTCTTGCTGTTCGGCTGCAGCTCAACGCCAATCAATCAATCCACGTTTGTGGCCGTTCCTCCACCGCCCCGACAGGAAGCCCCGATAGATCTGCCAAAGACAGAAACAAAAGAAGATGCCGCTCCTGTGCGGCCTAATAACGCCGACATTCAATCGGCGATACATGCCTCTGATGAGGCGCGCGAGCTTCTCGATCGGCGGCGTTACATCCTCGACGCCGGGTCCGACAAGGATAACGCTACACTGACCAAGCTGACGAAATTTCAGTGCTTGGTTGCCGGGATCGACAGCCAGACAGCGCGCGAGGTCATTGGGCAATATCCGAGCGGCGCATGTGACACTGCCGCAGAGCGATCCCTACACGGGTCTATACATTGGGATGCTCTATCTTCGGGACTGCTACGCCTAGTTAGCTGCCGCCGATTTTTTGGGGCTCTGCTCGCTTACCGGCACGTCGCCGTGGTGGACCACGAGGGCCCGGGTAACGCCTCAGCGCAGGTCGCCTTCCTGGCGTAGACGGTTCACTGACAGCCCAATTCCGTTCACTGATTTTCTCGTCGCCATGCAAGGGCCACGGAGGGCTCATCGGTCAAGTCGGAAACATCGTGCCCCGCGGTCGCTTCGGTCTGCGCGCCGCCCTCTGGCTCGGTGGCGGCATCGTCGCAGTGGCTACGGCGCAGGCGCAGTTTAAGCAACCAATTTTGGGACTTTTCCAACAATGACCACCTTGTGCTTTGCCGGCGAACGGCCAAAGTTGTTGCCGCCCCTGTCCGCACCTTACATCCCGCCGATCACCTCTGATGTCGTGATCGACCTCAGTCATTGGCAGGCACCGGTAGATTTTGCGCGGGCTAAATCGGCGGGAATCGCCGCGGTGATTCTGAAGGCAACGCAGGGTGCGGACTGGGTCGACGTGGCGTTCGCGCAACGGTTTGCGGCAGCAAGTGCTTCGGGCCTGCTGGTGGGTGCCTATCATTTCCTCGATAATTCGCCGCCGGAGCTTCAGATCGAGAACTTCCTATCCGTAGCAGAAGGCTGTTCTGTCCTGGCGCTCGATGCCGAGGCGAACGCGATCGGCGGCACTGTGACAGTCGCTCAGACAGCCGAAGCGGCGGGGCGGTTGAACATGGCGACCGGCTTTATGCCATTGATTTATATTAACCGCTATGGGCCCGACCAACGAGGCACCGGCCTTCCGAACAGCGTCTTGTCGCGCTGCCCGCTCTGGTTGCCCGCCTATAGCTCGCGGCCGGTTTGCCCATCTGGTTGGTCAAAATGGGCGCTGTGGCAGCACACCGACGGGAGCGTCGGTTCCGACCCAGTGCCGGTCGCAGGGATCGGCCCATGTGATCGCAGCCGATTCGCCGGTACGATCGCCGATCTCGCCGCCTGGTGGAAGAACCCGCAAGTCTGATATTACCCGACGGGCTTACGAGTGGTAGGAACCCCAGTGCCGATCGGGACAGCGCAGGGTCGTCGATCGCTGTATAGGGACACGACATGTGGATATTGTTGACGCCGGGAATCCGCGCTGCAGTACTTGTTGCCGTTCTCGTGTTGACCGGCTGCAGCGTCGCGCGAGATGCCTCCTGCAAATGTCCCAAGCCGGTTGATTACGACGAGCCGACGCTAAAGAAAATCTCACAAGCCCTGCGCGCTTTGCCCTCCGACAACGTCCTTCATCAGGCGATGGAAGATTACGAGAACGAACGAGACGACCTTCGATTTTGTCCGTGAAGACCGCTTTCCTCGGCCAGTGGCGCGGCCCCCTTCGCTTCAAATCCTGGCGGATCTCGAAGGCTCACTCCCACGGGAAGTCGTAGCGCTGCGGTATAGCACTCGCCAAATACGGCTTGCGGCCTTAAAAAAGGACCGTTCACTTGCAGCCGAGACGCCATGCCCGAGGACTTCTATCGCATCAAGCGCCTTCCGCCCTACGTCTTCAGCGAGGTCAATGCGCTGAAGGCCCAAGCGCGCGCCACCGGGCGGGACGTCATCGATCTCGGCATGGGTAATCCCGACGGTCCGACCCCGCCTCATATCGTGGCCAAGCTCGTCGAAGCGGCTCAAAATCCCAAGACCCATGGATATTCCGTGTCGCGCGGCATTCCGGGGCTGCGACGCGCTTGCGTCGGCTATTACGCACGGCGCTTCGGGGTCGAACTCGATCCCGAGCGCGAGGTTATCGTCACGCTCGGATCGAAAGAGGGCCTCGCCAATCTCGCGCAGGCGATCACCGCGCCCGGCGATATCGTCCTTGTTCCCAACCCTTGCTATCCAATCCACGCCTTCGGCTTCATCATGGCTGGCGCCTCGATACGCCATGTTCCGATGGGTCCCGAATTCGACTTTCTCGGCGAGCTGAAAAAGGCGGTGCGGCACAGTGTGCCGGCGCCGCTTGCGATCGTTCTCAATTTTCCGGCCAATCCGACGGCACAGACGGTCGATCTCGATTTTTATGGCGAGATCGTCGAGTTTTGCCGCGCCCACGATATCGTCGTCCTTTCAGACATCGCTTACGCCGAAATCTATTTCGACGGCAACCCACCCCCCTCGATTCTCCAGGTGCCGGGCGCCCGCGACATCGCCGTCGAGTTTTCCTCGCTCAGCAAGACCTATTCGATGGCCGGATGGCGCATCGGGTTCGCAGTTGGCAATGCGCGATTGATCGCAGCGTTGACGCGGGTCAAGTCTTACCTCGACTACGGCGCGTTCACGCCCATCCAGGTCGCGGCGACCGCGGCCCTCAACGGTCCGCAGGACTGTGTCACCGAAATCCGCGAGCGTTATCGCGCGCGCCGCGATGTCTTCATCGACGGGCTGCGCCAGGCCGGGTGGGAGGCTCCGATACCCGACGCGACAATGTTCGCGTGGGCGCCGATCCCGCCCGCCTTCCGCTCCATCGGCAGCTTCGCGTTTTCCAAGCTTCTGCTCGAACAGGCCAATGTGGCGGTGTCGCCGGGCATCGGCTTTGGCGAGTATGGCGAGGGGTTCGTCCGTATCGCCCTCGTCGAGAACCGGCAACGCCTGCGTCAGGCGACACGCAACATCAAAGCCTTCTTCTCCGGCCGCAACGACTTGGTCGAACGCGCCCCCACGACCGAGATTTTGCGGCGGCTTCGGGCTAGCAGCATAGCCACGGAACTCGCGAAGGAGCGGCGTACGGCTTCCGGGGTTTGACATCTCCCTAGGCCGCTCCCTATGTTCCGACCCTTACCAGGGCTACGGATATGAAGATCGTCAATTCGCTGAAGACATTGAAGAAGCGCGACAAGGGCTGCCGCATCGTGCGTCGCAAGGGGCGAGTCTACGTCATCAACAAGGCCAATCCGCGGTATAAGGCGCGCCAGGGCTGAGCAAGCGATGCTCGCAACGCTGCGGCTCCGCCGATGAGAATGCCGATGCCGGACGCCGCGCTCATCGAGCGCCGTGCCGACATCATCGAGGCGCTTCGCCGCATTGTCCCAGGTGAAGGCGTCATCGTTTCCGAGGCTGAGCGGCGGGTTTATGAAAGCGACGGGCTGACCGCTTACCGGCAGCTCCCGTTGGTCGTCGTGCTGCCCTCGACCGTCGAGCAGGTTGCGGCGGTGCTGCGCTATTGCAAGGAAATCGGTGCCAAAGTCGTCCCGCGCGGCGCCGGCACCTCGCTATCCGGCGGCGCACTGCCGTTGGCCGACGGCGTCCTCCTCGGCATGGCCAAGTTCAATCGCATTCTCGAAATCGATTACGAGAACCGTTGTGCCGTCGTTCAGCCGGGTGTCACCAACCTCGCAATTACCAAAGCCGTCGAGCACGCCGGCTTCTATTATGCTCCAGATCCGTCGAGCCAGATCGCCTGCACGATCGGCGGCAATGTCGCGGAAAATTCCGGCGGGGTGCATTGCCTGAAATATGGGCTTACCACAAACAATATACTCGGCATCGAAATGGTGCTGATCGAGTGGCGAGATCATCCGGCTTGGCGGCAAGCATCTCGATGCCGAGAATTATGACGTGCTGGGCATTATGACGGGGTCCGAGGGGTTGCTCGGGGTTGTCACGGAGGTCACCGTCCGCATCCTTCCCAAGCAGACTACGGCACAGGCATTGTTGGTCGGCTTTCCGACAACCGAGGATGCCGCCAATTGTGTCGCCGAGGTGATCGGCGCCGGGATTATCCCGGCCGGCATGGAGATGATGGATAGGCCGGCGATCCATGCTGCTGAGGTCCTTCGTCAAGGTCGGCTACCCCCTCGACGTCGAGGCATTGCTGATCGTCGAACTGGACGGCGCGCCTGCGGAGGTCGATCACTTAATCGATAAGGTTGAAGCGATCGCCCGCAGCCATAACGCCACAACCATCCGGCGCAGTCGTGACGAGCCCGAGCGGCTGGCCTTTTGGTCCGGACGCAAAGCTGCCTTTCCCGCCGTCGGGCGGATCTCGCCCGACTACTACTGCATGGACGGCACGATCCCGCGCGCCCGCCTCGCGGATGTGCTCGCGCAGATGCGGACGCTGTCAGAGCAATACCGGCTCGCGGTCGCGAACGTCTTCCATGCCGGCGACGGCAATCTCCACCCACTTATTCTCTATGACGCCAACAAGCCCGACGAGGTCGAGCGTGCCGAGGCGTTTGGTGCCGATATCCTCAAGCTCTGCGTCGAAGTCGGTGGGGTGCTGACCGGCGAGCACGGGGTCGGCGTCGAAAAGCGCGACCTCATGGGAATAATGTTCGACGAGTGCGACCTGGCGCACCAGCAGCGCCTCAAATGTGCTTTCGATCCGGATGGCCTGCTCAATCCGGGCAAGGTCTTTCCACAGCTGCATCGCTGCGCCGAGCTCGGCCGTCTTCATGTCCATGCTGGTCGGCTTCCGTTCCCGGATCTGCCGCGTTTTTGAAGCAATTGGGGGCAATGAGCCGCTTCGCCCCCGCCAATCTCGACGAGTTGCGCGATGCCATCGGCGAAGCGCTGGCTGTCGAAGAGCCGCTCGAGGTGGTCGCCGGAGGATCAAAGCGTGGGCTTGGCCGCCCCCTGCAGCTGCCACGCATGCTGGATTTGTCGCGTCTTGCAGGAATTCGGGACTACCAGCCGAGTGAGCTGGTTCTGAGCGCCGGTGCGGCAACCCCGATCGAGGAAATCGACGCCGCGCTTGCCGAGGCAGGGCAGATGCTCGCTTTCGAGCCACCAGATTTGGGGGCGCTGTTTGGCTTGCCAGCAGCTGTCGCTGGCCGGCGTACCCTGGGTGGCGCGTTAGCCTGCAATCTTTCGGGGCCTCGCCGCATTAAAGCGGGTGCCGCACGCGATCATTTCCTCGGCTTTCGCGGCGTCAGTGGACGTGGTGAAGTCTTTAAGGCAGGCGGCAAAGTCGTCAAAAACGTCACCGGCTATGATCTTTGCAAGCTGATGGCCGGCTCCTTCGGGACACTCGCCGCGCTCGCGGAAGTCACGGTAAAGGTGCTGCCTCGACCGGAAGCTCTCTCGACCGTTATGCTCTGGGGGCTCGACGCCTTGGCCGCGGTCCAAATCCTAAGCTGCGCGCTCGCCTCGCCGCATGAGGTTTCCGGCGCTGCCTACCTACCGGCTCCCTCGGCAACCGGTTTGATTGCCCTATCTGGATCGACCCCGGTCGCCGCGCTTCGCCTCGAAGGTCCCCACCCTTCAGTTATATTTCGCCGCGAGCGGCTCTTGGCCGAATTGGGCTCCGATTGTGAAGCCAGCTGGCTCGGCGACGAAGCATCCATCCCCTTCTGGCGAGCAATTCGTGATGTCCTGCCGCTCGCCGGGTCCGGAGACCGCGCCATCTGGCGCGTCTCCGTCGCACCGAGCCGGGGCGGCGAGCTGGGCGAGGCCATCGCCCGCCGTCTCGACACCATTTGGTATCTGGATTGGGCAGGTGGCCTCGTTTGGGCGGCGATTGCGGGAGCCGAGGACGGTGGCGCAGCGGTGATCCGAGCTGCGATCCGCGGGGCGGACGGGCGTGGCACCGGGCACGCTACTTTGATAAAGGGTTCGCCCGGGCTGCGCAGTTCAGTCCCGGTGTTCGAACCGCAGCCACTGCCTTTGACGGCGCTTGTCCGTCGGATCAAGGAGAGCTTCGATCCGCGCCGGATTCTCAATCCCGGGCGCATGGTTGACGGATTTTGAAGCGGTGCGGACTGACTTCACACCCGAACAGCTTACCGATCCCGACGTGGCGCAATCCGAAAAGGTACTGCGGACCTGCACTCACTGCGGGTTCTGCACAGCCACCTGCCCGACATATGTCCTGCTCGGGGATGAGCTCGACAGTCCGCGCGGGCGCATTTACCTCATCAAAGACATGCTCGCTACTGGCAAAGTCACTGCCGATACGGTGAAGCACATCGACAGATGTCTCTCTTGCTTGGCCTGCATGACAACTTGCCCATCGGGTGTGCATTACATGCACCTGATAGATCATGCCCGGCGATGGATCGAGCGCAATTATCGTCGTCCGTGGGTAGAGAAAATGCTGAGGGTGTCGCTCGGCACGGTCCTATCACGGCCGTGGCTGTTCCGACTTGCCCTCCGCTGCGGGGCCGCTGTTAAGCCTTTCGAAGCGTATCTGCCACAGCGGCTCGCGCCTTTGTTTGCACTTACTCCTGTCTCGGTGCCCGCCGCTTCTCCAATGGACCGGTCGCAAGTGTTTGCCGCGGAGGGCGATCGGCGGATGCGGGTCGCGCTATTACCCGGGTGCGCGCAAAGGGTTTTAGCGCCCGAGATCAACGAAGCAACGATCCGGCTCTTGACCCGGCATGGCTGCGACGTGGTCGTGGCTAAAGGCAGCGGCTGTTGTGGCGCGCTCGCCCATCATCTCGGGCAGGAGACCGCTGCTCTCGATCTCGCTCGCGCCGACATCGATGCCTGGGAACGCGAGCGCTTGGCGTCCGGGCTCGACGCCGTCGCGATCAACGCCTCGGGCTGTGGCACGACGGTCAAGGATTATGGGTTTATGCTGCGCGAGGATCCTGCATACGCGGAGAAGGCGGCGCGCATCGCGGCGCTCGCCCGCGATGTCACTGAGGTGGTCGACAACCTAGGCTTCAGCGGGACCAACTATGTCGTTACGGCGCAGAACCGGCGCGTCGCCTATCATTCCGCCTGCTCGATGCAACACGGACAGGAAATAAACTCAGGGCCAAAGAGGCTCCTCGCGGCGGCGGGTTTCGAGCCACTAGAAGTGCCAGAAGGGCATCTCTGCTGCGGCTCCGCGGGGACCTACAACATCATGCAGCCGGCGATCGCTGCCGCGCTGCGGGATCGCAAGTTAGCCAACATAGCTGCCATCCAGCCCGATCTGGTTGCAACCGGCAATATCGGCTGCATCACTCAGCTCGCCGCCGGTTCACCCGTTCCGATTGTACATACAGTCGAACTCCTCGACTGGGCCACTGGCGGCCCGGAGCCGAAAGCGTTGCGGGGCGGTCATCGGGAGCGCCGACGGAAATACGCTGAGAACAGGAACGACAGCGAAAGAGCGGCGGAGCCGATCAATGTCGGCTCGATCCAGCCGGTAGCGCCAATCAGCAACCGTTCCCCTGCCGCCCCGAGCTCGACATAGGCGATCGTCAGCGGCAATTGGCCGATCAGCGACCCGAAGGTGTAGGCGCCGAGCGGCAGGGCGGTGAGGCCTAGCCCGTAATTGGCAACGCTATGAGGCATGATCGGGATCAGTCGCAATAACGCCACGGCACGCCAACCGCCCCGCTCGACCCACCCCGACAGCGACCGCACGCGCGAGCCACGTTGGAAATGGATCAACCCCGAACTGACGTAGCGTGCGAGCAGAAAGCCCGCCGCCGCCCCGGCGACGCTACCCAATTCGGCCCAGAAAATTCCCCATCCGGTTCCGAAGAGCAGCCCAGCGACAATCGCAAGCAGGGTGCGCGGGATGAATACCAGGCTTGCCGCGATATGGGCGACTATAAACCCCAACGGGGCTGCGGGACAGTGGCCGATCGCGGTGGTGATCGCGATCGGATCGAAAACCGTCCGCCGGTGCCAAGCTGCCATGGCAGCAATCGCGACGAGACCGAGGACCATGAAGCGGGTTGCGCGCCGTAAGCCGATTATCGGAACGGCCGACGCCGCTCCTCCGATCTTCGGCGTCATCGCACCACCGAGATGCTGGCAGAGGTCGAAGCAGTTTTCGAATCGGGCAACACCTCGTCGAGGAAGTGCGGCCGAGCGGCTCGGCGCTTCAGCCAAATCACGCCAAAAAGATCGACGACCCCGACCCCCAGCCGGTCGAAAACACCGTATTTCGAGACGCCGCTGCGCCGCGGACGATGGTTGACCCGGATCGACCGCACGGTCCCACCCTCGCGCAATACGAGCGCCGCAAGAAACCGGTGCATGTGGTCGAAATACGGCAGGTCCAGGAAAAGAGAGCGCGGGAACAGCTTCAGACCGCATCCACCGTCAGGCGTGTCGTCTCTGAGCATCCGACGCCGCACCCGGTTAGCGATTTGGGACGCGAAGCGCTTCGTCCAGCTGTCCTGTCGGCTTTCACGATAGCCGGCAATCAACAACGGCGGCGCCACCCCGGCGGTGAGCCCCATCCGCCACAATTTCGGGATGTCGGCGGGATCGTTCTGGCCGTCTCCGTCGAGCGTCGCGATCCAGGCCGCGCGCGCTGCTCTCACCCCGCTCCGGATGGCGGCACTCTGCCCACAGCTACGCATGTGCCGCAGCAAGCGCAGATGCGGCCTCTCGACTTGAAGCCGTGCCACTTCGGCGGCGGTCCCATCCTCGCTGCCGTCATCGACATAAACGATCTCGTAATCCAACAAGCCGTCGAGCGCTGCGCAAAGCTCGGCAACGAGCGGCGCCACGTTGGCCGCCTCGTCCTTTACAGGGATCACGACTGAGAGATCCATTAAGCTCCACGTCTGATTCGATCGATCCTGAGGATAAGCGGCATCATCACCCCCTGGATCGCGAGAGCCGCAACCTGTTCCCAAGCATTCCACTGCGCCGATCGGGTCGCCTAATCGCTCATTAAACTACTAGGGATCAGCGGTCGACCCAAGCGATCCTGAGGATGTTGGTTGCGCCGGGGGTGCCGAACGGCACGCCTGCTGTGATGACCACACGTTGACCAGGTTCGGCAATCTTCTCGCGACGAGCAATTCGCACGGCTTGCTGCACCATATCACCGAAATTTTTGACATCTCTGGCGTGTACGCAATGCGCGCCCCACAAGACCGCGAGCCGTCGGGCGGTTCCGAGGTTTGAGGTCAGCACCAAAATCGGGGCCTCGGGGCGCTCGCGAGCGGCGCGCAAGGCAGTCGCACCGGAAGTCGTATACGAAACAATTGCCGCCGCGCCCACTAGACCTGCGACTTGACAGGCGGCGGCGCTGATCGCGTCGGGAGCGGTGTGCTCGTGCTCGATGCGCGTGCTCTCCATGATCGAGTGGTAAAGCGGGTCCCTCTGCACTCGGCAAGCGATGCGGTCCATAATCGCGACTGACTCGACGGGGTAGCGCCCAGCTGCAGTCTCGGCCGACAGCATTACTGCGTCGGCCCCCTCATACACGGCGGTCGCCACGTCGGAGGCCTCTGCGCAAGTCGGCGCCGGCGAACCGATCATCGATTCCAGCATTTGCGTCGCCACGATCACCGGCTTCCCGGCCAGCCGGCAGGCGTGGATTATCTGCTTCTGCACGCTCGGCACGTCCTCCGGCGGCATCTCGACACCCAAATCGCCCCGCGCGACCATCAAACCATCGGCAAGCTCGATGATCTCAGGCAGGCTCCGGATCGCCGACGGCTTTTCGAGTTTGACCATGACGCCGGCACGCCCGGCTACCAGCTTTCGTCCCTCGGCCACATCATCAGGACGCTGCACGAAGGAGAAAGCGATCCAATCTGCCCCTAGCTCGAGCGCGAAGGCGAGATCAGCGCGGTCCTTGTCAGTGACCGCGGACAACGGCAACACGGCATTCGGAACATTTACCCCCTTTCGGTCGGAAAGCGTTCCCCCAACTAGACACAAAGTGTCGGCGAACTCCGCACCGCAGGTTTCAACGCGAAGCCGAACCTTGCCGTCGTCGACGAGCAGCTCGGTCCCCTGCCGCAGCGCATCGAAGATTTCGGGGTGCGGTAGTGGCGCACGGCTTCTGTCGCCGCGCTGTTGGTCGAGATCGAGGCGAAAGCAATCGCCGACCCCAAGCTCGATCCGACCCTCGGCGAAGGTACCGAGCCGGAGCTTTGGGCCCTGCAAATCAGCAAGAATGCCGATTGGGCGGCCCGTCGCGTTTTCGATCGAGCGGATCGCCGCGAAACGGGCTTGATGATCCTCGTGCGTCCCGTGGCTGAAATTGAGCCGGAAAACGTCAACGCCGGCTTCAAACAGCTCGCGGATCCTTTGACGCGTCGAACTCGATGGGCCGAGTGTTGCGACGATCTTGGCGCTGCGGAGGCGCCTTGCGTTCATCTCCATACCGAACCGCTTCAGTGAAGGACGAGGTCGCGCCAAAGATCGCTGGCACAGATGATTTAGGCGTGCTCGTCTTCTGATGAGTGCAGCTTGTCGACGCGATCCTACACGGCAGTGACATCTCTAGAGAAATGTCAACATAGAAGACCGCTATCCAATTGTCTCTGTCGATATCGGTCTCCCCGAATGGGCCGGTTGGGTCGTCATGGCTCACCTTGCTGTTCTGTCTTGCCAAGCAGCCGGCGGCGATCGCATATCCCGTCCGCGATAGCCCGTCCCGGAGCTCCCGCGCATCAGACGCGGACGAGTGGGAGGAGGCTCGTCAGAAAAGGAGTTATGTCTTGGCGTTTTTCGGCACCCGAGGCGCCATCTGTGCCATCTTGCTGACGCTGCTGTTGGGTACGCCGCTACCGAGCGGGGCCGAGGCGCCGGAAACCCCATTTGCGGAAGTTTTCTCGCAGCTCGCGGCGCGGTTGGGAGGTGTGGTCGTCAATATTTCAACGGCCCAAGCGACCACAGCAGCTGCACCGGCAAAGGGGACCCCCGACGCACCACTGCCGCCGGGATCACCGCTCGACGAATTCTTTCGTGATTTCTTCGGCGAGAAAGGGGCGCCTGGCGGGCCGAATCCTCCTGCGCCGCGGGCTGCGTCACTCGGTTCTGGGTTCATCATCGATCCGTCGGGGATCGTCGTCACGAATAACCATGTGATCGCCAATGCAGAACAAATTACCGTGACGTTCGCCGATGATACAACATTACAAGCCGAGGTTATCGGGCGGGACACGGTGACCGATCTCGCCGTTCTCAAGGTCGAGCCGAAATCACCATTGCCGGCGGCCACCTGGGGGGATTCGACAAAGACGAAAGTTGGCGACTGGGTGCTAGCGATCGGCAACCCGTTTGGTCTGGGCGGCACGGTAACGGCCGGCATCATCTCCGCCACGGCGCGTGACATCCATTCCGGGCCTTACGATGACTTTTTGCAGACCGACGCCTCGATCAACCGCGGCAATTCCGGCGGCCCAATGTTCAACCTCGCCGGCGAAGTCATCGGCATCAACACGGCGATCTATTCGCCTTCCGGTGGTTCGATCGGAATCGGTTTTGCCATTCCCTCGGCATTGGCCCGGCCGATCGTCGAACAGCTGAAAGCGACCGGTAAAGTCGAGCGTGGCTGGATCGGCGCGCGTATCCAGCCGGTCACCGATGAGATTGCCGAAGCAGTCGGGCTCGACAAGGGCCGCGGTGCGATGATCGCGGCAGTCGATCCATCAAGCCCGGCAGCGCAAGCGAAGCTGCAGCCCGGGGACGTTATCCTCTCTTATGACGGTAAGCAGATCGATCGCAGCCGACAGTTGCCTCGGCTGGTCGCCGATACGCCGCCCGAGACGCCGGTCAAGCTGACGATGTGGCGAGACGGCAAGGAGCACGAGGTTGATCTCAAGATTGCGGCGCTGAGCCTGAACCGCCCGGCGCCACCTCAACCGGAACCGGAAAAACCGAAGCCGCCGCCGAGCATCGACGTTCTCGGCCTCAAGCTCAGCAAGCTGTCCCCCGAACTGCGCAAACAGTATTCGTTGCCCGATACGGCGAAAGGGGTCGTCATCACGGAGGTCCCGCAGAACAGTCCGGCGGCCGCGCAAGCCTTGCGCCCGGGAGACCTGGTGATTGCCGTTGGACACGAGGCAGTGGCAGCCCCGGAGGAGGTGCAACAGAAAGCCGCCGCTACCAAAAAGAACGGGCGAAAGAACGTGCTGGTGCGCGTCGAGCGCGAGGGCAACTCCCGCTTTGTCGCACTCCCGTTGGAACCGGGTTGAGTGAGCAGCGACGGTTGCTGATTATTCCGCTGCAAGAGCGTGAGTTGGAGACGGCGGGCGGAAGAGGGTCAAGAGCGCGGTTTCTTTTGCTTTCGCACGGTTCAAATTGGCCTGTTTGACATGGCCGAAGCCGCGGATTTCGAGCGGCAGTGCGGCGAGTTCGACTGCCGTTGGGTGGTTCGCGGCGGACAAACGGCCGATGATTTCCTCGAGTACTGCCTCGTATTCGCCGATCAGGCGGCGCTCGGTTCGCCGTTCTTCACTGCGACCAAATATGTCGAGCGGTGTGCCGCGCAGGCGGCGGAGCTTTGCCAGGATGCGGAAAACGGAGATCATCCAGGGTCCGTAGGTGTGTTTGCGCAGACGCCCGCTCTCGGAATCGCGGTCGGCAAGCAGCGGCGGGGCCAGATGGAAGTGCAGCTCGTAGGGCCCTTCGAAGCGGTCGGCGACCCGATCGAGGAAATCGGTCTCGGTGTATAGGCGAGCGACCTCATATTCGTCTTTGTACGCCATCAGCTTGAACAAGGCGCGCGCCGCCGCGTCTGTCAGAGCTGTGTCGCCCGTGCAATTTGCCTCCACTTCGCGGATGCGCCTGACAGTGGAGGCATAGCGGGCTGCATAGGCGGCATTCTGGTACTTGGTCAGGAACGCCACGCGGCGATCGATCACTTGCTCGATGGTTTCGGAAAGATGGTGAGTTTCCGGCAACGCGCCGCGCGGTGTCGCACGCGCGTCGACAAGGGCTGGATCGACGGCGGCGCGCCGTCCCCAACGGAAAGCGCTTTGGTTGAATTCGACGGCGACTGCGTTCAATTCGATCGCCCGTTCTAGAGCAGCGGCGGACAAGGGGACCGCGCCGCGTTGGTACGCAAAGCCGAGCATGAAAAGATTGCTCGCGATCGAATCTCCGAAGAGGCCGGTTGCGAGGCGGGTGGCTTCGATGAACTCGGTATTACTCGCTCCAGTTGCTTCAGCAATGCTGCGCTGCAGCTCTCGGCCGGGAAATGTGAGGTCGGGGTTTCGCGTGAAGTCGCCGGTAATGGTCTCGTGGCTGTTGACGATCGCGCGGCTGTGGCCGGGCTGCAGCTTTGATAACGCATCGGCGCTCGCCGCGACCACAAGATCGCACCCCAGGAGCAGGCGTGCACCGCCGGCGGCAATGCGCACCGCATGGATCTCCTCCGGCCGGCGGGCAATCCGCACATGGCTGTAGACGGCGCCCCCCTTCTGGGCGAGGCCGGTCATGTCTAAGATCGTGCAGCCCTTTCCTTCGAGATGGGCGGCCATCCCGAGGAGCGCGCCGATCGTGACGACGCCGGTTCCACCGACGCCGGTAACGAGAATGCCGTAGGGTTCCTTGAGATCCGGGTGAGCCGGCTCAAGCAGTCGGGCAAGCCCGTCCTCGCCGAGATCGGCCGCTTTGCCTAGTTTCAGCGCACCGCCGTGCACCGTTACGAAGCTCGGACAAAAACCTTTGACGCAAGAATAATCCTTGTTGCAGCTCGACTGATCGATTTCCCGTTTGCGGCCGAACTCGGTCTCGACCGGAACCACCGACAGGCAGTTCGACGCCGTCGAGCAATCCCCGCAACCCTCGCAGACCAGATCGTTGATAAAGACCCGCTTGGCCGGGTCAGGAAAGCGCCCGCGCTTGCGGCGGCGGCGCTTCTCGGCGGCGCAGGTCTGATCGTAAACTATGGCGGTCACACCCTCGATTTCCCGCAGCTCCCGCTGAACTGCGTCGAGATCGTCACGATCGCGCACCGCCGTGCCCGGCGCGAAATCGACGCCCGGCGCGTATTTATCGGGCTCGTCGGTGACTACGACGATCCGGCGCACTCCCTCCGCGGCAAGCTGGCGGGTCACAACCGGCACGGTCAGACCGCCGTCGAGCGGCTGCCCGCCGGTCATCGCCACGGCGTCGTTGAACAGCAGTTTGTAGGTGATGTTGACCTTGGCCGCGACGGCCGCCCGTACCGCCAGCACACCTGAATGGGCGTAAGTGCCGTCCCCGAGATTCGCAAATATATGCTGCGTCTCGGTGAAGGGCGCCTGACCTATCCACGTCGCCCCTTCCCCGCCCATCTGGGTAAAAGTCGCAGTCGACCGGTCCATGAACTGGGAGAGATAATGGCAGCCTATGCCGGCGAGGGCGCGGCTGCCCTCGGGAACTTTGGTGGAGGTATTGTGTGGGCAGCCCGAGCAGAAATAGGGGGTACGGCTGAACGGCACGACATTGCCGCCCAGCTGCCGTTCCTTCGCTTCGAGAAAGGCGAGCCGTTCGGCAATCCGGGGCGAAGTGTGAAAGCGGGCAATGCGCTGAGCTATGATGCGCGCGATCTGAGCCGGGGTCAGCTCGCCGTTCGACGGCAATATCCAGTTGTGGTTTTCGTCGAATTTGCCGATGACGCGCGGGCGAACGTCTTCACGCCAATTATAGAGTTGCTCCTTGAACTGATTCTCGATGACGGCGCGTTTCTCCTCGACGACGAGGATTTCCTCGAGCCCCTCGGCAAAATGCCGGATGCCCTCGCGTTCGAGCGGCCACGACATCGCAACCTTGTATAGGCGAAAGCCGATCTCTGCGGCATGAGCGTCGTCAATCCCGAGATCGTCGAGCGCTTGGCGCACGTCCAGGTAGGATTTGCCGGTAGTAACGATTCCGAAGCGCGGCCGGGGACTGTCGATGACGATGTGGTCCAGCCGATTGGCACGCGCGAAAGCCAATGCCGCGTAGAGTTTGTATTTGTGCAGCCGGAATTCCTGATCGAGAGGCTGATCGGGCCAGCGAATATTCAGTCCGCCCGGCGGCATCTCGAAATCGTCGGGGAGCACGATTTCGGTGCGCTCCGGCCCGATCTCGACCGAGGCCGAACTGTCGACAGTTTCGGCGATCGTCTTAAAGGCCACCCAACACCCGGAATAACGCGACATCGCCCAGCCGTAGAGGCCAAGGTCGAGGATTTCCTGCACTCCCGATGGGTTTAGTACCGGGATGCAGGCGTCCATAAAGGCGTATTCGGACTGATGTGGCAGTGTCGACGATTTGCAGGTGTGGTCGTCGCCGGCAAGGAGAAGGACCCCGCCATGGGGTGCCGAACCGGCGGCATTGCCGTGCTTTAAGGCGTCACCACTGCGGTCGACCCCGGGTCCCTTGCCGTACCACAGGGCAAAGACGCCGTCATATTTGGCCCCCGGGAACAACCCGATCTGCTGACTGCCCCAAACCGCCGTCGCGCCGAGCTCTTCGTTGATCGCGGGCTGAAAGCGTATGTGGTTGCGCTCGAGAAACCGCCGGGCGCCCCACAGACCCTGATCGAGCCCGCCCAAAGGCGAACCGCGATAGCCGGAGATGAAACAGGCCGTGTTGAGACCGGCCGCGGCGTCGCGCTGGCGCTGCATGATAGGCAGACGCACCAGCGCCTGGGTACCTGTCAGATAGACCCGTCCTCTCTCCAGCGCGTATTTGTCGTCGAGGGTGACCGCCGCCAGCGCCATCACGACCTCCGAGCCTTGCCCTTGTAAGTCTTGGAAACTTAGTGATTTCCCGGGAATTGCTCAATGAGCGCTGCGCCCGGTCGGGGAGGAACGAAACAAATGGCCGCCGTAGCCCGATCGCATGTTCCGAGAATGATCATGAACCAAACATCCGCGAAATCACTATTCCGCGGCTGTGTCGAGGGCGGCACCCTATTTTCGCGCCGTGGCAGCCCCATGATGCTCGTTGCGGCGGTACCCCCCTCAGGAGTATTGAGCGACATCGAGACCAACTGATCGAGATCGGTCGCCGGCATGAGTGCATCCGCCGCCCTTGGCCATTCCCCGCTAGATGGATCGCTACTCGCCTCATTACGCGAGCTGCTCGGTGCTCGGCTTTCCACTTCGGCAGCGGTTTGCGCGCAACACGGCAAAGACGAATCCTACCATGCGCCGCATGCCCCTGACGCCGTCGCATTTGCCCACAGCACCGACGAGGTGTCGGCTATCGTCAAGCTCTGCGCCGAATATAAGACGCCGGTCATTGCATTCGGAGCAGGAACCTCCCTCGAGGGGCACGTAGCCGCACTAGCCGGCGGCATATGCATCGACATGTCTGAGATGAACGGTATCTTGCGCGTCAACGCGCAAGATCTCGACGCCACTGTCGAAGCAGGTGTCACGCGCAAGCAGCTGAACGAGCATTTGCGCGACACCGGTCTTTTTTTTCCGATTGACCCCGGTGCCGATGCCTCGCTCGGCGGGATGGCGGCCACGCGTGCCTCGGGAACCAATGCGGTCCGATATGGAACTATGCGCGAGAATGTACTGGCGATGACCTTGGTGCTCGCCGATGGCAGGGTCATTCGGACCGCGCGGCGGGCTCGCAAGTCGGCGGCCGGCTATGATTTGACCCGCCTGTTCGTGGGATCGGAGGGCACGCTCGGGATCATCACCGAGTTGACGGTTCGGCTCTACGGAATCCCCGAAGCCATCTCGGCCGCGGTTTGTGCATTTCCGAATATTGAAGGCGCGGTCGACACCGTGATCTTGACGATTCAGAGCGGCGTACCGGTTGCACGGATCGAGCTGCTGGATGAAATTCAAATGGCCGCAATCAACAAATATTCGAAGCTCGATCATCAGGTTGCCCCTACGCTTTTCTTTGAATTCCACGGCACGCCGAGCGGCGTGGCGGAACAGGCAGAGACGGTAAAGACGATCGCCGGCGAGTATGGCGGCGATGATTTCCGGTGGGCGACCACACCGGAGCAACGTTCCAAGCTGTGGCAGGCGCGGCATGACGCGTATTACGCGGCATTGGCGCTTCGCCCCGGGTCCAAGGGCCTTGCGACCGACGTCTGCGTGCCGATCTCACGACTTGCAGAATGCATCAGCGAGACCAAGCGAGACCTAGCGCAATCGCCTATTCCCTATGCCTTGGTGGGGCATGTCGGGGATGGCAATTTTCACCTCGTCTTTATGCTGGACCCGAATCGCCCGGAGGAGTTGGCCGAAGCCAACCGACTAAATGAGCGCATGGTCAATCGCGCCCTTGCGATGGAGGGGACCAGCACGGGTGAACACGGGGTCGGCTATGGCAAGATGGACTTTCTGGTGGCCGAGCATGGCGAAGCGGTCAGCGTGATGCGTACGATAAAAATGGCGCTCGATCCCGACGGCATTCTGAACCCCGGCAAGATCATCCGAATCTGATTCAGACCGCCAGGACGCCGAATGCACCATAGGGGCACTGTAAGAAGCGCGCCGGAACCAAGAAATCCTCTTTCCCGTTCATTGTGCAAGCGGTAGTGTGAAGCTCCTGAATCAAGGGCTCGGGTTTCGGCTTTCCCGTGAGGTCTGAGCGCGCTGCTCGCCCGCGATTGTCGCTCTAGCCGTCGATTTTACCAGCTCGCGATAATCAACGATGTCGATCTGACATCGGTGGCGGGATATTTCGTGAGTTGCTAACCAACGAGAGACAAACAAGAGCTGTAGCAAAAGGTCCGCGACATGGAGAGATCAAGTAAAAGGGGGAAAATACCCCAACAAGATTGGCCCTCGATAATCAAGAGATATGAGGCTGGTGAAACCTTAGCGAGTATTGCTAAGACCTATGACTGCTCGCCGCCAGCGATCAGTTATATCTTAAGTCGGAGCCGCACGCGCGACGCGACTGTGGAGGACAAAGAGCAGAGCGGGATCGAATCACCCGAACCGCGACTGGTAAAAGGGCAGCCGAACGACATGGCGGCCAGAGAATTTGTAAATGGAGCGCCGGAAATCGGGGATGCGGTTGCGCTCCCACCCACGGCGCAGGCCTCCTATACGATGGATGGCACAATTCCCGACCCGGTATCCGCCGGACCGGGTTCCGCGTCGAACGCGACGGCGGGAGTGTCGGAAATAGGAGCGGAAATCAGGGTCACGGAAACTTCGGCGCAGCCAGCCGAACCCGAGTTGGCTCATGCCGCTCTCCCAGAGACCGAGAATAACCCAGGGGCGCTCGGTATAGCCGGTCCGCAGCTCCAACCTGAGGAGCCTCGCCGCACGCTTCACCTCTCGCTGTCGCACAACAATGCTCAGCCAATGGAAACCCCGCAGCATGACGGGCGCGTCGCCGATATGGCCGAGGCTTCGGCGGTTCGGCCCGCAGGAGACCAACAACAAGGGTTGACCCAGCACCCCGCCCGGCATCACCCCGCTCCCAATACGGCCGCCAATAACGGCGGAGCTGCCCGCTCAACGGCCGAGCCGCAAAAGGGTGGAGCAGGCGGCACTTTCATCGATCGAGCATTGCGCGAACGGGTCAATGGCGACATCTCGGCGTTCCTCGCAGCGTTCGATGCTGCGTTGACGGACGATACGATAGAGAGCCGCGCCGGACTCCGAGAGGCGACGGATCGCTTGCTGCGCGCAGGCGCCCGCACACGTATCGAACTAGAGCGTCTCGAGGCCCGCGTGCCGCTATCGGCACGGGACCCGAGTGCGTACTCGACTTTCAGTTGGCGTCCGCGCTGAACCGTCGACTGCGCGCGTCCGATTGTACCGCCCCGCCCCCCTCTGAGGCGGATCCGCTCAGAGGAGGGGTTGCGGGAGGAGTGCCTAACGGTTTATCCCTGATTTGCGCTCAGGTTCACGCCGACATATTGTGTTACCCCGCGACGATTGAGCAGTAGGAGAGCGCTCTTTTTTGGCGAAGTTGCGGCTTCCTTCAATTTCGCTGCTGCGTCCTGCGGGGTTTTAACCGGTTGCTGGTTGATTGCAACCACGATGTCTCCCTCGCTCAACCCTACATCGGCGGCGGCGCTGCCGGGGTCTACCCGGGTGATCACCACGCCCTGCACGTCTTTTCCAGTGTGCAGCTCACGCCGGAGCTGGCTATTCAGCGTTGCGAGATGCATCCCCAGCGCGTCCGCGCGAGCTGATTCGTCCTGCTCCTGCCCATTCGTCGCCGAGGCCACCTGCTCATTGTTGGGGAGTTCGCCCAGGGTTGCGTGAAGCTCTTCCGTCTGGCCGTTGCGCCAGACCTTCATCTTCACACCCGTATCGGGCGCGGTCTCGGCTACCAGCCGCGGCAGATCGTGAAGGTGGCTCACTTCGTTACCGTTGAACGCCAAAATCACGTCGCCCTGCTTGAGCCCGGCCTTTGCTCCGGGGCTGTTCGGAGCAACGACAGCAACAAGCGCCCCGTGCTCGCTCTGCAATCCCAGGCTCGAGGCTATCGCCGGGCTTACTTCCTGGATTTGCACGCCGAGCCAGCCGCGGCTCACCTTGCCATGCTCCTCCAATTGGGCGACCACGGTTTTTGCCAGGTTGGACGGCACGGCGAAGCCGATTCCGACGCTGCCGCCATTGGGCGAATAGATCGCGGTATTGATGCCGATTACCTGGCCGTCCAGATTGAACGTCGGACCGCCCGAATTGCCGCGGTTTATTGGCGCGTCGATCTGCAGGAAATCGTCGAACGGGCCGGAATGGATGTCCCGTCCCCGCGCTGAAATGATCCCGGTGGTTACGGTCCCGCCGAGCCCAAAGGGATTACCGACCGCCATAACCCAGTCGCCGACCTGAGCCGAGCCGCTGTCGCCGAAACTCACATAGGGCAACGGCTTGTCGGCTTTGATCTTTAGTAGCGCAATATCGGTCTTGGGATCGCGGCCAATGATTTTTGCCGGGTACTTGCTGTCATCCTGCAAAGTGACTTCGACTTTGCTGGCGTCGCCGACCACATGGCTGTTGGTCACTACGTACCCGGAAGGATCGATGATGAACCCGGAACCGAGCGCGATCCGGCGGGCTTGTCCTCCCGGCATTTGTGGAAAGAGGTGGCGCTCGCCGTTTTGGTTCTGTTGGTCGAAAAACCGGCGCAGGAACTCGTCGAAAGGTGAATTGGGAAAGTCGGGTGATGTTCCCTGGTCGGGCTCCTCCGCCATTGTATCAGAACCCCCGGTCTGGGTAACCGAGATGTTCACCACCGCCGGAGAGACCTTTTTGACCAGCGGCGCAAAGCTCTCATGTTGCATAAGCGCGACCGGAGACGTCATCGTCCCTGCCGCGGCGTCTCCAACTGGGGGCGGGTTGATCGCGCCCGTCGAGTTTTCGGCCCATACGAAAGGCGAGAGCGCGAGTGTTGCGCCCAACCCGAAACCGAGCGCCGCGGCACGGCTCTTGCGCAGCCAAGGCCAGCGCCCATCGTCTTTTCTGTCTTCCACCAATTAGTCCTCCTGCGTGCGGGGGATGCCCGGCGGGCCGCGAACTGCGTCCAGCGAGAGCGGATCGCTCGACAATTGGGTGTGCCGGGTGACAAGCGGCTTTCAGGCGGATTAATTCGCTGTAACCCGGCACGAGATCCCGATTGCGACACGCGCTACGGATCGGCGATCGCCATGAACGGGTAGTGCGAGATTTCCGCTTGTGCAAAAGTGGGTGGAATAATCAGAACATAAAACGTATCACGACTGAAGTTCCGTCCCGATTCTACCCAGCTCCGCAGAGATAAGATCTTTACATACGCCTGCTGTCCGGGGATGAGCGCAACGTCTCGGAATTGAAAGAGGTCGCGTCCGTAGCTCTCGACCGAGACATGGTAGAGCCCGGGAAGAACATCGCGGTAGAACGCGTAGCCTTGTTCGGAAATGCCGATGACCACTCCGTTCATGTAGATGTACGGTCGTCCCTTGCTCTCCGTCGGGTCATAAACCCGATAAAACCAGATAGCGCACTTCCCGACGGAATCGCGGGCAAGTCGACGGCCGAGACCGGCGGGAACCGAGAGCAACTCATCAAGAGGAGAAAGACAACTCCGGTGCAGGCTCTTAGCCACATGGATGCGGCGGTGGCGCGTTTTCCGGACACGAAGGCTCTACCCTCCCTCCAGCCCTGAGGATAGATTGGCTTCCGGCCCGCTCTTGGCTCTGCCGACATGCATAATTCTTGGCTGGTTGGAGGAAAAATGGCCCGATATCACAATATTACGCCTGCGGAGATGACACCCGTCCAGCGTCGTGTTCACGATTTGATTGTCTCGGGGCGGCGTGGCCGGTTCGGCGGGCCGTTCCAATTATTGATCCGTGCTCCCGAGATTTGTGAGCACGCGGCAAAGCTCGGTGAGCACTTGCGCTGGGGAACCTCGCTGCCGGACCGGCTTTCCGAACTTGCGATTATCACGACGGCTCAGTTCTGGCGTGCGCAGTACGAGTGGTACGCGCACGCGCCTCTCGCCGAGAAAGCAGGGGTACCTGCCGCGGCGGTCGAGGCCATCCGCCGTGGTGAGGGGCCGAGCTTCGATCAGAAAGACGAAGCGCTCGTTTATCGCGTCTGCACCGAACTGTTCAAAACCCGGCGCCTCTCGGACGCGACCTTCAACGAGGCGGTTACGATGCTGGGCGAAACCGGCCTGACCGAGGTGATCGCGATCATCGGCTACTACACCCTTATCGGCAACACGCTCAATGCCTTCCAGGTCGCGGTCCCCGAGGGAACCGCCCCGCCCTTCCCCGAATAAATCCCATTCCCGCGATTATGCCGCTTGCGGCAAACCCCGCTCGAGCAGCATGGCGAGGCGGCGGGCGAAAGCGGGTGGATCCGGGAGCTGCTCGCCTTCGACGATGCGTGCCTGGTCCAGAAGCAGCCAGGCAAATTCCGACAGCTGGTCGGATGCGCCGGGTTCGCCGACGCTCGCGGCCAGCCGCTCGATCAGCTTGTGCCGCGGGTTGACCTCCAGAATGCGTCGGGAGGCGCTGTCGAGCTGACGATGCTGCTTCAACAGCCGCTCGAGGTGCATGTCCATGTCACCCTCGTCGGCGACGAGGCAGACGGCGCTGTCGGTCAGACGCTCGGAACTGCGCACATCCTTCACCGAATCGCCGAGCGCCAGTTTGAAAATCGCAATCAAACTACCGAGTTTCGCCGGGGGTTCGGTACCCGTCGCTTCGGGCGTCTCCGATAAGGGGATCTTGTCGAGATCGACACCGCCGCGGGTCGCCGACTTGAATGGTTTCTCTTTATACCGACCGATCGACGGCACCCAGAATTCGTCGATCGGATCGGTCAGCAGCAGCACCTCGATCCCGCGCGCCCGAAAACCTTCAAGCTGCGGGCTTTTTCTGATCACGTCGAGATTGTCGCCGTGGATCGTATAGATGGCGTCCTGCCCCGGCTTCATCGCGGCGATGTAATCGTCGAGCGAAACTAGCTCATCCCTCGTCGTCGAACGGAACCGGGCAAGCCCCAGCAGCTCGTCGCGGTGATCACGATCCTCGTAGAGACCTTCCTTGAGCACGGCCCCGAAATTGTCCCAGAACTTGGCATATTCGGCGCCCGCCTCGCCGGCTTTTTTTGTGAACTCACTCAAAATTCGCCTTGTCAATTGCTGGCGAATTCGCGCGACCATCGGGTTGGATTGCAGCATCTCTCGGCTGATATTGAGGGGCAGGTCCTCGCTGTCGACAATGCCGCGCAGGAACCGCACGTAAGCCGGCAAGAGATCGGTCGCCTCGTCGGTGATAAACACGCGCCTGACGTAAAGCTTGACCCGGCTTTTACGCTCTGGATCAAATAAATCAAACGGTTTGGTCGAGGGTACGAACAGAAGGCTCGTGTATTCGAGAACGCCCTCCGCCTTATTGTGCAGCGTCAGCCACGGGTCGTCAAAGCTGTGGCCGACGTGATGGTAGAACTCTTTGTATTGTTCTGCGGTGATTTCCGACCGAGGGCGGGTCCACAAGGCGGAGGCGGTATTGATCGTCTCTGGCTTGCCGCCCTCGTCGAGGATGATCGGCAATCCGATATGGTCCGAATAGGTCTTGACTATCCGCCGCAGCCTCGCCGGATCGAGATAATCATCCTCGCCCTCGCGCAAATGCACGATGATTTTGGCGCCGCGTGCGGCATCGGGGAGCGGCTCGACCGTGAACTCGCCCTTGCCATCGGAAACCCAGCGCCAACCTTGGCTGTCGCCCGCCTTGCGGCTGAGGACCTCGACCCTTTCGGCGACCATGAAGGCCGAATAAAAGCCGACCCCGAATTGCCCGATCAGGCTCACATCCTTGCGCGCGTCGCCCGACAGCTGGTTCACAAAGGCGGCGGTGCCGGAGCGGGCGATCGTGCCAAGGTTGTCGATCAGCTCCTCTCGGTTCATGCCGATGCCATTATCGGCGATCGTCAGGGTGCGGCCGGGTTTATCGGGGGTGAGCGTGACGTGGTATTCGCTATCGCCTTCGGCGAGAACCGGCTCGGTCAGCGCGGCGTAACGCAGCCGGTCGCAAGCATCCGAAGCATTAGAGATCAGCTCGCGCAGGAAGATCTCCTTCTCGCTATAGAGCGAGTGCGCGACAATTTCGAGCAGGCGGCTAACTTCCGCCTGGAAGCTTCTTGTTTCCTGGGTCATCGCTGCCGTCAAGGGTTGCCGGGGACGCGCCGAGGATATGTGGCGAAATTCTTTGCTGCGCAAGACCGTCAGTAAGGATCGACGAGGCTGGTTATCGCATGCCGCGCCGCCAACGCTCGACTGTGTGCTCCACGACCGAACCGTCCACCTCGTTCGACCATCCACTCGCGAAGCGTGCGGTGGCGCTCTTCGGCCGGGACCCGTCAGGCGGAGGTGAAAAACATACCCGCATCGGCATCGACACCCCCTCACCGACCGCGATCGCCTCCCCGTTGCGTAGGGCCGACAGGAAGTTCATCAGCCCATGCGAGGCCTCGGGGAGAGCGCGTCGGACGATTTCCTGATCCTCCTGAGCGGTCATTCGGAAGGCGAAAATGGTGTTGCATTCCGAGAGCAGACCGGGGGCCAAATCAGACGGCCGCTGAGTAACCACGCATAATGACACTCCGTATTTCCGGCCCTCCTTTGCGATCCGGAACAGCGCGCGTTTCGCCGCCTCGAAACCTAGCTGGTTATCACGCGAGGCATAGCGGTGGGCCTCTTCGCAAACGATCGTTAGCGGAACCGGCGTTTCGTTCCAGACCGCGAAATCAAAGGTCAGCCGACACAGCACGGAGACGACCACATTGACCACCTCCGATGGGATCCCGGATAGGTCGAGAATGGTGATCGGCTGGCCAACTACCGGAATTCGAAAAAGCTGGCCAAGAATTTCAGTAAGTTCGTCACGCAACGTCAACCGACTGCCAAACACGAACCCGTAGCGGGCATCATTCTGGAGGGCAAGGATCCTCGCCTTGACGGTCTGATAGGAGGAAACGGCGTCGGGCCGGTTGAGGCTGCCCATCGCCGTGTCTAGTGCTCGAAGCACGTCCGACATACGATAGGGAGCCGGCGTGTCCACTGTTCCGAATTTGTCCAGGCCGGCCTTGGTGAAATAAGAGTGCTTAGAAGCAAGTATTGCTTCTCCAAGGATTTTAACTTGTTCGGCGTTCCGATCCGGACCGATTACAATTTCCGTTAATTCTTCAAAATTGAATAGCCAGTACGGTAGATGCAAGCCATCTCCCGGGCTGAGCACTATAGCACGATTACCAAAGGCTCGAGCGTATTCATTATGGGGATCCAGCAATACGACGTGAGCGTTCGGGCTTTGATCGATGACTGCCCTGAGGATGGTTGCAAGCCCACAGGATTTTCCCGATCCAGTGGTGCCGACAATGCCGAAATGCTTGCCGAACAGCTCATCGACCAGGATATAGGCCGGTACCGCGCCATTTTGGTGAATTGTGCCGACCGGCGTTGCAACTACCTTGGGGCGGGCATAAACCTGGGCGACATCCTGTGCCGAGGCGAGGTAGACCGGCTCGTCCAGCGCCGGATAGGCGGATAGTCCGCGCTGAAAGTCGGCGACAGCGTCGGTGTCTCGAAGCTCGCCAACGAGCTCGAGCTCCACGAGCCTTAGATCTTTATCGGAAGCCTCCAAGCTCGGCAGCGGTACCCTGAGCCCCGTCACCATGCCGTAAGCGATCGAGACCCGCGTCCGCATCTTGACGAGGGTACCCATCTCGAGGGGCAGATCGCGATCTGACCCAGCGGGATGCGATCTTTCAAGTAACGCGACCGCTTGACAGGCGGACACCGCAATAACGCGTCCTAAATGCGGAGCGTCACATAGCGCGGGAGTGCAGCTGTCCATGCTTGCAAACCTGCTAATATTGGTATCGGGAATGGTCTTGCCCTCGTTCAACCAACGGGCAAAGCCGTCGATATTTGTACATCGGGAGAAGCGGCAACACTTCGTACGCGGTGGCTGGGCAGCCGAAGTCTCGCGGTCGTCCCGACACCGGGTTGGCTGCTCAGAACCAGCTCGCCGCCGTGTAGTTCGATCAACGCCTTCGCAATTGGCAATCCGAGACCCGTACCCTCATGTTCGCGGGTCAGGTGATCTGCGACTTGCTCGAAGGGTTGGAAAATTCTTTCGATCTGCTCGGGGGGGATGCCGATTCCCGTATCTCTGATCGACAGCACCAGATCCCCGCTTTTGTGGAGCACTGAGTTCGACCTGAATACGACCTCGCGGTTCCGTGAACTTAACGGAATTGGACAATAGATTTAGTGTAACTTGCTTGAATTTGGTCGCATCTACGTAAATCATTGTTGAGGGTTTTTGAATATTACAATCAATTTCTATAAATTTTCGTTTAGCAATCGGTCTAATAGTATTGATCGAGGATCGAATTAGCTCGCCAAGTGCAACAAGTTCTTCTTGAAGCACGACCCGGCCTGCTTCAATTCTTGCAAGATCGAGGATTCCGTTGATGATATTGAGCAAAATTATACCTGCATCATGAATATATCCGGCATATTCTGGATAACTCTCGCGCATCCGGATTTGATCGAGCTTGATGACTTCGGAAAAGCCGATGATCGCATTTAGTGGGGTGCGCAGCTCGTGAGCCATATTAGCAAGGAAGTTGCTTTTGGCGCGGTCGGCCGCCTTTGCCTTCAACATCGCTTTATGTGCGACAGAGGCCGCCTTCTCGGCCTGCCGTTTCGCCTCCAGGAGTGCGAGGCTGGAGTAGCGGTGCTCCGCCAAGCTCCCCAGCTGGGAACAGTAGCTCTCTAGCAGCATCCCATCGTCTCCATGGAGAGCCCTCACTCCGCCGCAAAATTCTGCCGTGATATGCCGACTTGAGCAGACTCTCCCTAACCACCGGTTAATAGGACCCCCGCGGAAGCTTGGTCGAACCCTGATCGAAAGCATCGCACCGCCGATTTTGGTTGCTTTGCCCTTGCCCTGAAGGCGCTTCTACCCGATACCTTTAGAGCATGGCCATGTTCCGCCCCGCTCCGCGGCTCGTCGCGGTCCTTGGGCCGACCAATACCGGCAAGACCCATCTCGCCATCGAGCGAATGCTCGGCCATCGCAGCGGCATGATCGGGTTCCCGCTGCGGCTGCTCGCCCGCGAGAATTACGACCGGATCGTAAAGCTGAGGGGCGCCCGCTCGGTTGCGCTGATCACCGGCGAAGAGAAGATCCTGCCGCCGAACCCGTCGTATTTTGTCTGCACGGTCGAATCGATGCCGCTCGATCGGCAGGTCGATTTCCTCGCGGTCGACGAAATCCAGCTGTGCGCCGATCCCGAGCGCGGCCATGTCTTTACCGCGCGGCTGTTGCACGCCCGCGGGATGCAAGAAACGATGTTCCTCGGTGCCGCCACGATAAAGCCGCTGATGCGGCGGCTGGTTCCCGAGGTCGAGTATGTGAGCCGGCCACGCTTTTCGACATTGTCCTATACCGGCTACAAAAAGGTGACGCGGCTGCCGCCGCGCAGCGCGGTCGTCGCCTTCGCCATCGCGGACGTGTTCTCTCTCGCCGAGCTGATCCGCCGGCAGCGGGGCGGCACAGCGGTCGTTCTCGGCGCGTTGAGCCCGCGAGCGCGCAATGCTCAGGTCGGGATGTTCCAAGCCGGCGAGGTCGACTATCTCGTGGCGACTGATGCGATCGGCATGGGCCTCAACATGGATCTCGACCATGTCGCCTTCGCCCGGATCGGCAAATTCGACGGGCGCGGCCCTCGGCGGCTGACTGCGGCCGAGCTCGCTCAGATCGCCGGCCGCGCCGGGCGGCATATGAATGACGGCACCTTCGGCACTACCGCCGAGCAGGGGACGCTCGACGCGGAAATCGTCGAAGCGATCGAAACGCATAGCTTTGAGCCTCTGACTCGTCTGAATTGGCGCAACAATCGGCTGCAATTCGGATCGATCGCAGCGTTGTTGAAGAGCCTCGACGAGCGGCCCTCGCTACCTGGTCTCGTCCAGGCCCGCGAAGCGGACGACCACCGTGCCCTGCAAGCCCTCGCGCGTAATTCGGATATCGGCAAGCTGGCCACTCATCCAGGTGCGGTCCGGCTGCTTTGGGAAGTTTGCCAGATCCCCGATTTTCGCAAGGTCATGAGCGAGAGCCATACTCGGCTGCTTGCCCATTGCTTCCTCCACCTCGCCGGACCCGAGGAGCGGCTCCCCATCGCTTGGGTTGCCGGGCAGATGGCGAGCCTCGACCGTGTCGATGGCGACATCGACACTTTGATGGCCCGCATCGCGCACATCCGCACCTGGACCTACATTACCCATCGCGGCGACTGGGTCGAAGATTCAGCGGAGTGGCAGGAGCGCGCCCGCGGCATCGAGGATCGCCTTTCGGACGCGCTGCACGAAAGCATCACACAGCGCTTCGTCGACCGGCGATCGGCGTTCCTGGTCCGCCAGCTGGCTTCCGAGGGCGAGCTGATCGCCACCGTATCCAAGACAGGGGAGGTTCTCGTCGAGGGTGCTTATTTCGGCCGCATCGACGGTTTGCGCTTTGTTCCCGATTCGGTCGATGGCGTCGAGATGCGGATGCTGATCGCCGCCGCGAGCCGCGTTCTCCGTGGGGACATCGCCGCCCGCACACGACTTCTCGCTGCAGATGTCGACGACGCCTTCACTATAGGTGCCGACGGGGAGCTGTGTTGGCGCGGCGCAGTGGTCGGCCGAATGGTGGCCGGAGAAAAGCTGGTGGCGCCGAGGGCGGAGCCGCTTGCCGGCGACTTCCTCGAGGGGGAGGCGCGCGAGAAGGTGCGCCGACGCCTTCAGGAATTTCTGCGCAACGAAATCGAGCGCCGGCTGGCGCCGCTTTTTGCCGCGCAAGCATTGCCGCTGGGTGGTGTCGGGCGAGGGCTTGTCTACCAGCTCGTCGACGCGCTCGGATGCCTGCCCGTGACCAACGTTGCGGGCCAAGTCGCCGCTCTGCGACCAACGGAGAGAAAGGCGCTGAGCCGGCTTGGCGTCCGCTTTGGCACCGAAAGCGTCTATTTCGAGCCGTTGTTGCGCGCCGATACGACGCGCTTTCAGGCGCTGCTCTGGGCGGTATGGCAAGGCCGACCGGTGCCGAGACTGCCGTCGGCACGTCGTCTTGCCAAGCCCATCGAAGTCGATCCGGGGCTGCCGCCCTCATTTTACGCGGCTATCGGCTTGCGTACACTGGAAGGGATTGCGCTGCGCCCCGATCGACTGGAGCGGCTTGGCGCCGCGGCTCGGCGCCTTGCGCGTCAAGGTCCCTTTGCCGCGAGGGCGGAACTCGCGACGATCGCGGGTGTCGAACCCCGAGCTTTACGCGGGCTATTAGCGGGGCTCGGCTACCGCACGGTAATCGATGCCGGCAGGGAGACATTCGTTGCACGGCCGCAGCGCCGACGTGAAACAGCCAAGGCCATCCATCGGGGTCAGGAGCCCGGCGAAGGCCATCCGTTCGCCAAGCTTCGGGAGCTGAAACTCGCGTGAAGGGCGACGGCGCCTCTGCCTACGTCGCGGGGCGACGGCTCGATCAATGGCTGTGGTTCGCGCGTTTAGTGAAGACCCGCTCGCGCGCCGCACGCCTCTGCGCTGCAGGGGGGATTACAGTTAACCAAGTGACGACTAGGAAGGCCAATCACTTGGTTCGGATTGGCGACACGATCGCAGTGACACAGGGCGCTTTCTGCCGCACCGTTCGCGTGCTCGGGCTTGGCGCACGCCGCGGGCCTGCCGCCGAAGCCCGGCTATTGTGCGAGGAAGTTGCTGCTCCGGCTCGTCTCTCCGAATTCAACCCGATCTGGAAGCCGTTGCTGATGGCTGAGGATGAGCCGCAGAACGAACCTTCTGACCTGCCTGCAAGAATTACGGTAGTATAAGGAACTTGCTGCGCACGATCCGTGAGATCCCGCCTCTCGTAGGACAATGCAAGGAGCGGCGCGCGTCGCGGTCCGGCGGCGGCCCCGAGATTGGATGAGGAAACCGCCGCTCCTGTTCGACTCTGAGAGTTCCGGCCGGACTGGACGCCACTGCTTGGCCAAAGACGACGGGGTAAACGATCCTTATTAGGCAAGTGCTGACGCCGCCATTTTGATCGGCCGACCGAATCCCTGCCGAGTTGCCGCTGAACGGCTCGCCTGCAAAAAGGGACCTTACACCGATTTCTTGCTGGTCGACCCTGGGCCGTCGTCGCCACGCGGTTATCGCCCCTTAAGAAGGCGTTTACCCCCAGCCTATAGCTTCCATGACGGCAATTCCTGGGGACTCGGAGATAGCGGATGCTGCGGCGGCTCTTTGGCGACACTTGCGGGGCCATCAGCATTTTAAGCGCGATCGCTTTCGTCGCGGTGATTGGCGTCGCCGCCCTGGCAGTGGAGTTCGGCTACGGCCTGCTGCAGCGGACAGAGAACCAGCGGATCGCCGATCTGGCGGCCTATGGCGGCGCCCTCGTCTACAATTCTACGGGGTCGACCACCTCCGCCAACGGCGCCGTCAGCAACATCGTCGCGCTGAACGGACTTACGAGCAGCAATGCTACCTCGGCCATCGTCTCGTCGCCGACTGGCGACGGCAATCAGGCGATGCGGGTGACGGTGACAACCAGCGTTCCGCTAAACCTGGCGCGCGTGCTGACGAGCAGCGCGAGCCTGTCGGTGGGCGCGACCTCCTATGCGGAGATCAAGTCCGATGCTCCCGGCTGTGTCATCGCGCTGAGCGGTAGCGGGACGGGAGTGGCCTTGACCGGCGGTGCGACGCTTTCGGCCAACGACTGCGCGGTCGACTCGAACAGCGCCGTGACCGCCCACGCCTGCAGCAACACGATCACGACCGAAGCCGTCAACTACAATTCGTCTACGGCGCCGCCGTCATGTTCGCTCGCGGCGCCGTCGGGGACACCGTCGGTCCGGGTCAGCAAGACGACGACCACCGACCCGCTCGCCGGCAACAGCGAAGTCACCGGCGCCACCAGCCGGATCAGCACCGTCTCCAGCCATCACCTCGCCGAGCGTGACCTCGCCCGAGCGGGGGAAGCGCTGTGAGTTTCGGGTCTAGCAAGGTGAACACCGCCGCCGTTACCTGACGGGCTGCACCGACGTCTACGCATCCTCGGCGCACACGGTAACCTGTACAGGCACCGGTCCTTTCAATTTTGGCTCAATGACCGGCGGTACAACAGCTCACCATTAACAATTCTTCTTCCGGTGCGACCTATAATTTCAGCGGGCTGATCGACACCAACACCTCAAACACCGTGACCTTCAATGGCGGCAGCAACGCTACGTACAATATGGGAGGGGGCATCTACGCCCACGGCAGCGGGTCGATGGTCTTCAGTGCGGGTACCTTCAACATCGGCACCGTCACGACCACCAGCGACTGCAATAGCACCAGCAACTACAGCATTTGCCTCACGGGCAGCGGCAGTCTGACATTCGGCGGTCCCAGCGCCTTTACCCTCGCCGGAGGAATTTACCAAAACGCCAGCGGCATGCCGCCGAGCGCCGCCTTGAACCTTGGCTACGGGTCCACCACCAACAGCTTCAGCATCGGCAAGGCTAGTGACGGCTATTCGCTGAACAATGCCAACGGTGCGACGCTGTTCGGCGATGCAAGCGGGGCCGGCGATCTGTTTCAGATGGCGGGTGGTTTGACGACCAGCGGCGGCACCTGCGTCGCGGTCAGCGCTGCCGCCGAGCACGACATCAATGGCAGCATCAGCGCCGCGGGCGGCATCGTCCTCGGCTCGGGTATCTACACGGTAAACGGCTATGTCGCGGCCGGCAACGGCAACGGCGGCGACGTACCAGCCAGGCTGCCCGACGACCGGCACCACGACCGGGTTGACAGCGCTCGGTGTGACCCTCGTCATCTCCGGCGCCAGTACCGTGAGCTGCGGCTCGACCGCGTCAGCGTTCTGCCTCGGCGCCGGTTTCAGCACCGTCAAGCTGACCGCGCCGACCTCGTCCTCGGCATTGGGCAGCAGCACCGCCGGCCTCGCGGTGATCGGACCGCAATCGTCCAGCAACACGGCGACAGCCGCATTTACCACCGGGGCCACGAATACGCAGATTTCCGGGGCCTTTTATTTTCCCAACGGTGCCGTGACCATGAGCGGCGCTGCCACACTCAGCGACAGCGTCGACGCGAGTGCGTGCCTGATGCTGATCGGCTCGCAGGTTACATTGTCCAACGGCAGCGCCGCCGGCTCGACCTGCGTCGGCTTGGGCAGCGCTACCACCGGCGGCGGCGCTGTCGCCTTGGTGCAGTGAATCCGCGGAACAGCGTATGAGATTTTGCGGCGCTCTGAAGTTCCTTCCCAGGCTCCTGAGGGCCGAGGAGAACGCCGGCGTCGCGGCGATCGAATTTGCCATTTTTGCCACCGTGTTCGTGATCGTCCTCGCCGGAACCGTCGACATCGGAATGGCGATCTACACCGCATCGCAGCTTGATGCGGCGGTGACCGCCGGCGCCCAATACGCCGAAAACAACGCCGCCACGGTCTCGTCCAATCCGAGCGGGCTCTCGACCGATATCTCCACCGTCGTCAACACCGCTAACGGCACGGGCTGGGCGACCAGCACCATCAACGTCAACAACAGCAACGACGCCACGGGTTGCTATTGCCCGACCGGGGCGCCGCCGAATTGGAGTTGGGGCGCCGCCAAGGCCTGCGGCAGTTCCTGCACCGGCGGCGGCGTCGCCGGTCAGTTCGTGACCATCACCGCCAGCCGAAGCGTCTCGCCCTTGTTTCCGGCCTTCGGCTTTGTCCAGAACGGCCAGATCAGCCGCAGCGCATTGGTGGAGACACAGTGAGGCTTCGCGCTCTGCAGATCCTCGGGCAGGCGTACGGCGGGACTGCGGCGATCGAATTTGCCATAGTGACGCCGGCATTTCTGGCATTGCTGTTCGGCACGGTCGAGTTCGGCCGTCTGCTGTGGACAGAGCAGGCCCTTCAGGAAACCGCAATCGCCGGGGCACGGTGCATGGCGATATTGCAATCCGGCTGCACGGCGGGCGGCAGGTACTACAGCTCAGCGAACACGACCACGTTACGTCCAGCAGGTTGCCAGCCAATGGGGCGTGACGCTCCAGACTGGAGACATACAGTTAACGCCGAACGCCTCTTGCGGCGGCACAACAGGCTTTTCCCAGGTAACAATCACCAGCACCTTCACCACCCCGGTGCCGCAGATCGTCCTCCTCGCCGCGGGAGGAACGTCCCTGTCGGCAACCGGGTGCTACCCCAACAACTCCTGACACAGAAAAATCCGACACAACGCCCGACAAAAGCCGCGAAAGGAGAACCAACGCATCGCAACGATAAAATCGCCATATTTGGGGTCTATCCTACGGTCTTCGCGGTCAAGCATGGCACGCCGCCGACGTGCGCGTAGTGGAAGGAATTCGACGTCCTGTAAATCCCTTGCAAAAACAGGTGCATCGGAATTCACTTGGAAATGCGGAATAGCCGACAAACGGTTGCGTTATCATTTGTCGCCGGGCGGTGCGGCATCGAGCTGGTTTGCTGAGGATACGCTAAGGGGGATTCATTGACTTCCGAGCGAGGACGAGTGTCTCGGAGCACTGATCTCGCGCCTCGATGCCTATGCCGGCGCCCGGGCGATGATTACCGGCGGATTGGGCTTGATCGGCTCCGCGATCGCTCGGCGTCTCGTCTCGTTTGGGGCCGAGGTCTTGCTCGTCGACAGCATGATCCCGGATTATGGCGGCAATCTCGCCAATATCGCCGATATCCGCGATCGGGTGACGGTCAATATCGCCGATATCCGCGGCGGATTTGCGTTGCCGCACTTGCTCGCCGGCCAGGATTACCTCTTCAACCTAGCGGCGCAGACCAGTCATCTCGATTCGATGTCGTCGCCGGAAGACGACCTCGCGATCAACTGCACGGCGCAACTTCAGCTCTTGGAAGCATGCCGGGCGGTCAATCCCGGGATCGCAATCGTGCATGCCGGGACGCGGCAGATTTATGGCCGGCCCGAATATCTCCCGGTCGACGAACGCCATCCGCTGCGCCCGGTCGACGTGAACGGGGTCAACAAGATGGCGGGCGAGGCCTATCACCTCTTGTATCGCGATGTTTACGGCATCAAGACGCGCTCCCTGCGGCTGACCAATGTCTACGGGCCCGGAATGCGCATCAAGGATGCCCGCCAGACCTTCCTCGGTATTTGGCTGCGCCGGGTCATCGAAGGCGAGCCGTTCGAGGTTTGGGGCGGCGAGCAGCGGCGCGACCTTCTCTATGTCGATGACGCGGCCGACGCATTCCTCGCCGCCGCGCTCACGACGCAGGCCGAGGGGTTGGCGCTCAATGTCGGTGGCGGCGACCCGGTCAGCCTAACGGCCCTGGCAGAAGCGATGATCGAAGCGAATGGCGCCGGGAAGTACGACATCCGGGAGTTTCCGCCGGAGCGCAAGCGCATCGACGTTGGAGATTTCCTGATCGACGACCGACGATTTCCGGGCTTTGTCCGGCTGGCGTCCCCGCGTTGGTGTCGCCCGAGGTCTGCGTCGTTCCCTCGAATACTACCGCAGCCATCTGGCGAGCTACATCTAACGGCCGATGACCATCAATCGACCGCCCTCTGCGATCCCGCAGACCGACCCCCGAGCGGGGTACCTCGCTCAGCAGACCGCTATCGACGCCGCTATCGCCCGCGTTCTCGACGGCGGTGCCTATATTCTCGGCAGGGAGGTGGAGGTCTTCGAAGCCGCATTTGCGGATTTCATCGGGGTGGCGCACGCGATCGGCGTCGCCAGCGGGACCGATGCCATCGAGATCGCATTGCGCGCATGCGGGATCGGCTCGGGGGACCTCGTCTTCAGCGTGTCCCACACTGCGGTCGCGACTATTGCGGCGATCGAGCGTGCCGGCGCGACGCCAGTGCTGGTCGACGTGGAGCCGGGGACCTACACGATGGCTCCGCGCGAGCTCCTACGTGTCTTGCAATCGCCACCTGCCGGCCGGCCCGCGGCGGTCCTGCCGGTGCACATTTACGGCCAGCCGGCCGAATTGTCTGCCCTTGCTGAGATCGCTCGGATATCCGGCGTGCGGCTGATCGAGGATTGCGCGCAGAGCCATGGGGCACTCTACCACGGCAGGGTGGCGGGATCGTTTGGTGATATCGCTTGCTTCAGCTTTTATCCGACAAAGAACCTCGGCGCGCTCGGCGACGGCGGCATGGTCGTGACGAACGATCCCGTGCTCGCGGCAGCGCTGCGCGAAATTCGAGAATACGGCTGGCGCGAGCGTTATGTCAGTGCGCGCGGCGGCATCAATTCGCGTCTCGACCCGATCCAAGCCGCCATCCTTGGCGTGAAGCTGAGGTCGTTGGAGGCTGACAATGCTCGCCGGCAGGCCGTCGCGGACCGGTATGATGTGGGGCTCACCGGGCTGCCGCTGGCGCTTCCGACGCGCCGGCCGCAGGCAACACACGTATTTCATCAATACGTGATCCGGCTGGCCGAGCGCGATGCGTTGCGAGACGTTTTGCATGGCGCCGGGATTGGCAGCGGAATTCATTATCCGGTCCCGGTGCACCAACAGCCGGCCTACAGCGGCCGTCTCGCCTGCGGTCCGTCAGGTCTCAGCGTAACCGAGCGGGCCGCCCCCCAAATTCTGAGCCTGCCAATTTATCCGCAGATTGCAAACGAGGCGGTAGATCGGGTTATAGCCGAGATTCGCAGTTTTTTTGGCTGCGCCAAAATTCAGCGCTGATGAATCAACAACACCCCGCTGCCGATCAATACGATCCCCGCCATCTGCGGCCACCCCAGGGGCTCGTTCCACAATACATGCGCCAGCACCGCGACCACTGCGTAGCTGGCTGCAACCGAAGGGAAGGCGATCGACACAGGGATTTTCTTGAGAGCCAGAATGTAGCAAAGCGCAGCCACGATATAGATCGCGAGCCCAATTATCGTCAGCGGATTGAGAAATTGAGCAGTGATCGTCGTCGATCGTTCGGCGGCGGATTTCAATGCGATTTGTCCGCCAATACCAAACAATATCGCCGCCACGAGACTTGTGTAATAAGCCGACATCATCTTCCTGCGGTCTCACCTAGCCAAACTGGCGGACGGGCCTCGGCGGCCCGCGGGAATTGGCTACGCCGCACCTCCCTGATCACCGATTGAGGCTTTCCGTTGGCCGTCAGATAGAGCCGGCCGAGATACTCGCCCACGATGCCGAGTATCACCAGCTGCACGCCGGAAAGCAACAGCACCGCCGCCATCAACGAAGCCCAGCCGGCCGGCGGGGACGAAGTCAGCGCCTCGGCGATGACCATGACGCCGGCCAAAGCCCCCATTCCACTCAGGACAAACCCGGTTATTGTACTGACCCGCAGCGGCATCACCGAAAAATTGACGAACATGCTCGCCCACAGCCGCAGGAGTCGGCGCAAGGAGTAATTGCTGCGTCCTGCCTCGCGCGGCAGATGACGCACCATGAGCCGACCGATATCATGGGTCACCTGTAGGATCAGCCCATCGACATAGGGGAAGGGTCCCTCATAGCGGGTGATCTCCCGAACAACAAAAGCGCTCATACAGCGGAAGCTGGAGAGATAGAGATCTCTCGGTTTTTCGAGAACGAAATCGGCCACCCGGTTGGCAAAGCGGCTCCCGAGGTTCCGCCAGATTGGGTGCTGCTTCTCGTCGTAAAAGGTATAGATCACCTCCCTTCCGCTGCCTTGAGCAAAGACAAGCAGGCGCTCGACCTCCTCCGGAGGGTTCTGCAGGTCGTCGTCCATCGTAATTATGTGCGCCCCGCTCGCATGGCGCAGCCCTGCCATAACGGCGTTGTGCTCTCCGTAGTTTCGTGCGAGTTTGATCAATGTGATGGGCACGCTGGCGCCGTCAACGAGAGCGCAGCATACATCGAGGCTGTCGTCGGGGCTGCCGTCATTGACGAGTATGATCTCGTGTCCGCCCTCGATCCGCAGCTCCTCTAGTGCGCGAACCAGCTCGGCGATACTGCCGGCGCCATTGTAGACCGGGATCACGATCGAGAGCGCCAGACCGGATGCAGCGGTTTTCGGAATCGTCTGCTCTTTTTCAGTCACGATCGCCGCCTCCCTTTACAGCGATGGCGAGAATTGAGCTGCCGAAGGGTAGCCCGACGCCACGGCGCAGTAGCGCGGTTTCGAGCGCCGTGGCGGCTCGGCAAAGCATTTCCACCGAACGAGGGTACAATTTGACGTCGCTTACCACGCGATGATCTTCGCGAACAAGCTTGCGAGTGATGACCATCAGCGGAAGCAGCAGGGCGTTCCAGTAGGAGATATACACCGGACGGAAACCGACCCCCTTCAGCAAGCGACGAAGACCCGTCGCGGTATAGCGCCGAGTATTGCTCACCGCCAGATCGTGCCGCGACAGCATCCAGCGATAGGCCGGTAGATTGAGGATCAGCCGACCGTTTTGGGACAGACAGCGATGGAATTGCCCCAAGGCACGATAATCGTCGACGCCTTGATGGCATAAGACGTCAGCGCTGAAAATAGCGGCGAGAGCATCATTGGCAAACGGCAGGTCGTTGACCGAGCCCGCACATACTGGCCGAGCGCTCTTGAGAGCCGCGCGCGTACAGGCCCGGAGGTCGAGATCCAATCCGATTACGCGATCTCCCACAATACTTAGCCGCCAACCGCGAAAGAAACCCCCCGGTCCCGCAACCGGCGTCCAGAATGGGGAGACCGAGGCTATCGATCGCAGATCGCTGCGCCGCCATGAGCAGGTTCGCGTGCATGGCGGCGAACCACCACATCCGGTCTTCGACCCGGTCGAGCTTGTCGTATTCGGAAGGTTTCATTCGAGATCTATTCTGCGGCATTGGGTGCGAATTCACCGGCGGCGGCGATCCCGCGGAGCTGCCTCGAAAGGGGTACCGCCGAGGCCTGCTTCGCGGCGCGTTGCTCCGCGACGACATCGCGCCGATCAAGCACCAGAGACAGGAGCGCACCCATTCTCTCGACCCGATAAATCGGCCGGCCGGGCAATGATCGTTCGCAGTTGTCCTTGGTGAAGGCGATAAAAAAGTCCGCACGAGAGCGATCGCGAACAAAGCGAAAATTCGGAGGGAAATAATAGTCAGCTGAGATCGGCGGCCCACAAACAGCGACGGTAAATTCGCGCTCTTCGAAATTTGCACCATACTCGGCGCGCAAATAATCTTCGAGCCCTTTCACCGCCTCGGCATAGGAGTTCGCCCAATAATCGAGCTTGAACTTGTGTTGGGCGCCCTCGACCCCGCCGACGAAGGCATTGTAGTAAACATATTGGTCAGGGTGCAGCATGGCCATAATCGAAATATGCGCGCAGCCGTAAAGAGCGAGCACGCCCCAGACCGGCCGTCGGTACGGGAATCGCGACAACCAATCGAGACCCCTATCTGCGGCAACTGCCGCCACAACGGCGATCAGCGGCAGTACAAAGATGAAATGACGCATGCCGTCAAACAACACGGCCTTGATAGCGATGGCATACGCGACCGGGAAGACGATCCCGATGCCGAGAACGAAGCTCGCGAGCACTTGCTCTCGGCTCAAGCGAAAATTGCGGCGCCAAAGGGCGACCACCGCTGCTATCGGCGCAGAAATTAATAGGACAAGAACGAGCTCCGGCAGCGCGAGGGCGATATAAGTCGGAAGATAAGTCCACGGCAGGTCGCTCGCCGGCACAAATCGACCGTCGAACAACGTGTAAAACGGGAAAGACTGATGTGAGAAAAAGGCAAGGGCACGCAACGGATTCTCGATCGGGTTGGTCTGCGCCCATGGCCAGAATAACAACATGACCGGATAAGCTACGCCTACGACCGGGAGGAGAACTCTCCAGAGACTGACCCAAGCGGTGCTGGCCAGCGCATCGATCCGTTTGGCAGCAAAGGCACGCCAAGTCCCGTCCAGCGCCAGGAGGAGGCTCAAATAGCACATCAGCAACAGGCCGCCGACCCTCACACCCATCGTCAGACCGATCGCCGCACCGAGTTTGGCCAGCGTCCCCAAAGGGGGCCGGGGCAGCGTCGGCACGATTCGGATCATGTAATAGGTGCCCATACAATACCGACTGCAAACGGTATGTCCTTTGGATTATTGAACATTTGCCCGTAATAATTCGGAGTCGAGATCAATAGCAGAGATGCAATAAACCCGGCGCGGGGTCCGGCCGCCACGCGGCCCAGCTTCCAGCAGCCGATCAATCCGAGGATCCCCACTATGCCGTTCAGCAGATGCCGGGTCTCGTAGACGCCGATCGGGGAGAAACGGTTCAGCGCCGCCGCCACCATGTCGAACACGGCGCCGTAGTTATAGAGGTCCCGCCAGTGCAGCGCAGTCTTGTCGCCGAAAAGAGACAGGTAATAGTCGAGGACGAAATTCCCGTACCAGTTATGGGCATCCTCGTCCCAGGTGACGCCGTAGTCGCGGAAGGTCAACAATACAAGGGCGATGCCGACCAAGACGACACCAAGAGACAGCAGGTCCCACAATCCTTCGGCATCGATATGCTGGAACCAAGGCGGGTAGTCGGCGAGACCCGGCTTGTCAACGTGCTTGGCGGTGAGCCTGGTTGTCAAAACGCCCATGCTGTGGTTCCTGGCGCGTCGTCGTCGAAGTTGATCCGAAACCGAATTACTAAGCGCGTAGTTGCCGGACCCGGTCTTGGCGTTACCAGGATCGCGCCCTGGCTATGCCGCTCCCCTTGCGCGAAGCATCCGAATGTCAGCTACCCCAGCCGTCAAGGCAAGAAGTGATCGGCTCACAACCCACAATCCGCCAGTAATGCGCCAAGAACGCGATCCGGCGCGAAATATTCCCTGGCCAATTCGCGCGCTGCCCGACTGTTGCTGGAATAATCGGCGGCGACTGCGTCGTGGCCGGCAAGCGCCTCCTCATGGTCGGAGTACTCAAACAAGCCGACCCCGACCGGGCAAAATTTGCTGAAACCCGTGCGCATGGTGATCACCGGCCGGCCAGCCGCGAGATAGCAGACGCTGCGATCGCTGAACCATCCGCTGTTAGGCCGAACATAAATATCCTTCGCCACTGTGAGCTCGCCGCGCGAACGGGAGATGAAGTTGCGGTAGGACCGCATGTCGGCCGAAATCGGGCGCGGATCGACGAGGCCCCAGCCGCCAGCAGCGACAACGGCGCGTACCCCATCATCCGGCGGCAGCATGGCCATGCGAAAACAGCTGCCCGGCCGGTGTCTCGGCAAGTCGAGAAATCGGAGAAAGTTCAAATGCTTCGACCAGACATAGCTCGAGCCACCGTACTCGATATTCTTGCCCTTGTTCTCCCAGGTGGCGATTGTCGTGAAGCAGCAGGGCGCATCGTGCGATTCGGGCCACAAATCGACATCCACGGGGGGCCGGGTCGGGCGCCATGGAACACCGCACAACGGCACCGGACAGTCCTCGGACCCGATATTCTCGCCGTAGGTGAAGAAGTGAGTATGGGCATCCAGATAGGCGCGCGATTCTCGGTCGGCGGTCGCGTATTTGAGTTGCTCGTACACAGGATCCGTATCGATCATAATCCGGACCGGGCAGGCGAGATGTTCGTCTCGCAATCGCGTCGCGCCGCAAAGATTAATGAGAGCATCTGCTCGCCGATAGAGGGCGTGCACCTGGCTCTTGGACAAGCCGTAATGCACATCGTGAATTGCGTCCCAATAGGACCAGCGCTGACCGAACCCATATTCCTCCATCGCCTGCCTTAGAAAACGAACGTTGTAGCCGCACGACATGACGATGCTGTTTGCATGAGGGTCGAAGGGATTGGCGCCCCCATCCTCTACGTACCAGCATCGGTATCCGAGCTGTTCGAGCCCGACCAGGTAGTGCATGGCCTGCCAGGCGATGCCGGCCAGCGGCATCTGACCGGCGAAATGAAGAACGATGATGTCGCCGCGTTTCGTCACGATCGCATCCGCAAGCGGTTTTGGGTAATTCGCCGACAACGGTCGGAGGGGCGGGTGATTTCCATGTGCCCGATTGAACCTACGAAATTGTTCGGGGAAAACCCCAAATCGCCTGGGGTTGCCCCGACGCGACCCGCGTGTTAGGCAGAACGATGATCGACAGCATCCGGGCGTGGATCAGCGGCAGTTGGCCGGATCACCGGGAGGGAACGGGCAGGCGGGAGGAGGCGTTGCAGCTCGCTTTGTCGGCTCTGCTGGTTGAAGCGGCGAACAGCGACGACCGATTTGACGAGGCGGAGCGCGGCGTCATCGCGCGGTTGCTCCAAAGGCGCTTCGCCCTGTCCCGGTCCGATGCGGATGAGCTGCTCGCAGCCGGACGGAGAGCCGCTTCCGAATCCGCCGAGCTGTTCCATTTCACCCGGATCATCAACCAGCGGCTCTCGTTCGAGGAGCGGATCGAGCTCATCGAGATGCTGTGGGAAGTTGCATATGCGGATCGAGTGCTCGACGAGTTCGAGGACAGTCTGCTGCGTCGCATCGGTGGACTGATTTATGTGCCGGACCGAGAGCGCGGCGAGGCCCGCTTGCGTGTGCTGAAGCGGCTCGGTCTCGATCAGGCGGTCTGATCCGTTCCCGTGGCGGATGCGTCGGAAATTCAGGAGAAGAATCGAAGACCATGACCTATGTCGTCACCGAAGCCTGCATCCGTTGCAAATATATGGATTGCGTGGAGGTTTGCCCCGTCGACTGTTTCTACGAGGGGGAGAACATGTTGGTGATCCACCCTGACGAGTGCATCGATTGCGGGGTGTGCGAGCCGGAATGCCCGGTCGAAGCGATCATTCCCGATAGCGAACCGCCGGCCGAGCGATGGCTGGAGCTCAACCGCCAGTACGCGACGAGCTGGCCGAATATTACGCGCAAGAAGCCTTTCCCGGCAGGATGCCGACGATTTCAAGGAGGTCACCGACAAATACGACAAATACTTCAGCCCCAATCCTGGCGGACGCTGAAAGGCGTTGCTAAGACAAGGGGGTATGCCGCGGATTTGCGGAGGGGATATGCGCCCAACGGCTGGTAAGAGGCCCCGTTTTCATGGTATTGTCGTCGTGGTGCTGTTGCCCGTTGACCATGCGTGCCGCGCTCCTCATCGAGTGGCGGGTGTGACCGTCGCCCAGTCAAGCGACCAACAGAAGCGTCCCGGCAGCGCCAAGTGGGTCGATTGCGAGAGACGGATATGAATTCTGAGAAAGCCCCTTTTACCACCGGTGATTTCGTCGTGTATCCGTCCCACGGGGTCGGCAAAATAGTTGCAATTGAGACGCAGGAGATCTCCGGTCACACGCTCAATGTGTTTGTGGTGCATTTCGACAAGGACCGGATGACCTTGCGTGTGCCCCTCGGCAAAGCCAAGGTGTCAGGCCTGCGACGGTTGTCCAGCCACAAGGAAATGGACGCCGCGCTTGCGAAATTGCGCGGGCGATCTCGTGCCAAGCGGACGATGTGGAGCCGGCGCGCCCAGGAGTACCAGGCGAAGATCGCTTCCGGTGACCCGGCTTCCATCGCCGAGGTGGTTCGCGATCTTTTTCGTAACACGGGCCAGCCGGAGCAATCCTACAGCGAACGGCAGATCTATCAGGCGGCTCTAGACCGGTTGGTGCGTGAGTTTGCCGCCGTCGAGCGCATCGACGAGACCACAGCAACCCAGCGGGTCGAACAATTGCTGACTGCCTAAGCGCTCGAGGGTGATGAGAACCGCGCCGGGTCGCGGCGCAGAAGGATTGAGGCCGGACGCAAGATTTGCCCGGTTGCGGGGCGCTCGGCGGGTCTGGGCGATCGCCGTCATTGACGGTGAGGCGCGGCGTCTCGCCCAGCTGCACGACAGCGATCAGCGAACGGTTCCAGGCGGGTGACCGGGTCGTATATCTCGGCAATTATCTCGGGCGTGGCGGCGCGGTCTTCGCCACCATCGACGAGCTTCTCGATTTTCGGCGCCGCGTTCTCGGACTCCCGGGCGCGAGCCGCCTGCGATGTCGTCTTTTTGCGCGGGACGCAAGAAGAGATGTGGCAAAAATTGCTGCAGCTCCAGTTTGCGCCCAATCCGGGCGAGCTCCTCCAGTGGATGGTCCGAGCGGGCATGGAGACGACAGTTCGGGCCTATGGCGGCGACCTGCGGCAAGGGTTCGCGGCGTGCCGCGACGGCGCCCGCACGATCACCCGATGGACGGGCGCCTTGCGCGGCGCCATGAATGCGACGCCAGGTCATACCGCGCTCTTCGCGGCCCTTCGCCACGCCGCCTTTACCGAGGATCGCGATCTCCTCTTCGTCCACGCCGCGATCGATCCGTCGCGGCCGCTCTCCGAGCAACAAGACGCCTTCTGGTGGGGGCGTGAGGACATCCTCGAACTGAAGGAACGGTTCGCAGGTTTCAGGCGTATCGTCAGGGGCGTCGACCGAGACCGGCGCGGTGTCGTCGAACGCGAGTTTGCCGTGTCTGTCGACGGCGGCGCCGGCCGGGGCGGCAGGTTGATCGCTGCCTGTTTCGGCCTCGACGGCGCCCTCGTCGACATCGCCGAGGCGTGATGCGCCGGTGAGTTTCGAGGTCGGCTTTCGCGGCCCGGGCGATCAGACCGCGGTATACCCGCCATCAACAAGCAGATCGCTGCCGGTAACAAAGCTCGACGCGTCGCTGGCGAGAAACAGCGCCGCCGCAGCAATCTCTTGCGGCCGGCCGAGGCGGCCCAACAGGTGCTTCGGGCCAAGGTTTTGCCGACCCGCCTCAAAGCTGCCGTAACGTTGCAACGTTCTCTGCGTCTCCACCCCTCCCGGGGAAAGTGTGTTGACCCGAACGTTTTGTCCGGCGTGATCGATCGCCATGACCTTGGCGAGCTGGATCAGCGCTCCTTTGGTCGCACAATAGGCGGCGCGCCCCGCGCTGCCGACGCGACCGAGCTGTGAGGCGATAAAGATGATCGAGCCGCCACCGCCCTCGATCATGTAGGGCAGCGCCGCGCGGCTCAACAGGAACGAGCCGGTCAGGTTCACCGCCAGGACGCGGTCCCAATCGGCAAGGCTCGTCTCGAGGACGGTGCCGCTCGGATCGTGCGGAGCGGCCCCGCTCACCAAGATATCGACCCGCCCGAACGCCCGGTGCGCCGCTGCCGCGGCGGCTTCGGTCTGCGCCTGAACGGAAACATCGCAGGACTGGGCGATCGCACGCCCTCCGGCATTTCGGACGAGACGCGCGGTTTCTTCCGCCGAGGCCGCATCGATGTCGCAGCAGGCCATGGCCGCTTCGGCTTCGGCGAAGGCGAGACAGATCGCCCGACCGATACCGCCGCCGGCTCCGCTGACGAGCGCAACCTTGCCGGTGAGCTTCATCGTTGCCGTCCGCAGCGTTGCTGTCCGAGGCGGTCAGAGCATCACCGTGCCGCCGTCGATGGCAATCGTCTGGCCGGTGACAAAGCGGCTGGCATCCGAGACCAGCCAAATCACGGCGCCGACGAGGTCGGGCGGGGTCAGGTTGCGCTGGATCGACTGGCCGGTCTTGATCACCTCGAGCGCGCGGCCCGCCTTGTCGCCAAAGAACTCCCGCGTGCCGTCGGTCAGCACCGCGCTCGGCGCCAGGGCATTGACGCGGATGTCGTCGCGTCCGAGCTCGCGGGCGAGCCCACGGGTCAATCCGATCACCGCCGCTTTCGAGGTCGTATAGTGTAGCGCGAACGGCATGCCGTAAGTCGCGGCAAGCGAGGCGAGATTGATGATGCTGCCGCCTCCGGCTTGCCGCATCGCCGGCACCACCGCCTTGCAGCAATTCCAAATTCCTTTGACATTGACCGCCATGGCGGCGTCCCAATCCGCTTCGGCAATCGCGTCGAAGCGTCCGCCGCGCAGCGCGCCGTAGAGCGCGGCATTGTTGATCAGCGCGTCGACGCGCCCGAACGCGCGGGTCGCAGCACTCGCCATGTCCGAGGCGGATTCGGCGCTTCTGACATCGAGCGCGACACCGATCGCCTTGCCGTTCTCCGCCTTGATGAGGTCGAGCGTCGCCGAGCAGTCGTTTATGTCCGCAGCAACGACCAACGCTCCTGCCGCCGCCAGACTTCGTGCGAATTCCTGCCCGATCCCGCGCGCAGCGCCCGTGATGACGACAACCTTGTCGTGAACGGCTAACTCTGTGGTGGTCTCAGCCATCGCCTCATTTTCCCGAAGTTTGGCTATTTCGTCTGAACGTCCCCCGTGACGCCCCGCCGTGAAGCCCCGCCGAGAACGCCCCGCTGTTATCGCTGTTTTTTGCAGTGAAATATCAGCGAGCGAGACTTAAATTCCCGCAGACCTGCCGGAATGCGAGTACGTTAACCCGTCTCTTGATAATATCGCAATTATATCGAGTCGTCAAGGCGCAATAAGTTTATCCCGCAAGTCTTGGCCGGCTAAACCACCAGTTCGGTGCGCGGATCGATCAGGTGCATTTGGTTGACATCGGCGACCAGCCGCATCGGCTCACCCACAGTCCCCGCCGCGGCGGGATCGACCCGACCGCAAACCTCGACCCCATCGACGAGGAAATAGACCATCGTTTCCATGCCCATCGGCTCGACCACATCGAGCCGTGCCTCGAACGCGGCCATGCCGGGCGGTATGTCGCCGCGACCCTCCCTGAAATGTTCGGGCCGCAACCCAAAGATCAGCTCGTGGCCGACGCGTGGGCGATATCGCGCTTCCCGGGAAGCCGGCACCGGGAGAGCGAGCCAGTCCGAGAGCCGAATGGTCAGCCCGGCGCCGTTCTCGACCAATCGGCATGGCAGGAAATTCATCGTCGGCGAGCCAATGAAGCCGGCGACAAATTGCGTTCTCGGCTTGTGATAGACCTCGTGCGGCGTGCCGATCTGGTCGATCCGTCCCCCGTTCATGATGACCACCCGGTCGGCCAGGGTCATCGCCTCGACCTGGTCGTGCGTGACGTAAACCGTTGTGGTCGTGACCGTCTGATGAATTTTCTTGATCTCGGTGCGCATCTGGACGCGCAATTTGGCATCGAGGTTCGATAACGGCTCGTCGAATAAGAAGACCTTGGGGTTGCGGACGATCGCGCGCCCCATCGCAACGCGTTGACGCTGACCGCCGGAAAGCTGCTTTGGCCGGCGGTCCAGAAGGTCGGTGATGTCGAGAATGCGAGCGGCGTTCTGCACCCGCTCTCTTATTTCCGGCTTTGGAAACTTCTTGAGCCGAAGGCCGAAGGACATGTTCTCGAACACCGTCATGTGCGGGTAGAGCGCGTAGTTCTGGAACACCATCGCGATGTCCCGGTCCTTGGGCGGCACATCATTGACCAGCTGATCGCCGATATAAATTTCGCCCGAGGTCGCTTCCTCGAGCCCCGCGATCATGCGCAAGGTCGTGCTCTTGCCGCAGCCGGAGGGCCCGACCAGCACGATGAACTCCCGGTCCGAGATGTCGAGGTCGATCCCCTGGACGGCAGGGGTACGGTCGAACGTCTTGACGATGTTGCGGAGCGCGACTTGCGCCATCTTCTACCCTTTCGTGGCGCCGGCGGTCAGGCCGGAGATGTAGTAGTCCATCAGAAACGCATAGATGATCAGCGGCGGCGCGGCCCCGAGCAATGCGCCGGTCATGATCTGTCCCCAGGCGTAGACATCACCGCGGATTAGCGTGGTCACAATCCCGACCGGCAGGACGAGCTGATCGGCCGACGTCGTGAAGGCGAGGGGATACAGGAAGTTCGCCCACGAGACCGTAAAGGTGAAGATCATGGCCGCGATGATCCCGGGGATCGCCACCGGGATAAAGATCCGGGTCAGCATTTGCAGATAGCCGGCGCCGTCGATCAGCGCAGCCTCGTCCAACTCCTTCGGGATGCTGGAGAAATAGCCGATCATGAGCCAGGTCGCGAAGGGAACCGTCAAGGTCGGATAGAGAATAATCAGCACCCACCAATGATTGATGAGCTCGATCCCGGTCTTGTCATGGATGTAGGCGAATGTTTTGAATAAAGGGATGAACAGCAGCGTGTCCGGTATCAGGTATGTCAAGAACACGCCGGTCGCCAAAGTTGCCGAACCCCAAAACCGCATTCGGGCCAAAGCAAACGCGGCGAGAATGCTGACCACCATCGTGATGGACACCACACAGACCGACACTATCGCCGAATTTCGGAAGAATATCAGAAATTGATTCTGGGTAAGCAGTTCGATGTAGTTCGAGAGGGTGGGATGATAGACCCACCACGGGTTGGTCGCCGCCGAGATCTCCGCGCTCGATTTGAGCGAAGTGATAAACATGTAGACGGGCGGGGTTAGAAAGAAAATCACGAACAGGATCAGGAAGAAATAGGACCAGAAAAGCGCTCTGCGCCGGCCGCGCGATATGCTGCCATAGCGGGCTCGGCTGACCTGGCCGGCTGCCGCTTCCGCCGTTGCGGTCGTCATTGTCATGCCTCGTTTCCGCGGCGGCGCACGTCGCGCAAGATGAAGAACGCCGCGATCGCCAGGATCGGGGCCATGAACAGCGATACCGAGGCGCCGAGCGGAATGTCGTTGCCCCAGATCGCCAAAGTAAATGCCCACGTGGCAAAGACGTGCGTCTGGTCGACTGGTCCGCCATTGGTGAGGATCTTGACGATATCAAAATTGGCAAAGGTTACGATCAGCGAGAACAGCGCGGTGATCTGGATAATATTGCGCATCATCGGCAGGTTGATGTACCAGATCTTTTGAAGCCAATTGGCTCCGTCAATCGCCGCGGCCTCGTGCAGCTGTTCGGGCACGGATTTGAGCGCGGCGAGATACATGATCATGAAGAACGGCGACCCGACCCACACATTGACGAGGATCACGCAAAAGCGCGCCCAATAGGGATTGCCGAGCCACGCCACCTGGGGGATGCCGAGATGAGCGAAGACCCAGTTGAACGCGCTGTAGGAGGGATCGAACAGCCAGAGCCAGGCGAGCGTGCTCATCGCCGGAGGAATGACCCAAGGGATCAGCAACATGCCGCGCCATTTGCGCTGCCCCTTCGCCGGCAGGTTGTGGACGAAATGGGCGACGATAAAGCCGACCACGGCCTTGAAGATGACGGCGGTAACCGCGAACAGGATCGACTGCTCGACCACCATCCAGAACGTGCTGCGCCGGAACAGGAACTCGAAATTGCCGAAGCCGACGAAGTGCTGCATCGACTTGTTCAAGGTCGCAAGGTGGATCGAATACAGTGCCGGGTAGACGACCAAACACAGCACAATCGTTATCAGCGGCAATGCCATCAAAAATGCGATCGTCGATTTGCGGCGCGCGAATTTTTGGAGCGTGAGTTGGCCGCTTCGCGCGGGAACGCGAAGATCACGGGCTACGACGTCTGCCATCCCTCTCACTCCTTCTCGGACACCGGCCGCGGCGCTGCCGCCACCACCCGTTCCGGCTCTAGATTGGCCGCTTTGGTACCCGGTTCGCCGCCGAGGATGCAATGGGGCAGCATGGCTGTATCACGGAATATTGTGGTCAAAGCCGTTGTGGTGGGGGCCGCGATACGTCTGCTCGGTGCTCATCCTCTCTCCACCCGAGCACACGGCTGAGCCCTTGCCCGGTTTAATAGCCTTGCACGCATTCTAACGCAGCCATGCGAAATCTCGTCATCTTTTTATGGTTGCTTGAGGCCGGTCGGCGTGTCTCCGGAGGCGGGGCTGAAAATGCCGGCGTCATCCTGCCGCCCACCCCGATGACCCTCGAGTTCGTGGGCGTAGCGGCGCAGAGCATAGGCTTCGCTCAGGTAGCCAATAATCCGGCGGTCCTTTGCATTATTGACAACGGGCAGGGTCTCCTGCGCCGCTTGGCTGAACCGATCGAGGGCGCTACGCAGATTATCGCTCGGCAGCAGAAACGCAGCCGGCTGCGAGACCAGCTCCCCCACAGTCTTGCTCGCCTCTGCATCGTTCGTCACGCTAGCATCACCGGGATCGATGATGCCGGATAACGCGCCCTGGCCGTCGACGACGAAGACCTGCCTGGTGCTACCGGCCGGAAACCGTCGGTGGAGCTCGTCGACCGGCAGCTCCGCGGCGATAACCGCCGGATCCCGGCGCATCATGGGCCCGACCAGCAGCTCGTTGATCCAACCGACATCCTCAGGGCTGTGGATGCTCAAGCCGCGCAAATGAAAGCGCCAAGTTGCGAAGGAATAACCGAACCAATGACGCACCGCGATCGCCGCGGTAACGACCCCTACCATGACGCCGATCATCGCGGAAAATTTACCGGTCGTTTCGAGCACGATCATGATCATCGTGACCGGAGCGCCGACGATCGCAGCCGCGACCGCGCCCATGCCGACCATCGAGTAGACCAATGGGTCGACGCCGAGCTGCGGAGCGAACCGCACCAGCGCGGCGCCGAAAAAGCTGCCGAAGAGGCTTCCGAGAAAGAGCGAGGTGCTGAACAGGCCGCCGCGAAACCCGGAGCCGATCGATACGGCCGAAGCGACGATCTTGGCGATGATCAGCCCGGCGAGATAGGGCTGAAAGAAACCGGAATGCAATACCCGCATGATACCGCCATGCCCGCTGCCGAGAATTTGCGGAAACGGTACGGCAATGGCCCCGATAAGGAGGCCGCCGATCGCCGGCCGCGCCCAGCGCGGCACCGCGAGCGAGCGGAACAACGCTTCGGTCGAGGTCACGCCCTTCATGACCAGGATGCCGAGCCCGGCCGAGGCCAGGCCGAGGAAAAAAAATGCCGGGTAGTCGGATCCGGAAACGCTGATTTCGTGCCAGACGACGAAGATCGGGGTCGAGCCGACGAGGCCGCGGACGACCAAGGCGCCGGTCAGCGCTGCGATGCCGACCGGCGCCAAGGTTTGCAGCGTATAGCTGCCGATGATCAGCTCGAAGGCGTAGAACGCGCCGGTGAGCGGCGCATTGAACGCGGCCGCGATCGCGCCCGCCGCACCACATCCGACAAGGGTGCGGACATCGTCACGGCGCAGCTCCACCGATCTGCCGAGCCGCGATGCGAGAGCCGCGCCCAGCTGGGTGTAGGCAGCCTCCATTCCGACCGAGGCACCGAATCCGCCGGACAACAAGGTCGCGGCAACCAAGCCGAGGCTGTCGGAAACCGACATCCGGCCGCCGAGCAGGGCATTCGCCTCTATCGCGTCGACGACCTCGCGCGGACGCCAGCGGCGCAGCAGCATCAAAGCGAGGCCGACGAGCAGCCCACCGAGGACCGGCATCGCCAAGACCCGCGCCGGACCGAGATCGATGTCGATCAGATGTTCGTCAGACCCAACTCCGAAAGCGACCCAACGCAGAAAATCCAGCAGCAGGTCGATCAAAACCACCCCGACACCGGCCGCGACGCCGGCCGCCAGCGCGAGCGCGAGCAGAAACAGCTCGCTGTCGCGCAACCGCCGTTCGGCGGGGAGCACCCGCTCCACCGTCGCACCGGTCCGCTCGGTTCTTTCGGCAGGCGCAATGTCGGCCACCGGCGAGCGGATAGGCGCTTCGCCGCGATGTGGCAAGAGCAGTTTGACGAGCTGTTGCGGCAAAATGGCAGAGCGGCGGGGCCGGCCAGCCCAATCCGCGCCTCAGCCTTGCGCCAGTTCGCGTCCGGCTACTCAGCTCCGTCACACTCCGCGCGCCGGGCCAGCATATGGTCGACCATCGTTGGGGCGGCGCCGAGATAATTCGCGGGATCGGTTAACGCGCGCAGCTTCTGTGGGCCGAGCGGGTCGGCGACGGCAGGGATTTCGAGCAGGATATCGAGCAGAGGCCGGTCGGTCTCGATTGCGACGCGGCAGGCCTCATAGACGAGATCGTGCGCCTCGTTGCGGCCGGTGTGCGGCGCCAGCCCCATCATCACGGCCTCCGCGACGATCAGCCCGTGCGTCATCGCGAGGTTCTTCGCCATGCGACCGGGGTCGACGATCAGCCCGCCGAGCATGAAACGCGCCTGATGAAGCGCGCCCGCGGCAAAGCCGAAGGCTTCGGGCAGAGCTACCCACTCGACGTGCCAGGGTCCAGTCGCGCGCTCGAAATCGGTGACGACCGCATCGAGCGCCAATCCAGCTTGCTGGCGCAGCACCTTCGCCGCCGCGAGTATCAGTTCGCACGAGATCGGGTTGCGCTTCTGCGGCATCGTCGAGCTCGAGCCGCGGCCTTCGATGAAGGGTTCGGCCGCCTCGCCGAACTCGGTCGACGACATCAGCATGACATCGAAGGCGATCTTGCCGAGACTGCCAGCCAGCAGCGCCAGGATCTGGGCGGTCTCGGCAATGCCGTCGCGGACCACATGCCAGGTGATCGGCGGATCGCCGAGGCCCAGCTCGCGAGCCAGCTCGGCGCGCGTCGCGAGGCTGCCCTCGCCATTGCCGAGCGAGGCCAAGGTGCCGGCAGCGCCGCCGAACTGCACGAGCAGCACACGCGGGCGCAGTTCGCGCAGCCGATCGGCATGGCGGTCGAGAGCGTAAAGCCAGACCGCCGCCTTGTAGCCGAAGGTCACCGGTAGCGCGTGCTGCAGGTGGGTGCGCCCGGCCATCGGCGTATCGCGATGTTTGCGCGCAAGCTCGGCGAGATGGCCGCGCGCCGCCGTCAGATCCTGCTCGATCAGCGCGAGACCCGCGCGGATCTGCAGCACCGCAGCGGTATCCATGATATCCTGGGTCGTCGCGCCCCAATGCAGATAGCGGCCCGCCTCGCCCGCCAATTCGGCCATCTGGCGGACGAGCGGCAGGATCGGATAGCCGACCGTCTCGGTTTGGTCCTTCAGACGCGTCAGGTCGAGCGCCTCGCGGGCGCTGGCCAACGCATTGGCCGCGTGCGTGATCGCGTCGGCTGCCTCGGCCGGGATGATCCCGAGCCTTCCCTGCGCGCGCGCGAGGGCTGCCTCGACCTCGACGCAGCGCGCGAGAAAGGCGTCGTCGCCGAACACCTCGCGCATCGGCGCGGTGCCGAACATGTCGGCGAAGATCGCAGAGTTGAGAGCGCTGATCGCCACGGCGCTTCACCCCCACCCTAGCCCTTCCCCGCTCGCGGGGAAGGGAAGGCTAGGGGGCCCGCAGCGTCAGGGGTGAATTCGGTCCAAGAGCCGTCGGCCAACCGCTCGAGCGCCGGGAAACGGGCCTTGTAGGCCATTTTCGGGCTCTCGGCGATCCAATAGCCGAGATAGACGAAAGGCTGCCCATAGCGGCGGCATTGTTCGACGAGCCACAGGATGCTCCAGGTGCCGAGGCTGCGTCTGGGCTGTTGCGGATCGTAAAAGCTGTAGACAGCCGAGACCCCGTCGTCGAGCAGGTCGATCAGTGACGCCGCGACGAGCTCTCCGGAAATATCGCGAAACTCGGCGATCGCCGTCCGCACCGGCGTGTCTTCGACCATTCCGCGGTAGTCGCCGTAGCTCATCGACGCCATGTCGCTGTCGCTGTGGCGGGAACGCTGATAGGCCGAGAACAGGCGGTATTGCTCCGGCGTGGCGCGCGCGGCCAGCAGGCGACCGGAAAGATCGCGATTGACGTTGCGGATGCGCCGGGTCGAGCGGGTATGGCTGAAGCGATCGACGGCGATCCGCACCGGCACGCAGGACGAGCACCCGCGACAGGCTGGCCGGTAGGCAAAGCCGTGGCTGCGGCGAAACCCGGCACGGGACAGATCATCATAAAATAGCGCGGCGCCATTGCCGCCGAGCTCGACGATGAGCTTCCGCTCCGCACGGCCCGCAATGTAGGGGCAGGTAACCGGTGAGGTCGCGAAGAACTGTCTAAACGGCGCGAGCGAAACCTCTTTCGCCGAAGCCGAGCGCGCTTCCCGCCGGAGCCATTCTCGTTTTTGTCTATTTTGGGCCCCGGGCCTCAGATCCATCGCCCCGTCTCCTCTTTGCACCGCGCTCTGGGTGCTCGCATTCGATTATGGCCGAGAGCATGCCGCCGACGCCAGCCCGAACGACGCCGTTCAATGCGTTGGTCCGGCCGTCCAGCGAAATCCGGTCATAATATTTTCGTCAAACCGGCACTCGACGGCCAGATCCTGCGGTACCGGCGCGCCGGCCGGCACATCGGTACGAACTCCCTCGACGTTGGCAACAATCGTCGTCAGGCTGGTAGCCGTTGCCTCGGCCTTGGTGATGTCGATCGCCGCACTCGGATAGGCGCGCCGCATGATGTCGGCGCAGCGTTCGCCAAGCCCGACATCGCGCGGGATGCCGCCGCATGCCGCGGTAACCGAGCAGAGCACAGCGCACAGGAGGGCAGTCGAAGCTTGTCGAGAAGCCGCCATGCGGCCGATACTGCTCGGCTGCCGGGATAAATTCAAACCCGGCCCGCCTTGATCGGGTTACGGGGTTCGGCTTGAGAGACCTTTCGCGACGGGCAAACAAACTGCGCCGGCGAGTTTATCGGGAGATGCCGGTGGCTTCGGCGAACCGTACTGCCGAGCTCGATCACCGGATGTGCTATGGGGACATGGCCGCAATCCTGGAGAACGCCAGGCTCGGCGTGTCGTCGGCGGGTGCTGCGCTGGCTTTGTGGCGGGCCTGCAGCGAGCACGGCCTGCGCGCCTGGTGCTACCGGTTCGGCTTCCCCGGAAGCCTGACCCAGACCGTCACGATCGTCGAGATCGACGGCGCGCTGCAGATTCATGACGCATTCTTCAATTTGAGCTACCCGTCCGGGCTCTACGAGGTGTTGTCCTCGCTGCGCGGCGGAGAGGCGGTGGCCGGCAAACGCGAGGTGCGGGACAGGAAAAACTACATCATGGATCCCACTCGTGAGCCCAGCGGGACGGCGCGCTGGCTGGAAGAACATGCCGACCGCGAGCTCGAACCGGCCGATGGCCTGCGCCGGTTCGAGCTGCTCTGGGACCCGGAGGCATTCGCCGCTACCCACCCGGCGATCGATCCGGTGTTTCGCGATCTGGCGGCCCGCGGCTATCCCGCCGACCCGCAATTCTCGATGCTGCATCCAGTCGCCGTTTTCGACGGCACAAAATGGCATCGTAATCGCGCGGATATGCCTCTGTTGCGTGGGTATAATCTGGAATCGCCCCTGGCCGCACTCCGTGTGGCGTCTCGCGACCTAGAGATCGAGCGCACGCGGCACGCCGAAAAGGCCGCAACGATAACCCGCCTCGAAGCCGATCTCGTCGAGGCAAAGTCGCAGTCCGCGGCGGCGTCGCGGCGTTTCTCTGCGGAACGCGAAACCTGGCTGCAGCAAAAGGCGGCGCTGCAGGCCGGCAACACGGCCCTAAAGGGCGAGCTCGCGGAGACGCAGGCTCGTCTGACGTCGGCTATCGATCTGCGGGCTCAGCGAGACAGTCAGGTCGCCCAGCTGAGGGCCGAGATCGAGGATGCCGCCCGCCAATCAGAGCTGCAGCAAGATGCGCTCGACGCGCTCCAGGGACAGCAGCGCGAGTGGGACGCCGCACGGGATCGCCTCGAAACCGAAATCAGCGGCCTTCAGGCTCGGCTCGAAGCGGGATCGCGCGAGAACGACCAACTGCGCCATGGTGCGGCGGCGCTGTCGAGCCGCGTGGAGGCGGCTGACGAGCAAGTGATCGCGATCAGCCACTATCTCCCGCCGCTGATCGACGAAGTTAGCCGGCTGTGCAGCGAAAGGGATGCGATATCTCGTGAGAGGGAAGTGCTCGCGGTGCAGATCGCGGCTTCACCTCAAGCGCGCTTGCGCTCTTTTTGGCGCCGGCTCACCAAAAAGGCGGAAGCACCCACCTGATCAGGCGTACTGCGGATCCTGCGCGGCGGCCCAGCGGACCGGGAAACGCCGCACCACTACAGTGCCCGCTAGCATATCGTGCAGCGTGCGCTTATGCCGGTTGAACAGAACGAGCAGCAGGATCAGGGAACAGGTTGCACCGACGGTAAGATAAAAAAGCGCAGTCTGTATCAGAGCCTGCAAAAACCCGGGGCGCTCGCCGGTCACCGAACGCAGCTCGACATCGAAGAGCCGCATGCCGACGGTGGCCGAGCGCGGACCGCTCAGCAACAAGGTATGATAAGCGAGCGGGATCAACCCGAATAGAAACCACAGCACCGGCCCCAGAAGTCCGAAGCTGAGGACCCAGAGCACGGCAAACACGATCCAGCAGAACACGGCGATCACGCCAATAACGCAAAGATCCACGAAGTAAGCCAAGGTCCGGCGCCACAGCACGCCCTCATACGCCTCGGGCAATGCCATCGGGTCGGGCATTCCCAGGTCATCAAAATAGGTCGCGGCGTAGCCAAAGCTGGCCATGATCGGCACCATGCGTTGCGAAAATCGCGCTGCATGTAAGAGGTGTTCGCTGTCCCGGCAAGGCTCGGGATAATATGCCGGTGGTTCGATAGTCGACAGGAGCTCACCGTGGCCGCCTACCTCATCGCTGACATCCAAGTGACCGATCCCGCCGGCTACGATCAATATCGGCCGCTCGCCGGCGCCAGCGTCGCCCGTTTTGGCGGACGCTTTGTCGTGCGCGGCGGCACGGTCGATCTGCTCGAAGGCGGGCCCGAGCCGGAGCGGATCGTCGTCATCGAATTCCCGGATGCGGACACCGCCCGCCGCTGGTACCGCTCCGAGGAATACCAAGCCGCGCTGAAGATCCGGCAATCCGCTTCGCGCGGCCGGGTTTTCCTGGTCGAGGGCGCCTAAGTTTCGTCCCCGTCGAACCCGCCGTTTGGCAGCAGGTGGGTCGGAAAGCCGGCCGCGACCAATGCCGCGATCAATACCTCGACATGCCTGCGATTTTGAGTCTCGACGACGACGTTGAGCTCGGCGCGCTTGACCGAGGTATCGTGAAACAGCCGCTGGTGATGGACCTCGACGATGTTGCCGGAATGCTTGCCGATGACCCCGGACAAGCGCGAGAGGGCGCCTGGGATGTCGGGCAATTCCGAACGCAGCCGCACCAGCCGGCCTTCGCGCACCAGACCGCGCATCAGAATCGAGGCGAGAAGGCGCGCGTCGATGTTGCCGCCGCAAATGATGATGCCCACTCGTCGACCGCGAAACCGCTCCGGCGCCGCCAGCACGGCGGCGAGACCGGCGGCCCCCGCGCCCTCGACCACCAATTTCTGCCGCTCGAGCAGAACCTCGATTGCGCCCTCGATCGTCACATCGTCGACCAGCAGGATATCCGAGACGAGGGCCTTGACGATGCGCCGCGTGAGTTTGCCCGGCTCCTTGACCGCGATGCCCTCGGCGAGGGTTGCGGCTGCGGCAGGCGGACCGGGTTCTTCGCCGCGCATCAACCGGTACATCGACGGATACAGCGTCGACTGGACGCCGACGATCTCGATCTCGGGGTTGAGCGCCTTGGCGGCGACCGCGATCCCGGAAATCAACCCGCCGCCGCCGATCGGCACGACGATCGTGTCGAGATCGGGCTGGTCGGCGAGGAGCTCGAGCGCGATCGTGCCCTGACCGGCGATGACCGCCGGATCGTCATAGGGATGGACGAGAACCAGCCCCTCGTCGCGGGCGAGCGCGTCGGCTGCCTCGCGGGCGGCGGCGAGGCTGTCGCCCTTGAGCAGAACCTTTGCACCATAGGCCTCGGTGCGGTCGATCTTGATGAATGGCGTGCCCTCGGGCATGACGATCGTCGCCGGAATTCCGAGCCGCCGGGCGTGGTAGGCGAGACCTTGCGCATGATTGCCGGCCGACATCGCAACCACACCGGCACGCCGCGCAGTCGGGTCGAGGGTCAGCAGCTTGGCGAGGGCACCGCGCTCTTTGAACGAGCCGGTGCGATGCAGAGTCTCGAGCTTCAGGTGGATTTCGGCGCCGACGAGTTCGGAGATTGCGTGCGCCGGTATTGCCGGCGTGCGTGCGATAGCATCCTTTACCATCGCGGCCGCCTGCCGGACGGCCGCAACTGTAACGGGCAGGCCGCTCATCCCCGCGCTCCTGCACCCGAGTCACGCGGGCTGATCCCGAGGGGCCAAGAATTCCACGACTGTAACTTGAAGTCGTCTTGCGCGGACTTGATCCGCGCATCCACGCCTTTGTTTCGGACGCTCGAAGGCGACGATCTCGGGAAGGGCTGGGACACGTACATGAAAGCCCTGGTGCTCTTGAAGCCGTACTCGTTCAGCGGAGCAGGCCGGTCATTGACACCTAAATCGTTCATCGCTCCGGAACCAAGACGAGGGTGGAGACTGCAGCGGATCGACCGGGTACGAGCCAGTCGAAGTCGCGCCAGCGGCGCAGCAAATCGGCAGAATGAGCCGAGAGCGGGTCGCCGGATTGGCCGGGCGCGGCGATCATTCTGGCGTCACCCGGCGAGGCTAGGTCGATGATCATCCGCAGCCCCGCGCCGAAACGGTGCTCGAACGGCTTCGCCTCGTCGCGGATCGTGCTCGGGCCGCGGTTGAGCGTATCGTAAGCCCCCGGTGTCGGGATCGTGATCTCGAGCCAATCCCGCAGGACCGGGATGCGGCTGAACACCGGGTTTGCAAACACCGCGACGTGCGCTCGGCCCCACTTCCATTGCGCCATATCAAGGCCGTAGTCACGGCGCAGCCGGGCGAGAGCCGCTTCGAGAGCTTCGGCTAGCCGCGACCCGCAGCTCTCCTCGCCGGGCCGCTTCGGGTCGTCGCACCAATCCGGCCGTTCGGTCAACACCGCCGCCATCACCAGAGGCCGCAAATCCCAGTAATCCGCGACGGCATCGCCGAACCGCCCGAACAGGATCGAGCGACTGAACTCCCGCAGCCAGGCGGTGAACAGCAACGGCTCGACCTTGTCCATGTCCATGCGAAAGTCCCAGCGCCGCAGCCGTTCGACCGCCTCCCGCGTGGCGGCGTTTTGCACGACGGCGCCGGTCATCAGCGGAACCAGTCGCTGAGCCATCAGCGATAATGTATCGGCCTGTATTGCCGCGCTCGATGCGGCGGTCTGCACCGGGGTTGCAGCGAGCAGGGTCTCGATCCGCTTCACTCGGTTTGGCAAATCCCAGTCCCGGCTAATGAAATAGGGATAGCTGTCCGGCACGATCTTGTTGTTCGCCGTGGCGAAATGGCCCGCAGCTGGATTGACCGCGCTCGGCAGCTCGTCAAACGGGATAAATCCGGTCCAATCATAATCGCTTTTCCAACCTGGCGCCGGCAGCCAGCCCTGCCCGTTGCGCCGAATTGGTACCAGCCCAGGCGCAATAAAGCCGATCGTCCCGTCGACATCGGCGTAGACGATGTTCTGGATCGGCCCGACGAAGTGGCGCAATGCCGCTCGGAAGCTCGGCCAATCGGTTGCGCGGTTGATCTCCCACACCGCCTCGGCGCCGCGGTCGTCGGGAATTGTGAAGGTCGCGGCCAAGGCCAGGGCAAATCCCGGCTCCGCGGCACCGGGCGGCAGAATGTCTGAAATAACCGGGCCGTGCCGGGTCTCACGTATCGTCATGTCGACTGGCGCCGCTCCCTTTACGGCGATAGTCTCGCGCCGAGATTGGAACGGTTCGCTCCCTTGCGGCGCCAAGTAACGCCCGGGATCGGCTGGGTCGACCTTCTCGATGAAGAGATCCTCGACATCGGCGGTCGTCGTCGTGAAGCCCCAGGCAATGCGCTCGTTATGGCCGATCACGACCAGCGGGACACCGGCGGCGGTCGCGCCGGCGAGCTTGTGCTGCGGTGTCTCGAGCCGCGCAAGGTACCACACTCCTGGCGCCGCGAAGGCCAAATGCGGATCGTTGGCGAGGATCGGCTTGCCGCTGGCGCTGTGCCGTCCATCGACGACCCAGTTATTGGAGGCATAGTTCGGCCCCACGATCGGCGGCAGCGCGTCATACAGATCGTCGAGCGCCAGCCGGCGATAGATCGGTACCATCTCGGCGAGCGTCGTCGGCGCGTCTTTCGGGTATTCCGGGTAAAGAAAGGCAAGGTCCGCCGCCGAGATCGTCCGCGCCATCCGCGCCCGCAGCAATTCCCCTCGGTAGTTTCCGCCGATCTGAAGCGCCATCAGCTTGCCCCAAATGAGGCTGTCGGCGGGGCGCCACGGTTCGGGGGCAAAGCCCAGCATCAGGAACTCGGGTGGCAAGGCACCTCGGCGCGATTGGAAAAAAGCGTTGACACCAGCCGCATAGGCGTCGAGCGCACGCTTTATCGTCGCCGAAAGGAACGGAATCTCGGCCTCGGCGGCGCGGTAGAGGCCGAGCACCCGCATTTGCCGGTCGACTGCGACCGCCTGCGGTCCGAGAATCTCAGCAAGCCGCCCGGCGCCGTAGCGCCGCTGCAATTCCATCTGGAATAGGCGCTCTTGCGCGTGCACGAAACCAAGGCCGAAGGCGAGGTCGTCATCATCCTGCGCGACGATGCGCGGCACGCCGTCGGCGTCCCGCTCGACCCGGATCTCGGCCTTGGGTCCCGCCAGCACGATGCGCCCATCGGTCTGCGGCAATGCCGAACGAAGGTACAGATAGAAGCCGGCGCCGAGGACGATCAGCAGCAGACCGAGCAGGCTCGCCCCCACCCTGACCCTCCCCCGCCAGCGGGGGAGGGAACGGGAGGGGGCAGCCACTAGAGGCCGAGTTCGCGCAGGATCGCGTCGCGGTCGGCGTCGAGATCGGGAGCAGGAGGGCGGGTCGGGGGATCGGCAAAACTCATCAGCTTCATGGGGTTGCCGGCGAGCTGGAGCGGACCGGTCACCGGGTCGTCGACCGAGATGACCATGTTGCGCGCCGCGGTCTGCGGGTGGGCAATTGCCTGCGCGACGTTGTTGATGGCGCCGCACGGGATGCCGGCCGCCTCCAGCACGCCGATCCAATGCTCGGTGCCCGCTTTTCCGAGCACGCCCTCGATTTCGGCCCGCAACGCCTCCTGGTGCCGGTTGCGCAGGTCGTTCGTCTTGTAGAGCGGGTTCTCGGCGAGGTCGGCCCGGTCGAGGGCATGCGCCAGCTTGACGAAGAGCCCGTCGTTGCCGGCCGCTATGATCAGATGGCCGTCCTCGGTGTGGAAGGCTTCGAAGGGCGTGATCGAAGGGTGGCGCGCGCCCATTGGCCCGGGGATCTCGCCGGTCGTCGTATAGCGCATGATCGCGTTTTCGAGCAGCGCCAGCTGGCAATCGAACAGCGCGACATCGACCTTTGTCGCTTCCCCGGTCCGTTCGCGATGCAACAGGGCGGCATTGAGAGCCACTGCCGTATAGAGGCCGCCGGCGAGGTCGCCGATGGAGGTGCCGATCCGGGTCGGCGGCATCCCGGAGTGACCGGTGATGCTCATGATGCCGCCCAGACCCTGCACGACCATGTCATAGGCGGGATAATTGGAGTACGGGCCGCTGTGCCCAAAACCCGAGGCAGCGGCATAGATCAGGCGGGGATAGCGGGGGTGCAGACTGTCCCACCCATAACCCAGCTTTTCCATCGTGCCGGGGCGGAAGTTCTCGACTAGCGCGTCGGCCTTGTCGAGCAGCCGTTCGAAGACGTCGCAGCCGGCAGGCGATTTGAGGTCGAGCGCGATCGACTCCTTGCCGCGGTTCACGGACGCGAAATAGGTCGATTTGCCGTTCTTGAACGGGCCGTAATGGCGCGCGTCGTCGCCCTGCTGGGGTGGTTCGACCTTGATGACCCGAGCCCCGAGTTCGGCGAGCAGCAAGGTGCAATATGGGCCCGCCAGGATGCGGGAAAGGTCGACGATCGTGATGCCGGAGAGCGGCCCGGGCTGCGCCATGACTCGTGATCCTCTTGCGACGCGAAACCCGTCAATACCGTAGACCAGGGTGGGGTCGCAACCAGCGCTGGCGATCGGCTCGGTTCTTCGATTGTGACCGATCCCCGGCAGGACTATTGTCGGGAGGCTCGCGAGCCCGCAATTTCATCAGCAGGCCATGGATAATCGATCCGAACATGGCGAGGACGGAGCCGAGCAGCGACGGTCGGCGGCGCTGATCGGGTTGATCATCATCCTGGCACTGGCGATTGCCGGGGTGGTTCTCGTCAGAGAGCTCAGAGAACGGTCCCGGCTAGAAGATTGCCTGATGTCAGGACGCACGAATTGCGCCCCCATAGAGGTGCCCCTGCGCCGATAGCACCGCTTCGGCAGGGATAACCCTGCGGCAAAAAATCCAGGGATAGTGGCCGCGGATGACTCGTATAGTTTGTCTATGATAGATGTTGCGCCTCTATAGGTGCTCAGGTTTGGAGGCGCTCGGGATGGTAAGGCGTGCGATCGGAGGAGTCGTAATCCTTTCGTTGGCGGCCGTCGTGGCGATCTGGCGATTGAGCCCCGGCACCGAGGTACCGGTGGCGGCGGCACAGACGACCACGCCGGGCATCCCGATTACAGCAGGAACCGTCACAGCCCAGGATGTCCCGGTCTTCCTGAACGGGATCGGCACAGTCCAAGCCTACAACATGGTCGCGATCAAGAGCCGGGTCGACGGACAGATCGTCAAAGTCGACTTCAAGGAAGGCCAGGACATCAAGACGGGGGATCCGCTTTTTCAAATCGACCCGCGTACCTTTCAGGCGGCGCTTGAGCAAGCGCAAGCAGCGAAACAAAAGGACGAGGCGCAGCTGATCGGCGCTCAACTCGATCTCGACCGTTACGAAAAGCTGATCGGCTCCGGATACCAGACCCGACAGAGCTATGACCAGCAAAAGGCAATGGTCGCGCAGCTGCAGGCGTCGATCAAAGGCGACGAGGCGCAGATCAATACCGCCAAGCTCAATCTCAGCTATGCCGATATCCGTTCTCCGATCGACGGACGCCTCGGGGCGCGTCTCGTCGACAAAGGCAATCTTGTGCATGCCAACGATAATACGCCGCTGGTGATGATCACCGAGGTGAAGCCGATTTTTGTTAGCTTCACGCTGCCGCAAGATGATTTCGACGACCTCCGCGAAGGCCAAAACAAGGCGCCGCTTGGGGTCTATGCCTATAGCGGCGATGGCAAGAAGCAACTGGCCGAGGGCAAATTAACGCTCATTGACAACGCGATCGACCAGGCGACGGGGACGATCCACCTGAAGGCGCGCTTCGACAACGAGGAAGAGCGGCTTTGGCCCGGCGAGTTCGTTAGCCTCCGGGTAGTCCTCTCGACGCGTCGGGATGTTGCAACGGTGCCGTCACAGACCGTGCAGGCCGGTCCAGACGGGCAGTACGCTTATGTTATCAAGCCGGACAACACGGTCGAGCGGCGCGCCGTCGAGGTCGCCTCGATCCAGGACGGCATCGCTGTCGTGACGAAGGGGCTGACGCCGGGCGAGCGGGTCGTGGTCGACGGCCAGTACCGGTTGACCAACGGCGCCCGCGTCAACCCGCAGGCCCCGTCCGCCCCCGCGGGCGCAGCTGGGTGACAGGCATCGCGGCTCTCAAACCAACCAAGCAGCCGGCTAGTCCCCAATAAACGAGAAGGCGATCGCCGATGAGCATTTCGGAACCCTTTATCCGCCGGCCGATCGCCACTTCACTGATGATGCTGGGCGTGCTCGTTTTCGGCATCGGCGCCTACAGCCTCCTGCCGGTCGCGGCGTTGCCGAACGTCGATTTTCCGACCATCGTGGTTTCGATCAATTATCCCGGCGCGAGCCCGGAAACGATGGCATCGGCGGTCGCGACGCCGCTCGAGCAGCAATTCGCGGCGATCCCTGCGCTCAGCCAAATGACTTCGACGAGCGGTATAGGCTCGTTGTCGATCACCCTGCAATTCGATCTCTCTCGCAACATCGATGCCGCCGCGCAGGATGTCCAAACTGCGATCAACGCGGCCACTGGCCTGCTGCCCAAGGACCTCCCGAACCCGCCGACCTACAGAAAGACCAATCCGGCGGACCGCCCCGTCCTGATCTACGCCGTCCATTCGGACGCTCTGCCGATCTACAAGGTCGATGATTACGCGTACACGATCGTGGCCCAGAAATTGTCGACCGTGAAGGGTGTTTCTGAGTCGCGGATCTTCGGCCAGAAGCCGTATGCCGTGCACATCCGGATCAATCCCGGCGCGCTCGCCGCCCGCGGCATCGGCCTCGAAGACGTCCACAACGCGCTTACGTTGGCAACCGTCGACCGGCCGAAGGGAAACCTCGAAGGCGCGCATCAGGTCTTCACCATCGATACCAACGACCAGCTGTTCAACGCCGCAACTTTCGGCAACGTCATCGTCGCTTACCGCAACGGCGCGCCGGTGCGCCTGAAAGATATTGGCGAAGTCATCGATGCGACGCAAAACGAGCGCATCGGCGCGTGGTATGTCGACACGCCGGCAGAAGGCCTGGCGATACAGCGCCAAGCGGGCGCCAACACGATCGAACTGGTCGACACGATTAAGAGCTGGATCCCGCGCCTCGAGGAATCGATCCCGCCCATGGTAAGGATCGATCTCGTTTCCGACCGCTCGCTTGTCGTCCGCGCGGCAGTGCACGACGTGCAGTTCACGATGATGCTGACCGTCGGGTTTGTCATCCTCGTCATCTTCCTGTTCCTGCGCACGTTCTGGGCGACGGTGATCCCGAGCTTAGCGGTGCCGCTGTCGCTACTCGCTACTCTTGGGGTCATGTACGCCCTCGGCTACAACCTTGATAACATCTCGCTGATGGCCCTGACGATCTCGGTGGGCTTTGTCGTCGACGATGCGATCGTCATGATCGAGAACATCGTGCGCTACATCGAGCAGGGGGTTTCGCCCCTCGAAGCCGCCCTCAAGGGAGCCGGCCAGATCGGCTTCACGATCATCTCGATCACCTTTTCGCTGATTGCGGTTTTTATCCCGCTGCTCTTCATGGGCGGCATCATCGGAAGGCTGTTCCGCGAGTTCGCCGTTACCGTGGCCGTGGCGGTGATAGCGTCCGCGTTTGTCTCGCTGACCCTGACACCTGTGCTGTGCTCGCTCTTTTTGAAAGAGCAGGGTCTACATGGAACGGGTCGTCTCAACCAGCTCGCTGAGCGCTTTTTCGTAGGGTTCCTCAACCTCTACGACCGTGGGCTGATATTCGTCTTGCGCCATCAGTTGCCGGCGCTCCTGTCGACCCTGGCGCTTATCGTGCTGACCGGCTACCTGTACGTCGCGATTCCAAAAGGCTTTTTCCCGGAGCAGGACACCGGGTTCATTTTCGGCCAAGCAGATGCGCGTGAGGATATATCGTTCCCCGCCATGGCCGAGCTCACTCACCAGATCGTCGACGTCGTAAAGGACGATCCCGCCGTTTCCGGCGTCTTTTCCTTTACTGGGGCCAGCGCCTACAACCCGACCGAGAATACCGCTCGCGTATTCATTCAGCTGAAGCCCCATGATCAGCGGGACCGAACCTCCAGCCAAATCATTCAACGCCTGCGGCCGAAAGTGGCTGCGGTCCAGGGCGTCAAGTTTTACATGCAATCCGGGCAGGATATCAGCATCGGCGGGCGCCTCAGTCGTACCCTCTATCAGTACACACTGACCGACACAGACTCCGACGAGCTCAATCACTGGGCACCGATCATCGAGGCGGAAATGCGGAAGATGCCTGAGCTTCAGGACATCGCCTCCGACCAGCAGATCGCCGCGCCACATCTCGCGATCCAGATCGACCGCGATGCCGCAGCAAGGCTCGGCATCTCGCCCTCACTGATCGACGAGACGCTCTACGACGCGTTCGGCCAACGCCAAGTCGCGAACATCTACACCTCGACCAATCAATACAAGGTCATTCTCGAGGTGCAGCCCGAGTTCCAGGACGATCCGACGGCCCTGTCGAAAATTTTCGTGATCGGGCCGCGCGGGGCGCAAATTCCGTTGAGCGCGTTCGCGCACTTCACCCCGAAGGTCGAGGCGCTGTCGATAAACCATCAGGGACAGTTTCCGGCAGTGACCTTGTCGTTCAACCTGGCGCCCGGCATCGCTCTCGGGCAAGCGGTCGACAAGATCCAGGCGACGATGGCCCAGCTGCGCGTGCCGGGAACGCTCGATGCTTCCTTCCAAGGCACCGCACAGGCCTTCAAGGCATCCTTGTCCTCGACCCCACTGCTGGTCGCCGCCGCGATCATCGTGGTCTATATCGTCTTGGGCATGCTTTATGAGAGCTATATTCATCCGATCACAATCCTTTCGGCCTTGCCGTCGGCGGGCGTCGGGGCGCTCTTGGCGTTGATGCTGCTGCACTACGATCTAAGCGTGATCGCGTTGATCGGCGTCATTTTGTTGATCGGCATCGTCAAGAAAAACGCGATCATGATGATCGATTTCGCTCTCCAGGCGGAGCGGCTCGAGGGCAAGAGCCCGCAGGAGGCGATCCACCAGGCCTGCCTGTTGCGCTTTCGGCCAATCATGATGACGACCTTTGCGGCGCTATTCGGCGCCCTGCCGATCGCGATGGGCCAGGGCGCCGGCTCTGAGCTGCGGCGGCCGCTCGGCATTTCCATCATTGGCGGCCTGCTCATCTCGCAGTGGCTGACGCTGTACACGACCCCGGTGATTTATCTCTATCTCGAACGGTTCGCGCGCTGGGTCGGGCGTCCGTACCGCCCGTCGCGCGTGCAAGAAGCACTTTCGAAGGCTCCGAGATCAGCCCTTGCGGAAAGTCGCCATGGCGCCGAGTGACATGTTGCATCCGCCCACGCTGCGAGGTCAGTCGCCTGACTGCAGGCCCGAGGGGAGCCGGACCGAGGTCGGCCGTGCATTCGGCTTTCTCGTCCATGACGTCTCGCGGTTGATCAAACGGGGGTTTGAGCGTCGGGCGCGGCAGATGGGGTTGCCGATCACGCGTCAGCAAGCGGCAGTCGTCCTCAATATTGCGGGCAACGAGGGTGTGAGCCAAGCCGAGGTGGCGGCTTGGCTCGACATTGAGCCGATCGCACTGGTTCGCATGCTGGACAAACTGCACGAGGAGGGACTGGTCGAGCGGCGCGCCCATCCGACCGATCGCCGCGTCCGGACACTGTGGCTGACACCCGCCGCCCAGGCGGTGATCGCCCAAATTCTCGCAATCAATAAAGCAATTCGCGAGGAAGCCTTTGCCGGCATGGCGGCAGATACGCGCGAGACGTTGATCGACATCCTCGACAGGATCAAAGGGAACCTCGCCCTCCGAGAAGGAACAGAAACCAGCCCAGCGGCTCCTACCGCCGGGTCTGACGGTATCGATGTTGCAAGGCTCCCGGTTGCGGCTAGCTGAGCCGCCAAGCTTGAACAAGAAAGAGAGCAAGCGGCGATGAGTATCTCGGAACCATTTATCCGGCGCCCGATCGGGACCTCTCTGCTGATGCTGGGCGTGCTCGTCTTCGGGATTGGCGCCTATGGGCTGCTTCCTGTTGCCCCCCTGCCGAATGTCGATTTCCCGACGATCACGGTGACCGCAAGCTATCCCGGCGCGAGCCCGCAGACGATGGCTTCGGCGATTGCGACGCCGCTTGAACAGCAATTCACCCAGATCCCGGCGCTCGACCAGATGACGTCGCTCTCCGGCATCGGGACGACGACGATCACCTTGCAGTTCGACCTGTCCCGCAACATCGACGGGGCCGCGGTGGACGTGGTGACCGCGATCAATGCCGCGGCCGGGCTGCTGCCAAAGGATCTGCCGAGCCCGCCGACCTACCGGAAGGTCAATCCGGCCGATTTTCCGATCATGATCTATGCCGTCCATTCGGACGCGGTTCCGGACTATCGGCTCGACGACTACGCCAACACAGTGCTTGGGGAGCGGCTGTCGACGGTGCCGGGTGTCGGGCAGGTGTCGATCTTCGGCCAGAAATTGTATGCCGCACGTGTGCAGGTCAACCCGGCGGCGCTCGCCGCGCACCGCATTGGTCTCGAAGACGTCCGCAATGCGCTCGTGAACGCGACGGTCAATGAACCTAAAGGCGCGATCGAGGGCCCCGACCAAGCGATCGCACTCGAGACCAACGATCAGCTGTTCAACGCTGAAGCTTACGGAAACATCATTGTCGCCTATCGCAACGGGGCGCCGGTGCGCATCAAGGATGTCGGGGATGCGCTCGAACTCGGTGCAGAACGCACGCGTCGGCGCCTGGTTCAACAATAGAGCGGCCGAGGGCATCGCGATCCAGAAGGCGCCCGGCGCCAATACCGTCGCGTTGGTCGACACGATCAAGGCGTTGATGCCGAAGCTCGAGCAATCGATCCCGCCCGCGGTCCATGTCGATCTGATGCTCGACCGCACGATGGTGACCCGCGCCGCGGTGCGCGACGTGCAACTCACGATGATGCTGACGATCTCCCTAGTCGTCGTGGTCATCTTCCTGTTCCTGCGCACGCTATGGGCTACCGTGATCCCGAGCCTGGCGGTGCCGTTGTCGCTGCTCGCCACCTTCGCCGTGATGTACGTGGCCGGCTTCAGCCTCGACAATATTTCACTGATGGCGCTGACGATCTCGGTCGGTTTCGTCGTCGACGATGCGATCGTCATGATCGAGAACATCGTCCGCTACATCGAGCAGGGATTGACCCCGTTCGAGGCCGCCCTCAAAGGAGCCGGCCAGATCGGCTTCACGATCATCTCGATTACCTTCTCGCTGATCGCGGTCTTCATTCCGCTCTTCGCGATGGGCGGCGTCATCGGCCGATTGTTCCGCGAATTCGCGGTCACCGTATCGGTCGCCGTCGTTGCTTCGGCAATCGTGTCGCTGACTCTGACCCCGGTCATGTGCTCGCTGTTCCTGAAGGAGCAGGGGCTGCACCCGCAGGGCCGCTTCAACCGCGGCGCCGAGCGCTTTTTCGAGCGAATAATTGGGGCGTACGACCGCGGGCTCAATTTCGTCTTCCGCCATCAGTTCCCGGTGTTGATGTCTACTTTGCTGCTGATGGTGGCGACCGGCTACCTCTATGTGCAAATCCCGAAGGGGTTTTTCCCGCAACAGGACACGGGCACCGTGTTCGGCGAAATCGATACTCGGCAGGACGCGTCGTTTCTGAAAACGGTCAAAATCGCGCACGAGATCGTCGATATCGTCCGCAATGACCCGAGCGTGGGCGGCGTCTTCATGCTCGCCGGGGCCTATGCTTACAACCCGACCGAGAACGCGGCCCGGGTCTTCTTCGCGCTGAAGCCGTTCGACGAGCGCAATGATACGGCCAATCAGGTCGTGCAGCGCTTGCGCCGGAAAGTACAGTCGGTCGAAGGCGCGGTTTTCTACATGCAGGTGCCGCAGAACATCACGGTCGGCGGGCGCCTCAGCCGGACTCAATACCAATACACGCTGACCGATACTGACGACGCCGAGCTCAACCACTGGGCGCCGGTCCTCGAAGGCGAGATGCGCAAAATGCCGCAACTGCAGGACGTCGCCTCGGACCAGCAAAACGCTGCGCCCACTATGACTGTCGACGTCGATCGCGATGCGGCTTACCGGCTCGGCTTGTCGGCATCGCTGATCGACCAGACCCTCTATGACGCCTTTGGCCAGCGGCAGGTCGCGACGATCTACACAGCGACCAACCAATACAAGGTCGTCCTCGAAGTTCAGCCGCAATTCCGCAGCGACCGGGCGGCGCTCTCGAAGATCTATGTCGCCGCGCAGAACGGGGCGCAGGTGCCGCTCTCCGCCGTTGCCCATATGGTTTCGAAGGTGACGCCGCTGTCGGTCAGCCACCAAGGCGTGTTTCCGGCGGTGACCTTGTCGTTCAATCTCGCCCCCGGTGTCGCGCTCGGCCAGGCGGTCGAGGCGATTCGCGCGGCCGCCGAGCGTCTGCGCGCGCCGCCGACCTTGAACGGGTCATTTCAGGGCACCGCGCAGGCCTTCCAGGCCTCGCTGTCATCGATGCCGCTGCTCGTCGCCGCGGCAATCCTCGTCGTCTACATCGTGCTCGGCGTGCTCTACGAGAGCTACATCCACCCGATCACGATCCTCTCGGCATTGCCCTCGGCCGGGGTAGGCGCCCTGCTCGCATTGATGCTGCTGCATTACGATTTGAGCGTCATCGCGCTCGTCGGCGTGATCCTGCTGATCGGCATCGTCAAGAAAAACGCGATCATGATGATCGACTTCGCCCTGCAGGCGGAGCGGCTGGAGGGCAAGAGCCCGCGCGAGGCGATCCACCAAGCCTGCCTCTTGCGCTTCCGGCCGATCATGATGACGACATTCGCCGCGTTGTTCGGCGCGATGCCGATCGCCTTCGGCCAAGGCGCCGGCTCCGAGCTGCGGCAACCGCTGGGTGTGGCCATCGTCGGCGGCCTGTTGATCTCGCAATGGCTGACGCTCTACACGACGCCCGTTATTTATCTCTACCTGGAACGCCTCGCCCGTTGGGTCGGCCGCCCATATCGCCCGTCGCGCGTGCAGGAAGCACTTTCGGATCCTGGGACGCCGGCTCTGGCGGAGAGTCGACATAGCGCCGAGTGATTTGTTGCGTTTGCCGACGCGACCTGACAGCAGGCTCGAGGAAGAGGTCGCGTGCGATCGGTCCGGCGACAGTACCCCGGCGACAGTCGCGAGTGTCTCCGGCAATTAGCCGCTGGGTCGATCGTCGCTATTGCGGCGCTGACGGCGGCGCTCGACCCATCCGAGGGGGGCGAGCCCACGGAATCCGCAGAGAGCGAGATCCGCTCGGCGATCGAGAATTGGCGATCCGCATTCAACGCCGGTGATGAAGAACACGTTTGCGATCTCTTCGCGCCGGATCTCGTCGCCAACTATCAGGGTGAGCCCGAGCGCGATCATACTTCATTATGCGAAATGCTGCGCACGGCAATACGAGATCCCGATGCGAAATACCGCTACTCGGTACGAATAAACGAGATCATGGTCTACGACACGACGGCTGTCGTCAGGCTGGTCTGGAGGCTCGAAACCGAGAAGGCGGGGACCATGACGGAGCCCATTGAAGAGCCTGCGGTCGATATCTTTCATCGTCAGGCGGACGGCAGTTGGAAGATCTCCAGGTATCTCGCCTATCCCGTCTCCCGGTGAGAGCTGCGGTGTTGGCGCGCCACCAGGAGGCGTCCGCCGGGTTTCTTGGCGATCAGGCGTTCCCCGCTTATAAGAGGCCGAGCCATCGCCGGTCCGTCGAACATCCCCAGCGCGCGCGTTCATGCCCCTCATCGTGATACCGTTTCCTGCGATCGATCCGGTCGCAGTTTCGATCGGACCCTTTGCGATTCGCTGGTATGCGCTCGCCTACATTGTCGGGCTGCTGATCGGCTGGCGGTATTGCCTGGGACTGGCCGGACGGCCGCCGCATCTGGTCGCGCGCCAGGATGTCGACGATTTCCTGGTGTGGGCGACGCTCGGCGTCGTGCTCGGCGGCCGTATCGGATACGTTCTCTTCTACAAGCCCGGCTACTACATCTATCACCCGATCGAGGCTCTCTACGTATGGCACGGCGGAATGTCGTTCCACGGCGGTGCGCTCGGCGTGACCATCGCCATCATGTTGTTCACTCGTGCCCGCGGAATACCCCTCTTTGCTTTCTCCGACATCATTACCGAAGCGATCCCGATCGGTCTGTTCTTTGGCCGCATCGCCAATTTCATTAATGGCGAGCTGTATGGGCGGCCGAGCAATGTCCCCTGGGCCATGATCTTCCCGAATGGCGGCCCCGTGCCACGCCATCCGAGCCAGCTTTACGAAGCCTTCTGCGAGGGCATTCTGCTGTTTATCCTGCTCTTCGCCGCCGAGCGGCTCCATGCGAGGCAACGCCCGGGGGTCGTCACCGGGTTGTTTCTGGTGGGTTACGCGGCGGCCCGGATGTCGGGCGAACTGTTCCGGCAACCGGACCCGCAATTGGGTTTCCTGATTTTCGGCACGACAATGGGCCAGCTGTTGTCGATCCCGCTGCTGATCGCCGGCATCCTGATCATCGCCTGGGGGCTGCGCGCACCGGTTCCGGCCCGGTCGTGAGCGAGGGAATTGCCGGCAAGATCGTCAGGCGGATTCGCCTGGAGGGCCCGCTGACGGTTGCCGCCTACATGGCAATGGCGCTGCACGATCCCGAAGGCGGGTACTACGCGAGGCGCGGCCCGATCGGAGCGGAGGGCGATTTCACGACCGCGCCCGAGATCAGCCAAGTTTTCGGCGAGCTGATCGGGCTGTGGTGCGCCGAGCTGTGGGAGCGGATCGGCCGGCCGGATCCGGTAGTCTTGGCAGAGTTGGGGCCCGGCCGCGGCGTGTTGATGAGCGACCTGCTCCGCGCCGCCGGCATTATGCCGGAGTTTCGCCGCGCCTTGCGCGTTTGTCTGGTCGAGGCGAGCCCGGTGCTTCGCGCGGAACAGGAACGACGCCTCCGCCAGGCGCGACCGGCATGGGTGACGCGTGTCGAAGAGCTGCCGGACGGCCCGCTGCTGATGGTGGCCAACGAGTTCCTCGACGCGCTGCCGATCCGGCAGTTCGTCCGTGCAGCCCGCGGCTGGTCGGAGCGGATGGTGGCGGTCGATCCCGAGGGTCAGCTGGTCTTTGCCGACGGCTCCGAAAGCCCTGCGGCGAGCCTGCTCGTTCCCGGCGGCCTGAGCCATTGTTCTCCTGGTACGATCGCAGAGATTTGCCCGGCCGCACTCGCCTTGGCGGGCGCGCTCGGTTCTCGATTCGCCCGCCAACCGGGTGCTGCACTATTCATCGATTATGGCTACTTCCCGACTGCCCCCGGGCCGACGCTCCGCGCGCTTAAACGTCATCGGCCGGTTTGTAGTCTCGCAGCGCCGGGAACCGCCGATCTCAGCACCCATGTCGATTTCGCGGCCTTTGCAGAGGCCGCTCGGGCGGCCGGCGCCGAAACTTATGGGCCGATCGGCCAGGGCCGGTTTCTCACTGCGCTCGGCGCCGGCCTGCGACTTGCGGCGCTGAGCGCGCGGGCCGCGCCCGCCCAGCGGCAGTCACTCGAAAGCGGTGTGAGGCGTTTGCTGGATCCGGGCGAAATGGGCGATTTGTTCAAGGTCGTGGCGCTGGTTTCGCCAGGCCTGCCATCGCCGGCGGGCTTTGATCCGAGCGTAGATACGAATGAGCCGGCGCAGCAATGATCACCCTCGATCTTCTCGATCGCGATCCCGGGATACGCCACGCCTTCTTTACCCGCCAAGGCGGGGTCAGCGGCGGTTTCTTTGCGTCGCTTAACTGCGGGTTCGGATCGGGCGATGTGGCCGAGACGGTTGCGCGGAACCGCGCCATTGCAATGGAGCGGCTGGGCTTTTCACCCGATCGCCTGGTGACCTGCCATCAGGTCCACAGTAGCACGGTGGTCACGGTGGAAAAGCCCTGGCCACGTGATGCGGCGCCGCGGGCCGACGGCTTGGTCACGCGCGGCTCCGGGATTGCCCTCGGCATTCTCGCTGCCGATTGTGCCCCGATCCTGTTCGCCGATGCGGTTGCCAATGTCATTGGCGCGGCGCACGGCGGCTGGCGCGGCGCGCTCGGCGGGATCATCGAAGCTACTCTCGACCGGATGCAGGCCTCGGGGGCAACGCGGGCCCGAATTTGCGCAGGCATTGGCCCTTGCATCGCCCAGACCTCCTACGAAGTCGGGCCGGAGTTCCCGCAGCAATTTCTCGCGCAAGACGAGGCGAGCGCGGCTTATTTTGCGCCGGCAGCGCGAACCGGCCACTTCTTGTTCGATCTACCGGGCTATATCGAGAGCCGGCTGGCTCGCGCGGGGGTCATGACGATCGAACGGGCCCCTCGCGACACGGTCGCCGAGGACGGGCATTTTTTCAGTTACCGGCGTGCCTGTCTGCGCGGCGAGCCGGTCTATGGCCGCGCGCTCTCGGCGATCGCGCTTCGCGATTGACCTGCGAGACCTTGGACAGATACGCGTATCTCCGGCTTTAAGTGGCTCATTCGATCTCTTTCGTCCCGATTTGGCTTCTCGGCGCAGTGCTCGCCTCTGTTCTGCCGGTGGCGGGCTGCCAACCTTTGCCGCACCCGTTTGCCGACGACGTGCCACGCCGAGGCGCGCCGATCTTGGCCTTGCGCGACAGCTCTAGTGTCGCGATCGCTCCGATAGAGGGGCTGCCGCGGGCGACAGCCGAGAAGCTCGGGCCGGCAATGGCGAGCGCATTGCAGGAGCGGGAGATCGCAGCCAGTGACAAGACTGCGAGCATCGGCAGCTACGAGCTCGTCGGCAGAATACAGGAAATGGCACCGTCGCAAGGCAAGGCCGCGCTGGTCGTGCTGTGGGAATTGCGCGACCCGTCAGGCCGGAGTATCGGCGAACGCGCCGAGCGGCTCGATGCTCCCGCCGACGATTGGGATGCCGGAAGCGAGGACGCGGTCGCGCGCTTGGCGGCAGCCAGCGCAGTTCAAGTCGCAGCTTTGCTGCAAGACGAGGCTCCGAGCGAGGCCGAGATCGGCGGGCGCACGCGGCTGGCGATTGGCGCCGTAGCGGGTGCACCAGGGGATGGCGATCAGGCGCTGGTCAGCTCGATTACCGAGATCTTGAAGAAGCAGGATCTGGCAATTGTCAGCGATCCGCAGGCCAAGGCAGACCTCGTGCTCGACGCGGACGTCGCCGTCGCCAAGCCGAAAGGCGGAAAGCAGAACGTCAAGATCGTCTGGCATGTGCGCCGAAAAGACGGCGGCGAGATCGGCACCGTCGGACAGGAAAACGACGTCCCCGCCGGTCTGCTCGACGGCGCTTGGGGCGATGTCGCCTACATGGTCGCAGTCTCGGCGCAAGACGGGATCATGGAGCTCGTCGCGCGTGGCGCACCGCAGCCGGCAGGAAAATCCTGAGTGCCGTCGTGCGGCCGTAGGTTGTCGAACGCGGTGCGCATTCTCTGACTATCAGTGTAGTACAATCATAGCTTTTTGGGATTAGAGCAGATTCCTGATCAGATTGGCGCTGTCATTGCGAGGCGCGCTCTGCGGCGAAGCAATCTCGATTCTACGAGCACTCAGCGGCCCGAGATTGCTTCGCTGTCGCCCGCAATGACGATTGGAGTGATTGGCGCAACCTGATCCAAATCTGCTCTGGCTAGAGAGCTATCCTGCCGTGAGGACGATACTCCCGAGGAAAGAGAGACCCACGGGCGTCAGCGTCCAATACCGAAGTTTCCACCAGTGGCCGTGTTGCACTGCACGGAAATTCCTCGGATCGAGCAACTTCCCGACCGAAGAGTGCCTACCTCATGCATCGAGGTCGTGCACACGTTATAAAAGGCGAGCGCGAGATAGCCGACACCGATATCGAACTAGGCGGTAAAGCCGCCCGCCCGTGTTCCCGAGGTTGCATCAGCATTGCCAACCTGTTACAGACCCGTGAATGAAGCCGTCGGGCCGAACCCGTCGGCACGGCGGTTGTTATTCGGATATGAAGATCCTCGCCTGCAACGGCAATCGGCCGTTCGCCGAAGCGATTTCTGCCTGTCTCGACCTGCCGCTGACCACAGCCAGCGTGCGCCGCTTCTCCGATATGGAGGTATTTGTCGAGATACACGAGAACGTGCGCGGCGAGGACGTTTTTGTGATCCAGCCGACTTCATACCCGGCAAACGACAATCTGATGGAATTGCTGGTCGCCCTCGACGCACTGAAACGCGCCTCGGCGCGCCGCGTGACCGCTGTCGTCCCCTATTATGGCTATGCCCGGCAAGACCGTAAATCGGGCTCGCGCACGCCGATCTCGGCCAAGCTTGTCGCCAACATGATTACCGTCGCCGGCGCCGATCGCGTGCTCACCCTCGATCTCCACTCCGGGCAGATCCAGGGGTTCTTCGACATCCCGACAGATAATTTGTATGCCTCGCCGGTATTCGTGAAAGACATCCTGGAGCATCATTCGCGGCAGGACCTCGTCATCGTCTCCCCCGATGTCGGGGGCGTCCTGAGGGCCCGGGACGTCGCCCGCCGGCTCGACGCCGATCTCGTCATCGTCGACAAGCGTCGCGAACGGGCGGGAGTTTCCGAGGTTGTGAACATCATCGGCGACGTCGCCGGGCGACGCTGCGTGCTGATCGACGACATCGTCGACACCGCCGGGACGCTGTGCAACGCGGCGGTGGCGCTGGTGGAAGCGGGGGCCTCCAGGGTCTATGCCTACGTTACCCACGGGGTATTGTCGGGGGGTGCAGTGCCGCGGGTTGCCGCGTCGCCGATCGAGATGCTGGTCATCACCGACAGCATCGTCGCAACCGAGGCGGTTCGCGCTGCGCCCAACATCCGCCAGCTGACCATTGCCCCCTTAATGGCCGAGGCAATGCAGCGGATCAGCGAGGAGCGATCGGTCTCCAGCCTGTTCGACTGAGTTCCGAAACCGCCGCGCCACCAGGGCGCCAGGCGTCCGAGCGCTGGCATTAGACCAATCCGGTCCTATCTTAAGCTGGCTTATCTTATGCGGGCTCATTGCCTGCCGTTGTTGAGGAGCGACGACCGATGCCCGAGATCACCACCCTGAGCGCCGAACCGCGCGCCCGAGCCGGAAAGGGAGCCGCCCGGGCCGCGCGGCGTGCGGGACGCGTCCCGGGCATCATTTACGGCGACAACAAGGAGCCGGTGTTAATCAGCCTGGAGCCGCGCGAATTTTCGCGTGCTCTCGCCAACCGCGGTTTCCTCGCCACCCTGGTCGACGTCAGGGTGGACGGGGTCGTCCACCGCACCTTGCCTCGCGACGTGCAATACCATCCGGCAACCGACGCGCCGCTGCACGTCGACTTTATGCGGGTCGGCAGTCATGCACGGGTTACGGTGATGGTGCCGGTCGTCTTCACCAACCCGGAAATGTCGCCTGGCATCCGCCGCGGCGGCATTCTCAACATCGTCCGCCATGGGATCGAACTGAACTGCCCGGTGGATCGCATCCCGGACCATCTCGTTGTCGAACTGAACGGGCTCGAAATCGGCGACAGCCTTCACATTAGCAGGGTCATCATACCGGAGGGCTGCCGGCCGACAATTACCGACCGCGACTTTACCATCGCCAGCATCGCCGCGTCCTCGGCGGTTCGTGAAGAAGCTGCGGCGGCCGCGACGGCGGCACCGGCCCCCGAGCAGCCCGCGGCAAGCTAGTTCTCCAGCCACCGCCTGTGTTTCATTCGCGATCTACCGCTGATGCGCCTAGTTGTCGGTCTCGGCAATCCGGGTGCCCGCTACGCCCGCAATCGCCACAACATCGGCTTCATGGCGGTCGAGGCGATTGCGCGCAGGCACCGTCCCGCGGGGTTCCGCAACCGCTTCAAGGGCGAACTCGCGGAGACGTCGATCGGCGGTGAACGGGTGCTGCTGCTGAAGCCGCAGACCTTCATGAACGCGTCCGGCGAGTCGGTGAGCGACACGGCGCGGTTTTTCAAGCTCTTGCTTTCGGACCTCATCGTCATACATGACGAAATCGATTTGCGCCCGGGCAAGCTGAGGGTGAAGCGTGGCGGCGGCAGCGCCGGTCATAACGGGCTGCGGTCGATCGACGCTCTGCTCGGACCGGATTACTGGCGGGTGCGGATCGGGGTTGGACATCCCGGGATCAAGGAACTGGTTCAGCCCTACGTCTTGCAGAATTTTCGCAGCGAGGAGCTGACCGGCTGGGTCGAGCCCCTGCTCGCTGCGGTGGCGGAAACGATCCCGCGGTTGGTGGCCGGCGCGCCCGACGCCTTCATGAGCGAGGTGGCCCGCCGATTTGCGCCGCCGGATGAAAGCGCGGAGCCAGGTCCCGCGCAGTCTTAAGAGGAAAAGCCCCGCATATGGGTTTCAGTTGTGGCATCGTCGGATTGCCGAATGTCGGCAAATCCACCCTGTTCAACGCGCTGACCGCGACCGCCGCGGCAGAGGCGGCGAATTACCCGTTCTGCACGATCGAGCCCAATGTCGGGCGAGTGGCGGTCCCCGACGAACGGCTCGAGATCGCCGCGCGCATCGGCAAATCTGCCAAGATTGTCCCGACCCAGCTCGAATTCGTCGATATCGCCGGGTTGGTCCGCGGCGCCGCCCGCGGCGAAGGGCTCGGCAACCAGTTTCTCGGACATGTTCGCGAGGTCGACGCCATCGCCCATGTGATCCGCTGTTTCCCCGACGGGAATGTCGTCCATGTGGAAGGCTCGGTCGATCCGATCCGCGATGCCGAGACCGTCGAGACTGAATTGATGCTGGCTGATCTCGAGAGCCTGGAGCGACGCGTGGTACAGATGGCAAAGCGGGCACGCGGCGGCGACCGCGAGGCCAAGGGTCAGCTCGATATTGCGGAGACTGTGCTGGCGGCGCTGCGGGAAGGCAGGCCGGCGCGCGATGTTCTCGTCGGACCCGAGCGGCAGAGTGATCTCAGCGGATTGCAGCTGTTGAGCGCCAAACCGGTTCTCTACGTCGCCAATGTCGAGGAAGCGAGCGCCGCCTTGGGGAATCCCGAAAGCGACCGCGTCGCGGAATATGCTGCCCAGCACGGCACGGGGTCAGTCGTGATCTCGGCGGCGATCGAGGCGGAGCTGGCGCAGCTCGCCGATGCCGTCGAAAAGCATGAATTTCTGGCGGAGCTCGGGCTCGAGGAGCCCGGTCTGGCACGGGTGATCCGAGCTGGGTACACGCTGCTCGATTTGATCACGTTCTTCACCGTCGGCCCAAAGGAGGCCCGCGCCTGGACGGTTGAGCGCGGAACCAAGGCACCGCAGGCCGCGGGCCGCATCCATACCGACTTCGAAAAGGGATTCATCCGCGCCGAGACGATCACCTTTGCCGATTTTGTCGCCCATGGCGGCGAGCAAGGCGCAAAAGACGCCGGGCGCATGCGTCTCGAGGGCGCCGACTATATCGTGCAAGACGGCGACATCATGCACTTTCGTTTCAACCTGTGATGCCATCGTTCTGAATCGGCCATTACTCGAGGCTTGACCCCGGCAGCGAACTAAACTAGAACATGCCGGTAATGTTTAGGGTTCGTTCTGCAGTGCAGAAGGGGGTCTCATGCTGACCAGGAAACAGCGCGAGTTGCTGCTGTTCATTAACCAGCGGCTGACCGCGACCGGCGTCTCACCGTCCTTCGACGAGATGAAGGATGCTTTGCACCTCAAATCCAAATCCGGCATCCATCGCCTGGTCAGTGGGCTCGAGGAGCGCGGGTTTATCAGGCGGTTGCCGCATCGCGCGCGGGCGTTGGAAGTCGTAAAATTGCCGGAGGAGTCAGCCGTTCCCCCGCCGGCGGTCGAACGCGGCAGGTTCTCTCCGACGGTCATTCGCGGCGATTTCACGGGTTCGCTGCCCGGCGCACCCGTCGCGAACGACGTCGAGGCCGTCGACCTGCCGCTCTACGGCCGGATCGCGGCCGGCACGCCGATCGAGGCATTGCGCGACCAGAGCACGACAGTCGGCGTGCCGGCCAGCCTCTTGGGCCGCAGCGGCGAGCATTACGCGCTCGAAGTGTCCGGCGACAGCATGGTCGAGGCCGGCATTCTCGACGGCGACACGGTCGTCATTCAACGCTGCGACACCGCCGAGAACGGCTGTGTCGTCGTCGCGCTGGTCGACGATCAGGAAGTCACCTTGAAGCGGCTGCGCCGCCGCGGCGCCTCGATCGCGCTGGAACCCGCCAACAAGGCCTACGAGACCCGCATCTTTGGACCCGACCGCGTCAAGGTTCAGGGGCGCCTGGTCGCTCTGATGCGCCGTTTCTGAGCATCCGCGCTACTGCGGGACGCGGTAGCGGTCGACAAAACCCCAATCGACTTCGAGGCCGAAGCCCGGCTTGTCGTCGACGATCAGATGACCGTCGCGTAATTGCGGGTGCTCGCGGAAAAGGCCGTAGGCGAGCGGGTCGGTCTCTGGTCCGCCGTGCGATTCGACGCCGAAGGCGCAGCGCGGCAGGGCGAGGACGAGATGCCCGTGCAATTCGGGCGCGGTGTGCGGCGCGACCATCGCGCCGTGCTGCTCGGCCAGTGCGGCAATGCGCAACGCCTCGGTGAACCCGGCGGCGCGCGTCGCGTCGAATTGAACGAACCGGATGCCGCCCTCGACAATGAAATCGCGGACGGTAAAGCGGGTCAGCTCGCGTTCGCCATGCGCGAGCGGGATCGGCGTAGCCGCGGCCAGCCGGGCGAAATCGGCCGGCTGCAGATACCAATGCAGCGGCTCCTCGAGCCAGAAGATCCGATGCGGCTCGACGGCACGAGCGAAATCGATGCACTCCGGCAGATCGTAGGCGGCGTTCATGTCGAGCATCAGCAGCGTCTCGTCGCCGATCGCCCGGCGCACCGCGCCGATACGCTCGGCCTCTTGCGAAACGGTGCCGGCTCCGGTCTTCAGCTTGACTGCGCGGTAGCCGAGGTCGAGGAAGCGCGCCAGCTCTTCGCCGTAATCGGCGTTGCCGGCATTTGGCCGGTAGTACCCGCCGGTCGCGTAGGTGAAGATCGGCCGGTTCTCGCCGCCCAGCAGCCGATAGACCGGCAGGCCGGCGGCTTTCCCCTTGATGTCCCACAGGGCGATGTCGATCCCGGCGATCGCCGCCATGACCTGAGCGCGCTCGCCGCGCGGGACGGGCGGCGGCAGACCGTCCCGGCCCTCGATCCCGCCGGGCCGCGGCGAGGTCAGCGCGAACAGCTTCTCCCACACCGCGATGTGCGCCAGCGCATCCATGCCTCGGATGATCTCGCCAAAGCGGCTCACCCACTCGCAGATCCGCGGCATCGGCGCGCCGTGGATCTCGCCATAGCCGACCAGACCGTCATCGGTGCGGATTTCGGTCAGGATCACGTTCCAGGCCTTGCTCTCCTCATGCGCCGTCCACACCGGCTGCGGCCGCGGCACCGAGATCATGTGGGTCGCGACCGAGGCGATCCTGCTCATCACGCGGTCTCCTGCACGCTCAGCCCGAGTTCCTCGATCATATGCTGGCGCATCAGGAATTTCTGGATCTTGCCGGTCACCGTCATCGGGAAGCCGTCGACGAATTTGACATAGCGGGGCACCTTGTAATGGGCGATCTGTCCTTGGCAAAAGCCGCGGATTTCCTCGGCGGTGGCGCTCTCACCGTCGCGCAGGCGAACCCACACGCACAGCTCTTCGCCGTAGCGCGCGTCGGGGATGCCGATTACCTGCACGTCCTGGATCTTCGGATGGCGATAGAGGAACTCCTCGACCTCGCGCGGATATACGTTCTCGCCGCCGCGGATCACCATGTCCTTGATCCGCCCGACAATGTTGCAATAGCCCTCGTCATCGATCGTCGCGAGGTCGCCGGTGTGCATCCAGCCGGCTGCGTCGATCGCCTCGCGGGTCTTCTCCTCGTCGTCCCAATAGCCCAGCATGACCAAATAACCGCGGGTCAGCAGCTCGCCGGCCGTGCCGCGCGGCACGATCCTCCGCTCGGTGTCGATGATTTTCGCCTCGACGTGCGGCAGAATCCGCCCGACCGTCGACACCCGCCGCTCAAGCGGGTCGTCGGTCGCCGACGCAAAGCTCGCCGGGCTCGTCTCGGTCATGCCATAGCCGATGACGACCTCGGAGAGGTGCATCAACGAGAAAGCGCGTTTCATGACCTCGATCGGGCACGGGCTGCCGGCCATCATCCCGGTGCGCAAGGAACTTAGATCGAACTTGGCGAAATCGGGGTGGTCCATCTCGGCGATGAACATCGTCGGCACGCCGTAGACGGCGGTGCAGCGCTCGCCCGCGATTGTTTCCAAGGTGACGAGCGGATCGAAACCTTCGCTCGGATACACCATCGCCGCCCCGTGGGTCAGGCAGCCGAGATTGCCGATCACCATGCCAAAGCAGTGGTAGAGCGGCACAGGAATGCAGACCCGGTCGCGCTCCGTCAGCTTCATCGCGCCGGCGATGAACAGGCCGTTGTTCAGGATGTTGTGGTGGCTGAGTGTTGCGCCCTTTGGGAAGCCGGTCGTGCCGCTGGTGAACTGGATGTTGATCGGGTCGTCGAATTGCAGCTCGTCCGCCAGCGCCGCCAGACGGTGCCGCTCGGCATCGCGGGCGAGACCGAGGACCTCATCGAACTGCACCATCCCATGGGCGTCGCCGCCGCCGATCGTGATCACCAACCGCAGTTGCGGCAGCCGTGCCGCGCGCAAATTGCCCGGCGACGCGGTCCTCAGTTCAGGCGCCAGTTCGCGAAGCATCGCGTGATAATCACTGGTCTTGAACTGCGCCGCGGTCACGAGTGCGATGCAGCCCGCCTTGTTGAGGGCGTATTCGAGCTCGGCCAGCCGGTAGGCCGGGTTGATGTTGACAAGAATGAGCCCAGCCTTGGCGGTGGCGAATTGGGTGATCACCCATTCGGCGTTGTTCGGCGACCAGACGCCGATGCGGTCGCCGCGCTTGAGCCCCAGCGCGAGCAGCCCTGCAGCAAAGGCGTCGACCCGCTCTTTCAGCTCCCGGTACTTCCAGCGGATCTGCTGATGGCGGACAATCAATGCGTCGCGCTCGCCAAAACGCTCGACGATCCGATCGAAATGCACGCCGATCGTATCGCCGATAAATGGCGTACCACTCGCGCCATGAACATAACTCAGCTGCGGCATCTCAGAAGGCCCCGTTTGCCCGGCGACGCTACCCTCACCCACCAAGCCCTGTGGGCTTGGTCCCCGCGGTGCGGGAGAGGAGCTTTTGCACTGAACGCGTCATAGCCCCTCTCGCGCACCGCGGGAGAGGGTGGCGAGCGCAGCGAGACGGGTGAGGGTCTTGTTAATTCGGCGTCCACGCCAGGGCGCGGATCTCGCTGAACTCGCGGCGCAGTTTGACCCAGGAATCGCCGGCGTCTTCGCTCGCAAATATTTCGCCATAGTGACTGCAGGCGAGGATCCGGTTGGGGTTCGCCGGATGGGTCGCAAAAGACCATATCGGCGAGTTAGGCTCGACGGGCAACGGCAAGGCCTGCCAGCTTTGTCCGCCATCCTTGGAACGCTGGATCGCGCCGGTGCTGCCGAGCGCACCGTCGCCGGTGGCGACAAACAGCACTGCGGGCTCGTCGGGCTTGAGCGCCAGACTGCGGCAATAGGGCAGGCGGAAATGCTTGCCGACCCCCAAACCTCGCCAGCTTTCGCCGCCATCCGTGCTGGCAAAGATCTCGCGCGGGGTGCTGGTCAGCACCGTCTTGGCACCATTGATGCTGATCGCCGTGTCGTGGATGTCGGGATCGTTGACCCCGGCGACCCGTGTCCAGCTTTCTCCGCCGTCACGGCTGCGACGCACGCCGTCGACTTCGACACCGGCCCATACCATCCGGTGGTCCGAGGGATCGACCGTCAGCGCCGTCACTCGCGGAATGCGGACATTCGGGCACTCCTCCGCCATATCGGCCGGCAGCTTGTCCCAATGGGCGCCACCGTCGGTCGATCGATAGAGCGCCGCCGGGCGGGTCCCCGCGAAAATGGTCTGGGGGTCCGTCGGATCGAACGCGACTTTCCACACGTGCACAGCATTCATCGGCGAGTCGAGCCGCTCGAAGTGCTCCCCGCCGTCCTCGGTACGGTAGATGCCGTCATCGGCTCCGGCCAGAATGGTGCGGGGCTGTTTCGGGTGGAGCGCGAAACCGAACACGCGGCTTTCGGCCCACAATCCGGTTCGCACTTGCCGCCAGCTTTCACCGCCGTCTGGGCTGACCCAGGCGCCGGTTCCTACAGTGCCGGCACAAATCGTGAAGTTCTCGGCCATAGCTGCTTCCTCCCGAAATTCGTTTATCTGGTTTTCGTCTCCCAGCCGGTGTGAGATATGTCGATCACCACACCGTCGGGGCCGGCCCATTTCATCTCGAAATTGCGGTGGCCTCCGGCAGCCATCTCCATGCCGAGCCCCTCTTTCTCCTCGAGGCGCTCACCCTCGGCGCGTTCCAGCTTCGCTGCGGCCTCGTCGAGGTTCTCGACCTCAAAGCCGAAATGATGGATGCCGCTGTAGTTCGGTCCGTTGGCGCCGACATCGGCGGATTTCTCGGTCTTCCAATTCAGGATCGCCAGGTTGATGTAGCCGTCGGTCAGAAACACGGCGCCGTTCGGGGCACGCCGGATCTCCTGCATTCCGAAAGCGTCCTTGTAGAAGGCGGCGACCTTTGCGGGCTCCTTTGTCGTCAGCGCGATGTGCTTAATTCGCGGCATCGGTTTCCTCCTTGACTTGCATCGATCCAGAATGCGCCTGTTCGGGGTTTCCAGCAAGGCCGGGGCTAGGCACAAGACCCAATTGGTGACGTCGCAGCTTGACTTTCCGCAATGGGTGGTAAGCCGACATCGTTGAGAGTATTTTAACTAGCGCTGCGTGGCTACACCGGAGAGAGGAGCGTCGACTTTGTGTGTATGGCTCCGCGGTCTCAGGCTTCAGCAGTACGAGCACCAACAGGAATTGCAAACTCTCTGGTCATAAATCTGAATCCCCCACCGAGAATTCCTTGGTCTGATGGTCCCACCTGCTGCGCTCGGGCCGATGAGATGATCGAATGAGGCGCCGAGATTTCATGGGCGTAATTTGTGGCGCTGCGCTGGCATCGCCCTGCTATGCCGATGCTGAGCAACCCGGCAAGGTTTGGCGAATAGGCCACGTGCTCGTGAATCCACGAGAACGCGGGGGAGCAATCCGAGTGCAAGAGCTCGAAAAGGGACTGGCCGACTTCGGCGATGTTCAGGGTCGGAACATCGAGCTCTTACACCGCTTTGCCGGTCCGCAGCCAGAGAAATTGCAGGAGGTCATTTCGTCTTTATTGCCCCAAATCGACCTGTTAGTCGTTTGGGGAACCGTAGGGGGAGTGGCAGCAAAGAGGGTGGCCAGCGGAGTGCCGACGGTGTTTGTGTCGGTAGGAGCTCCGGTCGAAATCGGGCTCGTCCAAAGTCTCGCTCATCCCGGCGGAAACATGACCGGCATAACCTTCGAGGCCGCGGCGGGGACATATGGCAAGAGACTGCAGATCCTAAAAGAAATCGTACCAGATCTCAAACGCGCGGCAGTACTGCGGGCCGTCGGTGATCCAAACGTCGGATTTGCAATGACATCGCTGGAACAAGCGGCGCCAGAACTCCGGGTCAGTCTCGTCTCCGTTGACATTAAATCGGCCGACGACCTCGAATCAGCGTTTGCCAAAATCAAAAACAGTGACGTAGGAGCCGTCTTGGAGATTGCTGGAGCCCTCACCTTTAATCTCGGCGCCGAGACTGCCGATCACGCCCTCCGGGCCCATCTCCCATTGTGCTCCTCTTTTAGAGAGACGGTCATGGCTGGAGGACTAGTGAGCCTCGGCCCCGACTTTGCGGCGATGATTCGTCAGGCGGCCGCGCAGATCGACAAAATCATCAAAGGGGCCAAACCAGCTGACATTCCCGTCGAGCAGCCGACGAGATACGATCTGTACATCAATCTCAAGACCGCGCATTTGCTGAACCTGACCATGCCACCCTCATTGCTCGCACGCGCTGACGAGGTGATCGAATGAATCCGTAGCAGCTGGGCTCACATTTTACGCTGCCGAATGTCGGCTAGGGGTCGAAAAGGGAAGTTCGAACCGTGGCGCTACCCCTGTTTGCCCGTATGCGAGGTTCGGGATAGGAAATTGGTTATCACCGATCTTGCTCGACAGAGGAGGAGCCAGAGATGAAGCGGCGATATCGAATGCGGGTTCGCAAGAGAACCCTCGGAGCAGCGCTTGCTGTATTGGGCGTGATGGTCTGGGCGATATCCGCAACCTTGCGGGTCGCGTCCGACGATCACCGCGACGTCTCGATCAGCCATTTCGAGGAACGTTCGCTCGGAGTGATCGCCGGCGGCGCATCGGTTGTCGGCGGCATCATTTTGCTCGCCACCGCCGTGTAAAACTATATCCCTGACGCGCGGGTGCCTCCTGCGGAACAGCTATCCCGCGGGAGGCCAGCAAAAAAAACCCCCGATGAAGGTGTGAGGAGGAGCTTAGATGACGGCAGCGGGGGTTGCGGCGGACGCGCTCACCGAGCTCGAGCACCGGGTGCAATTGCGGCGCGCGGTGATCGCCAGCACGATCGGGACGACGATCGAGTGGTATGATTTCTTCCTGTACAGCACCGTGACCGGGCTGGTCTTTGCGAAGCTGTACTTCCCGGAATCGGATCCGCTGGTCGGGACCTTGCAGGCCTTCGGCATTTATGCCGTCGGCTTTGTCGCGCGCCCGATCGGCGCCGCGATCTTCGGCCATTACGGCGACCGCATCGGGCGCAAGGCGGCATTGATCGCGACGCTGCTGTTGATGGGCATCGCGACCTTTCTCGTCGCGTTCGTGCCGACCTATGCGCAGATCGGCATCTGGGGTGCGATCATTCTGACCATCCTGCGCTTCATCCAGGGTGTCGGGGTCGGCGGCGAGTGGGGCGGCTCGGTGCTGCTGTCGATGGAGTGGGCGCGCTCCGACCATCATCGCGGCTTTATCGCCGCCTGGCCGCAATTCGGCGTGCCGGCCGGGCTGTTCCTCGCCAACTTGGCGGCGTTGGCATTCAGCCAGATCGCGGGCAGCCAATTTCTCGACTGGGGATGGCGCATCCCGTTCTTCCTCAGCATCATCCTGGTCGGGATCGGCCTTTATATCCGGCTCGGCATTCTCGAGACGCCGACCTTTGCGCGATTGGTGGCCGAGAACCGGGTCGAGAAGACACCCGCGCTCGAGGTGATGAGACGGCAGCCCAAGGAGATCCTGCTGACGGCGCTGGCGCGCATGGGAGAGCAGGCGCCGTTCTACATCTTCACCGCCTTTGTCTTCACCTACGGGACGACGATCCTCGGGGTTTCGCGCAATCTGCTTCTCACCGCCGTGCTGACCGCCTCCGTCGTGTCGTTCTTTTCGATCCCGCTCTCGGGGCATTGGTCGGACAGGATCGGCCGCAAACGGATGTATCTGATCGGCGCGGCGGTAACCGGAGTGTTTGGCTTCATTTATTTCGCGCTTGCTGAATACGATGATGCCGGGGTGGATCTTTCTTGCCATCGTGCTATCGCTGATTCCGCACGACATGATGTACGGCCCGCAGGCGGCATTGATCGCCGAGTGCTTTACCGGCCGGCTGCGCTACAGCGGCGCCTCGATCGGCTATCAGCTGGCCTCGGTCTTCGCCGGCGGCCCCGCACCGCTGATCGCAACGGCGCTCTTCGCCGAGTTCAAATCGGGCTACGCGATCGCTCTCTATATCCTCGTTTGCGCCCTCATCAGCTTGGCCGCCGCCGCCCTGCTCCCGGATTACACGAACCGCGACATTTCTGCGGAATACGACGAGCAATAGTCATTCGAGCCCGACGCGTCGGGCGATGGGGCGCGATTTACAAAGGAAATCCCCTGCTCGCGATCGCGGACCTCTCCGTTACCGCTTCTTAACCTTAGGCGAATTAACCTCAAGGCGCGGTTAGCGTCGTGACCGTAAAGTTCGGGTCCGCCGTCATCGTTAGAGCGAACTTTCGTAATGAAGTTTTTCGCGAGCTTGCGCCGGCACCCACCCTCCAATCGCCGCCTCAACTTGATCGGTTTGGCAGTCGTTGGCATGACCCTGGTCGCCGCTGTCCTCACGATTTGGGATCTGCGGCGGGAGGCGATGAAGACCTATACGGAGGAAATCGAAAATCTCGGCGTCGCCTTCGCCGAGCAGACTTCACGCACTTTGCAGGCGGTCGACCTCGTCCTGGATCAGGTCAAGGACCGGGTGCTCGGCTCCGGGGTCGAAACGCCCGCGCAATTCGAGCAGCTGCTCTCCGCCAGGAAGTGGCACCAGTTTCTCACCGATCGGCTAAAGAATTTGCCTCAAGCCGATGCCCTCGCGCTGATCGATGCGGAGGGCAAGCGCATAAGTTGGTCGCGCCGTTGGCCGGTTTCGGCCGCCGATTTTTCGGACCGCGACTTCATCGCGTATTTTCGGCTGCACGACGAGCCGACCAGTTTCTTGGGGATGCCGGTAAAGAACCGCACCAACAGCGGGTGGACAATTATTGTCGCGCGCCGTATCAGCGGACCGGGTGGCGAGTTTCTGGGCACCATCGTCGCAACGATCCGGACCGATTATCTCGAAGAATTTTACAAGGCCATCACTCTGCCGGAGCTGGGGCCCGTCACGGTTTTGCGGCAGGACGGCACTATCTTCGCCCGGTATCCTCGTCTCGAAGAAAACAGCATCGGTCGAAAGATGCCGGCCGGATCACCATGGTATCGGCTGGCCGGAAGCGGCGGTATTTTTCTTTCACAAAAGGACACCGCTGGGATCACCTGGGTCGAATCGGTGCATCCGCTGGCGGATTATCCGCTGGTTGTCGATGTGGCGATTTCCGAGGCCGCCGCTCTCGCGAATTGGCGCCGGCAATCGACATTCATCGCAATCGGCGCCGTCTGCACAGTCCTTGGCTTCATTGTCCTGTTTCGGGAGCTTGGCGCTCAGTTTCGCCAGCTCGAACAGAATCGGGCGAGCCTCGAGCAGGCGCGTGAAGCCGCCGAAAAGGCGAACCGCGCGAAATCGGATTTCCTCGCCAATATGTCCCACGAGATCCGTACGCCGATGAACGGCGTCATTGGGATGAACGGATTGCTGCTGCAGACCGATCTGTCACCCGAGCAGCGCGAATGTGCGATCGCAGTGCGCGACAGCGCCGAGTCGCTGCTCGCCCTGATCAACGACATTCTCGATATTTCGAAACTCGAGGCCGGCAAGGTCGACCTCGAAATCATCGATTTCGAGCTCTGCGACACGGTTGAGGCCGCCGTCGGCTTGTTGGCGCCGAAAGCCCACGAGAAGAGGATCGACCTCGGCGTTTTCGTCGATCCGGCGGCGAGGGGCGGCTTTCGCGGGGATGAGACGCGGCTTCGTCAGATCCTGCTGAACCTGGTCGGCAACGCCATCAAGTTTACCGAGCGTGGCGGCGTTTCGGTGGAGGTGGCGGTGTGCTCTGACCCCGCTCAGGATTTGCGTCGGCTGCGCTTTGAAATTGTCGATACCGGCATCGGAATGTCGGAAGCAGTCCATGCCAGGCTGTTTGAAAAATTCAGTCAGGCCGATAGCTCGATAACCCGCCGCTTTGGCGGAAGCGGTCTCGGATTGGCCATATGCAAGCAGCTGATCGAACTGATGGGCGGCGCGATCGGCGTCGACAGCACGCCCGGCTTCGGCAGTCGCTTCTGGTTTGAGCTGCCACTGCGGCCGGCGATCAACCCGACCGTCGAGCGCCGGGCATTACCCGGCAAACTGGCGGGTCTTGATGTCCTGATCGTCGACGATGTCCAGATGAACCGGCGCATTCTGGCGCGCCAGCTGGCCGGCTTTGGCATCGAGGCAAACTCGGTCGAAGATGGTTTCGCCGCGATGGCCGAATTGGAGCGGGCCTTTCACCAAGGCAAACCTTTCGACCTCGTCATCATCGACCAGATGATGCCGGGCCTCTCGGGCGAAGCGCTTGCCCAGCGGATCCGCGCAACGGCGGGCCTCGCCGAGACCAAGATCGTGATTGCCTCGTCGGCCGGTCGGCACGGCCTCGCGGATGGCATCTCCGGCATTATCGATGCGGTGCTGACCAAACCGGTCCGCGAGCAGTCGCTGCTCGATGCCTTCGCACAGCTTTTCGGCTTTGCCGGGGTGCGGCGCACGGAAGCGCCCCGCGCCCCGCTGCCGCCTCCGCGAACGGCCAGGCGGCCTCTGCAAATCCTCCTCGCAGAAGACAACAAGATCAACCAGCAGCTGGTCACGATGCTGCTTCGCAAGGCGGAGCACCACGTAGATGTCGTCGAGAATGGGGAATTGGCGTTCGAGGCCGTACGCAGCAAGGATTACGATGTCGTGCTGATGGACATACAGATGCCGCTGCTGGACGAAGTCCAGGCGACAAAACGCATTCGCACCTTGCCGCCGCCGAAGAACGCGGTGCCGATCATCGCCTTGACCGCGCACGCGATGGCGGGGGCCAAGGAAGAATATCTCGCAGCCGAGATGGACGACTATCTGTCAAAGCCGATCGACAATGCGGAACTCTTCTCGCGGCTCAACGACGTGGCCGGAGGACTTGTCGGACGCGGTCGAGGGCCAGCTCTGGTTGCCGAGGATTGCCTGCCGCCAGCCACGATCGATCCTGCTCGCCTCGAGATGATCGCCGAGGTCATGGCTGGGGGCGAGCCTTTGGACGAGTTTGTCGACGTATTTCTTGTCAACACGGCAGAGCGCATCAACCAGATACGCCGCCTCCTCGATTGTCATGACCTCGATGGGACCGGCCGGGAAGCGCATACCCTGCTCGGGACGGCCGGCAATTTCGGAGCGTTACGGCTAAGCTGGCTCGCGGCAGAGCTGCGGGCGGCCTGCGATGCCGGAAATGCTAGTCACGCCCGGGATCTCGCCGAGGGGTTGACAGAGGCCTGGGACGCAACGTCGGGGGCGATGCGTGCCTGGCTAACTAACAAGACAGCGTCGCGCGCGGCCTGACCGACTTTCGAGTCGGCTTCAGCTCGAGACAGGGTTCAGCGGTGTGGGATGAGTCGGGTCACGTGGCCCATCTTGCGGCCGGGCTGGATCTCGGTCTTGCCGTACAGATGCAGTTTGGCCAGAGGATCATTCAGCATATCTCGCCACTTGGCGACGTCGCTGCCCAACAGGTTCTGCATGACGGCATCGGAGTGGTGCGTGACGCAGCCGAGCGGGAGCCCGCACACGGCCCGTACGAGCTGCTCGAATTGGCTGGTGAAGCAGGCGTCGATCGTCCAATGACCCGAATTGTGCGGGCGCGGCGCGATCTCGTTGACGAGGATAGCCCCGCTCTCCGTCACGAACATCTCGACCGCGAGAACCCCGACGAGATCGAGCTTTTCGGCGACGTGGCGCGCCATCGCCTCGGCGCGCCTAGCGGTGTCTACCGGAATTCGCGCGGGGGCGATCGTCGTATCGAGGACATGATTGACGTGCTGGTTTTCAACGGGCGGATAGGTCGCCCAGGCGCCGTTCGCGCCCCGCACAACGATGACCGAGATCTCGCAGGAAAAATCGACGAAACTCTCGAGGATGCCGATTTCGCCGCCCATTCGTCGCCAGGCTTCTTCGGCCTCGATCTCGGGGGTCAAAGTAACCTGACCCTTGCCGTCATAGCCCAGACGCACCGTCTTCAGCACCGCGGGGTACCCGAAATCGCGCATCGCGCGCAGCAAGGCGGTAGGGTCGGAAATTTCACGGTAGGCGGTGGTCGCGACGTCGATCGAGCGAAGGAAGTCCTTCTCTCGCAGGCGGTCCTGCGCGATTTCGAGAATTTCGGGCCGCGGCAGCACCGGTTTGAGGGCCGCCACCCGGCGGACTGCCCCCGCCGGAATATTTTCGAATTCGAAGGTTGCGATGTCGACGGCGCCGGCGAACCGCTCGAGTGCCTCTCGGTCGGAGAATTCGGCGACGGTGGCTGCGCCGCATACTTGCGCAGCCGGGCTGTCGGGCTCGTCGGCGAAAACATGGCAGCGGTAGCCGAGCCGGGCGGCGGCGAGCGCCGTCATCCGGCCGAGTTGGCCACCACCCAGAATGCCGATCGTACCTCCGGGCGCTAGCATTCCCGTCCGGCTGGACGCTGGGCGACAGCCTGGGTTTGCGCTTGCCGCCAGCCATCGAGAGCCAGCGCCGCGGTCTCATCGCCCAGAGCGAGTATCGCCGCGGCAAAGAGCGCCGCGTTGATCGCGCCAGGGTGACCGATGGCGAAGGTGGCGACCGGGATCCCCGCGGGCATCTGGACGATCGAGAGCAGGCTATCAACGCCTTTCAAGGTTCTGCTTTCGATCGGCACGCCGAGCACCGGGAGCGGGGTCAATGCCGCCGCCATTCCAGGGAGATGAGCGGCCCCGCCGGCCCCGGCGATAATCAGGCGCAGCCCACGCGATTTTGCGGTACGGGCGTAATCAAAGAGGCGGTCGGGTGTGCGATGCGCCGAGACGATGCGGGTCTCGTAGCCGATCCCCAACCGTTCGAGGGTGCTCGCAGCGTGCTGCATCGTTTCCCAGTCGGATTGGCTCCCCATGATGATGCCCACCGACCGACCGGTGCCGTCCATTCAACTCACTTTAAAAGCATCCTCGAGAGCCGTGATTATAGGGTCGGCATAGGGCTGCACAAGCCGCCCGCGGCCACAATCGGCCGTCGGCCCCAGGATGCAGCTCCAGTTGATTTTGCCCTTCAGGCGATAATGTCGGGCAACAGCTCGCTCTCGATCTTGGTGATCTGGTCCTTGAGCAACAGCTTTCGCTTCTTTAGCCGCTGCAGCTCGAGCTGGTCGACCGGAGCGCGCGCGGCGAAACGCGCGATCACCTCGTCGAGGTCGCGGTGTTCGGCTTTCAGCGCGGCGAGCTTTGCGTTTAGAGCTTCGATGTCGAGATCCATGGCCGTGCCAGGATGGTTCAGCATCATATTAGCACCCCTGACGCGCCGGGCACCATCAGACCCGAAAATAGCCGAAGGCGTGATTTGTGCGAACGATTGGCAGCTTGGACGAGGGCGGAAAAGTGTCGGAGGATGAGGCGTTCTGGCGTTTCTCGCTCGCCTTCTATGAGCGGCCGGGGGTCGCCGAGGCGCTGATCGCGCTGCAGGACCGCGACGGCTTCGACGTCAACCTCGTTCTGTTTGCACTGTGGCTAGGCATCTCGGGGCGGGGCGCGCTCGGCGGCGATGCCCTGGCGGCGGCGGAACACGTGGCCGGCACGCTCCGAAGCGAAATTGTCGAACCCTTACGTCGCCTGCGCCGAAACCTCCGGCACCATCCCGACGGCGAGGTCCAGCGGTTGCGCGAAGGGGTGAAGGCGCTCGAAATCGCAGGCGAGAAGCTGGTCCAAGAGCGGCTCGCCCGGCTCGCGGGGATTGAGTGTGCGAAGACAGATCCTGAGGGCGGGCGAGCCGCCGCCCATGGCAATCTCGCGCTTTATCTCGGTGGGGAGGGGATCCGTAGCAAGGAAGCAGCGATCATCGAAGAGGCCTTCGACGCATTCGCGCAAGATATTTGAACCGGAGCGCCTAATCGCCTGTGTCGTGCGGCCCGATGCGGTCTTCAGCACCTGAGGGTTCGCCCCACCGCTTGACCACTCCGCTTTCCAGTCCGAACAGGTCGAGGACGCGGCCCAAGGTCTGATCGATCATCTCCGCGATGGTCTGGGGTTTGGAATAAAAAGCAGGCACCGGCGGGGCGATCACCGCGCCCATTTCGGAGAGCGCCGTCAGGGTGCGCAGGTGGCCGGTGTGAAGCGGCGTCTCGCGTACCATTAGGACGAGTCGTCGCCGCTCCTTGAGCACGACATCCGCCGCGCGGCTCAACAACGTAGTCGTCACCCCGCTGGCGATTTCGGCCATGCTGCGGATGGAGCACGGAGCCACCACCATACCGATTGTCTTGAACGAGCCGGAGGAGATCGGCGCCGCCACATCGCCGACCGCGTGGACGACGTCGGCGCGGCTGCGGACGACCGCGGGTTTGAGGTCGGTCTCCAGCGCCAATGTCACCTCGGCGGCCCGAGTAATGACGAGATGCGTCTCGACCGGCAACGGATGCAGCAGCTCGAGCAGGCGCGCGCCGTAAATCACCCCGGAGGCGCCGCTGATCCCAACGATCAGACGTGGACGCGCGGACTCATCCGCCATGCCACCCTCTGTGAATTTTAATCGGTCCGTCATATCTCCGTCCGAGGGTCAACGACCCTATAGCCGGCTGATGTCGCCGGCGTTACCATCGACCGCTGCCACCGTCTAGCAGGAGGATCGTGCATGTCGCTGCAGGATCGCATCGAGGCGCTGAAGGAAAAACATGCCGCACTCGAACGCGCTCTCGATGAAGAAAACAAGCGTCCTCTTCCCAATCAGGACGCAGTCCACGATCTGAAGCGTCAAAAGCTCCGCATCAAGGACGAAATCTGCCAGCTCGAGAGGCACTGACCGCAGCCGCTCAGACAAGCCAACCCTCAAAAGCCGGGAGAGTCCTGTCTCGCCCGGCTTTTTTATTGAAAACTGGACGGGTTCATCGGCCCTTCAAGGCTGTCTCGTCACCCGCGCTTGTCAGCGGTCGGTCATTAGTGGCGGATTCTCGAGATAGGCCTCTGCCAGCCGCCGCCCGGTCTCGCGCATCAGCTGCCGATCCGTTGCCGCGGTTTCCGCCGGCGGTAGCCGCACGATTGTATCGTTACAGTAGGTCGGTATGACCGTGCCCGCGCTATGGCACAAACCGGCAGGGTCGTCGCCGGCGCGGACCGCCCGTATGCCGCGTCTGATCTGATTGCGAAACATGCTGACCCCACGATCCGTGGCGCTGAGATGCTCCAAGCCGTGGATGGCGATGGGCCGCTGCGAGACCTGGGCCTCGAAGTCGCCGGGATGCCGCTGACCTTCTTCATGTGATGCGGCGGCGAGCTGACCGGGGAGCATGATGTCACGGTCGGCCCACCATCCCGGGGTCATACCTTCGGTCTCGCTGACGTGCCGGAATTCGATGAACATCGTGTTGGTGTTGTCCTGAGGCACGATCCAGCGGCTCATCATCGGGCCGCTAAACGGATGCTCCTCGCGGCCGTCTTCCCAAATGGGGGCCACCTGCTGCAGGTTGGGCAAGACATTCTCGACCATCCGCGCCCAGACGTTGTCGCCTACCCGGCGGGTGGCGACATAGATCATCCCCACCGGGGTCTCAACGAAATCCAGCTCCGGCAACACGCCGAACTCGCTGGTGAAGACGGCGCCGCTGACGATCGTGTGGAGAAACGCCGTATGGACGGGATCCATGGTGTTTTCCAGGATCTGCAACCAGTTGCACGGATAGAAATATTTTCGGCCTGGGATCAAACGGTACCCGGGCCTGCTGAAGCTGTCATACATCGGGAACGGCGGCTGCTGGTCGGGGGGCCCCAAATAGGCAAAGACGATGCCGTTGTATTCGTGGGTGGGATAAGCCCCGTGATAGAGCCGATCCTTGAGGGTGCTTTCCGCCGGCTCTCCGGGCGTCTCGAGGATCGTCCCGTCCGCAGCGAACAGCCATCCATGATAGCAGCAGCGTATCCCCCGGGCGTCGATCAGCCCGAACTCCAAGGACGTGCCCCGATGCGGGCAATGCAGTTCGAGTAGACCCACGGCGCCGCTCTGATCGCGGAACGCCACGAGCTCCTCCCCCATGATCTTGACCCGATACGGCAGGTCGCGCAGCTCGTCGGAAAAGCAGATCGGCTGCCAGAAGCGGCGGAAATATTCGCCGCACGGCGTGCCCGGGCCGACATGGGTGAGTTCGGCATCCTCCTCGGGGACCTCGCGGTGATAGTAGGCGCCAAATCGCGTCTTCAGGAACGGAGCTCTGGTAACCATCGGTCGTCCTCCATTCAGCGGTAAGCCCGAGCGAGCGGCATTTTTGTGCGTCTGCCCCCGGTCGGTTGCGGTCTCTCCAGCCGTCTCAACCACAGTCGAGGATACGCCAGAAGTCGCCTGTCAGCACGTCAAAAGCCGGCGTGTTCAGCTACCAGTCCGAGCTCTAAATCCCATGTCCCTTGTACAGGCGCGTCTTTCGGCATCTTACCGCGGTCCGTTGAAAAGGCCCCTCTGTCCTGGATCTCGCTCCGGCGACAAAAGGCCAGGCCTCCTTCCACGGCTTAGCATCCCTCAGAGCTGCGCGTAGCAGCGGATAACCACCGCTCGGTTGATCCGGCTCAGACGTTCTCCTTCGCGCGCTCGCGCAGTACGAATTTCTGGATCTTGCCGGTCGAAGTCTTCGGGAGAGGGCCGAACAGCACGGTTCGCGGTACCTTGAAACGCGCCAGGTGGTCGCGGCAGAAGGCGATTATTTCCTCCGCCGTTGCGGTTGCTTCGGGCTTCAAAGTCACGAACGCGCAAGGCGTCTCGCCCCACATTGGGTCGGGGCGGGCGACGACCGCGGCTTCGAGCACGCCGGGGTGACGGTAAAGGACGTCTTCGACCTCGATCGTCGAGATGTTCTCGCCCCCCGAGATGATGATGTCTTTCGAGCGGTCCTTCAGCTCGATATAGCCGTCGGAATGCATGACCCCGAGGTCGCCCGAATGGAACCAGCCGCCGGCAAACGCCTCCTCGGTGGCGCGCGGGTTCTTCAGGTAGCCCTTCATGACGATGTTGCCGCGCATCACGACCTCGCCCATCGTCGCGCCATCGGCCGCGATCGGCTCGAGAGTCGCCGGATCGGCGACCGTCAGCCCCTCCAGGACCGGGTAGGTGACACCCTGCCGCGCCTTGAGCCGCGCCCGCTCGGCGGCGGGCAGTTCGTCCCACTCGCCGTGCCAAGCGCAAACGACGCCGGGGCCATAGCACTCGGTCAGACCGTAGACATGGGTGATGTGAAACCCGAGAGCCTCCATACCCTCGATGACGGCGGCGGGCGGCGGCGCCCCGGCGGTCATCATCTCGATGCGGCGATCGAGCGAGCGTCTGCAGACCTGGCCCCGCATTCAGCAGCATGTTCATGACGACCGGCGCGCCGCACAGATGCGTGACGCCGTCGCGCGCGATCGCCTCGTAAATCGCCGCCGCCTCGACCCGGCGCAGGCAGACATGCGTGCCGGCCATCGCCGTGATCGTCCACGGGAAGCACCAGCCGTTGCAATGAAACATCGGCAAGGTCCACAGATAGACCGGGTGCTGCCGCATGCCCCAGACAAGGACGTTGCCGAGCGCGTTCAGGTAGGCGCCGCGATGGTGATAGACGACGCCTTTCGGGTTGCCGGTCGTGCCCGAGGTGTAGTTGAGCGCGATTGCGTCCCACTCGTCTTCGGGCGTCACCTCCGGAAAAGCCGAGTCTCCCGTCGTGAGAAACTCTTCGTACCCCATCTCGCCGAGCCGCTCGCCGCCCGGTCCGCTCGCATCGGCGATGTCGATCACAATCGGCTTTTGTTCGAGCTGCGTCAGTGCCTGCGCGACCACCGGCGCGAATTCGGTATCGGTGATCAGCACCTTGGCCTCGCCGTGCTCGAGGATGAAGGCAATTGTATCCGGATCGAGGCGGATATTGAGCGCGTTCAGCACCGCCCCGGCCATCGGCACCCCGAAATGCGCCTCGAATGCCTCGGGAATGTTCGGCGCCATCACGGCGACGGTGTCGCCCCGCCCGACCCCGCGCGCCGAAAGCGCCGACGCCAGCCGGCGGCAGCGTTCGAGCGCCTGGCGCCAGCTGTACCGCCGTTCCCCATGCACGACGGCGAGCCGGTTCGGATAGACCGCGGCGCTGCGCAGCAGAAAGCCGATCGGGGTCAGCGGCACATAATTGGCCGCGTTCTTGTCGAGCCCGATATCGTAAGGGTTGGCTGACGTGTTCATGTCGCCTCCGCGGCCCGCGATGGGTTTCGCGTCGCTCGACCCACCCTACCACATCGCCTGTTCCGCGTAGGATGGATTGAGCCATGTAGCGAAACCTATGGAATTGGCGGAAAATCCGGCTGGACGCGAGGGAGGAAACTGATGACGGGCTACGTCGAGACCTATCGCCGCTCGCTCGAGCGGCCCGAGGAATTCTGGGCCGAAGCCGCCGAGGCAATCGACTGGGAGCGGCGCTGGGATCGGGTGCTCGATGCGAGCAGACCTCCCTTCTTCCGCTGGTTTGCCGGCGGCAGGCTCAACACCTGCTGGAATGCCGTCGACCGCCATGTCGCGGCGGGCAGGGGCGCGCGGGTCGCGCTGATTTGGGATAGCCCGGTCACCCGCCAGATCCGACGTTTCACCTATCGCGAGCTGCGCGACGAGGTCGCGCGTCTGGCCGGCGTGCTGGCGGGCCTCGGCGTCGCCAGAGGCGACCGCGTGCTGATCTATATGCCGATGGTGCCCGAAGCGGCCTTCGCGATGCTGGCCTGCGCCCGGATCGGCGCGATCCACTCAGTCGTCTTCGGCGGGTTTGCCGCGCACGAGCTGGCGACGCGCATCGATGATGCCAAGCCGCGGGTGATCCTGTCGGCCTCCTGCGGCATCGAGGTCAGCCGGATCGTTCCCTACAAACCCTTGCTCGACGCGGCGATCACCGAGGCGCGCGCGAAGCCCGAGCATTGTGTGATCCTGCAACGGCCGATGTGCCAAGCCGAGCTGCTCGCCGGCCGCGACCGGGATTGGCAGGAACTCGCGGCGGCCGCTCGGCCGGCCGATTGCGTCCCGGTGCTCGCGACCGACCCGCTCTACATCCTTTACACCTCGGGCACGACCGGCGTCCCCAAGGGCGTCGTCCGCGACAATGGGGGCCATGCAGTAGCGCTGCACTGGTCCTTGCGGAATATCTACGGGGTCCAGCCGGACGAGGTGTTTTGGACCGCCTCCGATGTCGGCTGGGCGGTCGGCCATTCCTATACCGTCTACGCGCCGCTGATCTATGGCTGCACCTCGGTCATGTACGAAGGCAAGCCGGTCGGAACGCCCGATGCCGGCGCGTTCTGGCGGGTCATCGAGCAGCATGACGTGCGTGTCTTCTTCACCGCGCCGACAGGCTTTCGCGCAGTGAAGCGCGAAGACCCCGATGGGGTCTTGATCCGCGCCCATGACCTCAGCGGCTTGCGTGCGCTGTTCCTCGCCGGCGAGCGGGCCGACCCGCCCACTGTCGCCTGGGCGGAGCAGCATCTGCGGGTCCCGGTCATCGACCATTGGTGGCAGACCGAAACCGGCTGGCCGATCAGCGCCAATTGCCTCGGCATCGAACCGTTGCCGGTGAAGCACGGCTCGTGCACGCGCGCCGTGCCGGGCTGGGATATCCGGGTGCTCGATGCCGAGGCCGAGGGAACGCCCGGCCAGCTCCCCGCCGGCGAGATCGGAGCGCTAGCGATCAAGCTGCCGCTGCCGCCCGGCGCGTTGCCGACCTTGTGGCAAGCCGACAACGCTTTCGTCCGCTCGTATCTGAGCGCCTTTCAGGGCTTTTATCAGACCGGCGACGCCGGGTTGATCGACACCGACGGGTATATCCACGTGATGACCCGCACCGACGACATCATCAATGTCGCCGCCCACCGCCTGTCGACCGGCGAGATCGAGGAGGTGCTGGCGGCCCATCCCGACGTCGCGGAATGCGCCGTGATCGGCGTCGCCGACGCATTGAAAGGCCAGGTCCCGCTGGGCCTCATGGTCCTCAAAGCCGGCGTCAAGCGGCCGGCCGACGAGATCGGACACGAAGCCGTCGCCCTGGTTCGGGACCGTATCGGACCGGTTGCAAGCTTCAAGATCGCGCTTGTCGTCGCCGGCCTGCCGAAGACCCGGTCAGGGAAGATATTGCGCGGCACGATGCGCCGGATCGCCGACGGCGAAGAGTACCCCATGCCCGCGACAATCGATGATCCCGCCGTCCTCGGCGAAATCAACGCCGCCCTGGCAAATGCCGGCTACGGCAAGCGAGACAGGTGAAAGCCTAACCCTCCAGCCGCTCGGACTCCTTGTCGCCGAGTTCGTCATTTGCCGCGGGCCTTCGCGCGCGGGCTTGGTTGAGGGCCCGCTCGAGTTCGGCGAACGTGCAAAGACCGAGCTCTACCGGATGCCGCGGCTTGATGTTGGGGCTGTTCCAATGCGTGCGGTCGCGAACGGCCGCGATGGTTGGCTTAGTCGTGCCGATCAGCTTGGTGATCTGGGCTTCGGACAGCTCGGGATGGCTTTTGAGCAGAAAAGCAATCGCATCCGGCTTGTCCTGCCGCTTGGAGATCGGCGTGTAGCGCGGACCCTTGTGCTTGAAGACCTGCGGGGGCAGGGCTTGCGGCGAAAGCTTGAGCCGCGCGGCCGGATCGGCCTGGCAGCGCTCGATCTCCGCCGCCGTGGTCTGACCATTCGCCACCGGGTCGAGCCCTTGCATTTGGTTCGCCACTTCGCCATCGGCGATGGCTTGGATCTCCAGCGGATGCAGCTCGCAGAAATCGGCAATCTGGTCAAAGGTCAGGGAGGTGTTTTCGACCAGCCATACGGCGGTCGCCTTGGGCATCAACGGAGCGGCCATGCTGAATTCCGATGCAGCGGCGTGCCAACGGGCCAAAGCAGTAACCCGACACGCTCGAAAAAGTTAATCACTATATAGTCGCGTTGCCCGCCCTGGGAAGACGAAAGGAGAACGGGAAGGCATGGAAGAATTGGATCTCGAACCGCGGCGAAAGCCGGCACAGCCAAAAGATTTGACGCTGCTGGGGATCGCGGAACTCGAAGCCTATATCGCCGAGCTGGAGACCGAAATCGCCCGGGTGCGGGTCGAGATTGCGGCAAAGCTCGGCCAGCGGCGCGGCGCCGAGGCGTTATTCAAACGGTGACCGCCGGCGCGGGGGGAGGGGCTCACCCTGCACCGCCTGGTCGCCGCCATCCCAGCGGTCGGAAGCAATAGGAACGCGAACGTCCTTCCCGTCCGTAGTGGCTCTCCTAGTGCCGCGGCGCCGCCGAGGAGCCGACGGCGTGAGCTGGGTGACGACGCGGCCCGGTCGATGAAGCAAACCTCTGGGGAGATTCGGTCGGCGCCGCTGGAGGCGCATATTGGTTGAAGCTCGCAATGCAGTCGGCGCGAAGTTGAGGATCGGTCGGACTGCCGTCGAACGTCAGGAGGTCGTTCTCGAAAAGCTCGACACCGTTGAACCCGACCGATGCCGCGGCTTCGAGGTTCTCCGGCAGATTCCTGCCGAGCGAGACGGTCACTATCGAGCGAGGAACGCTCTGGAGGCGCGACCCCTTCCGCTCATATATCGAGGAACACGGTCTCGGTTTCGCCGTGCGGGCCGCGTTGCAGCCGGATGTCGAGTCGCCAATGGTGCTCGCTCTCGGGTAGGGCGAGCAGGGTGGCGCGGCGCTGAGCATCCGCGATCGAGGACAACAGCGGGTCGGTCTCGTTGCGCGGGTCGCCGACAAAATAGGCGCGTGTCATCAGGGCCTTGAGGAGACCGCGCGCATGCAGGCAGATGGCGAAATGCGGAGCCTGCTGCGCGTTACCACGGCCGGGCACCGGCCCCGGTTTCACCGTATTGAAACGGAACTCGCCGCGCTCGTCGGTGCGGCAGCGCCCGAACCCAGGAAAACTCTCGTCCGCCGGGGGATCGGCCTGCCACAGCTCGACGGCAGCATCGGTCACTGGATTGCCGTCGCCGTCGATGACCGAGCCGGACAAAGTGACCCGCGCGCCGGCGGCGCCGAACCGCGTCAAATCGGCCCATTCCGAGTGCTCGATCAGGTGCCAGAAGGGCCCGATGGTCTGGCTGCTGGTGGCGCTCGGCACGGCTCAAGCCTCCATCGGTGTTGCCTCGCGGCCTCGCAGCACGACGTCCCACCGGTAGCCCAGCGCCCATTCGGGCTCGGTGACCATCATGTCGAGGGCGCAGACGAGGCGGTTGCGTGCCGCCGCATCGGGGATCGACAGGAAGATCGGATCGAGCTCGAGCAACGGGTCGCCCGGAAAGTACATTTGGGTGACCAGCCGGGCGGCAAAGCCGGATCCGAAGAACGAGAAATGGATATGGTTCGGCCGCCACGCATTGTCATGATTGCGCCAGGGATAGGCGCCGGGCTTGATCGAGGTGAACCGGTACCAGCCCTCATCGTCGGTGTAGACGCGGCCCTCGCCGTGGAAGTTCGGATCGATTGCCGCGTCATGCTGGTCCGCCGGATGCTGATAGCGGCCGGATGCGTTGGCTTGCCAGATCTCGACGATCGTGCGCGGGACCGGCCTGCCGTCCTCGTCGGTAATCCGGCCGCGCACGATGATGCGCTCGCCGAGCGCCGTTTTCCCGTCGACGATCGACAGATCGGGCATCGGCGGGAAATGCGCGGCGCTGAAGCGCGGCCCGGCAGTCTCGGTGACCGTATGCGGCAGCCGCACCAGGCTTTCCTGCGGATGGCGTTTGTGGGTGCTGCCGTAGGCCGCGGCGTCATAGGGCGGCTGCGTCCCCGGCGCATACGGCCGGAACGGCGCCGGATCACGCTCGCTCTGCATTTCTTTGTCCTCCCTTAGCCGGCTGCCTCCATGGCAGGTTTCTTCCCTTGCTGCAGTGCGGCGAGCGCCTCGGGCGTATCGATGTCGACGAGGATCGCGTCGTCGTCCATCTCGACTTCAGCAACGAGCTCGGCGTGCTCGCCGATCAGGTGCTTCGCGCCGACATCGCCGGCAAGCTCGGCCATTTCGGGGAAGAACCGCTTCGACCAGAGGACCGGGTTGCCGCGCTTGCCGCGCCGGGTCGGAACGATGATCGCGCGGCCTTCGAGCGGATTGAAGGCCGCGATCAGGCGGTCGATATGCCGGCCGGAAATCAGCGGCATATCGCCCAGGCAAATCAGCGCGCCCTCCAGATCGGGCGGCAGTGCGGCAATGCCGCGCTTCAATGAGGTCGAGAGCCCGCCGGCGAATTCCAAGTTGCGCACGCGTTCGACCGGCAGCTTGCCGAGCGCCGCGTCGACCGCGTCCGCCTGATTGCCGAGCACCGCGATAATCGGCCGTGCCCGCGAGGCGAGCAGTCTGCGGGCCACATACGCCACCATCGGCGCCCCGTCGACCTCGGCAAGAAGTTTATTAGGACCGCCCATGCGCCGCGACTGCCCCGCCGCGAGCAGGAGCGCGCCTAGCCGAGGGCCGGCAGGCTTTGCCGCAGGCCTGGGCTCGGCAGGCTTAGCTCCAGCGCGGGGGAGCGGCCGCGAGGGGATTTCCGCGAGAAGGCCGCCGCTGCCCATACGCATGATTTCGGCAGAGCCGACAGGCAGTCCGGCGACCAGCCTTTCCAACACCCAGTCGAAGCCATTGACCTTGGGCGAGCGGGCGCAACCCGGGAGCCCGAGTACGACCCGTTCCGCGACATGCCCGAGGAGCAGCAGATTGCCCGGATCGACCGGCATCCCGAAATGGTCGACCCAGCCGCCGGCAGCGACGACCGCCGCGGGGATGACGTCCCGCCGATCGAGGATCGCAGAGGCACCGTGAATCAGCAGAATGTCGATGCCGTGGCCGAGCGCATCGCGGATCATCGACGCCAGTTCACCCGTGGCGTGCGGGCACCGCTCCTCCAAAACGAGCCGGCAGCCGAGTGCGGCAAGCCGGCCTTCGGTCACCTGCCGGGTCTTGTCGAGAATGCTCTCCTTAAGCCCGGGGAGGCGTGTCTGCACAAGCCCGACCGAGCGCGGCACAAAAGGAGCAACGCGCAAGAGAGGACCGTCCGCGGTCGCCGCCTCGATGCAGCGCGCGACCGCCGTCTCCGGCGCTGCGAACGGGATGATCTTGACCGTGGCGACCATCTGCTTGGGTTCGACCGTCGCGAATGGCGGCAGAGTGCCGAGTGTCACCGTCTCGTCGACCAGATTGAGCCGGTCGAGCCGTTCCGGATCGAACACCAGAAGTCCTCGCGTCTTGGCGAAGAGGTTGGCGCGGCCCGTGAACGGGGCCGCCGCTTCGATCTCCGCCCCGGCTGCGGCCCTGGCGACCCGCGAGGCGGCATCGTCTTCGCTGACATCGCCGGGTTCGAGCCGGGCGACGACGATCCGTGTCAAGCCCGAGGCAGCGATCAGCTCGACGTCGGCGCGCGACAACACCCGCGCCTTTTTCAGCGCCGTTGTCCCGAGCTTCAGGCTGTGCGCGAGGATCGCCCCTTCGGCCTCGGCGACGGGGACCTCGCCGAACTTCACGCCGCCTCCGCCGCCTCGCCGTGACGCAGGATTTGGGTCATCTGGGCGACGATCGAGATCGCCACTTCGGCTGGCGACACCGCGCCGATCGCGAGCCCGATCGGGCCGTGGATGCGAGCAAGATCGCCATCGCTGAAGCCCAGTTCCTTGAGCCGCGCACAGCGCCCGGCGTGGTTGCGGCGCGACCCGAGCGCGCCGATGTAGAAGCAGTCCGAACGCAACGCCGCGGCCAGCGCCGGGTCGTCGAGCTTTGGGTCGTGGGTCAAGGCCACGACCGCCGAGCCGCGATCCGGCTGCAACCGTTCGAGCGCTTCGTCGGGCCATTCCCGTGTCAGCTCGACATCGGGGAACCGCGCCTCGGTCGCGAACGCTCCGCGAGGGTCGATGACCGTCACGGCATAGTCGGCCATCGTCAGCATCCGCGCCAGCGGTTGTGCGATATGTACGGCACCGATGATGAAGCAGCGATGCGGCGGCGTAAGTACTTCGACGAATACGCGCCCGGCCGCCGTCTCGATGGTCCGGTTGCGGCCGGTTCGCCAAGCCTCGCGCACCCGTTCGAGCGCCGCGTCATCGAGCGCCAGGTCTCCCTCGGCATGCTCGCCCTCGAACAGCAATTGCCGGCCCGTCGCGAGATCGGTTGCGAGAGCGACACTGCGATGCTCACGCTCCGCAGCTACAACTCGGTCGAGAATGCGCCCTTTCATTCGACGCGCTCGACAAAGATCTGGATCTTGCCGCCGCAGGCGAGGCCGACTTCCCAAGCCTGGTCATTGGTGACACCGAAATCGAGCAGCCGCGGCTTGCCGTCGCGGATCGCTTCGAGCGCCTCTTCGACAACGGCGCCCTCGACGCAGCCGCCCGATACCGAGCCGACCATGGCGCCCGCATCGTTGACCGCGAGTTTGGCGCCGACCGGACGCGGCGAGGAACCCCAAGTGGTGACGACGGTCGCCAACGCCACGCCCGAACCTGCCTCACGCCAGCGCGCTGCCTGTTGCAGAATTTCTGCCGTATCGCTCATGCTGCCCTCTCCTGGTTTGCGCGCGATGGCATCGCCGCCGTGCCACGCCGGGTAGTCGGTGCGCTCAGCACCTCGATCAAAGTCTCGAGGCTTTCGAGATTGTGCACCGGGCGGAACTCGTCGACATACGGCATCATCGCCTTCATGCCGAGAGATCTTGGCTCGAAACCCTCGTAGCGCAACAGCGGGTTCAGCCAAATCAACCGCCGGCACGAGCGATGCAGCCGGTCCATTTCATGCGCGAGACCGGCGCCGGCGTCGCGGTCGAGCCCGTCGGTGATCAACAGCACGATCGCGCCCTGGCCCAGCAGACGCCGCGACCACAGGCGGTTGAACTCGGCGAGCGCATGGCCGATGCGGGTGCCGCCCGACCAGTCCGTCACCGCCTCGGCGACCCGGTCGAGCGCCAGATCGACATCTCGGTGGCGCAGAGTAGCGGGTGATGTTGGTCAGCCGCGTCCCGAAGACGAAAGTGTGCACCCGGTCGCGGTCGTTGGTCACCGAGTGCATGAAATGCAGAAAGATGCGGCTGTAGCGGCTCATCGAGCCGGAAATGTCGCACAGCACGACCAGCGGCGGCGGGCGCCGGCGCCGGCTGCGCCGCTTCAGCTCGATGAGCCCGCCCGAGCGCAGCGCCGCGCGCAACGTTGCGCGCAGATCGGCGCGGGCGCCGTGGCGGTCCGGTGCGAAACGCCGGGTCGGGACGTCCTGCACCGGCAGGCGCAGCCGCGCGATCGCCGCCTTGGCGCGGGCCAGCTCTTCCAATGACATCTTCTCGAAATCCATGCCGCGCAGCTGCTCGCGGTCGGAGAAGCTCATCGCGGCATCGATCTCGGTCTCGGTCTCCTCGGCTTCGCCCTCCTTGCCGATATCCGGGTGCAGCGCCTCGGCGAGGCGCCGCACCATCGCCGCGCCCTCGTCCTCGGCACCGTCGAACCGCATTTCCGGCAGCACGAGCCCCATCATCTTTTTCAGCAGATCGGGGTTGCGCCAGAAGACGTGAAAGGCCTGGTCGAAGATCAGCCGCTGGTCCGGCCGATTGACGAACACGGCGTGCAACGTCCAGTAGAAATCGCGCCGGTCGGTGATGCCGACGGTCCTGACCGCGGCCACCGCGTCGATGACCTTGCCCGGCCCGACCGGCAGCCCCGCCGCGCGCAACGTGCGCGCGAAATGCATCAGGTTTGCCAGCAGTCGACCGCCCGGTTCCGGCATGGCAGTGGCTGCCCCTCACCCTCCCGCTGCGCGGGTCCCTCCCTCTCCCCGCATGCGGGGAGAGGGTTGGGGTGAGGGGCCTTCCTGTGCCCCGGCGGCCTCGGTCTTCACCTGATCGAGGATGCGGGCGGCTTCGCTGCCGTGCAGGCGGGCGATGTCGTCCTGGTATTTGAGCAACACGCCCAGGGTGTCGTTGATCGCGTGCGGCGTCAGCTCGAGTACGTCGAGCTGCATCAAGGCTTCGGTCCAATCGATCGTCTCGGCGATGCCGGGAAGTTTGAAGAGATCCATCGTGCGCAGCCGCTGCACAAAGCCGACGACCTCGCGCGACAGGTGCTCGCTCGCCCCGGGCGCCTTACGCTTCAGGATCTCGAGCTCACGTACCGCAGTCGGGTAGTCTACCCAGTAATAGAAGCACCGCCGCTTTAGCGCGTCGTGGATTTCGCGGGTGCGGTTCGAGGTGATGATGACAATCGGCGGATGCTCGGCATGAATTGTGCCGATCTCCGGGATCGTTACCTGAAAGTCGGAGAGCAGCTCGAGGAGGTAGGCCTCGAACGGCTCGTCGGTGCGGTCGAGCTCGTCGATCAGCAACACCGGCGCGCCGGCGATATCCGGCTCCAGCGCCTGCAATAGCGGCCGTTTGATCAGAAATCGGTCGGAAAAAATCGTGCTCTCGATCTCGCCGCGGTCCTCCTCGGCCGCCTCGGCGAGGCGGATCTCGATCATTTGCCGCGCATAATCCCATTCGTAAACCGCCGAGGCGACATCGAGCCCTTCATAGCACTGGAGGCGAATGAGCCGGCGCTTCAACGCGCTCGCCAGCACCTTGGCGATCTCGGTCTTGCCAACCCCGGCTTCGCCTTCGAGAAACAGCGGCCGGCTCAGATGCAACGCCAGATGCACCGCCGTCGCGAGGCTGCGATCGGCGACGTAATCGGCGCTGCCGAGCAGCGCCAGCGTGTCGTCGACTGAAGGGGGAAGGCAAGTCATTCGGAGGCAATTCCGATCAGCAAAACCCCTCTCCCGACGGGAGGGGGCGAGGGCGCTACAGGCCCGGTGACGGCCGGGACCCGATCTCGATATGAGGGAATTTAGTGTGCCAGCGGGACTGGCACCACCCCGAGACAAAGGCGTGCCTGCTCATGCGAGCGCGCGGGCGAGGGCAAGCCAGACCGCGGCGAGCAGCAGGACGGCGCCGATGGGCGCTGCGAGCTTGCGGCCGGCGGGCAGGTTCTTTTCGGCCGCCATGACCGCGCCCAATGTGAGCATCCAGCCGATATTGGCGGATCCCGTCACGAACATCAGCAGCATCAGGCACCAGCAGCAGCCGACGCAGAATGCGCCGTGTCTGACGCCCAAAAAAAGGGCCTGCCGTTTCTGGCTCGCGTTCCGCCAGTGCTCGATGACAAGGCCGAGCGGAGCCCGGCATTGTCAAGACAGCGGTATTTGAGCGCCGATCCAGCAAGGGCAAAGCACATTGCAATCGCAAACCTCGAGGACGCTCCCTTTCAGCTTGTATGCTATGACCTGCTCCCTGTGAGAAGAAGGGTCTATTATGGCGCGCTATTGTTGACTCCGAGGGGGTTAAATTTGAATACGGAGCTGAACGCCTCCGCCTCGCGCAACCATATAGGAGGCCGCGATGGCCTCACGCGATCAATTCATCGTCTGGATAATCATCGGTCTGCTCGGCGGCAGTCTCGCCGGGCTGATAATCAAGCGGGAACGCAAGGGCTTTGGCGTTTTGCGCAATCTGGGGTTGGGCTTGGTCGGCGCTCTCGTCGGCGGTCTGCTGTTCCGCCTGCTGGGCCTTTTCCCCGAACTCGACAAAGTCACCGTCTCGCTCAGAGACGTTGTGGCCGCTGTCGTCGGTTCTCTACTCGTCCTCGCGGCTCTCTGGCTCGTACAGCGCTTTCGTCGTTCGCCCTGAGCACGGTCTTCCCGTAACCGGCATCGTAACCCGAGCGCGGCGAAGCTCAATCATCGACGCGGCTATCCTAAGAAGGTAGCGAGCTGCTTTGCGACATATTAGGGGGGCATCTGTGCTATGGTTGAATGCAATTACCGGCACGCCCAATACGCTGTCGAGCTCGACCACCTGGACGGTGGACGTCGTCGCGCTGGTAGCGGCCGCTGGCAATAACGGGATCGTCCCTTAGCGGTGGCGGCGGCAAGGGCGCCGGTCCCCGTGTTGCCGGGAATATCGAACCGAGCCTATTGTCGTGTTGCAGCGGGCGATCGGCTCGGGGCGATGCGCGGCAGGTTTGCTGCAGATGCCATATGACGCAGTGAGGATGGGAGGGAAGAATGACTTACGAGCATATCCTGATCGAGGCGGAAGATGGCGTGGGGATCGTGACCCTCAATCGTCCCGACAAGCTCAACGCCATGAACCGGCAGCTGTCGAGCGAATTGCACGGCGCGGTGAAGCGGCTGGATGCCGACGAGGCGATCGGCTGCATCGTCATCACCGGCGCCGGGGAGCGCGCATTTTCAGCCGGGGGCGACATTCACGAGCAGCGCGAGGATGATCGCCGCTATACCGAGGAAGAGTTGGACGCGCACCGCCCTCCGCGCCGCGGTGCCTATGAAATTGCCGCCTGCGCAAAGCCGACGATCGGGATGATCAACGGCCTCGCCTATGGTGGAGCGGCAGTGCTCGCCTCCTCGCTCGACATGCGGGTGGGTTGCGAGGACACCCGCTTTCGCTTTCTGGCGGCGGCCTATGGCCGGATCAACAGCACCTGGACTTTGCCCAACCAGGTCGGCTGGCCGATCGCCAAGGAGCTGTTGTTCTCCGCGCGCGTCGTCGAAGCCGAAGAGGCCTATCGCATCGGTCTGTTGAACCATCTGGTTCCGCGTGAGCAGCTGCGGGCCAAGACCATGGAGCTTGCCCGCATGATCGCCGGCAACAACCGCGCCTCGGTGATCGGCATCAAGGCATTGCTGCTCGACCAGATGGGGCAGAACCTCGAACAGCAATGGACCAAGGAGCGGCATTACACGACGCACGTCGTCAGGGGCGCCAAGGCGGAGGAGGCCTTCCCTGAATTCATCGCCCGCAGAGGCCGGCCTCTTTCGTGAGCAGTTCCCGGCTCGAGTTTTGTTCTGGCGATCTTTGGTATGCTTCGCCGGTCATGGCTCGCGCCCGCGGCGCTTCCAACTTCGATAATTCCGCAAGTTCTGGGCACCCGCCGGTCGCCGGTCACCGCGAGCCGTCGGTAACGTGGGTAGAGAAAAGGGAAATATCACATGCTCGAAACGACCATCGCTGGCAGCCTGCCGAAGCCGGCTTGGTTGGCCAAGCCGCGGATGCTGTGGGCGCCTTGGCAATTGGAGGGTGAAGCACTCGTCGAGGCTAAGCATGACGCGACGCTGCTGGCGCTGAAAGAGCAGGAGGACGCCGGGATCGATATTGTTACCGATGGCGAGCAGGCGCGTCAGCACTTCGTGCACGGCTTTCTCGAGCACATCGAGGGTGTCGATTTTGCCTCACGGGTCACGATGGGCATCCGCAACAATCGCTACAACGCGGAAGTGCCGACCGTCACCGGACCGCTGCGGCGTAAGAGCAACGTCCACGGTTTTGAGGCTAAAATCGCCCGCGCCCATACGCGACGCCGGCTCAAATTCACCCTCCCCGGACCAATGACCATCGTCGACACGATCGCCGATGCCCATTATGGCGACAAGGTCGCTTTGGCCATGGTGTTTGCCGCACTGCTGAATGAGGAGGCCCGCGAGCTCGCTGAGATCGGTGTTGATGTGGTCCAGTTCGACGAGCCCGCCTTCAACGTCTACACGCAACAAGTGACAGAATGGGGGATCGCGGCGCTGCACCGTGCCGCTGAAAACCTGCCCTGCAAAACGGCCGTCCATATCTGTTATGGCTACGGCATCAAGGCCAATATTGACTGGAAATCGAGCCTCGGGGCGGAATGGCGGCAGTACGAGGCGATCTTCCCGGCCCTCGCGGCGAGCCGGATCCATCAGGTCTCGGTCGAATGCGCCGGCGCCAAGGTGCCGCTGGAGCTGCTTGGCCTATTGAACGGCAAGGAGGTCTTGCTCGGCGCTATCGACGTCGCCAGCGAGCGCGTCGAGACACCCGAAGAGGTCGCTGCGACGATTGAGCAGGCGTCGCGCTTTGTCCCAGTGGAGCGGATCTACCCATGCACCAATTGCGGCATGGCGCCGATGGATCGCTCGTTGGCGATCAGCAAACTTGTCGCACTCAGCGCGGGTGCCGCGCTCGCCCGCCGGCGGTTCGAATCACAGCGCCGCTGAGGAAGAGTGGGATAACGGGTGAGCTGAAAGTGGTCCGAGCTGGCTGTACCTCGTTTTAGGGCGCCTCGTCTCTAGCGCCCACCGCTAGACTCTTCTAAATCAATCACTCGATGACGCATTGTTTAGAGCAGAAGGGACAGCATGAGCTTTACGGTCCGGTCCAGTCGAACGGGATGTGCTTGCTCGAATTGGTTGTCCACTGGAATTTATAGCCGAAGGCATCGACCGAGCACACGGTCGATTTGCCCCAGGTCACAATCTGTCCGGGTCCGGTCTCGGAGCCAGGTGGGTTCATCAGCTGCGGATATTTCCCCGGCAGGCTGGTCGGTCCAGTCAGGGCGTTGGCCCAGGCCTTTACCTTCCCCGCGATCTCCGTCCTCCAATGCGCCCGGTCGGGAGCGATCTCGAAGGTAATGCGCGCGCGTTCGACGCCCCGGACTTGCCGGCCTTCAGTGAAAAGTCCGGCGACCAAAGCGGGAAACCCGCCCACTTGCCCACCAAAGATGCGAGGAAGGACCTCGGCCGCCCGATCGTCGGCGCGTTCGTCGAGAAAGATGCCGGCGGCGCCTTTCACCTTGCCGGCCCACAGGTCACCTTCCCATCGTCCAACCCGGACGAAGCTCAGATCGTCAAGACTGATGTCGCCGTAGTGGCCATGCTGGATATGCCAAAACAGAACCGATTCGCAGATCTCGTTATCCGGAGCTTGCGCGAACGTACACGGACAAGCGACGGCGCAGCTGCAATTGTCGAACCAGTCTCCCGCGATGCGCCAGCTGGGGATCTCGGTCATCGGGACCACCGTGTGTGACCGCTCTGCGTGTTCTTAGGCCCGACTTCGATCGTTGTCGAGGTGCTCCGTCTGCTCGACGGCGTCCTCAGCGCCATCGGGCATACGGCGCATCGGGGGCATCGTGCCCTAGATCGAGCCTGATCGGCCGCCTAATTCATCGGAGCCGAGCCGTGGCATCGGCCGCTCCTTCCGGATCGGACAACCGGACTGGTGGGAGCTGTGCCATCCCCTCGCCGGATACCGGGAATGGCGAGCATCGCTCAGCCGCCGCTATCGAATCCGAAATGCGCATCAGACAGACTGGAGGCGTGAGGCTATATGGCAGGTTTCTCGGATGCCGGTTCGGCATTCCGGAACTGATCAAGGCCGGCGGTGGCTCGGTGATCAACATGAGCTAGAACGCCGCGCTGACCCGGCTCGCCGACTTCGCATCTAGTGGGCCTAATCGAGCCAGACGACATTCCCGGCACGGCGCTCTATCTCGCCAGTGACGAATCCCGCATGGTCACCGGCCAAGTCCTGCCGGTCGACAGCGGGGTGACCATCTCTTGACGAAGTTACGGCCGATGAGGTGGTTTGGCGAACCGCCCGTCGCGGACTAAGCTGCGGCCGTTAAACTGACCCCGGAGCTGCGCCGTATGCCCGCTTCCGAAACAAAAGCCGCGACGTCGGCGCAACCCGCTCCGCCGAGGTTGCCGATCGAGGGCCCTTCCGCCTGGGTCGGCGTGGATATGCGCGGGCGTGAGGCGGATTGGACCTACCGCCTGTCGCCGCGCGGAGATCGTCGAGATCGAAACAGCTGTGAAGGCGGTGCAGGCGCGCGGCCTCGATATCGCCGATATCCGCCGCGAAGACTTCCCGCTGCCGACGCTCGGGCCGGTGCTGGACCGGCTGCGCGCCGAAGTGCTCGACGGTCGTGGCTTTGTGCTGTTGCGCGGCATGCCCGTCGACGATCGGCCGATCGCCGAGATCGCGACGGCCTATTGGGGCATCGGCGCTTATTTTGGCAGCGCCCGCTCGCAGAACGCGCAAGGGCATTTGCTGGGCCATGTCTACGATCTCGGCAAGGGCCTCAGCGCGACCAATCCTAATCTGCGCAGCTATGCGACCGCGGAACGCCAGAATTTTCATATCGACCGCTGCGACGTCGTCGCGCTGCTTGTGCCTGCGGCGCGCAAAGTCGGGCGGGCTGTCGACGATCGTCAGTTCGATGACGGTGCACAATGTCATGGCGGCGCGCCGGCCCGATCTGCTGGAGCGGCTGTACCAGCCGTTTCCCGTCGACCGGCGCGGCGAGGTGCCGGACGGCAAGGCGCCGTTCTACGAGGCGCCGGTGTTCAACGAGCATGCCGGTTATCTCTCGGTGCTGTATTCGCGGCTGCATATCGGTTCGGCGCAGCGGTTTCCCGAGGCGCGGCGGCTCACCGCCGAGGACATCGAAGCGCTCGACATGTTAGCCGAATTGGCGGGCGATCCCGAATTGCGGCTCGACATGAGTTTCATGCCGGGCGACATCCAGTTCCTGCACAACCACACGATCCTGCACGCCCGCTCGGCTTACGAGGACTGGCCGGAGGCCGAGCGCAAGCGGCATCTGCTGCGCCTGTGGCTCTCGCCGCCGGGCGCCCGGCCATTGCCGCCGGTTTTTGCAGAGTGCTACGGCCGGGTCACAGTCGGCGATCGCGGCGGTATCATCTGCAATGCAACCCGGCTGCACGCACCGCTAACACCGAGCTGAACGGCGTCAGCATCAGGGGCAGCACCGTCGGTGTAAGTGGCGCACGACGGTGTCGCCTTTAGCTGGTCCGTGCGTGTTGACAAAGATATGTTTGCCGCTGCCGTCGCTGGCTCGCGTTCAGGCTGTTCAACATGGCTTTTTCTGGGCGCAGACAGCCTCTACTATTCCGTGAACTGAACCGGAGGGCCGCCAATGCCTGCTCATGCCGCTGACGCCGCCGAGCGAACTCGATGGCCGAATTATCGGGAGGGCGACTTCGTCATTAGGAACTACGTGTTCCGAAACGGCGAGACGCTACCCGAGCTGAAGCTCCACTACCGCACCCTCGGCATGGCTAAGCGCAACGCAGCCAGCAAGATCGTCAACGGCGTGCTGCTTTTGCAGGGCAACACCGGCACCGGTGCAAATTGGTTGCGCCCGAGTCTCGCCGACGAGCTGTTTGCCCCCGGGCAGCCGCTTGATGCGGCGGAGTACTTCATCATCATGCCGGACGCGATCGGGCGCGGCGGTTCCAGTAAGCCCTCCGACGGGCTCAAGGGAGAATTTCCCCATTACCGCTACCATGACATGGTCGAGTCCGGCCATCGGCTGATCACCGAAGGTCTCGGTGTCGCTCATCTGCGACTGATCATCGGCAGCTCGATGGGCGGGATGCATGCCTGGATGTGGGCCGAGATGTACCCCGATCTGATGGACGGGGTGGTGCCGATCTCCTGCCAGCCGATCGAAATCAGCGGGCGCAACTGGATCAGTCGGCGCGCCGCGGCCGAGGCCATCCGTCACGACCCGGAGTGGAACAACGGTAATTACGAGAGAAACCCGAGCTACTACATCTGGACCGCAGCCGCCAACTCGCTGCGCACTGAGAGTGCTACGCGCGTTCAGGAGTTGGCACCGACCCGCGCTGCCGCCGACGCGCTTTACGAAAAGCGGCTCGCCCAAGCCGCCAAAGGCGACGCCAACGACTCGTTATGGGCGATCGAAGCGATCATGGATTACAACCCCGAGCCCGATCTCGACAAGATCACGGCCAAGGTGCTGTTGATCAATGCCGAGGAGGACGAAGCAAATCCGCCCGAGCTGGGCACAGTCGAGCGCGCGATGAAGCGGGTTCGCCACGGCGGCTATGTGTTGATCCCGGCGAGCGAGAAAACACACGGGCACTTCACCCATTTCTACGCCGAGGTTTGGAAGCCCTATCTGACCGAGTTCATGAAAACCCTAGGCGCTCCACTGGACGCGGCCGCCGAGTAGGCAAACGGAACCAATACCGGCCCGCCGAGCTTGCCTCTGGCGGTCTCGATCTGTGAGACCGATCCCACGACCGGGCAATGCTGGCAGCTGTCCCCACACCCACGGCCAACAGCCAGCCGTCTCGCTGATCCTCGGACCCGACGGCAATCCTTGGTTCACTGAGTTTGCCGGCAACAACCTCGCTCGGTTGGCGGACGACGGCACGATCACCGAGTTTGCCGTTCCGACGGCAAACAGCGAGACGGGCGGCATCAGGATCGGGCCGGACGGCGCATTCTGGTTTACGGAACAGACCGGCAATAAGAGCGCGCGGTTCCTGCCGCTGTCGAGCACGATCCAGCTGTTCGCCGTGGTGCTGCCGTCGAGCCGCTCGGTCGAGGTCGGGGCACGCCGGCGACGGCCTTTGCGACGATCATCAATGCCGGGCCGAGCGGCGCGACCGGGTGCGGCATCGCGCCGGTGAGCTTTCTTCCCGGCACCTTTGTCTATCAGACGACCAGTCCCGCGACCAACGCGTTGGCCGGTACGGTCAACACACCGATCTCGATCGCCGCGGGCGGCTCGCTTTGCCGTCGCGACGGTCAATGTCGGGGCGATCGCGCAGATTACCGCCATCGCGAATACCGGCGCCGCGAAATTGCCGCTCGCGATCAGCCTCTGCCAGAGCAATCCGATGACCGGGCACTGCACCTCGTCAATCGGCTCCAGTGTCACGACGACGATCAATGCCAATGCGACGCCCACCTTCGCAATCTTCGCGACCGCCAGCGGCCAGGTGCCGTTCGTGCCGCAGACGAACCGCATCTTCGTCGAATTCAGCGCTGCGACTGTTACCGTCCGCAGCTCGACCAGCGTCGCCGTCCAGACGCAATAAGCGATGCCGCTGGGCTACGTCCGCGCGGTCCGAAGTCACAGGTTGCTCCGACACATCAGGTCGTAGATGATCGCCGGCAGCGAGGCGAGGACGGCGAGGTCCGGCGTGGACAGCTTTACGGCGAGCGACGGTATCAGGCTCGGCTATTGCATCGACGACTTCACCGAGCCGTGGAAAGAGGCGCCGGTTTTGCTGCTGTTGCATGCTGCAATGGGCAGCGCGCGCCGCTATTACGCCTGGGTCCCGCTGCTCAGCCGGCATTACCGGGTCGTGCGGATGGATCTGCGCGGCCACGGCAGCTCGGAAATTCCGCCGGCCGATAGCGAGCTCACCCTAGACCGGCTGGTGCGCGACGTCCGCGAGCTGATGGACCATCTGGGCTGCGCCGGCGCCCATATCGTCGGCAATTCGGCGGGCGGTTACCTCGGCCAGCAATTGGCGATGAACCACGGCGAGCGGGTGCGCAGCCTGATGCTGTTCGGCTCCACGCCGGGGCTGAAAAACAGCCAGGCGCCGAGCTGGATCCCACAGATCCAGGCGAAAGGCATGCGGGCATTTCTTGCGGAAACTATCTCCGACCGCCTGCCGCTCGACAAGGTCGATCCGGGGCTCGTCGAGTGGTTTCTCGACGAGGCCGCCAAAAATGATCCGGCCTATATCGGCAAATTCGTCTTGCTGATGGCGAGCTACGACTGGAGCGACCAGCTCCATCGCATCATGTGCCCCACCTTGGTCGTAGTCCCTGGCGCGGAGTCGATCGGTTCGACCGCGAATTACGAGCCGTTTCGCCGGCACGTCAGGGATGTCGAGATGCGCGTCTATGAGGGCGCGCCGCACAACATCTGCGACGCCTCCCCCGACCGCTGCACCGGCGACGTGCTGGACTTCCTCGGCCGCCGCTTCGGCCTAGGGGTCTGATTGGGGGGGCTGACGTCACGGGTCGGGAAATCGTTGCTGGCACTCTGTTAAGAATGGCAGCACAATGCGCGGAGCACTTCGCGAAGGAGAGAGCATGAGCGCGCGCAAAGAGTGGCATCCCGAGAAGGTCCGTTCCGGGCTCACCCATCCGGTCATCGACGGCGACGGCCATTGGATCGAATACGGGCCGGTCTTCGCCGAGAAGGTCCGCAAGGCCGCCGGCGACAAGGCAGCGGACGGGTTGCTCCGGCACATGCGCCGCATCCCCGACGCGCTGTCGCTGTCGATCGCCGAGCGGCGCCGCCGCGGCATCGCGATGGAAGGCTATTGGGGGCGCCAGTCGACCAACACCCGCGACCGCGCCACCGCGATGATGCCGCGGATGCTGTACGACCGGCTCGACGAGCTGGGGATCGATTTCGGCATCATCTACCCGACCGCGGGGCTCGGCATTGCGCGCATCGAGGATGACGAGACCCGGCGCGCGGTGATCCGCGGCTTCAACATCGTCACCGCTGATTATTTCCGCGATCTCAGCGACCGGCTGACCCCGGCGGCGGTGATCCCGATGCACACGCCTGAGGAGGCGATCGAGGAGCTCGAATTCGTCACTCGGCAGCTCGGCTCCAAGGTCGGCATGTTCGGCAGCGGGATCAGGCGGCCACTGCCGGGGGCCAAAGGCGTCGACCCCGAAATTGCTCGCTTCGCGGCGCATTACGACCAGCTGGGGCTCGACAGCGACTACGATTACGACCCGGTCTGGCGCAAATGCCTGGAGCTGAAGATCGCGCCGACCTTCCACACCGGCGGCCGCGGCCTCGGCCTGCGCAACACGGCGAGCAACTTCACCTTCAACCATATCGGCCATTTCGCCGCCGCCGGCCACGCGGTGGCCAAGGCCATTTTCCTCGGCGGCGTCACGCGGCGCTTCCCCGATTTGCGCTTTGGTTTCCTCGAAGGCGGTTCCGGCTGGGCCTGCCAATTGTTCGCCGATCTGATCGAGCATTGGGAGCGGCGCGGCAAGGCAGGGCTCGAATACATGGACCCGAAAAAGCTCGACCGCCCGTTGCTGGCGCAGCTGGTCGAGAAATACGGCTACAAGGACATCGGCGACGAATTGCGCCGCCGCGACGGCTGGCCAAACCCGGAGGATGACGAGCTCGACGGTGGGGTCCCGGTGCACGACGATTACGCTGCCTGCCAGATCACCCGCAAGGAAGACTGGATCGACCTCTATGCGAAGCCGTTCTTCTTCGGCTGCGAGCCGGACGACCGGATGAACGCGGTCGCGTTCAGCAAGCTCAACCCGTTCGGCGCCCGGATCAACGCGATCTTCAGCTCCGATGTCGGCCATTTCGACATCCCCGACATGCGCATGGTCCTGCCGGAAGCGTGGGAATTGGTCGAGGACGAGCTGATCACCCGAGACGACTTCCGCGACTTCACCTTCGCCAACGCCGTGCGCCTCTTCGGCACGCAAAACCCCGACTTCTTCGAAGGCACCCCGGTCGCCGCCGCCGCCGCCGAAGTGCTCGGCAAAGCGCCGGTCCGCGCCGCCGCGGAATAGCCCCTCACCCGTCTCCCCCCGGACTGCGATCCGGGGGTCGCCACCCTCTCCCGCAATGCGGGAGAGGGGCTACGAGACACGCGCACACCGAAGGCCCCTCTCCCGCACCGCGGGAGAGGGGGACCAAGCCCGAAGGGCTTGGTGGGTGAGGGCAGTATTTATGCGTCAAGAACAACGCGATTTGAGGGCTCACTAATGCGGAGGCCCATTGGGTTAGTTTCGGTGATCGGGCTCTTCGCCTCGCTGGCCGCCGCGGATGCGCAAACTCCACCGCCTCCGACCGCCGGAGCAGCATTTGACGGGATGTACCGCCTTGTCTCTTCGGCGAGGGTCAATCAAACGTTCATGACGAGGAAAGCGCAGGTGGGCCAATGTCCGGACCGCAGACCGGGTCCGCTCACCGTCAAGCAGGGTCAGGCGCGGTATAAGAGCGCCACCGGCTACCGGCTCCGAGGAACGGTCGGGCCGCAGGGCGAGCTGGCGATGCGGGCTTCCGGGCCCGGCCAATCCCAACCAATCGAGATAAGGGTCAACGGCCAGATAGACGGCGCCGGCACGGTACGCGCACGCCAAACCAGTAATTCCTGTAATTACGATTTTGTTTGGCAAAAATAATCGCAATATCCGCAATGTCGCCGGAGATGGGCGGCGCGGTTCAGTGGCGCGGCCCCAGCGACATAGCTTTCCGGGTCGCGGTGCGCGGCAAGCAGGCGGAGGATGTCGGTTTGAACCCTAGATTAACCCGCCAGTGTAAGGACAACGCTTCAAACGGCGCCCGAAATGCGCAAAGATTTCGCTTTTGCGGGCGAGAACTCCTCTCAGCTCGTCGAGCCACACAGCTTGGTAGCAATGGCACCGTAGGAGGCCAAGGAGTTCAACGGTTCAAAAGCTGTCAGCCAAGTGAGCGGCGACTGTCTTCTCATCCCACTCCAGCCCGACGCCCGGCACGTCCGGAATATGCAGCTTGCCGTCCTTCACCTCGTAGGGCTGCTGCAAAATAGGGTTCGCCCAATCTTGCCACTCGAGCCAGTGCGCCGTTTCGGTGACCCGCATGACGTGAGCGGCCACCTCGGGATAGAGATGGGTAGAAATAGGAATGCCCGCCGCCGCAGCGATGGCAGCCGCTCGTTGCCACCCGGTCACGCCGCCAATTCGCATGAAATCTGGCATGACATAGTCGCAGGCCTTCATCAGCAAGGCGGTATAGAGCGCGCGCGGCCCGTAGAAATTCTCGCCGATCTGGAGAGGCGTTTTTAGGTCGGCGGTCAGTCGCGCGTAGCCTTCAAGGTTGTCGTAGACAATGGGCTCCTCGATCCACGCGAGACCGAGATCATCAATCGCGTGGCACCGCTCCAGCGCCTCCCCGAACTGAAGTCCCTGGTTGAAATCAACCATCAGGATCATGTCGGTCCCGACCGCTTCTCGGACCGCCACGATTGTCGCGAGATCGTCGGCGACACGCTCGCGGCCAAGCCGCAGCTTCAGACCCTTAAAGCCGCCCTCCTCGCGTAACTCGACGGCCTCGCTCCCAACTTCGGCGGCGGACCTCAGCCAGAGGCCGTTGCTGTTGTACGCCGGGACAGCGCCGATGCTGCCCCCGAGCAGCACGCAGAGCGGCACGCCAGCCGCCCTCGCCAGTGCATCCCAGGCCGCCATGTCCACGCCGGCTACAGCGATCATCGACAAGCCCTCATAGCCCACGAAATGCATCGATTTGCGGGCCGCATCGTAAAACTCAATCGGAGCGAGCCGGCGGCCTTTCAGCATCTCACCGAGATCATGGAGCACAGGAATGAGGTAGCGCATCGATCTGCGGATGTAGGGCTCGAGGTAGCTGTGTCCGATTACGCCCTCTTCCGTATAGAGATCGATCAAAATCAAGGGCCACTCGGCGAACGTCGCAATGCGCGCCACGACTGGTCGCTTGAGCTTGAGCGCGACCGGGCGCGCCCGAATGCTCTTCAGCGTCAATGTCTGGAAGCCCATCCTATAGCTCTCCGCACCGCGAGCATGACGACGTTACAGTTTCACGCTTTCCACTTGCTTACCCGCGCTCTTATGAGCGGAGCCGGGAGCGTTCAGTCCATATAGCGGTGCAGCTCGCAGTCGCAACTATGGGAGCTTTTGGCTTGAGCTCTAAGAGGCGGGCGCTCGAACGACGATCTCGTTTGGGGCGATCAGTCCGCGCTCGATATTCGTCCGGTGATTTGCCATCTTTCTGCACGGCGCCAGAGCCCATCGTCACGTGGACACCGAGAGGGGGTAATGCACTCGAACCTTGCTGCGCTGCTGTCTGCTGGTTGAAAGACGCCAGCGCATCGTCGCGGCAGCGTTGACGGCTCGTAACGCCGGAAAAATTATCTATTCGCTGGCTCCGATGCCGGCGGACGCCGCGCCGCAGCAGCGCTCCTCACAGAGCGCTTACGTTGTTCGGCCGGTCCAGGAGCGCGGCGCTGCCTATCTCCTGCGTCGAGCGTGCACGCTGACAGGCCTATCGTGCTGCGGGCGGTATCGGACCCTTACCTGCCGTTCAAATCGTTAATCCTTGGGGATCGCGGAGGCCACTCCGAGCGATAGCTTCTATCCCTTGGAGGAATGACCATGGATAGGTTGACTGCGATGGAGGTATTCGTCCGCGTCGTCGAAACCGGCTCGTTTTCTAAGGCCGCAAGACTGCTTCGCGTCGGACAGCCCGCTGTCTCCAAGACCATCGCTCACCTCGCGAAGAGCGCCTCGGCTGCAGAAGAAACCGTCACACTGAAAGGCAGCGTGCGGACCACGGCAGCGGAGGGCCTGCGCGAGGCGGTCTTTGCCGGCCTCGGGTTGTGTGTTGCCTCCGAATGGATGTTCCAGCCTGATCTCGACAGCGGCAGGGTCAAGCCAGTATTGCCGGCCTGGATCCTGCCGCCGCTGGATTTATGGGCGGCATTCCCGACGGGCCACCGCGCCAGCGCGAAAGCGCGTGCCTTCGCCGCCTTCGTCGAGGATCAGCTACGCCGGCCAATTTCGCGGGGTAATCCGCCCGTCGCCCGAGCCATTTCGAGACCGACATAGCTGCCGCCCATCGACCATTCACGGTGCGAGCCCTTACCATGTCGGTCGCCGCCATTTGCGCCGACGTCACGGCGGATTACATCTGCCCTACGCCAGCTGGTTGCATCGCCCCCGTCAGCCCAACATCCCCATCCATTCGGCGACGGCGCGCCCGATCTCGTCTGGGAAATCTTCCTGAACGAAATGGATTCCCGCCACCGTCTTCTCGGTCAGCGCTGGCCAGGCGCGGACGAGGTTGACCAGCCTGTCACTGGTGAGGATCGCACCTGGCTCAGCCTTCAGGAACAGTTTGGGCACATTGCTCGTCCCCAGCCAATCCGCGTATTCAGTCGCGATCGCATGCACATCGGCGGGCTCGCCCTCGATGGGTATTTGCCGGGGCCAGGTCAGCGTCGGCCGTCGCGCCTCGCCGGGCTCGGCGAACGGCCGTCGATACTCCGCCATCTCCTCGTCGGAGAGCTTACGCAGGATGGCGTTCGGCAGGATCTCTTCAATGAAATAGTTGTTCTGCAGAACCATCGTCTCGCCGGCCTCCGAACGCACCGCTTCCAAAGCCGGACGCATTCCCATCTTGTCCCAGTGGTCCCGGCCCTGCGGCGCCACGATCGCCTCCATGAACGCGATACCCTTCACGGCCTCGCGGTGGCGGTTGGCCCAGTCGAAACCGAGGGCCGAACCCCAGTCATGGATGACGAAAGTGACCCGCTCGCGCACATCCAGGGCCTCGAACAGGGCGTCGAGATAGCGGCGGTGCTCGACGAAGCGATACGAGCGGGGGCCACTGTCCGGCAGCTTGTCGGAGTCGCCCATGCCGATCAGGTCGGGGGCGATGCAGCGGCCTAGCGGCTGCAGATGCGGTAGCACATTGCGCCAGAGGTACGACGAGGTGGGATTGCCGTGCAACAGCACGATGGGGTCGCCCTGTCCCACCTCTACGTACGCCATCTCGCGGCCGAGGACCCGCCGCCGCTGTTTTTGGTACGGAAATGCCGCGGAGATCATATTCGCCTCTTCCGTAGTAATCGGCTAAGATTGGCCATTTCTGACGCCTACAAAACGAGGGCGATCACCCGCTGATCGCTTCCCCAATGGCCTCACGTATGATGTCGACGACGAGGCCCGGCGCGGTAACGATTGGCGTGTGATCTACCGGATGCGAACGCACCCGGGCGCGCATCCGATCCGCCATAAACCGTTGAGTGTCAGGGACGATCATGCGGTCCTGCTCCGCGATCAGAAACCAGGTCGGGCGGTCTTTCCAAAGTGGACGGTTCACAGGCACCGTGATGCACGCAGGCGAGATCGGCCGCTGAACCGCGCAGAGCAGCGCCAATTCATCAGCCGAGGCATTCTGTGCGAACGCCGCGGCGAATGCCTCGTCCGGCAGATAGATCAGCCCATGATTGTCCGGCGCCAACTTTGGAGCCAGCGGATGAGGCTCGGTACGATAGAAGACATCGGCGACAGTCTCGCCTTCATCAGGAGCAAGACCAGAGACGTAAACCAGCGCCTTCACCTTCTCATTCCGTGTCGCCGCGATCACGGCTCCGGCGTAGGCGTGCCCCACAAGAACGGCGGGCCCCGAAACTCGCTCCAGCGTGCGCTCGACGGCCGCTGTATCCTCAGCAAACGAGGTCAGGGGCAGCGGAGCCGCGAGTACCCGGTCGACTTGGGCGGCCAGCGGCCCGATGACTTTGGCCCAGCTCGATCCGTCAGCCCAAGCTCCGTGCACCAGGACAACGCTCACATTCTCATGCGACATTGGCTCTCTCCTCGTGCTGCGCGATCAACTGATCGGCAACATCGTCCAAGTCTGCACCGACAATCTGCGGCTGCGGGCCCACTCCCAGGACGTCGTTGCCCACCCGCTTGATCAAGGCAGCCTTCCAGCCCGCAGCGACGGCGCCAAGGGTGTCCCATGTATGGCAAGCGATAAGACAGAGCTGAGACGGGTCAACCCCGAGTTCCCTCTCGACATAGGCATAGGCCTGCCGCGAGGGCTTGTGATGCTTGACGCCGTCTGCGCTAAAACGACGCTCGAAGAAATCGACGATCCCGCCGTGCTTCGAGCTGACGCGTCTGCACCTCCGGCAAATTGTCCGTCAACGTGAATAGCCGGAAGCCTGCCGCGAGGAGCTTCTGAAGGGCTCCAGGCACCTCCGGGTGGGGCGGCATCGTCGAGAATTTTTCAAACAGCTCCTTCTTATCGGCGTCCCCGATTCTTATACCGCGGGTGTCCGCCAGCATCTTCATCACAGCCGAACCGATATCCGTGAAAGGCACATAGCAACCGGCTACCGTCAGAGCTGCGGAATACATAATGAGGTTAGCGAACCAAAGCCGCATGGCGCCTTTGTCGCGGAAGATACGCTCAAACGTCGGTTCCATGGTGGTGAGATCGAGTAGCGTCTCATTGACGTCGAAGACAATTAGAGGAAGAGCGGCCATCTGCTTACACTCCGACTTGTTCGCTGCTCGCGATTGCTGCCGTCCCGTCGCCAGACACTGGGTCAGGACGCGATGCTACCAACAGAAAAGTTCCGGATCGCCGCAGCGATTTCGGCGGCGTGTGTCTCTAGCGCGAAATGACCCGTGTCGAAGAAGTGGATCTCAGCGTGGGGGAGGTCGCGCTTGAAAGCCTCGGCGCCCGCGGGCAGAAAGAATGGGTCGTTTTTGCCCCAGACCGCCAGAAAAGGCGGCTGGTGATTTCGGAAGTAGACTTGGAAGGCCGGGTAGAGAGCGACATTGCTGGCATAGTCGCAGGAAGAGATCGAGCTGCACCTGGTGCGCTCCCGGGCGCGCCAGATAATGATCATCCAGCGAGCTGCCGTCGGGTGAAACCAGCGAGGGGTCTGCGACGCCGTGCGTGTATTGGAACCGCGTCGTCTCCGGCGTCAGGAAGCTGCGTAGCACATCGCGGTTCGCCTGAGTGGGCTCCCTCCAGTAGGCCTGAATCGGGTTCCAGCCCTCGCTCAACCCCTCTTCGTAAGCGTTGCCGTTCTGCGAGATGATGGCGGTGATGCGCTCTGGGTGCTTCACTGCAATCCGCAAGCCGACCGGCGCGCCGTAATCGAAGATGTAGATCGCGAAACGCGCAAGGCCGATGACTTCGGTGAAGCGGCTGATCGCCTTCGCCAGATTATCGAACGTATAGTTGAAATTCTCGCGGGACGGCATATCCGACTGACCAAAGCCAGGCAGGTCCGGCGCCACGAGGTGAAAGCGCTCGGCAAGGAGCGGGATCAGATCACGGAACATGTGGCCGGCGCTCGGGAAGCCGTGCAGTAAAAGGAGCGTCGGAGCATCGGCCCGGCCAGCTTCGCGGTAGAAAATGTTGAGTTCGTCGACCTCGGCCGTACGGTAGATGATCGGCGGCATGCGCGGCTCCTGGTGCGTGGGATGTTCAGGCCGAAAATATGCGTCGCGGCAACCGATTGAATTGAATGGAAACGCGTTTCTCTATTTCAGGTCATGGAACAATATGCAGGACCGACTCGATGCGTTGATTATCTTCGTCGCGGTGGCGGAGCGGCAGAGCTTCGCTGAAGCCGCGCGGCAATTGAGCCGATCGCCGGCGTCCGTGACGCGGGCCGTCGCGACCCTCGAGGAGCGACTGCAGACCCGGCTATTCAATCGAACAACTCGCTCAGTCGCGCTGACCGATGCCGGCGTGCGTTTTCTCGATGGCTGCCGACGCTTGCTGGCAAGCTATGGCGAACTCGAGGCGGTGAATTTCGCCGAGCGGGTTGAGCCGCGGGGTTGGATCAATGTCACGGCACCCGTGATGTTCGGCCGGCTCCACGTACTCCCTCTCGTGCGAGGCTTTCTCGACGATTATCCGCAGATCGATGTTCGACTGCTGTTGCTCGACCGGGTGGTCTCATTGGTGGACGAAGGGCTCGATCTCGGCATCAGGATCGGACAGCTGCCGGACTCCTCGCTACAGGCAATCCGAGTGGGACAGGTGCGACGCATCGTTTGTGCAGCTCCGCAATACCTTGCCCGCCATGGCGTGCCGGCGATGCCACGCGATCTCGGCAGCCACAGTTTGGTGGCGTGCACAGCCGTCACGCCCATTCCCGACCGCTGGTCGTTCCACGCTCCGAGCGGCGTCATTTCCGTACCCGTCACGCCCCGGCTGGTGGTGAACACCACGGCAGCGGCGGTCGACGCGGCGCTCGACCATTTGGGGCTTACCTGCCTCCGGTCTTATCAGGCGGAGCCGCATGCGGCGGCCGGGCGATTGCAGACCGTCCTCGTCGAATACGAACCGCCACCCGCACCCATTCACATCGTGCATCCGGAAGGCCGGCACCTTTCGCCCAAAGTCCGCTTATTTCTCGACCACGCTGCCCAAGGGCTTCGTCGCAAATTCGGTCCGTAGGTCGAAATCCATCGGCCCACCAACGTAGAGGTGGCGTGCCGCCACTGAGGGGGGACTATGCGGAGTGAGTTCGGAGGCGAAATCGCGTCAGTCGAGCGCCATGAACGCGATTCTGCAAACGGCACACCGCGACGACCTCCGGCCGAGAGTGCCGCGTGCGGCGCCGAAACGTCGCGATCAACCGCTCTCGGCCGCAGACGGCGGCACTCGCCCACCCCGGCAGCGCTGGCTTTGTGTGCTTCGGCTTGCTCTACTTCACCGGTGCCGGCGCCGATCCTCGGGCGAAACACCTCTTCGTCCTCACCTGAGGGCTGGAACAAGGCGGGAACTTGCGGCAGCGCTCCTCTTCTATGTTGCTGAGCCGCACCGCAGCAACGCACCAGCAACAACCCTGATGTTTAATAAAAATTGAAGATGCTTCGGTCGCCGACCACTTCAACGTTCGAGTACGCGATGCCGACGGTCAGAGGGCACTATGTCTAGGGGATCGAAGGAGTATTCACTCGAGGAACTGCTTGAGCATCCGGTGCTCGGTGTGCAAATGACAAGCGAAGGCATCGAGCGTCGCTGCCTCGATTTGATGTTCGACGCAACGAGCGGGCAGCAATGTTTGGCAGAACCCGGGTATCGCGAACGGTTTGCCGGTTCATTTCTACCCTGAACCCAGACGCAGGGTAATTGCGAGTTCTTCTCCGCGATAAGTCCGCAACGCCGTGCCCGGCGGGGGTGGTCGGCAGGTGCGACCCCTGCCCATCCCCTCGCCGAAAGGATCGAGTTGGCCGCCCCTTGCTGCATTGCCGGTCAGGTTACACTGACGGGTGCCCTCTCCACAGCCAGCATGGAGTCGATAGTAGCGACGGCGTCGCGCAACGAGAATGCCACAGCCTGGGCGGAAGTCGCGCTCGCTATCTCCTCGGCCGCAACTTCTCTTGTGGGCGATCCCCAAAACCCGATTAATAACTGCGCCCGAGGAGCGCGCCGGCGAATGCGTCTTACCAGGAGACGCGCACGCGCCGGTGAACTGGTGCTGATCAGCGACAGACACACCACCGAGGCATCCTTGAACAGCGGCAAATAGACTGTGTTGGCCGACAGAGCATCCGTCGACAGTGGCGCACCGATGTCAATGTGGCACTCCAGACGCAGCGCGTTTACCAGCAACAGGGCTGCGGCTTCGTCTAGTTCGTTGCGGCCCGCCACACAGACGATACGGCCCGAAGCCCCCGGTACCGGGCGTGCTGCGCGCTCCGGCGCGGTAGTGGCATCGTCATCTTCCAACAGGTCGTCGACCATGGATGCAACAGCGCGCTGGAAGGTGGCACGGTCTTCAAAGGACAGTACCCCGCGGTCGCTATCGGCCTGTGCTCTCGCCAAAGCGGGTATCGCAACCTCGTCGAAAAATTGAGTCAGCGAGCTGTTCTTCGCAAACTCTTCGGCTTGCTCCGTCGCTTCCTCGGGATCGTTCGCCAGAATGCGCTGGTAAAACGTCTCCACCGGTGTCAGGACCGGTTCGTTGCCGAGCATCACATTGAGGAATTGGAGTTGCGGCACGTGTCGGCCGAGGACCACCAGACAAACCGTCATCGGCGTCGAAAGCAGTAACCCGATCGGTCCCCAGAGCCAAGTCCAGAACGTAGCGGCGGCAATCAGCGCCACCGAAGAGAGACCGGTTGAGCCGCCATAGACCAGCGGTTCCACGAGGTTCGCGATCACGAGCTCGATGCCCACAAACAGCAGGGCAGTCCAAACAAACAGGATCCAGTCAGGAGCAACGGCGATAGCCAGGGCCAGCGGGAACGCCCCGGCGATGACAATCCCCAGATATGGGATGAACCGCAGCAGCACCACCAGAATGCCCCACAGCGCCGCGTTCGGGATGCCGATCAGTGTCAGCCCCAACCCGATCGGCAACCCGCAACTGATGTTTACGACGAGCTGAGACAACAGGTAGCGGCTGATCCGTTGAGCCGCATCGTTCATCGCTTCGGTGGTGCGGTGCAGGTCACGCCTTCCGGCGAGCCGCAGCAGCCGATCGCGAAGATCCTCCCGCTCGAGCAGGATCATGATGACGAAAACAATGACCAATCCGCCCGCTGCCATTGGTTGGAGCAGCGGCCCGATGATGCTTTGGACGATCTGCAGCGGTCCGGGTTCGGGATCCATTACTTGGACAGGTATCGGTTTGGCCGGCGGAGGTCCGGAAGCACCGGCAGCGGAAGGGGCGCTCTCTGCCGCACCCTGAGTTTCCGCCCTCGAAAGCTCCTTACCGAGCTCTCGCAGCATCTTAGTCGCCCGCCGGAAAATCCCACCGCCGGGGACCATTCCGGGAAACGAACGGATTTTTGTGTCGAGGTTGTATTGATATTCCGGGAGCTGCTGTGCCAATGACGATACTTCCCCGACGATAACCGCCGCGAACCCGGCGATTGCCATGAAGGCGACCGTCACTGTAAGGGCGACCGCGGTAATTCGGCCCACCCGCAACCGGCGGAGCCAGCGCACTGCCGGCGCCAGCAGAAAGCTCAGCAGAACTGCCAGCGTAATCGGCACAAAAACTTCGCGGGCAAAATAAAGAATGGCGATGACCGTAGCCGTGACCAGAACGGCCATCATCCCGAAGACGCCCGGCGGAAGTTCGGGGCGGATGCGGCCGTCTAACTCAGCTGCTGGATCGGGCATTTCCGTCCCCTGGGACCGGATTACCGCGGCGATGCGATACTCCAACCCGCAATCTCATTCAGCCGCCGCCCAATACTCGATATCGGAACCCGCTCGCACTCCCGCCGGGGAGTCACTCGAAACCGGCGGGCAGCGCAGTTCAGCGGCGGTGGATCAGATACGCAAGGCCGTAACCGATTGCGCCGGCGACGAGCAAAGCTGTGACCGGTTGCTCCGCCGCATATCGGCTTATGAAATCGCCGGCCCGGGAGCCCTGTCGATAGAGGCTTGTCGCCGCTTGCGTCGCCTGGTTGCCGGCTTCGCGCGCGGCACCTTGCACCAACTCCCCGGCTTGACCCATCGCTTGTCTGCCGGCCTCGGAAGCCTGGCGCGCCAACGTGGCGGCGCTCGACTGGGCCTCTTGGATCATCGCTTTGCCCTGGTCGAGCTTGCCTTGGATGCTCGCGCCCGCCTGCTTCGCGGCATCGCTGGCCATTGTGCCGACTTTCTCTGTCGTCTCGGAAACGTGGTCCTGGATTCGCTGCTCGTCCATCCTCTCCTCCAACGCGCATGATACCGTCGCGCTATACAACACTGGGCGCCGCGAAACGCTCCGCCAGCTCAAACTATTCCGTACTCGAACTTATTAGCGCAGAGCGTGTTGCAGCTCTTGCTTATTCATCTTGGAGCGCCCGGGAACCTCGCGACGCTTTGCCTCTTCATAGAGCTGGGCTCGCGTAGGTTCCCGCTCGTTCCCGCGCTCGCTGCGGTCATTCTGGGTCGCCCCACGCCGCTCGCGCGCTTTCGTGCGTTTCAGATTTTCTCGGTTCTTCTCCTTGCTCTCGTATTTGGAGGCACCCGCCTCGTGCAGTCCGATCGCGACGGCCTGTTTCGGGTTCTTGACTTTTTTTCCGCGGGTGGTTTTGAGCTCTCCATGCTTGAACTCGTGCATGACGCGCTCGACGGTTTCCTTTTGCGCCTTCGATTGGTGACTGGCCATTGCCCCGACCTCGCTCTGTTAGATCTTTTTCAGAAATCGTTGTCCGGTATTCGTTAGTTCCGGAATTAGCAGTGAAAAAACCGGCCCGGCCGGTGACCCCGGGGAACCGTCGTGTAACAGGGGTTGTTGGCACAACATCAATCAACGGGTAGAGGAGTAATGCCGTGTCGAAAATCCATTTAACAGCAGCCGTCGCGCTGGCATTGGCCGCCGCGGCCCCCGCAGCATACGCGCAAACTGCCACAACCCATAACACGCGAGTTCTGGCGGCGAACGAGGCGCTACCACGCAGCATCCAAACGGACGAGATCCGCGCCAGCAAAATGATCGGCAGTGCGGTCTACGACGTGCAAAACCGCAAGATCGGCAGCGTTTCCGATGTGGTCCTCAACAAGGATGGTAAAGTCGACGCGGTCGTCATCGATGTCGGCTCCTTCCTCGGAATCGGAGGCAAGGACGTCGCGGTCCTGCCCAGTGACATCAAGACCGACAACAACCGGCTGACGCTCGACCGCACAAAAGAGCAGTTGCAGCAGACGGCAACTTATAACCTCGAGAATAAGAATACCGGTGCCGGTACCTCGACGTCGCCAGTGCAGGGTGGCAATCTTCACAACGGTACGTCCACTGGTCGCTAAACAGTAGCGTTTTGGCGTGGACCGGGCGGATCACTCACTCTGCCCGGCCCATGGGCCTTCTTGAGTCGGGGAACTGGTGCAGGGGGCCGTCATCGCCTTGGGCAATTTACCGAGGGCTCTCGAACAGTCGTATCTGCCGAACGCGATCTGGCGAGGGATCGACAAAGCCGCGGCTGAGGCCGCGCGCGACCGCTCACCGGCCGGCGATTTCTCGAACTGCAGGGGCCTTTGGCGCCCGCCTCACCTCGATCGAGGCCGGTAACGACGATTATTGCCGCCAACCATCGGTTGACGAAGCCGGCGTGGTGTTGAGGCGCGCCATTTCGGTACCGATCCTGGGGCGAGCCTTTCGGCTCAGCCTGCGGCGGATTGGCCGGGGCCTCGAAAAAATGGTCAACCGCTCGATTTGACCCCGGCGCACGACGCCGCTGAGGAGGTTGCCAATCGCGAGGAAGAGTTCGTCTACCGTACCCAATTGGATTTCCAGCTTCCCGGTCCTTGACGCATGAAGGCCGCTCTTCCGGCTCCATCCGGGCACTGACGTCTCGGAGATCCAGCATCCGCGTCACCTCTATGCCCGCGGCATCGGACAGGACGGAATGCACTACCAACTCTATCCGACCGAGAGCATCGTATTGCGGATCGACGAACCGCAGGCGATCTCGACGATTTCCCGGACCTCCGTTGGGCCGCGCGCCGGTACGGCGTCGCCGACCCCCAGCCAAGTCACGAAACCGGCCTCGCCCTGATCGACGTCGCTGATAAACTTTGGCTCAGCAGCCGCAACATGGGTTGTTGCGCGTCCCGCCCGTGATAGGATTTCACTCGCTGCCGACTGCCTGAACCGGGCTGCGGCCAGTCGAAGGAGACGGGCAATGGCGAAGACGCGCGGGACCGGACTGCTGATGGTGTGGACCGACATCGACCCGGAGTTCGAGGCGGAATTCAACCGTTGGTACGACAAGGAGCACCTGCCGCGCCTGCTCGAGGTGCCGGGATTTCTCAGTGCGGGGCGCTACGTCGCAGTCAAGGGCGGCCCGAAATACCTCGCCATGTACGAGCTCGAGGACCACAACGTGCTGCGCAGCACGGCCTATCTCGACACGGTCAAATACCAGCCTTCGCCGCAGCGGAACAGGGTCGGCACGAGCCGGATCGGGCGCAATTTTCTGCGCAACCTCTACCGGCAGATATTTCCGGTGCACACCGACCCGATCGAGCAGACCGTCGAGATGGCGCCTTTCCTGCAGATGGGGCGGATCGACGTGTCGTCCGCCATCGAAGAAGAATTCAACGCCTGGTACAACACGGCTTACATCCCCGGTTATCTGGCGGTGCCGGGATGTCTCGGCGCCCGGCGGTTTGTCGCGGTCGAGGGCCAACCCAAATATCTGACCGTCTATGAATTCGAGCACGCCCGCGTGTCGGAGAGCGACACCTGGAGCCGCGCCCGCCTCAGCAACCCGTGGACGAGGCGGGTACACCCTCATCTGCGGCACGACGAGGGGTCACCCGGCGTCTATCAGCGCGTGTCCCCCGGACGATAATACGATCTACGCGGGATCGCTGGTATCTGGAACGAGGCCGGCACATTTGATGCCGTAGATCGCGCAGGTCTCGTCATTGTCCGAAGTGTCGCCGCTGATCCCGACAGCGCCGATAATCTCCCCGGCTTTGTCGCGGATCGGCACGCCGCCCGGCACCGGCACCATGCGCCCGCCCCGGGGCGACACTCAGCGCCCTGAATGAAGGTGGGGTTGCCGCCGGCGCGGCGGGCGAATTCACGCCCGCCAAACCCCATCCGCAACGCGCCCCAGGCCTTGCCGCCGGCGATCTCCGGCCGCAATAGGCTCGACCCGTCCTCGCTCTTTAGCGAACACCGCTACGGTCAGCGGTTTAAACCTAAGTACGCGTGCCTTCTCCAGCGCCTTGTCGACGATGATCGAGGCCTGTGCGAGGGTCAGCGGTCATTTGTTCCCCGTCTCAGTGCACCGTTTGGCGTATCAGCTCCGCCCAGCGGTCGAGCACGGGGAGGGTCTCGTCGCGGTTGGCCGAAGGCAGGCTGACCACCGCGCGCGAGATCCCCTGATCGCGATAGCGCTTCAGGCGATCCAAATTCTCCGGGACCCCCCATATCGTTACTGAAATCGACGCCGGGTCGCGCCCGCCCGCGGCCGCCATCTCCCGGAACTCCGGCAAAAACTCGGTCACGTCGGCATAGTGCGCCCGGCTCGCATTGGGGATCCAGCCGTCGCCGTAGCGGATCGCTCGGCGCGCGCTGTGCGGGAAGGCGCCGCCGATAATGACCGGCGGGTGCGGTTTTTGCACCGGCTTCGGCCAGGTCCGCATCTTCGGGACTTCGACGATCTCGCCGTGATATTCGGGCTCGGATTTGGCCCAGATCTCCTTCATCGCCTCGATCTGCTCGCGCATTTTCTTGAAGCGGGTGGTGAAGACGGTGCCGTGGCTCTCGATCTCGTCCTGGTTCCACCCGCCGCCGATGCCGAACAGAAACCGGCCGCCCGAGACATGGTCGATCGAGGCCACGAGCTTCGCGGTCTGGATCGTGTCGCGCTGAATGACAAGGCACACTCCGGTTCCGACCTTCAGGGTCTTCGTCGCCATCGCGGCTGCCGTCAATGTGACGAACGGGTCCATCACGTCATAGTACTGCTTGCCGAGCTCGCCGCCGCCGGCCGGCGGTGTCTTGCGCGTGCTCGGAATGTGCGAATGCTCGGGCGCCCAGACCGACTCGAAACCGCGCCCCTCCAGGGCTTGGCCGAGCTCGGCCGCGGTCATCGAGTAATCGGTGAAAAACATCGCTGCACCAAAATCCATCATCCCTCTCCCGTATCGGTGAATGGTGCAAGCTTACCCGCTATCCCTCACCTGCGGCCAGCATCGCCTCGACCCGTTTGCAGGACTACAACCATGAGTAGAGTTCGGAAGTGCCTGCCGCTGCACCTGCGCCAAATCTGCAGCGATTACGGCGATTTTATATCGATCAAGCAAGCACGGCGTTTACTCGACGAAGAGGTTTCCCCAACTCGTCACGCGCTCTATGCGAATGACGATGACCGGGAGGCCGGCGAGCTCCATCTCCTGATACTGGCGATAGCGCGACCGGAGCAGCGCCTGCGCCTGGTCATGCTCGGCGCCGTCGGCGAGGATCTCGGCCGGGCCGCGCAGCATGACCCAGCCGAGCCGCGTCCAATCCTCGTCCCAGCGGTCGGCGACAAAAGCGGCGGCCGGATTCTCGATGATATTCCGCAGCCGCTTCAGTGCCCTGACTTCACCCTTCGGCTTTTGATCGATCGTGATGTAGAGCGCGCCCTCGCTGAAGACAAAGCAAACCGGGATGAGATGCGGCGTTCCCCGCCCATCGGCGGTCGCGAGATGACCGACCCGGCAACTGGCCAGAAAGCGGGCTTGGGCCTCGGACAGCATGCGGGAATCTTGCATAATTTCGGCCCCGCTGGCCAGACGCCTGCGTTCCGTGCCAAGCTCCGGATCTCCTCCAACCGACGAGGCCGGCCCATGAAGATCGAGCGCATAGACCATCTGAACCTGACCGTCGCCGATATCGACCGCAGCATGGAGTTTTACCAGCGCGTGCTCGGCATGAAGGCCGAGAGCATGGGCGAAGGCCGCGCCGCGCTCTATTTCGGCCAGCAGAAGATCCATCTCGATGCCGCCAAGGGCCTCGATGCCGCCAAGGGCCTCGATGCCACTGGGGGTGCGATGGCGACGAATGGCGAAAAACGGCTGCCGGCCCATATCTGCTTTATCACCGAGGCGCCGATGAGCCAGGTCGCGGCCCATCTCGAAACGTGCGGCGTGGCGGTCCGGATGCAAGGCCCGCGCGCCGGCGCGATCGGCACGATCCAATCGATCTATATCGACGACCCAGACCAAAACTCGATCGAGATTTCCACCTACTGAGCCGCCCTCACCCGCTTCGCTGCACTCAACGCCTACAACCTGAAAGCCCTTCTCCCGCATTGCGCAGGGCCGTCCGGGGAAGCATTTGGATCAGGGTCTGCTATCCATTCACCTACTGACCACGGCTCAGAGGTAAGATAGGCCTCTGTTTGACCCGAACCGGACCCCTCATTAAGTTCGAACTATCCGCTGGTTAGTCGGCGTCGCCGCTTCACCGGGCTCCATGCGAGCGAGAATACTTGTTGGGCTGTGGTGGCCGCCAGCCAGTCAACGCGCTCTCGCAAGGCCGATGGACCTCGACTTTGAGCGGATAGCATTTGGCACTGTCGTCGGAGTGACTGGCGCCGCAGTCGCCGCCGGGACAGGCAGAGAGCGCAACCAACAGATCAATCTCGGCAAAAAATTCAATGAAATCGCCGGGCCGGACGGGGCTCGCTTTCATGAAGTACTGATGCGTGTCGCGCGTAAAACCAGTGCATATGAATACGTTCATCACGTCGTGAACGAGAGCCTCAGCTTCTTCGAGCCGCAGATTCCGCTGCGCTGCGAAAGCCCGCGTCAAATTCGAGTGACAGCAGTGGTGGTATTCCGTCCCATTCAATAGCAGGTTTGTGTAGGGGTCGCATCGTGTACCGATGACATCATGCACCCCGGCGCCATCTTCGTCCCACCCATACCAGTCGAGAGTGTCATGGGTGATGGTGGCCATCGGACGCAGCTTCGGGAACGAGCTCCAGAGCCGGTCAGCAGTGCTCAGATGTGTCGCGTGCAGAGCCCGCGTCTTGCCACTGTAGAAGCGCTCAGACAGGTCATGCGCGTTCCAGAGGTTGAGGTCCCCGACTTGCGGGCCCCCGACGCTTACAATGCGGAAGAAGTGCCCCGCCGACACCTCGAATGCCTTGGTTTCCCGCGGCGGCACCGTGAGCTCGGCAACTTTGGACAGCTCAGCCCGTGCCCCGTTGTAAAATGCGGCGTCGAACAATGGCAATTGCTCGACCGAATATGTCAGCACCGGCGGTGCCTTGCGCCGCGCCGCCGCGTCCGGGGGTGGCGTCGTATGCGCGAACTTCGTCATGCTCTCAGTGGCTCCGAAGGTCGGCAGTGACGCGCCCAGCATACTGCGCCACATCCCCGTTCGTCGGGTCTTTTCGAAGCATAGGTGATCACCTCGCCCTTCAGAACGACGATAGCACACGCGACTCAGCTATCATGTGCGGCAGACGCGGCCACGCGGCTACGTCGGAACGACAGGAATGCGCCAAAGCCGCCCTTTCAGAAAGCGCCGCGGCTACACTCCGGCCGGTTGACCTATTACGTCGGTTAGCAGAAAACGATTTGGCGTTGTCCACGCCAGTCGGAGGGACCCCTTCATAACCCACCCGGAATGTGGCGTATCTTGGCTTAAGAAAGGTCACCCGCTAAATGAAGCCGACCCTCCTATCCGTGATCTGCGCCGGTTTTCTCATGAGCCAAGCCCACGCGCAGGGCCTCCTCCAGACGAACCGCATCTCCGCCGATCTCGCAAACCAAGCGGTCGCGGCGGTTGTCGCGAAATGCGCCAGCCAGGGCTATGCCGAGACCGCCGCGCTGGTCGATGCCGACGGGGTGCAGCAGGCCGCGCTGCGCGGCGATCGCGCCGGTGCCCATACGCTCGACAGCGCGTTTGCCAAGGCTTACACGGCCGCGTCGTTCAAGACCGACACGACGGCACTCGTTGAACGGACGAAGACCGTGCCGGTGTTGGTGAACCTGTTCAAATTGCCGCATCTGCTGTTGCTCGGCGGAGGCATCGCCATCAAGGTGGGTGACGAGGTGGTTGGAGCGATTGGCGCTGCCGGGGCCCCGGGCGGCGATCTCGACGACGCCTGCGCCCGCGCCGGCCTGGACAAGATCAAGGACCAGCTGAAGTAGCGGTGACGCCGCCTGTCGGAACGCGGTAACCACAAGGATGACAGAATGAGAGTTGGGATCTCGCTCACGAGCAATCACCCTGACGTGAAAGATCCGCGCCAAGGAGCGCGCTGGATGATCGAGCGAGCCGCAGCGGCACGCCGTGCGGCGCTCGAACTCCCTGTTTGTCGGCGATCAGCACGTGTCGCCTACGCCCTATTATCAGAACACACCGATGCTCGGGCGGCTGCTCGCGGAGTGGGGCAAGGCCCCGGCCGGGTGCCTGTTCCTGCTCCCCTTGTGGCACCCGGTGCTGGTGGCCGAGCAGATCGGGACGCTCGCCGCCATTGCTCGAGGCCCCTTCATCATGCAATGCGGGCTCGGCTGGGGGGAGGGTCGGTTCGCCGCCATGGGGGCCAATATCAGGACGCGTCCTTCGGCTTTCGAGGAAGCGCTCGACATTGTCCGGCGCCTACTGGCGGGTGAGACGGTGAGTTCCTCCCGACGTTTCCGGGTCGCAGAAGCGAGCCTGGCACTGCGCCCGGCAGATCCCGTCGAAGTCTGGATCGGCGCCAGCGCGGCGCCAGCCATCGAACGCGCGGCACGGCTCGCGGAGGGCTGGATCGCCGGCCCCGGCCTCACCCTCGAGGAGGCGCGTGCGCAGGCCGATATCTACCGTGAGCGCTGCACCGCTTACGGCAGGCAGCCAGGCGCCATTGTCCTGCGGCGCGACATTTACGTCGGCGAGTCGTCGGGTGAGGCACAAGCGGTGCTGCAGCTCGCGCGGAGCCATGGCTATCGCGGGATCCCGGCAGAAGCCCTGATCACGGGATCGGTCGATGAAGTCGCGGAACAGTTTCGGACGTTCGAAGAAATGGGGTACACGGACATCCTCGTGCGCCATCTGACCAACGATCAGCCGAAAGTTCTGGGCTCGCTGGAGCGGCTGGCAGCGGTGCGCGCGGCGGTAGCTTAAACGACAAGGAGGATCTCCAATGCTGGAGCTTTCGGATATCCAATCTTCGCAAGAAGAGCTGCAGGACTACTACGCGCAATTGCGCGCGCAGCACGTGACGCCGGCCTGGATCGGCGGCGGCATCAGCATCGAGCCGCAAAGCAAGGCGGTGCCCTACCTGTGGCATTGGCGCGATCTGCGGCCGCAGGCGATGCGGGCGGCCGAACTGGTCGGCACCGAGCAGGCCGAACGCCGGGTGCTGCGCCTGACCAACCCCGAGCTATCCGGGGCTCCGCCAGCAACACGCTGGTCGCCAACATCCAGATCGTGATGCCGGGCGAGATTGCCCGGGCCCATCGCCATTCCGCGGCGGCGCTTCGCCTGATCATCGAGGGCGGGGCGGCTACACGGTCGTGAATGGTGAACGCGTCCCCATGTACCCGGGCGATCTCGTCCTCACCCCCAACTGGTCATGGCACGACCACGCCAACGACACCGATGCGCCGATGATCTGGCTGGACGGCCTCGACACCCCGCTGGTGCGGATGCTCGAGGCCGGGTTCTATGAGGAGTACCACCAGGAGAGGCAAGACGTTGGTGCCGCCGTCAACGCCTCGCAGTGGCACTACCCGATGTCGGAGATGCGGGCCGCCCTGCAGCGGCTGGCTCGCCGCCGATACCGGCGACGCCGGCGAGGGGATCATCCTCGAATACCAGAACCGGGTCACCGGCGGCCCGGTGATGCCGACGATCGCCTGCCACATGCAATTGCTGCGCCCCGGCGAGAAGACGCGGGCGCGCCGCCGTGTGTGCTGCACGAACTATCACGTGGTCGAGGGTGCCGGCTACTCGATGGTGGGCGGCCAGCGGCTCGACTGGGAAGAGAAGGACGTGTTCACGGTGCCGACCTGGACCTTCTGCGAGCACGTCAACACCGGCGACCGCCCGGCCTTCCTGTTCAGCTTCAGCGACGCGCCGGTGATGAAGGCCTTGAGCCTCTACCGGGAGGAGACCAGGGCCGTAGCCGCGGGATGCGCGGGCGCCTATGGCGGGCGCGGGAAATGACGATCGAGGCTGGCGCTCGGCGGTACCGAAATGCTGAACCGCACTGGAAAGCCGCGGTTAGCTTCCAGCAAGTCGCCGCATTCGAAGTCAAGACCTTCGTCTCTCCCCCTGGTCTGGGCCCCGTGCTGGTGTTCGACGATTCAGGTGACCAGCATGTCGATGAACGCGCGCACCTTGGCGCTCAGATGCCGGCGATGGGGATAGAGCGCATTGATCTCCACCTCCTGCGCCTCGTAGTCGGGCAGCAGCGGCACCAGCGCTCCCGAGGCTATCAGGTCAGCAACCAGGAACGGCGCCGTCAGTAGTAGGCCGATGCCGGCCACGGCAGCGTCGCGCGTGGTTTCGTAGATGGCTGCTGATCAGCCTTCCCGATATGCGCGCCACCACCGGGTTGCCCCGCGCATCCACAAAATCCCACTCGTCCGGAGACGGTACGTGGGGGTAGCGCAGGCAGTTGTGCCCGGCCAGGTCGGCCGGGGAGTGCGGCGCCGGATGTTTTTCGAGGTAGGCCGGGGCGCCGCACACCATGAGGCTCAACGTACCCAGGCGCCGTCTGACGAGGGTGGCGTCGGGCGGCGGGAACGGACTGATCCCCAGGTCAAACGCCTCTTGCACCAGGTCGATCATTGTACGGGCCGGTGCGCAGATCGACTGACGCTTCCGGGTACCGGGCGAGAAAGTCGGTGACGACAGGCGTGACGAACCGCACGATGCCCAGCTGGCAATAGACGCGCAGCTGGCCGCGCGGGGTTGCCTGTTGCGCGCCGGCCGTCTCGTCGGCTTCCTCCAGATCATGCAGGATCTGCACGCAGCGGTCGTAATAGTTACGGCCGATCTCGGTCAGGCTGACCCGCCGGGTCGTGCGGTTTAAGAGGCGCACGCCGAGCGCGTTTTCCAGCGCCTGAACCTGGTCGCTGACCGTCGCCTTCGACAGGTTCAGGCGCCGGCCCGCAGCCGAGAAGCCGCCGCTCTCGGCAACCCGCACGAAAGCCGTGATGCTGGCGAAACGGTCCATCCGGCCCTCCTATTGTTGGCATCAGCGGACAGCGTGTTCGTCAAATAGGCAATTGTGCCCTCGATCGCTGCTGGTTTCGGTCCGCGAAAGCAGATCGCAAGGGAGAGGACCATGCTGACCAGGAAGATCGGAGAGTGGACGTTCTGAGCGCGGCCGAAACCGCGCAATTGGAGCCGACGGCGGATCGCGTTGGGTCGCCTGACTTTGTGGCGCCAGAGGATCGCCGGCGGCAGCCCGGCAGAATTCCGATGCCGCAACCCAGCGCTCTGCCGATCGGTCAGCCAGATAAGGGCTGGCTTCATCGGGCATCCGGTGGTCTTCGCGCTCGCATCCGCGAGCCTGCTGCTGTTAACTGCGGCCGGCTATCTTGATTGGGACGATTCTCTTCATTTCGAGACCACCGACGACGCCTATATAGCGTCGCGCCAATTCGCCATCGCCCCCGAAGTGTCGGGTTACATCACGGCGGTCCCGGTTACTGACAATGAGCATGTCAACGCTGGTGATGTGATCGCTCGCATCGACGATCGTACTTATCGCGCGGCACTTGCCCAGGCTGTAGCGCAGGTGGCCGCTGCGCAGGCCAACATCGAAAACGTTGATGCGCAATTGACCGTGCAGCAGGCCCAGATCGACGCGGACCAGGCGCAGCTGAGCCAGCAGCAGGCGTCGCTGGTGTTCGCACAGCAGCAGGCGGCGCGCTATCAATATCTGGCGAAGACACAACTCGCGGGCAGCGTCCAGAACGCCCAGCAATACACCTCGCAGCTGAATAAGCAGCAGGCCGCAGTCGAGAGTGCGCAAGCGACCCTCAAGCTGGCGCAGCGGCAAGTCGAGGCGCTGAGGGCCCAACGCGCCAGCGCCGTCGCCAGCTTGGCGCAAGCCAAAGCGCAGCGCGAACAGGCGCGGCTCAACTTTTCCTATACCACAGTTACAGCAGACCCAGGCGGGACGTGTCGTCCAGCTGGGCGCCGCTGTCGGCCAGTACGCGCAGCCGGTGCAAACCTTGACGATGTTCGTGCCGACGATATCTGGATCTGGGCGAACTTCAAGGAAACGCAGCTCGACCACATGCGGCCCGGAGAGCCGGTGACCATCAGCATCGACGCCTATCCGGAACGCGCGATCCGCGGCCATCTGGCCAGCGTGCAGCCCGGCTCCGGCACCGCTTTTTCGCTGCTGCCTGCGCAAAATGCCACCGGCAACTGGGTCAAGATCGTGCAGCGCGTGCCGGTCAAGGTCGTCATGGACGATCCGCCGACGGATGTTGGCTCGGCCCCGGGATGTCGGTCGAGACCAGCGTGCGGGTCAATACAAATCCCTCGCTCTATGAGCGCCTCAGGGGGTGGCTATGAGCGACCGCGCGCAAGCCGCGCCTCCCGGTGCGCCGGGCGGCGCCGGCCCCAACCCATGGCTGATCGCCATTCTCGTGGCTGTCGCATCGTTCATGGAGACGCTCGACACCACCATCGCCAACGTGTTGCTCAACTATATCGCCGGCGGCCTGGGGGTCAGCGAGGACGAGGCGTCCTGGGTGGTGACGACCTATCTCGTCGCCAACGCCGGTGCAGTCTGACGGCGAGCACCTTCCTCACCCAGCGCCTCGGCCGCAAGACCTTCTTCCTGATCTGTCTGGCGCTGTTCACCGCGAGTTCGGTGTTCTGCGCGCAGAGGCCTCGAAGAATCTCGGTGCGCTGCTGCTGTTCCGCATTGTGCAGGGCGTCGGCGGCGGCGGCATGGTACCGGTGGCGCAATCGATCCTGGCGGGATGCGTTCCCGCCGGAAAAGCGCGGCCAGGGCTTCGCGCTGTTTGGCGTGGCGGTCGTGGTAGCGCCGGTGGTCGGGCCGACGCTCGGCGGCTGGCTCGCCGACAATCTCTCGTGGCGCTGGGCCTTTATGATCAATGGCCCGGTAGGCCTGATCACGATGGGGCTGATTGCGCTGGTCTTGCGCGAGCCCGAGGCCGCAGCGGCGCGGGGCCGGCGGCTGCGGCGGCACGGGGAGAGGTTCGACGCTGTCGGCTTCGCGCTCGTCGCGACCTTCCTCGGTTCGCTCGAGCTTATGCTCGACCGCGGGCTCGAGGACGAACTGGTTCGGCTCGACCTTTATTGTCGGGGTCGCGGTCGTCTGCGTGCTGGCGTTCGTGCTGATGATCCCGTGGGAGATCAGCCGCCGCAACCCGGCGATCGACCTTCGGATGGTGGCGACCCGCCAGTTCGGCGCCTGTTTTCTGGTGATGCTGGCGACCGGCGCCATCCTGTTTGCGACGACGCAGTTTCTGCCGCAGCTGGTGCAGCAGGATTTCGGCTACACCGCGACCTGGGCCGGCCTCGTGCTGTCGCCTGGCGGCCTCGTCACGGCGGCGATGATGTTCGTCGTCGGCCGTCTGTCCGGCAAGGTCCAGCCCAAATACCTGATTGCCGTCGGAGCGGTGCTGATCGCGCTTTCGATGTACGACATGACCAATGTGTATGGCGATCTCGACTTCTGGTTCATGGCGCGCTCGCGCATGCTGCTCGGCGTCGGACTGCCGCTGATCTTCATTCCGATCATCGCCGCGTCCTACGACGGCCTTCCGCCCGGCGACCGACCAGGCTTCGGCCCTGCTCAATGCCGCGCGCAACACCGGCGGCTCGATCGGCATATCGCTCGTCGCCAATGTGCTGTGGGACCGCGAGCAATTCCATCAGAACATGCTCGTCGGCCAGGCGATCCCGTCGAGCGTGCAATATCAGGATGCGCTGCATCAGGTGACGAACTATTTCGTCGCGCAGGGCAGTTCGCTATGGGAGGCCAAGCAGCAGGCGATCCAATGGGTTGGACAGCAGGTACAGGCGCAGGCCTCGTACCTGGGCTATATGGACGCCTTTTTGGTGCTGATGCTGATCTCGCTCGCGGCCGTGCCGCTCGCACTGACCTTGCGCAAGGTCAAGCTCGGCGGCGCCGCTCCGATGGGCCACTAATGGACATACTTGAAGGCGGGGTACCAGGTGATCCGCACGCCGCCAGTCAGCCTTGTCGATGGCAGCAAGGTGCAGATTCGCACCGAGGCCGCTGCACCAGGCGGATAATCCTCCTGTCACGATGAAATGGAGAGCCAACCATGAATGTTCAGGACCAACCGCATGTGAAAATGACTGAGCGTCGTTCGCTGGCTTCGATAAGACGGCCCACGCAGGATGGGCCTGTCTCTGAGCGGCGAGCCGACGCGCCGGCGCCCTACCAAGGGTTTGACGGAACAATACATCAACGGCTCGTGGCGTCCCGGAAGGCACGGTGGTGTGCGAATCGACACGGTGAGTATACGTTCGGCACCCAGCCCGCAAAAGCGACTTTATCCAAAAACGTTAACAGTCTTTCTCGATGCCAGTCCGTCAGGAAAGCATCGGGCTGTTCATGCTGCCGCATTGGCGCAGCGCTGGGACGCGCATGTGATCGGTGTGCACGTGGTCTTCGCCGGCGTGAGGTTGGATCCGCCGTCGAGAAGTCTTGGGCCATCGGCGAAAGGGCGTTCCAAGCCGTGATCGCCCATGAAAAAAGGCTCCGTGCAGAGGCGGAAGCTGTTGCGGCCCATGTGAGCGAACACTTTCAGGCTCTCTGCACCAGATGGAACGTCGCCGGGGAATTACGTCGAATCGACAGCGATCAGCCGACGCAAGAGGCGATCCTCAACGCGCTTCATTCCGATCTGGTGATCGTCGGGCATCCTGAACCGAATGGCCTTCCAGACGATCTGATGCTGGAGACGATCTTGCTTGCGAGCGGGGTGTCGCTGCTAGTCCTCCCCAACGCGTGGCTAGGTGAAGCGATTGGCAACAATGTCCTGATCGGCTGGAACGCCAGTCGGAAGGCACGGCGCGCGATATCAGACGCCATGCCGTTTCTTGTCGACGCACGGCCGGTCGCCACGCTAGTCGTGGATCCGTCCAGAGGCCGCCGACACGGGGAAGAGCCCGGTGCCGACATCGCCTTGCAATTGGCGCGGCACAATGTGCATCTCAACGTGGAACGCGTGATGTCGAACGGCTCTCCGATCGCCGAGGTGATCCTCGCGCACGCCGTGCGGAGCGGATCGGACCTGCTCGTGTTCGGAGCCTATGGTCACTCTCGGTTGCGGGAACTTTTGCTCGGAGGCACAACGCGAACCTTGCTCGCGCAAATGCCTGTCCCGGTATTTGTTTCGATATAATAACGCCCGAAGCGCGGATCGTCGAGTTTTCGCGCAATCCCTGTCGTTCGATTGGGGTGGCAGCGACGCCCATTTCGGAACTGGGCATTAGAGCCGCACGGCCAATCCGTGCACTGTACCGATGGTGACTGGTCGAGCCGCATCCGATCGGCTCGGGGCGGTGCCATGTTTGCGTCACGCCGCCTCCTCCCGTCTTGTCCCAAGCTCGTGCCGGGCGGATTACGGTGACAGTCCACTCAACTCCCTTTGTGCACCGCCGCCGCTCACCACTCAACGCGGAACACCGGAGCGCGGCGCGGGATTGTCCGAAACATCCATTCCGTTTCGTGGCACGCCGCCGCGGGGCAGCACGATCGTGACCCGACGGAGTGGATTACCGCGGCGTAGGCTTCGGGCCGGCTTCCAGAGCGCGGCGCACGCCGTCCGGGTCGTGTGCGATGACGTTGAGATAGGCGCGCGCGGGCTGGTCGGGCTCCGAGCGCCCCTGCTCCCAATCGCGCAGCGTGCCGATCGGAATGTGATAGCGAGCCGCAAATTCTTCCTGCGTCAGGCCGAGCGCCCGGCGCAGTGTCCGCGCCCGCGGCACCCGCTTCGTGCGGGCCAGGCGCTCCGGCGTACGCGTCCGGATCGGCAAGCGCCGCCGCATGGACTTCCTCGTCCGTCAGCGCGTCAAAGCGGCTCCAATCATACTTCCCGGTTTTCTTCATGGTATCTGCGTCGCTCATAGGGTTCGGTCTTGCGGGTGGTGATGATCCGAATTTTCTCGCCCTGCATCGTGTAGCCCACGAACAGCAAGCGGCCCTCCACCATGCCAATCACGCCGTAGCGTTCCTCGTTTGGGTCCTGCTCCAGATCCTCCCATTCAACCGCGAACGGGTCGCGGTGCAGGCAGATTTGCGGCCCCCTTCTTGACGAGAATGAAACGTGAACACATATACCTCCGGCGCGCTCCCACCAGACACCGCCGACCATGACAATCGTTGCCGACCGCCTGACCCGGCCTGCTATCTCCTGTTCTCCGGGGCAGGAATGATGGAATCTCAATCGCTTGGTCCTGATCGCTTGTCGCCTCGCGCGCGCGACGCGCGCGGGCGGTTCGCCAGAGGAAGCTCCGGCAACCCGCTCGGCCGCCCGCCCGGCATTCCCAATCCCAAGCGGCGCGTCCCGGATCTCGTCGCCCGCCCGCTGAGCGCACAGGCGCTGTCGCACCTGCTCGACCGCAAGCCGTATCTGTTGCGCCCGCTCGCCGCGCAGCTCCTGCCGCCGCCCCTGCGCGCCATCGATCCGGCGGAGCGTCTCGGGATCGACCTGGCGTCGTTGCGGACGGTCGAGGATGTCCGGAGGGTGTTGGCCCGGGTTTGGACGGCCATTTCGCGCGGCGAAATTGCGCCGGCGGAGGGTGCACGCATCGCGCGCCGCATGCGGAGGCGGCTGCGCATGCTGCGGCGTTTTGCACGCCTCGCGAAAAGCCGTGCCGCGCTCCTGGCTGACGGCGCCGATGGCGCGACCTGCATCATAGACGAACATGAAGTGGCAATCGGGCAAGAGCGTGCGGCGTTGACACCAGAGCCCCGGCGTCCGCAAGCTGCCCTATGACACAAGCACAGAAAGCCTGTTGATGCCGGCCGGCGCCAACAGGCCGCTCGCCGGCATTGTCGTCCTCGATTTCGGCCAGGTCTACCAGGGGCCGTACGCGACCCTGCTGATGGCCAAGGCCGGGGCCGACGTGATCAAGATCGAGCCGCCGCAGGGCGAGCCGCTGCGTCGGCGGGCGCCACCGGGTAAGAGCACGACCTTTCCGATCGCGATGCTGAACTCCAACAAACGCGCGATCACTCTGAACCTGAAACACGAGCGCGGCCGCGCGCTGCTGTTCCGCATGGTCGAGCGCGGCGACGTATTACTGGAGAATTTCGCGCCCGGGGTCATGGACCGTCTCGGCGTCGGCTGGGAGGTCTTGCACCCAATAAACCCCCGCCTCGTCTACGCGTCGGGCTCGGGTTACGGCCTGACGGGGCCCGACCGCGACAATCTGGCGATGGATCTGACGATTTAGGCGGTATCGGGATTGATCGCGGCGACCGGCTTTCCGGAAGGGCCGCCGGTCAAGGCAGGCCCGGCGGTCGTCGATTTCATTTCCGGGATCCATCTCTATGCCGCCACGCTGACCGCGCTGTTCGAGCGCGAGCGCACCGGCCGGGGCCGCTTGGTCGAGGTGGCGATGCAGGAGGCTGCCTACGCTACCCTGACCTCGCAACTGCACGCCTATTTCGAGACCGGCAAGGCGCCGCTGCGGACCGGCAACGCCAGCCATGGCCGCGTGCCGTTGAACGTCTACCCGACCAAGGACGGCTACGTCGCCATCAACATCGCGGTCGAGGAGCATTGGCACAATCTGCTCCGGGCGATGGGGCGCGAGGACCTGCGCGACGACCCTCGCTTTGCCGACAACGCGGCGCGCGTCGCCAATCGCGAGGCGACCGACGCGCTGGTCGCGGCGTGGACGCGCACGCTCGGCAAGATGGAGGTGTTCGCGATCGCCAAACGGCACCGCATCCCGCTGGCGCCGGTGCGCGACGTCGACGAGGTCATGGCCGACCGCCACATGCACGAGCGCGGCATGCTCGAATGGATCGAGCACGATGAGATCGGCCGCATCGTCGTGCCGACGACGCCGCTACGCATCCACGGCGCCGACCCGGTCGAGACCGTGCCCAGCCCGAAACTCGGCCAGCACAACCGCGAGATCTACGGCGACTGGCTCGGATTGTCGGCCCCCGAGATCGCCGCGCTAGAACAAGACAATGTCATCTGAGCCGGGATCGGGCTCATCTCGAACGCCGGCGCGCGGTTCGAGGCTCCCGAGACACCGACCGTTCTGATCCTCGATTAAGCAATTCGTATCATTTCCTATACAGCTATACCCCCGCCCGCGAGGGTATAGCTGTGGGGTGGCCCCGTCCTCAGACCTTCTCGATCAGCTCCATCTGCGCGCCATCGGGCGCGGCAACCCAGCACACATGCCGACCGTTGTTGACGCGCTCTTCGAGGATCTGCGCGCCGTTCTTCTTAAAGTTCGCGAGCGCGCTGGCATAATCGTCGGTCTCGACCGCGATGTGTTCGATGCCGACATGCTGCTCATGGTTCTGGTCGGCGATGATGGTTGTCACGTTGAGCTGCACGCCGTGCAGGTCGAGCTGGCAGCCGCGGCCTGGAATTTCCCGCTTCACGGTCGCGCCGAAATTGTCGATGTAGAACTTTGCGACCTTCTGCGGATCCTCTCTGGTCTTGATGTGGACGTGCCCGAGTTGCATAGCCATGCCCGTCTCCTCCGTAGAAATTGCCTGAGGCGCGCCGAGGCGGCGCGCGCCGCCGCAGTTTCGCAGCACGAGCAGAGGAACTCAACCGACACTTCGCCAGTTCCCGGCGTTTTCGAGGATGAAGGCGAGCCTGTTCGCTGGCCCAGAGGGCTCCTCCGTCGAAGTCGTTGGCCGGGCAACTCGACGGTCGGACGAGTCTGGCGGGCGCAGAGGTGGTGTTGGGATTAACAGTGGTGCATATGATCGCTGGCTGTTTCTGTTTCGTCAGCGCGCCGCGGCATTGGTCAGTTGCGCATGGGCGATGGCGAAATCGCGCTGATAGGGACAGCCCGAGGCCATGGCGAATTTGATGCGTCGCACACCGGTGCGCACGAGCGCGCCGAGCTTCAGAAGCTTGAGGCGGATCGTGCCGCAGCTCGCTTTGCAAATTGCGTGTGCGCGAGCGCGATACGGCGCAGCGCACATAACAGCACGTAGGCCATTGAGGCAAACCACGAGCGCAGCTGGTTGCGCGCATCGTCGCGGCCGAGGTGCGGTCGGCGAACAGATCGAGCTGACACTCCTTGATGCGGTTTTCCATGTCGCCGCGGGCATTCGGCTTTGGCGACGACGCGGCGTTGGCGGCTCCGGCTGTCGCGCGTCGACCACGCGAACTCCGTAAAGCGCCGCGCCGGCCGGCCGGTGGTTTTGGTGTCCTGTCGGCCGCGGCGAGCTCGGCCGCGATCTCGCCGACCAGACGCTCGTTGCGGGCCAGGCCGAACAGAAGATCCACCCCATTGGCCTCGTACCAATTCATCAGAGCCTCGCGGGCAAACCCCGAATCGGCGCGCAGCACAATGCGCACCGCGGGCCAGTGGGCGCGGATCTGGGCGACGATGCGGCTCTGCGAGGCGGGGTTGCCGCTAAAATCGACGTACGCGATCTCGTGCGGATTTCGTGCGACTTCAACGTCGATCTCTGCCGCGTCGGGCCGGAGGCGATGCAGGATCGCGATCCGGTCAGAATAACAGCTCGCTGCAGCGCATCGAGGGAGGCGCGCAGCGCGGTCTGATCCGATCAATTTGAGACGTAGCGGCTCTTGGGCCGTTCGAGCTCCATATTCTCGCGCAACGTCGTGCCTTCGTACTCGGCCCGAAACAGACCACGCGACTGTAGTTCTGGGATCACGAGCGCGACGAAATCGTCGAGCCCACCCGGCAAATGCGAGGGATGAAACAGAAAGCCGTCGACACCGTAGCCACGAAACCATTCCTCCATATCATCGGCGATCTCGCTTGGCGAGCCGATTAGCGTACGTTGTCCCCGAGCTGCCGCGAAGCGCTGGTAGATTTGCCGGATCGTCAGCCCTTCCTGCCGCGCCCAGCGAATGATGTTGCGGGTATTACCGAGCCCGCTGAGTGCGAATTGCCGTTCGGGGATGTCGGGAAGCGGACCGTCGAGGTCGTATTCCGACAGATCGAACCCGCCGAACTGGTTTGACAGCAATTCGAGACCGACGTCGGGGTGGATCTTCGACTGCAGGAAATCGTGTAGTTCCTCCGCCTCCTTACGAGTCCGTCCGACGATCGCATTGAGACCCGGCATTACTTTCAGCGCTCCAGGTGGACGGTCGTACTTTCGCATGCGCCCCTTCAGGTCGCGGTAGAATTCTTGCGCGCCGGCAAGGGTGTGTTGGGGTGTGAACACCCCCTCGGCGAAGCGCGCTGCCACCTCGCGGCCAACCTCGGACGAGCCGGCTTGGAACAGCACCGGCTGGCCTTGCGGTGGCCGCGCGACATTCAGCGGGCCACGAACCGAGAAATGCTCGCCTTTATGGTTCAAGTAATGGAGTTTGGCCGGGTCGAAGTAACGTCCCGATTTGCGGTCGCGGACAAATGCATCGTCGTCCCAACTGTCCCACAATCCCTTCACAACTTCGACAAACTCGATCGCCCGGTCGTAACGGGCATCGTGTTCATAGTGCCGCTCGCGTCCGAAGTTGAAGGCCTCAGAGACGTTCGATGATGTGACGACATTCCACCCGGCACGACCGCCGCTTATGTGATCGAGCGAGGCGAATTTCCGGGCAATGTGGTAGGGTTCGTTATAGCTGGTCGTCGCGGTGGCGCAGAGACCGATATGCGTCGTCACCGCGGCGAGCGCCGGCAGCAGCGTCAGCGGATCGAAATAGGCCATGTATTGCGGCCAGCGGCTGAGCGCTTCGAGCTTGCCGTCGCGCGTCGCGACCGCATCGGCGACGAACATCAGGTCGAACTTGCCGCGCTCGGCGGTCTGCGTGATCTCGGCGTAATGTCGGAAATTCGTGCCGGCGTCGATCTGCGCGTCGGGGTGCAGCCAGGCGGCCACGTGGTTCCCGGTCGGGTGAAAGAACGCCCCCAGCTTCATCGTCTCGCCGCTGCGCCCCTTGACCATCCCAGATCTCCCCCGCCGGTGACCCGACCTTCAGCCTGCTTGGTCTGCTCAATAATATACCGACCGCCCGGCCCCGCCGCTTGCCGCCACCAGCTCGCCGGAGACCGCCCAGGCCTTATCCGAGGCCAGGAAGATTGCGACGAACGCGACCTCCGCAGCGTCCACCATGCGGCAGATGGCATTGCCCCGCGGCGAGTCCGGAGCGAAGTCCTGCCGCTCCGCCTCTTCCGGGGATATGCCCAGCTGGGCGGCGCGGGCGGCGAGCAGGCTCGGCGTGCGCTCGGTGCGGGTCGTGCCCGGATGGATGCAATTGACCGTGATTCCATGACGGCCCAGCTGGACGGCCAGCGTCTTTGTCATGTGCACCAGGGCGGCATTGCGGGCGCCGCCGCTGAGATTGCCGGCGTTCCGGGCGTTGCCGCCGCTGATGTTGATGATGCGGCCCCAACCCTCCTTCTTCATGAAGGGGATGACAGCGCGGGAACAGCGCAGCGCTCCCACATACTTCACGTTGAAATCCTCGATCAAATCCTCGTCGACAACGGTTTCGATCGGGCCGGTCGCGGTGGCCGAGCCCCCTGGCGCGGATCCGCTGTTAACCAGGATGTGCAGGCCACCCAGTTGCTGTGCCGCCTCGGCGACCGTGCGCTCCACCTGCTCCTTGCTGGTGACATCGGCTGCGAGCGGAACGACGCGCCGGTTCGTCTCGGCAGCCAACTCCCGCGCCGTCGCCTCCAGATCCACCTTGTTCCGCGCCACGATCGCCACATCGGCCCCTTCGCGAGCCAATTCCCGCGCGATGGCTTTGCCAATGCCCCGACTACCGCCAGTCACGATCGCATGCTTGCCCTGCAATCCGAGGTCCATGACATTATCTCCCTTGTCAGAGTGACCGCAATTCTGTTGCTCCACTGCTTATTGTTCTTTCTGAAGGAACCTGGCGCAAGGGTTACCAGATGCCGGGTGATGCGGCGAATGGGACTACGGTCCTCCGCCAGAGCCGCCGCCCGAGCGTGTACATAGGCTGCATCCTATCCCTGCCCCCGGTCGGGGGCGTCGGGCAATGAGGGCAATGGGGCAGCAGCGGATTTTGGCCGTTTCCGGGCTGACGCCGGTCCCGCTTCTGGGGCGTTGCGGCGGGCCGGATTGGATGCAATACGGTCCATCAATCGGGGCTCTACCTCACAGGAGATGGTGGTGCCGGGCGATCTGCTCTCTCGTTCGCTGATCGAAATCGCGGCGGATTTGCGTGCGAAGCGGGTTACCGTCCGGGAATTGGTCGAGACCGCAATTGCCCGACACGAGCGCTTCGGCGAGCGGTTGCACGCCTATTTGCTATGGGCGCCGGAGCAGGCCCGGGCGGTTTGCTCAGACGGCCGATGCCGCCTTTGGCGCGGGGGTGACGGTCGGTCCCTTGCAGGGACTCCCCGTTTCGATAAAAGACCTGTTCGCCGCCTCCAGGTATCCCTGCTTTGCCGGGTGGAGCCGGCGGCTGCCGGTGGAACCTTGGGAACGAGGCGCCAAAACTGTGGAACGCCACCGCGTCCGCCGGTTGAGCGCCAATCGCCCGCACCGGTCGAGGAACGGCACCGCTGAAATTGCTACAATCGCACGGTATGTTGCGGGCGGAACCGGACCTGGGATGCAGCGCAACATGACGGCGAGGTAACTGCACTCATTCCGGGAATCCGGCCTGTTCTTCTTCTGATAAGACAGGTCGATCAGGGCAGCCCGCTCAACGGCAGGTTGCCTCCGGCGCGCGGGCCGCCAAGAACTTTTGCTCGATCAATAGGCCTTCGCCATGGTCCCGGTGAGCATGTCGGCCTTGCGGTTGAGGGCGGCGATCAGGCCGTCGACGCCGTCGGTTCGCAGGATCGCGGCGAATTCGGAGCGGCGGGTCGCCACCTCGCTGATCGCGCCGTCGAGGTAGATGTCGGAAATCAGCCAGCCCTCGTCATTGCGGCGCATCGTGTAGTCGACCTTGACCGGCTCGCCATTGGCCTTGACGATCTGGCTCGTGACCATAACGCCGGCCGGGTTGGGCTGTTCGCCGGTGACCTGCAGTTTCTGTCCGGCATAACTGTCGAAGCGGTCGGCATAGATCGCTGAAATGTAGCGGCCGAAGCTCTCGGTCACCTGCTGCCGTTGCGCCTCGCTCAGTGAGGCCCAGAACACTCCGACCGACAAACGGGTCATCGACGGGATGTCGAAGGTTCGGCGGATGACCGGCTCGAGTTGCGCGAACCGCCCGCTCTGGCCGAGGATGCGGCCGTTCTTCATCGTGCCGAGCAGCGCGTCGTAGAGCCCCTGCACCGTGTCGCCGCCACTCGCCGGCGCGGCGTGGACGGGATAGGAAAGCATGGCGAGCCCAATCCCCACGGCGAGTGCAACGGCCTTCCATACCTGAGTTTTCGATGGCATCGAGTTGCACATGGCCGGGTCCCTCTTGTTTGTCGCCGCCTATTGCTCGGCGCTCTTGTCGCACGCCGGCGATGGACGCTCGTTTGACGGCGCGTAAAGAAATCGTTAAATCGGGCGGAGGCTGGCCCGATGCGTTCTCCTAACGCCCGGCCAGCGTCGCGGTGGGCAGGATGGACCGCTGGCGCGTGAATATTCTCGGCCGGTTCGAGTTGCGCGCTCCGGCGGGGCAGGAGGTCGCGCTCGGCGCTCGGAAGTCTATCGCCTTGCTGGCGCTCCTTGCCGCAGCGCCCGGGCAGCGGATGTCGCGTGACCGGGTCGCCGGATTGCTGTGGGAGGACATGCCGGACGCGCAGGCGCGCGGCAATCTCCGCCAACTCCTGGCCGCCACCCGGCGCCCCGCGCCGTTCTTCGAAGCAGATACAGGCTCGATCGGCTTTTCCGCGGAGATGGTCGAAACCGACCTTGCCGCTTTTGAGGCGGCTGTCGCGGAGGATACGCCGAAGGCGCTCGAGCGGGCCGCCGGGCTATACCGGGCCGACCTGCTGGATGGCTTTTCACTGCGGGATCGTGACTTCAACGCGTGGTTGACCGGTGAACGCGAGCGGCTGCGCGAGCATGCGGTGCAACTTTTCCTGCGTTTGATGGAGCGCGCCGCAGCAATAGGAGTCGAGCCGGCGATCCGCTGGGCGCTGCGCATTTTGGCGGTCGACCCGGTACACGAGCCGGCGCATCGAGCGCTGATGGAACTCTATGCCGCCCAGGGGCGGCACGCCGCCGCTCTTCGGCAATACGAGCAGCTGCGCGAGACCCTGTCGCGCGAACTCGGCACTCGGCCGGAGCCGGAGACCGATGCGCTCATGCGCCGAATCCGCGATGATCGGCGCAGTCCTGCCCGACCCGTTGTCGAGTCTTCAACGGTCGAGAACGACGGCAGCATGCGGGCCGAGGCGCGGCCATGGCCCGATTCGCCGCCGATTCCCGAAACGCCCTCCATCGTCGTGCTGCCGTTCCAAAATCTCAGCGCCGATCCCGAGCAGGAGTACTTCTCCGACGGCATCGTCGAGGATATCACGACGGCTTTGTCGCGATTTCGGTCTATGCTTGTCATCTCTCGTAACTCTGCCTTTACGTATAAGGGCCGCGCCGTCGATGTTCGGCAGGTCGGGCGCGAGCTCGGCGTCCGCTATCTGCTGGAAGGGAGTGTGCGCAAGGCGGCCAACCGGGTGCGCATTACCGGGCAGCTGATCGAGGCCGAGAGCGCAGCCCATCTGTGGGCGGACCGCTTCGACGGCACGCCCGAGGACATCTTCGATCTGCAGGATCAGATGACTTCGAGCGTTGTGGGAGCGATTTCGCCCGCGCTGGAACAGGCCGAGATCGACCGCGTCAAGCGAAAACCGACCGAGAGTCTGGGTGCGTACGACTACTTTCTGCGCGGGCGAGCGGCGCTGCACGAGGGGAGCGTGCAAGGTCACAAGGACGCGTTGCAGTTTTTCTACCGGGCGATCGAACTCGATCCCGATTTCGCTTCCGCCTACGGGATGGCCGCATACAGCTACTGCCATCGCAAGACCAATGGCTGGATGGCTGATCGAGCAGAGGAGATCGCGGAGACCGCCCGTTTGGCCCGGCTCGCGGTCGAATTGGACAAGGATGATGCAGTCGCGCTGAGTTGTGGCGGGTTTGCGCTCGCCTACGTCGCCGGCGAGCTCGACGCCGGGGTCGCCTTTATTGACCGGGCGCTTATGGTCAACCCGAACCTGGCGACCGCGTGGATCGTCAGCGGCTGGGTCAGAGTCTGGCTTGGCGAGCCGGAGGTGGCGATCGAGCATCTTGCGAGAGCAACGCGCTTGAGCCCGCTCGATCCGCTGACCAACCGGACGCGAACGACAACGGCACATGCCCACTTCTTTGCAGGCCGGTATGATGAAGCTTTGTCCTGGGCAGCGATGGCACTCCGCGAGTGGCCCGACTACCAGACTGCGCTGCGCATCGCGGCGGCGAGCAATGCGCTCGCCGGGCGCCTGGAAGAAGCCAGGAACGCGCGCGAGCGGCTGCAGAAGCTCGATCCCAAGCTGCGCATTTCCAATCTCGAGGACGAATTGGGGCCGTACCACCGACCGCAAGATATCGCGAGATATGCCGAGGGCTTGCGGGCAGCGGGATTGCCCGACTGACTAAAAGCGTTAATTCGGATCGAAAGCCCAATCGGCTTGCTCTGGACTGCCCGTTCCCATTTGTGAGATGGTTAGGATCATGATCTTCGCCCGTTTTGCTCCATTGGCGGCGACCGCGCTGGCGCTGCTTTTTGCGCCCGGTGCGTTGAGAGCGCCGGCGGGGGAAGTCGATCGTGTCGATGCGCGCTTCGAGATCTACGGCTTTGCCGGGTTTCACGTGTTGACCAACCACACAACTATCCAGGAAATCGGGGACCATTATGCAATCGCGATGGACCTCGACACCCGAGGGCTCGCTAGCGTGTTTGTCGACCTCACGAGCCACTCCGAGGTTCATGGAGAGCTCGCCCGGAATGCGGCTCAGCCCGAGGCATATCGCGCCGATGTGCGCCGCAACGGCGTCGAGCGGCGTTATGCGCTGGATTATCGCCGCGACGGCGCCGTGACCAACGCCTCGGCGCCGGCTGAAGCGGGGCGGCCCTTTTTGACAGCCGCCGAGCAGATCCGTGGCACCGTCGACCAGCTAACGGCGTATTTCGAAGTTGAGCGCCAGATCGCCCGCGGCGGCAATTGCTCCATCGTGATTCCGGTGTTCGACGGCGCCGGTTTCTACAATCTTCGCTTCACGGATCTAAAACAGGAGATGCTGTCGCCCGACAGTTACCAGACTTTCGCAGGTCCTTCGCAGGTGTGTCAGGTCGTGCGCGAAGATGTCGTGGTAAACCCGGACCGCAACGAAGATACCTACAAAACCGGGCGGATCTGGTACTCGCGAGTCACGGCGGGCGGGCGAGTGATGCCCGTGCGAATGGAGTATGATACCGCGTTCGGCGCAGTAAAGGGCTATCTCGCGGAATTTCGCGCACGCGGCGCCCAACTCAACCTCGTAGCGAAATAATCATCCCCTCAGGGCGCGGTTCCCATCCGGGTCTCCTCGACAAAGCACTCGGTGGCCGCGTCGATAGTTCGGCCCTTGCGTCCCCGTGGGGCATGAATATAGAGGGACGCGCCGCCACGCCGTTGCTCCTCGGCCTTTGGTGGCAGCGGGATCTGGTAAACCACTGGGGCGGCATGGTCGGCGAGCAGCAGCTCCGGCCGATAGACGCGGTTGAGGCTGAATAGGCTCCTGACGAAGTTGGTTTGGCCCCGCAGCAGCAGCCGGGCGGCGATCCCTGAGGCGTCCCACAGCTGGCGCCAATCGAGATGCCTGCGGAAGATCGCCCGCTGCGTCGTCACCAGTTCGCGGTAGAACTCGGCGAGCGGCAGGCGGGTCGGCAATACCGCGTGCTGGATGTCGAACAGTCGGTAATCGCGGGTCTCCAGCCGGCGGCCGTCGGTGATCCAGCTCTCGGTACCCGGATAGGGGGTGTTGACGCTGATATTGATGACGTCGGGCATCTCTAGGCACCACTCGCGTACGATCCTGAAGCGCTCGTGGTCCCAATCGGGGTCCGCGATCAGGTTGATCGCGACATTGACGCCGAGCGAGCGGGCGAATTCGACCGCCTCAAAGTTCCGGCCGAGCGAGACGCGTTTGCGGTATTTCCGCAGTCCCTCCTCGTCGATCGCCTCGAGGCCGAGAAACATTGTCTTGAGCCCGAGCCGTTGCCAGAGGCGGAATACCTCCTTGTTGCGCAGCAGGACATCGCCGCGGGTCTCGAGGTAATAGCGCTTGCGGATGCCGGCGCGGGCGATCGCCTCGCCAATCTCCATCCCGTGCCGCTCATGGACGAACGCGACGTCGTCGACGATGAAGACACCGGGTTCGCGGATCGACCGCAGATCCTCGACCACCCGCTGCGGGCTCACCAGCCGATAGCTGCGGCCATAAAAGGTCCAGGCGCTGCAGAACGAGCAGTCCCAGGGGCAGCCGCGCGAGAATTCGATCGAGGCGCAAGGATCGAGCATGCCGAGGAAATATTTGCGGCGGTGGCGCAGCAGGTCGCGCGCCGGCATCAGCTCGTCGAGCGAATGCACAAAGCCGGGCGTCGGCCCCTCTCCCGCCGAGCTGACCGCACCGGGAACCGAGCCGATCGCGTTCCCCGCCTCGACTGCGCCAACCAGCAGCGGCAGGGCGGCCTCGCCTTCGCCCTTGAGCACACAGTCGATGGCGCCTGCGCCGTGCTCGATGATCGCGCTCGCCGTAAAGGAGGCGCTGTGGCCGCCGACGCAGACAAAGATTTCCGGGTACCGTGCCTTGGTTGCTTTGGCGAGATCGACGATCTCGGGCACATTCGCCAGGTAATTACACGAAAACGCGACGATTTCGGGCCGCCAGTGCTGCAGCAGGCGAAAATAGGCGCGATGGTTTTCCACCTGCAGATCGATGAGCCGGACCTGGTGCCCGGCCCGGCGCAGCGACTGCGCGACGAGCTCGAGCCCAAGCGGCTCGAGCCGCAAGAACACCTTTGTGTACATCAAGGGTCCGGGATGGACGCCTAGCACCCGCACGGCAGATCCCCTCCTGGCAATTCACCGGTCTCAGCCCGAACCCGCACAGCGCAGCAGGGTTCCACCCCCTATCGAAAATAGGGTATCGCTGCCGCGAAACGTTCGCGCTGAGAGATGCCGCATGACGCAGGATTGGACAAAGCTCGCCGCCGACCTGGAGCGCCTGTTGAAGCTGCGGGCAATCCCATTCGGCATGAAGCTCTTCGAGAACCGCGCCGAGATGGAGGCGATCCCGAGGATTCGCCGGCCGAAATCGGTGCACACGCTCGATCAGGTCGTCGCGCAAGCCGCCCGCCTCGGCTGGACCGTCGGCATCACGAGCGAAGATCTCGTCGGGGCGCAATGCCGGGCGGTGGTCGGGCTCGGCCTCGCAAAAGACGAGAAATGGCGTTCCGGCGAGCACATGGTCGGGGTGTGGTACAGCGCGCCCGAGGATGCGCGAGCACATCAGACGGCAATGGAATGCGTGCCCGACGGCCGTTACGAGGCACTCGTGGTGGCGCCGCTGGCGAGCGGGCGGCTCGACCCGCCGGATATCGCGCTGTTCTACGCGACGCCAGGCGCGATGATCTACTTCATCAACGGCTTGCAGTGGTCGGGATACAAGCGCTTCGACTGGAGCATCGTCGGCGAGTCGGCCTGCGCGGATTCCTGGGGGCGGGCGCTCAAGACCCGGCAGCCGAGCCTGTCGATACCGTGCTTCGCCGAGCGCCGTTACGGCGGCGTGCTCGACGACGAGATGCTGATGGCGTTACCGCCCGACGATATCCCCAAGGCGATCACCGGTATGGAGGCGCTCGCCAAGAACGGCTTGCGTTACCCGTTCCCTCAATACGGCATCCAGCAGGATGTTCGCGCCGGCATGACGGTAAGCTACCCCGGCCGAGGGGGCTGACGCTCGTTCTTTGCCCCGCGCTTAAGCTGCGGCCGCCGGTCGGCGAGTGGCTCGGCCCTTTGTGGTGCGTCTGCCTAGCGCTCTTCGCCTCTTTGGTTGTCCTCTCTGGGCCGTGAGATCGCCGAGCGATACGATTCCAATGAGGCGTTTGTTGCGGTTCACCACAGGCAGGCGCCGGACCCACCAACCCCGCATCTTTTCCGACACTTCCTCGACGCTCTCGCTCTCGAAGCAATACAGCACATCGGAGGACATCGCCTGGCCGACGGTGGTCTCTCGCGGGTCCAGGCCCTCTGCCGCGACTTGCATGGCAATATCATGGCCGCTGATCGTTCCGATCAGCCGATTGTCTTCGCCGACCGGGAGCGCTCCGGAATCGAGGTCCGCCATCAAGCGTGCCGCAGTCGTCAGCGTATCACTGGGGCTCACCGTCTCGATGTCAGGCGTCATCACGTCGGCTATTTTCATACCACCCTCCCATCGCCTCTTAGGAGGCTAGCCACAATCGACAAACGGTCTGCAACAATCAGAGTTCCCGATCGCCGAGAGGCGGTTTTCGTCAGGACCCCGCCGGGCTCGCGTTGATCGCGCTTTGGGGTCGAAAGGTGCAGATCACGAGGGCAGTGCTGCGCTTTGATCGAGACAACCAAGAATATTCGGCATGGGTGCGCTTATTGCGACCGCTGCGAAAAGGCGAGACGATAACCATCGCGGACCCAAGAATCCGCGGAGTGTGGTGAAGGAGGGCCCGATGAAGTATGACGTGGTAATCGTCGGTGGGGGAGCGGCTGGCTGTGTGTTGGCCAGCCGGTTGGCGGCAAACGGGCACACTTCGGTGTTGCTGCTGGAAGCCGGGCCGGATTACCCCGATCCGGATAACCTTCCCGCAGACATCAAGTTCGGCCATACCCGCTTTGCGGAATCCCAAGCCTCAAAACACAACTGGGCACTGCACGGCACGATTACCGAGGAACAAGGTGAAATTCACGTCGCCCAGGGCAAAGTGATCGGCGGCGGGTCATCGATCAACGGTCAGGCCATGCAGCGCGGCTTCCCGGAGGATTTCGACTCCTGGGCGGCTCTCGGCAACGACGAATGGTCATATGAAAAGGTCGTGCCGTATTTTCGCAAATCGGAGCGCGATCTCGATATCCAGGATAATTATTGCCACGGCGCCGACGGGCCAATTCCCGTCCGGCGGCGTCAGACGGGCCCGACGCCGGCCATTCAACAGGCGTTCCATACGGCCTGTATAGCGGCGGGATTCGGCATCACGAACGACAAGAATGGCCTGCACCCCGCCGGCCTTGGTGTAACCCCGTCAAACAACATTGACGGCGTGCGGGTGAGCGCGGCGATGGCGCATCTCAATCCGGTGCGTCACCATCTGAACCTCACGGTGCGGGGCGGGGTGTTTGTCCGCAAGCTCGTGATCGAGAACGGCATGGCCGTCGGCGTCGAAGCCGAAAGCGGCGGGAAGGTGTTCCGCGTCGATGCCGTGCGGGTGATATTGAGCGCAGGGGCGATCCGATCACCCCACCTGCTGATGCTCTCGGGGATCGGCCCCGCGGACCACTTGCGGGAGTTTGAGATACCGACGGTTTGCCATCTTCCCGGCGTCGGCCAGAACCTGATGAACCACCTCAGCGCCCAGATGACCTTTAAGGTCAAAGACGGCATCTCGCTCGCTGCTGATCGTGATGCGGTGCACTTTGCTTTGCACTACACCGCCCAAGAGTTGAGCGCCATCAATGATATGGTCTTGCGGAGCAGCACCGTCGTCGACGAACGGCAGGAGCATGTCGCCGGCGTACGGAGCAAGTATCTGAGCGGTGACGTTCCGCCGGAGCGCGCGGCACGGATCTCTTGCACGCTGGGGTTGCCCGACGGCTCGGGATACATCAGGTTGGCCTCCGCCGATCCCAACATCCAGCCGTCCTTCAACTATTGCTATCTCCAGCATCCAAACGACATTCGACGGGTGCGGGAAGGGCTGCGATTGGCAGTGAGACTGCTGAAGTCCGATGCCTACAAAGAAGTGGTCGATTACCGAATCCACCCCACGGATGACGTTTTGGCCAATGACGACGCTTTGGACCTCTGGATTCGTCAAACCGTGGGCACCGCCAGGCACGTGTCAGGGACCTGCAAGATGGGACCGGATGCAGATCCGATGGCGGTCGTTGACCAGTACTGCAGGGTCAAGGGCATTCAAGGATTGTGGGTAGCGGATGCCTCGGTGATGCCGCGCATTCCCAGATCAGGCGGCGCCCATGCAACGGTTATCATGATAGGCGAACGTGTCGTAGATTGGATTGCGGCGGCATAACCACACCTGAACGACAGCACCTGAACGACAGCGTTAGCGTAGGAGCCTGCTAGCTGTCGTTGATACGAAGGTTGTTTCGGGGATCAGACAAGGGTCGCTCCTTGAGCGAGTGTGACCACGGCGGCGAGCCGCCGCAAGGACGCTGCGCGCCGGCTGTCGCCGGTCGCCTTCGGCGATCCTTGCCCCGGCCCGCCGCCGTGGTCATTGGTGGGGGCAGGTCGGGACGAAGCAACGGCCCCTTCGATCGAACAAAGCAACTGGTACTGGCGCAACCAGACTGCCGGCGGCCCGTTGCCGAGGGCGGTGTGTGGCCGCGCGGTATTGTAGTGGTCGAGCCAACTCGACAGTGCCGCGCTGCGTTGCTGCGAACTGACATAGGGTTGAGCATAGGCCCACTCGCGCAAGCTGGTCTGGATGAACCGTTCGGCTTTGCCATTGGTGCGCGGGGTATAGGGCCGAGTTCGCAGGTGGCGCAGGCCGTGGTTCGCACAGGCCTGCCGGAACATCTGACTACGATAGCAGTTGCCATTGTCGGTCATGACCCGCTCGACCGCGACGCCGCGACCGGCAAACCAGGCGAGCGCGCGTTCCACAAAACCGGTGGCGGTTTGCTTGCGCTCGTCCGGCAGGACTTCGCTGTAGGCAAGCCGGCAGGCGTCGTCGATGCAGACATGTAGACACTCCCAGCCGATGCCGTGATGCCGATTGATCGCGCCGGTGCGGCGCCCTGTGATGCGATGGCCGATGCCCGCGATGCGCCCAAGCTTTTTGGTATCGAGGTGCAACAGTTCGCCCGGGTGCGCCCGCTGGTAGCGCACGACCGGTGTCGGCGGGTCAAGCGCCGTGAGCCGATTGAGGCAAAGCCGGCGCAAAATCTTGGTCACTGTCGAGTTCGGCATGCCGAGCTGCCGTGCGATCGCGGGCGAAGTCATGCGTTGCCGCCGCAACCGTTCGATGTCGGTGATCCGCTCCGCCGGCGTGGCGTGCATGCGCGCCGGCCTCGAGCTGCGATCCCGCAGTGCCATTTCGCCGCCAACCTGCCAGCGCCGTACCCATTTGCGCACGGTTTGCTCGCTGACACAGAAATCCGCCGCCACTTTGACGACCCTCTCACCGGCACGAACTCGGCGAGCCATCAGAAGTCGACTATAAGGGGCGGTGCGCGCATTCTTATGGATGTTCATCCGGGGCCTCGGCTCGGGTTGCTGACGGTCGGCAACCACCAGTTTCCCAAGCCTGCTTCGGATGAACAACCTCTGTAGCAATCACAGCTAGATGGTGAGTGGAAATAATCTTTCCGCTCGAATCCCCGTTTTCCATAACGTGCAGGCGCTGCCCGTCAGTTAGATGAGACACCTACATCATTCCGGATCGTCAAGTGCGGCGCGGTCTTGGCGACGCGCCCTGGCGTCCGAAACCCGGAAGCTCCGATAGCGACAACCACATAATTACCATATTCGCACTGTATCTAAGCGGAGATCGGCACCGTGAGCGGATGCGGGATTGTCGTTGTAGGAGTTGGCGATGCCTGATCTCGACCTGATAAAACAGGAGGAACAGGGGTGTGGAAGCGCCTGCGCTTTGCGTTGGCGAAGGGACGGCCTCGGGCATAAGATTTGCCGAGCCCACCACACCTCGCAAGACCGGGAGAGACGATATGCCTGAGAACCAGCATTGGGTCGGCACCTGGACGACGGCTCCGGCACCCGCCGAAACCGGCGCTTTCACCAACCAGACCTTGCGCATGACCATGCGCACCAGTCTCGGCGGCGACACCCTGCGGGTGCGGATTTCGAACGCCTATGGACAGCGTCCACTGGAGATCGGCGGCGCGCATATCGCGCTGCGCGATGCGGGTCCCGGCATTGTCGCGGGATCCGACCGCGAGCTGAGCTTTGGCGGTGAGAAGGTGGCGACGATCGCCGCCGGCGCCGTCCTCTTCAGCGATCCGGTGGCGCTCGGTGTGGCGCCGCTCGCCGATCTCGCGGTGAGCCTCTATCTGCCGGGCGAGATCCTGAACGATTTTCAAATCACCGGCCGCTATGCGCGGCAGACCAACTACATCTCGCCGCCCGGGGATTTCACGGCGGCAAAAGTGATGCCGATCGCCAGCCTCACCAGCGACTGGTTCTTCGTCTGCGGCGTCGACGTGCTCGCCGGTGCCGACACCGGCGGCATCGTGGCACTCGGCGACTCGCTGACCGACGGCAACATCTCGACGATGGACGCCTTCTGCCGCTGGCCCGATCAGCTCGCGCGCCGCCTGACGGCGCGCCATCGCGGCCGGCCGATGGCGGTCATGAACCAGGGGCTCGGCGGCAACCGGATTCTCTTCGACATCCGCGGCGACAGCGGCCTGCGCCGCTTCGACCGCGATGTTCTATCCCAGCCCGGGGTCACCCACGTCATCGTGATGCTCGGCACCAACGATCTGCGCAACCGATGGAAAAAGCCCGAGGAGGAACCCACCGCGGCGCAGATGATCGCCGGTCTCAAGCAGATGGCGTTGCGCGCCCACAGCCGCGGCATCAAGATCATCGGCGCAACACTGACGCCGTTCGGCAACGAGACCTACATGGCAAATGCGTGGAACCCGCAGCGCGAGGAAGTCCGTATGGCGGTCAACAGCTGGATCCGCGGGGGCGGCGCCTTTGACGGAGTCGCCGATTTCGACCAGGCGTTGCGCGACCCCGAACACCCCACACAGATGCGGCCGAGTGACGATTGCGGCGACGGGCTGCATCCGAGCGATGCCGGCTACAACAAGATGGGCGACGCGATCGACCTGGCGCTCTTCGAATAGCTATTCGGTCGGACGGGCGACAAACCCGACGCTTCCGTTGTCCTTGTCCGAAGTGACGGTCACGTCGCTAACCTGGGCGCCGAGAGGACCCCTTCGACTGGCCTCAATCATGGCCGCGACCGCCGCCGGTGCGCCCGTCACGAGCGCCTCGACACTGCCGTCGATTCGGTTCCGCACCCAGCCGCGCAGCCCGAGGCTGGTGCCGGTACGCGTCGCCCAAAGCCGGTATCCTACGCCTTGCACCTGCCCGGTGATGCGGAGCCGTACTGTTTCGATCGGCGCGGTCATCCGATGCGAGCCTTACTCGAATTCGAGGATCACCTGGTCGACGGCGAGACTGTCGCCCGGGTTGGCGCGGATGCGCGCGACGCGGCCGTCGCGTTCGGCGCGCAGCACGTTTTCCATTTTCATCGCCTCGACGATGGCGAGCGGCTCGCCGGCCTTCACCTCCTGGCCTTGCTCGACGGTAATCGAGGAAAGGAGGCCCGGCATCGGCGACAAAAGCAGGCGCGAGGTGTCGGCCGCCTTCTTCTCCGGCATCAGCGCGAGCAGTTCGGCGGCCCGCGGCGACAGGACCTGGGCGCGGCGCACGACCCCCCGATGCATCAGCCGGAATGCCGCGCCCCGCAGACGTTCGATTTGCACCGTCGCGACATGCTGCTCGACCCGCGCGTGCAGCAGCGCCTGGCCCGGCTGCCAATCGGTCGTCGCGACGCGGCTCTCGCCCTCGATTTCGACCCGGTAGGCGCCGCCTTCCGTTCGCACGGCAACCGGATATCGGTGGCCGTCGAGCAGAATTGCGTAATCCTCGGGGATATCGATCCGCGCCCCGGCGAGCCTGCCGTCGATCGCCGTCTCGCGCTCCCGCAGGCGGCGGTTGGCCAAAGCGGCGGCGAGCAGGATCACCCGGTCGGCTTCGACAAACCCGGATGGCGGGACGAACCCATCGGGGAATTCCTCGGCGATGAAATTGGTGGACAGCGCGCCGGCGCGAAAGCGTGGCTTCGCCGCGGCTGCCGCTAAAAATGGGATATTGTGCTGCACCCCGGTGACATGAAACTCGTCCAGCGCGCCGGACAGCCGGCCGATCGCCGTGTTGCGATCGGGACCCGAGACGATGAGTTTGGCGATCAGCGGGTCATAGTAGATGCTGATCTCGGCCCCTTCGAAGACCCCGGTGTCCAAGCGAACGCCTTCCCCGCACGGCGGCTGATACCGCACGAGGCGGCCGATCGACGGGAGAAAATTGCGCGCCGGGTCTTCGGCATAGACCCGCGCCTCGATGGCCCAGCCCGATAGTTCCACATCCTGCTGGGCGAACGGGAGCGGCTCGCCAGCCGCCACGCTGATCATCTGTTCGACGAGATCGAACCCGGTCACCAGCTCCGTTACCGGATGCTCGACCTGAAGCCGCGTGTTCATTTCGAGGAAGTAGAAATTGCGCCGCTGGTCGACGATGAATTCGACCGTCCCCGCCGAGCGGTAATCGACGGCTCGCGCCAGCGCGACCGCTTGACTGCCCATCGCATCTCGGGTTTCGGGGTCGAGAAGCGGGCTCGGCGCCTCCTCGATGACCTTCTGATGGCGGCGCTGGATAGAGCACTCGCGCTCGCCGAGATAGACGATGTTGCCGTGAGAATCGCCGAGCACCTGGATCTCGATGTGCCGCGGGTTTTCGATGTATTTCTCGATAAAGATCCGGTCGTCGGCAAAGCTCGATTTCGCCTCGTTCGCGGCGGAGCGAAAACCATCGCGGACCTCGCTGTCGCTCGCGGCGATCCGCATTCCCTTGCCGCCGCCGCCGGCGGAAGCCTTGATCATTACCGGGTAGCCGATGTCGCGGGCGATCACGACGGCGGTATCGGCATCGGGAATGACGTCGAGGTGACCCGGCACGCTCGCGACCCCGGCGGCGCGCGCCAGCTTTTTCGATTCGATCTTATCGCCCATCGCGGCGATCGCCTTCGCCGGTGGGCCGATGAAGGTCACTGCGGCCTTCGCAAGCGCCCGGGCAAAAGCAGGATTTTCGGATAAAAAGCCGTAACCGGGGTGAACCGCCTCAGCGCCGCTCTGCCGGCATGCCTCGACTATTCGCGCGATATCGAGGTAGCTCTCGGCCGAGGGTGCCGGCCCGATGCGGATCGCTTCGTCAGCCATCCGGACATGCAGAGCTTCTGCATCGACATCGGAATAGACCGCCACCGTCGCGATCCCCATCCGCCGCGCGGTCCGGATAATGCGGCAGGCGATCTCGCCCCGATTGGCGATCAGGATCTTACGGAACATGAGGTCCAAGCGGCAGCACGAGATTGCTTCGCTTCGCTCGCAATGACAGCGAAAGGGCCGTCATTGCGAGGAGCGCAGCGACGAAGCAATCTCGACGAAACGGACGGCAATATTCTCACAGGGGGATGTTGTCGTGCTTTTTCGCCGGATTGGCGAGTTGTTTGCCGCGCAGCATCGCAAGCGCACGGCACAGCCGCCGGCGAGTTTCGCGCGGCAGGATGACATCGTCGATAAAACCGCGGCTCGCGGCGACGAACGGGGTGGCGAATTTCTCGCGGTACTCCTCGGTGCGGGCCTCGATCGCAGCGGTATCCCCGAGATCCGCGCGGAAGATGATCTCGACCGCACCCTTCGGCCCCATCACCGCGATCTCGGCCGAGGGCCACGCCAAATTGATGTCACCCCGCAAATGCTTCGAGCTCATCACGTCGTAGGCGCCGCCATAGGCCTTTCGGGTGATCAAGGTGACCTTAGGCACGGTCGCCTCGGCAAACGCGAAGAGCAGCTTCGCGCCGTGCTTGATGATGGCGCCGTGCTCCTGCGCGGTTCCGGGCAGGAACCCGGGCACGTCGACGAAGGTGACGATCGGGATGTTGAAGCAGTCGCAAAACCGCACGAAGCGAGCCGCCTTTCGGGAGCTGTCGATGTCGAGGCAGCCGGCGAGCACCATCGGCTGGTTGGCGACGATGCCGACCGTCGTGCCCTCCATCCGGGCGAAGCCGATCAGGATGTTGCGTGCGAAATCGGGTTGGATCTCGAAGAAGTCGCCGTCGTCGACGACCTTATCGATCAGCTCCTTCATGTCGTAGGGTTTGTTAGCGCTTCCGGGCACCAGGGTGTCGAGCGAAGGTGCGATCCGGTCGCACGGGTCGGTGGTCGGCCGCAAGGGCACCTGTGCCCGGTTTGAAGCCGGCAAAAAATCGATGAACCGGCGCAGCTCGATCAGCGCCTCGACATCGTTCTCGAAAGCGAGGTCGGCGATGCCCGAACGCGTCGTATGGGTCAGCGCGCCGCCCAATTCTTCCTGGGTCACTGTCTCGTGTGTGACCGTCTTGACCACTTCCGGCCCGGTCACGAACAAATATGAGGTGCCCTTGACCATGAAGATGAAATCCGTCATCGCCGGGGAATAGACTGCACCGCCGGCACACGGGCCCATGATCATCGAAATCTGCGGTATCACGCCCGAAGCCAGCACGTTGCGCTCGAAAACCTCGGCATAGCCGGCGAGCGAGGCGACCCCGTCCTGGATGCGCGCCCCGCCTGAATCATTGAGCCCGATCACGGGGGCTCCGACATTCATCGCCTGGTCCATGATCTTGCACATCTTCTCAGCATGCGCTTCGCTGAGCGATCCGCCAAACACGGTGAAGTCCTGGCTGAACACGAAGACCAGCCGGCCGTTCACCGTGCCGTAGCCGGTGATAACGCCGTCGCCCGGGATTTTGTGCTCGTCGATCCCGAAATCGTGGCTGCGGTGCTCGACAAACATGTCCCATTCCTCGAAGGAACCGGGGTCGAGCAACAATTCGAGCCGCTCGCGGGCGGTGAGCTTGCCGCGGAGGTGCTGGGCTTCGACCCGGCGGATCCCGCCGCCCGCCCGGGCCGCCTCCCGCTTCTCCTCCAAGCGGTCGAGAATATTCTGCATGTTGCCTCACGACCAATGAATGGGGCAGATAGCATCGACGATCGGACAAGACCAGAGCCGCGGCTCTAAGTCTCAATTCGGGGTAGAGGAGGACGACGGAATGGCCGAGAGCGAGCTGTATAAGAAAGGCGAGGCGATGCGACGCCAACTGATGGGCGACGCGGCAGTCGAGCGCTCGGCCCGCGAGATCTATAGCGACCCGGTGATGAAGAAATTCATCGACGTGGCGACCGAGACGGTGTTCGGCGCGCTGTGGACGCGTCCGGGTCTCGATCTGAAGACCCGTGCCTTGATTTGCGTCGTGTCGGACGCCGCTACCGGCCGCGAGCCCGAACTCGGCCTCCATTTGCGCATGGCGCTGCGCCAAGGCTGGACCGAAGAGGAATTGACCGAAGTCCTGCTGCACCTCTCGGGCTATGTCGGCGTGCCGATCATCCGCGAGTCGATGATGGTGGCGAGCAAGACCTTCGCCGAATTCCGGGCGGAAAGAACGGCGACGAAGCCTTTGAACGCTTGAGGGGTCGGCGCGGAGTGCCAGAGCCGGGACCAGCCGAATGGTTGGCCTATTACTCTCGCAAGCGAATCATACATCAGTGGACGCAACTCTATTTGCTCGGGGCTACCGATTGCTGCACCGTGCTCGAGATCGGACCGGCTCTCGGGCTCGTCACCAGCCTCCTTGTCAACATCGGCTATGACGTAACGACACTCGACAGAGGGCCGCGGTCATTCGCCTATCCGAATGTTCTCCACCTCGACAGAGATATTTGTGAACTACGATCCGACGAAATTGGCGGATATGACGCTATCCTCTGCTGCGAGACACTCGAACACATCGAATGGGAAAGTGTGGGCTCCGTCCTCGCTACGTTCCGCGAGAGTGGAGCGAAATACCTGATCCTCTCGGTCCCCTACATGGGGTTCCAGGTCTTTGTCGAACTCTACGCAAACAGCAGCACGCTCAAGCAGTATTTTTCGATGAAGAAACTGCTCTGGCGAAAGAATTTCCAAGCAGAACCGCCCGGCGGACACCAATGGGAAATCGGATACAGAGGCTACTCTCTGAAGCTTTGGGAGAAGCGGCTCAATGAAAGCGGGTGGTCGATCGTAAGGCGGGACTTCACCGAACATTGCCGCTCCGTGTTCCATCTGCTGAAAGCAGGCTGAGTTCAGGCGCGCAGCAGCGATATGAATCGCCCCGCCGCTTCGATATCGGCGGCTAGCGCACGGCGGCGTTCGGCCTGTTCGGCGTCTTCGCCCCACGCCTCGATCTGAAAGCTCTCATCGAGTTGCGAGGCGGCGAAGGCCTCCTGGGCATCGAGTTGCCCTTCGAGTAGCGCCAAAGCAATTATCAAGGAGCCGCAGGCGGCAGTCGCCACATGCAGCGCGGTCAATGCGAAATCGCCCTGCTCGGCAACGGTGGTAGCAAGGGCACGAAGGGTCGCCGCGGGTTGGCTCTTCGGGATGACCCCGCTGGTGACCACAAGCGGCGCATCATAGCGCAATACCGTCCAATCGATCAGCGGTTGCCAGACCGCCTGCTGGCGGGCGGTGAGCGCGGCCGGTTGCGTCGCCCAGTAGCAGACGAGATCGGTCGCGGCGTAATTGGCAGTCTGCCGGACGATCGCATCGCGCTGTGTCGCGACCCGATCAATAGTTGTCGTCGCAAGGCGCGTCAGCGGCATCGTTGCTGCCAGGACCTCGGCCTCCTGAGCGTTCCACTCTCCGGCGATCGCCTGCGCCAGCGCCTCGGTGGGCACGACGAGGTCCCGTTTCCCCGGTGACTTGATCGGCTTGCCATCGAGGGTGACGCCGTGACCGCCCGCCCCATGCACAAGCTCGGCCTTCCGATAAAACCGCTTCACGTCGGCAAGTCCAGTTCGGCGAAAGGGTCCGCGACCTCACCCGGAAAGCCGAAGAACTCCCATGTCCGCCGCATGTGCGGTGGAAGCGCCGCAGTCACCTCCAATGTTCCCCCTAGTGGATGGGGAATCGACAGGGTCCGTGAGTGGAGGTGAAGTGTCCGCGATCCGGGAACGCCAGCCAGATGCGCAGCTGCCTCGCCATATTTCGCATCGCCGAGGATCGGCGTGCCGATCGCAGCGCAATGGGCCCGCAGCTGGTGCGTGCGCCCGGTGACCGGCATCAGGGCGAGCCAGCTGGCCTGTACTCCGGCGCTGTCGATCACCCGATAGTAGGTGACGGCCCGTCGACCCTCATCGGTGTCGGGACGAACGCGTTCGCCGCCGCGGCCGGGCATCTTCGCGAGCGCCAGATCGATGCGGCCCTGCCGCAGCTTCGGTACCCCGACGACAACGGACCAATAGGTCTTTCGCGTCGTTTTCTCGCGAAAGGCTCGCGTCAGGAAGGCTGCCGCCGCCGCCGTGCGCGCGATTACGAGAATGCCGCTCGTGTCCTTGTCCAGCCGGTGCACGAGGCGCGGGCGTTCGAGGTTTCCGAAGCGCAAGCCATCGAGCAGTCCGTCAACATGCCGCTCGGTCGCCGTGCCCCCCTGAACCGCCAGCCCCGGCGGCTTGTTCAGGACGATCAGTGCCTCGTCGCGCTGTAGGACGGCGGCTTGCAGCTTGGCTTCGTCTGCCGGCCGCACCTGATGCGGTGATGGCCTAGACGGCGCGGCAAGCTCTTCCACAGCCGGAATTCGGATCGCTTGGCCCGGTTCGACGCGGTCGTTGGAGCGCGCCCGCTTGCCATCGACGCGGATGCGCCCGGTGCGCAGCAGCTTTTCGAGCCGGCCATGCCCTAGTGCCGGATAATGGCGCTTGAACCAGCGGTCGAGGCGAAGCGTGCCATCCCGGCTATCCACCGTCAGAATTTCATCGGTTCGGGTCATGTGGAGGGTGCCGCGGTGCGTTGGCGCAGCTTGCCCCAGTATTCGAGCCGCTTTCGGATCTCCCGCTCGAACCCGCGCTCACCCGGCCGGTAGAAGTCGCGCCGCTCTACCCCCTCGGGGAAATAATTCTGGCCTGAGAAGCCTTCCTCGGTGGCATGGTCGTAAACATAGCCTTTGCCATACCCGAGGTTGCGCATCAGCCGGGTCGGCGCGTTGAGGATATGCATCGGCGGCATCAGCGAGCTGGTTTCGCGCGCCATGACGCGCGCTTCTCCGAACGCCTGGTACGCGGCGTTCGATTTGGGCGCGGTGGCGAGATAGATCACGCATTGGGCAATTGCCAGCTCGCCTTCCGGCGAGCCGAGCCGCTCGTAGGTATCCCAGGCCGCAAGCGCCTGCACGACGGCCTGTGGGTCGGCGAGGCCGATATCCTCGACAGCCGCCCGAGTGAGGCGCCGCAGGATGTAGATCGGATCCTCGCCGCCGGCCAGCATGCGTGCGAGCCAATAGAGCGCCGCATCGGTATCCGAGCCGCGCAGCGATTTGTGCAAAGCGCTGATCAGATTGTAATGACCCTCCTGGGCTTTGTCATAGAGCGGCGCCCGGCGCTGCACGAGCCGGGCGAGGCTGTCCGGTCCGAGCGGCTCCTCCGTATGAAGCTGTGCAACTTCCTCAGTCAGGTTGAGCAAGAAACGCCCATCGCCATCGGCCATCGCCCGCAGGGCCGTACGTGCTTCATCCGTCAGCGGCAGCCGATGGCCCAGGTGCGCTTCGGCTCGCTTTAGAAGGGTTTCCAGGTCGTTGTCGTCGAGGCGGCGCAATACAAAGACTTGGGCACGCGACAGCAGCGCCCCGATCAGCTCGAAGGAGGGGTTCTCGGTCGTGGCCCCGACGAGGATCACCGTGCCGTCCTCGACAACCGGCAGGAAGGCATCCTGCTGGGCGCGATTGAAGCGGTGGATCTCGTCGACGAAGAGAAGCGTGCCTTGGCCCATCTCGCGGCGCTTCCTTGCCGCGTCGAAGACCTTGCGCAGATCCGCCACCCCGGAAAAGACGGCTGACAACGGTTCGAAATTCAGATCGGTGCCCTGCGCCAAGAGTCGGGCAATGGTGGTCTTGCCGCAGCCCGGCGGGCCCCAGAGAATCATCGAGGACAATTTGCGGTTCGCGACCATTCGGCCGATCGGAGCGTCGGCCGCGAGCAGATGGTCCTGACCGACGACTTCCGTCAGGCTGCGCGGGCGCAGCCGGTCGGCCAACGGATGCGGCGCTTGGTTCTCGAATAAGGTGTTCACCGAGCCGCTATCGCACTTGCTCGGCGAGGCGCGACAGGTGGTGGGCGGTATCGCCGAAGGTGTGCTCGATGACCATGCAACGACGGAAGTAATGCCCGACCGCATATTCCTCGGTCATGCCGATGCCGCCATGCAGTTGGATCGCATTCTGCGATACGAATTTGCTCGCCTGGCCGACGCCGACCTTCGCCATCGCGATGTTGTGGGCGCGCTCGGCGGCATCGGGCTCCTCGACCATCATCGCCGCGAGCATTGCCATGCTGCGCCCGCGTTCGAGCTCCATCAGCATCTCCGTGGCACGGTGCTGCAAGGCTTGATTGTCGCCGATCGGGCGGCCGAATTGCTGGCGGGTCTTCAAATATTCGAGGGTCATCGCCTGCATCGCCTCCATCGCGCCGACCGCTTCGGCAGCGGTGGCGGCAATGCCCGCCTCGACGACCCGCTCGATGACCGCGACGGCCGCACCGACCTCGCCCAGCACATCCTCTTCGCCAACCTCGACACCGCTCAGTGAAATCTCCGCCGCCCGTGTACCGTCGCGCATCGGATAGGACCGTCGTGCGACGCCGTTCGCTGCCGTATCCACGAGAAACAACGTGATCCCATCGGGATCGTCCCGCTCGCCGGCGGTGCGCGCGCTGACGATCAGCCGCTGCGCACTGTCGCCGTGCAGAACGACGGTCTTGGCGCCATCGAGAACCCAGCCGCCACCCCGGGGCTTCGCAGTCGTCAGTACGTCCGTCAGATCATAGCGCGCCTGCCGCTCGCCATGCGCAAAGGCAACCAGCATGCCGCCTTCGGCGATCTGCGGCAGGATCGCGGATTTCTGCACCTCGCTGCCGACCAGCCGCAGCGCCGTACCGCCCAGCACCACGGTCGCCAAATACGGTTCCAACGCGAGAACCCGCCCGAACGCCTCCATAACCAGCATCACCTCGATCGGGCCGCCGCCAAACCCGCTATAATTTTCCGCAAAGGGCAGGCCCAATAGGCCAAGCTCGGCATACTGCGCCCACAAGGTGCGGCTCCAACCGTCGGCCTCAGCGAGATAGGCGCGGCGCTTGTCAAAGCCATAATGATCGGCGAGCAAGCGCTCGACGCTTTCGCGCAACAGCCGCTGCTCTTCGGTGAGGTCGAAGTTCATTGATCGGTTCGCCCAGTTAAATCGTCATCACCGGGCTTGACCGGTGATCCACGCCTCCCGCGGCGCTGGCGGGACAGTGTCGAGCACGTGGATGGCCGGATCAAGTCCGGCCATGACGGTTCGGGTGCTTAGAGCCCCAGCACGACTTTGCTCAGGATGTTCTTCTGGATCTCGTTGGTGCCGCCATAGATCGAGGCGGCGCGCAGGAAGAGGTAGCTCCTGGTCGCTTCGGTAGCCCATTGCGGGCCCAATTCCGGTTCATTGCTGAGCGCCGACAGCTCCTGCGCCCAGTCGGGCATCGCGAGCGGCCCGCCGACATCCATTGCCAGCTCGGTCGTCGCCTGCAACAACTCGGTGCCCTTGACCTTGAGCACCGAGGACAGCGGATCGGGCTTGCCGTCGTGGCTCTTGTCATGCGCCGAAACCACGCGCATCTGCGTGATCTCCAACGCCTTCATATCGGTTTCGAGCTGCGCCACGCGGTGACGGAATGCCGGGTCCTCGATCAACGGCTTGCCGTTCGCGCGCATCTCGCGCGCCACCTCACGGGCGAACTTGACCCGCTCCTTAGACTTGCCGAGCCGCGCTATCCCGGTGCGCTCATGGCCGAGCAGAAATTTTGCGACATCCCAGCCGCGATTTTCTTCGGCGACGCGCAGCGATACCGGCACGCGTACATCGTCGAAAAATACCTCGTTCAGATGATGGCTGCCGTCGATCGAGATGATCGGCCGCACCGTGATGCCCGGTGTCTTCATGTCGATCAGCAGAAACGAGATCCCCTCCTGGCGCTTTCTGGCCTGCGGATCGGTGCGCACCAGACAGAAACACCAGTCGGCGTGGTGCGCGGTCGAGGTCCAGATTTTCTGGCCATTGACGACGTAGTCGTCACCGTCGCGCTTAGCGGCGGTCTTGAGCGAGGCGAGGTCCGACCCGGCGCCCGGCTCGGAGAACCCCTGGCACCACCAGTCGTCGATATTGGCGGCGCGCGGCAGAAATCGCCGCTTCTGCTCCTCGCTGCCGAATTGGATCAGCACCGGGCCGATCATCGTGATGTTGAACGACGAGACTTCGGGTGCCGGCGCCAGCTGGTTTTCCTCGAGGAAGATCATGCGTTGCACCGGCGTCCAGCCGGGGCCGCCATATTCCTTTGGCCAATTGTAGGCGGCCCAATTGCGCCGGTTCAAGATGCGCTGCCAAGTGACGGTGTCGTCTTTGGTCGGTCCGTGGCCGAGCCGCATCCGCTCGCGGATGTCGCCCGGCAGGTTATCGCGGAAAAAGGCGCGCAGCTCGTCGCGAAACGCCAATTCATCGGCGGTGAAGCGCAAATCCATCGCTGCAGATCCTCCCGGGGTGACTCGACGACTTTGCGCCCACTATACCAGCCGGATCCTGTCGAACAATGACGGTTCTGGCAGGGGTATCTGAGGATTAGGGGCCGAAACATGAGCGATTGGCTGCACAATCTCCCGGTAATATGGATGGGGTTGGTGGTGTTTGGCGCTATCTACCTTGTCGCCGGATTGACCTATGCCATCGTCGATGCGGTAGCCGTGGGCGAGCGGGCGCGGGCATTCAAGGCACTCTCCCCCGGTATGCTGCCGCCGCTGGGTATTCTTTTCGGTCTCTTCGTCGCCTTTACCGCCGCCCAGGTCTGGAACGACACCGATCGGGCCAACACAGCGGTCATCCGCGAGGCGAGCGCGCTCCGAGCTGTTGTGATCCTAGCCGCCAGCTTCCCAGGTGAGCCCGAAGCACACCTGCGCGGCTTGATCCAACGCTACATTGAAGAAGCCACAACTCAGGAGTGGCCGATGATGGCCGAGCGCACCGTCACGCTGACAATCGCTCCTCAACCTCTCGCGGAGGCGCTGCAGTTGACCCTTGCCCTCAATCCGAGCAGCCGAGGCCAGGAGAATGCGCAACGTGAAATCGTCACCGCGCTTGAAAACGCGCTCGAAGCGCGCCGGCAACGCATCATCGTCAGCCGATCGCAAGTCAATCTGGTCAAATGGTCATGCCTGCTCGTGCAAGCGATCTGTATGCTGCTCGCCGTCGCTATGGTCCACAGCGACAACCGGCGTACCGCTGGCATCGCGATGGGGCTCTTTGCGAGCGGGGTGGCGGTTTCCGTCTTCCTGATCCTCGCCCACGACCGGCCCTTCACGGGCGAAATTTCGGTCGGGCCCCAACCGCTGCTACAGGTCCTGCCGGCCGCAAAGACGAGCTAGTGTCGCGGCATCACAGCGTAAGCGGCAGTAGGTCGATCCAGCGCCGCTCGCGATGGCTCTGATAGCAGGCCTCGGCGAGCTGGACGCTTTTGGCGCCTTCGCGGAATGGCGACAGGAATGGCGCGTCTTCGGCGACGTGCCGCAGGAACAGCTCCCAGCCGGCGCGATAGCCGTTGCGCGCCGGCTCGACATCCGGCATCTCCTGCCATTGCTCATCGAAGACCATCGGCTGAGGGCGTTCCGGATCAAAGAACGGCTTCGGCGTTGCGATCAGCGGCTGCACGAAGCAACGGTACAGGCCGCATACCGCCGACCCTCGGGTCCCGTCGACCTGGATCTGCAAGAGATCGTCGCGCTTGACCCGGCTCGCCCAGGACGAGCCGATTTGCGCGAGCACGCCGCCAGTCAGCTCGAATACCGCGAAGGCCGTATCTTCGACATCGACCCGGTAAGGATTGCCGGTCTCGTCGCGGCGTTCGGGCAGCGCCGTGATGTGGCGGCACGACACGGCTTTGATCTCGCCAAGCAGGCGATCGAAAATGTAGCGCCAATGCGCGAACATATCGAGGATCAGCCCGCCGCCGGTAGCCTTGCGATAATTCCAGCTCGGCCGCTGCGCGGGGTAGGGCGTGCCGTCGAACACCCACCAGCCGAAATCGAGCCGGATCGACAGGACTCGGCCGAAGAAATCGGCCTCGTAGAGCTTGCGCAATTTGGTGAGCCCGGGCAGGAACAATTTGTCCTGCACGACACCGTTTTTGAGGCCGGCGCGCTCGGCACGGCGCGCCAGATCCAGCGCGTCCGCCAGTGTTTCGGCGAGCGGCTTTTCGACATAGACGTGCTTGCCGGCGTCGAGCGCCGCTGCGACACGCGCCGGCCGGCCGCCGGTCGCGCTCGCGTCGAAATAGATCGCGATGTCGGGGTCGGCGAGACAGGCGTCGCGATCGGTGCTCCACCTGAGGCCGCCATTCGCCGCCGCCAGAGCCGCGAGCTTTGCCGTGTTGCGGCCGAGCAAAACCGGCTCAGGCACGAGGCGGTCGCCATTGGCGAGCGGCAACCCACCCTCGCTGCGGATCGCCATCAGCGAGCGCAGATGCTGCGTCGTGCCGAGCCGGCCTGTCGCGCCCTCGATAACGACGCCGATCGTGCGTTCGCCCATACGTCCACTCCGATCCAGCATCACCCTCGCACGCCCGGGCATTCCGGGGCGCGGGCTATGCCTGCGAGCCCGGAACCCATGAACACTGACCTGTGAGAATGGGTTCAGGAGCCGGTGTTCATGGCTTCCAGGCCCGGCCCACGGGCCGTCCCGGAATGACGATTTTGCCCTTGAACCGACAGCGTTTCGCCTCTGTTTTTATGGCAGGTGCGCCGCTATTGCCTGCCCGTACGTTGTGAGACGCGGGTCGCGGCGCTCGCTACGGCCTTCAGAGAAGCAGTCACGATGTTGCCGTCGATCCCGACGCCGTAGAGTGTTGCGTCGCCGGAATCGCGGACCTGAACGTAGGCCGTGGCCTGCGCGTCGGCCCCCGCGCCGATCGCGTGCTCGCGGTAGTCGACGACCGTCAGCTCGATGTCGCACTCGCGTTGCAGGGCGTCGACAAACGCAGCGATCGGACCGTTGCCGACACCCTCGATCCGCCGTTCCTCGCCGTCGATCTCAACCGTCGCCGCGATGCGGCGGCGCTCCGGCGCGCGCGGCTCGGGAAAAATGCTGTAATCGGCGAGCTGGATCCCGTCGCGCCGCAGGTATGTCTCCTCGAACAGCGACCAGATCCCGACGCTCGTCACCTCCTTGCCGGTTCGGTCGGTCACTTCCTGCACCCGCTGCGAAAACTCGATCTGCAAGACCGCGCGGCAGATCGAGCCCGTAATCGGCCTTCAGCACATACGCGACACCGCCCTTGCCGGACTGGCTGTTGACCCGGATCACCGCCTCGTAGGTGCGGCCCAGATCCTTCGGATCGATCGGCAGATACGGCACTTCCCACAGCGGGTCGTTGCGCTTGGCGAGCGCCTCGAAGCCTTTCTTGATGGCGTCCTGATGCGAGCCCGAGAAAGCGGTGTAGACGAGCTCGCCCGCATAGGGATGCCGCGGATGCACCGGAAGCTGATTGCAGTGCTCGACGGTGCGGACGATCTCGTCGATGTCGGTGATCACCAGCCCCGGATCGATGCCCTGGCTGAACAGATTGAGCGCCAGGGTGACGATATCGACATTGCCGGTGCGCTCGCCATTGCCGAAGAGCGTGCCTTCGACCCGCTCAGCGCCCGGCCATTACCGCAAGCTCGGTGGCCGCCACCGCGGTGCCGCGGTCGTTGTGCGGATGCACGCTGAGGGTGATCGCAGTCGCGGTCGCGGATGTTGCGGCCGAACCACTCGATCTGATCGGCATAGATAGTTCGGGCTCGCCATCTCGACGGTGGCGGGGAGATTGAGGATCGTTTTCTTGTCGGGTGTCGGCCGCCACACATCCATGACCGCCTCGCAAATCTCGACCGCAAAGTCGAGCTCGGTCCCGGTAAAGCTCTCCGGCGAGTATTGGTAGATGATCTCGCTTTCCGGCATCGCCTCGGCGAGCTCGCGAATGAGCTTGGCCCCCGTCACCGCGATGTCGACGATGCCCGGCTTGTCCAGGCCGAACACGACGCGGCGCTGCAAGGTCGAAGTCGAGTTGTAGAGATGCATGATGGCGCGGCGGGCGCCACGGATCGACTCGAAGCTGCGCTTGATCAACTCGGGCCGGGCTTGGGTCAGCACCTGGATCGTCACATCGTCGGGGACCAGCCGCTGCTCGATCAGCTCGCGGATAAATCCAAAGTCGGTCTCCGATGCCGCGGGAAAGCCGACTTCGATCTCCTTGAAGCCGAGCCTCACCAACAGCTCGAACATCCGGCGTTTACGGTCCGGCCCCATCGGCTCGACCAACGCCTGGTTCCCGTCGCGCAGGTCGACGCTGCACCACAGCGGCGCGCGGTCGATGACCTGCGTCGGCCAGCGCCGGTCGGGCAGATCGATGGTCGGAAAGGGACGGTATTTGTGGATAGGCATGCTGGTCATCGAAAACTCCTGGTCGCAGGCTCGCCACCAAATGTGGCGGTTCCGTTGTTGAAATCGGGAAGGATCGCGGCCGGCTGGCGTCAAAGCCACCGACCGGTGCTAAGTCGGCGACCGAAACGCGGCTCTGCATCCGCCGGGAAAACGGCCGGAAGCGGGAGAGTGTCGTTCAAATCGAGAAGAGACATCAGCATCAGCGAGCGCGAGAGTTCCCGAGCTGGGACGGGCAACGACGGCGGCTCGGCGTCCCTCAGGACGCCGAGCGGCTAAGTCGAAGCTCGTAGCGCTGGCTATGCATCGCCGCATGCCTTAACAGAATCGTATCCCAAGGTCAACCGGAAGTGAGCCACTAGCCAATCCTCGGCGGGTGACTGGCCTAATTCGGCCAAACCGGCTACTACCAACGAGCGGGCGCGCGCTGCGCGTCTAACGGATTTAGCCGCGCAAGTTTGGCATCCGATGAAGATCCGGATTCCAACAAAACTCGGCTTCAAGAAATCCGAAATTTGTCGTGGCGTTGTCGGTGACGAACAATTATCCCGGCGGCTTCTGGGAAGATTACGGATACAACTGGTTCAGCGGCTCCTGAGAGCTCTGCGACTGAGGGAGAGGGGGCCGCCTTGCTTGAAGAACGGTGCGCGGTTGCGATCATGGCCAAGGCGTCGGTCGCCGGGACCGTCAAGACCCGCCTCGTGCCGCCGCTGACCCATGAGGAGGCCGCCGAGCTCAACACTTGCTGTCTGACGGACGTTGCGGCGAACATCATGGCTGCGGCGAGGCAGGTGCCGATCCAGGGTTTTGCCGCGTACCATCCGCTGGGCTCCGAGCCCTTCTTCGATGACCTGCTGCCCGATCGGCTTCAAACTGCTGCCGCCCAGGGAGCCGACAATCGGGCGCAGTCTGTTCCACGCGGCGCGGGACCTTTTTGACGCAGGCTACAGCTCGGTTTGTCTCGTCAACGCCGACAGCCCGACCTTGCCGACCGAATTCCTCGTCGAGACGGTTCTCCGGCTGCGGGAATTGGGCGATCGCGTCGTCCTTGGGCCCGCCGCGGATGGCGGCTATTACTTGATCGGGTTGAAGCAGTTCCACCAGGCGGCTGTTCGAGGAGATCGACTGGAGCACCGAACGGGTCTTCCGGCAGACGCTCGCCCGAGCCGGCGAGATCGGGGTCACGGTCGCGCCGCTGCCCGAATGGTACGATGTCGATGACGAGGCGACGCTGGCGATGCTTGCCCGCGAGATTGGACCGTGCCGGAGCGCAGCGAGCCCGTATCTCAACGGCTATCGGGCGCCCAGCACCGCGGCTTTTCTCGAAAAGCTGGCGGCCGGGAATGGCGGGATCGAACGCCTGTTCGGCCGTGCCGGCCCCCTTCCATTCCCTTCCCGCCGGCGCGGGAAGGCTAGGTGGGGGCGCGAACGGCGCGGTCGAAGCTGCTGCTGCTTGCCGGCTTGCTGCTCGCGGGTGCGGCAGGCGGGCTGGCCGCCCAATTCGACCGTGATCTGCCCGCCTTTGTCATCATCGCCTTCGGTCCAGGGAGCGGTCTGGGCAGTTGCTGCAGCTCTCGTCCTGCGCGGCCGCGATCAGCGGCCCGCATTGGCCCTGATTTTGGGAACGGCGGTCCTGCTGCGTCTGATCGCGCTCGCGGCGCCGGTCTTTTTGTCCGACGACATCAACCGCTACATCTGGGACGGGCGGGTCCAGGCCGCCGGGATCAATCCTTACCGCTACATTCCGACCGATCCCGAGCTCGAGCCGCTGCGCGACCCGCTGATCTTTCCGAACATCAATCGCAACAATTACGCGCCGACGATTTACCCGCCGGTCGCCCAGATGCTGTTTCTGGTGGCAAACCGGTTCGGCGAGACGGCGCTCGCGGTGAAACTCGTGTTTGTCACGATCGAGGCCGTCGGCATCGGGACCCTGCTCTTTATCTTGCGGGCCGACCGGGCGGCCGCCGGAGCACATCCTGCTCTACGCCTGGCACCCGCTGCCGGTATGGGAGATTGCCGGCTCGGGGCATGTCGACGCGGCGGTCGTCACATTTGTCGCCCTGGCGCTCGCCGCCGCCGTCAGCGGAACGGCGCGTCTGGTCGGCTGTGGCGCTCGCCGCCGCGACCTTGGTAAAATTTTTCCCGCTGGTTCTGGCGCCCGCGCTGTGGCGCCCGGCCAAGTCAAACTTCGGCGATTGGCGATGGCCCGCCGCCTTCATCGCCGTAATCGTTGCCGCCTATCTCCCCTATATCGGCGTCGGGTCGCGGGCTCTGGGGTTTCTGCCCGGCTATGTCGCCGAGGAAAATTTCGGCTCGGGCAGCGGTTTCTGGCTCCTCGGGGTCATCCGGCGCGTCATTCCGCATGCCGCTCGCCGCCTATCTCGGCTTGGCCGTGAGCGTCATGGCCGGGCTGGCGATCGGTGCTCTGCGCCGGCGCGCCGGAGCCGCGCTCGGGCCTGAACTGGGCGATGGCGTTGGGCACGGCGGCGCTGTTCTTCGCATCACCCCATTATCCCTGGTATTTCGTCTGGCTCGTCGCGCTGTTGACCGCCGCACCATGGTGGCCGGCCTGGTGGCTCACTCTCGCGGCTGTCCTGCTCTACTGGGACCACAAGACCGGCAATATCCCGTCTTGGGTGGGGTTCACTCTGTACGGCGGCTTTGTCATACTCTGCGCCGTCGATATCATCTGGCGAACTGTTTCCAACAAAAGGTCCGGAGCACGGCGTGCCATTGACTGCGCAACCTAGACCCGACCCGCGGCGCTATTTCGAAGCCGTCGGCGACGCGCGCGGCGAGATTGCCGAGCAGGAGCCGGTCTGCCTCTATATCGAGACGACCAATCGCTGCAACCTGTTGTGCGAAACCTGCCCGCGCACCTTCGAAGATCTCGAGCCGCCCGCCGATATGAGCTGGCAATTGTTCACCCGGATCGTCGACCAGTTTCCGCGCATAGCGCGCGTCGTGTTGCACGGGGTCGGCGAGCCGATGATGGTCAAGGCGCTGCCCCGCATGGTGCGCTATCTGAAGGACCGCGGCACCTACGTGCTGTTCAACACCAACGGCACCTTGCTGACCGAGCGCAAGGGCAGGGAGCTGATCGCCGCCGGCCTCGACGAATTGCGGGTGTCGCTCGACGCCGCCGAGCCCGAGACCTTTCTCGCGGTGCGCGGCAAGGACATGTTCGACCGGATCGTCCGCAACGTGCGCGCCTTCACCGCGCTGCAGCGCGCCGAGGGCATCGAGCGCCCATTGGTATCGCTGTGGCTGACCGGGCTCAAAGAGACGATCGACCAGCTGCCGGAATTTGTTCGGCTGGCACACCGCATCGGCGTCTCGGAGATCCATCTTCAGCGCCTGGTCTTTACGCCGGAAGGGGAGGGCTTGGCGCGCGCCCGATCCGCGTTGTTCGAGAAGCTCGAAGGCGACGAGCCGAGGCGGCTCGAGGAAGCCGCCGCCGTTGCCGAGACGCTCGGGGTCCGCTTCAATGCCTCCGGCGCGACCGAGCCCGGCACCAGCCTGAAGCGCGCGGCCGACGACCAGCCATGGTCGCTGTGCCGGCGGCCCTGGACATTGATGTACTTCACCGCCCACGGCCGGGCGATCCCGTGCTGCATCGCGCCGTTTTCGATGCGCGGCTATGACAACTTCACCTTGGGGGATGCAACCCAGGAGAGCCTTCGGCAGATCTGGAACGGGCCGCGCTACCAGGATTTCCGCCGTGCATTGTTGAGCGATAAACCGCCGCCGGCCTGTGCCTCGTGCGTCCGCTGGAGCCTGTAAGGGTGCCCCTCACCTCCCGCTACGCGGGCCCCTCCCTCCCCGCTTGAGCGGGGCGAGGCGAACTGGCCTGCTCCGCCCCGCTGCGGGGAGAGGGTCGGGTGAGGGGCAGCGCGCGATCGCCGTAATCATCCCGGTGCTCGACGAGGAGGGGGCGATCGGCCCGGTGCTCGCGGCGATACCGTGCGGCTGGGTCGACCAAGTCATCGTCGTCGACGGCGGCAGCCGCGATCGCACTGTCGCAGAGGCGCGCGCCGCCGGAGCAACGGTGCTCGTCGAGCGAGAGCGCGGGTACGGCCGGGCCTGTGCCAAAGGGGCTGCGGCGGCGATCGAGGACGGGGCGGAGATCCTCGTTTTCCTCGATGGCGACGGTGGCGACCGGCCCGAGGCGATCCCGAGCCTGGTGCAGCCGATCCTCGAGGACGAACACGATTTCGTGATCGGCTCGCGCACCCGAGCCAGTATGGGAGCCCATCAGGCGCTCGCCGGCCGCGCGATTGGCGCTGCGATCGGTCTCGTTTACGGCGTGCGCTTTACCGACATGTGCGCTTTCCGGGCGATCCGCGCCGATGCGCTGAGGCGGCTCGGCATGCGCGAGATGACCTATGGCTGGAACCTCGAGATGCAGATGCGGGCGGCGCGCGCCGGCCTGCGCATACTGGAGCTCCCGGTGCCGCACGGCCGCCGCCTCGCCGGGAAATCCAAGGTCGCGGGTACCTTCCGCGGCACCGTCAAAGCCGGGTTTCGGATTCTCGCCACCTTCGCCCGCATCGTCCGCGAACCTCGCTGACGCACGACGCAGCGAAAACCGTCGACAGGCAATGACGGCTCATGCGGCGCGGGCGGGCCAGACGGGCTCGTTGTGGCCGAGCGGGACCGAGGGGCGGGCCCAGCGGGGCGGGGTCTCGGAGAGGCGCACGGTGGGCCCGAGATGGCGCAGCCTCCCGACCGGAGTGTCGCTCTCGATCGACCAGCGGTCGATGTCGGCTTGCGGGATCTCTTTCGGCACATCGTTCAGGGCGGTCTCGGACACCTCGCCGCGGTCGACCAGCCAGCGGCCGGTCTGCGCCAGTGAAATGCGAACGAGCCAGCTGCCGCCTTCGCGGGCGCGGCGGGCCAAGGCCACCATCGCGCCGAACGCCATCAGATAGCCGGTCAGATAATCGATCGCCGAGACCGGGTAGAATTGCGGGCCGGGCTCGGCGCCGGGGAAGAGTTCGCCCTGGCGGGTCGTGATCCCGCTGACGGTCTGCACGACGGTATCGAACCCGCGGCGCGAGGCCCAGGGGCCCACATGGCTGAAGGCGCACATCGAGACGTAAACGAGCCCGGGGCGGAGCTGTATCAATTCCTCCGGCGAGAGCCCGCGATTGCCGAGCGTCCCCGGCCGGTACCCCTGCGAGAACACATCGGCCTCGCGCACCAGCCCGCGCAAGATTTCGAGATCCCGCGGGTAACGAAGATCGAGATGCGCCGACAGTTTGCCGTGGCCGGTGTCGTATTCCTGGTAGCCGATATTCGGCAGGTGTGGTGCAGTGATCTTCAATACGTCGGCGCCGTGCTCGGCGAGCGTGCGGGCGGCGGTCGGTCCGGCGAGGACCCGGGTCAGGTCGAGCACGCGGATGCCCGACAGCGGGCGGTCGCTTTCGGGCAGCCTTTCCCGCGGACTGTCGCCGATCTTCAGGATTTCCATCAGCGGCAATGAAGCGATCGCCGCGGCCTGTGGGTGCTGCGCCCACTCGGCCATGCTGCGCGCCATGCCGCCGGCGCCCTTTGCAGCGATGATCGCTTCTTCGAGCTCGAGCGCATCCCAGCTTGCCACGGCACGGCGCACCGCGTCGCGGTCTTCCGGGACACCGAGGACCTTGAGCGCGGCCTCGCGGTGGTTCGGAAAGTTGGCGTGGATATAGCTCCAGCGCCCGTTCTTCGCCGGATAGACGCCCATCACCCTGTTGCGCTCGGTCGACACGGAAGCGCCGTCCATCTGCATGTAATGCCCGCTGCGCAGCGAGGCGACCGCTTGGCGCAGGTCGACTGCGACCTCCTGTCGGCGTCCGGTGCGCAGTTCCCAGAGATCGGCCGCAGCGAGGCCGGTCGCGGCGAGCGCGGCGGCGCCCGCTGCCCCGATGCGGAACGGCGTCGGCAATACCGGATCGGCGCCGCCGGTGATTTCGACCGCGCGCGCCCGCTCTTCGGGCCAGCCGGCGACCGGCAAAATCGTGCGCAATGCGTCGTGTGCCATGGTCGGGATCTCCCCAATCTGCGGCCGGTGCTTGCCTAGGCAACAGCCGATCGCCGATGATGCCGCGGAATCATGCCGGAGGAAATGCCGATGAGCCGCATCATGATCGTCGTCGAGTTCGAGGTGAAACCCGAGCACCGCAATCAATTCATCGAATTGATCAAAGGGCACGCACAACGGTCGCGCGCCGAGGACGGCTGCCAGCAATTCGACGTGCTGTTACCGCAGGAGGATCACCACCGCGTCTTGCTGGTCGAAGCCTGGCGCGACCAGGCGGCGCTCGACGTACACTCGAAGTCGCCGATGCTGGCCAAGACGCGCGAGACGTATCAGCCGTGGCTCGTCAGCCGCAAGGCAACTCGCTGCACGGCTGATTGACGATTACGGGCCGGGCCGACATAGGCGGATGGATCTGCCGGCTATCGTCCGCTTCCGGCGGCGTTGCCTCTAAACCCGGAAGTGTGTTGCCGGCGCCAAAACCAGTTGAGCTGGTGCCTGGGCCGATGTGCTGTTCGTAAAATATTTCCGGCGCCTGAGGGCTCGAGGATCGTCGGTCAGCGATGCGCGGCGTTGAAGCGGGCGAGGGCGTCAGGGCCGGGACAGAGTTCGGTCTCGCCGAGCGCGTTGAGCGGCGTTTCAACCGTATCGAGAAACTCGTGCATGTCGCCGGATTCGGGATCGACAAAGAGGAGACCGGTGACGACCTCGCCGGCCGCGTGGCGTTGCTGAAGATAGGTCAAGGCCGAAATCCGGTCGTAGGGATCATAGTCGACGGCGAGCTTCCGCAGACGCAATATCGAGCCGTCGTGTTGCACCACGGTCTCGACGGTGCCCGGCGCGTAGTCGGCGACGATCTCGTCGCGGCCGACAATCACGTCCAGCCGATTGACCGCCTCGTTATGGGCGCGGACGTAATCGAAGCTCTTGGTCGATTCCGGGTTGTTGTTGAAGGCGACGCAGGGCGAGATCACGTCGATGAAGGCGGCCCCCCTGTGGTCGATAGCCGCCTTGATCAAGGGCACCAGCTGCGCCTTGTCGCCGGAGAAGCTGCGCGCGACGAAGGATGCGCCGAGCTGCAGGGCCAAGGCGACCAGATCGATCGGCGAATCGGTGTTGACGGCGCCGCGCCGCGCCTTCGACCCCTTGTCGGCGGTCGCCGAGAACTGGCCTTTGGTGAGGCCGTAGACGCCGTTGTTTTCGACGATGTAGACCATGTTGACGGCGCGGCGGATGCAGTGCGCGAACTGGCCGAGCCCGATCGAGGCCGAGTCGCCGTCGCCCGAAACGCCGAGATAAATGAGGTCGCGATTGGCGAGATTGGCGCCGGTCAAGACCGACGGCATGCGCCCGTGCACGCTGTTGAAGCCGTGCGACTTGCCGAGAAAATAGGTCGGCGTCTTCGACGAGCATCCGATCCCGGACAGCTTGGCAATGCGGTGCGGCGGCAGGTCGAGCTCGAAGCAGGCCTGGATGATCGCGGCGCTGATCGAATCGTGGCCGCAGCCCGCGCACAGGGTCGATACCGCACCCTCGTAATCGCGGCGCGTAAAGCCGAGCGCGTTGGTCGGAAGCCTGGGATGATGGAGCCGGGGCTTGGCGATGTAGGTCATCGGTATCTCACGCTAGGTGGGAGATTGCTTCGCTCCGCTCGCAATGACGCGCGATGTCATTGCGAGGAGCGGAGCTCCGAAGCAATCTCGTCGCAACGGTCACGGCAATGCTTTCTTCAGCGGCGCGAGAGTGACAACGGAGAGCATGTCGGCGATCGCCTTTACGATGAAGCGGGCGGTGACCGGGGTGCCGTCGTAATGCAGGATCGGCACGAGCCGTGCCGGATCGATGTCGCCCTCGCTGATCAATAAGGTGCGCAGCTGGGCGTCGCGGTTCTGTTCGACGACAAAGATGCGGTCATGTTCGGCGATGAAATCGAGAATGTCGTCGTGAAACGGGAAGGCGCGGATGCGCATAGTGTCGAGATGGATGCCGCGCTGTTCGAGGCCTTCGAGCGCTTCGGTCATCGCCGGCGCGGTCGAGCCGAAATACAGCGCGCCGAAGCGGGTCTGCTCACGTGCCGCCCGCCTAACGGGTGGCGGCACCAGGCGCTTGGCGGTCTCGAATTTGCGCAATAGCCGCTGCATGTTGTCGATGTAGTCGGGGCCTTCCTCGGAATAGCGAGCATAGCGGTCTTTGCTGGTGCCGCGGGTGAAGAAAGCGCCGCGCGTCGGATGCGTTCCGGGGTAGGTCCGGTAAGGGATGCCGTCGCCGTCGACATCGAGATAGCGGCCGAACTCGACGCCGGCCTCGAGCATCTCGGCGGTCATGACCTTGCCGCGGTCGTACCGGCGGATCTCGTGCCAGGCGAGCGGCTCGCAAAGCCAGTCGTTCATGCCGATGTCGAGGTCCAGCATGACGAAGATCGGAGTCTGCAGCCGGTCGGCCAAATCGAGCGCCTCGGCCGCAAATGTGAAAGCCTCGCGCGGGTCCTCGGGAAACAGCAGCACGTGCTTGGTGTCGCCGTGTGAGGCATAGGCGCAGGAAAGGATGTCGGCCTGCTGGGTGCGGGTCGGCATGCCGGTCGACGGGCTGCCGCGCTGGATGTCGAAGATGACGGCAGGGATCTCGGCGAAATAGGCAAGCCCGATGAATTCCTGCATCAGCGAGATGCCCGGGCCCGAGGTCGCGGTGAAGGCGCGCGCGCCGTTCCAGGCGGCGCCGATGACGACGCCGATCGCCGCGAGCTCGTCCTCCGCCTGGATGATCGCAAAGCGCTTCTTCTTGGTGTCCGGATCGCGCCGCAGCCGATGGCAATGCCCGGAAAAGGCCTCGGCGAGAGATGAGGAAGGAGTGATCGGGTACCAAGCGGCGACCGTCGCTCCGCCATAGACGCAACCCAATGCAGCGGCGTCGTTGCCGGTGATAAAGATCCGGTCGCCGACTTTGTCCAACCGCTGGAGGCGCAGTCCGATCGGGCATTCGAGCTCGGCGAGCGCCCAGTCGCGGCCCAGATGCAGCGCGTGCAGGTTGGGTTTGATCAAGGTGTCCTTGCCGCGGAATTGCTCGCCGATCAGCTTCTCGATTGCCGCGGTATCGATGTTCAGCAACGCCGACAGCACGCCGAGATAGATGATGTTCTTGAACAGCTGCCGCTGGCGGGCATCGGTGTACTCGCGGTTGCATATCGCCGTCAGTGGAGCGCCGATGACATTGATGTCGTCGCGGAACTTCGACGGCGGAAGCGGCTTGGTCGAGTTGTAGAACAGATAACCGCCTGGCTCGATTTCGGCGAGGTCCTCGTCCCAGGTCTCCGGGTTCATCGCGACCATCAGGTCGACGCCGCCGCGGCGGCCGAGATGGCCGCTCTCGCTGATCCTTACCTCGTACCAGGTCGGCAGACCCTGGATGTTCGAGGGAAAGATGTTGCGCGAGCTGGCCGGAATGCCCATCCGCAGGATCGACTTAGCGAACAACGAATTGGCGCTCGCCGACCCCGACCCATTGACGTTGGCGAATTTGACGACGAAGTCGTTGACGCTTTGGATCGCGGGAATTTCGAGTTCTGGCTGTGTTGCCATTGGTTCAGAGCTCGTGGAAGACGACGAATCCGATCAGCGGCCGCGGCATGCCGGCCCCGCCTGCGTCACGTCGAGGAGGAATTTACGCATGTCCCAGGCTCCGGTCGGACAGCGCTCGGCGCACAGCCCGCAATGCAGACAGACATCCTCGTCCTTGACCATGATACGCCCGGTCTTCAGGGAATTGCCGATGTAGAGGTCCTGTTCAAGGTTTAGCGCGGGGGCCATGAGCCGCTCGCGCAGGTTTTCCTCGGTGCCGTTTTCGGTGAAAGTGATGCAATCCATCGGGCAGATGTCGACGCACGCATCGCATTCTATGCATAGCTGGCCCGTAAATACTGTCTGCACGTCGCAATTGAGACAGCGCTCAGCTTCAAAGAAGGCGAGCTTCTCGTCATAACCGAGCTCCACCTCGACCCTGATGTCCTTGAGCGTGACCGCGGTATCCCTCAGCGGCACCTTGTAGCGCAGGTCATTCGAGATGTCGTTGTCGTAGCTCCACTCATGGATGCCCATCTTCTGGCTGACGAGGGTCACGCCGGGCGGCGGCCGATCGTGGACGTCCTCGCCGTGGCACAATTTGTCGATCGAGATCGCGGCATCGTGGCCGTGCGCCACGGCCCAGATGATGTTCTTCGGCCCGAACGCGGCATCCCCGCCGAAGAAGACCTTGGGCAGGGTCGACTGCATCGTCTTCGGGTTGACCTTGGGCATGTCCCAGCGGTCGAACTCGATCCCGATGTCGCGCTCGATCCACGGGAAGGCGTTTTCTTGACCGACCGCGATCAATACGTCGTCGCACGCGATGTGGACGTCGGGCTCGCCGGTCGCCACGAGGTTGCGGCGGCCGCTCGCGTCGAACTCCGCCCGGACCTTCTCGAACAGCACCCCGGTCAGCTGCCCCCCCTGATGGGTGAATTCCTTCGGCACCAGCCAGTTGAGGATCGGGATGCCTTCGTGCATCGCATCCTCTTTCTCCCAAGCCGATGCCTTCATCTCCTCGAAGCCGCTGCGGACGACGACTGTCACCTCCTCGCCGCCGAGTCGGCGCGACGAGCGGCAGCAATCCATCGCCGTGTTGCCGCCGCCGAGCACGACGACGCGCCGCCCGATCTTGTCTATGTGCCCGAACGAAACGCTGGACAGCCAGTCGATCCCGATATGGATGTGTTCGGAGGCCGCGTGGCGGCCGGGGATGTCGAGATCGCGGCCGCGCGGCGCGCCGCAGCCGATGAAGACCGCGTCCCAGTCATGGCTGAGAAGCGTCTTCAGGCTGCCGACGAATTCCCCGAAGCGGGTCTCCACTCCCATGTCGACGATCAGATCGACCTCCTCGTCGGTGATCGATTCCGGCAACCGGAAGCGTGGGATCTGGGTCCGCATCATCCCGCCGCCCTTGGTGTCGCCGTCGAACAGCACGCAATGATAGCCGAGCGGCATCAGATCGCGCGCGACTGTGAGCGATGCCGGCCCCGCGCCGACGAGTGCGATCCGCTTACCGTTCTTCTCGCACGGGATGGCGGGGAGATAGGGGCGGATGTCGCCCTTGTTGTCGGCCGCGACGCGCTTCAAACGGCAGATCGCCACCGGCTCCTTCTCGACCCGGCCGCGCCGGCAGGCCGGCTCACAAGGCCGGTCGCAAGTGCGCCCGAGAATCCCCGGAAAGACGTTCGACCACCAATTCACCATAAAGGCGTCGGTGTAGCGGCGATCCGCGATCAGCCGAATGTATTCCGGGACCGGGGTGTGCGCCGGGCATGCCCACTGGCAGTCGACGACCTTGTGAAAATAATCCGGGTTACTGATGTCGGTAGGCTGCACTAGGCTCCTCCTGGCGACCGGGGCGCCGCCCGATCCCTTTACCGTCTTGCGCGGTCACTCGCCCCGGTCATCGAAGGCGGCCTTATACATGCGTTGCGTGTAAGCGTCATCTTCGCTTTCGCCCAGTCCGCCATGCCCGTTCTGCAGACCCTCGACAGGGTGCGTCAGCTTGCCTCATCTGCCCCAAAGGCGCAATGGCGCCGAGGCGGAAACGGCTCAGCGGCCTCGTTGTTCCCATTTGGGTCGCCCGGAGGCTCCGTGCCACCAGAGAATCGCCGCTGATTTTGCCGCCGCCCGAGTGAAGTTGCCCTTAACACGTAGGACGGAGCAGGCTTCAGGTCTTCGGCACGAGACCGCGGCAGGAGAGGGCGACCGCGACGAACGAGCGTTCTCCGTCGGGGCGCCCGGTGAGATAAGCCGCGCGGAGGTGATGTTCGAGGCGCTCGCGCCGAGCATCGTCGAGGGAGGCGACATAGGCTCCGAGCCCGCCCTCCCCGCTGGCAAACGGCCCCCAGTAATCGGCAAAATCGGTGAAGTCCATGCGTATCATCAATGATCGCTGGTCGATCTCGACGAGCCCGGCCTCGGCCCACATCCGCGCCAGCGCGCCCGGCGCATAAATAGGCCGCGACAATGTGTTGTCGCGCGCCGTCCCCGCTGATTGGTCGAGGGCTGCGGCGGTGTCCCAGAACATGCGCTGATGGGGCGTTCCGCCGGGCGTGTCCCAGAAAGCAGCGGCGACAACACCGCCCGGTCGGGTCACCCGGCGCATTTCGCCGACCATCTGTTCCGGCTCGGGCACTACCGAAGGCAGGACCAACATCGACAATGTGCGGTCGAAGCTGGCGTCGGCAAAGCGCAACGCGCAGCCGTCGCCCGGCTCGAGACGGATGCGCGGGTCGCGGTTCTTGGCCTGTGCCGCGGCGAGGTAGACCTCCGATTGATCGATCGCGGTCAGGCGGGCGAACCGGCCGGTCTCGGCGAGCGCGAATGTGAGGCTGCCGGTGCCGCAGCCGACTTCTAGCACCTCCTCGCCATCCGCGGCGCCGGCGTGCTCAATGAAGAGCGGCGCCAACCGCCGGCTCCACCGCCCCATCAACCTTTCGTAATTGCCTGCGTCGCGGGCGTTATAGACGGTCGGCATGGTCTTGTCTCTCGCCTTCGGCCGATGCTCTCTGCCGACCTCGCTCGTTTCCCGGGCCAAGCAATGACATGTTAACCGAGATATGTAAGCCATCAGACCGGGGACCCGGCAAATCAGGGATCGGGCAAGTGAAGCGGCTCCTCATCGTATTGGCGTTCTCCGTTCTTCTGAGCGACTGCAGCCTCGGCGCGGGCCGCGATGTCCGCGCATATAATACTTGCCTCGCCCGCCACCCGCAGGACGCGGTCGTGTGCGAGGGACCACGGCAGGCATACGAAGTCGACAACTCCCTTTTGCAGGCGAATTCAGCCACCAGCGCCGCCAAGCAGCCGTAGCCATCTGGCACGAGCGCCAATTCGCGCACTTCGGACGCATGCTCTACGGCAAACGGGCGACGCGTAATTCCGGCACTCACCGTTGCGTCCTTCCTCGCCCATACATCGGACGGAAGGGGAGCGGCTAACGCCCTTCCGGCCCCGGTCAGGCGGCTCTGACGGTGACCTCCGGCTGGGTCGCTCGCGCCGCGCGGCGGATCATGTCGGCGCCTTTCTCGGCGATCATGATGGTCGGCGCGTTGGTATTTGTCGAGGTCACTGACGGCATCACCGAGGCGTCGATGACGCGCAGCCGCTCGAGCCCGTGCACGCGCAATTCGCTGTCGACGACGCACATTGCACCTGGCCCCATCATGCAGGTGCAGCTCGCGTGGTAGACCGTGTTGCCGTTGCGCCGCCCGTAATCGAGCAACTCGTCGTCGCTCTGCACCTGCGCACCGGGCAGTTTTTCCGGTCCGACATAGCGCGCCAAAGCCGGCGCCGCGAAAATGCGGCGCACAAACCGCAAACCCCCGATCACCGCGCGCCGGTCGGCCTCCTCCGAAAGATAGCGCGGGTTGATCGCCGGCGCGACCTGCGGGTCGGGCGATTTCGCCTCGACATAACCGCGCGACAAGGGCCGCATCTGCCACGAGCCGCCGGTCAGCCCGGGTTCCTCTTCGAGCTGGCCGATCTGGCCGTCCTTGAAGCTGCCCGGCGCGAATGAGCATTGCACATCGGGTGTCGCCGATTCCTCCAGCACCTTGACCGAGGCGGCGACCAGTGAGGCGCTGTAGGTCAGCATGCCCTTGCCGGTCACGAGATAGCGCACGATTTCGGCGGCAAGGGGCAAGCCGCGGGCGCGCTCATTGGCGGTGCGTGCGCCGTGGATCGGATACGTCATGCGGCAGACGTAATGGTCCTGCATGTTCTTGCCGACGCCGCGCAATTCATGGATCACCGGGACGCCGATCCGGCCGAGATGCTCGGGATCGCCGACACCGGAAATCTGCAAGAGGTGAGGCGAGCCGATTGCCCCGGCCGAGAGGATGACCTCGCGGGCCGCCTCGGCCCGCTCGGTGCCGCCGCCGCGCGAGAATTCGACCCCGACTGCACGTTTGCCCTCGAACAGCACGCGGTGCACCAGCGCGTTCGTCACGAGCTGCAAATTCGGCCGCTTCAAGGCCGGCCGCAGATAGGTGCGCGCGGTGCTGGCGCGGCGGCGGCCGCCGCGGGTCTGCTGGCACCAGCCGATACTGTCGCCCGCTCCGGGCGGCAGATTGTTGACGTCCTCGCGGTATTCGAGGCCGATTTCCTTGCCGGCCTCGATCACGATCTGACAAAGCGGCGGCCGGTCCATGCGCGAGGTGAAGAGCGGGCCGCCCTTGCCCCGCACCTCGGATTCCTCGCCCTCCCAGCGCTCGGCTTTGCGGAAATAGGGCAGGCAATCGTCCCACGACCAGCCGCGGTTGCCGAGTTGCGCCCAGTGGTCATAATCCTCGGGCTGGCCGCGAATATAGATCAGCCCGTTGATCGAGCTCGACCCGCCGAGCACCTTTCCGCGCGGATAGAGGATCGCGCGCCCGGCCGTGCCGGCATCGGGCTCGGCGTGAAACCCCCAGGTAAAGGTCGGATGGTCGAGGAGCTTCATAAAGCCCGCGGGGATATGGATATAGGGGCTCCGGTCGCTCCCGCCCGCTTCGATCAAGATCACCTTTGCGCCGGGATCCTCGCTCAGCCGATTGGCCAGGACGCAACCCGCCGAGCCGGCACCGACGATTACATAATCAGCCCTCATGCCCTTCCTCCATCGAGCAGGCTCGATCGGCGCTGCTAGTCGTTCAGAAATACCGCCGTCAAGCTAGCGAGCGTCGACCGAGACAGCAATCGGCTGTCGAGCCGAGCTTCCGCCCGGGCCTTGGTTTCCACTAAGGGGTCGATGACGCGTGCTGCTTCGATGACATCTTGACGACAGTTTTGGACGCCTTATTCTCATATGCAGCATAACGGAATGCCGGGCAGGTTCGGCCCGGTTTTTCCGGGGAGGAGAAATGCTCAATTTGAGCATATTACAAGGAGATGACCATGCTGCAGACCGCCTACCCCACCCCCCGGATTACCACGCCTTTTCCTGAGCTCTATAAGCGCGTCGAGCGGCACATTCCGCCGTTCGAATGGTCCATCCTGGCCGACGACATCGCGGCTATTTTCAAGCTCAAGAAGGAGCGGAACGCGGTCGTCCTGGCGCACAATTACCAGACCCCGGACATTTTCCACACCGTCGCCGATATCGTCGGCGACAGCTTGGCGTTGGCGCGCGAGGCGGCGCGCACCGACGCCGATGTGATCGTGCTCGCCGGCGTCCACTTCATGGCCGAGACCGCCAAGCTGTTGAACCCGGCAAAAACCGTGCTGATCCCGGACCTCGAAGCCGGCTGCTCGCTCGCCGCATCGATCACGGCAGCCGATATCAAGCTGCTGCGGCAGCGCCATCCGGGCGTGCCGATCGTGACCTACGTCAACACCTCGGCGGCGGTGAAGGCCGAATCCGACGTCTGCTGCACCTCGAGCAATGCGAAGAAGATCGTCGAGGCGCTCGGGGTGCCTCGCGTCATCATGCTGCCGGACGAGTACCTGGCCCGCAACACCGCGGCCCTGACCAAGGTCGAGATCATCGCCTGGAAAGGTCACTGCGAGGTGCATGAGCGTTTCACTCCGGAGGACATCAGGAGCCTGCGCGAGAGCCATCCCGGCATCACCGTGCTGGCCCACCCGGAATGCCCGCCCGAGGTCATCGCCGAGTGCGATTTCACCGGCTCGACCGCGGCGATGGCCGATTATGTCGGCAAGGAGCGGCCGGCGCGCGTCGTGCTGCTGACCGAGTGCTCGATGAGCGACAATGTCGCGCTGCAGTATCCCGATCTCGACTTCGTGCGGCCCTGCAATTTGTGCCCGCACATGAAGCGCATCACCTTGCCGAAAATTCGGCATTCGCTCGAAACCATGACCCACGAGGTCACCGTCGATCCCGCCATCGCCGAGCGGGCGCGCCATGCGGTCGAACGTATGCTGGCGCTGGGGTGAGACGAGGGGAGGGCCGGCGATGCGGCTGATCATCGAGCCGATCGTGCGGGCGGCATTGCTCGAGGATCTGGGCCGGGCCGGCGACATCACGACCGAGGCGATCGTGCCGGAAGGAGGCCGAGGTCGACGCGGTCATCGCGGCGCGCCAGCCGGGTGTCGTCGCCGGCCTCGATGCGGCGCTGCTCGCCTTTGAGCTGATCGACCCGACACTGCACATCGAGCGGCTGTGCAATGATGGCGCCCGGATCTCGCGCGGCGAAATCGTCGCGCGGATCAAAGGCCGAGCGCGGGGCGTGCTCGGCGCGGAGCGCACCGCGCTCAATCTTTTGTCCCGGATGTCGGGGGTCGCGACGGCGACGCGGGCGCTCGCCGACGCGATCGCCGGCAGCAACGCAAAGATCGTCTGCACCCGCAAGACGACCCCTGGCCTGCGCACGCTCGAAAAAGAGGCGGTGCGGCTCGGCGGCGGCGCCAACCATCGTTTCGGTCTCGACGACGCGATGCTGATCAAGGACAACCACATCGCGCTGGCGGGCGGCGTGCGGCCGGCGCTCGAACGCGCCAAACGCCATGCCGGCCATCTGGTCAAGATCGAGCTCGAGGTCGACACGCTCGACCAGCTCGCCGAGGCGCTGGCGGTCGGGGTCGATGCCGTGCTGCTCGACAACATGACGCCGGAGACGATGCGCCGGGCTGTGGCCATGGTAGACGGCCGCGCAATTACCGAAGCCTCCGGGCGGATCAATCTCGAAACCGCCCCCGCCGTCGCCGCAACCGGCGTCGATCTGATCTCCTGCGGCTGGATCACTCACAGCGCGCCGATCCTCGATCTTGGTCTCGACATCGCCGGCTGACACTGCGGCCGGGCCAGCGGGTCATGTGGCGAGAGTAGCCGCCGTCGACCCAGAGCTCGGCGCCGGTGATGTAGGAGGCTTCGTCGGACGCCAGGAACAGGACCGCGTTGGCGACCTCCTCGACTCGACCGGCGCGGCCCATCGGCACCTGCCGCAGCATCTTGGCGCGGACCTCCGGGTCGGCGGTGCGCCCCGACGAGCGCATCGGCGGCATCAGCCCGGGATGCACCGAGTTGACGCGGATGTTGTCGGCGCCGTGCTGCACCGCCGCCGCCTTGGTCAAGGTGCGGACCGCTCCCTTCGAGGCGTTGTAGCCGACATGGATGCCGTGCTGCCCGGTGATGCCGGAAATCGACGAGATGTTGACGATCGAGCCGCCGCCGGCCGCCTTCATCAGCGGGATCGCGAATTTCATGCCGAGAAAGACGCCGCGCGCATTGACCGACATCAGCCGGTCCCAGGCCGCGGTGTCGAACAGATCCTCGACGGCGCTGCCGGAGAGGCCGGCATCGTTGACGAGAATGTCGAGCTTGCCGAACTCGGCGACCGTCGCATCGACCGCCGCCTTCCACTCCGCCTCGCTGGTCACATCGAGATGGCGGAACATTGCCGCGCCGTTGGCCTGCGTGATCTCGGCGACGACTTTGTTGCCCTCCTCGTCGAGCACATCGGCGACGGCGACCTTGGCCCCCTCGCGGGCAAAGATCCGCGCCATGCTGGCGCCCATGCCGGAGGCTCCTCCGGTAATCAGCGCAACCTTGTCTTCCAGCCTCATTCGTTCCTCCCTTCACACACAGCAAAGCTTTGCCCCTCTCCGCCCGCTTGGGGGAGAGGGAGGGGCCCACGCCGACGGCGTGGGAGGGTGCGGTGGGCAGCGCCGCGACCCCCACCTCACCCCAACCCTCTCCGCCCCCGAGGGCGGAGAGGGGGATAAAGGCTAAACGACGGCGATCTGCCCCCGCAGTTCTCCGGTGAACAGATTTTTCGGGATCATCGCGTGCACGCCGCGCACGATGTCGACGACCTGGGTCACCCGGAAGCTCACCGCGATGCTGCACAACGCATAGGCGTCGTGCGGGGTCAGTTTGGCGCGGGTCGAGAGAAACTCGATGGCGTTGCGCGCCGCCAGGCTCATCGCCGTATTGAGATCCTTGTCGAGACCCACGGTGATCCAGTGGGTCGCCGTCTCGGCGACCGGCCACTGAAACTTCTTTTGCTTGTGCAGGACGACCTGGATCAGCACCTCCTGCATGCGGGTTTCGAGCGCGGTGAGGCTGATTTCACCGTCGCCTTGCACGGCATGCGAGTCGCCGGTGTAGATCAGACCGCCGGACTGCCAGACCGGCAGGTAGAGAGTTGAGCCCTCCGCCAGCTCGCGCAGATCGAGATTGCCGCCATGCGGGCCGGGCGGCACCGAGCTCGTGACGCCCGGGCTGAGCGGCGGGAAAAAGCCGTCGGGCGGCGCGACACCCAATGTTCCCTGAAACGGCGTCAGCGGAATATTGATGTCGGGCGCAAACTTGCCCTGCATCGCCGTCAGGTCGAGATCGACGTATTTGATCTGTCCCTGCGCGAAATCCTGCGGCAACAGCCCGGTGCCCAGCGAGGCCGGGTTGTTGAACACCGCGCCCCAATTCGCCGGCTGCAATCGCTTGTAGCGGATCTCGATCACATCGCCCGGCTCGGCGTCCTTGACGGCAATCGGGCCAATGATCGAATGCGGTCCGCGCCCGGGATTGCTGGTGCGCAATTCCGCGAGCCGGCTGATCGGAACTCCCGGCTCCAGCTCGTTCAGGAAATGCGACCAGGTGTTCGGAAAGCTGATCGAATCACCGGAATCGATCGTCAAAATCGGCGGCAGGGTCGCATCGAACACACCGAGCCGCACCGTCTCCTTGTTCGAGGCGACGACATGGACGCGGCCGCCGCTCCCGGTCGTGGTCGGGGCCGTATCGCCGGCGCCCGCCGCCTGAGCGAGCTTGCCGAACCAGGGTCCGACCGCTGCGAGCGCGCCCATAAAGCTGCTCGCCCGCAGCAATTGGCGCCGCGCCCGCCCGCGTGCGCTCAGAAACCCATCCAGCCGCTCCTGCTCGACCTCGTCCATGTGCAGGAGCCGATCCGCGGCCCGTTTATCGAATGCACCGTCCTTGATGTCCTCGCGAACCACCCCGGTGCCCTTCTCGTCGCCGCAGCCGAAGAGCCCGCCGCAATTGTGATTGTGCGCCGGCGCCTCGCCTCGCGCGATGATCATGCTGGTGCGCCATGCTAGCCCCTATGCGTCGTCTCCGCCATCCCTTCGCGAATGATCGCAAAAAGCATGCCGTCCTGCCAATGGCCATGGCCGCGACCTGCAATCAAGAATTGAACCGATTGTTTCACGTTGCTGCACCTGCAGCAAATCAGCAGCAAACACTCGCCTATCGGTTGTAGAGCCAGGGCGACCCCGACTCTGCAATGCGGGCCGCAGCGCGCGCCTTGGACGCGTCTTCGAGTTCCTGCAGGCGCCGGTCGAAATCGCTGGCATCGATCGCCCGGACAAAGGTGTCGACCACCGCCGCGATCCTCTCCGCCTCGCCCGGCGTGATCGCGCCGCCGGCCAGCGCCGAGGTGACCGCCTTCATCGCCGCGGCGATATCGTGGGCCTTCAGCCCACGGGCTTTGTCCCGTGGGGGCGCTCTCGATCGGCGGCAATGCGAATTTGACCGTGCGCTCGCGGCAGGGCGGCAGGATGCGCTCGAGGCAAAGCCGCATCGCAGTCGGGTCGCCGGCGAGAGCGAGCTCGACCGCCCGGCGGGTCAACGCTTCGGACTCACCCGCCAGAAATGCCGCGGCGGCAAGCGTCGCCTTGTTGCGCGAGCCGGTCTGTCGCCCGGCGGAATTGCCCGACCGCCCCCTTCTCATACGGCCGCCCCCGCGCCCGCCCCGGTTGTTTTGGTAAAAGCCCACCAGTCGTGTGCATCTCCTCGGTCCAAGCGGCATCCCAGTCGGGACCCGCTATCGGCCGGAAGTATGCAATGCGAAAAAGGCGATATTATGGATGGCTAAATCGCAAAAAGAGCGCCGAACTCCAGGCGAACTCCACTCCCAACCTGAAGGGGGTTCTAGCCGGTAACCACTTTCTGACCGATGATCGGCACTCCCACTCTCAAAATCGGCCAAATCGCGCCACCCCGGATGGAGATAACTCATCGCGAAGCACTCGCGTTACGTATCGAGCCAAACCCCGAGCGCTTCATGTGGTATTTCTACGGTGAGAGACAGGCGCGAGGCCGATAACGTGAATTGTGGAAAATCAGGGTTCGGGGCGGTCTGTCGCGTTGTTGACGGTCGCGCTCGGCCCACTCTTGCGCAAGACCTTCGCGGATTCTGGAAAATCTGATGAAATGGATAATGAACGGAAGCTCAGCCATGCAGCATTGTCGCGCTATTCATGTTGCGTCGTTTCCTATGGGAGCTGCGTAATATTGAATGTCCGAGAACTTTTCAGTGCTATTCGATGTGATTTTTTCTAATATAGCATCATCCGCTATATGGAGGCTGACACAGAAGGTTGACCGGCGTCGTCTACGAAAGACATCCCGATATCGAATTTCGCCGAAAATATAGGCGCGCATCGAACGGTTTCGAATGCCAGCGAGCTCACCGGCGGTGAAAGGTGTCGCCTTCGTGTTGTTTCCAGTCAGCGGTACATTGGGAAAGAGCACAGTGGCTGGCGCTATAGGCGGGGTCACTGGCGGTAATCTGAAGCCCACAGAAAGGGGGAATGGGAGGGCAGCTATCTCGCTCCTATGAACCAATTTGTGAGCGGGCGTCTGTCCCAAATTTCGTATCGTGTAACTGGCGCGAGTGATCCATCGTCGCAAAAGCGTCAAATCGTGCCTTCCGCCGCTCCGAAAGCTCGGGCATACTCCCGGTATGCCGGATTATCGCCGCAATCGGGTTCCGGGCGGAACCTTCTTCTTTACAGTGAACCTGCGCGACCCCCGTTCGGATCTGTTGGTGACGCAAATCGACATATTGCGCAACGCGGTTCGCCGGGTGCGCGCCCGCACGCCCTTCCGCATCGACGCCTGGGTTGTCCTCCCCGATCATATGCATTGCCTGTGGACCTTGCCACGAGGCGATGCCGACTTCCCCGGTCGGTGGCGCGCAATCAAAACCGCATTTGTGAAGTGTTTGCCTACCGGCGAGTCACGATCACCGGTGATGACCAGCCGCGGCGAACGGGGCATTTGGCAGCGTCGGTATCGGGAGCACACGATACGCGACGATCGGGACTTTGCGGCTCACATGGACTACACGCATTTCAACCCGGTGAAACACGGTCTCGTGGAGCACCCGGCGGATTGGCCGCATTCGTCGTTTCGTCGGTGCGTGGATGGCGGACTGTATCCCGACGGGTGGCGAGGCGGCAGTGATAAACCGCAAGAGACAGGCGAGCGGCTTTGAGATCCAGGCGCGGGGACAGGCGGAGGGATAGGGTAGCGACTGGAGGACGGGGGTCGAACGACGATGTGGAGGCGGAATGCGCCGCCCCGCGGGTCAAGCCCGCGGGCTAAAGGCTTTTCCGCCCTACGCTTGCTGGTGGTTCGGCAACCGCTTCAGGCGCAACGCGACCGAGTTCTCGTCAAACACATCGCGCTATCCGGCGTCATCGCCGAACAGAGGCACTCCCTCGGAGCGGGCTGCAGTGGCCAGCATCGCATCCAGGGTTGCCAGCGGCAGCGCGTTTCTCACCGCCAATTCAAGATAGGCAGCATCGTACACGGTAAGCCGGTGGCGGCGCGCCAAGGTCAGAACACCGCTCTCGTCCGGCGTGCCGTCGATCGTAATCGCCAGCCGCTCGACATTGCGCAGAAAGCGCGCGGTCTGCTGTTCCGTGATCCGTCCACGCCGCTCGTTGACGACGAGCGCATTGCGCAACTCGAACCACCACAGGGTCGGAACGAGCGCCTGATCACCCTTCATCCTTTCCCATGTCCGGGCGGCCAATCGATCGGACTGATTCAACGCCCAGGCAATCGTCGTCGAGGCGTCGAGCACCAAGTCCACTAATATTTATGCCCCTCAATATTTATGCCCCTCAATATTTATGCCCTTCGTGGATCGAGGAGATGATCTCTTCGACGCTGACCGGCCCGTGATTCCGCCCGATCTCCTTCCCCAATTCCTTGATATCGGCGAGCGCCTCGCCGATCTCTCGCTGCCGGCGATGCGCCTCGGGGATTATCCGAGCAATTGCACGGCCATGGCGGGTGATGATGATCGTCTCGCCGCGTTCGATGTCGTCAAGCAAGCGGGATAGGTGGGCTTTGGCATCCGATGCCTGGATTTCGCGCATGCGGAGATCTCCGATTGGTCGATCTGACTAGTTAATCGACCGATCGATACTCGTCAATCCGGCCCAGCACGCATCCGCCGTCCGGCGGGATCGCTTCGCCCGCCCCGGGCGCCAGGCGGGGGACAGCGAGAACATCACTTATCGGCCAACGCGGCCTCCGCCACGGCCGCCGGCGCCGTCTGCCGAGCCGCCGCCGCCTTGGAATAAGAGCGCAGCAGCAGGGCGACCAGCGCGGTCCAGCCGGTCTGGTGCGAGGCGCCGAGACCGCGGCCGGTGTCGCCGTGAAAGAATTCGTAGAACAGCACATTGTCGCGGAAATGCGGATCCTTCTGCTCGATCGGCGAGTCGCCGAAAACCGGTCGTTCGTCCGTCCGGTCCGCGCAGAAAGATGCGGCACAGCCGGCGCGACAGCTCAGCCGCGACTTCGCCCAGATGCAGCATCGTGCCGGAGCCGACCGGACATTCGATCCTGAAGTCGTCGCCGTAATAGCTGTGGAACCGGTACAGCGACTCGATGAGCAGAAAATTCACCGGCATCCAGATCGGGCCGCGCCAGTTCGAATTGCCGCCGAACACCTCGGTGGCCGAGTCTCCCGGGACATAGCCGATGCTGAACCGGTGGCCGGCACGTTCGAACACATAGGGATTTTCTCCATAAAATTTGGACAGCGAACGGACACCAAAATCGGATAGGAACGCCGTCTCGTCGAGCATCCGGCTGAGCAGGCGTTTCATCCGATGACCGCGGAGCAATGACAGCAGGTGCCGCTCGCCGGCACTGGCGTCATGCCAGCGCGAAACCAGGCGCGCGAGCTGCGGCCGATGTTCGAGAAACCAATGCAATCGAGCGTTGAACTTCCGGGGCTCGTGCAATACTTCGAGGCATCGAGCACCTCGACCGCGAAAAGCGGGATCAGCCCGACCAGTGAGCGCACCCGCAATGGGATTCGCTCGCCATCGGGCAGGTGCAGTACATCGTAATAGAATTCGTCCTCATCATCCCATAATCCGATCCCGTTGCCGCCGATATTGGTCATCGCTTCGGCGATGTAGAGAAAGTGTTCGAAAAATTTGGAGGCGATGTCTTCGTAGACATGGTCGGTGAGCGCCAGCTCGAGCGCAATGCGCATCAGGTTGAGCGTGTACATCGCCATCCAGGCGGTGCCGTCCGCCTGGTTCACGTAGCCGCCGTTCGGCAGCGCTGCGTTGCGGTCGAATATGCCGATATTGTCGAGCCCGAGAAATCCGCCCTGGAAAATGTTCCGGCCCTCGACGTCCTTGCGGTTGACCCACCAGGTGAAGTTGAGCATCAGCTTGTGGAAGACGCGCTCGAGAAAATCCCAGTCGCCCTCGCCGCCGCGGTGCTCGCGGTCGATTTCGTAGACGCGCCATGCCGCCCAGGCATGCACCGGCGGGTTGACGTCGCCGAATGCCCATTCATAGGCGGGCAATTGGCCATTGGGGTGCATGTACCAGTCGCGCGTCAGCAGCAGCAGCTGGTTCTTGGCGAAGCCGGGATCGATCAGCGCCACGGTGACGGCGTGAAAGGCCAGGTCCCAGGCGGCGTACCATGGGTATTCCCACTTGTCCGGCATCACGATGATGTCGGCATTGTTCAAATGCGCCCAGTCGGAATTGCGTCCGTGCCGCCGCGCTGCCGGCGGCGTGGGCTGCAGCGGATCACCGTTCAGCCATTCGGGAATATCGAAGTAGTAGAACTGCTTTGACCACAGCAAGCCGGCGAGCGCTTGGCGCTGTACGAGCCGCGCATCGGGGTCGGCGATGTCCTGCTGCAGTTCGGCGTAGAATTCGTCGGCTTCGGCTCGGCGCTGATCGAATACGCGGTCGAAATCGTCGAGTCCGGAAGCGTGGTCAGCGAGGGTCAGCCGAGTACGCAACCGGCGGCTTTCTCCCGCAGGCAACCGAAGCCGATGATGCGCCGCGACTTTGGTGCCCCGACGATCCGGTTTCACGGCCGCGGTGTCGCCGTTCACGATATAATCGTTGATGCCGTCCTTGAAGTGGTGGCCCGGTGCATCGATCCCGCACAACCGCCTTATGTTCGTGTCATTTTCACAAAACAAGAATTCCGGCCGGCCGTCACAGAAGAGCCGCAGCGGCGGGAGCCCCGGGCGATCGACCGAGATCGAATTATCCTCGCGTGCAACGAGCTGCGGTCGCATCGAATCGGGCTTCCACGACCAGGTGTTGCGCGCCCAGAGCTGCGGCAGTACGTGCAATGTGGCCGCTTCGGTCGCGCGATTATGGATCGTCACCCGCATCAGGATGTCGTCGACATCGGCCTTTGCGTATTCGATCTCGACATCGAAATAGCGATTATCGGCAAAGACGCCGGTGTCGATCAGCTCGAACTCCGGGTCTGCCCGGCCGCGGCGGCGGTTCTCTTCTACGAGTTGAGCATAAGGGAAAGCGGCCTGCGGATATTTGTAGAGCATCCGCATGTACGAATGGGTCGGCGTGCCGTCGAGGTAGTAGTAAAGCTCCTTGACGTCCTCGCCGTGGTTGCCTTCGGAATTGGTGAGCCCGAACAGCCGCTCCTTCAGGATCGGGTCGCGGCCGTTCCACAATGCCAAGCCGAGGCAGAGCAGCAGCTGGTCGTCGCCAAAGCCGCCGATCCCGTCCTCGCCCCAGCGATAGGCCCGGCTGCGAGCCTGATCATGCGAAAAATATTCCCAGGCCGTGCCATACTCGCTGTAATCCTCGCGCACCGTTCCCCATTGACGCTCGCTGAGATACGGTCCCCAGCGCCGCCAATGTTTGCCGTGCCGGATTTCTTCCAGGCGCAGCGCCTCGGCGGAGCGAAATGTCCCGCGCAAACCTTCTGCCATCGGCTCAGCTCCCTTTCGAGCGGCGCCTCAGGCTAATATCTCCGCTGTCAGATGACCAAAGGTGTTTAGGGGGCATGCATGACAAAAGCGAACAATCGGTTAGCCACCTACGATGCCGTCATCATCGGCACCGGGCAGGCCGGACCGCCGCTGGCGCGGCGCCTGGCGGCAGCGGGCATGACCGTCGCGATCATCGAACGCGGGGCGTTTGGCGGCACCTGCGTCAACACCGGCTGCATTCCCACCAAGACATTGGTCGCCAGCGCCTATGCGGCGCATATGGCCCGCCGAGCCGGCGAGTTCGGGGTTCGCCTCGCAGGTCCGGTGTATGTCGACATGCCGCGGGTAAAAGCTAGAAAGGACCGGATTTCCGAGCAATCGCGTGTGGGGGTCGAGCAAAGCTTGAGGAGCTTGGCGAATTGCACGGTCTATCAGGGCCATGCCCGCTTTGTCGCGCCGCACGAGGTTCAAGTCGGTGATGCAATCCTCGCCGCCGAGCGGATCTTCATCAATGTCGGCGGCCGGGCTTTGGTGCCCAACTTGCCCGGGCTCGATCAGGTGCCCTATTTGACGAACAGCTCGATGATGGCGGTCGATTTTGTGCCGCGCCATCTGGTGGTCGTCGGCGGCAGCTATGTCGGGCTGGAATTCGCGCAAATCTACCGGCGGTTCGGCAGCGAGGTCACGGTCGTGGAAATGGCGCCGCGTCTCGTCCACCGCGAAGACCTCGACGTGTCAACCGCGATCGCAGAGATTCTCGAAAGCGAAGGCATAGGTCTGCGCGTCAAGGCGGAATGCATCCGGCTCGCGCGGAGCGGCGACGATGTCCTGGTGGGTCTCGATTGCACGGAGGGGCCGCCTGAAATTCGCGGGTCGCACCTGCTGCTCGCCGTCGGCCGCCGGCCGAACACCGACGATCTAGGGCTCGACAACGCCGGTATCGACCGGGACGAACGCGGCTACATCAAGGTCGACGATCAGTTGAGCACCAACGTGCCGGGGGTGTGGGCGCTCGGCGACTGCAACGGCAAAGGCGGCTTCACCCACACCGCCTATAATGATTTCGAGATCCTCGCCGCAAACCTCCTCGATGGCGGCTCGCGCCGGGTCAGTGACCGCATTACCACCTATGCGCTCTATATCGATCCACCGCTCGGCAGAGCGGGAATGACCGAGGCCGAGGTAAAGAGCAGCGGAAAGCCCGCCCTGATCGCGACGCGCCCGATGACCCGCGTCGGCCGTGCTGTCGAAAAGGGCGAAACGGCCGGCTTTATGAAGGTACTGGCCGATGCCGATGGCAAGCAAATCCTCGGCGCCTCGCTGCTCGGGACCGGGTGCGACGAGGTAATTCACGCCATCCTCGACTTGATGTACGCCAAGGCGCCCTACAATTTGTTGCAGCGGACAATGCCGATCCATCCGACGGTGTCGGAACTGCTGCCGACACTGCTCGGCGACCTGCACCCCCTATAGACGGCGTAGCTTGGCGGTTAAGTCGCTTCGGCCGCCAGGATTCCCATCAGGCTTCGACGCCCTTTCCACCGCTCGACGATCAGAGCGTCGAGGCCGAGGCTGCGACCGTAATGGTGGAGGGCAAAGATCAGCTGGATCACCAGGAAGAAGAAATAGGTCCAGGGCCACTCCCCCTCGGCACTGTAGAGGCCGAGCCACAGATTGAGGATCTGCAGCGCGCCGATCAACCCCCAGAAGCGCACGAAGATCCCCAATATCAGCGATACCGCCGTCAATACCTCGGCCGCGTAAACCACGGGTGCGAACAGATAAAAGTGCGGCAATACGATGTTGTTGACGAAATCAGCCTGCAACGGGATCGCCGCGGACTTGCCCATCACGGTCATCCAATAGGCCAGACCCGTCTGCGCCGAACGGCTGCTCCGGATGGTCGGTATAGAATGGCGGCAATTTCCACAGGGTCTGCTCCCACCACATGCAGCCGATCACCAACCGAAAAGCCCAGTTGCCGATATGCTCGATCGTGCGCTGCGCCGGCATCGTGCGATAGACGTGGACCGCGACGGCGATGCTGCCGACGAGGAGGAGCCAAAATATCGCCGTCGTCCAGGCCGGCTGCAACAGAAACTGGACCGTGTCGGAGATCGGGTTGTGATTCATCGGACGGACCCTCAGAGACCGAGAATGAGCGTCGCTCCGGGTCGTCGTTCCCGCGAAAGCGGGAATCCAGGTCCGGAAGGCCGCGGCGTTGGCCTGGGCCCCGCTTTTGCGGGGGTGACGATAGCTATCGAGCTGGATTGTAAGGCGATCCCCTCGAAAACTTAATTCCTATTGTCGCCCATCAAAAACGCGTGGGGTTGTCGTTTCGATGCGGCGCGCGCGTTGCAATCGCCACCACGCCTCGATGACGCAAGCGACCGACCAGGCCTGAGAGGGCGCGCCGGCCGGGAGATGCGGCGGCTCCGCCTCGAAGATTTCGCTGACGGTTCCGAGCCCGGCATCGAACAGGTGATCGTGCATCGCGGCGAGACGCTGCAGGGCCAAATCGGCATCGCCGTGCACGCGGTATTCCGCCAGCGCGTAATGGCCGAGCAGCCAGGCCCAGACCGTCCCTCGATGATAGGCGCCGTCGCGGTGCCACGGGTCGCCGGTATAGTGCGGCTGGTAGTCGGGATCGCCGGCCGCCAGCGAACGCAGCCCGTAGGAGGTCAGCAACCGGTCGCCGCACAGCACGACGACGCGCTTCTGCCGATCCGGCGCTAGGGGCGAGTGCGGCAGGCTGACCGCCAGGATCTGGTTCGGCCGGATCGAGCCGTCATTGCCGGCGGGGCCATCGATCACGTCGAAGAGCCCGCCGGTCCGCTCGTCGGCGAAGCGAGCAAAGCTCATACGGGCTTGTTCGGCAAGGTTGCGGTAAGGATCTGCAGTCCGGCCGAGCATCTCGGCAAAGCCGGCGATGATGCACAGCGCGTTGTACCAAAGCGCATTGATCTCGACCGGTTTGCCGATGCGCGGGGTTACGACCCAGTCGCCGACTTTGGCGTCCATCCAGGTGAGCTGCACTCCGGGTTCGCCGGCGCCGAGCAGGCCGTCGCCAGGATCGGCGCGGATCCCGTAGCGCGTGCCCTTGAGATGCCAGTCGACGATGTCGGCGAGGACCGGAAAGGCCCGGGCAAGACTCTCGCGGTCGCCGCTCGCCTCGACATAGGCGCGCCAAGCCTCGAAGAACCACAGGGTCGCGTCGGCGGTGTTGTAGTCGGGCTTATCCCCGGCCCCCGGAAAGACATTGGGCAGCATGCCGCGGTCGACGAAACGCGCGAAGGTCAGCAGGATGTCGCGTGCCCACTCTTGTCGGCCGGTGGCGAGCGTCAGGCCCGGCAGGCAGATCATCGTGTCGCGGCCCCAGTCGCCGAACCAGGGATAACCGGCGATTACCGACTTGCCGATCACCGATATGCCGTCCGGGCGCCCGGGCAGCGGCCGGCTGAAGATAAAGCTGTCGGCAGCGATGAGGAGCTGCGCGATCCAGCCGGGCGGCGCCGCCATTTCGGGGACATGCTGGGCGGCCTGGTCGAGCACGCCTTGCTGCCGCTTTCGCCGGCGTTCCAACGCAGCTTCCAAATCGGGAGACGGATCGCCCTCGAGACTGCCGACAACGCCGACCCAGTTGCCGGGAGCCAAATCGAGCCTGGCTTCCCCCACCTGCAAATGGTTGTCCCGGTCGGACAAACCGCGCTCGCGTTCGACCGGCAGATCGAAGTTTTCGATCCACTGCTGAACCGGTGTAATGACGCCGCCACAGCTGCGTAGGGTCAGAGCAAAGTTTGGCCGGCACACCCGCAAGCCGGCTTTCTCGGCCTCCAGCACCGGAGCGAACTCTCCGGTTGCGGTCTGTCCATGGTAGTCGCGGTCATTGACCATGAGCCGGACGCGCAATGCCAGCTTCCGCATACTCTGCTCGGGACCGGGCAAGAGCCGCCAGGCGACATAGGTCGTATCGGCACCCGGTTCGAGCCAGATGCGCGACTCTATGCGAACGAGCCCGACGGCAAAGAGCCAGACCGGGATGCCGCCGTCGAGACGAAACGTCTCGATATGAATGTGACCGGCCGGGCTGATCGTCCCGGCGCTCCAGCGGTTGGTGAACAGCGGCCAGCTCCGCTCGCCATCGACGAGCTCCGCATCGGCCTTTACCCAGACCAACCGGCGGCCCAGCGGCGGGTCCACCGGCGCAATCAGCAACCCGTGATATCGCCGCGTCAGGCTGCCGGCGATCGTGCCGGCGGCATAGCCGCCGCGGCCATTGGCGAGCCACCATTCGCGGCGCTCGGCCTGATGGAGGTCGCCGCAGATCGCCCGGCCGAAGCGGATCATGTTCGTCATCGTGACCTCCCGCTCTCCGGACGATGGGGCGCGTTGCCGTCGACCACCCCGGCGAAGACCGCAACGGCGAGCACGCCGCAGACGATCGCAATTAAGGCCAAGCGTAAACCGACGAGCTCGGCGGTCATGCCGATCAATGGCGGGCCGGCGAGCAATCCGGCGTAGCCGGTGGTAGCAACCGCGGCTATGCCGAGACCCGGCGTCATCCCCTGAACCCGGCCAGCGGCGCCAAACAGGATCGGGATCATGTTGGCGAGCCCAAGGCCAAACAGCGTAAAGCCGAGCACCGACAAAACCAAACCCGGCATAGTCAGCGCCGTCGTCACGCCGACAGCGGCCGCGAGCCCTCCGGCCCGCAGCAAGATCGGTGCCCCCCAACGCCGCCGCACCCAGTCGCCGGAAAACCGGCCGGCCGCCATCGCCAGAGAAAAGCCAGCGAAGCCGGTCGCGGCGGCATCTATGCCGGCGCGGCGGTAATCGCGCAGAAAGACTGCGGCCCAGTCACCCATCGCGCCCTCGGCCATGAGCGCCAAGAACGCCAAGGCCCCCAATCCGAGCAGCGCGCGAGAGGGCCAGGCCAGCACGGCGCCCCGGTCTGCGCCGCGAGCCTCGCCATGCAGCAGAAATCGAGATGTCGCGAACAGCAACGGCATCAGAACAATGGTTAGGCCGAGCGTCTGGGCCGGAGCGGGGATGCCGACCGAGGCGGCGGCCGCGGCGAGGCCGGCGCCGGCAAGGCCGCCTGCGCTGTAGAGCCCGTGCAGGGAGGAGAGGATTGGGCGCCGATAGCGGTCCTCGATCACCACCGCTTGCGCATTCATCGACACGTCGAGCATGCCGTTGGCTGCCCCGAAGAGCAGCAACGCCAGGATCAGGGCTACGAGGTTTGGCGCCAGTACCGGCGCTGGCAGCAACAGGCACAGCGCCAGCCCGGCCGTCCGGGTCGTTACATCGCTGCCGAACCGCCCCGCGGACCAGCCGGCCAACGGCAATACCAGCACCGAACCGACCGCCATCGAAAAGAGCGCGATGCCGAGCCGAAAATCACCCAGCCCGAGCCGCTCCTTAACCTCGGGAATATGCGGCAGCCAACTCGCCACGACGAAGCCGTTTGCGAAGAACACAAGAGACACCGAAATTCGGGCGCGTCGCAACCGGGCGGCCGACGCTGCCTCATTGGCGAGGAAAATCGGGTCTGCAGCGGCCGTTTGAGCGATCAGGATTCTTTCGGGGTCGGGCTGCCGCCGTTGATCTTCATGCAGGTGCCTGCCGGCACGTAGATCCAGGAATCGCCTGCGGCGGCTGTCTTCTACTCGCCGGCGCAGGAATGGGTCGCAGTCTGGCAGTCGTTCTGGCCGGCCGCGGCGACGCCGAAGCATTTCTCCGCCTTGTAAGGCGGAGCCGGTGCCGGTCCCGCATCCGCCGGCATTGACAGAGACGCCGCGGCGGCGACAGCGGCGGCGATGAGCGCGGAAGGTTTCATACGGACTCCATCGCAAGCGGACCCCCGTTCTGCGGCGCTCAATTGGGGTCAGCAAATCACTTTTCGGCGAGAATCGACACCGCAGTCCAATCCTCCGGGGGCGGAGACGCAAGGTAGTTTCGACAGCGTTCGACGAATATCTGCGAAGGGAGGTCGTCACCGCGATTGGCAATCGCGGTCCCGAACAGCTCGGCCGCGCCCGCCCAATCGCGCCGCGCATAGGCGTCGAGGCCGGCTTCATATGCGGTGACCCATTCCGGCGTTTGCCGAGCACCCTGATCGGCCATGCCGAGCAGCTCGTAGACGGCAAGCCCTTGGGCGCGGCCGTAGACCGCGACCCAATCGAGCCGCCGGGCCAGGATGGCATCGCCCGCGGCCGCGCGCGTGTCCTCGCCGATCAGGATTTCGGTTCCGTATCGTTTGTTGACCGCTTCGAGGCGGCTCGCGACATTGACGCTATCGCCGATCACCGTGTAGCTCAGCCGCTCATTGGAGCCGATGTTGCCGATCAGCATTCGCCCGGTATTGATGCCGACGCGCATGCGCAGCGGGACCCCTTTGCCGCCGCCCGGCTCGCCGCCGCGCTGACACAGACGGCGTCGGAATTCGAGCGCTGCGGCACAAGCGTCGACCGCATGCCGGTCGTTCGGCGTGGGCGCGCCCCAGAACGCCATCACCGCATCGCCGATGAACTTGTCGATGGTTCCGTTGTGCGTCGAAATCGCGACCGAGGCGAGTTCGAGGTAGTCGCTGAGCACCGGCACGATCGCGTCACCCAGCCGCTCCGACAGCCCGGTAAAGCCGACAATATCGGTAAACAGCACGGTCAGGACCTGCTGGCGGCCGCCTGGGCGAGCCTCGACGCCGCGCGCCACCAGGGTGCGAACGAGCGCCGTCGGAATGTATTTTTGGAATGATGAGAGGCCCCGGCTCATCTGCGTCAGCGCGGCGGAAAGGTTGTCGAGCTCGCGCAGAGGCGAGCTCATCCGGGTAATCGCGTCGAGCTCGAAACTCTCGATGTGCTTCAATTGACCGACAATGCGAAGCAGCGGCGCGCCGATCAGCCGGTTGGCCGTCAAGATGGCCAGCGCCGCGACTACGAGCGTCAGCAACCCGAGAGCCGCCAGCAAGAGCTTTGCGTTTCGCTCGATCGTCGCCAGAAAATCACGGGCCGGAATGACCGTAGCGACCACCCAATCGTCGAAACCCAACGGCGCGAAAGCAAGAAAGTACTCGCGGCCATCCTCGGAGGAGGCGAGTTCTGACCTGGCGCGTATCCGAGAGGGCAGCGAGATCCATACTGCCGCGACCGAGATATTCGACGACGGTCCTCAACAGGCCGTTGTTCTGGCTCAGGCTCCGGAGGTTCGGCGTCTCGCCGTTCTGCTGCTGCTCTATTGCCGCCGGATCCGGTGATGCCATAACTTTGCCGTTACGATCGAGCACAACAACCGTACCGGACTTGCCGACATCTAGGCTCGACAGGAATTGCGACAGCCGCGACAAATCGATGACGACGTTGATGACGGCGACGAATTGATCATCGACCATCAGCGGGGTCGAGATGCCGATCGCTTGCCGGTGGCTGCCGGGAAAATTGGATATCCGGCTCCAGCCCGGCCGGTTTTCCGCGACCGCGCGGCGGTACCAGGGCTGCGCCGCCGCGTTGTAGGTACTCGGCTCGAACTCGCGGTTGTTGAACATGATGTCGCCGACCTCCGGCGTGTAATAATCGGTCCGTTGGCGCGCGGTTCCTGTCGCCGGGTCCCATTTGACCTCGATCATGTCGATTTCGGTGTCGCTGGCTTTGCGGGAGCCGAAAAATCCGCCATCGGGAAAGCCCAGCGAAATCCACGAGAGGCTCGGTTGCGAGCGCAGCAATGCCAGAAAGACGAACTCGCGCTTGCCTTCGTCCGTCACCTTTATCGTGCCCTGAAAGAAGATAGATCGAACCGCCTCCTCCATTGACGAGGCATCGTCGAGCACGCCGTGCAATTCATGGTAGATCGACTCGACAATCTGGCGATTGAGCTGCCCGACCACATCGCCGACATTGCGGCGCGCCGCAACCGACCAAAACAGATGGATCAGCAATGCGGTCAGGACCACAGTGCTCAGCACCAGCGCGGTAAGCGCCCCACGCAAACCAAGCTTGTATCCTTGCCTTCTCGGGACCCGCGGCGAAGCGTCTGTGCGTGAGACAGCGAGCCGGATCGAACGCGCCTGACGCAAAAGACGATCGACTGTTTCAGACACCTGATGGCTCTACATGCCGTGCATTCCTACTCCCATTATAACGGCATTTGCTTCCGACTGCGTGGCGGAAGCATGATCGATGGACCGTCCCAAGCGGGCGCAGCAGCGGGTCCGCGCAGCAAGGCGGTCGCAGTGGATTCCCGTTTCTCGGAGCATTAAAAGCTGACCAACAAATGAAGCGAGAATTCTCAGGATTTACCGCTCCTACTCGTCGTTCCCGCGAAAGCGGGAATCGAGGGGCTGCAAGGCCGCGGCGGTTGCGCCCCTGTTCAACCCAAGGGCAGGCTCTGGACCCCCGCTTTCGCGGGGGCAACGATAACCAGTTGGGAGGACCCACTTCATTTTGAGCCAGGTTCTGCTCGTGACCGAGCATCCAGCGCTGTCTAACTGCACTGCGGGGATCGGGCTGCGCTTGCCGCACGTGGCGGAGATCGCGGGCACAAGGCCGCATCTGGGGTTCCTTGAGGTGCATGCCGAGAATTATATGGCTGAGACGGCGGCGCTGGACCGACTGCTCGAATTGCGCCGCGACTACCCGGTGAGCGTTCACGGGGTTGCCCTGTCCTTGGGAAGCGCCGAAGAGCTCGACCGCATGCATCTCGGCCGCCTGAAGGCGCTGATCGAGCGGGTCGAGCCGGTGATGGTCTCCGAGCACCTCGCGTGGAGCGCGATCGGCGGGACTTACCTGAACGACCTGCTGCCGCTCCCCTATACCGAGGAGAGCCTCGAAATCTTCTGTCGGCACGTCGGCGAAGCGCAAGAGACGCTCGGGCGACGGCTGCTGATCGAGAACCCGTCGTCCTACCTACGGTTTCGCCATTCAACCATCCCCGAGGTGGAATTCCTGACCGAAACCGCCCGCCGAACCGGCTGCGGCATCCTCTGCGACGTCAACAACATCTACGTCAGCGCGACAAACTTCCGGTTCGACCCGATCGCCTATCTCGACGCGCTGCCGGCGGCAGCGGTCGGCGAGATCCATCTCGCCGGCCATCACGCCGCCGAGGACGTGAATGTGCTGATCGACGACCACGGCTCCCGAGTAGCGCAACCGGTCTGGGACCTCCACGCCCAAGCGCTCCGGCGCTTCGGCGCCGTGCCCACCTTGATCGAGTGGGACACCAATATTCCCGCCCTCGAAACCCTGTTGGACGAGGCGCAGCATGCGCAAGAGCTCGCCGATGTCCATCGCGTGCGCTAACCTCTGCTCAACAAAAATCGGCTAGGAGAGGATGATGCTGCAGATGGCCGGACGCATGGGCGTCCTTGGGACCGAGACCGCGTTCGAGGTGCTGGCCCGCGCCAATGCGCTCTCCGCCCAAGGCCACTCGATCGTCAATCTCGGCATCGGCCAGCCGGATTTCCCGACCCCCGAGCATATCGTCGAGGCCGGCCGCAAGGCGCTCGCCGACGGTCATCACGGGTACACGCCGGCGAACGGCATCCCGGCGCTGCGTGCGGCGGTCGCGGCCGATCTCTTGCGCCGCCACGGGGTCGAGGTGTCGCCGGACCTGGTCTTGGTCGTCCCCGGCGGCAAGGTCACGATGTTCTTCGCGATCCTGATGTTCGGCGAGCCCGGGGTCGAAATCCTCTACCCCAATCCCGGGTTCCCGATTTACGAGAGCGTAATCCGGTTTTCGGGAGCAGCGCCGGTGCCGATCCCGCTGCACGAGGCGGCAGGCTTTTCGTTCAGCGCCGACGAGGTCCTCGACAAGATCACGCCGCGCACCCGGCTGATCATCATCAACAGTCCGGCCAATCCGACGGGCGGCGTCGTGCCGCGGGGCGAGCTCGACCGGCTGGTCGCCGGGCTAGAGCGGCACCCGCATGTCGCCGTGCTAAGCGACGAAATCTACGGCGAGATCCTTTACGACGGCACCGAGCACGTCAGCCTCCTTCGCTATCCATCGCTGCGCGACCGGCTGATCGTGCTCGACGGCTGGAGCAAGACCTATGCGATGACCGGTTGGCGATTGGGTTACGCGGTATGGCCAAAGGCGGTGTTCGGACATGCCGAACGGCTCGCGATTAACTGCCATTCCTGCGTCAACGCCGCCGCCCAATACGCCGGGATTGCCGCCCTGACCGGCCCGCGCGAGCCGGTCCACCGCATGGTAAAGGCGTTTGCCGAGCGGCGCGAGATGATCGTCGCCGCGTTGAACGGGCTGCCCGGCTTTCGCTGTCAACAGCCGGGCGGCGCCTTTTACACTTTCCCCAACATCACCGGGACCGGTTACGACGCGCGTACCCTGCAAGGCCACCTGCTCGAACAGGCCGGGGTGGCAACGGTCGCCGGCACCAGCTTTGGCGAATATGGCGAGGGCTATTTGCGGTTCTCTTACGCCAACAGCCGAGAGGCGATCGGCGAGGCGATCGACCGAATTTGGAAATATCTCGGCAATCGGTCAACCAGCTGAATGAGGCGACTAACAATTCAGCAGATTCCTGCTACAGAAATAGGCAAATTGGCACCTGCCCGCCGCGATTTCGGATCTCCCTGTCGCCGACGGGGACTGGCATAGGTTATGCTCTAAACGCGCCGAGGCCGGTGCCCTTGGCCGAGAGAGACGAGAAGTCGATGAAGAAGATCGAGGCGATCATCAAGCCCTTCAAGCTCGACGAGGTGAAGGAAGCTCTTCATGAAGTCGGGATCAAGGGCATCACCGTCACCGAGGCCAAGGGCTTCGGCCGCCAGAAAGGCCACACCGAGCTTTATCGCGGGGCCGAGTACGTGGTCGACTTTCTGCCAAAGGTGAAGATCGAGGTGGTCATGGAGGATGCGCTCGTCGAGCGCGCCGTGGAGGCGATTCAGCAAGCTGCCCACACCGGCCGCATCGGCGACGGCAAGATCTTCGTCACGACAATCGAGGAAGCGATCCGCATACGCACCGGCGAGCGCGGCGCGGATGCAATCTGAGTCGCCTCGTGGCATCGCCTGCGCGATCTCGTCCTCCTGAGCCCTGTTAAACATCGAACGGAAAGTTGCAATGTCCGATACGCAAAAAGTCATGGATATGATCAAGGAGCACGACGTCAAATACGTCGACTTCCGGTTCACCGATCCGCGCGGCAAATGGCAGCATCTGGCGCATCACGTGCGGACGATCACCGAGGACTTCCTCAATGAGGGGGTGATGTTCGACGGTTCGTCGATTGCCGGCTGGAAGGCGATCAACGAGTTGGACATGATGCTGGTGCCCGACTGTTCGACCGCGGTCCTCGATCCGTTTGCCGCTCAGACGTCGCTGATCGTCTTTTGCGATGTGCACGAGCCGTTGACCGGCCAGCCCTACGCCCGCGATCCGCGTTCGATCGCCAAGAAGGCCGAGCAGCATCTGATCGCCACCGGCCTCGGCGACAAGGCCTTCTTCGGGCCGGAGGCCGAGTTCTTCGTGTTCGACGACGTGCGCTTTTCGACCTCGATGAAAGGGGCGATGTACGAGATCGACAGCGAGGAAGCCCCTTACGTCAGCGACAAGAAGTTCCCGGACGGCAATACCGGTCACCGCCCGCCGATCAAGGGCGGTTATTTCCCGGTGCCGCCGGTCGACAGCCTCTCCGATCTGCGCGCCGAGATGCTGTCGGTCATGAACGACATGGGGCTCGAGGTCGAAAAGCATCACCATGAAGTCGCGCCGAGCCAGAACGAACTAGGCTTTGTCTATTCCACCCTGGTGCGCACCGCCGACAACATGCAGATCTATAAGTACGTCGTGCAGAACGTCGCGCACCAATACGGCAAGACCGCGACCTTCATGCCCAAGCCGGTGATGGGCGACAACGGTTCCGGCATGCATGTCCACCAATCGCTGTGGAAGGGCGAGCGCCCGGTGTTCGCCGGCAATCTTTACGCCGACCTGTCGGAAACCGCGCTCTACTACATCGGCGGCATCATCAGGCACGCCAAGGCGATCAACGCCTTCACCAACCCGACGACCAACAGCTACAAGCGGCTGATCCCCGGCTTCGAGGCGCCGGTGCTGCTCGCCTATTCCTCGCGCAACCGGTCGGCCGCCTGCCGTATCCCCTATGTGTCGAGCCCCAAGGGAAAGCGGGTCGAGGTGCGCTACCCGGACGGCGCCGCCAACGTCTATCTCGCCTTCGCGGCGATGTTGATGGCCGGGATCGACGGCATCCAGAACAAGATCCACCCCGGCGACCCGATCGACAAGAACCTCTACGACCTCCCACCCGAGGAGTTGACCGATGTGCCGGTGGTCTGCGGGTCGTTGCGCGAGGCCTTGGGCGAATTGCGCGCCGACCACGCGTTCTTGTTGAAGGGCGACGTCTTCAACATGGACCAGATCGAAGCCTACATGGAATTGAAGTGGGAGGAGGTGTACGCCTTCGAGCACACCCCCCACCCGATCGAATTCCAGATGTATTACTCGGTTTAGCCGGTATTCCTGCCCCACACCTCCCGCGAATGCGCGAGAGGTGTGGGGTGACAATGCGGACTCGTTATCGCAGCGGCTGGGCGCCAGCTGCGTTACCGCCCATCAGGTAGATCAGATACTCGATCGCATTGCGCTGCTCTCTAAAGGGGCGGGTTTGCGCGGCTATGCTGTTCCCGATCCAGGAGCTGTCATCCAGAAAATTAGCAAACCCGATCCGGCGGGCGCATTGCGACGCTTCGAGCACACACCATAAGCGAACCGTATCCACATACCCTGATATCGTTCTCCAGCGCTTCCACATTGTTCACTGCAGTTGGATACATGCACCAATAGTTTTGGTAATTTTCAGAATATGGCAGCTGACGATTGACCAATCCGCGAAAACATATTTGGCCATCGTAAGAAATAAAGAACTCGGCGTACGGGTCTATATATTTGACCCCATTATCGATATACCGGATCGTATCGAGATAACCGGGCCGGCCGGGTAGCGGCGGCCGTATGGCATATGCCGGAGAGTTGATCGCCTGCGGCTCGACCTCGCCGGAGGCCGACGCCAGCTGTGGTCCGAAATATCGCGGCGGTAGTTGCGAACACGCCGCCAACAGCATCGCCGCGCGCGAGTGCCCCGATCATCGATTTCACGATCATTCCTGGTCAACCTTAGGATGCCTACCCAGCGTAGCAACAAACGCGATCGGCCGCCCATGGTCTCGCCAGCCGATCACCTGCTCGCGCTCAATATCGGGCTCACAGCGAAGCTGGAGGTGAGGGCGATCTCTCACCCCGCGCCCAAGCCGAGAAGCCGGCGCGCCAATGTCAGGTGCGGCTTGTCGACCATCTTGCCGTCGACGGCGATTGTCCCCGCTTCGGGGTTTGCGGCAAACGCCTGGACGATCGTGCGCGCCCAGGCGAGTTCTTCATCGCCGACGGCAAAGGCCTGGTTGATGACCGGGATCTGCGCCGGATGGATCGCCATTTTCGCGGTAAAGCCGGATCGCCTTGCGGCAGCGCACTCGGCGGCGAGCCCGGTCTCGTCCTTGAAATCGGTATAGATCGTGTCGATCGGAATGACGCCGGCGGCTGCCGCTCCCAACAAGCAGAGCGAGCGAGCCAGCCGGTAGACGTCGTCATAGACGCCCTCTACCCGGCGATTGTTGCCGCCGATACACGCGGCCAGATCTTCCGCTCCCCAGGTGATGGCTTCGAGCCGCGACGACACTCCGCCATAGCCGCCGAGGGCGAACATCGCGGCCGGGGTTTCGGTGGCGATGGCGATGACCCGGATGCTCCCCGGCGGCAGCGCCGATGCCGCCTCCAGGGCCGACAGATAATGATCGAGCGTCCGCAGATCCTCGGGCACGCATTTCGGCAACAGTATTCCGTCCGGTTTTCCCGGCACGACAGCAGCGAGATCATCGAGCGCGACGCCGCTCGACAGTGGATTGATCCGTACATAGCGGCGGAACTCGACGGAACCGGTGGCGGCGAGGAAATCGCGGGCCTGACGGCGCGCCAGCGGTCGATTCGCCGGAACCACCGAATCCTCGAGGTCGAGGATCAACGCATCGGCGCCCGATTGCGGCGCACGGGCGAGCTTGCGTTCGCTATCGGCTGGAACAAACAGCAGGGAGCGCATTCACCCCTCCGTCGGCTGGTACTTCATGTGGGCTGGCATTTCATCAGGCCGGCGCGCCGGCAGATCGCGACGGTTTCGCCGCGCTGGTTGATCCCCTGATGCTCGAACTCGACGATCCCGGCGTCCTTGCGCGACTGGCTGCGCCGTTTCGACTTCACGATCGTTCGCGCCCGCAACGTGTCGCCGTGGAAGACCGGCTTCGGAAACCGAACATCGCTCATCCCCAAATTGGCGACCGTCGTCCCGAGCGTCGTTTCGCCGACGCTGATGCCGATGACCAGACCGAGGGTGAACAGGCTGTTGACGAGACGCTGGCCGAACTCGGTCTGTTTGGCGAATTCTTCGTCCAGGTGCAGCGGTTGCGGGTTCATCGTCAATGTGCTGAAGAGCACATTGTCCATTTCGGTGACGGTGCGGCTGATCGCGTGCTCGAAGACCTGACCCTCTTCGAACTCCTCGAAGTACAACCCGGCCATCGGTCTTCTCCTTCCTTCTGCTCGCACCATCGATCTCGGAGACGGGTTTCCCGGGATTACGCGGGAATTCGCTCGACCGGGAACGCGGAAAATCATAGCATGGGCGGCGCCGAAAGTGCATCGCGCGCGCTCCAGCCACGGCCCGGGGCGGTTGGACAAGCAGGAACTGGGTCGGGAATGGACATCAGCCGGCTGATCGCGGAGAACGGCGCCTGCTTTTATCTGATCGCTTTCGTCTGGACCTTTCTCGAAGGTGAAACCTTCGTGCTGTTCGCCGCTTTTGCCGCAGCACAGGGTCTACTCAACCCGGCGCTGCTGTTTCTAGCCACTTGGCTCGGCAGCTTCTCCGGTGATCAGACCTATTTCTGGATCGGCCGGTATTTCGGGCTGCGGCTGCTCAATCGATTTCCGAAATGGCGATACGGCGTCGAATCGGCGTTGTATTGGCTCGAGCGATACAATACCGGCTTCATCCTCACTTTCCGCTTCATCTATGGGATACGAAATTTCTCCTCCTTTGCGATGGGGCTGAGCGCGGTTCATTGGAAGCGGTTTTTTGTACTGAATTGTCTCGCCGCCGGTCTGTGGGCTGGGAGTTTTGTCGCCCTCGGCTATTTCGTCGGACACGCTTTCCGCGCTGTGCTCGGCCACTTGGTACGCTCGTTCAGCCTCGTCATGCTGATCGTGTTTATCGTCTTCACGGTCACTGTGTGGCTGTTTCACAGACTGCAGAGACGTCGCGTGCTCAGGGTTCCACCGGGCGCCAAGATCGTCAGCCCGCCGCCTTGAGAGTGGCCTCGCCGATCACGGCAGGATCGCCACCGGGCTCCCGACGGCGAGGCCGAGCGCGCCGTCGGCCCGGCCGGAATTGACCGCGATTTCCGCGAGCCCGTTCGAGTTCTCGTACCAAAACGCTTCGCCCGCCGGGACGTCCGAAAACGTTCGCCGGCGCGCGAGAACCCGCCCGGCAGCAGCAAGTCGGACGCCATCCGGGATCAGCGCCGCCCGCAGGCCCGTCATCGCGTTGCCGAATCTGATCGATGTAAACAATTTCGGGAAGGTCGTCCGGCCAATCGGGACGGCGAGATATTCCCTCGGGACGGAGCCTGCCGGCCGGCGGGTCGCCGCGAGCGAGCAGCCCCGCTACCGGAGCGAAGAGATCGCGGCCGTGAAAGGTCGCCGACATCGGCTCCGGCCGCGCAGAGATCTCCCAGCTCCGGGCGTGGCCGGCGCGCCGCGTGACGAGTTCCAGCAAGCCGTTATCCGGCCCGATATACCAGCGCGAATCGGCTTCGACGACGACCGCTGCACGCTTCCCGCCCACTCCGGGGTCGACGACTGCGAGAATGATCGTAGCTGGCGGAAACCATCCGCCGTAGGCGGCAAGGAGATAGGCTGCCGGCTGGGGCTTTGCCGCGGGCAAGTCGGCAAACAGGTCGACCACCGGAACGCCGGGCGCGATCTGGTGCAACACGGTCTTGACCTGCCCAGTGTAGGGTCCTTCGAGACCAAAATCGGTGAACAAGACAATTATCGCAGCCATTCTTACCTCTTCTACGGATCGGGATTTTGACTCAGCCGGCTCTGACCCCAGGGTTTAAATATTCTTGTTCTTCCCGATGCAAGTTCTCGCTCGGCACTAATCATTTAGATAAAAGCGCAGCAGTTCTCCATCCAATCATCGGTTGCGTTATAACGTACCTTCTCCACGTGAAAAGAGTAAGGACCTTTGTACTTAAGATTTGCCGAAAGCGAGGGTTGTTGCTCTTGAAATTGAGGGAGCTCCTTGGCTATGCTAAGGGTGTCGGGGACATCCTTGGGGAATTGCGATGAAGAAAGTCGTTTTGGCTGCGGCGCTCTTGGCCGCCGCATCGGCCGCCACAGTGTCGGCCGCCGAGCGGAATTGCTATTCGCCGGGGGATATCGAAGCGGAGCAGGCTCTGCTGTTTCAAACCAATCTGATGGTCATCAGCTCGGCTTGCCGGGATACCGTCTACGGCGAATTTCGGGCACGCAACACGGCCGCGATTTTGCGCTATCAGAACGCGATGATCGACCATTTCCGACGCACTGGGGCGCGCAACCCGAAGAGCGCCTTCGATGCCTGGCAAACCAGCCTCGCCAACGAGGCTGCGCGCAAGCAAGCCGTCATTCCGACCGGGCAATTCTGCCAGCAATCGACCGAGATGCTAAAGCTGGCCAGCACCCTCGATATCAAAGGATTTCACGATTACGCGGTCGCCCATGCGGTGGACGGCGTTCATCCGAGGTGTTCGAAGTAGCTGGAGCGCGCCCTCGCGCAAAGGGAGGCCATGCCGGTTGGGCGGAGAACCGGCATGGCGCTCCGGCGCGATCCGATAATCGGGCGGCATGGTGGTTGAGGGAGACCACGCCACGGCGGATCATGCCAACGTCCCTCTCACCCAATCAAACGCGTAACGAGCGCTAGCGGTTCCGTCGATCGGTTGTCCAGCCTAATGCCACTGCTCCCACCAACCCAGCCGCGGAGAGCGCGGCCATAAAAGAGTAGGCGCCTCCGCCAAAAGCTGAGTAGAGCGCTCCCGCGATCCCCATTACGAGGCCGCTGCCGAGACCCGAAGACAATGCAGCATAAAGGCTTTGCGCGCTTGCCGCTGCCGAGGGCGGCACCGCACGAGAGAGGAAGTGCATGGCGCCGAGGTGGCTCGCGCCGAATGTGAGGGCGTGCAGAAGCTGTAGGGCCGCGATGAACGGGAGCCAGGTCAGCGCGCCGGCGAGGCTCCAGCGCAGGATGCCGGCGATGCCCCCGAGCACCATCAATCCGATCGGCCCGAGCCGAGCGAGCAGCCGCCGGCCCTGCCAGAAGAGCAGGATTTCGGCGAGGACTCCTTCCGCCCAAAGCCAACCGATCGTCGTGTCCGAGAAATCCAGCGAGCGCCAGTAAAGCGTCCCAAAGCCATAATAGACTTGGTGACTCGCCTGCAGAGCGGACGCGGCGAGAATGAAGATCCAGAACCTGGGATCGCCGGTGACTGCACCAATTCCGGCGATGCGCGCCGCATCCTTTACTGGGCGGATCGACGGGATATCGAGGCACGCGAGGAGCACGAGCACCGAGGCGCCGAGCACCAGTGGAAGCACCTGCTCTCCCGAAGACGATGCTAGTGCTGCACCGCTTGCGATCGAGGCGAAGATGAAGCTCACCGAGCCCCAGAGGCGGATCCGCCCGTAATCGAGACCTTCTGAGCGGACGGCGGCGAGGGTAATGGTATCGCCGAGCGGCATCAGCGCCGATTGTGCCGTCAGCGCGACGAGGTTGAGCAAGATCAGCAGCCACAAGCTTCCGGCAGACAAGAGCCCCGCATAGGCGGCGATCGCGGTTGCCGCGAGCGCCCCCATCAGCACGCTACGCCCTCCCGTCTTGTCGGCAAGGGCGCCGATCGCCGGCGTGGCCAACACCTTCACCCAGATCGCCGCGGCCAACAGGACAGCCGATCTCTCTCGCGGTGAGCCCGCGCGAGGCGAGCCAAACCGGCCAGAAGGGGAGCTGAATGCCCGTCACCAGAAACGTCGCGGCGTAGAAAGCCGAAAGGCGCAGCGCCGGGTGCAAAAGAACTGCTCTCGATCTCGTGACGGTCTCGACGGTGCGCAGATCAGTGATTATGTGGCGATGGTGCTGATCGGCGTGAATCAACTGGGCACACTGCTGTCGGTGGTCATCATCGACGTGGTGCTCGCCGGAGACAACGCGATCGTCGTCGGAATGGCGGCGGCGGGCCTTCCGACCGAACGGCGGCGGCGCATCATCGTGCTCGGTATCGCGGCCGCGACCGTCCTGCGGATCTTCTTTGCCTATTTTGCCGTGCAGCTGCTCGCGGTGATCGGCCTGACCTTGGCGGGCGGCGTGCTGCTGCTCTGGGTCTCCTGGAAAATGTATCGCGAGATCCGCGAGAGCCAGGGCCAATGACCAGGCGGGCGTTGGGCGGGGTGGAGTGCTGCGGCAACCGGCTACCCATGCACCGGACGACCCCGACAGAGGCGCTGACGCGGATCGTTCTTGCCGATGTTTCGATGTCACTCGACAACGTGTTGGCGGTTGCCGGGATCGCGCGCGATCATTTCTGGCTGCTGGCGTTCGGGCTTGTCCTTTCGGTGGCGCTGATGGGGGTCGCCTCGACCTGTATCGCCCGCCTCCTCGATCGCTTTTTCTGGATTTCCTGGGTCGGGCTCGGGATCATCACCTTCGTCTCGCTGCGGATGATCTGGGACGGCTCGACCGAGATCCTCAAACAGACCGCGGCATTGACTCTGTCCTGAGGCCCCCCGGGAAATGCTGCGTCACCCGCGGCTGCAGGCGCCGCCGCCGAGGACGCAGAACTTGGCGCAGTGCGGGTGGTTGAGCGGCACGGCGCCGCTCGCCGCGGCAAGGGTTCGGCCGAGCTCGAAGCGGGAATCGTAGGGGAGCAAGGTGCAGGCAAGGACGACCGGATGCGCTTCGCCCTTGCGCTTCACGATCATCCGCGAAGTCGCGCACATGACGCTCTCCGGCGATTTCCCGAGAATGCCCCAGCACGCTTCGGTGATCTCCGGAACATCGGCGGCGGCATCCATTTCCGGAAACACCGTGAGCGCCACCGGATCGGCGGCGTCGATTGCGACGCCGAGCTCGGCGAACAGCCCGGCAAAGCCGCTGCGTATCGCCGCTTCCGGCTCTCCCGAAAGCCGGCGGCTGGCGACATGCGGCGAGAAGCCGTTGCGCGCCAGCCACAGGAGCCCGTCGATTGTCGGCCGCCAGCTGCGTTTTCCCCGTTCCACCTCGTGCACCTGCGGCCCGTAGTGGTCGATCGAGACCCGGATCGTCAGCCGGTCGCCAAAGCGGTCTCTGAGCTTCAACAACGCAGGCTTGCATTTCGCCATCGGCTTCATCGCATTCGTCAGAACGAGGGCGCGGAAACCGCGGGAAAGAACATCCTCGAGCATTCTCGGCAGCTCGGGGTTCATGAAAGGCTCGCCGCCGGTAAAGCCGATCAGCGACGTCGGGAGACCGCCCGCTTCGATCTCGTCGAGATATTCGGCAACTTCAGCAGCCGTCAGGTAGACCAGCCGGTCATTTTTGGGCGAGGACTCGATATAGCAATGTTGGCAGGTCAGGTTGCACAGCGTGCCGGTATTGAACCACAGCGTGTCCAGCGATCTGAGGGCGACCTGCGCCCGTGGCTCGCCCTTGGCGGTCAGGAAAGGGTCCTGAAACTTGCGCGGATCCAGTTGCGAAGGCAGCTCAGTCATGGGGACCATTGCCGGAAACCCGAACGAAAACGAGTTTAACTTAGTACGCCGGAACCGATTTCGGAGGTTATTTCGACCCTCTCACACCATCGTGAGGCGAGCCGCCCGAGTTGCGGGCTGTTGATAACCCAATCTACGCTCTCCATTTCTGATCTTTCCTGCGCGAAAAGGTCATGGAGCATTCCGCACCGCGTCATATCCGTCTGACTTCCCACCCTGGAACCGCTGGCCGGGGCGCTATTCCGCTCTGTTGGGGCGCGTCCAGCCCGGCCGCACGCGGACCCGTCGTGGCGAGCCCCGCCGAGCCACGATACCGCAACGCTGTGGGTTCCTACTCCGGGGCTTACGCAGTTTATCGCGCGCTTGCCGTGGCGACGCGGGCCTTGGCGCGTGACCATCGGCCGGACTTCACCGATACCGCGCCGGCGACCTTGATCGGACCGCATCCGCAATGGGGCGATCCGGCGAAAATCGTATCGCTCGATCCCTGGGGCCATCTCGTCGGCGAGGTCTTCGCGGAGCATATCCGCGCCGGCATCGACATACGTCCGACCATCGCGGTCACTCGGGCGCGAATTACCACACCCGAGCTCCGCCCGCTTCTGGCCGACGGGACCTTGCGGCCGGACGGCGAGGTTTTGCTCGACAATGGCGAGATCCGCGTCACCAAGGCGGCGATCGATTCGGTATGGCATCTGCCCGGGCTGGCCGCCCGTTTCGGGGTCGCCGAAGCCGATCTGCGGCGCACCCTGTTCGAGGAGACCGGGGGGATGTTCCCGGAACTCGTGACCCGGCCCGACATCGAGGTCTTGCTGCCGCCGATCGGCGGCATGACGGTCTATTTCTTCGGCGAGGTGGAGAAGCTCGCCGAGCCCGCTACGGTCATCGCCTGTCGGGTGCATGACGAGTGCAACGGCTCGGACGTGTTCGGCTCGGACATCTGCACTTGCCGCCCCTATCTCGTCCACGGGATCGAGGTCTGCGTCGAGACCGCACAGCAGGGCGGGGTCGGGATCATCGTCTACAACCGCAAAGAGGGGCGGGCGCTCGGCGAGGTCACCAAGTTCCTCGTCTACAACGCCCGCAAGCGCCAATCGGGCGGCGACCGCGCCGACACCTATTTCCGCCGCACCGAATGCGTCGCCGGGGTGCAGGACATGCGGTTTCAGGAGCTGATGCCGGATGTCTTCCACTGGCTCGGCATCCGCCGGATAGACCGCTGGGTGTCGATGTCGAACCTCAAGCGTGACGCGCTGACGGGACAGGGCATCGAGGTCGTGGAGCAGGTCGCGATCCCGGACCGGCTGGTGCCGCTCGACGCCGCGGTCGAAATCGAGGCAAAGAAAGCCGCGGGCTACTTCGCTCCGGCCGGGATCCCCGACCCCGAGGAGCTCAGCGGCATCAGGGGTCGTGCTCTCGACGACTGACGATGCTTCGGAACTGTTGACCGCGGCGGCCGTCCGGGACCGCTGCGGCATCGTCTTTGCCGCTGCCGAGCGTGGCGAGACCCGACATTTTCGGCTTGTTATGGCACGGCTGGAGGAGGCGGTCCGCCGCGTCGTCGAAATCACGCGACGGCGCTATCCCGATCTCGACGTGCCCTACCACAGCCGATGGCGGCATTTCTCGGCCGGAGGGGTCGACCGCGCGGCGCAGGTCGCGCCCGGGGCCGACCCGGAACGAGGCGGCTCGGGCCCGGATCGATCTCGCCGTCGTCTCGGTGCTCGTCGATGCCGGGGCGGACGCGCGCTGGCGCTTTCGCGAGGCGGAGACCGGCCAGATCCTCTCACGTTCCGAGGGCCTCGCGGTGGCGAGCCTTCGCGCGATGCAGGCAGGGCTTTTTTCCGCCGATCCCGCCGAACCATGGCGGGCCGATGCCGCAGCGCTGTCACGGATCACTCCGGAGGCTCTGGCCCGGGCTTTCCAGCACGCCGCGGGCAACGAGCTCGCCGGGATCGAAGGGCGCGCGGCCTTGCTGCGTCGCTCGGGCGAGGTTTGCGCCGCTCATCCCGCCCTGTTCGGCATCATGGCGCGGCCGGGGAACCTTTACGATTATTGGGCGGCCCGATGCGAGGCAGCTGACGGCCCCCGAAATTCTGCACACCCTGCTGCAGGTGTTCGGGCCGATCTGGCCCGGGCGCATCAGCCTCGCCGGCATTCCGCTCGGCGATTGCGGCCGCCATCCGGCGGTACCCGGCGATGGGCTCGTGCCGTTCCACAAGCTCAGCCAGTGGCTCACCTACTCGCTCGTCGAGCCGTTGACGGCGGCGAGGGTTGCCGATCGCCGATATCGACGACCTCACCGGCCTTGCCGAATACCGCAATGGTGGCCTTTTTCTCGATTGCGGCGTCCTCGAACCGCGCGACCCGACCCTCCTGCGGCGCCCGCTCGACGCGCTGAGTGAACCGGTCGTCGAATGGCGGGCGCTGACCGTCGCGCTGCTGGATCGACTGGCGTCACGGGTGCGCGAGCGCCTCGGCAAAACCGCCGAGGAGTTCCCGCTCGCCTGCGTCCTCGAAGGCGGCAGCTGGGCGGCCGGACGGGAAATTGCGCGCGAACGCCGACCCGACGGCTCCCCGCCTCTCACGATCATCAGCGACGGGACCCTGTTCTAGCCAGCTCAGCCTGGATACCGGCTTGCCGCGACAAAGCGCGGGCTATAGAAGCGTCAAATCCCACCGAATTTTCGGGTGTCGGCTTGCAGGGAGTGCGAGGAATGCACGTCACATCGCGCCGCGGTTTTCTCAAGATTGCGGCAGCCGGCGCCGCCGGGGCGGCACTGACCCCCACCCTGGGCCGGGCCGCCGGCAAGACGGTCACGCTGCTTCACGAAAGCTCGTTCATCCCGCCGTTCGACGAGTACATGAAGAATGTGCTGGCCCCGGCCTATGAAAAGGAGACCGGCGTCAAGATCGTCTACGAGATTATCAGCGTCGGGAGCAGCCCGACGCGTATAGCGTCCATCAGCGAAACCGGGAGCGGCGCCGACATCACGATGAACCTGACCCTGATCCCGTTCCTGTACGACGAGAAATACGCCGATGTCGGCGACATCGCCGAGGAGATGGGAAAAGAGCAGGGCGGCTGGTACCCCGCGGGCCAGGAAATGGCGGTTGTCAACGGTAAATGGAAGGCGATCCCGTTCTGCTCGATCGGGCAGCTGATGAACTGGCGCAGCGACTGGTTTGCCGAGGTCGGCTTCAAGGAGTTCCCGGAGACCTGGGACGAGCTGTACGAAGCCGGTAAGAAGCTAAAAGCAAAAGGGCACCCGTTCGGTTTCGAACTCGGCCACGGTTCGGCGACAACCACGGCTGGCTTTATCCGCTGCTGTGGTCCTATGGCGCCCACGAGATGGCAGAAGATGGCAAGACGATCACGATCGATTCAGACGAGACCGCGCGCGCCGTCGATTTCGCCCGGAAATTCTTCCAGGATACGATGTTCGAGGACGTGCTCGGCTGGACAGACCCGAGCAACAACAAAGCGTGGATGGCCGAACAGATCTCGTGCACCAACAACGCCGAAAGCATTCTGTGGTTTGCAAAGGAGAATTTTCCCGAGATCGGCAAGGTCACCCAGCAATCGCTGAACCCGGCCGGCCCGAAGGGTCGTTTCCATTTTCTCGGCGCGATCAGCCATTCGATCTTCAATTTCTCTCCGCAGGAGAAGGAAGCTCACGACTTTTTGAGCTGGTTGTCGAAACCGAAGCAGCTCGGTGCCTGGTATGACGTAGCAGTCAGCTATTATCAGCCGCTGCTGCACGCCTACGACAACGCCCCGATGTGGAATGTCGAGCCACGCAACATCCCCTACCGCGACGCGCTCAACACCAGTCATCTGCCGGGCTGGCCGGCGCCGCCCGACCGCCGGCTGGCCGAGAGCGTCGCGAAATACGTGGTCGTGGACATGTTCGCCAAGGCGTGCGCCGGCGCCTCGACCAAGGAGGTGATCAAGAACGCCGAGAACCAGCTGAAGGGCATCTACAAAACCGCTTGATTGCTGCGTCCGGCACGATATGTCGATCCGCAGTGAACCGCTGGTCGGGCTGGCGCGCCCGCCGCGCCCGGCCCTGTCGCTGTCCGGTTGGCTCGACCGCGAAGCGGTGTTCAGCTGGCTGATGATGGCGCTGCCGTTGCTGTTCCTGGCGGCTCTCGTCGGCTATCCGTTGGTTTACGGCATCCTGCTCAGCCTGCAGGATCGGGTGGTGGCGAAGCCCGGCCACTTCGTCGGTCTAAGAAACTTTATCGCCGATTTCCACGACCAGATCTTCTGGCGGGTCGCGGTCAATACCTTCGTCTATACCGTTGCGGCGACATTGCTGAAGATGGTTGGCGGGCTCGGCCTCGCGCTGGCGATGAACCAGCATTTCCGCATGAAAAACCTGGTGCGGGCGCTCTTGTTGCTGCCGTTCATCGTGCCGACGGTGCTGAGCACGGTGGCCTGGATGTGGATGCTCGATCCCGCCTTCAGCGTCGTCAACCGGCTGCTGATCGGGATCGGCGTCAGCCCGCCGGGGCCGTCCTGGCTTGGCAACCCGGCCCTCGCGATGTTCTCGATCATCATGATCAATACCTGGCGGGGCCTGCCATTTTACGGCATCACGCTGCTCGCCGGCCTGCAGACCGTGCCGCCGGAACTCTATGAGGCGGCGACGATCGACGGCGCCAGCGGCTGGCATCGTTTCCGTTTCGTGACACTGCCGCTGCTGAAGCCGATTATCCTGATCGTGACGCTCTTCTCGGTCATCTTCACTTTTGCCGATTTCCAGCTGGTCTACGTGCTGACGCATGGTGGCCCGAACAACGCGACAAACCTCTTCGCGACCTATGCCTTTGATCTCAGCATGGGTGCCGGCCAACTCGGCCTCGGCGCCTCGGTCGCGCTGGCGATGCTGCCGGCGTTGGGCCTGCTGATCGTCGCGCTCACCCTTTACATGCGTAAATCGTGATGGTCACCGGATACGGCCGGTTGGAGCAGACGGTCCGGGTGTGGCTGCCGGTCGGGTTTTTCCTGATAGTGGCCCTGTTTCCATTCTATTGGATGGCGATCACGTCGATAAAGCCTAATTCCGAACTGTATAACCGGCATCTGATGCCACTGCTGGTCCATAACCCGACGCTAAAGCATTACATTGATCTGCTGACGCAAACGCATTTTTTGCTGTGGACCTGGAACACGATGCTGGTGGCAGTCGTGTCTACGGGAATTTCGCTGGTCCTCGGCGTCATGCTGGCGTACCCACTCGCGCGCATGCGCTTCGCCGGCGCCGGGCTGATCGCGATGACGGTGGCGGCGATTTATCTCGTGCCGCAGCCACTGCTGTTTATCCCGCTCGCCGATGTGATCACCCGGCTCGATCTTGGCAACACGTTGACGGCAGTTATCCTGACTTACCCGACGATGCTGGTGCCGTTCTGCGCGTGGCTCTTGCTCGGCTATTTCAAGACCGTGCCCAAAGAGCTCGAGGAGGCGGCGCGGATCGACGGCGCTAGCCGTTTGCAGACGATGCGGCGGATCTTTTTGCCGTTGTGCACGCCGGGGTTCATCTCCGCCGGCATTTTCGCCTTCACCTTGTCGCAGAACGAATTTCTTTACGCGCTGATCTTTCTGACCAAGAGTTCGGTGCGCACCGTTCCGGTCGGGGTCATCGCCGAGCTGATCCGCGGCGACGTGTTCTATTGGGGCCAGCTGATGGCCGGGCGCGCTATTGGGTCGATCCCGGTCGCGATCATCTATTCGTTCTTTGTCGAGCATTACGTCGCCGGGCTGACCTCGGGCTCGGTCAAAGGATGAGGGTCACCGCTTGGAGATTGCGCGGACCGTTGCCGATCTGAGGAAGCACATCGCTCGTTGGCGCAAGGACGACGAGCGGGTCGGCCTGGTGCCGACGATGGGCGCACTGCATCAAGGGCATATGGCGCTCGTTCTGGCCGCCCAGGCCGAGTGCGATCGGGTCGTCGCGTCGATCTTCGTCAATCCGAAGCAATTTGCTCCGACGGAGGATCTCGGCTCCTATCCGCGCCGCGAGGCGGCCGACCTCGAAATGTTGCGGTCAGGCGGGGTGGATCTCGTCTTCATCCCCGCAGTGGACGAAATGTATCCACCCGATTTTGCCACCCTGGTGCGAGTGAGCGGACTGACAGAGGGCCTCTGCGGCGCGCACCGAGCCGGTCACTTCGACGGCGTGACGACGGTCGTGACAAAGCTGCTGATCCAGGCTCTGCCGGACATCGCCTATTTCGGGGAGAAGGACTACCAACAGCTCATGGTGGTCCGGCGGCTGGCACGCGATCTCGATATCCCAGTCCGCATCGCCGGCGTGCCGACTGTGCGCGAGGCGGATGGGCTCGCGCTGTCGTCGCGCAATGTTCATTTGTCAGCCGAGGAGCGTCGCATCGCTCCCGATCTCGCCCGAGTATTGCGAAACATTGCTGCCGCATTGGCGCAAGATCCAGCCGCCGTTGCGCGAGAGATCGCGAACGGCTCAGCCGCATTGCGCCAAGCCGGCTTCGCGGTGGAATATCTCGAAATCCGCGAGGCGGAGACCTTGACGGTCACCAACGAAGCCACGTCAAGCTCGCGCGTTTTCGCCGCGGTGCGGCTCGGCAAGACCCGGCTGATCGACAACATGCCGATCGCGCTGGGAGCCTGATTTCGCGCAGGCTCACCAAATTTGCCGAAAGGCGTCGCTACCCTCACATCTCGGCGTAAGTGCCGTTCTTCCAGATGTAGAAGACGTATTTCGGGTCGGTGACGTCGCCTTTTTTGTCCCAGCTCAGCGGGCCGATCACCGTGTCGACGGTCATCGACTTCAATGTCTTCGACAGATCGTCGACTTTGAGCGACTTGGCCTTGTCGGCCGCTGCGGCAAAGGCTTGGATCGCCGCATAGGTATAAAGCGTGTAGCCCTCGGGATCGTACCCTTGCGGCCTTGAACTTGTCGACGACGGCTTTGGCTGCCGGCACGTTGACGAGGATCTGGCGGGAAGGTCATCAGCGTGCCTTCCCCGGCGGGCCCGGTGATCTTCCAGAACTCCTCGGTCACCAGCGCATCGGCACCAATGAACTGCGCCTTCAGACCCTGGTCCCTCGCCTGCCGGACGATCAAGCCACCCTCGGTCTGGTAGCCGCCGAAATAGATCACATCGATTTTCGCCTGCTTCATTTTGCTGATCAACGCCGTGAAGTCTTTGTCGCCTTGCGTGATTGCCTCGTACATCGTCTCCTTGAGGCCGGCCTTGTTCATCGCCTTCATCGTCTCGTCGGCGATGCCTTTGCCATAGGCGGTCTTGTCGTGGACGATCGCCACGTTCTTTCCCTTGTAATGATCGGCCAGATACTTGCCGGCGACCCCGCCTTGCACATCGTCGCGGCCGCACGACCGGAACACATTGTTCCAGCCCTTCTTGGCCGCGTCATCGGTCAGGGCGGGGTTCGTCGAGGCCGGCGTCATCTGCAGAACACCCGCCTCGTTGTAGACCGCAGATGCGGGGATCGACGACGAGGAGCAATAATGCCCCGCGACAAAAACGACCTTCTTTCCGACCACGGCATTGGCCGCCGCCACCGCCTGCTTCGGATCGCACGCGTCGTCCTGCTCGATCAGGTCGAGTTTCTTGCCGAGCACCCCGCCCTTGGCGTTGATGTCGGCGACCGCCATCTCGGCGCCGCGCTTCATCTGCTCGCCGAGCGCGGCATTCGAGCCGGTGATCGGCCCGACCACCGCGATCGGGATGTTCTGCGCTTTGGCTGCACCGGCGCTCAATGCAAAGGCCGCCGCCAAGATGACCGAACGGACCAAGTATTTCATGAGACCTCCCCAGTACGGTGTTCGCATTAACTGTAGCATGAAGGCGGGCTCAGCGCCGACCTCCTTCGAGATAGGCGGCCCGGATCTCGGGATCGGCCAGAAGCTCAGTCCCGGTGCCGCTGAGCATGATCCGCCCCGTCTGCATGACATAGCCGCGATGGGCCAGCCGCAGCGCATGATGGGCGTTCTGCTCGACGAGGAGCACCGTCACGTTCTGCCGCTCGTTGATCTCGCGGATGACGCCGAAGATCTGCTTGACGATCAGCGGCGCCAAGCCGAGCGAGGGCTCGTCGAGCAGTAAGAGGCGGGGCCGGCTCATCAATGCGCGCGCAATCGCCAGCATCTGCTGCTCGCCGCCCGACAAAGTACCGCCGCGTTGCGTCTGCCGCTGCTGCAGGATCGGGAACAACGCGAAGACGCTGGCGAGATCCTCGTCGAAGCAGGCGGGGTCGGCGGAAGTCGCCCCGATCTGCAGATTTTCGAGCACGGTCATGCGCGGGAAGATTCGCCGCCCTTCGGGAACTTGGGCGATCCCGCGCCGGACGATTTCAAACGTTTCGAGCCGGGTAATGTCTCGCCCGTCGAACAGAACCCGGCCGCTCGCCGCCCGCGGCCGGCCGCAAACCGTCATCAACAAGGTCGATTTGCCGGCGCCGTTGGCGCCGATCAGGGCCACGATCTCGCCGGCGCCAACTTCGAGGTCGACCCCTCTCAGCGCTTCGATAGTGCCGTAAAAGGCGTGAACCCCAGAGATCGTCAGCATCACGAATATCCCCCTCTCCGCCCTTGGGGGCGGAGAGGGTCGGGGTGAGGTGGGGGAAGCCCCAACCCCAGACGACGGCTCGGCCCACCTCACCCTCCCGCGCCTCTGGCGCGGCCCTCCCTCTCCCCCCGCAAGCGGGCGGAGAGGGGCTAGTTCCTCATCTTCGCCGAGATAGGCCTTGATCACTTCGGGGTCGGCGCGGATCTCGGCCGGAGTGCCGTCGGCGATCTTGCGGCCGTAATCGAGCACGATCACGTGATCCGAAATGCCCATCACGACGCTCATGTCGTGCTCGATGAGCAGGATCCCGATCCGCTCCTCGTCACGGACGCCGAGCAGCAGATCGTTGAGCTCGGCGGATTCGCGCGGATTGAGACCGGCGGCGGGCTCGTCGAGACACAAGAGGGCGGGGCCGGTGCACAATGCACGTGCGATCTCCAGCCGGCGTTGCGCACCGTAGGGCAGCGCCGCCGCCAGCCAGTCAGCACGATCGGTCAAGCCGATCCGGTCGAGCCAGTGCCGTGCGCGCTCGACGGCGGCGCGCTCCGCAGTACGGTAGCGCGGGAGGCTGAGGAGCCCGGCGAGCGAAAAGACGCTCGCCTTCATCAAGGGGTTGTGTTGGGCGACGATCAGATTCTCCAGAACGGTCATCCCGGCGAACAGCCGGATGTTCTGAAACGTGCGGGCAATGCCGGCGCGGCGCACAATGCGGAACCCCTCGATGCGTTCGAGCTGTAGGACCTCGCCGTCCTTGTGTATGGCGAGCCGTCCGGCGCTCGGCCGGTAGAAGCCGGTCAGGCAGTTGAAGACGGTGGTCTTGCCGGCGCCGTTCGGACCGATGATCGCAGTGATTTCACTGCGATAGGCGGTAAAGGAAATATTGTCGACCGCAACCAGCCCGCCGAAGCGCATCGTCAGATTTTCGACCGCGAGCAGTGGGACTGGCTGGCCTCATCGGCTAGCGCCGAGGCGCAAGGTCGGCTCGCGATGGGCGATCAGACCGCGCGGCCGCCACACCATGACGCCGACCATCGCCGCGCCGAAGATCAACATGCGGAACTCGGCAAAGGCGCGGCCGAATTCGGGCAGGCTGACGAGCAGGATCGCGGCCAGCACGACGCCCATCTGGCTCCCCATCCCGCCGAGCACGACGATCGCGAGGATCGTCGCCGATTCGATGAACGTGAAACTCTCGGGGCTGATGAAGCCCTGCCGGGTCGCGAAAAAGCAGCCGGCAAAGCCGCCGAACATCGCGCCGATCGCAAAGGCGGAGAGCTTGACGGTGGTCGGGTTGATGCCGAGCGCGCGACAGGCCACCTCGTCCTCGCGCAAGGCCTCCCACGCCCGCCCGATCGGCAATCGGCGGATGCGCAAGGTGAAGGCGTTGGTGACCAGCGCCATCGCCAGGATCACGAAATAGAGAAAGATGACGCGGTGGTCGGGCGAGAATTCGAGCCCGAAGAATTGATGAAAGGTGGTAACCCCTCGGGCGCCGAGCGGGCGAATGGCAACCCGAAGAAGGACGGCCGCGGGATTTCCCCGATGCCGTTCGGGCCGCCGGTGACGGACGCCCAATTCAACAGCACGATGCGGATGATCTCGCCAAAGCCGAGCGTGACGATCGCGAGATAGTCGCCGCGCAGGCGCAATACCGGAAAACCGAGGATGATCCCAAAGCTCGCCGCCACCAGACCCGAGAACGGCAATGCTTCCCAAAAGGTGAAACCCCAGGTCGCGCGCCAGCAGACCAAAGGTGTAGGCGCCGACTGCGTAAAAGGCGACGTAGCCGAGATCGAGCAGCCCGGCGAGCCCGACGACAACATTGAGACCCCAGCCGAGCATCACATAGATCAGCACGGTGGTGCCGAGATCGATCAGATAGCGCGACGAGAACGGCAGGAACGGGAGAGCGACGGCAAACCCGATCCCGGCAAAGGTAATCGGCAAGACCTGCCGATTGCCCCAGGCGGCGAGGGATGCGACAACCCTTACCCTGCCCGCTGGCCGGGCACGATAGAGCTGCCGAAACACGCGCAACGCGAGCCGTCCGGCAAAGACCGCCGCACCGGCAATTGCGACCCAATCGAAATGGGTGCGGATGCCGAGCGCGCCGCCGCCGATGTCATAGGTTTGCAGGCCCACCATCGGCAGAGCGAGAAGGACGGCAACCAATGCTGCGAGAACGGCGTCCTTGAGGAGTGGGACCCAGAGGACCGGGGGCTTGGCTGCTTTGTCGACGGCGAGCCCTGAGGCAGCCGTCATCAAACCTTCTCCACCTCGGGCCGGCCGAGGAGGCCGGTGGGACAAAAGACCAGCACCAGGATGAGCACGACGAAAACCGAGACATCCTTGTATTCGACCGAGAAATACCCGGACCAGAACGCCTCGATCAGCCCGATCAGAATGCCGCCGAGCATCGCTCCCGGCAGTGAGCCGATGCCGCCGAGGACGGCGGCGGTAAACGCCTTGACGCCGGCGAGAAACCCGATAAAGAAATCGACCACGCCGTAATAGAGGGTGACCATCAACCCGGCGACGGCGGCGAGCGCCGCCCCCATCACAAAGGTCAGCGAGATCACCCGGTCGACATCGACCCCGAGCAACGCCGCCATCCTCATATCCTGCTCGCAGGCCCGTTGCGCGCGGCCGAGCGGCGTCGCCGCGATCAAGGTCGTGAAGCCGATCATCAGCACCAGGGTCAGCAGCATGATGAAGAGCTGCAGATAGCTGAGGCGAACAGCAAAACCGCCGCTTTCGAAAACCGTAAACCCGCCCTGGACGATCGGCGGCATTGGTTTCACCCGCGCGCCCTGGAAGATCTGCACGTAATTCTGCAGAAAGATCGACATGCCGATCGCCGAAATCAGCGGCGCCAGGCGAAACGAGCCGCGCAACGGCCGGTATGCGATCCGCTCGACCGCCCAGCCGTAAATCGAAGTAAAGAACATCGTTATCAACAAGACGATCGCCAGAGCGAGCGGGACATAGGTGACGCCGGCCAAGCCCAGCACCAGGAAAGCAATGATCGAGATAAAGGCACCGATCATGTAGATCTCGCCATGGGCGAAATTGATCATGCCGATGATGCCGTACACCATCGTGTAGCCGATCGCGATCAACCCATAGATCGACCCTAAGGTCAGCCCGTTGATCAACTGCTGCAGAAAATATGCCATCCGTCCAGTATTCCGCCGTCCGGTCGACGGAACGTTATGCGCAACCCTTTGCCAGCCGCAAGCCGGCAGGTATCATATATTGAGAGATTGGGCCGCCAGCTGCTGCGAGGTCGCAATGCCAGTCGACACTATATCCGCACGGCCTTTGCACGCTTCGGTCGAAAACCGTTTCGATTGGGCCGATCCGCTGCTGCTCGACGAATCGTTGAGCGAGGAAGAGCGGATGGTGCGCGACAGCGCGCACGCCTATTGCCAGGAGAAGCTGTTTCCGCGGGTGCTCGAAGCCAACCGCCACGAACATTTCCACCGCGAGATCATGAACGAGATGGGCGCGCTCGGGTTTCTCGGATCAACGATCGAGGGTTACGGCTGCGCTGGGGTGAATTATGTCTCCTACGGGCTGATCGCGCGTGAAGTCGAGCGCGTCGACAGCGGCTACCGCTCCGCAATGAGCGTGCAGTCGAGCCTCGCCATGCATCCGATACACGAGTTCGGCACCGAGGAGCAGCGGCGGAAGTATCTGCCCAAACTCGCGTCAGGCGAGTGGGTCGGCTGCTTTGGCCTGACCGAGCCGGATCACGGGTCCGACCCCGCCGGCATGACCACCCGCGCGACCGCGGCACAAGGCGGCTACCGGCTGCGCGGCGCCAAGATGTGGATCACCAATTCGCCGATCGCCGATGTCTTCGTCGTGTGGGCCAAGACCGACGACGATGTGATCCGCGGCTTCATCCTGGAAAAGGGCATGAAGGGGCTCAGCGCCCCGAAGATCGAAGGCAAGTTCAGCCTGCGCGCGTCGGTCACCGGCGAGATCGTGATGGATGACGTGTTCGTCCCCGAAGAGAACCTGCTGCCGGGCGTCCAGCGGGCTGCGCGGCCCGTTCTCCTGTCTCAACAGCGCCCGCTACGGGATCGCCTGGGGCTCGCTCGGCGCCGCCGAGTTCTGCTGGCATGCGGCGCGCAACTATACGCTCGACCGCCGCCAGTTCGGCCGCCCGCTTGCCGCCAACCAGCTGATCCAAAAAAAGCTCGTCGACATGCAGACCGAAATAACTCTCGGCCTGCACGCCTGCCTGCGCCTCGGGCGGCTCAAAGACGACGGGCGCGACACGCCCGAGATGGTCTCGATCCTGAAGCGCAACAATTGCGGCAAGGCGCTCGACATCGCCCGCACCGCCCGCGACATGCACGGCGGCAACGGCATCGCCGACGAGTACCACGTGATCCGCCACGTGATGAACCTGGAAGCGGTCAACACCTATGAAGGCACCCACGACATTCACGCCCTGATATTGGGGCGCGCCCAGACCGGCATTGCCGCCTTCGCCGGCTAGCCATCCAGTCCAACCCTCTCCTCCGGCAAGGAAATAAGGCCATGTCCGTCACGATCTACCACAACCCGCGCTGCAACACCTCGCGCAAGACCTTGGCGTTGCTGCGCGAAAAGGGCGTCGAGCCCGAAATCGTCGAATATCTGAAGACGCCCTATACGGCGGCCCAGCTGAAGCACCTTCTCGGTCAGCTGAAGATGCCGGCGAGTGCGCTTGTCCGCAAAAAGGAGGCCGCGGCCGCGGGCATCGATCCGAAGAGCTTGCCGGAAGAGGAGCTGATAGCGGCGATGGTCGAGAACCCGATACTTGTCGAGCGGCCGATCGTCGTCTCCGGCGGCAAGGCGGCGCTCGGCCGGCCGCCGGAGGCTGTGCTGTTCGGTGCTCTAGCCCCCGCCTCACGGCCGCGGCGTTTTCGCCGTGTATTCGGCGGCGCAGAATGTGCCGCCCTGGTAATGCTCGGCGATCGGGTCGGCCGGCTGGCCCGCTTCGGCGGCGAGCACCGCCTCGGCATAGGGCTCGGAATTATCCTGCGGCCGGTAACCGAGCCGCGCGGCGTTCGAATTGTCATACCACGAACGCCGGTTGTTCGAGACGCCATAGACGATTTCGTAGCGGATATCGGGATGCTCGAGCCCGATGCGCACGAGTTGGGTATAGTCGCGCGGGCTGATCCAGATCGACAGCCGGCGCTTGTCGATCGGCTTCTCTCCGAAATTCCCGATACGCGTGCACAGCACGCCAATTCCGTGCTTGTCGGAATAGAGGCTCGCGAGCGCCTCGCCGAAGGCTTTGCTAACCCCATAGCGGCTGTCGGGCCGCGGTACGACTAGGTGGTCGATCTTTTGCTCGCGCGGATAGAAGCCGACCGCGTGGTTGCTGGTGGCAAAGACGATGCGTTGGACGCCGGCGCGACGTGCCGCCTCGAAGAGGTTAAAAAGGCCGACGATGTTTCCCTCGAGGATCACCGGCCATTCGTTCTCGCCCGAGATGCCGCCGAGGTGAACGATGCCGTCGACTTCGGCGACCATCCGCTCGACGGTCGGCATGTCGGAGAGTTCGGTGCGATCGACTTCCTCCCCTTCGCGGGCCGGCGCCAATGCGACCCGATCGGAAAGCCGCAGGATCGGGTAGACGCCTCTCAAGGTCTCCCGCAGTGACCGGCCGATGCCGCCGCCTGCTCCGGTAATCAGAACTCGTTTCATCCGGCTCCTCCACCGCTTTTACTCGCGGCTTCGCCAAAGCCACAAAACGGCTCGGGAAACCCGCCGCCTTGTTCATCCTTTCGCAATGTAAGCACTTCAAGATCAGGCAATCACCAGAGTGTTTCGGGTTTGCGGCGACATAGCAAGCGGAGATCAGGAAGCAATTGCCGTCTCAGGCCGATCTGAAGAGCGGATTGCGACATGCCGAACGGAATGCCAGCCGGTCGATCGGACTCGCGCGGTGGCGATATTGGCGCAGCGCCCCGACCGCAGGGCTGCACCATGACCATGACCTCCATTGTTTTGTTTACTGCACCTTATTTAACGTGTGCGGGGCTATGTAGAGCCCAAGCGGCTCCACCTTGGATACGGGATGCGAGAAATTTCGATGGGCGTCAGCTTTATGAATTTATAGTTAACTACCAGGCCGGCGGGCGACATCTACATTGCCAATCTGATGCCTCGGTGTTATAGCGGTTCTCTGATGGCAATAGGCCGGCCGCGAATGAATGATCGACGATCATAGTTTTGGCGGTAAGCATTTGCCTCAGAAAATATTCATCCGATTTGGGAACGCGGGGCGGGGGCAAGAAGTGCATCGCGTTTTTTTTGGAGCTTTGTTGGCTGCCGCCGTGCTCTCGACGGCAGGATGCGGCCCACCCGAACTGCCGCCGGCGCCGCCGGCTTCCTCGTTGCCATCGGCCGATTACCGCATCGGTCCCGGGGACAGTTTGAATATCTTCGTCTGGCGCAATCCGGAGCTGACGGTTACGGTGCCGGTGCGGCCGGACGGCCGCGTTTCGATACCGCTCGTCGAGGATGTCGTCGCGATCGGCAAGACACCGACGGCCCTCGCTCGCGAATACGAGCAGCGGCTCGGCAAGTACATCCGGGAGCCGCTCGTCACGGTCATCGTATCGGGCTTCGTCGGTCCGATCCCCGACCAGGTGCGCATCATCGGCGAAGCGGCGCAGCCGCGCTCGCTTCCCTACCGCGCAGACATGACGGTGCTCGACGCGATGATCGCGGTCGGTGGGCTCACCAGATATGCCGCGGGGAACGACAGCCTGATCATTCGCACCGCCAATGGCGTGCAGACCTCTTACGCGGTGCACCTCAGAGACTTGATTAGGGATGGTGACATAAGTAGCAATGTTGCGCTTCAGCCGGGCGACATTCTGATTATTCCGCAACGCCTGTTTTAACCTATGCCGTTTTTTGGCCGGAGCGGCCTGTTGTCACCGGGGGAACTGCAGAACAATCGTCCGGAACGGATGATTGACCTCGTTGCAAAGGGTTGGAGCCGTTAATGAGGTTTCTACCGCCACAAGCCATACCGCTCCTGCATGCAGTGTGGCGCCATAAATGGCTGGGCGTCGCGACGGCGTGGCTCGTCTGCACCGCCGGATGGATCGGTGTAGCTCTCGTGCCGACGAAATACGAATTGTCGGCACGGGTCTATCTCAATGCCGATCCCCTGTTGACGCCGTTGCTTAAGGGCCTGGCAGCGGATACCGATCCGACCCGCCAGCTCGATTTTATGCAGCGGACTCTGCTGAGCCGGCCCAACCTGGAGCAGCTTGTCCGGCTGACCGATCTGGACATCGGAGTTACCAATGCTGAGCAAAAAGAGGCGCTGTACAAGCGGCTGGCGAGCGATATCACTGTCGCACCGGTAACGCTGAATCTGCTGAACCTGTCTTATCGCGACCAGGATCCCAACACGGCGAAGAATGTCGTTCAGGCGCTGCTGACGATCTTTGCCGAGAAGACCGCCGGAAGCAGCCGAGCCGATATGGACAACGCACAACGTTTTCTGGACAGCGAGATCAACTCGTATCGCGACCAGTTGCGGGCCGCCGAGAAACGGCGAGCCGACTTGGCGCAGAAATACCCGGACATCGTCTCCAACCGGGCGCCGGATGCGGGAGCGAACGGAGACGAGAGCCTCAGCCGGCTCGACCAAGCGCACGCCGCAGTCAACCACCTAAAACTCGAACTCGCAGACGCCGTGACGAAGCGTGACGCGCTGCAGAAGGAGCTGGCTGCGGTCCCGCCGACACTCAGCGTCGACCGCGGGCCGCAAGTCATCATCAATGGCCGACTGGCGCCGATCGACGAACGACTGCAGGAGATCCGCCGTAACCTCGATAATTTGCTGCTTAAGTACACCGATAACCATCCGGATGTGAAGGCCGCTCGGAAGCAGATCGCGCAGCTCGAGGCCGAGGGAGCGAAATCATCCGGCGGGGCAGGAAAATCCGCCGGCGGCACGACCAAGGGAGAGATTGCCAACTCGGTCTATGAACAGATCAAAGTCAGGGTGGTCGACACCGAGGCGGCGCTAGCCGCAGTGCAGCGGCGCCTCGACGAGGCTCAATCCGATCAGCAGCGGATCGAAAAAGTCGCCGCTTCGGCACCGGGCGTTCTGGTGCAAGCACAAGATCTCGATCGCGACTATTCGATCCTGAAGCGAAATTATCAGGAACTGGTGGCGCGGCGCGAAGCCACTGCGATCGCCAACGCCGCCGATACAAAGACCGAGAAAATCCAGTTCCGCATCGTCGATCCCCCGCAGGTGCCGATCCTTCCGGCCGCTCCCAACCGTCCCATGCTGGTTTCCATGGTGCTGCTTTTCGGGATCGGCGGCGGCCTAGCCGTGCCTTTGGCATTAACCCAGATCGACCGCTCGTTCGCTACCATCGGCCAGTTGCGCAACTTGGGGCTGCCGATACTTGGAAGCGTATCTCGGCTGTCGCTCGGGGCGGCGCGGCGGCGCGCCGTGATCCAATTGGCGGGGGTATGCGCGAGCGGGTTCCTTCTGATCGCGGTATATGGAACCTTGATCGCTCTGAGCATGGGGCTCCGTACGATGGGCATCTCCTAAAATGGCGGAAACCGTTGGACTGATCGAGAGGGCGGCAGCACTCCTGCGCCAGCAGGAAGCTACCGAGCCCCTGGTACCCATCGCGCCTCGCAAGGCCACCGGCGGACCGGCGTTAACGCCCGCCGGTCCGGAGTTGGTGCTCGATCGCGGCAGGCTGGCCGGTTTCGGGATTGCCATCCCGTCCGCTGCCCGTTCGCGAACGGTGGAGGAATTCCGCCTTGTCAAGCGAAACCTGGTCGGCGCGTGGTCGCAAAAAGATTTGATGGCCGACCGTCGCGCAAATCGGTTGATCATGGTGACGAGCGCACGACCGGGCGAGGGCAAGACTTTCACCGCCCTCAATTTGGCTCTGGCGTTCGCATCCGAACGCAGCGTCAAGGCGCTGCTCGTCGATGTCGATACGCAGCATTCCACGGTGCCGGAGATCCTGGGGATCGAGGGAAGAAAGGGCATCGTCGACGTGCTCGCGGGAGACTTCGAATTACCCGAAGTGCTGATCCAGACCAACATTCCCAATCTGATGATCCTGCCGGCGGGGCGGGGCGGACCGCACGTACCCGAACTGCTGTCGAGCCCGGAAATGGGTGCCCTCCTCGACGAGATGACCCAGCGGCTTCCCGATCATTACCTCATCATCGACACGCCGCCCTGCATGGCGAGCAGCGACGCCGCGGCGCTGGCGCCGTTGGTCGGACAAATCGTATTTGTCGTCGAAGCGAACAACACCCAGCAGGGAGAGATCGAAGCGGCACTCGGCACGCTCAGCACCTGTCCGCGGATCAGCCTTCTGCTGAACAAGAGCGATAGTCTGGCCACCGAGCACTTTGGCTCCTACGGATACAATTATCACTCCGCCGATAGCGGGAGCGATGAGCCGCGCTCGGCCGAAATCGCCTAGGGGGGGCCTTGCGGCAGGCGCATCTTCGCAGTGGCACTTTGCTCTGTGGCTGCTGCTGTTTCCCGGCACGACAGCAGCGATACCTGCGGCAGCGCAGACGAGCGAGGGCGGAGCACCAAGCTCGTCGGGCGCGGGTCCCGAGGCTGGCCCGGCCGTTACTGGCGGCGGAGCGGTGACCACGCCGGCGCTGCCCGGCGCGGTACCCGACACCTTGCCGCCTCCGTCGATCGGCGGGTTCGGCTTTCCGAGCCCGGCGGCGCCGCCCTATTCGGTCAACAACCAAATCCCGACCCTGACCTCTCCTCCGACGCTCCAGCTGCAGCCTTACGCTGGGGTCGTGCCGCTTCAGGCCTATGATCCAAACGCGCCGGCTGTCCTGATCCGGCCCAATCTGTCTCTCGGCGAAACCCTCACCGACAACGTCAATTATGTCCATTCCCCGCGGACATTCGCTGCCATCACACAGCCCGGGATTGGCGTATCGGCCTCGGTGGACACCCCGAGGCTGCAGGCCGTCGCGACTGGTCAGGGGAGCGGGTCCATTTATCTGCCGAGCTCGAACTCGACGTTGAACCAGATTTACGGTGATCTCTATGCAAACGGACACGGCACGATTTATCCCGAACTGCTGTATGTCGATGCCCAGAGCTCGATAACTCAGTCGACCACCTTGCCGGGCTTTGGCTTCCAGAACCTGTCGACATTGCCGAGAAATCAGCAAACTCAGCAGTTCATCAACAACATCTCGCCGTATCTGTTAAAGTCGTTCGGCAGCGTGGCTGACACCGAGGTGCGGTATAATTTCAGCTCCTGGAATTACGGCGGCAACACTGCCGTTACAAGTTCGCCGCTTCCGGGGGTGAACAATCTCGCCTCCACGACGCTGAACGAGGGAACTTTCACCGCGGTTACGGGCCAGGATTTTCAGAAGACGGTCGTGCGGTTCACGGCCGACGCCGCCGAACTCAACACCAGTTCAGTGGCGCAAAGCACGCAGGTCAGCACCTTCAATGATGTCCAATACAATTTTACCCCGACGATCGCCGCGCTTGGACGGGCCGGTTACCAGAACCTACGCTATCCTGGTTCGCCGGCGGCGACATTCGCAGGGGCTACCTGGCTTGCCGGCGGACGTATCGGGACCGTGGGGCCGGATCAGCCGGCCTATGTCGCGCTGCAATATGGCAGGCAGCAAGGTTCGTTTGGGTTTACCGGATCCTCCCAGGTCAATATCACTCCGACCCTGGTCTTTTCAGCGAGTGCGGTCCAGGGGGTGTCCTCGCAAGGGCAATTGTTCGCATCTAACCTCGCGACCTCGACCCTCAGCCCGTCCGGCGGCATCGTCAATCAATCAACCGGTCTGCCAACCGCCTTTTCCAGCCCGGGTTTGGGAATATCGAACAATGTTTACCGCCAGCACCTTTTCTTCGCCGGGTTAAGCGACGCGCTGCCACCCAACTACTATTCGCTTTACGGATCCTACACGGAGCAGCAGTCATTGACGACCGGCGCCGGCGTTCCCACCAAGAGCCTCGGCTTGAATTTCACATATTCGCGCGATGTCAGGCCGGATGTCAGCGGGTATGCTTCAGTCGGTTTTCTCAACTCGGTCAATTCTCCAACCGTAGTGCCCGGGACAACGACCGTCAATTTTAGCCAAACGACCAGCTTCAACTCCATTAACGCCACTCTCGGCCTCAACTATGTTCTGGCGCGTGCCCTGACGGCTTCGATCATCTACAATTTCTCGTACCAATCCAACGGGACTGTTCTCGCCGGGGGCCGCAACGGCGACGTGTTCGCCAACCAATTGCAGCTTCTATTGAACAAGACGTTTTAACGACGATGTACGCCAAATTCTACGGCCTCACGATACCGCCGTTTCAGCTCACTCCCGATGCCCGTTTCTTTTTCGAAAGCACGGTGCACCGGCAGGCGATGGCCTATTTGGTGTATGGTCTGCACCACGCCGAAGGCTTCATCATCATCACCGGAGAAGTCGGCGCCGGCAAGACCATCCTGGTCGACAACCTGCTGTCGACAATTGACCAGAGCAATTTCATTGTCGCCAAGATCGTCACGACTCAGCTGGCTGGAGACGACCTGCTGCATTTGGTTGCGGGCGGCTTCGGCATCGCCAAGGAGGGATTGGCCAAGGGGTCGCTGCTGCAGCGCATCAACGACTTCGTCTTGGCGCAGCAGCGCAACGGTAGACGCGTATTGCTGATCGTCGACGAGGCGCAGAACCTTTCGTTCGAGGCGCTCGAAGAGCTGCGCATGCTGTCCAACATCGTAGCCGACAGAACCATGGCGTTGCAGAGTTTCTTGCTCGGGCAGCCGCAGTTCCGCGCCATTCTCGGCAGCCCGCGGTTGGAGCAATTGCGCCAACGAGTGACCGCGGCCTACCATTTGGGGCCGTTGAGCGAAGCCGAGACCAAGGCGTATGTCGAGCACCGGCTACGCCGGGCAGATTGGAAGGGAGATCCGGAGTTCACCGAAGATTGCTTTCCGCTGATTTACCGGCACACCGGAGGCGTACCTCGGCAGATCAACACCTTGTGTTCGAGGTTGCTGCTCTTCGGCTTCCTGGAGCAGCTTCATACGCTTCAGGCCAATGCAGTCGATAAAGTAGCCAAAGACCTGCGCGAGGAAATCGCCGTCGTCACGACCGAGCCCATCGGCGGTTTCACGGCCGGCGAGCCCAACGGCAAATCAGAGGCGGTCTCGCAAATATCCGAACGGCTCAGCGTGCTCGAAGAACAAGTCGATCGGCATGGACGCGTCATCAAGCGCGCGATTAAAATCGCGGCCAGCTATTTCCAGAGCGGTCGCCAGTGAAAGAGCCGACCGGAGCGCTTCGGCAGCTGCCTGGCGAGTGGCTGGCGCAGGCTGCGGCCGCTCGGCCGGTCGAAGAATCTTCCCGCGAGCTGATGCGCTGCGGTTTCGCCAACGCAATGACGATCGACGTCGAGGATTATTTTCAGGTCGAGGCCTTCGCTTCGACGATTGACCGGAGCGATTGGGAAAGTCTCCCGCGCCGGGTGGAACGCAACACCGGGCGCCTGCTCCAGATCCTGGCCGAGAGCGGGGTCGAAGCGACCTTCTTTTTCCTGGGATGGGTGGCAGAGCGCCACCCGCAGCTGGTGCGACGCGTGGTTGCGGAAGGGCACGAGCTGGCGAGCCATGGCTCCGGCCATCTACGGGCGGATTGCCAATCACCGGAAGAATTTCGTGACGATGTGCGCGACGCCAAGCGGGTTCTCGAGGACCTTGGCGGCGCGCCGGTCCGCGGTTATCGCGCTCCGACCTTCTCGATCGGCGGCGGCAGCAAATGGGCGCACACGATCCTCGCGGAAGAGGGGTACTCCTACAGCTCCAGCGTGTATCCGGTGAAGCACGATCTCTACGGGACGCCGGAGGCGCCGCGAACGCCTTTTTCGCCGGTGCCGGGCATGCTGGAAATCCCGCTCACCTCGGTCAGGATCCTGGGGGTCGACGTGCCGGCCTCGGGCGGCGGCTATTTCCGCCTGCTGCCCTATTCTTTGACCAGGGGGCTATTGCACTATGCGAGGCGAGTGAACCGCTCACCAGCCGTTTTTTATCTGCACCCTTGGGAGATCGATCCTGAGCAGCCTCGGCAGCAATCGGCGCCGTGGAAATCGCGGTTCCGCCATTACTTGAACCTGGATCGCACCGAACCACGGCTGCGGCGGCTGCTTCGCAATTTCACCTGGACACGCATGGATCGGCTTTTTCTGAGCGACGAGAGAGGGCCGTTCCCGGTCATCACGTCTTGGACGGATCGCAAGCAAGCCTCGCCGTAAGATCGTTCCGACCCGGAGACGAGGAACGCTGGAACGAGTTCGTGCTCGCTCATCCGGGCGGCACGTTCTTTCATCTCGCCGGCTGGAAGCGAGTTATCGAGCAGGCCTTCCGGCACCCGACGTATTACCTGATTGCCGAGCGCGGCGGGATTATTACCGGTCTCTTGCCGCTCACCCATGTAAAGTCGCTACTGTTCGGTTCGTCTCTGATATCGAATGCCTTCGCGGTGCGCGGCGGCCCAATCGCAATCGACGCCGAGAGTCTGCGCGCGCTCGAAAGCGAGGCCGTCCGGCTCATGGAGGTGCTCGCCGTCCCGGTGCTCGAATTGCGCGATTTCTCGGCGCGCCGGGGCGATTGGCCGAGCAAGCCGGGCCTCTACGCCACCTTCCGGCGCGAGATCGATCCGGCGGTCGAGCGCAATCTGAAAGCGATACCGCGCAAGCAACGGGCGATGGTGCGCAAAGGAATGCGCCACGGGTTGCACTCGGAGATCGACGACGGCATCGACCGCCTTTATCGCGTTTACGCCGAAAGCGTTCGCAACCTCGGCACGCCCGTCTTCGCCAAATCCTATTTTCGCATTCTTAGGAAAGAATTTCCGACCTCATCCGATATAGTTACGATATCATCCGGCGGCAAAGCAGTCGCATCGGTGCTGAACTTCTACTTTCGCGACGAGGTTTTGCCGTTTTACGGAGGCGGCACAGCCGCGGCGCGGCAGCTTGCCGCCAATGATTTCATGTATTGGGAAGTGATGCGGAGAGCGTGTGAACGGGGCTATCGCATCTTCGATTTCGGCCGCAGCAAAATCGGCACAGGATCCTACTCGTTCAAATGCAACTGGGGATTTCAGCCGAGCCCCCTGGTCTATCAATTCCGCTTGGCGCGCGGTCGCTCGATGCCGGATCTAAATCCGCTCAACCCGAAACTGGCCGTCTTTATCGCGGCTTGGAAACACTTGCCGTTAAGGGTGGCGACCCGCCTCGGCCCGCTGATCGTCAGGGGAATCGGCTGATATGCAGGATTTCTCTTGTTACTGAGGCGCTCCCCCGCGGGAAGCAAGCCGGCGAGACCGGAGCGCACCGTGACGGGGCTTCGTTCGGCTCTGAATAGGCGACCAGTCGCCGGTTTACTGGTTGCGCCCGGATGGGGACCGGCGCTGGTCTTTATCGGCATTGCCGCCCTGGTCTTCGGCATCGTATTCCGGCGCGAGATCATTGGGGCCGTCCAAGTTTGGATCGAGTCGACTGCTTACACTCACTGCTTTCTGATTATCCCGCTCGTCGGCTTTCTGTTGTGGGAGCGACGCTGGGTCATCGCGTCGGTGTCGCCGAGCCCAACTCTGTGGCCGTTGGTCGTGATGCCTTTCCTCTCCGGGCTGTGGCTGATCGCCGCCATTCTCGACATCCAGGAAGCCCGCCAATTTCTGCTGATCGCGATGTTCGAGGTCGTAGTGCTGGTGGCGCTCGGCCCGCGCGTCTTCTGGTTATTGCTGGCGCCGCTGCTTTTTCTGTTTTTCCTCGCGCCGAGCGGGGCGTTTCTGGTTCCTACGCTTCAGAAGATCACCGCCCAGATCAGTATCGCCGGACTGGAATTGCTTCATATTCCGGTCTTCTCCGACGGGTTTATGATTGAGATACCGGAGGGCACCTTCGAGATCGCGGAAGCTTGCGCCGGGTTGCGCTTTTTGATCGCCTCGATTGTCTTCGGATGCTTCTTCGCCGTGGTCATGTACCAGAGCGTCGTCAGAAGAGCCCTGTTCATCACCTTGTCGTTCGTCGTGCCGATCGCCGCCAATGGAATGCGGGCGCTCGGGATCATCGTGTTGGCGCATCTCGAGGGCAGTGCGGCGGCGGTCGAAGCCGACCACGTCCTCTATGGCTGGCTCTTCTTCACGTTGGTCATCATGATCCTGATCGCGATCGGGATGATGTTTGCACAGAAAATCGACCGACGCATCCCGATGCGTTCGACCGGGTGGTCGAAGCCTGCGGCTTGGCGATTTGCAATAGCGATCCCGGCAGCCCTCCTACTCGCGGTGGCCGGCCCGGCCTACGCGGCCCGGTTGAATGCTCTATATCCGCCTTCTCCGCTTCGGGTTGCGAACGCACCTCTGATTGGGGCGCCCTGGCAAGGCCTGTCGGACGCTGCGCTGGGCTGGCGCCCCACGGTGTACGGTGCCGATCGGGAGTTCCTCGACGGGTTCGAGGAGCCAGGTTCCGGGGTGGTCATCCGCTATGTCGCGCTCTATCGGCTACGAGCCAGCGGCGACGCGTTGACCAAGACCGGAAATCGTCTGGCTGACGACAAGCTGTGGCACATCACGGGATACGGCCGTGCCGAAGTCACGTTGGGTGGCAAGCCGACCACAGTGGAGAGCACGGAGATCGTCAGCGGACAGCGTCACCGTCTGGTTTGGTCGTTCTACGTCGTGGACGGCGGAATGGCCGCCGGGCTTCTAGAGACAAAACTGTTGCGGGCGCGTGCCGTCCTCCTCGACCGCGAGCCTGTGGGTGCGTTTGTCGCGATCTCCGCGAGCATGGACGACCCCAAGGATCCGGCGGAACAGCAGCTCGCTCGTTTCTTGGCGGCAAACCAGCCCCTAACCGAGTACCTTGCGACGCTCCCGAGGTGAACTTTTGCGGACCGAGCTTTCACCCGCCTCGCGCTCGCCACCCTCTCCCGGGGTACGGAAGAGGGGCTATAGTGCAACGCTCCTCGCCCGCACCGCGCGAGAGGGGGGACCAAGCCCGAAGGGCTTGGTGGGTGAGGGTAACGTCCTCACTTACCGAAGACTTGCCTCACGCCAGCCCTCTCCTCCGCAAGCGGGGCGAGGGAGTACCGCGCCCGCACTCAGGCGGCGATTTCTTTGCCGTGGTAGAGCGCGTCCAGCGCCGCGCCGTACTTCTCGCGGATTACGTGGCGCTTTATCTTGAGGGTCGGCGTCATCTGACCGTTGGCGATCGTAAAAGCTTCCGTGGCGACCACAAAGCGGCGCACCCGCTCACTCGGCATTAGGGTCAGGTTCACCCGGTTGACCGCGGCACCGATCGCCTTGGTGAAGTCGGGGTCGGCGCCGAGCGCGCTCAGATCAGCAGACGCTTCTCTCCCGTCGACATAGGCTGCAACGAATTCCGGGTCGGGGACCAGGACGGCGGCCAGATAGGGACGGCGATCGCCGAATACCATGACCTGCGAAATCTCGGGCTCCAGCGTCAGGTAGCCTTCGATGCGTGCCGGGGAGATCATTTCGCCTCCGGAGTTCTTGATAAAGTCGCGCTTGCGGTCGGTGATAAGGAGATAGCCGTCTGCATCGATCATCCCGACATCGCCGGTATGCAGCCAGCCGTCCTCGAGCGCGTGCGCCGTCCCGTCGGGATCGTGCCAGTACCCCTTCATGACGTTGTCGCCGGCGACCAGGATTTCGCCGTCCTCGGCGATGCGCAGGCGGACACCGTCGAGCGGCGGCCCGACCGTCTCGATCTTGATCCGCGCCGGCAAATTGCAGCTGATGACGGGTCCCGCCTCGGTCTGGCCGTAGCCCTGCAGCACAGTGATCCCGAGCGCCAGAAAAAACCGGCCGATCTCGGGGTTGAGCGGCGCACCGCCCGAGACCAACGCCTTGAGTCGGCCGCCAAAGCGCTCGCGAACGTTGGCCCTGACGACGCGGTCGAGAAGCGGATCGGAGAGCCGCTCACCGAGAGTCGGGCGCTCCGCGAGCAGGCGCTTACGGCCGATCGCCACCGCCCGGTCGAACATCTTCCGCGAGATGCCGCCTTTGCGGTCGACCCCGAGGCGGATCCGCTGGTGCAATGTCTCATAGAGTCGCGGGACCGCGGTCATGATCGTCGGCCGCGCTTCGAGCATGTTGGCGGCGAGGGTCTCGGCGCCTTCGGCAAAATAGATTTGTGCGCCGATCGAAATCGGGAACATTTCACCGGCGGTATGCTCGTAGGAGTGCGAGAGCGGCAGAAAGCTCAAGAACACCTCGTCCCCGAGCCCGAGCTGCTCGAGTACCCGATACGCGCCGCGGCAGTTCGCGATGATGTTGCGGTGGCTCGTCATGACCCCCTTGGGGATGCCGCCGGTCCCCGAGGTGTAGATCAGGCAAGCCGTATCATCGGGCTCGATTACGGTGACGAATTCGGCAGTGTCATCCTCCTGCGCCGGGCCGTCAGCTAGCATCTCGTCCCACGACAAGAGGTCGACCGTGCTTGCTTGGCCCGCGGCCGGCTCGATCGCAATGACGGTGTGCACGGTGTCGACCTGGTTGGCCGCCGCGAGGACCCGTGCCGAGAGGGCCGGCTTCGAAACGAAGACCGCGCGTGCTCCGCTATTCGCCAATACGTGCCTGTGATCCTCGACGGTATGGGTCACATAGGCCGGGACGGTAATCGCCCCAGCGGTCATGATCGCCAGATCGGCGATGATCCATTCCGGCCGGTTTTCGCTGACAAGCCCGACCCGCTCACCGCGCCTGATCCCGAGCGATCTGAGGCCGCGCGCCAACCGCCGGACGTCGCGCGCCGCCGCCGCCCAGCTTACGGACCCATAACGGCCGTCCTGCTTGGCCCATAGAAACGGCTTGTCGCCGAGCCGCTCCGCTTGGGCAAAAAACATCGCTGGCAGGCTGCGGCAGCTGTCGTAATCCATGCTTCCCCTGTCCTCCGAATTTGCATTTTTACGGTTTTCAAGGAGCAGGCGGAATAGCGGAGTGGAGAAATGTGCCCTGTCCTCGGTCGACGATGTCGCGAGCACCGAAAGGCAAGAGCCGCTGACGCCCCGGGGGAATCGGCGCGGTATCAAAGAGGCGATCGAGCGCCGCTAACCAGTCCCGCGTAGCGAGCCCGCTCGGGGTAGAGATGACTGTTCGAAGGATTACGCGCCGGGACCAGGTGACTGAGAAACTGCTCGATCGAGATTTGCCAGTTGAATCGCTCGGCATAAGAACGGCAGAGCCCGCGAGGAATTGCCAGCGCTGCGATGGCGGCTGCGCGCAGGTCCCACTCGAGCACACCGGCGCCGCTGTCGCCGATCACGTCCAGCGGTCCGGGAACCGGCAAGGCAGCGACCGGGAGACCGCAGGCCAGCGCCTCTAGCAGTACCAGCCCGAACGTCTCGGTTCGACTGGGCAATACGAACACATCCGCCGATGCGTAGTGCCGGACCAGCGCCTCGCCTTGCTGAATTCCGGCAAAATGCACCTTGGGGTAGCGGCGCTTCATTTCCGGCAAGAGGTGGCCGCCGCCCACGACCAGCTTCGAGCCCGGCAAGTCGAGGTCGAGGAAGACCGGCAGATCTTTCTCGGCCGCGATGCGGGACACGCAGAGAAATACCGGCCGAGGCAGATCGAGGGCGGGCGTGCATTCCGGCCGGAACAGCGCAATGTCGACGCCTCGCGTCCACAGGGCGAGCCGTTCGAAACCGTTTTCGGCGAGCTCACGACGAACCGTTTCCGTGGCGACCATGATGGCGCTCGAACGGCAATGAAAGCGCCGCAATATCGCGTAAGTCCACCCCTTGGGAACCCCAAAACGGGCCTTTAGGTATTCCGGATATTTGGTGTGATAAGCGGTGGTGAAGTGCAGCTTCCGGTTTATGCAATAGTTCCGCGCGGCCCTGCCGAGCGGTCCTTCGGTTGCGATGTGGATCGCGTCGGGCATCAATGCTTCCAGCAGTCGCGTGAGGCGCGGCCGCGCCGCAATCGCCAAACGCACTTCCCGATCCGTCGGGCACGGTACCGTGCGAAAAAGCTCCGGCGTCAGCGGAAAAACGTCATGCCCAGCTGCTGTCAGCCCATCATGCAAGGCCGCGAGCGTGCGCGCGACGCCATTGACCTGCGGCCTCCACGCGTCCGAGACGAGCGCGAATTTCATGAACCCGCGTCGACGAACTCGCGGGCCCGGGCCTCCTCCTCTATGTCGGATTCATCAACCACGCGGCCTCTCAGCGGGTGGTGCATCCAATCTTCGATCCAATGGACCAGCTCGAGCCGGCCATCGATGTGCTCGACGAGAGCGGTGCAGCTTTCGACCCAATCCCCGTCATTGCAATAAAGCACGCCGTTCATCTCGCGAATCTCGGCGTGATGGATGTGGCCACAGACGACACCGTCGACGCCACGACGGGTCGCCTCGGTGGCTACGGCATCGGCGAATGATCCGATATACTGCATTGCGTTCTTGACCCGGTGCTTGAGATAGGCAGACAGCGACCAATACTGGTATCCCAGGCGGCGCCGCATGATATTGAAATAGCGGTTGAGCCAGAGCGCAGCGGTGTAGGCGCCGTCCCCGAGCAGGGCCAGCCAGCGCGCGTGCTTGACGACCGCATCGAACACGTCGCCATGCAGCACCAACAGCCGCCGTCCATCTGCAGTGATGTGGATGACCTCCTCCGCGACCTCTACGCCGCCGAACTGCAGCAGTGTGTAGTCACGCAGCCATTCATCGTGATTCCCCGGGACATAAACGACGCGCGTGCCTTTGCGGACCTTGCGCAACACCTTCTGAATGACATCGTTATGGGTTTGCGGCCAATACCATGATCGCTTCAGGCGCCAGCCGTCGATGATGTCGCCGACCAGATAGATCGTGTCCGCATCGTTGTAACGCAGGAAATCGATCAGGAAATCGGCTTTGCACCCACGGGTGCCGAGATGAATATCGGAAATCCAAATCGTGCGATACTGGCGGATGCGCGAAATCTGGGGAATCGGGGAGATCTGGTTCACGACGGGCCGTTTGCGGCAAGCGGTTCGGATTTTTGCGAATAGGCCCAGATCTGTGCCGGAAGCAGATTGAGCCAGACCCGGCAAATCTCCCTGCCGGCAATCCCCAGCGGTTCCATTTGCAAGGGTGAGGAGAACGCGTTGGTCATCTGCAAAAAACGTCCGCCCGGTCCCAACAGCTCGAGACACGGCTTGACGATGGCTCGCTGTGCTTCCAGTGGAAACCACTTGATCGGGAGGCTGGAGACGACGGCGGCCAGCCGCTCCCCGAGACCGGGGAAATATTCATCGATTCGAGTTGCATCCCCTTCGATCACCCTCAATCCGGGGAGTTCGCTCCGCAGCACCGCTGCGAGCCGCGGCTCGCTCTCTACCGCAATGATCCGATCGGGGGGGCAGCCGGCCCGTACGAGCGCGCGCGTGATGCTCCCGGTTCCGGCGCCCAGTTCGAGCACCGCCCCGGGCCGAGTGAGCTCGACACACCGCGCAAGTGCGTCGGCAAAACGCCGTCCGCTCGGGTTTGCGGCCGCGATTCGCATCGGCTTTTGCAACCAAAGACCAAAAAACACGGTCGCCCCGGCGGACACGTGATCCCCCTACGTAATTGGTCCGACGCCTAGTCTATCAATTGTATGTTACAGTTTTTCGAGCCCTATATATGGACGACGTTCGCAAAACAGTCATCATCCTCTGGTACTGATCTCAGATCAGGCTAGCGGAGCGTGCTCTAATGGCAAAGAAAGCGACTCGCCCTGGCGCTCGGAAGAATGTCTTCAAGGCAACATTCACCCGTTTTGCAAACAAGCGCGGCTCACGCCGCCGGGCGCGCTTCGGCGATTGGCGAAAAATCCTGATGCACCGATTCGCGCCGGGATCCGAAACACCGGATCCAGTCTCGCTCGCCATTTTCGCGATTGATCGGGTCGGCCCGGCCGCGGTGCGCGCCTGCGCCTCGGGGGTCGAAGTCCGCGTGGCCGCGCCGGACGAAGCGATCGCTGCGGTACTTCGCGCCGCGCTGGCCCAGACCGCACGACGACGCGCCACGGACCAGCTGATCCGAATCGTCGTTGATTAAGTAGGTAGCTCAAGTTCGCCGATTCGAGCTTTTGAGGATCTCGGTATCTGAGATCGCTGGAACCGACCCCGGAAGGTCGGCACGACAGCGGGCTCGACGGCGCCGGCGCAGCGGTGATTTTGGGAGGTGGTTGGGCGGGCAGCTGCCGTTTGAGTTTGTTCGGTAACAGGGTGAGCTCAGGTTCGGGCTCGGGATCGCGGCTGAGCAGCAACTCGCGGCCGTCGGTGGTCGGCAGATGCACGCCGATCACGGCACGCCGGCAAACTTCTCCAGCACACCGCGCGGTGTCAGCCCAGCGCCAGCGCCTACAGGCGCCGCGCCAGGCTGACGTGCCGGCAAGAGACCAGAAAAGCGATGAAGAGGCGCGCCGCGACGCGCGCCTCGAGCTGGTGAAAGATCGGCCGGATCGCGAGGTCCCCTTTGAGGTTCTTGAACGCCTCTTCGACCGCGACCAGCAACAGATAATGGGCCCACAGCTTGGCCGGGTCTTCCTCGACGAGGTTGGTGCGCAGCAGATAGCGGCCTTGGCGAGCGGACTTGCCGCAGCTTTTTGCGATCGAGGCGACAGCTGAAGGTGGCGCTGTCTGCGGCAACCTCGATCGCGGCCCGGCGCCAGGCGGTACGGGACTGATCGCGCGCGGTATCCGAACGACGGGCTGCGGTTAATGCTGCAATTCCAATACGTCGACGTAAACAAGTTGAATCCGGCGGGCGCCGTCCAAATCGGCCGGCGCTTCGAGACACTCTCGGCGAGGGCCGAGGCCGCTTGGGAGACCACATCTTGCGCTGCAAGCCCGACGGGCGCGGGCAATTCGCCCCTCGGCATAGCCGGCGCCATATCCCACATACCGTTGATGATCTTGACCGCCATTCCCCGAGAGCAGCTCGACGAGGTTCTCGACCGCTTCCTGGCCAAGCTGGAGGACCCGGTCTCGCGCGCGGTGTTTCGCCGGATCCGCGCGACCTCGGCGGATCGCGCCGTCGGGGCGGCGGCCGAGCGGCATCGGGGAGCAGCACTTTCGCTGGCTCGCAGCCTGGGCATGGCAGTTCATGCCGACAGGGTCGAGTGCGCGTTCAATTGGGACGGTCGGGCGCTCAATGGCGCGACCGAGGCCTATGTCATCCTGCATGAGGCTGCTCATTTCGTGCTGGCTTCATCCGAGCGGCGGAGGCTCGTCGATTTTGGGCTCGGGCCCGGCCCGGATACTCGCGACCGCGCTGCGGCCGCGCGCGCCGCGGTACTCTCGCCGCTGGCGCGCGAGCAGGATGAGGCCGCAGCCTCATTGCTCGGGATCATCTGGGAGGCGGAGCTGGGCCAGCCCGCGCTGGCCTCCTTCCTCGATCAGAACTGGCTGGAGGGGCTCGAACGCTCGGCCCACTCCCATTTCGCCGCGGTGCTGGGCAAATTGCAGAGCCGCGATTTGCTCGACCCTACATGGCCCGCCGTATCCGATAGAGTGGCGACGCATCGAACCGGCCGAGCCGCCGCAACCAGAACCGCAGAACCGGATCCCCTCGCTGAGACGCGGGGCGAATGCGCGGAGCTGGCGCTGTCGCGCCCATCCGCGAGACCTGCCAGCATTCGGCGCACTTTCGGAACGCCCGATACCCGATCGCTGAAAGGCGGTTCTCCAGATCTTCCACCTGAACCTCCGGGCCGACCGTCGGTAAAACACGGGGTCGGCATTCGGGTTCCCAAAGGATAGAGAGAAAGCGAAGAAGCGATGAACCGGATCGATCTCGGCGGGCGGGTCGCCATTGTCACCGGTGCGGCGCGCGGCATTGGCCGCGCTATTGCCGAGCGGTTCTCCGCTTCCGCTGCAAAGGTGGCCATCTGGGATGTCGATGGCGCGGCAGCAGCGGCCGCCTCGCACGCCCTTGAGCACGCGACCTATGATATCGTCGACGTGACTGACCCGGCCGGCATCGCTCAGGCCCTCGAAGCGACCGAGGCTCGCCTCGGTGCGCCGGACATTCTGGTCAACAATGCCGGGATTTCCGGGCCGAACCTCCCGCTCGCCGAGTATCCGCCCGAGGAGTGGCGACGGGTTGTCGAAATTGACTTGATCGGCGTCTTCAACTGCTGCAGAGCGGTCTTGCCGCTGATGCAGCGGCGTGATTACGGGCGGATCGTCAACATCGCTTCGATCGCCGGCAAGGAAGGCAACCCGAACGCGTCGGCCTATTCCGCGGCGAAGGCCGGCGTGATCGGCTTGACGAAATCGCTCGGCAAGGAGCTTGCCGGCACCGGGATCCGGGTCAACTGCGTGACCCCGGCCGCCGCCCGAACCGATATCTTTGCGCAGATGACCGAGGCACAGATCGACTACATGCTGTCGAAGATCCCGATGGGCCGGTTTGTCCGCGTCGAGGAAATCGCCGGCCTCGTCGCTTGGCTCGCCTCGGAAGAATGCTCATTTTCGACAGGCGGCGTCTTCGACATCTCCGGCGGCCGGGCGACTTACTAGGATGAAGCGGCGACGGCGGACCAATGTCCGCATCCAAAATTCTGTCACACCGGCGAACACCGGTGCCCATGGCCGAAATGGTCCCGGCTTTCGCCCCGGAAAACGAGGAGGGGGCGTTGCACTGAATCTCGCCAATGAATCCGAGCGCTAAAGTCAGGCGGCGTGCTGCCCGCCGAGAGCGGCGGCGCGTTCGGCAAGACGGCGCACCGTCGCCCAGTCACCGGCCGCCACAGCCTCCCTGGGCGCCATCCATGACCCGCCGACCATCGGCACATTGGGCAACGCCAGGTACTCGGCTGCGGAGCGCTCGCCGATGCCACCGGTCGGGCAGAATGCGACCCCCGGAAAGACCGGCGCGAGGGCTTGCAACAATGCGAGCCCGCCGACCGCCTCCGCCGGGAACAGCTTCAGGAAGCTGATGCCGAGGTCGCGTGCAATCATGATTTCGGAAGGCGTCGCGACGCCGGGAAGATAGGGCAGCTCGGTCGCCAGCGCGGCAGCCGCCAGTTCCGCGGTCATCCCGGGGCTTACCAGAAACCGCGCCCCCGCCGTGCAGGCCTGCACGACATCGACAGGCCGTTGCACGGTCCCGGCGCCGACGACGACCTGCGGCACATCTCGGGCGATGGCGGCAATCGCGGCCAGCGCGGCCGGGGTCCGCAGCGTCACCTCGAGCAACGGGAGCCCGCCGTCGAGCAGCGCGCGGGCGAGCGGCATCGCATCCGCCTCGCGCTCGATCGTCAGGACCGGGATCACGGCCACACCACGGAACAAGCTATGCACGCCTTTACTCCCTGGCTGCTACGCTGCGGCCTCATTTTACACTCGGATTAGATCGAGTTCAGTCCCGCTCCGACAAGCGCGCGCATCTCGTTGGGTGGACGCCGGTACTGGCGAGTCAGGCTCGAACTCGGCGATCCGAAGACACTCTCCTCTCCTCGAATCGATCCGATTTCGGCCCCGCGAGATTGACAGCCCAGGCCCCATAGGGCTTTGATCCGTGCCCGACGAAAGGGAGGAAGCAATGGAAAGACGCACGCTCGGCCGGACCGGCGTCGAGGTGTCGGTACTCGGGTTCGGATGCGGTGCGGTCGGCGGGCTGATGGTACGCGGCAGCTCGGGCGACCAAGAGCGAGCGGTGGCGCGGGCGATCGAGCTCGGCATCAACTATTTCGACACCGCGGCGATGTACGGGAACGGCGAATCCGAGCGCAATCTCGGGCGCGTCATGAAGAGCCTCAGACCCGACATCCGGATCGGTACCAAGGTCCGAATTCCGGCCGGCGAGCGCACCCGCATTGCGGCGGCGGTGACCGCATCGTTGGAGGCGAGCCTGCAACGGCTTCAGCTCGATCGAGTTGATCTGTTCCAGCTGCACAACCACATCACGGCCGAAGGCCGCGACAGCGATCTCACCCCCGGAATTGTGCTTGGCGAAGTCGTGCCGGCATTCGAGCGTTTGCGTGAGCAAGGCAAGACCCGCTTCTACGGCATCACCGCAGTAGGCGATACCGCCGCCCTTCACGAGGTGGTGGGCGCCCGCGTCTTCGACAGCGCGCAAGTCAGCTACAATGTGCTCAACCCGAGTGCCGGAGCGACCGTCGCCCCAGGTTATCCGGCGCATGATTTCGACAATCTGCTGGCGCATACCAAAGGCGCCGACATGGGTGTGATCGCGATCCGCGTGCTCGCCGCCGGCGCATTGAGCGGGACCGAGCAACGGCATCCGCTCGGCTCTCCCAGTGTCGAGCCGATCGGCTCGGGTTCTTCGTACCGGATCGATGTCGAGCGCGCCCGGCGGCTCGAGCCGCTGGTCCGCGAGGGCTTTGCCGACAGTCTGATCGAACTGGCCGTGCGCTTCGTCATTTCACACGACGCAGTCTCGACGGCGCTGGTCGGCATTTCGACCCTCGAACATCTGGAGTACGCCGCCGCGGCAGCCAACAAGGGACCGCTCCCCCGCGAGGCGGTCGAGCGTATCGCCGCAGCGCAAAACAGTTTTCTCGGCGAGCCTCGATGAGCAGCGCGACGGTGGCGTCGATAAGCTCATGCGTAAAATGGACAAGGGCAGCCGTTGCGGCCCTGGCTATCTTTGCGGTTGCGGCGCCGGCGACCGGGGCCGAAACGCCGAAATCGGGCGGCACGTTGACCTATATGATCCCGGCCGATGCCCCGCCGAGCTTCGACGGCCACCGCGAGACCACGTACGCGACGGTGCATTCGGCGGCGCCCTTCTACAGCACGCTGGTCCGGATCAACCCGGAAAACCCGTCCTCGACGACCGACTTCGTCTGCGATCTGTGCACGGCGATACCGCAGCCGACCGATGACGGCAGGATTTACGCCTTTAAGATCCGCGACGGCGTCAAGTTTCACGATGGTTCACCGCTGACCGCCGCTGACGTCGCCGCGAGCTGGAACGCGATTATCCATCCGTCTGAAGTCACCACGAGCGCGCGCGAGAGCTATTACATCATGGTCGACACGGTCGCGGCACCCGATCCGACGACCGTGATATTCCATCTGAAGTTCGCCACCGGCGCCTTTCTGCCGGCGCTCGCCGACCCCTATGCCTGGATCTACAAGAAGGAGATCCTCGACAAGGACCCACGCTGGTATGAGAAAAACGTCATGGGCTCGGGTCCCTTCAAGTTCGCCGGATACGAGCTGGGTCAGTCGATCAAGGGCGTAAGGAACCCTGATTATTACCACCAGGGGCTGCCCTATCTCGACGGCTTTACCGGAATCTACGCCGCGAAGCAGGCGGTTCGCGTCGAGGCGATCCGCGGCGACCGGGCGGCGATGGAGTTCCGCGGGTTGCCCCCCGCGGCGCGCGATCAGCTCGTCAAGGAGCTCGGCGACAAGGTCGCGGTGCAAGAGAGCGACTGGAACTGCGGCAACCTGGTGACGCCCAATCACAAGAAGAAGCCGTTCGACGACGTCCGGGTGCGCCGCGCGCTGCTGCTCGCGGTCGACCAATGGCACGGTGCGCCGGCGCTCGCCAAAATCGCCAATGTGCACACAGTGGGCGGCATCGTCTTCCCCGGCTCGCCGTTGGCGGCGACCAAAGAGGAGCTGCAGCAGATCGCCGGGTTCTGGCCCGACATCGAAAAGTCGCGAGCCGAGGCAAAGCGCCTGCTGAAGGAGGCGGGGGCCGAGGGTCTGACGTTCGAGTTCTTGAACCGCAATGTCGATCAGCCTTACAAATATGTCGGTACGTGGCTGATCGACGAATGGAGCAAGATCGGGCTGCATGTCACGCAGCGCGTAGTGCCGACCGGCCCATGGTTCGAGGCGATGCGCAGCGGCAATTTCGATGTCGTCCTCGAAGCCAATTGTGAGGGCGTCGTCAATCCGCTGATGGACACGCAGAAATACCTGCCGCGCTCAGTCTATACCGAGAATTACGGCAACTACGACGACCAGAAGGAGATCGATCTCTATCAGCAAATGCTCCACGAGCCCGACGTCGCCAAGCAACGCGCGCTTATGCGCGAGTTCGAGAAGCAGGTGGTAGACACCGAGGCGCACGAATTCCCGATGCTGTGGTGGTACCGGATCATCCCCTACCGGTCGTATGTCAAAGGCTGGAAGATCAGCCCGAGCCATTACCTCAATCAGGACTTGTCGACCATCTGGCTCGACAAATAGGCGGCCTCCGCGGGAAGGGGGGGCGATGTACCGATACATCATAAAGCGGCTGCTGCTGGTAATTCCGACCTTGGCCGGAGCGGCGGCGCTGGTGTTCCTGCTGATGCGCCTCATCCCCGGCGACATCTGCGTGGTGCGGCTCGGCTCGGGGGGCGGCACTTTTGACGAGCGCGCCGTCCAGGCCTGTCATGCCCAGCTCGGCCTCGACCGCCCGATGTTTTTGCAATTCGTGGATTTCGTCTGGGGATTTTTCCGCGGCGACTTCGGCATTTCGATGTGGTCGGGCAAACCCGTCCTGTACGAGATTGCCGCACGCTTCCCGGTCTCGCTCGAAATCGCGATCATGGCGGTCGTCATCGCCAACGTCATTGCAATCCCGCTCGGGACGATCTCGGCCTTGAAGCAGAACAGCCCGATCGATCTGGTGATCCGCGTGATCTCGATCGCCGGTCTCGCGACCCCATCCTTCTGGCTCGGAATTCTGTTCATCCTCGCGATTCTCGATTTCTCGCAGGCGGCCCTTGGCTCGCCGTGGATGCCGCCGATCGATTATGTACCGATATGGCAGGATCCGCTGCGCAATCTGTCGATGGTGATCTTTCCGGCGCTGACCGTCGGCTACCGAACTTCCGCGGTAACAATGCGCATGACCCGCTCGGCGATGCTCGAGGTGCTGCGCGAAGACTACATCCGCACTGCAAGAGCCAAGGGTCTGGTCGAGCACATCATCATCAACCGGCATGCCTTGAAGAATGCACTGTTGCCGGTCGTGACCCTGATGGGCATCGAGGCGGCGTTTCTGATCGGCGGACTGGTGGTCACCGAGCAGGTATTCAATCTGAACGGCATCGGCCGGCTATTCGTCCAATCCGTGCAGAACCAGGACTACACGATGACGCAGGCATTGGTGATGCTGGTCGTCGCCGCCTTCGTGCTGACCAACACCGCTGTCGACCTGGTCTACGCCTGGCTCGACCCGCGCATCCGCTACGGGTGAACCGCTATGACAATCGCCGCCCCGGACTCTCGCGCCTTTCCCGCCAGTGCCGATGATGTGCCGGAGTTCCGCCGCTCGGTCTGGCGCCGAGCATGGATCTTCTGCCGCCGTCAGCCGCTTGGGACCTTTGGTATGCTGATCGTCGTGATCACGGCGATAGCCGGGCTGTCGGCCGACTGGATCGCGCCCTACAGCCCGACCGCGAACGATTTTGCGGCGATGACCGAGCCGCCGAGCTGGGTGCACTGGCTCGGTACCGATCAATTCGGGCGGGACCAGTTGTCGCGCATCATTTTCGGCGCGCGCACGGCGCTGATCGTCGGCTTCTCCTGCGCGATCGTCGGCAGCGTCGCCGGGATGGTGCTCGGTGTCGGCAGCGCGTATTTCGGCGGCCGGTTCGACCTTTACCTGCAGGGCGTCCTCGACGTCGTGATGGCCTTCCCGCTGATCATCATGGCGTTGGCTGTGGTCGCGATCTTCGGCACCGGCGTGCACAATGTCATTGTCGCAATCACGATCCCGTTGATCCCGCGCTGCGCCCGGGTCTTGCGTTCGAGCGCGCTGGCGATCCGCGAGGTGCCTTATATCGACGCTGCCCGCGCCTGCGGCTTTGGCCATAATCGGATCATCCTGCGCCACATGGTCCCCAATGTGATGGCGCCGTTCTTGATCATGCTGACCGCCTTTGTCGGCCAGGCGATCCTCGCCGAGGCCTCGCTCTCCTATCTCGGCCTCGGCGTGCAGGAGCCGGTCCCGGCCTGGGGCCTGATGCTGCAGGGCGGCGCCGAGGAGTACGCATCGACGGCGCCGTGGATCGCTATCTTCCCGGGCCTGGCGATCGCACTGACCGTCTTCGGCTTCAGCCTCTTCGGCGACGCCCTGCGCGACGCCCTCGACCCCAAGCTGCGCGACCGCTGAGCCGCGGCGGCCCTCGGAAAGCGAGATTAGGGGAGTGTGGTGACCGCGGCCCAGTGATACCATGTCGGCATGACGGCATACGGATTTACGCTGTTCGACACCGCGATCGGCTGGTGCGGCGTCGCCTGGAGTGACCGGGGTCTGGCCGGAGTGCAGCTCCCGGAGGGAGGCGACATGGAGACGCGCGAGCGCATGCTGCAGCGGTTTCCGGCCGCCGCAGAAAGACCGCCGCCGCCAAAAGTGCGGCTTGCGATCGACGCGATTGTCGCGCTGCTCCAAGGCGAGCCGAGCGATCTCTCGGCAATCGCGCTCGACATGGAGGGCGTGGCGCCGTTCCATCGCCGCGTTTACGAGGTGGCGCGCACGATCCCGCCGGGAAAGACGCTCGCCTATGGCGATGTCGCAGCTCGCGCCGGCGCTGCGGGCGCGGCGCGCGCCGTCGGCCAGGCGCTCGGGCGTAACCCGTTCCCGATTATCGTGCCGTGCCACCGGGTGGTGGCGGCCGGCGGCAAGATCGGCGGCTTTTCGGCCCATGGCGGCACGGCGACGAAGCGCCGCATGCTGGCGATCGAAGGCGGCGAATGAATGAGCGGCTTGGTTTCGAGCCGGCGATCGCGGTCGGTCACCTGCGGGCTCGCGACGAAACCCTGGCGCGCGTCATCGACGCGGTCGGCCCGTTTCGCATGCAGCTCATCGCGGCGTCCAGCATCTTTGGGGCGCTGGCGCAGGCGATCGTCTATCAGCAGCTGAACGGCAAGGCTGCGGCGGCGATTTTCGCGCGGTTCTGCGCACTGTTCCCCAGCTCAGACCCGACCGCCGAGCAGGTCCTTGCGGCATCCGAGGATGAACTGCGCGGCGCCGGCCTGTCGCGCTCAAAGCTGCTCTCGCTGCGCGACCTCGCCGGCAAGACAGCAAGCGCGGAAATCCCGACGCTCGACGAGATCCGGCATATGGAAGACGAGGCGATCATCGAGCGGCTGACTTCGGTTCGGGGGATCGGCCGCTGGACCGTCGAGATGCTGCTGATCTTCCGGCTCGGCCGACCGGACGTGCTGCCGGCGGACGATTACGGCATCCGCAAGGGCTTTGCCCGCGCCTACGCCCGTAGCGAGCTGCCGGCGCGCAAGGACGTCGAAACCTACGGCCTCCGGTGGAAGCCCTATCGGACCGTGGCGAGCTGGTATCTATGGCGCCTAGCCGAGCAGGCGCCGCTGCAGGGATCACAATGACTGCGACGACGATCTGCCGCGAACTGCCCGAGAAAATCGAAGATCGCCTGATCGCCGCGCTCGATGTGCCAACGATAAGCGAAGCTCGAGCGCTGATCGACAAGCTGGAGGGGGTAGTTTCTTTTTTCAAGGTCGGCCTGTGGCTGCAATTCGCCGCCGGCTTCGACGACCTGCTCGATTACTTGCTCGCAAAGAACAAGAACATTTTTCTCGATGCCAAGATGTTCGACATCGGGGAGACCGTAAGGCAGGGAGTCGCGCGGGCCGCCGAACGCGGGGTCACGTTCGTCACCGTTCATGGTGACGGGGAAATCATGAAGGCTGCGGTCGAGGGCAAGGGAAATTCTCGCCTCAAGATCTTTGCGATCACGGTCCTGACCTCAATCGATCAGGATGGCCTGCGCGAGCTGGGCTATCTGTGCAGTGTCGAGGAGCTAATCCGATTGCAGGTGAAACGAGCGGTCGAGTGCGGTTGCGACGGCATCATCGCGGCGCCGCACGACGATCCGAACCGGATCCGTGACGTCGCGGGAGAGCAGCGGCTGCTAATCGCCACCCCCGGGGTCCGGCTCGCCGGCTCGTCCGTCGATGATCACAAGCGGCCCGGTACCCCGGCGCAGGCGATTTCGGCGGGTGCGGATTACCTCGTCGTCGGCCGCCCGATCGTCAGGAGCGACAACCCCGCCCGCGCCGCGGCGGCGATTATCGAGAACATGCGAAGCACGGCATAGCCGGCCGCTAATGGGTCGGGCTCGCCGGGCCGGGCCGCGTTGCTCGCATGGGCGCGACTATGTTAGCTTTGTTACCAACCGCGGGTTATCGGCTCGCGATCGGCGGGCAGGGAGTTTGGGATGACGATCAGGGGTTGGTTGGGCGCGTTCGCCTCGGTCGCCTGCATGCTCGGTTTCGGGGTTACCGCGCAGGCGGGGGCGACCCTCGACAAGGTCAAGCAGGCCGGCCAGATCAGCTGCGGCGTGCAGACCGCCGTCGCCGGTTTTGCCGCGCCCGACAGCCAGGGGCATTGGGCCGGCTTTAATGTCGATATTTGCAGGGCCTTGTCGGCGGCAATCTTTGGTGCTGCCGATAAAGTCAAGTATGTGCCGCTGACCGCGCAGCAGCGTTTTACGGCGCTGCAATCGGGCGAAGTCGATCTCTTATCCAACAATACGACCAACACGTTGCAGCGCGATACGGAGCTGGGGCTGAACTTCGCGCCGGTCGTCTTCTACGACGGTCAGGGCTTCATGGTACCGAAGAAACTCGGCGTCAAGAGCGCCAAGGAGCTGAACGGCGCGACGATTTGCGTGCTGCCGGGCACCACGACCGAGCTGAACCTGGCCGATTATTTCCGCGCCAACAAGATGGAGTTCAAGCCAGTCGTCATCGAGAAGCTCGACGAGGCACTGAACGCATTTTTCTCCGGCCGCTGCGATGTCTACACCGGCAATTCCTCGGCGCTCAACGCCAGCCGGCTGAGCCAGGCGCCGAACCCGGACGATTACGTGATCCTGCCGGAGCGGATCTCAAAGGAGCCGCTGGCCCCGGCCGTGCGCCAGGGCGACGACCAATGGGACGACATCCTTCGCTGGGTCGTCTATGCGCTGATCGAGGCGGAGGAGAAAGGCATCACCCAGAAGAATGTTGATGACATGGCGAAGAGCGACAACCCCTATATCAAGCGGATGCTCGGCGTTACCCCGGGGATGGGTAAGGCGCTCGGGCTCGACGAGAAATGGGCTTATAACGAGATCAAGCTCGTCGGCAATTACGGCGAGATCTTCGACCGAACGCTCGGCAAGGACACCGAGCTCAAATTCGATCGCGGGCTCAACAATCTGTGGACCCACGGCGGCTTGATGTACGCGATGCCGATCCGCTGATCCGGTTTAGGCGCAAAGGGCGGTAAACGGCCAATGGCGACGGACATTCTCCGGCGCCCGGCGCGTCCCTCTCCGTGGCGCAATCCTGCAATTCGCGGGATCGTCTTTCAGGTGCTGTTCGTCGCCGCCGTCCTCGCCCTCGGTGCGTTTCTCGTCCACAACACTGTCGTCAATCTGCGCCGTCAGAACATTGCCAGCGGCTTCGGCTTTCTCGACCGCGAAGCCGCCTTTGGGATCGGCGAGTCGCTGATCTCCTATTCACCGGCCGATACCTATGCCCGCGCGTTTCTCGTCGGCCTGCTGAACACGCTTTATGTCGCCGGTCTCGGCATCGCGCTGGCGACGATCTTCGGTACCGTGATGGGGATTGCGCGGTTGTCCCGCAACTGGCTGATCGCGAAGCTCGCGCAGATCTATGTCGAGACCTTCCGCAATATCCCGCTGCTTTTGCAGTTGTTCTTTTGGTGGGGGCTATTGCGAGAAAGCGCCCCGGCCCCGCGCCAGGCTTGGCAGCTGCTGCCCGATGTCTTTATCAGTAATCGCGGGATCGCTTTTCCGCTGCCAAATCCGGACCCGATTTATGGCTGGATGGCACTGGCATTGTGCGTCGGGGCTGTCGCAACTATCTGGATTTTCCGCTGGGCTCGGCAGCGGCAGGCGCGGACCGGAGAGCAGTTCCCGACCGCTTGGATCGGGCTGGGACTGATACTCGGGCTGCCGCTGATCGTCTTTCTCGGCGGCGGCGCGCCGCTCGCCCTCGACCGTCCCGAGCTGAAGGGCTTCAACTTCACTGGCGGTCACGCAGTGTCGCCTGAATTCGCTGCGTTGTTGCTCGGCCTCGTCGTCTATACGGGGACGTTTATCGCTGAAATCGTCCGCGCCGGCATACTCGCCGTCAGCTGGGGCCAGAGCGAGGCCGCGATGGCGCTGGGCCTCAAGCCGGGGCAGCGGACGCGGCTGATCGTATTGCCGCAAGCGCTGCGCGTCATCATACCGCCAATGACCAGCACGTATTTGAGCCTGACCAAGAACAGCTCGCTGGCGGTGGCGATCGGCTACCCGGACCTCGTCTCGATCGCCAATACGACGATCAACCAGACCGGGCAGGCGGTCGAGGGGATCGCGATGATCATGGCGGTATATCTGACGATCAGCCTCATCATCTCGGCGTTGATGAACCTTTACAACCGCTCCGTCGCACTGGTGGAGCGGTAGTGATTGATGTGATGAACCTTAGGCTCAATCAACCCTTTACCCTCTCCCCCGCCGGCCGGGGGGAGAGGGAGGGTGAGGGGGGGACGTGCTGGTCCGCGGCGCCGCCCACCTCACCCTCCCAACCCTGCGGGTTGGGCCCCTCCCTCTCCCCCTGAAGGGCGGAGAGGGGCTCTTGTCGCCGGTATTGAGGCCAATCGCTCTCGACAAGCGCTGATGAATGACTGACGTCGCTCAAGAGCTGCCGCTTGCCGCCGAACCGCCGCCGCCGGCGGCCGCCGGCTTGTTCGGCTGGCTGCGCGCCAATCTATTCAGCAGCGTCTCCAATACAATTCTGACGGTGCTCGCGGTCGGCCTATTGGCGGTGACGGTCCCGCCTGTCGTTCGCTGGGCACTGGTCGACGCGGTTTGGTCGGCCCCCAACAGCCGCGCCTGTCATGGGGCCGGGGCCTGCTGGGCGTTCATCGCCGAGAAATGGCGCTTTATCCTCTTCGGCACCTACCCCTACGAGCAGCATTGGCGCCCGTTCTGCGCCGTGCTGATCTTCATCGCGATGATCCTGGCGAGCTGTGACCGACGCCTTTGGGGACGGCGGCTGATGCTCGTCTGGCTCGCCGGGCTCGTAGCGGTCGGCATCCTGATGTGGGGCGGTATTTTCGGCTTGAGGTATGTCGGCAACGAATTATGGGGCGGATTGCCCCTGACCCTGATCCTCGCCGTGGTGGGAATGGCCTTCGCGTTCCCTCTCGCAATATTGCTGGCGCTCGGGCGGCGATCGCGACTGCCCGGCAGTGCGCACGATCTGCGTTGCCTATATCGAGCTGATCCGCGGCGTGCCGCTGATTACGGTTTTATTCATGGCCTCGGTCATGCTGCCGTTGTTCCTGCCGACCGGGATGACAATCGACAAGCTGCTGCGCGCGCAATTGGCGATTATTCTGTTCGCCGCCGCCTATCTCGCCGAGGTCGTCCGGGGTGGATTGCAGGCGATCCCGAAGGGCCAGATCGAGGCCGCCGATGCGCTGGGGCTCGGCTATTGGCGGCGCACGCGGCTCATCGTCCTGCCGCAGGCCTTGTCGCTGGTGATCCCGCCTCTAGTCAATACCTTCATCGGCACATTCAAAGATACGACGCTCGTCATAATTATTGGCCTGATGGACCTGCTCGGTACGATCAATACGGCGCTGAACGACGCCAATTGGCGCGGCACCTCGGCCGAGGCCTATGTGTTCGCTGCGGCAATCTATTTCTGCTTCTGCTTTTTCATGTCGCGCTACAGCCAGATGCTCGAGCGCGAATTTAACAAAGGGCGGCGACGATGACAGACGCGGCTGTGGGAACGCCGATCATCGAGCTACGCGGTGTCGACAAATGGTACGCCGACTTCCACGTCCTCAAGAACATCAACATGGACGTCGGCAGGGGCGAGCGGGTCGTGGTCTGCGGGCCCTCGGGCTCGGGCAAGTCCACGATGATTCGCTGCATCAACCGCCTGGAAGAGCATCAGCGTGGTCAGATCATTGTCGCCGGCATCGAGCTGACCTCGGATGTGAAGAACATCGAGGCGATCCGTCGCGAGGTCGGCATGGTGTTCCAGCAGTTCAACCTGTTTCCGCATCTGACGGTGCTGGAAAACCTGACCCTCGCCCCGATCTGGGTGCGCAAACTGCCGAAGAGGGAGGCGGAGGATACCGCCCGCCTCTATCTCGAACGGGTCCGCATTCCGGAGCAGGCGGACAAATATCCGGGCCAGCTCTCCGGCGGTCAGCAGCAACGTGTCGCGATTGCGCGCTCGCTGTGCATGAAACCGGAGATCATGCTGTTCGACGAGCCGACCTCGGCGCTCGACCCCGAAATGATCAAGGAAGTGCTCGACGTCATGATCGAGCTCGCCGAGGAGGGGATGACAATGGTCTGCGTGACCCACGAAATGGGCTTCGCGCGCACCGTCGCGGACACAATGGTCTTCATGGACCGCGGCGAGATCGTAGAGCGCGGCCCGCCCCAGGAGTTCTTCGCCAACCCGAAAAGCGACCGCACGAAATTATTCCTCAGCCAGATCCTCGCCCATTGAGGGACGGATAAGAGAAGCGATGACGTTGCAGGACACCGATATGTCGGCGACCGAGCGGTTGGTCGCGTTGATGGATCATCTGGGTCTCGGATCGGCGTATTTCGGCACGGCGATCCCGCGGGACATCGCGGGGCTGGCGACAGCGCATCCCGAGCGGCTGGCCGGGATCGTGCTGTGCGTACCGAGCCGTCTCGATCCAGCTCCATTCTCGGGGGTCGCCGATCGGGTTCTGATGATCGCCGGCGAGCGGGGGCCGGCGGCGGAGGCCACGGAGCGCGCAACGTCTCGCTTGCCGGCCGCGCAGCGCTCGGTCCTCGCCGGTTACGATGCGCCAGGAAGCTGGAGCGATGCCGTCGCCGACCGCACTCACGAGATCGCCGACCGGATGATCGCTTTTCTCGACCGTGTGGCCGCCAATGGGAGGCGCCCGGACGCGCCGAATTCAACCACAGCGGAAGGAAGGCATGCCGGTATTTCCTACCGCATCGAGGGTTCCGGTCCGGCGCTGATGCTGTTGCCGTTTTTTCTGGCGCCCTCGCAATGGGCGCCGGCAATCCCGCGCCTGGCCCGGCACTTCACGGTCGTGACCCTCGGCGGCCCCTATTTGGGCGGCGTCGCCTCGCTCGAGGACCGCGCCCGGATGCCGACGTATCAGGCGATGTTCCGCACCTTGATCGACCAGATTGGCCCGCGGCCCGGGGAGGCGATCCTCGAAATCGGCTGCGGCGCCGGTTCGCTGGTTCGCCTGTTGGCGCGGCGGCTCGGGAGCGCCAACCCCATCACCGCGGCCGATGTGAACCCATTTCTGCTGCGCGAGGCTGCGCAACTGGCCGAGGCCGAGGGCCTCGGGGATCTGATCCAATTCACCGAGGGCAATGCCGAAGCACTGCCCTTCGAGGCCAATTCGTTCGATTGCGTCTATTCGGTAACCGTGTTCGAGGAATGTGATGCGGATCGGGCGATCGCCGAGGCGATGCGCGTCATCCGGCCGGGCGGGCGGGTTGGTCTCGTCGTGCGCGCGATCGACATGCCGCAGTGGTGGAACCTCGGCTTGCCCGAGGCGATCCGGAGCAAAGTGACAATGCCGCCGCGTTCGGTCGCTCCCCGCGGCATTGCCGACCGCAGCCTCTATCGGCGAATGCGCGATGCCGGTCTGGCCGATCTCGTCTGCTTTCCGACGATGGTGACGCTCGACCGCCCGGGCGGACCGATTTGGCGCAACCGCGAGGACCACGTTCTGTCACAGCTGTCGACGGAGGAATTGCCGATCTGGGAGGCCGAGCGCGACCGGGCGGCGCAGGATGGGCTCCTCTTTATGGCGCACCCGCTGCATTGCGCCGTCGGCACCAAGCCACAATAACGCAGGGGCTAGCTCCGTTCCGTCTTCGGCAGGATCCCGAGGTCGCGCGGGTCGTCGAACGAAACCCGGCGCCGCGCATAGACGACAAAGCCGGCCCGCTGGTAAGTGGCCAGCGCCTTTGGATGGTCGAAAGTCGAGGTATGCAGCCAAAAGCGGTCGAGCGGTCTCGACCAGGCCTGATCGATTGCCGCCTGTAGCATGTAGGGGCCGAGCCGACGCCCGATAAAGTCGGGGATGAGCCCGAAATAGCACAGCTTCGTCTCGCGCGGCGCCGCCGTGTCGAGCTCGAAGAAGCCGGCGGGGACCCCGCGCACATATAGCACGAATATCTCGATCGTCTGCTTGGCGATGAGGGCCGCGAGCGCCGCATCGTCGACGAGCCGCCGCTCGAACCACAGCCATGGCCGGCCGACCGTATCGTACATGTAACGGTAAAATGAGACGGTGCAGTCCTCGGCGCGCATCAGTGCAAGCTTATCGAGCGGCGCAGGGACCCGCTTCCCGGCCGGCCGCTCGAGCATCTGGAGATAGGTGATGACGTCTTCGAGTGCGGTCACGGCGACTTGGCAGGCGCGGGACCGGTCTCGACCGGCGTGTCGCCCGGCAGCCCCCATTCCGACCACGACCCGTCATAGACGGCCGCGCCCGGATGCCCGATCAGGTGCAGCGCGAAGGCGAGCGCGCAGGCGGTGACGCCCGAACCGCAGCTCGTGACGATCGGTCGGTCGAGCGCAACGCCCGCGTCACGAAACAGGCCCGAGAGCTCCTCGGCGTTGTGCACCCTGTGGGTCTGCGGGTCGGTGACCCGGTCGTAAGGTAGGTTGCGGCTGCCGGGAATATGGCCCCGGCGCAAACCGGGCCGGGTTTCTTCGGCAATCCCGGCGAACCGGCTGGCGGCGCGTGCATCGACGACCTGCTCGTGGCCCGTCGACAGATTGTCGACCAACGCTTGCTTGTCGCGGACCAGCGCCGGGTCGAACCTCGCCGTAAAGCGACGAAGCGGCGGGTTCGGCACGGCGGTTTCGAGCGGCCGCCCTTCTGCCTTCCATTTGGGCAGACCGCCGTCGAGGAGCGCGACATTGCGATGTCCGAAGAGGCGCAGCATCCACCAGGCGCGTCCGGCGGAAGACAGTCCGGCGCTGTCATAGACGATAACCTGGTCGTCGTCGCCGATGCCGAGCCCCTCCATCTTGCGTGCGAACAGCTCAGGCGACGGGATCATGTGCGGCAGGCTGGTACCCGGTTCCGCGATGTCGTCGATGTCGAAAAACACGGCACGGGGAATGTGGCCGCGGTCGTAATCGTCCCGCGCCGTCGGGGTGATGCCGGGCAATTTGAAAGACGCGTCGACGACCCGGACATGCGGGTCGAGATGCGCGGCGAGCCAGTCGGTGTCAACGAGCGCTTCGGGATGGGCGTAGGGCATCGGCTCCTCTCCTCCCTCACTCGGCAAAAGCAAGGATCACGCGGCGGTTCTGTTTCCCCTTGTTCTCGATCTTGGTCACCGCGACCGGGCCGATCTCGCGGGTGTTGCGGATATGCGTGCCGCCGCAGGGCTGCAGATCGATACCCGAGATTTCGATGACGCGCACCTGCCCCATCCCGCTCGGCGGCTTGACCGACATCGTGCGGACGAGCTCGGGCTGGGCGGCGAGCTCCGCGTCGGTGATCCACCGCGGCCCGACCGGGTGCGCCGCTGAAATCAGCGCGTTGAGACGGCCCGAGAGCATCTCCTTGTCGAGGCTCGATCCGGGCACGTCGAAATCGAGCCGCCCCCTGCCGTCGGAAACCTGCCCGCCGGTCACCGCCCCGGGGACGATGCTGCACAACAGATGCAGGCAGGTGTGCATGCGCATCAGCCGGTACCGCCGCTCCCAGTCGATCTCGGCGACGAGCTTCGGTGCCGGGATCGGGGAGCGCCGCGCCCGACGCCGGTATGTGGATCACTTCGTCGGGACCGCCGCCCTTGACCGTGTCAGCGATCGCGATCGTCTGGCCTGAAGAGAGCCGCAGCAAGCCGGTATCGCCCGGCTGACCGCCGCCCATTGGATACAACACCGTGCGGTCGAGCCGAATGCCGCGCCCATCGGCGGCAATCACCCGCGCCACGCAGGACCGCAAATATCCGTCGTCACGAAACAGCAATTCCGTCATTTCTCTCGGCATCCTTCAATCTGCGCTGTCCCGGCGGAAGCCGGGACCCACTCGGCCGTCCTGACCAGCGCCTGATACTCAGGTCGATATATTTGAGTAGAGATCGATCCAATGCGGATTGTCCTGTTCGATAAGTTCAATTTTCCAAGCTCGCTTCCAATTCTTGATCCGCTTTTCACGATACATCGCTGCTTCCAATGTGTCGTGACGCTCGAACCACACCAGCCGATCGACGCCGTATTTGGCGGTAAATCCGGGGACCGCTTTGAGCTTGTGCTCCCACACGCGCCGAACGAGATCCGAGCTCGATCCGACATACAGAGTCCCGTGTGGTTTGCTGGCGAGAAGATAGGCGAAGAACATTGCTCGGGTTCGGAGATGGGTCCCGGCTTTCGCCGGGACAGCGACAGTATTCCTCAAAGCCACGGTGGGGTGGGGAGGTCGCGGGCGTTCAGGAATTCGGGGTTGAAGAGCTTGGATTGGTAGCGGGTGCCGGAATCGGCGAGGATCGTCACGATCGTGTGGCCGGGGCCGAGCTCGCGCGCGAGACGCACGGCGCCGCACACATTGATCCCCGTTGAGCCGCCGAGGACGAGCCCCTCGTCCTGAACGAGGCTGAACAGGATCGGCAGCATTTCCGCGTCGGTGATCTGGTATTGGCCGTCCGGCGCGAAACCTTCGAGGTTCTTGGTTTCACGATTGTTGCCGATGCCTTCGGTGATCGAGTTGCCCTCCGGCTTGAACTCGCGGCGCGCGTACCAGCTGTAGATGCCAGAGCCCATGCAGTCGGATAGGTAGATCTGAACCTTGGGGTTGCGTTCTTTAAGCGCGATCCCGACACCGGAGAGCGTGCCGCCGGTGCCGACCGAGCAGGTGAAGCCGTCGACCTTGCCGTCGGTCTCCTCCCAGATCTCGGGGCCGGTCGTCTCGTAATGGCCGCGCCGGTTGGCGAGGTTGTCGAACTGGTTGGCCCAGATCGCGCCGTTTGGCTCCTGGGCGGCGATTTCCTCGGCGAGGCGACCGGAATAGCGGACATAGTTCATCGGGTTGGCGTACGGCACCGCCGGCACGAGCCGCAGATCGACGCCACATAAGAGGAGCATGTCCTTCTTTTCCTGGCTCTGCGTCTCGGGCATGACGATGACCGTGCGGTAGCCGCGGGCATTGCCGACCAGCGCGAGGCCGATCCCGGTATTGCCGGCGGTGCCCTCGACAATGACGCCGCCCGGGCGCAACAGGCCCCGCTCCTCGGCGTCCTTGATGATGTAGAGGCCGGCGCGGTCCTTGACCGAGCCGCCGGGATTGAGGAACTCGGCCTTGCCGAGGATCGTGCACCCGGTCTCCTCGGAGGCCCGCCGCAATTTGATCAGCGGCGTCTTTCCGACGGTGCCGACAAAACCGTCGCGAACCTGCATGCCTCTCTCCTTGCCCAAGCTCCGCGCCGACAGTATCGGCGGTGAGGACGCGTCTTACAACCAGGCCAGCGTGTCCGGGGCGAGGCCGAGGAGATACTGGCCTACGGTCTCGAAATGCTCCTGGCGGCCCTGCACTTGCTGCGAGACGGTATGGATGTCGCGGAAGCGGCGCTCGAACGGGTTCTCTTCGAAGATCGCGGTCGATCCGGCGGCATGATAGGCCATGTCGACCACGCTCATCGACTGATGGATCGCGAAAGTCGAGGCGAGCCGGATCGCCATCCTCTGGTCGAGCGTGATATGGCCCGACCGGTCGACCTCCCCGGTAATCTCTTTGAGCGATCGGTACAAGGAAGCGCGGGCGGAGCACAGGCGTGCCTCGGCCTGCGCGACCTGCGATTGGACGACATTGTTGTCGCGCAGGGTTTTCTTGCCGCGGAACGGAACCTTGTCGCGCGCCAGCTCGATGAAGGCGTCGAGGGTGCTACGGGCGATGCCCATCGCCACCCCGGCAAACCCCGAGGCATAGAGCTGCAGGCTGCTGAAGCGGTAGAGCACGCCATGTTCGCGGCGGGCGCTGTCGTCGCGCGCCGCGACAAACACTTCCGGCACGAAGAGGTCGCTCACCGAATACTTGTCGCTGCCGGTGCCGCGCAGCCCCATGACATGCCAGATGTCGGTCATCTCGGCGCAGGATTTTGGGAAAATCGGGGTGCGGATGACGGGACTGCCGTCGGGGTGCAACAGCTGCGTGCCGTTCGCGTCGTAAATCGGCACATGGCAGCCGAGCCACGCCGCATTGTGGCTGCCGCTTGCAAAGCTCCAGGTCGCCGTCACCCGGTAGCCGCCCTCGACGATTCGTGCTTTTCCGGGTCCCGGACCCCAGGCGAGGATGCCCCGCGGACCGCCAAAGACCTCCTTGGCGGCGCCAGGATCGAGATAGGCCGCGGTCATCGAGCAGCCGGCACCCTGGTTCAGGCACCACGCCGCGCTGGCATCTCCCTTGGCGATTTCCTCGACCACCCGGACATAGGGTGCGGGCAGGAGCTCGGCGCCGCCCATCGAGCGCGGCAGCAACATCCGGAAGAAGCCGCGCTCGACCATCGCCGCGACCACCGGCTCAGGCAATTCGCGCTGCCGCTCGATCTCGGGCGCGGCGGCGGCGAGCTCGGGAACAAAGGCGCGCGCCCGTTCGAGATATTCGGCGCCCGGATCACCTGCTGCCGTCGACCGCATCCCTCGCTCCTCTACCTATGATCGCGCCTTCCGTTAGCATAAACTCGGCCGATGGCGATCCGTCTTCTCCCTCCGGTCCTCGTCAATCGCATCGCCGCCGGCGAAGTCATCGAGCGGCCGGCTGCGGCGGTCAAGGAATTGGTCGAAAACGCGATCGACGCCGGCGCCTCCCGCATCGACGTCACATTGAGCGAAGGCGGCCAGGCACTGATCGCGGTCGCCGACAATGGCGGCGGCATGACCGCGCAAGAGCTGGTCTTGGCGGTCGAACGGCACTGCACGTCGAAATTGCCGGAGGACGATCTGTTGCGCATCGCCTCGCTCGGCTTCCGCGGCGAGGCGTTGCCGTCGATCGGCGCGGTCAGCCGGATGCGGATCGTCTCGCGGCCGCCCGGCGCCGACAACGCGTGGGAGATCGTCGTCGAGGCGGGCAGGAAGTCGACCCCGGTGCCCGTGGCGCATCCACCAGGAACGCGGGTCGAGGTGCGCGATCTGTTCTTCGCGACCCCGGCGCGGCTTAAATTTTTGAAGACGCCGCGCACCGAGCGCGACATGGCCGTCGATTCGGTACGCCGGCTCGCGATGGCCTATCCCGGAATATCGTTCACGGTAATCGGCGACGAGGAGCGCGCGCTGTTACGCCTCCCCGCGGCCGGCGACACTGAAGCGGCAATCGCCCGCCGCACAAGGCTCGCGGCGCTGTTGGGCCGCGACTTCGCCGAGAATTCGGTCGAGATCGATGCCGAGCGGGGCGGGTTTCGGCTGACCGGGCTGATCGGGTTGCCGACCCTCAACCGCGCCGCGCCGCGCGACCAGTATCTCGTCGTCAACGGGCGGCCGGTGCGCGACAAACTGCTGGTCGGCGCCGTCCGCGGCGCCTACCAGGATGTGCTCGCCCGCGACCGCCACCCGATGGTCGCATTGTTTGTCGACGGCCCGCCCGAGGAAATCGACGTCAACGTCCATCCGGCCAAGGCCGAGGTGCGGTTCCGCGACGCCGCATTGGTGCGCGGTCTGATCGTCGGGGCGCTGCGCAACGCATTGGCCGCCGCTGGGCACCGCGCCTCGTCGACCGTCGCCGCCGGGGCGGTCGCCGCGTTCCGCCCGGGGTCCGGCATCGCAACCTCGAGTATGCCGCACTTCGCGTTCCCGCTCTCGCCGCCGACCCCGTCACTGGCGCTCGCCGAGAGCGCCAACAATTTTCTGCGGCCGACCGAGGAAGCTCCGGCGACAGAGGCGCCGCTCGGCTCGGCACGAGCGCAGTTGCACCGGACCTACATCTTGGCCGAGACCCCGACCGGGATCGTCCTCGTCGATCAGCATGCGGCACATGAGCGCCTCGTTTACGAACGCATGAAGGAGGCGCTCGCGGCGCAGGGCGTGGCGCGCCAGGCGCTGCTGCTGCCCGAGATCGTCGAGCTCGACGAGACCGGCGCCGCGCGGCTTGCCGCACGCGCCGAGGAGCTCGCCGAATTCGGGGTCGTCCTCGAGCCGTTCGGACCCGGTGCCGTCGTCGTCCGCGAGGTCCCGGCGTTGCTGCCGGGGCTCGATGTCGGCGCCCTGGTGCGCGACCTCGCCGACGAGCTCGCCGAATGGGGCGACACGCTGGCGTTGAAGGAGCGCATCGAGACGGTTTGCGGCACTCTCGCCTGCCACACCAGCGTGCGCGCCGGACGGCACCTCTCGCCCGCCGAGATGGACGCATTGCTGCGCCAGATGGAGGCCACCCCCAACAGCGGCCAGTGCAATCACGGCCGCCCGACCTATATCGCGCTCGACCTCACCGACATCGAGCGGCTGTTCGGGCGGCGGTAAGAGCCCGGGTGAGAGCTATTTGGCTGCTGCTTGCACTGGCGCAATCTCGCCACTTCTGCGCCGCACGCTGATTACCTCGATGCCGATCGGGTTGCCGGTCGGGTCGAACTCTACGAACACACCGGGGGCGACTTCCTCGGACGTATCAGAACGCACGCCCTGCCGACCGAATGCGATATGGAGCACGTCGGCCTCTGGATCGTAAGTGGTCCGGATCACAGCTTTGCTCCGCTGTCCCAATGCGCCGTCACCACGCAAATATCATCGCCATCGGGTCGGTGAACCAGCGAAGCACGCGGTTTCCGAATTCGGGAATGACTTTATATGAGCGGCTCAGGGCCGGGTCGGTCGTATCCGTGACGACGCGATCCGAAGAGGTGAGCGCGGCCTCAATGTAGGAAAGCAAGATACCGCGCACCTCCATCTCATCGGTCGTGTGCTTGCTGAGCTTTACCATTGCCGAGCCTACAACGCACGGTGCCGCCTTGCCGACGAGAGGGTCGGGCTAGTCAGTCTCGACGGGGCGCGGCCGCAGACGCCGGAAGCGGGCGCCGCTGCGCTCGCGAATGGTCTGGAAGGTGACGTAGAGCATCGGAATGATGAAGAGCCCGATCGCGCTCGCGGCGATCATGCCGGCGAAGACCGGGGTGCCGACGTCGTGGCGGCTGATCTCGGCGGCGCCCTGCGCGACGACCAGCGGGTAGACGCCGAGGATGAAGGCGAAGGAGGTCATCATCACGGCGCGAAACCGCATCCGCGCGCCGAGCACCGCGGCCTCGCGGATGTCCATCCCCTCCTCGCGCCGGTCCTTGGCGAATTCGACGATCAGGATGCCGTTCTTCGCGGCCATAGCGATCAGCACGACGAGCCCGATCTCGGCATAGAGGTCGAGCGACAGGTGAAAAACCAAAATTCCGAGAAACGCCCCGAGCACCCCGACCGGCACCGAGAGCAATACCGGGACCGGGATCATCCAGCTTTCGTAGAGGCCGACGAGGAACAGAAACGCGAACAGCACGGCGAGCCCCAGGATCGGGCCGGTCTGCCCGGAAGCCGCGAATTCCTGATAGGCGGTTCCGGTCCATTCATAGCCATAGCCCGAGGGCAAGGTCTTGTCTGAGAGCTGTGCCATCGCCGCGAGTGCGGTCCCGGACGAGGTACCCGGAGACGGACTGCCCTGTATCGGGATCGCGCGGTAGTTGTTGTAGCGGGTGATGACCTGCGGCCCGACGACGACGCGAGCGGTGGCGATCGACTGCAACGGCACATCGGTGCCGAATCTTATTGCGAATGTAGATCTGCCACAGTGAGGAGACGTCTCTGCGGTCCGCCCCTTCGCCCTCGATATTGACCTGCCAGACCCGGCCAAACAGGTTGAAGTTGTTGATGTAGATGCCGCCCAGTGTCGCCTGCAATGCGCCGAAAACATCGTTCATGCTAAGGCCCAGCGCCTGCGCCTTCTCGCGGTCGATGTCGAGCCAGATCGACGGATTGCTGGCGGTGAAGGTCGAGAAGACGCGGGTCAGCCGCGGGTCCTGGTTGGCGACCGCGAGAAGCCCTTGCATGACGCTGTTCATCGCGACCGGTTCCTGCCCCTCCAGCCCCTCGAGCCGGTATTCGAACCCGCCCGTCGTCGACAGCCCGATGATGGGCGGCAGGTTGAACGGGATGATGGTCGCGGTGCGGATTTGCTGACCCTCAGCGAACAACTTTGCGATCAGCGCCTGCGCCGAATTGGCCGCGCCGACGCGGTCGGCAAAAGGCTTCAGGGTGGGAACCACAAACCCCGTATTCGGCTCGTTGACACTGTCGATGATCGAAAACCCGACGATCGCGAAAACGTTCTGGACCTGCGGCATCTGCTTCAGCACAGCCTCGATGCGCTTGACCGCGTCACGCGTGCGCATGACCGAAGCGCCGTCTGGCAATTGCACATTGATAAAGAAAGCACCTTGGTCCTCTTCCGGTAGAAACCCCGTCGGCGTTCGCAAGGACAGAAGATAAACCCCCACAGCACTCGCCAATATCGCCACGATGCCGAGTACCGAGACGCGCACCAGGCGGCGCACGATCGCCGCGTAGCCGTCGCGGATATTGTCGATGCGCCGCAACACCCAGCCCATCGGGCCGCGCTTCGGGCCGCTGGGACGAAGGAAAACGGCACACAGCGCCGGCGACAAGGTCAGCGCATTCAATGCCGAAATCAGCATCGCAACGCTGATCGTCACCGCGAATTGCCGAAACAAGGTTCCCGCGATGCCGGGGATGAAGGCGATCGGCACGAAGACCGACAGCAGGACCAACGTGATTGCGATAATCGGCGCGGTGATTTCCGTCATCGCCTTTTTTGTCGCGTCCCCCGGCGACAGGTTCGGTTCTTCCTCCATTACGCGTTCGACGTTCTCGACAACGACGATCGCGTCGTCGACCAGGATGCCGATCGCCAGCACCATCGCGAGCAGCGATATCGTATTGGCTGAATAGCCCATCACCAGCAGCACCGCGAAGCTGCCGATCAAACTGACCGGCACGGCAATTGACGGAATGAGGGTCGCGCGTAGACTGCCGAGAAACACGAAGACGACGATCACGACCAACCCAAAGGCTATCAACAGCGTGATCAGCACGTCATGGATCGTCGCCTGGACGAAAGTGGTCGTGTCGTAATTGACGAGGTATTTGAGACCCTCTGGGAACCGGTGGCTCAAGCGGTCCAAATTGGCGACGACCTGAGCAGCGGTTTGCACAGCATTGGCGCCGGGAGAGAGATAGATGCCGATCGCTACAGCGGGCTGGCCGTTGAGGCGGCCTTCAACATCCTGGTTCTGGGCGCCGAGATCGACCCGTGCGACATCGCGGACGCGCAGCAGAGACCCGTCGGGATTGGCGCGCAAGACGATATTGCCGAACTGCTCGGGCGTCGTCAGGCGGCCCTGCGTCTGCACGTTCATCTGGAATTGCTGGTCGTCTACCGATCGGGCGTGCGCCGATCCGGCCAACCGGCGCCTCTACGTTCTGCGCCTGGATGGCCGCGATCACATCGGCCGGGGTCAACTGCAGATTGTCGAGGCGCTGGGTGTCGAACCAGATGCGCATCGAGTAATTGAGCGCGCCGAACAAGCGCGCCTGGCCGACCCCGGGTGTGCGGGACAATACGTCGAGCACATTGATGATCGCGTAATTGGTGATGAACAGCGGATCCTGCTTGCCGTTCTCGCTGTAGAGCATGATGAATTGCAGGACCGCCGACGATTTCTTCTGTATCGTCAGCCCCTCCAGCTGGACTTCGGGAGGGAGCTGGGCCAAGGCGGTCTGAACCCGGTTATTGACGGCGTTGGTGTCGATGTCGGGATCGCTGCCGAGCACAAAGCTGACGGTCAGGTTGTAGCTGCCGTCATTGCCGCTAGTCGAATTCATGTAGATCATCTTGTCGACGCCGACGACCTGCGCCTCGATCGGCTGAGCGACGCTCGATTCGACGACGGCGGCGGAGGCGCCGGGATAGGTGGCCGAGACTACGATCTGCGGCGGTACGATGTCCGGGAACTGCGCGACCGGAATGCGCAGCAGCGCCAGAGCGCCGGCGATCGTGATGACGAGCGCAATGACGATCGCGAGCCGCGGCCGATCGACAAAGATCGCCGAGATCATGGCTTCGCCTTCGGCGCGCTCGGCCCGTCGCCGGCCGCGGAACTGTCGGCGCCACCGCTAGTACCCTGCTCAGGCGCCGGGGAAATCGCCGGCGGCGGGCTCGCCGGTCCGGGCGATACGACTTCGCCGGGGCGGACGCGCTGCACCCCCTCGCTGATGACCAGCTCTCCTTCGCGTGAGCCCGTTGGTCACGACTGCGGTGGATGGGGTCGACTGGCCGAGCTGGATAGACCGTCGTTGCGCCTTGTTCTGCGCATCGACGACGTAGACGTAGTCACCTTGCTGATCCGACAGCACCGCAGCCCGCGGGATGGCGAGAACGGTGATCGGCTGCACGCCTTCGAGCAGCACAGTCACGAATTCTCCATCGAACAGCTCGCGCGGCGCCGGTCCGCCCGGCGGCATGCCGGGTATCAGCGGGTTGGGAACAACCGCCCGCACCGTGACCGTATCGGTGTTGGTCGCGATTGTCGGCGATACATAATCGAGCTTGCCGTCCTGACCGTAGATCCGTCCATCGGGTAGGCGCAGCTTGACGATCGCGGCGTTGAGGCCGCCCTTTGGTTCGTAGCGGTCACGCAGATCGAGCCCTGTCGCGCGTCGAGATCGGAAAGAGCACATACATCGGGTCCTGGCTGACGAGGTTCGCCAGAGTCCCGCTGGTCGGCGAGACGACATTGCCTTCGGTGACTTCCGTGGCGCTGATCTTGCCGCCGATCGGGGCGCGGATCTCGGTGTAGCCGAGGTTGATCTCGGCGGTTTCCAGCTGCGCCTGCGCGGCGGCGACCTGCGCAGCCAAAGAACGTTCATTGGAAACGGTTTGGTCGACGTTCTGCTGCTGGCCGGCGGGCGTCTTCAAAAGATATTGCGCGCGCTCGAGCTGCTTCTCGGCATAGGTGTGCTGGGCGTCGAGCTGCGCCACGTTGGCCTTGTCGGCGTCGACCAGCGCCTGAAACGGCGGTTGCTCGAGGAGGTAGAGGAGATCGCCCTTTTTGACCTCCGAGCCTTCGACAAACAGCCGCTTTTCGAGAAAAGCGCTGACCCGGGCAACGAGCGCCACCCGCCCGATCGACTGGATGCGGCCGATAAACTCGTTGGTCTGCGTGATCTGCTGCTTCTCAGCGCGGACTACGCCGACCGCCGGCGGCCCGGGTGCGGGTTGCGCTCGGGATGGCAAAGGAAAGAGGACGAGCATGATGACGAGCAGGAGACGCATCATAGCGGGTTATATAGCCCATCTTGCCGCTCGTCGCCCTGCGGCCATTTAATACTAACTATCATGCGGGAAAAGTCATGAGGGACCGATGATCCATCATCTATCGATCGCTGCGCGCGACCCAAAGCATGTCGCTGGTGTCTTGGCCGAGCTCATGGGCGGCAAGGCGGTGCCGTTTCCGCCCAACCCGGGGAGCTTCTTTGCGCTTCAGCTCGACGAGCACGGGTCGGGTGTCGAGGTCTACCCGGCGGGAACCGAGCTTCAGCCGGGCGGCCGCGACGGCGGGGGCTTTGTGAAAAAACCGGAAGCGCGCGGCTTCGGCCCGACCCATTTCGCGCTCAGCGTCGCCACCGATGCCGACAAGGTCGACGCGATCGCCACCCGTGAGGGGTGGCAATGCTTCCGCTGCAACCGCGGCCCGTTCCATGTGATCGAGGTGTGGGTCGAGAACGAGACGATGGTCGAAATCCTGCCGCCCGAATACGCTGCCGAATACCTCGCCTTCACCCGCCCCGACAACATCGCGGCGGCGATGGCCGCCGCGGCGCCGCAAGCGGCCCGCCACCGCTAAATCCGTTCCGGAACACCCCAATATGGCGCCCCGCTGCCTTTGTAGCGGGCGCGCCGCCCGACAGCAGTAGCATCAACTTGCGGTCGATTAGACGCCGGCAAGATTTAGTATATCCACTATCGTGAACGTGCCATCGATGTTGCTTGGCAGCGTTGGCATCCAGTTCGGGTAAAGACTGCGGTAGGACAGCGCGTCGCCATCGAGCACGCCGATGAAGGTCTCGGCGACGATGCGGGCGGCGGTGTCCCCCAAACGGTTGCCGCCGTATTGGCTGAACGATTCCGCGAGTAAGTAGTACCAGAGATAGACATCACGCAGCTGATCGTCGCTGAGCGGGATCGTCTTGCCGCCAAGCTCGCTAGCCATCGCGCGCAACTCGGTCGGTCCCAGGACGGTGGCGCCCCAAGCACACGCTGTATCCTGGCCGGAGGGCAGCATCAACAACTCGCTGCGCAGAAGATTTCGCGTCGCAAGTGAGCGCTGCGGCACCGCGACGAAGGCCGGCAAAACGCTATTCGGCAAATCAAGCAAGAGCGTATTGATCTGCGGCTCAATTCGCTTGGCTCGTTGGGCTGGGCTCGCTCGATTGCGATAGAAGACTTCGAAAAATCCACCGCGAAGGCCGGGTCCACCGGACGCCGCGCAAATCGGTAAGAGGCGTTGTCGGAGCACCCGGATTGGTCGGGAAGAGGTTGAGCGTAACGTTGTTGTTCTATAACGTAGCGTGACCGGATGGTGGCATGACCAAAACGATAGGCGGCGACCTCGAACTCCACCGGGATGAACGGCTCGTGCTTCTCGGGCTGGCCGGAAGAACCGCGGACCATGGCGCAGAACGTCCCCGACTATGTCGCTGCCGCAGATCAGCGGGAGAAATTCGTGAACGATCATCCACTGATAGTGCCAACGAAACAACTGCTGGGCCGCCCGGAACACCGTGTTCTCCAGGTCCTCCGTAGCAGTGTTGGTCTTGGCCGGCGCCCCGAATACGTCGTTGAATGTTCCTGCCACAAGCCGTCGACAATGGCGTTGTGGCATTTCAGAAACGCGAACTGGAGCTGCGACACCAGCATGTTCTCATCGTTTCGCGGATCGCCGATCAATGCCGTGCCCTGGGCCGAGCGAACGAGGTCGTGGGCGCCCACTAGGAGCTTTGTTCCAGGTGACGTGTTGTCGTAAAGGTGTGGGCTCGCCGATGGTCCGGAACCGTAGATGTTATCGAGGTCGAATGCCGGCGTGCGGAAGTTGCTAATGGCGGCCGGGTCGGACTGGCGTTCGAGACTTGACGTCGGGTCGAAATCAAGGTCGCGATCGATGAATTGAGCGAGGAAGGTAAACCCCGCGGCGATCGCCGGACTATCGCGGGTGCCATCCTCCAGCCCGGAATCCATACAACCCTCGGGAGCACCCATCTGGTCCGCTACAGCAGCCCGTAGGCGTCCGGGGATCCAGTTGCGGCAGCAACCGCCCAAATCGACCTTCCGGCATAAATGCCTGAAGGGACAAAACTTCCTCGTGAGTTGAACCCATGCATGCCCCACTCTCCCTAACTCTTTAGCGGGTTAGGGTGAATTAGGTTAACGGGCTACCTTAGCTTGGTTAACCGATCGAATGTGTGAACCGGATCAAATTCCGCTATTTTTCGAGATCGTTAAGCACGACCGGCCCGACTGTGGCGAACCTCCTGCGTTGCGACAACAATAAAATAGCCATATTAGGATCGCATCATCGTGGGTTGCGGGACTCTTGAGGGCACTGCGTCCGTCGAAAGAAGAGACGGATGCGTCCTGTAAATTCATTGCAAAAACAGGAGGGCGGGAGGCGCGGTGCCGCATTGCGAAGGGCTGCTCGGGCGATCCAGCCGGCCCAGTTAATACGTCTCGCGCGCCAGGTTCAGGTGCGGGAAGGCGCTGTGCACGTGCGGCGGCACGACCTGGCGGGCCGGGCGGATGTAGGATTTGTCGAGCTCGCGGTAGCCGGTGACGCCGAGCAGCGAGAGGCAGATGCGGATCTCGTCTTCGAGGATCTCGAAGAGGCGCACCATGCCCTCGGCGCCGGCGGCGGCGAGGCCGTAGACATAGAGCCGGCCACAGGCGACCGCGTCGGCGCCGAGGGTCAGCGCCTTGACCACGTCGGTGCCGCGGCTGATGCCGCCATCGACGATGATGCGCGCGCGCCCGCCGACCGCCTCGACGACCTCCGGCAGCACGTCGATCGAACCGACGCCCTGATCGAGCTGGCGCCCGCCATGGTTCGACACATAGACGCAGTCGACCCCGTGCTCGACCGCGATCTTGGCGTCCTCGGCGGTGGCGATGCCTTTGAGGATCAGCGGGATGTCGAAGCCCTTCTTGATCCGCTCGACATCGCGCCAGTTGAACTGCGCCTGGAAGATGCGGGCGTCGGCGACGCGCACGCGCCGGCGCTGGTGGCGCTTGGCGATGTCGCGTTCGCGCCGGCTGTAGCTGTCGGTGTCGACGGTCAGGCAAAACGCGTCGTAGCCCTTGTCGATGGCGCGGCGCACATGATCGTCGACCCAGGCGGCGTCGCCGCGAACATAGAGCTGGAAGATCTTGAACCCGTCGCCCGAGGCCTCGGCGGTCTTGTCGAGCCCGGGATGCGACACCGAGCTCAGGATGATGCCGTTGCCAAAGGTGCGCGTCGCCTCGGCGACAGTGGCGCCGCCGCCCGGCTCGAACACTTCGAGCGAGCCGACCGGCGCGCACAGCACCGGGATGCGCAGCTTTTTGCCGAACAGCGAGCTGCTGCAATCGACGTTCGACACATCGCGCAACACCCGCGGCCGAAAGCCTATCGCATCGAGCGCCAGGCGGTTGCGCGCCAGGGTCGTTTCGGTCTCGGAGCCGCCGATCAGGTAGTCCCAATTGTTGCGATCGAGGTTGGTGCGCGCCTGCGTTACGAACTCGTGCAGGTTCTGGAAGCGGCTTTCGAGCGGACTCGGCCATGGTTCTGTTCTTCCGGGCTGATTTGACGACGATCGCAAGGTATCGCTACGATGCGGCTCTTGCCAACCACACGCGACAATCCCCCCGAAGAGGAGACGCAACATGCCACGCATTCTCACTCCCGGCACCCATTCCGAAGAGACGCTCGCGATCGCTCACGACTTGCTGCCGCCCGGCTGGCAGCTGGCCACCGCCCCGCATGGCAGACCCGAATTCTTCGAATTGCTGAAAGACACCGAGTATTACATCGGCGCGGGGCAGTTCAAGCACGGGCCGGAATTCTATCAGGCGGCGCCGAAGCTGCGGATCGTGCAGACCTTGAGCGCCGGCTACAACACCTATGATCTCGAGGCGGCGCGCGCGGCTGGCGTGCCGATCTGCAACAATGGCGGCGCCAATGCGACGGCGGTCGCCGAGCATGCGATGCTGCTGATGCTGGCGGTGTGCCGCAAGCTGATCTGGCAGCACGAGGGCGTGGTATCCGGCCGCTGGCGCGGCAATGACTTCAATTCCGCCAAGCTGTACGAGCTGGAAGACAAGACGTTGGGCATTGTCGGGCTCGGCAATATCGGCAAGAAGGTCGCGCGCCGGGCCAAGGCCTTCGACATGCACATCAAATATTACGACATCAACCGGCTGACGACCGATCAGGAGGATGCGCTCGGCGTCCGGTTTGCGTTGTTCCCCGAGCTGCTGAAGACCTCCGACATCGTGACCCTGCACGTGCCGCTCGACAAATCGACGCACAATCTGATCGGCGAGCGCGAGTTGGCGATGATGAAGCCGACGGCGATCCTGATCAACACGTGCCGCGGCCCGGTCGTCGACGAGAAGGCGCTCTACATGGCGCTGCGCGACGAGAAGATCCTCGGCGCCGGGCTCGACGTCATGGTCGAGGAACCGCCCAAGCCCGACCACGAACTGTTCACGTTGAAGAACGCGATCTTCTCGCCGCACGGCGCCGGGCCGACCTGGGACAATCACTGGAAGCGCTGGCGCAACGCCTTCGACAATTTCGAGCGCGTCGCGCGCGGCCAGAAGCCGTTCTGGATCGTCCCCGAACTGAGGGACTGAGCGGGGAGTCCCTCAACCTCTCGGTATGCGGGCCCCTCCCTCGCCCCGCTTTAGCGGAGAGAGGGCCGGGGTGAGGGGCCCTTAGCCGAGAAATTCGCGCAGTGCGGCGGCGAGGTCTTTCGGGTTGTCGCCCTGCACCGTGTGGCCGGCTTTGGGGATCGTGACGTAGCGGCCATCCGGCAGCCGCGCCGCCAGCCGCTCGGCGTCCTCTTCATGGAAGACGTCGCTTTCGGCGCCGCGCACGACCAGGGTCGGGCAGGTCACCTTGGCGAGACCTTCGGCAAGCCCGCGCCGCTCCGCAGGTGTGCGTCTCGCCCATCTGCTGAAACCGCCTGCGGTCGTATTTCCAGGTCCAGTTGCCGTCGGTCTGCTGACGCAGATTGTGCATCAGGCTGCGGCGCAGGACCTTCGGGTCGCGCCGCGGGTTGAAGGCCAGCGCCCGCTCGATGATCGCGTCGAGCGGCTCCGGATCGGCGCCGCCATTGACGAAATCGCGGATGCGGCGCGACCCCGGACGCCTGACCTCGGGGCCGGCATCGATCAGCACCAGATGGGAGAGCCTCTCCGGGTAATGGATCGCGAAGGCCAGCGCATTGATCGCGCCCATCGACATCCCGGCGAGGATGAAATGGTCGAGCCCGAGCGTGTCGACAAATCCTTTGACGTCCTCGCGCTGCGCCGCGATCGAATAATCGGCGTCGGGCGCCCAGTCGGTGTCGCCATGTCCCCGCTGGTCGAGCGCAATGCAATGAAATTCGTCGCGCAATGCGAGGCAGCAGAGATCCCAGGTGTGCGCCGTCAAGGCGCCGCCATGCAGGAAAAGGAGCGGCCGCAGCTCCTCATTGCCCCAATCGAGGTAGCGGAAACGAAGGTGACCGACGAGCACGGTCTTGTCGCTCGGCAATACGACATCGTCGAAGCTGAAGCCGGCGCGCACCGCGGTAGTCTTCAGATGATCTTGATATTCGTCGGCGGATAGTGTCATGGCTTGGCGGCTCCGTACGCAGCGTCGGCTGGGCACAGCCTTAGCACGAACCGGTGTCCCGGCCACTATCTGCCATCGCTTTACGATTACCACACCCGCGTCATAGTCATAGCTCTCGGGGTCCGCAGGGTGTGTGGACGCCGCTGGAGGCGTTACACTCGCGGTCGAAATCACCCGCCCCAAGGAGAATACCGATGGCGTACGATCTGCTGATCAAGAATGGCCTTGTTGTCGACGGCTCGGGAATGCCGGCTTTTCGGGGCGATGTCGGCGTCAAGAACGGCAAGATCGTCGAGATCGGCAAGCTGAGCGGCGCGGCCAACCGTACGATCGACGCCGAGGGCCGCGCCGTCGCGCCGGGGTTCATCGACAATCACTGCCATTACGATGCGCAGGTCACCTGGGACCCGCTGTGCACGTTTTCCCCCGAGCACGGCGCGACCACCGTCATCTTCGGCAATTGCTCCCTGTCGCTGGCGCCGGTGCGGCAGGGCGCCGAGGAGCGGCTGGCCGAGTTCCTCTCCTACGTCGAAGCGATCCCGATGGAGATATTGCGCACGGTCGAGTTCGACTGGGAAACGACCGGCCAATACATGGACCATCTCGACAAGCGCCTCGGCATCAATGTCGGCAATCTGATCGGCCATACGGCGGTGCGCCATTACGTGATGGGCGACGAGTGCCAGAAGCCGGGCGCCTCCGACAACCAGATCAAGGCGATGCAGGATGTCGTCCGCGACGGCATGAAGGCCGGCGCGCTCGGCCTCTCGGTGTCGCGCGAGAAAGGCCATTACGACCCGCAGGGCGTCCATATCCCGGCGTTGTGGGCCGACGAGAAGGAGATCTTCGCGCTCGCCGACGTGTTGCGGGAGATGGGCACCGGCACGATCCAGGCCGGCGGCGGCCAATATGTCGAATTGAAGGACGGCATGATCCGCCGTCTCGCCGAGGCGACCGGCCGCACCGTCGTCTACAACAGCCTGTCGCAGACGATGCGCAAGCCGGACGAATGGAAGGTGCACATGGCGCGGGTCGAGGAGACCGCGGCGCTCGGCATCCGCGCCTACCCGATGTGCAGCCCGAACCGGATCACGCAGGACTTCACGATGAAGAACTGCCAGGTGTTCCGCGGCCTGCCGACCTGGCACCCGATCCTGTTGATGTCGGACGAGGAGAAATTGCGGCTCTACGCCGATCCCGAGATCCGCGCCAAATTGCACGACGAGGCGGTCGTCAACAAGCCGGAGAGCGCCGTCGGCTTCTCGAAGACCTGGTGGAACTACATGTGGGTCAACCAGCCGGCGCTCGAAAAGAACAAGTGGATGCAGTTCAAGACGATCGGCCAGATCGCGGAGAAGCAGGGCAAGCGGGTCATCGACGCGTTCCTCGATCTGGTTGTCGAGGAGAAGCTCGAAACCCGCTTCCTGCAGGCCGAGAACAATGTCGACGACGAGGCGCTGACCAAGATCCTGACCCATCCCAACGCCGTGATCGGGCTCGGGGACGGCGGCGCGCACGTGCAGTTCCACGGCGGCTACGGCTACATCACCAAGTTGCTAGGGCGAGTGGGTGCGCGAAAAGCAGGTGATGAGCCTCGAGCAGGCGGTGCGGCGGCTGACCTTCGACTCGGCCTCGACCTTCGGGATCTACGACCGCGGCATGCTGCGGCCGGGACTGGCGGCGGACATCGTCATCTTCGACCCCGCCACGGTGAAGTGCGGCCACGAGGAGGTCGTGCACGACTTCCCGGCCGGCGGCTGGCGCATCAAGGAGCCGGCCGAAGGCGTCCACACGACGATCGTCAACGGCCAGGTGCTGCTGGAAGAGGGCAAGCACACCGGCGCATTGCCCGGCCGCGTGCTGCGCAATAGCTACTACCACGCCAGTCGCACGTAGCCGCGGGACTTAGCCCCCACCCCAACCCTCCCCCGTTGGCACGGGGGAGGGTTAGGGTGGGGCCATATGGGAGGCGAAGAATGGGAGAGATTCTGGGACTGGGATGCACACATCGCCCCGTGATGCTGCGCCGGGACGAGGATTGGACCGTGATGATGCGGGCCTCGCTCGACGACCCTGACATGCCGGCTGAGTACAAAGACCCGTCGCGCTGGCCGCCGCAATTGCGCGAGGAGCTCGGCGACGATTTCGGCGCTACGTCGGCGGGAAAGGCGCGTCAGGTGTTCCGCCGGCATTTTGCCGAAGCGCGGCGGGCGCTCGATGACTTCAAGCCCGATGTCATCATCATGTTCGGCGACGACCAATACGAGAATTTCAAGGAGGACATCGTCCCGCCATTTGCCGTGCTGGCCTATGAGGACCGCGACATCCAACCCTGGAAGCACCGCCGGTCGAGCTACAATCCATGGAACGAGCCGGCCGATCATACCTTCCGGCTGTGCGGCCATCGACAGGCCGGGAAATACCTGGCTTCAGGGCTGCTCGAGGCGGGGATCGACGCCGCCTACGCCTACAAGCCGTTGCATCACCCGCTAGGCCACGCTTTTGAGAATACGATCCTGTTGCTGGATGACGAGCGGGTCGGGTTCGACTATCCGCTCGTGCCGTTTTCGGTCAATTGCTATGGACGTCGCGTCAACGCCGCCCGCGGGCTGCGCCTGCCATTGGCAATGCGCGACAAGATCCGCGACCTCGACCCGCCCTCGCCCAGCCCATCGCGCTGCATGGCAGTCGGCGCCGCCACTGCGCGAGTCATGGCACAGAGCCCATGGCGCACCGCGATCGTTGCCTCGTCGAGCTGGTCGCACTCGTTTCTGACCGAGAAGAATTATCAGCTATGGCCCGATGTCGCCGCCGACCGGCGGCTCTATGAGGCATTGAAAACGGGCGATTACGCGACCTGGCACCGCTACACGACCGACGAGATCGAGGACAGCGGTCAGCATGAGGTGCTCAATTGGTTCTGTCTGCTGGGCGCGATGGAGGAGCTCGGGCACAAACCCGACCGCTCGACCTTCATCGAGACCTGGGCTTTCGTCTCCCCCGTCGTGTTCGCTTACTACCTGCCCTAGCCGGGCGGGACCTCCGCAAGCAGCCGGCCAAAGGTGGGGAGGCGGTCGCCGGTGTTGAAGGCGCGCAGCATCGCCCAGAATGAAGCCTGATTGGTGGTCACGACAGGCTTGTCGAACTCCTGCTCCCAGCCGGCGATGGAACTCATGGTCGGGAAATTGCCCCCGGGGACGACAAAGGCCTCGATTTCGGGCCGGTTTATTCGGGCGAACGCCTCGCGGGCGTTTTCTGGACCCAGCTGCCCGATCGCATAGGAATCGGTCGCGCCAAAGCCTTCGAGCGCGACGGTTTCGAGCCCGTGCTTGGTCTCGAAATAGCGCGCAGCGCGCTCGTTCACCGCGTCAGAATAGGGCGAAACGATCGCGATCCGCTGCGCCCTCAGCGCGCGCAGCGCACGGCCGACCGCTTGCGCCGAGGTGATCGCCGGAACCCCGGCGCCGGCGCTCATGCGTTGCGTCGTCACTTCATCGTAGTCGTCGGCAAACAGGCTCGCCGAGGTCTGCGCCAGGATCACCAGCTCGACCTTGGCGGTGCCGAGCAGACGCGACTGGTAGTCGATGTCCTCGTCCCGGCTCGGCGAAAAGGTCTGGCCAGGCGTGCTCGTCATCAGCCGCCCGATATGCGCCTGATAGGCCGGCGGCAGCAGACGGCATTCCATTTCGACGGTCGTGTTGGTGGAAGGGATCAAAACGCCGAAATGGCGGATCATATGCGGGCCTTTCCTTAAGCCGGGCGAGGTCGTCAGACTAGCAGCGAACACCCGCGATTTGCTACGGTTGCCGATCGCTTCAATCAATCAGAAAGGATACCGGGAAATGAACGACACGATGACTTTGGCCGAGCGCGCCGACGCGCTCGAGCACCGGATGATGCGCGAGCTCGACACGATCATCGTCAAATCGCGTCTGTTCAAGCTCGCCGACGGGGATATGAGCATTCCGAACGGCCCGGCATTGCTGGCGGCCAACCCCGGCAAGCACATGTTGATGGGCGACGACCCCCGCCTGCCCAAGATGCCGGAGAAACCGACCCTGATGGACTTCTTCAAATACCGGTTTGGTCCGGCGAACCATCTGTTGCAGAGCGCCCGGCATGCGGTCAGGGCCGGCATGGACGAGAAGGTCGTCCTCGCCTGCCTGGTGCACGACATCGGGGTCATCGGTTTTATCCGCGCCGATCACGGCTATTGGGGCGCTCAGATGGTGGCGCCCTATGTCGACGAGGAAGTCTCCTGGGCGATCCGCGCCCATCAGGCATTGCGCTTCTACGCCGACGAGTCGGTCGGCTATTCCTATCCCGAATCCTACGTGAAGAATTTCGGTGCCGATTATCGGCCGGACCCCTACATCGAGGAAGAGTACAAGCGGGCACGCGACCACAAATGGTACATGACGGCGCGGATGATCACGGTCCATGACATCTATTCCTTCGAACCCGGTGTCGTCGTGGAGCTGGAGGAGTTCACCGACATCATCGGCCGCAACTTCAAGCAGCCGAAAGAAGGGCTCGGCTGGGACAGCAGCCCGTCGGCGCATATGTGGCGCACCCTGATCCGGCCGACCCGATACCTTTGAGGGCGCGCAGGCGCCGATGGCCGACATTCCGATCGCCCTGACCTGCGCCGATTATGCGCGGGTGATGCCGCTCGCCACCGGCGACGTCAAACCCGAGGGCATCGCGCTCACTTTGATCCACGGCACCGGCGGATCCTGGGAGATGCGCGCGGAAATGCTGCGCCGCGCGCTCGCACGATCCGACGGTGCAGGGCGGCGAGGCGTCGATGGCGGGCCATCTGCGCCGGCTCGACAAGGGCGACCGCAGCCATGTCGGGCTGCCGGTCTTCCCGCTGCGCAACTTCACCGCGCGCGATCTCTATGTGCGCAAGGGCGGCCCGGTGAAGACGCCGGCCGATCTGATCGGCAAACGGATCGGCATGTACGATTGGGTGGCCAGCGGCTCGATCTGGTACCGCCATTTTCTGCGGTTCATCGATGTGCCGCCGGCAAGCGTCGAATGGTGGATCGGCGACATCGATACGCCTCGGGCGCCGACCCATGTCTACGCTTTGCCGGAGGGCGTGCATCGGCCCCCGGACGGGCGGTCGCTCTCGGAGATGCTAATCGCCGGCGACCTCGATGCGATTTACAGCCCGCCACGGCCTCAGCGATACGACCCGATCAACGGGCCGATCGTCCGCCTCTTCCCAGACATTCGTGCGATCGAGCGCGATTACTTCCGGCGGACCGGCTGCTTCCCGCCGCAGCATCTCCTCATCCTGCGACGCGACGTATGGGAACGCGACAAGTGGATCGCGCGGAGCCTGACCGACGCCTTTATCCGCTGCAACGACCAGTTCGGGGCAGCGCAGCGCAATTTCCCGTACGTCGCGCCTTGGCTCGATGCAGAGCTCGAAGAGACCGAAGCCGTGATGGGCAAGGACTTTCACCCCTACGGGTTCGAGAAGAACCGGAAGGTGATCGATGTCTTCTGCCGGCAAGCGTATGAACTCGGCATCGTCAGCCGCGTGATCACGGCGGAGGAATACTTCGCCGAGTATCTCGCGTCGTAGCGATCAGCCACTCACCCCAACCCTTAATGGCGCTCTTCAATCCGGCAGATCAAAAAACTTGCACCAGCCATTGGGGCTGATGTCACCTTCCACGGCCTCGCAGGATCGCGGCCTGCGGAACAAGGTGCACGCGGCGCAGGTCAGCCCGTTCTTTGGCCCGTCCTGATACTCCGCGTCGGCTTGCGACATCTTCTGCTGCGCCGCGCGTCGGCGGGATCGCCAGACCGAGGATCCCGCCGGAAAGCGCCGCCCGGATTAGGGTGCGTCGCAGCACGCCGCCTGGTCAACCCGCGTTGCGAACCCAGCCGTAACGCAGGTTGCTGCGTCCCGGACCGTTCTTGACATAATCGGCCTTGATCTCGGCAAAGCGGTCAGGCCGGGTGAGCTCGGCGTGCTTGTCGAAATTGTAGAGCCGCACCGCGTTCTCGGCGAAGACCCCGCTCTTGATCGGGCCATCGGCCGGTCCCAGCGGCCTGAAGCCGTAGCGCTTCTGCATCTCTTCCGGGATCTCGAGACGGCGCAACCCCTCGATCTGCCATTGCGGCGCACCGGTCCACACCGCATCGGTGCCCCACAAGACATGGTCGGCGCCGAGCCCCTTGACGAGCATGCCCATCAGCGCTGCGGCGAGGCGGGGCTCGGCGACAGCGGTCCAGGCGAAGAGCTGTCCCAAATCGCCGTAGACATTGGTGACGCCGTACTTCTCGGGGATCTCGGCGAGGTCGCTGGTCCACGAGCTGCGGCCGGTCCGGTCGAACTCCGCCATGCCCTCGGCCGGGGTGGCGCCGATCCACCGATAGCCCGAATGGTAGATCAGGAAATTGAGCTGCGGCCAGTCCTTGGCGGCTTTGCCGACATCGCTGACATCGGCATAGGGCCGCAGCCGCGGGAATTTCTCCTCGACGGCGGGCGCGAACAGCCCCTTGTGGATGCAGACGTTCTTGATGCCCGATTTCACTGCCTTCTCGTAGAAGGGGTACATCAGCTTCTCGTCGTCGAGATGGTAGGGATAGTTGGCGAGCTCTTTGTGGGTGTTGTCGCCGACCGTGTAGCCCTTCCAGGAATCGGGTTTGTAGACCTCGATCGCCTTGTCGACCTGGTCGAGCCAGCCGGGCCAGCCCGGAGTAATCGTGAAATGCGCCATCATCCGACGCGAGCCGGCCTCCTTGTTGACCTGCTCGCGGGTCTTGAACACCTGCTCCTGCGGGATGAACCAGTCCTCGGGAACCTCGGAGGGCGAATTCGACAGCAGCGCCACCTTCGTGTCGCTGTCCATGTAAATTTCTTTGATGTAGTTGGAGTATTTTAGATCCTCGATCGTCTGTTCCTTGTCGCCGATCTCCTTGTTCCACCCGGCCTTACCGACCGCCTCGCGCGCCTTGATAAAGCCCATCAGCCGCGTGTCGTCGCGCAGGAAATGGGTGTGACCGTCGATGATGAACTGCTTCGACAGGGCGTCAGCACGTTCGGCCGCCATGTCCGGCGTCGCCGCCTCCGCCTCGCTGACCTCGAAGAGCCGCCCGAAAACCTGGTTCATTACGAGGAACGAGGCCGCCATGCCGGAGGCGGTCTGAAAGAACCGCCGGCGCGACAGGCCTTGGCGCTGGGCGAGCTGGTCGCTCAGTTCCTTCAGCCGCACTTCGACCTCGCGCTGCTTCCCGGTTTGCGGCACCGGCATGTATTCGTCGCTCGACACGATCTGCGTCGGCACCGGCGACGGAAACGAGGATGTTTCGGCCGGTTGTAGCTCTTTCAACTGTTCGTCAGTCAGAAATTTCATGCGCCCCTCCGTAGCTTAAGGATGCCGCCGCTAACTCATCTCCCCCGGGAAGGCCGGGGTCCATTTCGGCTATGGATCCCGACCTTCCTCGGGGAGGCGAGATGGGGCGTCGCGATCATCATTCTAGCGCGATGCAGCCGGGATTTCGAGGTTGAGCAGCCGTGCGGCATTGTGGCCGAGGATCGCGCGGCGCTCGACATCGTCGAGCCCCGGCGTGCCTTCGATCATGCCAATCGGATCGACCTCGCCCATATCGGCGGGATAGTCGGTGCCCATCAGTATGTGGTCGGCGCCGTATTCTTCGACGAGATATTCAAGCTGATGGTGGGTGTAGACGAGCGCGTCAAAATAGACCCGTTTCAGGTAGGTGGTCGGCATCCGGTGGATGCGCTCGCAGCAATCCGGACGGGCCGAGGCGGCGTGGTCGATGCGCCCCGGATAGGCCGGTAAAAGCCCTCCGCCATGGGCGACAACCAGCTTTAGGTTCGGGTAGTCGGCGAGCACACCGCCAAAGATCAGATAATGCAGGGCGACAGTCGAATCGAGCGGGTTGCCGATCACATTGTTGAAGTAATGGTCCGCCAGACGCCGCGCTTCGGTAAATCCGTCCGGATGCATGAAAACGACGAGGCCCAATTCCTCGCAGCGCGCGAAGATCTTGCGAAAGCGTTCCTCCGACAAGTCGTCGCCGGCGACATGGGTCATGATCTCAATGCCGCGGAACCCCAACGATTTGTGCAATCGGTCGAGCTCGCGGATCGCCAGCTCAGGCGCCTGGAACGGGACCGTGCCGAGACCGACGAAGCGGTCCGGGTAGCGGCCGCAAATATCGGCGATAAAATCATTGACGGCGCGCGACGCCTCGAGGCCGAGATCAGGGTCTGCACCGTAATAGGTCTGGCGGGGCGCCGGTGAGATCGCCTGGATGTCGATCCCCATCCGGTCCATGTCCCCGATCCGCTTCTCGGGCGAAGAGCCTTGAGCCGCAGTCCTCACGCCGTTCTGCCGATTGACCTCGCGGCTGCGCGCGTCGGCCGAAGTCTCGAGAAACCAGCGCGAGACTTGCGCGTTACCTTCGACCATCGCAGCCGCCTTCTCGCAGCGGACATGGCAGTGGATGTCGATCGCGAACCATTTGCCACGGGCGTGGGCGGGGCCCGGAAATCGGCCGGCCAGCGGCTCGGTTCCTGGCGGCAGGCATTTGAAGAGAATGTCCTCTCCCGGGCGGCTCATTCCGGCCTCCTCGAGATTTCGATGTTCAACAGCCGCGCAGCATTGCCGCCGAGGATCGCGCGGCGCTCGTTGTCGTCGAGCCCGCGGGCGCCCTCGATAAAGCCGACCGGGTCGACCTCGCCCATATCGGCAGGGTAATCGGTGCCCATCAAGATGTGATCGGCGCCGTATTGCTCGACCAGATATTCGAGCTGATGGTGCGTATAGACGATCGTGTCGAAATAGAGCCGCTTCAGATAGGTCGTCGGCATCCGGTTTATGTTTTCGCAGCAATCGGGGCGCGCCGCCGCGGCATGGTCGATGCGGCCGGAATAGGCGGGCAGGTAACCGCCGCCATGGGCAGCGACCAGCTTGAGGTTCGGGTGGTCGTGCAGGACGCCGCCGAAGATCAAGTGGTGCAGAGCTACCGTGGTGTCGAGCGGGTTGCCGATCACGTTCACGAGGTAGTGGTCGGCGAAACGCCGCGCCTCGGGGAAGCCGGTCGGGTGCATGAAAATCAGGAGGCCGAGCTCTTCGACGCGAGCGAACACTTTGCGGAACCGCTCGGCCGAGAAATCCTCTCCCGCGACGTTCGTCGCGATTTCGATACCCCGAAAGCCGAGCGATTTGTGGAGGCGGTCGAGCTCCGCTAACGCCAGTTCGGGAGCCTGAAACGGCACCGTGCCGAGCGGGACGAAGCGGTCCGGATGACGACCGGCAATCTCGGCGAGATTATCGTTCACAACGCGCGCCGTCGCGATACCGAGATCGGGCTCGGCGCCGTAATAGGTCTGGTTAGGCGAGGGCGAGATCGCCTGAATGTCGATCCCCATCCGGTCCATGTCGGCGAGCCGATTTTCGACCGAGGTGAACTGGATACGGTTGCGCTCCGCCTGCTCGCGGTTGACTTGCCGTGTGCGCTGGTTGGCATATTCCTCGCGCGGATGGCGTGTCGCGGCGGTGTGGCCCGCCACCATCTCCGCGGCTTTCGGGGTCAGCACATGGCAGTGGATGTCGACTGTGAACCACTTCCCGCGGGCATGCGCAGGCCCCGGAAAACGCCCCGGGATTGCCGCGCCCGGCGGCAGACATTTGAACAGCATCTCGGGTTTCTCCCTTCGGTTTGAGCATTTTAGGCTGTTTCTCGCGAGGCTGCGAGGCAAGAGGCGGGGTACCGCCGAGAGCGCCGCGGATACCGTTGCTAATGGCAAAAATAACAGCCAGAAGCCCGGCCCTCACCGCAGAAATCCTCAGCGTTCGGCGCGAGCAGTGGCGCTAATTTCGCTGTTATCGCTGGCTGATCCTGGCTGTTATTTAGCTGTTTTGGAAGGCCTATCGCTTCGCTACTGAAGATTTCCATGGGCCACCGGGGTGGCTGTCCAGCGAAGATGCCACCGTCTCATGCCATTGCGGCAATTTTTGGAGCTGGCGGGGGGTGGCAGCATGCAATGAGCGGTCCCGGCGCGGCGAGCGATCCGTGTCGCGTAGTTCCACCGATTGGGATATCCTGGGCTTCGTCCCGCGGAGCCACGGGAGAGAGGCGCATTATGACCGATCAGCAGGTGGTCAAAATTCGGGGTGGCGACCTGGTTAACTCCGTTCTTCAGGAATCCGCCATCCACGATTTCGAAACGTCGCTGCAAGGTGCGCTGCGCCGCCCTGGCGAGACCGGCTACGACGATGCTCGCCAGATCTGGAACGGCATGATCGACAGGCGGCCGGCATTGATCGCATGCTGTCATGGGATTGCCGACGTCATCAATTCCGTCAACTTCGCACGCACACACGAGCTTTTGGTGGCGGTGCGCGGCGGCGGCCACAATGTCGCCGGTAGCGCGGTCTGCGACGGCGGCCTAATGATCGACCTGTCCGGGATGAAAAGCATAAGGGTTGATCCCGAGCGCCGCACGGCGCGCGCCGAACCTGGTGTCACGTGGGCGGAGTTCGACCGTGAAACCCAGACCTTTGGCCTCGCCACGACGGGCGGCCAGATTTCAACGACCGGCGTAGCCGGGCTGACGCTCGGGGGCGGCTGGGGTCATTTGGCTCGCCGGTACGGATTGGCCTGCGATAACCTGATCTCGGCTGATCTCGTGACCGCGGACGGCAGTTTCCTCACAGTCAGCACGACGCAGCACCCGGACCTGTTTTGGGGTCTGAGGGGCGGTGGCGGGAATTTCGGCGTCATTACTTCGCTCGAGTATCGGCTTCATCCCGTCGGCGCTGTGATGGGCGGCATAGTGGCTTATCCACTGGCGAAGGCGAGGGAGGTGCTCCGCCTCTTCCGCGAGTTCACCGCCGAGGCTCCCGACGAACTGGCCTCCGATATTGTCCTCATTACAATGCCCGATGGGACTCCGGTGGTTGGGCTGGTCGTCTGCTACACCGGGCCGAGCGAGGACGGCGAGCGCCTCGTGAAACCCCTCAGAACATTCGGCTCGCTGCTGATGGATGGGCTCGGCCCAATGCCCTACACGACGGCTCAAAAGCTGGTCGACGACTTTTATCCGAAGGGGCTCCAGAACTACTGGAAGTCGAGCTTCCTTGAGGAGATCGGTGACGAGGCCATTGACACGGTGGTCCGCTATTGTGCGAACCGGCCATCCCCAATATGTCACGGCCTGATAGAACATCAGTTGGGCGGGGCGGTGAGCCGCGTCGACCGCGAGGAGACGGCGTTCAATCACCGGGACGTGCAGTACAGTTTCATGAGCATTGGTCAATGCAGCGACCCGGCGGAGGCCGAGAGCTGCATCCGCTGGGCGCGCGAATTCTGGGAAGCCATGCAGCCATACTCGACCGGCGGCGTCTACGTAAATTACCTCGGTCGGGAGGCGGACGAAGGGATCGAACGGATCAAGGCCGCCTACGGTCCGGAAAAGTACCAAAGGCTCCAAGCGCTGAAGAATAAATACGACCCCACCAACTTATTCCGGCTCAACCAGAACATCAGGCCGGTAGCATAAGCATCCGGTTCAAACCGCAGTTTTGGAGCGCTCGCCAAAAATTCCCGCTTCCGCAGTGCGCAGGGCTGTCCAGGGAATCGGACTCGGTTGTAGAACGTCCATGTCGCTCAATTGTAACTGGTCACAAAAAGCCCCTCTCCGCCCTTTAGGGGGGGAGAGGGAGGGGCCCGCGCAGCGGGAGGGTGAGGTGGGCGGCGCCGCAAACTGTGTCATCGCGCATCGCGAGGAAGGGTTCGGGTGGGGGCAAAGCGCGGCGCATCCCAGCCGGAGGAGGGTGAGTGATGCGAATCAGGGTCTTCGCGATGACCTGCGGCCATCTTACCGGCGATTTCGGCCGCCTTATGGAAGGCGGCGAGGGCTGGATAAGGTTGCCCGTCCCTGCCTATCTGATCGAGCATCCCAAGGCTTCGCTCTGTTCGACAGCGGCATGCACCCCGACTGCCAAAACGATCCGGCGGTGCGGGTCGGCGCGCGCATCGCGGGACTGTTCGAGTTCGACTATCGCCCTGGCGAAGAGATCAGCGCGCGCCTGATGGCGATCAGCTGCGACCCGGCAAAGATCGACCTCCTGATCAACTCGCATTTCCATTTCGACCATGTCGGCGGCAATGGTCTCGTCCCCAACGCGACGATGCTGGTACAGCGCAGCGAATGGGAAGCTGCCATGGAGCCCGATATCGCCGTGCCGCACGGCTTCAACCGGCGCGACTTCGATCTAGGCCACAAGCGCCTTTTGATCGAAGGCGAGCACGACGTGTTCGGCGACGGAACGGTCGTCTGCCTGCCGACGCACGGCCACACGCCCGGGCATCAGTCGCTGAGAGTAAGGCTCGACAGCGGCGGAATCGTGCTGGCCGCCGATGCCTGCTATTTCTGTCGCACTCTCCGCGAACGACGCCTGCCCCGGGTGGTATACGACCGCGAGGCCATGGTGGCTTCGCTCGACCGGCTCGCCGCGCTCGAGGCGGGCGGTGCCCGCATTTTCTTCGGGCACGACCCCGAGTTCTGGCAAACCGTGCCGCAGGCCCCGGCTCCCATCCGCTGAACGCCACCTGACCGCTTTACCGTGCACTCGGGGCGGTTTGACACGGCTCTCGGCCAAGACTAGCGTTCGGCCGGCGCAGTGCTGCGACAGCGAATTAGGAGGACGACGATGATCGTCGAACAGATTTGGACCGCGAATTCCGGCCGCAATTTCAACTACCTGATCGCCTGCGCCGAGACCGGCGAGGCGTTGGCGGTCGATCCGCTGGACCACGCGAAGTGCCTCGCCGCCGCCAAGGCGAAGGGCTGGAACGTTACCCAGATCCTAAATACTCACGAGCACCGTGACCACACTGGCGGCAACCAGCAGGTAATCGCTGCGACTAAAGCCCCGGTATTGGCGCATGCCAATGCCAAGGACAAGATCCCGGAGATGAGCCGCGGATTGCGCGCCGGCGACGTGATCAAAGTCGGCAAGACCGTCGAGCTCGAATGCCTGGACACGCCGGGTCACACGATGAGCCATATCTGTGTGCGGTCGCACACCGACGCGCCGGCATTGTTTTGCGGCGACACGTTGTTCAATGCCGGTGCCGGCAACTGCCACAATGGCGGTCATCCGAACGAGCTCTACAACAGCTTTGTCGGCCAGCTCGCCAAATTGCCGGAAGACACGCTGATCTACCCGGGGCACGACTATATCGCGCGCAACCTCGCCTTCACATTGGACCGCGAGCCGGACAATGCCAAGGCCAAGTCGATGCTGCCGGCAATGGAAAAACAGGATCCGGGGAAGGCGCTGGTCACTACTCTGGCACTGGAGCGGGAGATCAACACCTTCTTCCGGTTGACCAGCCCGTCGGTGATCAGGCGGCTGCGCGAAGCCTTTCCCGATCTGCCCGACAATCCGGACCCGAAGACGGTGTTCCTCAGATTGCGCGAGCTCAGGAACAAGTGGTGAGCCGCATCCACCCGTAAATGCGATGCCCGGCCTCCTGGTGGAGGCCGGGCATGTCGTCCCTGCCGCGGTATTTGCGGTGTTCTATCGGTAGTAAGGCGACCAGCCGTAATAGGGCTGCGAAGCGTCGTAATAGGTCGGCGCTGGGGCGTAATAGCCCTGGTAGGGTTGCGGCGGGTAGTCATAGGCTGGGGCATAGCCATAGCCATAGGCCGGCTGGGCCGAGTTGGCGATCGCCGCACCGGCGATCACGCCGCCGAGGATGCCCAGTCCGATCGCCGCTCCGGCGCCGTTGCCTCCGGCATATGCCGATGTCGGCGCCGTCAAAGAGAGGGCGGCGATTGCGCCGGCCAGCGCCACGCCTTTTCCGATCTGCCCAAAGCGGCTGGAAACTATCTGGTTTGTCCTCATGGCCCTCTCCGTCTTCTGCAATTTCAAGTTCGATAGACTGGATATTGGATCGCGCAGACGGATCACCACGCCGGAGAGTCCGCTGCCAGGCTTCCCCATATTTCCGTTATGTTCTCGATTGTGAATGGGCTCGGGATTTGGGATCGTCGACGGCCATCAGGGAGGAGCGCTGAGATGAAGGTGCTAAAAGGCGCGAGGCTGATCGACGGAACCGGCGCCGGGCCGCAGCCGGGCACGACGGTCGTGATCCACGATCAGCGGATAGGGGCAGTCACAACCAGGCCCGTCGGGGAGTGGCCGCAGGACGCCGAGATCATCGATGTCTCCGGCATGACGATCCTGCCCGGCCTGATCGACTGCCACGACCATTTGGCGATGCACAGCTACGATCTGGCCCGGCGCTGGGGGATTGACGAGCCGCAGAGCACCCGGACCTTGCGCACCGCCAAGGTCCTGGAGCAGACGCTCTCGATGGGGTACACCGCGGTGCGCGACGCCGCAGGTCTCGACGCCGGGTTCAAGCGGGCGATCGACGAGGGATTGATCTCAGGGCCGCGTCTCGTCGTCTCGCTGTGCATCATCTCGCCGATCGGCGGGATCGGCGACCGCGTCAGCCCGTCCGGGTTTTCCTGCTGCGTGCCGCAGGATCCGCTGCTGCCCGACGGCGTCGTCAACAGCCTCGCGGATGTCCGGCCGGTGGTCCGCCGGGTCGTGCGGGCCGGGGCGGACGTCATCAAATGCGCCACCACCGGCGGCGCCAGCTCGCGCCCCGAGCACGGGCCGACGGACGGCGCCTTCAATCTCGACGAGATGCAGGCGCTGACCGAGGAGGCGCACGCGCTCGACCGCCGCGTCATGTGCCACGCGCTCGGCGGCCGAGGCTTGCGCATCGCGATCGAGGCCGGCGTCGATTTGATCGAGCACGGCTGCTACCTCGACGAGGAGCCCGAGTTGCTCGATGCGATGGCAGAGCGCGGGATCTTCCTTGTGCCGACCTTTGCGGTATACGATTTCCACCGCAAATCGCCGCTGCCGCATATCCGCGAGCGGGCTCACCATTTGCGGGAGCACCATATCGAGAGTTTGCGCCGGGCCTTTGCCGCGGGTGTCAAGATTGCCGCCGGAACCGACGCCGGCGGCCATGGTCACCCGCAGAACGCGCTCGAGATCGAGTGCCTCGTCAAAGCCGGGTTGAGCCCGCTCCAGGCATTGCGGGCGGCAACCGGATGGGCCGCCGAATGCCTCGGCCACGAGCACGAGTTCGGAACGGTCGAAAAGGGCAAGCTTGCCGACCTGATCGTCGTCGCCGGGGACCCGCTCGGTGACGTGACGATCCTGCAGAACCCAGACTGCATTGCGCTGGTGCTCAAAGGCGGTGAGGTCGCGGCCAACCGGATGCTCAATGCTAGAGCAGTGACGGGAAAGTCGTGAGGCGTCGAGCATGACCGGCCCAACCCGCCCGCTGGCGCTGGTCACCGGAGCTTCGAGCGGCATCGGCGCCGATCTCGCCCGAGAGCTGGCGAAAGACGGTCACGATCTGGTGCTCAGCGCGCGCACCGTGCCGGCGATGGAGGCGCTCGCGGCCGAACTGGAGAGGTACGGCGCGACCTCGGCGGTTATTGCGGCCGATCTCGCCAAACCCGGAGCTGCCGCAGAGCTCGCCGGCACACTCGAGGCTCGCGGCTTGCAGATCGATGTGATTGTAAACAATGCGGGCCTGGGAGGCGTGGGACGGTTCGATCAGATGGACCCGCGGCGGGTCAGCGACATGCTGATGATCAATGTCGTGGCACTGACCGAACTGACCCGTTTGCTGGTACCGGGAATGGTGGCGCGGCACCGCGGCAGGGTGTTGCTGGTGGCCTCGACGGCGAGCTTTCAACCGGGGCCCCGTATGGCGGTCTATTTCGCGACAAAGGCCTATGTGCTCAGCCTGGGCGAGGCGCTCACCTACGAGCTGCGCGGCACTGGCGTCACAGTGACGACATTGTGTCCGGGCGCCACCGCGACAAATTTCTTCAAGGCGGCCGGCGCGAACGAGATCGCTCTGCAGCCCTCGATGAGTGCGGCGGAAGTGGCTCGCATCGGCTATCGGGCCTTAATGGCCGGCCGGCGAGTCGTGATCACGGGGATGCTGAACCGAATTCTCGCTCTCGGTGGCCGATACGCGCCCCACTCGCTCACTCTGCCGGCAACTGCGGCCTTGATGTCGCGCCGCTAGGCCTTTTGCATCAGCCAAATCGAATGAAAACGCGTTGGATCGGGTGGTTGAGTGCACTGTTGCCGGCACTGGCGATCGCCGGCCACTGTTACGCGCAATCCGTGCTCGGTTATCACGGCAGTCCCGACCGCAGCGGCAACTTCACCATACCCGCGCTGAACTGGGAGCGCGCTCGCTCACTGCATCTCGACCCCGGCTTTCATCCGCAATTTGCCGGTCATCTCTACGCGCAGCCGCTCTATTGGCAGCCGCCGGGGTCGGCTTCCGGGGTGCTGATCGTTGCCACCGAGAACGATGAGGTTTACGCCATCGACGCGAAGTCGGGGAGTCAACTCTGGATGCGGTCTTTGGGTCGGCCGATCCCGTTGTCGACGCAGCCTTGCGGCAATATCGACCCGCTGGGGATCACCGGCACGCCGGTCATCGACGAGGCGACGCAGGCAGTCTATCTCGCCGCGATGGTCGGCGACGCACCCGGAGCGCATCATCGGGTTTTCGCCTTGTCGCTCAAGGACGGCGCGCCGCTTCCGGGCTGGCCTATCGACGTTGCCGAGGCGCTCGCCGCCAGCGGGCAACATTTCAACACCCGGTTCCAGAACCAGCGCGGCGCGCTCGCCGTTCTCGACGGCCGCGTCTATGTGCCTTACGGCGGGCATTACGGCGATTGCGGCGATTATCATGGCTGGATCCTCGGCATCAGCCTGCGGGACCCGCGAGACATCGTCAGCTGGAGCACCCGCGGGCGGGGCGGCGGCATCTGGGCGCCAGGCGGGATCAGCGGCGACGGCCGCGCGCTCTTCGTCGCCACCGGCAACACCTTTGGCGCAAGCACGTGGAGCGACGGCGAGGCGGTGATTCGGCTGATGCCCGATCTGCGCCATGAGGAGCGGCCGCAGGATTTTTTCGCACCGGCTGATTGGAAGGCGCTCGATGAACGCGACGCCGATCTCGGCGGAAGCAATCCGCTGCCATTCGACGTGCCGTCACCGGAGGGTCCCAAGCCTCTCGTCCTGGCGCTCGGGAAGGACGCGCGCGCCTATCTTCTCGATCGCGCCAATCTCGGCGGCATTGGGCGCAGCCTGGCATCCGAAACCGTGTCGACCCGCCCGATCCGCACCGCGCCGGCCGCCTACCCCGCTGCCGATGGTGTGTTTGTCGCGTTTCAGGGCCAGGGGGCGCATTGTCCGAGCGCTCCGCTCCGACCATAACCTGACCGTCCTGCAAATCCGTGCAGGATCCCCGCCCTCGCTTGCCACGGCCTGGTGCGGCGCCTTCAAGGGAGCGGGCTCGCCGATCGTGACGACGACCGACGGCCGTGCCAATCCGATCGTCTGGATCGTCGGCGCCGAAGGTGACGGGCTGCTGCACGGCTATCGAGGCGACACCGGAGAGCCGCTGTTCACCGGCGGGGGCTCTGGTAATGCGATGACTGGGCTGCGACACTTCCAGACTTTACTGGCGGCCGGCGGCCGGCTCTATGTCGGGGCCGACGGCCGCATCTACGCCTTTGCCTTTTAACAGCCGCCGTGGACCCCGGATTGTCGATGATCATTGCACGAGACCTCATGAAGCCGGCGATCTGGCTATCTCTGTTCCTGGTCGGATGCGGGGTTTACACAGGCGCGTTCGGCGCGAGCTATCCAAACCGGCCGATCACCCTTGTCGTGCCGTTTCCGCCGGGAGGCCCCGCTAGCGTCGTGGCGGATATCGTGGCTCCGGAGCTCGGCCAGCGCCTCGAACAGAAAGTCGTCATCGAAAATCGCAGCGGTGCCGACGGGATTATCGGCAGCGAGTTCGTCACCCAAGCACCGCCCGACGGCTATACACTGCTGCTGACCACCAACTCGCACGTCATCCATCCCGCCACCTATGCCGTGCTGCCGTTCGACACCGAGAAGGCATTCGCTCCGGTATCGCTGCTGGTGGCCTCGCAGTACCTGCTCGTGGTCAACCCGTCGCTGCCGATCGAATCCGTCGAGGAGCTGATCGCTTATGGGAAGGAGCACCCCGGCGGGCTCACCTATGCCTCGGGCGGGCTCGGCGGCCCGACCCAAATGGCCTTCGCGCTGTTCCGGCTGACGGCCGGCATCAAAGTTGAGCAGACCGCTTACGACGGTGGGGCTGCCGCGTTGCTGGCAGTTGCGAACGGCGAGGCGCAGGTCATGATGGCGCCGATCCTCGCGGCGACGCCGATGGTGCATGACGGGCGGCTGCGCGCGCTCGCGGTCACCGGCCGGCACCCGGATCCGGCGGTGCCGGAATTGCCGACGATATCCGCGACGCTGCCCGGATTTTCCGCACTGTCATGGTACGGGATCTTGGCGCCGGCGGGCACTCCTTCAGCGGTGATCACTCGGCTCAACACCGAGCTCGATCGCATCGTCCACGAGCCCCAGATCGAGAAACGCTTCGCCGACATCGGTGGCGAGGCGATCGGCGGTCCGCCATCGACGCTCGCTTCGCTGATCCATGACGAAATTGCGCGCTGGCGGCGCGTCGCCAAAGAGGCGGGCATCCACATCGAGTGATCAGCCGCCGCGTGCGTTAAGCCAGAGGATGCAACCCAGGGGAGTCGCCATGGTTGATTTCGCAAACCGCCATGTTGTCGTAACCGGTGGCACGGGCGCCCTCGGACGCGCGGTCGTCGGCGCGTTGCGCGCCGCAAACGCGGTTTGTCACGTGCCGAATCTCCTAGCTGCCGAACTCGACGGTTTCCCGTTTGCGGCGGATGCGGGGGTGCACATCACTCGCGGCGTCGACGTCGCGGATGAGGCCGCGGTCCAGCGGTTTTACCGCGCCCTGCCGCCGCTATGGGCCTCGGTCCACCTCGCCGGAGGGTTTGCGATGGCGCCGATAGGGGAGATCTCTGCGGCGGATTTCGTCACTCAGTTTCAGATGAACGCGCTGACCACTTTCTTGTGCTCGGCCGCGGCGGTGGCGGCCTTTCGCGCGCGCGGCGCGGCGAGCAGCGGCACACCGGGCGGGCGAATCGTCAACGTGTCGGCTCGTCCGGCGATCGAACCGCGGCTCGGCGCCGGAATGACCGCCTATACGGCATCGAAATCCGCTGTAGCGGCATTGACTCAGGCGCTGGCGCAAGAGTTGACGGACGAGCAGATCTGGGTCAATGCGGTCGCCCCTTCGATCCTCGACACGCCCGCCAATCGGGCGGCGATGCCGGATGCCGACTATTCGCGTTGGGTATCGCCCACCGATTTGGCGGAACTGATCACCTTCCTCGCCTCGCCGGACAATCGCGCAACGCGGGGCGCCGTGATCCCCGTTTATGGTGGATCGTAATCATCCTCGGCTGCCTTCCCAGACGCCTGCTCACCCCGGCGCCGCAAACCTATTTTTAAGCATAATTTAACAAATGTTTACGAGATTTGATGTTGCATTGCAGCATGGCTGGCTTATGTTGTCCGCAGCCGAGGGAAGAGCATGAGGTTGCGGGATGAAGCACCACCTGGTCCGCCTCGATCGGATCGCCGGCGAGTTGAACGCCTGGCTGCTCGCGATAGCGATCGGCCTGGGCATGCTCGACATGACCGTTCTGATTGCCAAATGTCTGCCGCCGCTACCGCGGCCACAGGCTGCAGTCAGCGCGGACGGCCCGGCAGGCGCTGTGGTGCAATCTCCTTCCTCGCAATCCCCTGATGTTCGGAGCTGATTTCGGCAGTTGCGGAAAGGAGGCCGCGATGCACGTTGTTGTTGGACCCATTGTGACGAGGGATGGAGGCTTTGCGTTCGATTCGTGGACTTCCGATCAGGGGTTGAGTCGAGGTTACTCCTATCGGCGCATCGAAGACGCACATTACGCTCGCAAAGTCGAAATCAGATCTCGCGCCCGGAGTTTCGCCGGCCCGATGGTGGCCTGCAGCACGCTCGATGAATTCTCATCGATGCTAGCGAAAGACGCCGGTACCGAGCGCGCGCACGCTCCTTTTTGATCTAAACGCGCTTTTCTCGGCCGTGTATTTAGCCGGTCCTCTCTGGACCAAGACAACTGCGCGCCAAACATGACGGCGAGCGGAATTGCTTCAGAGAGTGGAATGACCGACAACCCGTTCTTAGAAAGCTGGACCACGCCGTTCGGCATGCCGCCGTTCGATCGTATTCGGCCGGAGCATTTCCCGCCGGCATTCGATCGCGGGATGGAGGAGCAGATCGCCCAAATCGCCGCGATCGCGAGTTCCACCGCGCCGCCGAGTTTTGCCGACACGATCGAGGCATTGGAGCGCAGCGGCCGTTTGCTCGAGCGGGTCAGCCGAGTGTTCTTCAACCTCGATGCGAGCAATACCGACGACGCCATCGAGGCAATCGCTCGGGATTACGCGCCACGGCTTGCCCAGCACCAGATCCGCATTGCCCTGCACCCTGCCTTGTTTGCGCGCATTGTTGACCTCCATGCACGGCGCGCGAGCCTCGGGCTGGATCCCGACCAATTGCGCCTGATCGAGCGCTATTACCTCCGTTTCGTGCGCAGCGGGGCACTTTTGAACCCCGCGCAGAAAGAGCGCATGGCGGCGATTTCCGAGCGCCTGGCGAGTTTGCACACGGCGTTCGGACAGAACGTGCTGCACGACGAGCAGGACTGGCAACTCGTCCTGGACGAGACGGATCTGGACGGACTCCCGGGATTTGCCAAAGCCGCGGCGGCGCAGGCCGCAGAGGAGCGCGGAATAGCGGGCCGCTATGCCGTGACATTGTCGCGCTCTGCGGTCGAGCCGTTTCTCACTTTTTCGTCCCGCCGCGATCTCCGCCGCGCGCTCTGGGAGGCATGGACCGCGCGCGGTGCAAACGGCGACGCCAGCGGCAATGCGCCGATCATCCGCGAGATTTTAGCCCTGCGCGCCGAGCAGGCGCAGCTGCTCGGTTATAAAAACTTTGCCGACTACCGCCTCGATGACACGATGGCCAAGACCAGCGCGGCGGCCGAGCGGTTGCTGTTGCAGGTCTGGGGGCCGGCCAAAGCCAAGGCACGGGACGAGCGGGCGGAGCTCGAGGCAGTGGCCCGCGACGAGGGTCTCAACGAGCCGATCGAGCCCTGGGACTGGAGGTTCTACGCGGAAAAGGTCCGGCAGGCCCGGTACGACCTCGACGAGGCGGACATCAAGCCGTATTTCGTGCTCGACAACATGGTGCAGGCGGCGTTCGACACTGCCGGTCGCCTTTTCGGCCTGACCTTCACCGAGCGCGACGATCTCCCGGTCTATCATCCCGATGTCCGGGTCTGGGAGGTTCGCGACGAATCCGGCGGCCATGTCGGTCTCTTCATGCACGACAATTTTGCCCGGCCCGGCAAGCGGTCGGGCGCCTGGTCGAGCCGCTACCGCGATCAGGAGAACATGGACGAGCCGGTGGCGCCGATCGTCGTCAACAACAATAATTTTGCTCGCGGCGATGTGGCTGCGGGCGAACCGACCCTGTTGAGCTTCGACGACGCCAAAACATTGTTTCACGAACTCGGCCACGGGCTGCATGCATTGCTGAGCCGGGCACGCTACCGCTCGCAATCCGGCACCGCGGTGCGCCACGACTTTGTCGAGTTTCCGTCCCAGATCTTTGAGCATTGGATGTCGGTGCCGGAAACATTGCGGACCTACGCCCGCCATTACCGGACTGGAGAGCCGCTACCCGAGGATCTGCTGCGCCGGCTTCTCGCTGCGCGGAACTTCAATCAGGGCTTCGCCACAGTGGAGTACACCGCCGCCGCCCTGATCGACCTCGATCTGCACCGCGCTGCGGCGACCGAGCCCCTCGACCCGGCCCGATTCGAGCGGGATTTCCTGGACCGGATGGCGGTACCCAAGGAAATCGGGCTGCGCCACCGCCTGCCGCACTTCCAGCATCTGTTCGCGGGGGGCGGCTATGCAGCCGGATACTATGCGTATCTCTGGGCTGAAGTGCTGGACGCCGACGGTTTCGCCGCCTTTACCGAGGTGGGCAACGCCTTCGATCCCGAGCTCTCCGCGCGGCTCAAGGCGATTTACAGCGCCGGCGACACGCGCGACCCGATGGAGCTTTATTGCGCGTTCCGCGGGCGCGAGCCAAGGATCGCTGCGTTGTTGCAGCAGCGCGGCCTAGCGGCGGCACAATCCGGTTGAAGGGCCGGCAGAGTCGCGGCCAATGCGCGTGACCCTGCCAAACCACTGCAGATGGTCGGGGCCTTAAGACCTCGATTGCCTGGCGACCACGTGGTCCTTGATCTTTTCAAAGGTCGGCTCGGAGACGACCTTCTTCGAGACGAGCTGGGTCTTGTCGCTGTAGGGGCGGCCCTCGATGATCTTGGTGGCGTCGCTGTCACTGACACCGGGGAGCATCTTGAGCTCGGCCGCAGTCGCACTATTGATGTCGACCGTGCCCATTTTCGGCGCAGCGGCCGTGCTCCGCGCATCGGCGGACGGCGCCTTTGGCGCCGCCGTGACCGCCGGCGCCGTAGTCGATGAGGGCGAGGTGGTGCTGGGAGTAGCTCTCATCGCTGGCTGAGCCATCACCGGCCCAGCAATAGTCAACGCCAACAGCCCCATGGGCAGTCGCGAGAACTTTAGCATCTTTATCTCCAATATTGGCGGCAACTACGCCGTCGAGCTCCAAAACGGCGAGATAAGGGAGTTCTTCCTTAAGAGCCCGAATAATTTTCTTGGAGAATTTTTTGCTTCAGGGGGAATAAATTGCAATTACAGTTTCTCCCGGGCAGCGGAAACATTCCCCCGCTACGGGACAGTGCGCCATCTCTACTCGCCCGCCTTTGCTGCGCTTCGGCGCGGCTCACCGGGCCGCTGATCCATCTGTCTCGGCCCTCGCCGAGGTGGTCGCGAAGGGCAGCTACGGGTCCCGGGCAGACGAAAACCCAGACCGTCCGGGTCGGACGCATCCCGCAGCACCTCTCATAGCTGACAAAACCCCGAGACGATCCAGCGCTGCAACCGGGCAAACATTGGACGACATCGCCCGTACCTGCAATGTCAGGTCGATCGAGCACGATTCCACGGCTCGCAGAAAACAGCCCAAATGGTATTCTCGCTTGGTATAACGATCGCAGCACCCCCTTAAATTTCGCAGGCAGCGCCGCTTCGTCGGGGCGCATCACCAATTGGAGTCCGATCCGATGACCACGCCCGGAGTGGCGGAGCGTTCGCGCCCGATCCCACAGCCAGTAGCAACGCGGCTGACCAGCGCCGCGATCTTTCTGGTCGTAACAATCAACCCCGGCATCGACAGTTGCACGAACGTGCGATCGCTGTGCGGGAAGCTCACCGGGCTTTTGCGGGCTATCGCGTTTCGCGAACCCGATCAAAACCTCTCTTGCGTCATGGCGATCGGGTCGGAGGCGTGGGACCGGCTCTTCGGAGAGCCGCGGCCGGCAGAGCTGCATCCGTTTCGCGAGATCCGCGCCGGTCCGCGCCGCGCAGTCGCAACACCCGGCGACCTGTCGTTTCATATCCGCGCTGGGCGCATGGATTTGTGCTTCGAATTGGCGTCGCAGATCATGGCGCAGCTCGGAGAGGCCGTAACACCGGTCGACGAGGTGCACGGCTTTCGCTATTTCGACAGCCGCGACCTGTTGGGGTTTGTCGACGGTACGGAGAACCCCACGGGCCAGGAGGCTGTCGACGCCACGGTGATCGGCGACGAAGATCCCGGTTTCGCCGGCGGCAGTTACGTCATCGTACAGAAGTACCTGCACGATCTGGCCGGATGGAATGCGCTGCCGACCGAGGCGCAGGAACGCATCATCGGCCGCAGCAAATTGTCGGATATCGAGATCGACGAAACGATCAGACCAGCCTATGCGCACAATTCGCTGAACACGATCATCGAAGACGGCAAGGAGATCAAGATCGTCCGCGACAACATGCCGTTTGGCCGGGCAGGGCAGGGCGAGTTCGGGACGTACTTCATCGGCTATAGCCGATCGCCCCGGACGATTGAGCAGATGTTGGAGAACATGTTCGTCGGCCGGCCACCGGGCAATTACGACCGCGTTCTGAACTTCAGCCGGGCCGTCACCGGCAACCTGTTCTTTGTGCCGTCTGCGACGTTCCTGGACGAGGTGACGCCCGACGCGGCAGCGGAACCTTCTGCCTTAGCGTCCGCGGACGAGCCTTCACAATCCACCTTGCCGGCGCCGGATGGTTCGCTCGGCATCGGCTCTCTGAAAGGAAAACCTCGATCATGAACAATCTGCACCGCGAGCTGGCCCCGATCTCCGACGCGGCGTGGGCCCAGATCGAGGAGGAGGCGGCGCGCACCCTGAAGCGCTATCTCGCCGCCCGTCGAGTAGTCGACCTCCACGGGCCGAGCAGCGTTGCCCTTTCCGCCGTCGGCACTGGGCATCTGCGGAGTATCGCTGCGCCGAGTGATGGCATTCTCGCCCGGCAGCGCGAGGTCAGGGCGCTGGTCGAGCTGCGCGTGCCGTTCGAGCTGGACCGCCAGATGATCGACGACGTCGAGCGCGGCGCCAATGATTTCTGACTGGCAGCCGGCAAAGGACGCCGTCAAAAAGATCGCCTTTGCCGAAGACGGCGCGATCTTCGAGGGCTATGCGGCGGGTGGCATTCAAGGCATCCGTCAGGGGACCAGCAACCCGATCGAGGCTCTGCCGGCCGATGTTCGCAACTATCCTGACGCCATCGCCCATGCCTTGAGCCAGTTGCGTCTCGTTGGCGTCAACGGACCCTATTCGGTACTGCTGGGCGCCGACGAGTACACCGCTGTCGCCGAAGCCAGAGACTACGGGTATCCGGTACTGGAGCACTTGAGACGGATCGTCGAAGGCGAGATCATTTGGGCCCCGGCAATCACCGGGGCCTTTGTCCTGACGACCCGCGGGGGTGACTTTGACCTGCATATCGGCCAGGACATCTCCATCGGCTATTTGAGCCATACCGATACTGCCGTCCGCCTCTATCTGCAGGAAACGTTCACCTTCCTCCTGCTCACCACGGAGGCCGCTGTGGCATTGGCCGCCGCGACGACAGCGTCATAATTGCCGATGTTGTCGGCGTGGATTTGGCAAATAGATAGCCATGCAATTGCCATAATCACATTGTACTGTCCGAGGCATGGCACCCGTGGAGCGGGTGCGGGGTAGCGATTGAACGGACGTTGCCGATGCCTGATCTCGACCTGATAAAACAGGGGGAACAGGGGGCTCGGGACCGGCGCGGCCGGTTCGCCCAGGCAGTCGGCAACCGGGTAGGTTACTTACCGATGCAGAAGTCGCGGAAGATCACGTCGAGCAGGTCTTCGACATCGACCGCGCCGGTGATGCGGCCGAGGCTGCGCAGCGCAAGACGGAGGTCTTCCGCCCGCAACTCGGGCAAGTCGGCGAAGAACGATCGCCGCAACGATGCCGCGGCTTCTTCGAGCGCCTGGCGGTGACGCGCCCGGGTCAGCACCGGGGCTTCGATGCGGTAGGTTTGCGCGACCCGCTCGCCGAGCACTGCCAGCAATTTGTCGATACCTTCGCCGGTCAATGCCGAGACTGGCAACGCCGCGGTTGAGAAATCGGTATCCGGCAACGGCACGAGATCGATTTTGTTGGCGACCAGGATCGTGTCGGCTCCGGGCCAAGCCGACGCGCCGGCGGCGTCTGCGGGATGCGCGATATCGAAAACGAAGAGCCGGATTTCGGCTTGCTCGGCCCGCTGCACCGCTCGACGCTTGCCTTCCTGCTCGATCGCATCCGCACTGTCGCGCAGCCCGGCGGTGTCGGCGAGCACGACGGGGTAGCCGCCGAGATCGATCGCGACTTCGATCACATCCCGCGTGGTGCCGGGGACCGGCGAGGTGATGGCCACGTCGCGACGCGCAATCCGGTTCAGGAGACTGGATTTTCCGGCATTGGGGGGGCCGACGATCGCGACGTCGATGCCGTCGCGCAGTCTTTCGCCGCGATGCCCGTCGGCCAGGTGACGCTCGATTTCGGCGACCAGCCCCTCGGTCTCACCAAGGATGCGATCCTCGATTTCCGGGGGAAGGTCCTCGTCCGGAAAATCGATTGCCGCCTCGAGGTGGGCGAGGATGCGGGTCAGACGATCGCGCCAGCCACGATAAACGTCACCCAGTTCGCCGCCGAGCTGCCGCATTGCCTGGCGGCGCTGCGCCTCGGTCTCGGCCGCGGCGAGATCGGCGATCGCTTCGGCCTGCAACAGATCGAGCTTGCCGTTGAGGAAGGCGCGGCGGGTGAATTCGCCGGGCTCCGCGAGCCGCAGCCCGAGCCGGGCGAGCGCCTGCATGACGGCAGCGAGCACGGCGCGGCTGCCGTGCAGATGGAGTTCCGCCACATCCTCGCCGGTCGCGCTCCGCGGCGCGGGGAACCACAGAACGAGCCCCTCATCGAGCGCGTCTCCGCTCTGCGGATCGACAAGGCGCCGCCGCTGCGCGACCCGCGGAGGCGGCATGCCGCCCGCGAGCAGCGTCACCGCTCTGCGGGCATCCGGCCCCGAGATGCGCAGCACTGCGACAGCAGCGCGTCCCGCCGCCGTCGCCGGTGCGAAAATCGTCTCGGCGGCCGGATCGTTCAGCAGGATCGGGAGCCCGCTGTGCGCTCAGACATTCGCGGCCGGAGGGTTGAGAATGCTCATGGCGGTCTGCACGTCCTCGCGCACCGCCTGGTGAAGATCGCCAATAAAGACCACTGCCTTCACCGCCCCTCCGGCCGGCTGTTCCGTCGCCAGTGGCGGCCGGATCTCACTGACGGCGGATCTCTTGACCCACACCGGCGATGCATCGGGTCGCGTCAGCTTCACCAATGGCGGATCGACTCCCAGCCGGGCTACCAGCGCCGCCGCATCCTCGGCCGTCACCAGCACCCCGCGATCGACGCCGTGCACATAGGTGTGAGGGCCGAGATCGTGCGGGTAGGGGCCGGCGACCAGGGTGACGGAATGCTCATTGACGGCGACCTCGGTTCCGTCGAGCGCGCGAATGGCGATCATGCAGGCCTCTCCTCGAGCGTCGGCAGGGAGTCGGACCTCGCCCTGCGGCTGAGTCAAGCGGGATCACGTCCGAGTTGACCGGCCCCCAGTGTTAGTCGTTTGATCGAGCGCGGGTCGCCGAGATCATCGTGGGGAGGAGCACGCCATGGCCGGCATGTTGGAAGGCAAAATCGCGATCGTCACCGGTGCTGGCGGCGGCATCGGGCGGGAGATCGCAATCGCGATGGCGCGTGCCGGCGCCAAGGTCGTGATCAACGATGTCGGGGCTTCGCTGTCCGGCGAAGGCCAGTCGGCCACACCGGCCGAGGAGACCAAGCAGCTGATCGAGCAAGGCGGCGGGGCAGCCGCCATCAGCACCGATTCCGTCGCCGAATGGAGTTCGGCGCAAAAGATCGTTCAGGCCGCGCTCGACCATTTCGGCGGGCTCGATATCGTCGTCAACAATGCCGGCGTGCTGCGCGATCAAATCTTTCACCGCATGACTGCCGAGGATTGGCTCGCCGTGATCTCGGTCCACCTCAACGGCAGCTTCTTTGTCAGCCGTGCGGCGGCCGACCAGTACCGCAAGCAGGAGAGCGGCGCTTACGTTCACATCACCAGCACCTCGGGGCTGATCGGCAATATGGGCCAGGCCAACTATGCCTCGGCAAAGCTCGGCATCACCGCGCTGTCCAAAGCGATCGCGATCGACATGAAACGCTTCAACGTGCGCTCTAATTGTCTGTCGCCCTGGGCGTGGAGCCGCATGACCCAGTCGATCCCGGCCCGCACCGAAGAGGAGCGGGCGCGCGTCGCCAAAATTCAGCAGATGACGCCGGACAAGAATGCGCCGATGGCGGTGTTTCTCGCCTCCGACGCGGCGCGGGACGTGACGGGCCAGGTGTTCGGCACGCGGATGAACGAAATTTATCTGTTCAGCTCGCCGCGTCCGATCCGCAGCCTGCATCGGGCCGACGGCTGGACCCCGGAGGCCATTGCCGAGCACGCCCTGCCGGCACTGCAATCCTCGTTCATGCCGCTCGACCGCTCTGGTGATGTTTTCTCCTGGGACCCGCTCTGAAGCCGGAGGACCTCATGTCGAAAACCCTGCGTCTGCTGCTCGTATTGGTGGCGCTGTCCTGGGCCGGTCCGGCCGGAGCTCAGGCTCCGCCTCCGACCTCGGCTCCGCCGCCGCTGCCCTATGGCGCGCCGATCGGTCTCGACGATGCGAAGAAGGCCGCGGCGGCAGCCGTCGAGGAGGTCAAAAAGATCGGCGCCGCGCCCAATGCCATTGCGATCGTCGACCATGGCGGGTTTCTGATCTACTTCGAGCGTATGGACAACACCCAGCTGGGATCGGTCGAGATCGCCGTCGACAAGGCCCGCTCCGCCGCCCTGTTCCGGCGGCCCAGCAAGGTCTTCGAGGACGCGCTCGCCGGCGGCCGCACGGCCATCCTGGCGTTGCGCGGCGCGACACCGATCGAGGGCGGGCTTCCCCTAGTCTCGGGCGGAAAAATCGTCGGCGCGATCGGCGCCAGCGGCGGAACCGCGCAACAGGACGGCCAGGTCGCCAAGGCAGGAGCGGACACGATCAAATAGCCGGTTCCAGCCTTCCAAAGAGCGACGTGATATTACCCGAATTTCGGGCCCGTCTCTCGGTGGCCTTCCGTTACGGGGCGGCGGCGTGCGCTAGCATTGCAACTCTGCGGAACAGCGAGCGGGCAGCAGGCGGCGCCGGCGATTGCTGGACAAGTCCTGGTGATGTCGGATCTGCATTTCGACCCGATGGCGGATCCGCGGTTGGTCGACCAGTTGGCCGCCGCGGAGCCCGAACAATGGAGCGCGGTGCTCGATGGCTCCGGTGACCGCAGCCTCGGCCGATACGGGCGGGACAGCAATTGGATGCTGCTCCGCTCTGCTCTGCGACAAATGTCGGAGACACTGCCGAAGCCGGGCTTCGTGCTGATATCCGGAGATTTCCTCGCACACGGCTTCCGCCCGGAATTCGACGCCGCGGCGAAGGACCATTCGGATGCCGCCTATCGCGTCTTTGTGCGAAAGACGATGCAGTTCCTCGGGCAACAGCTCGAGCAGAATTTTCCGGCCACGCCGATCCTTCCGGCGCTCGGCAACAACGACGAGGAGTGCGGCGACTATGAACTGCAGCCCGGTGGGCCGTTTCTCGCTGACACGCTCCCAATTCTGCGCCGGCTCGTCGGCAGCGCCGGCGGACCGGGTTTCGATCGTGATTGGCAGGGCTACGGCAATTACAGCGCCCGAGTCGACGGCATCCGGGTGTTGTCGACGAACACCAATTTCCTCTCGGTCCATTATCGCAACGCCTGCGGGTCAGCGGCCGACGGAGATCCGGGGCGGGCAACGCTCGCCTGGCTCGAAGCCGAGCTCGCGGCGGCAAAGGAGGCCCAGGAGCGGGTCTGGCTCCTTTATCACATCCCGCCGGGTATCGACGGCTATGCGACGCTGCGGCAAGGCGCTTGCCCGGGCACGATGATCCCGATGTGGGATCAGACCTATGCCGGGGCTTTCCTCGCTCTCCTGAAGCGCTATGCCGATACCGTCATCGCCAGCTTCGCCGGCCATACTCACATGGACGATTTCCGCCTGATCGGCGACGCCGAGAGGCCGCTATGGGTTTGCGCTGATCACGCCGGCGGTGAGCCCGATTTTTGGCCAGAATCCGGCTTTTCGGACTTCGTAGCTATCGATGCCGCGGGCGATATTCTCGATCAGACGACCTATGATCTGACGAATTTACCGCAGGCGACGACCGCCGCCGGAGGCGTACCGCCGGAATGGCGGGCGGAGTACACCTTTACTCGGCAATGGAGCCTGCCGCGGATCGATCTGCCGAGCCTCGACCACCTTTATTCGCTGATCACGGACGTTCCGGCGGAGCGCGAGCGATGGCACATGATCTTCCCGGTGTCGAGCCCGGTTTATTGGGCCCCGTTCTCCAGCGGAAGCGAGCAACTGGCGCAGGCGATCCGGGCGTTCCGTTGCGCGTCGGGAAACGTCGCCCCATCAGACTTACCAGCAATGCTACTGTAGCGGCCAAAATTACGCGGCATAGCGTGAGAGTGCTTCAAGCTCGGTGGTGGGTTCCTTCGAACCTCGCCCGATCGTCCGGTCTCTCCGACGGTGCGAAAATACTTGCGATCAGCACCGCCATGATGCCGGTCAGAAAGATTCCGTCGAAGGTTCCGGCCCCGCCGATCGAAGCGATCGGTGCCCCCAGCCCTTGTACCTTGTCCAGGTTGAGAAGATCGGCTCCGATCAGCGTGCCGAGCGAGCCGCTGATATAGGCGAGCGGCGCCGCATGCCTGCGCGACAGCAGCAAGGCGACGGCCGCTGCCGAAAGCGGGGGGACGAAAACCGGAAGCGCGATGCCGAGGCCAGGAACCGGACGGGCAAGCCAATGGCACACCGCCGCCACCACTACGGTGGCGATAATCGCGCTGATCCATAATCGGTTTCGTGACGTACAGGAAAATAGAGAGCAATCCCGGGATCAATGCGCCGCCGACATTGACGGCGATCACCGTACCGGGCCGGTTGATCACCTCCGGGATCACATAATGCATGCCGAAGTACCAGATCTCCTGCCCTGAGACGATCTGCTCCCCAGGCAGGCGTTGCCACCGGGATATTCAAGTAGCTGCCGGCCAGGGAGGCCAACAATAGAAGCAGTGCGGCGTGAGGGCCCAAGCCCATGCTCAGATAGGCCGAGCGCAACGCCTGCACTTCGATCCATGCGACGAGGGCGATAAAGATCAACGCCAGCAACGAGAAGTGCGGCAGGGCGAGAGGGAGGTATTGAAGCTTTTCCAAATCCATCTTTGGTGTGTGATCCGGGCTGCAGGGGATCTCCGCGCAGTTCGCCGGCAGTTTCCGTTCGGGACGCGGCTGTCCCATATTTGACGAACGCAACTCCTCGCGTGCTGATCCGACTTCGCGGTTGAAACCGGTTCCGGGCTGATGCAGGGGTGAGATGTCAGGAAATTATAGCCGCCGGCATGGAGGCGCGTGCTAGGCTCTGGAGTGCTGCATCGAAGAGGAGGAAACCATGGCGCAATCGCAACCATCAGCGGCCCGCGAGCAGGTTCGCAACATCGTGCCGGGGCTGATCGACCTCAGTGAAAGGGTGCTGTTCGGCGAAGTCTGGGAGCGTCCCGGTCTCTCGAAGCGCGACCGCAGCCTGATCACCTGCGCGACTTTGATCGCGCTCGGCCGCGAAAAGCAGCTCGTCGGTCATCTGCAGCGGGCGCTCGACAACGGCCTCACCAAGAACGAGCTCAGCGAAGTGATCACGCATCTCGCCTTTTATGCCGGCTGGCCGGCGGCGATGACCGCGGCCCTCGTCGCCAAGGACGTGTTCGAGAAGAAATAATGCCGGCCGATATCGGCATCTGACTGCGGGAGGGCGAGATGAAGATAGGGTTCATCGGGTTGGGGATGATGGGGTCCGGCATGGCCGCCAACCTGCAAAAGGCCGGGCATGATCTGGTGGTTCACGATCTGCGTCGTGCCGCTGCCGAACCCTATCTCGCCGCCGGCGCCGTTTGGGCGGACAGCCCGCGCGCGGTCGCCGAGGCGTCGGAAGTCGTGTTCACCTCGTTGCCCGGACCGCCCGAGGTCGAGGCCGTGGCGCTGGGCGATAACGGTCTGCTTTCGGGGATGAGCCGCGGCAAAGCCTATTTCGACCTGTCGACAAATTCGCCGACGATGGTGCGCAAGATCAATGCCGCCTTCGCCGAGCGCGATGTCTACATGCTCAATTCCCCGGTCAGCGGCGGGCCGCGGGGCGCTCGGACCGGTAAGCTCGCGCTGTGGGTCGGCGGCGACGAGCAGATCTTCAACCGCTACAAGCCCGTCCTCGACGCGATGGGCGACAAGGCGCGCTATGTCGGCCCGATCGGCGCGGGCTCCGTCGCCAAGCTCGTGCACAACGGCGCCGGCTACTGCATCCAGACCGCGCTCGCGGAGATGTTTACGGTCGGCGTCAAGGCCGGGGTCGAGCCGCTGGCGCTCTGGGAAGCGGTGCGCGACGGCGCCGGAGGACGCCGGCGCACCTTCGACGGCCTGATCGACCAATTCCTGCCCGGCAAATACGAGCCTGCAGCCTTCGCATTGCGGCTCGCCCACAAAGACATGTCGCTCGCCACTCAGCTCGGCCGCGATTTCAACGTACCGATGCGGGTCGCCAATCTGGCGCTGGCTGAACTCAGCGAGGCGCTCAACCGCGGCTGGGGTGACCGCAACTCGCGCTCGCCGATGGTTCTGCAGCAGGAACGAGCGGGGGTCGAGATCCGTGTCGACCCGAAACGCATCGAGGAAGCGCTCGAACGCGGCGGCGATTAGACGGTAGGATGGGTTGAGCGGAGCGAAACCCATCATGTCTGGACGTGCCGGTGGGTTTCGCTGCGCTCAACCCACCCTACAGATCTACAGACGGGAGGAGTGAACAGAGATGGATGGCAGTGGCGTGGAGCTGGATTGTCTCGAAGGCGTGCGGGTCGTTGATTTCACGCAATTCGAGGCCGGTCCTTCCTGCACCGAGGCGCTCGCTTGGCTCGGCGCCGAGGTTGTCAAGATCGAGAACCCGGGACGGGGCGATCCCGGCCGCCGGTTGCGGCCCGGGCAACCCGACGACGATCCCTGGTATTTCCATCAGTTCAACGCCAACAAGAAATCTGTAACCCTGAATCTCAAATCGCCGCGCGGGCTCGAGATCGTCAAGGACCTGCTGAAAAAGGCCGATATCACGGTTGAGAACATGGCGCCCGGCACGATCGAGCGGCTCGGGCTCGGCTATGATGCCGTCAAGGAGTTGAACCCGGCGATTATCTATTGCCAGGTCAAGGGCTTTGGCGCCGGCAGCCCGTACGAGAAAAACCTTGCCTTCGACATGATCGCGCAGGCGGCGGGCGGCCCGACCAGCGTCACCGGCTATGGCGACCGGCCGCCGGTCAAGCCGGGCCCGTCCTTCGGCGACACCGGCACCGGCATGCTGATGGCGATCAGCATCCTCGCCGCGCTGCGCAAGCGGGACCGCACCGGCAACGGACAGCGGCTTCAGGTCGCGATGCAGGACGCGATGATCCATTACATGCGCGTGCCGTTTTCGCGCACCCAGCTGAGCGGCCAGGCCCAGCTGCGCGGCGGCAGCGACCGGTCCCAGCCCGGCGGGCTCGTGCCTTCGGCCTTGTACCCGTGCAAGCCCGGCGGCCCCAACGACTACGTCTATGTCTTTACCAGCCGCGCCAATCCGGAGCATTGGACGCGGCTGTTGAAGGCGATCGGCCGCGACGACCTGGTCGGCGACTCGCGCTACGACACCAATCAGGCCCGCAGCGAACGCGCGGCCGAGGTTGACGAGATCATCGCCCAATGGACGCGCCAGCACACCAAGGAAGAGGCGATGAAGATCATCGGCGAGGCCGGCGTGCCGGCCGGTGCGGTGTTCGACACACTGGAATTGATGAACGATTCTTCGCTCGCCGAACGCGGCATCATGCAGACGATCGAGCATCCGACGACCGGCAAGGTGAAGATGCCGGCTTGGCCGGTGCGCTTCGACGGGGCGCCGGCCAAGGTGAAGCCGTCGCCGCTGCTCGGACAGCACAACGCCGAAATCCTCGGCGGCTGGCTCGGCATTGGCGCGTCGGAAGTCGAGGCGCTGCGCGCCGAAGGGATTATCTGACTAGACCTGCCCTCAACGCCCCGTGCTCGCCCGATAGCACGGGGCGACGTTGATCTTGTCCATCTGGTGCCGATCGCCGTCGGCTTCGCTGAAGATCGCGCAATGGCGGCCCTTTTGCGCAATCCGCGCGACAAAAAACCGAAACTCCTTCGGACGGCTGCCGAATGAGACGGAAATCGTGTCGCCGACCGCGATCCGCGGCGGCAAGTTGATGTGGTGATACGCTATTGCAGGAGGTGGTAACGAGCCAGTCGCGGCACTTGGTCAGCACGCCCGGGCCGCCCGGCTCGACGGCCACGACGCTATCGGGCTCGCGCGCTGCGGTTGGAGTGCCTGTTGCCGCGGCGAGCAACAGCCCCGCAATCCAAGCGCGCAAACCCAACATGCTTCGCCGCTCTGCATCCCACGTGGTAAATCTGCCCCTCCCATCACGGCCTTTCAACCAGACGAGGAATCCGCGATGAAGCTCTACTATGCGCCCGGCGCCTGCTCGATCGGCATCCACGTGCTGCTCGAAGAGATCGGCAAGCCGTACCAGACCGAGCCGGTGAACCTGCGCGACGGCGCGCAATTCAAGCCGCCCTTCACCGGGGTCAACGCAAAAGCGAAGGTTCCGACGCTCGAGCGCGACGATGGCTCGATCCTCACCGAGTTTCCGGTCATCGCCCGCTGGCTCGCTCGCCAGAACCCGCAGGCGAATTTGATCCCGAAAGACGAGGAAGCCGACACGCGGGCGATGGAGGCGATGGAATACATCGTCGGCACCATTCACTCCCAGGGCTTTACGCGGATTTTCCGCACCGACCGTTTCGCTCCGTCCCAATCGGATCACGAGGCGGTGAAGGCGACCGGCCGCGAGAACGCCGAGAAGGGGTTCGCGTTGATCGACAAGCAGCTCGAAGGCAAGCAATATCTCGCGGGCGAGTTTTCGATCGCCGACGCCGCGCTGTTTTATGTGGAATATTGGGCGAGCGAAGCGGGCGGGCATCCAATTGCCGAAAAATTGTGCCGCCCATTTCGAGCGCATGATGTCGCGTCCGGCAGTGCAGCGCGCCCTGCAGCAGGAAGGGATGAACTGAGGCTCGGCGAAACTGCCCTGCATCTGAGGGAGTAAGTCTTCAGGAGTCAAGAAATGGATGGAAACGCCGTATCGCCGAACTGTCTCGCCGGCATCAAGGTCCTCGATCTGACCCAGTTCGAGGCCGGGACGAGCTGCACCGAAGCGCTCGCCTGGATGGGCGCCGAAGTCGTCAAGGTGGAGCCCCCGAAGGGCGGTGAAGCCGGCCGCCGCGGCGTCGCGGACCCGTATTATTTCATGGCGTACAACGCCAACAAGAAGTCGATCACCGTCAACCTCAAATCCGAACGCGGCTTGGCGCTGGTCAAGGACATGGCTCGCAAAGCCGATGTCTTCACCGAGAATTTTGCGCCCGGCGCGGTCGAGCGGCTCGGGCTCGGCTACGACGTCGTCAGCGCCCTCAACCCGCGCATCATCTATGCGCAAGTGAAGGGGTTCGGTGCGGGCAGCCCTTACGAAAAGGGTCTGTGCTTCGACCCGATCGCGCAGGCTTGCGGCGGCGCAATGAGCATTACCGGCGAGCGCGACGGCAAGCCGATCAAGCCGGGGCCGACGATCGGCGACACCGGCACCGGCATGCTGCTCGCATTCAGCATCGTCAGCGCGCTCTTTCAGCGGGCATCGACGGGCAAGGGCCGGCGGCTGCAGGCGGCAATGCAGGATTCGGTCATGCATTACAGCCGCGGCATGTTCATCAGGCAGGCACAGACCGGGAAGCCGGCACAGCGGCAGCCGGCCGGCGGCAATCCCCCTCATGGTATTTTTCCGTGCAAGCCGGGCGGCCCCAACGACTACGTCTATCTGCTCACCAGCCGCGCCAATCCCGAGCATTGGCCGCGCCTGTTGAAGCTGATCGGCCGCGAAGACCTGATCGGCGATCCGCGCTACGACACCGCGGCGGCCCGCGTCGAGCACGAGGCGGAGGTCGACGAGATCATCGCCACCTGGACGCGCGAGCGCACCAAGCAGGAGGCGATGGCGCAGATCAGCGGCGCGGGTGTGCCAGCCGGAGCCGTCTTCAATTCGATGGAGCTGACGAACGAGCCGAGCTTCGCAAAGCGCGGTATCCTGCAGACCGTGCAGCACGGCGATTGGCAGATGACGATGCCGACCTGGCCGGTGCGCTTCGACGGCGCCCCGCCGCCGATCAAACCCGCGCCATTGCTGGGCGAGCACACCGTCGAGGTGTTCGACGAGTGGCTCGGATTGGACGCCGCGGAGGTCGAGGCGCTGCGCAAGCAAGGGGTCGTCTAAGCGCGCCCTTTCGGTTCCCTCCCTCGCAAGCCGGACGCGGGAGGGAATTCAGCCGATGACGCCAGCGGCTCGACACTCCCGCATCGAGGGTCAATGGCGTCAGCTCCGAGGTGGCATCGGCTCGACCGCCGAAGCGTTCGGCGAAAGCGTGCGGCCTGATTAGCAATCTTGAACTCGAGAGAAACGAGCACTCCATCATCAACGTCACGGCACGAAAAGGCGGAAGGCTCAAAACGGTGCTGGTCCAGCCACACCCGCATCGCGCCCATCTCCCGCGGCAGGTCGCTCGGATTGAGGCAGAGTTCTACAGCGCTCATATTCTATAGCTCGGTTGTTACTACGAGCCTCCATAATACCATTACGCGCGGGCTAGCCTAGACCGCGCGTGTCACGCTCACATCTTTGTCACAACCGGGTTAGACCGGTTCGCGCCGGTAATGATAGCGGTAGAGTTCCGTCTTCAATCCGACGGCATCGTATAGGGCCCGCGCCGGCGCATTGTGGGCTTCCACTTCGAGGCAAACGCCGACGGCCCCCTGGTCCCTGGCCCAGGCCGCCAGTGCTTTGACGATCCGACGGCCCCAACCCCGCCTTCGCCGGACGACGGTCGGTGATTACCAACTCATAGCAAAGCAAGCCGTTGTGCAACGCGCCATAGGCGAGGGCAACGATACCTCCCTCATCCGACAGCGCGGCAAAGGCAGCCGGAATGGCGAGCTGACCGACGATCCGCCGATAAGTCGCGGCCTGCTCGCTCGAATGATTCTGCAGCGCCGCCATCGCGCCGAACCACTCAGGGGTCGGCTCGTCGAGTAGCCCTACATCCGGGTCTCGTGCCGCCTCGATGTCTTCGATCGGACCATAGAGCACACAACTTTCGCCCTCTCCGGTGTAGCCGGCTTTCGCAAGGCGATCGTCGACCGAAGGATCGATCAGCGACAGCACTCGAATTATCGTCGGCAGGCCCAATCTCCGATACAGCGCCTCGCAAGCCCGCAAATCGACCTGTGAAACCGGCCGTAGCGGATTTGCCGAATTGGCGCGACGCGTCAGGCCTTCGCTGAAGCGCAGCACCCAGCCATCGAGCAGCACTTCTCGAAGCGCCGGCCACGCATTGAGGCAGGTTTCCTCGACGCGCCATTCCAGTGCCCGCTCCGGCATCTATCTCGGCGCTCCCGGCTTACTTGGGTCGGAACCCGCGCGCCGGCACAGTGTCTTCACATAAGCGGTGCGGCCGATCTCGGCTGCGAGCGCCGAGCGGGCGACGACATCCTGCCAGCCCATCACGCATGAGAGCTCGTTCTCGACGCCGGTCGATAAGACATCGGCGGCGGTCGTCTCGTCGCACGCCTCCGGGGCGACTCGTGTTGAGGCAGATCAGGATCACCGCGACGAACGGGTTCATTCACCCGAGCGACAAGCGTACGCAGCGGATAACGCACTACTCCGTTAATGAGACGAGCTCGAGGGGATCGGCCCGGCGCGGCGGAATGCTGGCGATAGACAAATCCGGGCGCGGTTTCGTCCGCATCCTTGCGGGCGCCGACGAGCAGCTCGCGGTCCGGGGACAATGTGCAAGCCGGGTCGGTGCGCGCGGCATCGCCGGTCAGCGCAAAAGCCTGGCAGCGGCAGCCGCGCCCAGTCGATCTCACGCCGGTCGCAGGAACGGCAGGGCTCGGGCATCCAATCCGTCCCGCGGAACCGTTCGAACGCGGACGAACGGTACCAGATGTCGGAAAGGCTCGCTTCGGCTACGGTCGGAAAATCGAGCCCGGGCAAAGTCTCCGCCGCGTGGCATGGCAGCACCTTGCCCGCCGGGGTCACGTTCAGGAAACGCCGGCCCCAGCCGCCCATGCAGGCCTTTGGGCGATGGGCGTAGTAGTCAGGGAGCACGTAATCGATCACCAGGACCCCGGCGAGGCGTGCGCGGGCGGCCTCGACAGCGGCGGTGGCGGCGTCCAGCTGGTCGCGGCTCGGCAGCAACGCTGCCCGATTGCGCAACGCCCATCCGTAATATTGCACGTGAGCGACTTCGAGCCGATCGGCGCCCAGCGCCACCGCCAGCTCGATCATCTCGCCGAGCCGGTCGAGGTTTTGCCGGTGCACGACCGCGTTAACCGTCAACGGCAGCCCGGCCTCGCGGACGAGGCGCGCCGCCCGCCGTTTCGCCTCCTGGGCCCCGGCGAGCCCGGCAATGCGGTCGCCCGAGACCATCTCAGCATCCTGAAAACTGAGCTGGACGTGCTCGAGCCCTGCCTCGACCAGCGCCGCCAGCCGACCGGCATCGAGATTAATGCCGGAGGTGATCAGATTGCCGTAGAGCCCGACTCTCGGCGGCATGGCGCACGAGCTCGGCGAGGTCGCGCCGGACGAGCGGCTCACCCCCGGAGAAGTGCACCTGCAGAACGCCGAGCGCCGCGGCTTCGCCGAGCACCCGCTTCCAGCTTTCGGTATCGAGTTCGGCGCTGGCACGCGATAGTTCGAGCGGGTTCGAGCAATAGGGGCAGCGCAGCGGGCAGCGATGGGTCAGCTCGGCAAGTAGGGCCAGTGGCGGTTCGACCGCCGTCATAAACGCAGCACCTTCTTGTCGACGAGGTCCTGCAGCATCTTGACGACGTCGCCGGCGATGACGTCACGAGGGGCATCGTAGCGACCGGCGAGTTCGTCAATGACGTCGTCGACGGCGCGTTTCCCGTCGATCAGCTGCAGGATTTCGACAGCCTGCTCGTCGGGCAACATGAGCCGCTCCGGCGCGAGCACGATCCAAGCCTGCCGGACCTCGTCGAAGCGGAATCTTATATGCGGCGCAAAGCGCAGGACGGCATCGCCTTCGACCGATAGGCGCGGCTCGGGGGTCATGAGGCCGTCCGGCCGGGGACAAACGCACCCGGCGGGGTCAGTCCCGGCTCGACATAGGCGAAGTAGAGGGCGTCGAGCTGCGCCCACAGCACGTCGCATTTGAACCGCAGGGTGTCGAGGACGAGGGCCTGCTTTTCGGGGGTGTCGGCGTGCTCTTTAACATAGGCCAGCGCGAAGGCGACGTCGGTCGGGGCCTGGGTCAGCCGCGGGGTGAAATAGGCGAGCGTGTCGCGGCTGATGAAGTCGTAGTTCTTCAGCAGACCCTCGACCCGCTCGGCTATGATCTCGGGTGAGAACATCTCGGTGAGGCACGAGGCGACCGCTTCGAGCAGCGACCGGTCGCGGACGAGATTGACATAGGCGTCGACCGCGAAGCGGGTTGCCGGCAACAGCCCCTTGGTCGAGATCACAAATTCGCGATCGAGCCCGAGCCCGTCGGTCAGCCTGAGCCAGCGCGCGATCCCGCCGGTGTCCTCGCTCTCGCCGTCATGATCGATGATCCGCCGCCGCCATTCCCGGCGCAGCGCGGGCGTCGGCAGCCTGGCGACCAGATAGGCGTCCTTCGCCGGAATGCGGGCCTGATAATAATAACGGTTGAGCGCCCAGGCCTGGACTTGACCGCGATTGAGCTTGCCGTCGCGCATGAGGTGATGAAATGGATGGCGATGATGGTAGCGCTCTTCGCCGATCTGCCTCAGGGCATTCTCGAGCTCCGCGCCGGAAAGCAGGGCCGCGCTCACAGCCTCACCTCCATCCCGTCATAGGCGATCTCCCAGCCGGCGGCTTCGGCGAGTTGCCGTTCCGGCGAGTCGTCGAGCAGCACGGGGTTCGAGTTGTTGATGTGGATAAAGACCCGGCGTTTCACGCCCAGATCGCGGAAGGCGGCGATCGCACCATCGTCGCCGCTCATGCTCATATGCCCCATTCGCAGGCCGGTCTTGTTGCCGACGCCGAGCCGGATCATCTCGTCGTCGCGCCACAAGAGTCCCGTCGAAAAACACCAGCTCGCTCCCAGTGAGGCGCCGGCGCAGCCGGTCTGTCATTGCCGCACAACCGGGGATAAAAAAGAAGGATTTGCCGGTCCCGCTGTCGATGATCTGGAGACCCACTGAATCACCCTCTTCTGCGATTTGTGGGTCTTGTCCGGCGGTTTCGAGAAAGAGAGGGACTTTGGCCGGCACGGCAAACGCGACGACCGCAACCCCGGAGGGACCCACAGCCCCCACGAGCTCGATCGGCCGATCAAGAGGCAGCGCGACGCGTTCGACGCAATCCGGAGCGAGGACATGGAAAATCGGGTTGGCGGCAATAACCGCGAGAACCCGCTCCGGAGCGTAAACCGAAAAGCGATGCCGCTCGCGAAGATGAAGTAGCCCGGCGAGCGCGTCGACATCGCCACCGGGGACCAACACGCCGGCTATCGGCGATGACCTCAATCCTTCGGTGGGGTGCAGTGCTGCAGTTGCCTCGATCTGCAGTCGCAAATCCGGCGAGGCGTTCAGAATGAACCAGTCGCGCCCGTTCGCCGATACCGCGAGGGACGTCTGCGATCGCGCAGCGGCGACGCGATCTCTGGCGCGCGCCCTACGACATGCCGGCGCGTTGGAATTCCACTGCGGGAACCCCCCGCCGGCGGCGGACCCGAGGACAACCGCTTCGAGCATCGGTCGTCTCGCCGGATCCGACCGGCGTCAGAAAACGATGAGCCTACTTGACCTCGGCGCAGGCGTAGGCGTTGATCTCCAGCCCGACTGCGATTTCGATGATGACCGGCGTCTTCCACTTCATGGCCATTTCCTTCGGTCTGATCCTTGCCGCACGCAAGTTACGGTGGCCGCCGAGAGCTGTCAACCAAGAGTGCCGACAGACACTGCCCTGCGGCTATACAATTCTGTTCACCCTCGCCGCGCTCCTGGGCGGTCCACTTCATCTCGCCGCCGCAGCGGAGAACGCCGATCCTCGGTTCACCGTGCTCGTCTTCTCTAAGACCACCGGCTTTCGTCACGATTCGATCCCGCAAGGGATTGCGGCGATCGAGGCTCTGGGGGCCGAGCACGGGTTTGCGGTGGACAGCACGGAAGACGCGATGCGGTTCAGCGACGCGGTGCTGTCTCGATACAAGGTCGTCGTATTCCTCAGCACGACCGGCGATGTCCTCGACACGGGCGAGAAAGCCGCCTTTGAGCGATACATCCGTTCCGGTGGCGGCTTTGTCGGCATCCACTCGGCGAGCGACACGGAGTATGGGTGGCCGTGGTACGGCCGGCTCGTCGGCACTTGGTTCGCGAGCCACCCTCAGATTCAACGGGCGACGATCCATATCGCAAATCCCGACCATCTCTCGACGAAAGGCTTGCCCGCGCTCTGGGAGCGCACCGACGAATGGTACAACTTCCGCAGCAATCCGCGCGGTGCGGTGCAGGTCCTGGCGACCCTGGACGAGGCAACCTATTCCGGCGGCGCAATGGGCGCCGATCACCCGATCGCGTGGTGTCAGGAGATAGACGGCGGCCGCAGCTGGTATACCGCGATGGGCCACACCAAGGAAGCCTACGCCGAGCCGCTGTTTCGCCTTCACCTGCTGGGCGGGATAGAAAGCGCAGCGGGTATCGCCGGCGACTGCAAGAGCGGAGGACGAGGACTGTAAATAGGTTATTGCCCGCTCGGCCGAGCCAGTGCTCGGACGCCGCGAAAGTCACCGAATGTTGAAATGCGGCGAGAGCGATGTTACCGTTTTACAGTCTAGCCGGTGGGGGACATTCGCCTAGCGGTCACGATCCGGCAGCCGCCAAATGTAAGCTCGGACAAATTTTCGGGGGTCAGACCAAGCGTTCGATCGCGACATCCGAACCGATTAAATAGAACCAAACGCCTTACAAAGGAATCAGGAGGAAACCATGAAAGACCGCTCGAGCTTCCGCGTCGGATTTCTGGCGTCAACCATGCTTGCTTCGACATCGCTCTCAGGCATCGCAGGGGAAGTGACGACATCGCGGCTGTTGAATGCAAATCAGGAGCCGCAGAACTGGCTGATGGTCAATAAGGACTATGCTGCCCATCGTTATTCAGAGCTGGACCAGATCAACAAGAATAACGTCAAGGATCTCCACGTCGCTTTCACGGTGGCGCTTGGTGGCGTTGAGGGCTTGGGCAAAGTCCCGTTGGGCGGTCATCAAAGCACGCCTCTCGTCGACGATGGCTCCATGTTCGTCGTCGACGGCTTCGGCGCA
>CAVOWQ010000004.1:0-56943 GCA_963700195.1 uncultured Alphaproteobacteria bacterium
CCCCGCGGTACAAATACGATGATGGTCGATCCGTGTTCAAACCATCCCATTTCCTGCCCTTTGCCGAAGGAGGCCCGGCAGGGAATTTCGGCTTGCCCGCGGTACTGCATGTTCAATAGGACATCCAAAAAATGCAGGCGGATGCTCGCAACCAGGATCGCGGCCACCGGCACCAGGGTAATGACGAAGCCCGACGGGCGGAGCGTCGTGCGAATGACTGCGCGCTCGTTTTTGCAGAACAGCTTGGCAATGCGGGCGAGCGCGATCGGATTGACGTTCCAGGTGTCGCCGGAAATGTAGGTGACCTGGTCGACAGTGCAGTCGTACGGCGCATGGAAGCGATGGTACATGCTGGGCGTCAGCCGCAACGTGACGTATTGGCCATCGCGATAGAGTTTGACGAGCTGCGGGTCGATCAGCAGATCCTGCAACGTGTAAGGAGATCCTTTGGCCTGGATCAACTCGTTCCGGTCAATTCGTCCGCAAGCGCCGACAATGCCGTCACAGGGGCTCGTTAAAACATGTGCGTCGCGGTCGACCGGACGGGCGCCGGGTTTCAGCTCTCGCGTAAAGCATGCGTGCAAGCTCGTGAAGCGCTGCGTTTGCGCTTCGCTAAGGTCGAGATCGGCGAACCGCCGCCACACCGCGATCGAGGCTCGCGCCAGCAGCGGCGTCTCTATCTGACTGAACCAGCCAAAGAATCGATTCGCCAGCTGACGTGGGATACGGTTCGACAGCAGAAAACTGATGTCCTCCCGTAGCGGGGTTTTGGCGGATGCCGCTCGCATCGTCATATTTTTGAAAAAATCATGGAATAATGACTGCATCGATGGAGGCGGCAATCACTATCGCCGCCGCTTACAGCCTGGGTGCCATGGGTTTGGCGGTGTCGGCGATCGACCTGAAGGCGCGGCTGGAGCTGTCGAAGGCAAAGCACAGATCGCTCGCCGGGCATGCGCGAATCGCCCGGTTTGTAGCGTCGCTGGTGCCGTTCTACCAATACAACGAATTGCAGATCTTCAAGGCCGACGCGGCTCCGGATGCCGTTATCGCGCAACGGCGCGCCGATTTTGCTCGGCTCGCGGATCTCTACCGCAACCGGTATGCCCGTACATTGGAGCTGACGGCCGAGGCCACCGAGCTGATCTCGGATCTGCAATTCACCGAGGCGTATCGCGTCCCGTTTCAGTTCGGCCGCCATGTGCGCCGCCACTTGCCGGTCGGCGCATTTCTGCAATCGTCGTCCGGGGTCACGACCACCGACCTCGACGGAAATTCCTTCTACGATCTTACCGGCTCTTACGGCGTCAATCTGTTCGGCTACGATTTCTACAAGGACTGCATCGATCGCGGCATCGAGCGCGTGCATGCGCTGGGCCCGGTATTGGGCTCTTATCATCCGTTGGTCGCCGACAATGCCGCGCGCCTCGTGCGCCTTTCGGGCATGGACGAGGTTTCGTTTCACATGTCCGGAACCGAGGCCGTCATGCAGGCGGTCAGGCTCGCGCGCTACCATACCAGGCGCTCCCACCTGGTGCGCTTTTGCGGCGCCTATCACGGCTGGTGGGGCGATGTGCAGCCGGGCGTCGGCAATCCGCTGCCGGCGCACGAAACATACACGTTGAAGGACATGTCCGAGGCCTCGTTGCGCGTACTGCGCAGCCGCCGCGATATCGCCTGCGTCCTCGTCAACCCGGTGCAAATCATGCATCCGAACAGCGGCGCGCCCGCGGATTCGACCTTGGTCGACAGCACCAGGCAGACGCAACTCGATCGCGCGGCCTATACCGATTGGCTGAAGCGACTCCGCGCGATTTGCACCGAGCGCGGCATCGTGTTGATCTTCGACGAGGTTTTCGTCGGCTTCCGCATCGCACTGGGCGGCGCGCAGCAATATTTCGGCGTCCGGGCCGACCTCGTCACCTACGGTAAGACCCTCGGCGGCGGCTTGCCGATCGGCGCCGTGTGCGGGCGTAAGCACCTGATGAAGCGTTTCCGCGACGATCGGCCGGCCGATATCTGCTTTGCCCGCGGCACGTTCAACTCGCACCCTTACGTCATGGCGGCGATGAACGAATTCCTGCGGCGCCTCGAAGAACCGGCGATCTGCGCCCTCTACCGCGACCTCGACCAAATTTGGGATCGCCGCGCCGAGGCGCTCAATCGGCGCCTGCGCGATGCCGGGTTGCCGGTGCTGGTGGCGAACCTGTCGTCGATCTGGACGATCTGCTACACGCGGCCTTCCGCCTATAACTGGATGCTCCAGTACTATCTGCGGGCGGAAGGCTTGGCGCTGAGCTGGGTCGGTACCGGCCGGCTCATCTTCAGCCTGAATTATACGGAAGCCGACTACCAGGCAGTCGCCGACCGATTTGTTGCCGCCGCTGAAGCGATGCAGCAGGGCGGCTGGTGGTGGGACGATCCGCTCGCCAGCAACCGGAAGATCAAGCGGCGGATTCTGCGCGAGATGGTGGCTCATCGGTTGTCGCCGCAGCAGGCCGAGCGCGCGCCAAGCTGAACGGCGCGCCCGGCTGAAGGCTCCTCAGTGACCGTGGCCCAGCGCCAATTCGTCCTCGATATCGCCGCGCAGCAGGTGGTACGGCGCCTTGTAATAGAGTTTGATGTCGTGGAAGGGGTCGGTCAGGATTTTGACTGCCCAGACCAATCCGGTCTCCAGATCCCTGATGAAGAACAGCTGAATGGATCGCAGAATTACCCCGGCAACTCCAATAAAAAGCCAACACATCCCGAGCTGGTGGACAAACTGCCAGGCGCTCTGCCACGGATTGATCATTCCAAAGAAGGTCGGCCTGAAGTACAGGGGCAGCGGAGATAAGGCCCAAATCGCATGCAACACGACTTTGCGGCGGAGGTTGTAGCCGACTTTGACCTCTTCCTTGTACTCGTGGGTGGCGTCGTTCACCGAATCGTAACCCTTCGGTTCAAAGAAGAAATGGCCAATCTGGCGGCTGGTCATCGACACCGTCCATCCGACCAAGGCCGCGATCGCGGGGTCCCAGAACAGCAAGAACCACATGAAAATGAAGCTGATCGCGCTCAAAAGATGAAGCGATTGGTTAACCAGGTTATGGTGATAGTAGCGGTGATCGTCCCAACGCTGAACTTTCAGCGTCTGCATGAAGCCACTCATCTGGACATCCCCCTTTGACGACTACCGGCAGTCAGTCGCGAATCGGCCGGTCTGTAATGCTCACGCTTCCGCCGCTTGTTCGCATTTCACAAACCTGAGGAGCGAGAAATGACCGAGCGGCGGCATCGGCCGGCGCTCGATCAGCCGCACATCGCTTCGCCGTTCGGTCCACAGAGCGAAGCGGTCCCAAGGAAACTCGGCGCGCCATCCGAGCCGGCGAACGACCGGTTGCAGCAACCGTTCGACCAGGCGCCGAAAACCGCCATCCGCACCGATGCGGCTGAGGAGGATCATTTCGCCGCCCGGTCTGAGCATTCGGGCGCACTCGTCGAGCGCTGCCTCCGGGTGCGGCACGGTCGAAATTACGTGATTCGCCACGACAACGTCGAACGAAGCGTCGGGGAACGACAGATGCTCGGCATCCATCACCTCCAGCTTCTCGACGTTGGTGAGAGACAAGTCCACCACCCGGCGCTGCGCTTTGCGCAGCATGGCCGCAGAAAGATCTATCCCGATTATGCGGTTCCGGGAGGAGTAGCCCGGGAGCGAGATGCCCGTGCCGACACCGACTTCCAGAATCCGGCCACCGACCTGCTCTGCCGCGGCGATCGCCGCCCGCCGCCCGCGATCGAATATGGCGCCAAAGACCAGATCGTACACGGGCGCCCAGCGCGCATACGCCTTCTGTAATGTGATCCTGTCGAGTTCTGCCGGCGATTTCTTCCCAACTGCATCCGTCACCAAACCCTACCGCAGCCGTGTCTCGATTGCGTCACAAAGACTAGCTGAGCCTTGTTGCATTAACGTGAACAAACTATTGCAATTGGATGGCGGCAGCTCTGCTAGCCAGCTGCCTACGACGTTGCCCTTAAAATGGGAGCGCTTATCGCGGTGCCGCTTCGGCGCCGAGGCCGGTTTCGTCTAGGGGCTGGCGATCGAAGACCGGGTAACGCGGCGCCAGATCATCGAAGGCCTCCACCTGCGCTCGAGATAGGCTTTGAGAATCGGCGATCGCATTCCGGGAGGAATTTCGCGCACGGCATAGCGCCGGCGGCGCATGGCGCGCACGAGCGCCACTTCCGCCTGCAGCACGGGCATTGCGCACCCAGTTGGAATTGCCGCGAGCACAGACCAGGTAGCGGTGCCCCTCGAATTCGATCGGGTCCACCGGCAGCGTGAATTTCGGGCCGCTTTTTCTCCCGCGGACTTCGAGCACGTAGAAGTGGCCGCGGACCAGGCCGATCCAAACGAGAGAAACGAGGACGCGGCCAAAGTGCGCTCCACGGCGCCCGGCCTGAGATAGTTTTGAGTACTCCCGGACATCGGCTTTTTCATGACTCCGTCGACCGCTGTTGACCCGAAACTCTCATGTGATTAAGCCGGGCTATAGGCGAATTAGGAGCCGAGATTGTGAACGCGCCAGGACTGACCCGAAGGCAAATCCTGGTAGGCGCGGGAGCCATTTTCATGGGGCAGTTAATTCTGACGACCGCAGCAGCCGAGACCGACTGGCTTGCCATTTCTCCAAGCGAGGCGGGCTTCACATCCGATCTTGAAGCACCGCTCGACAAGGCCATCGCGGAGAAGCGCGTCTGGAATCTGCATGGCGTCGTCATCATGCGAAAGGGTCGGCTGGTGCTCCAGCGTTACTTCGAGGGCGACGACAACGCGCGAGGCAGCCCATTGGGCACGGTCGCGTTCAAAGCCGATACACTGCATGATTTGCGTTCAGTGTCGAAGAGCGTCGTTGGCCTGCTCTATGGCATTGCGCTCGCAGACGGGAAGGTGCCGCCACCCGAGGCGCCGTTGCTTGCCTCGTTCCCCGAGTACACTGACCTCGCCGCCGACCCCGCCCGCAACCGCTGGACCATCCATAATGTGCTGACAATGACAATGGGCACGGATTGGGATGAACTCAGCGTTCCTTATTCCGATCCAACCAACAGCGAAATCGCTATGGACACCGCACCGGATCGCTACCGCTTCATCCTGGGCGGGCCGGTGGTGATGGAGCCGGGTCAGCGCTGGATTTACAATGGCGGCGCGACCGCATTGTTGGCGCGAATCATCGCGAAAGGGACTGGCAAGCCATTACATGATTTCGCGCGCGTGACGTTGTTCGATCCTCTCGGTATCGGTCCGACGGAATGGCTCGCCGATCGCAGCGGCGAAGCGATTGCCGCGTCCGGCTTGCGCATGACGCCGCGCGACCTGGCCCGCATTGGCGTGATGATGCTGAAGGGCGGTCTGTGGGATGACCGGCGCGTCCTGCCGGCGCAATGGATCGAGCGCTCGACCTCGCCGATGGTCGACGTCGACGAGATCCGCCAATACGGCTACCACTGGTATCTGGGCAAATTCGCGTTCACCGTTTCGACGGGGCCGCGCTGGGCACGGGCGCGGCTCGAGCGTTTCTGGAGTGCGATTGGCAATGGCGGCCAGCGGCTCTTTGTGTTTCCAGGCCTCGATCTAGTCGTCGCTGTCACCGCCGGTAACTACGACACGTCTGATCAATGGGTACCGCCGACCCGAATCATCCGCGAGGTTGTCCTGCCAGCCATCGCGTAGGCGCGTCTTCCGCGCCATAGGGGCGGTCTGCCGATTAGCCTTCTCTGGCGACGAAGTCGAGCGCCTGCGCGGCGATGCGCAGGCCATGATGGCGCTTCATCGGCGTGTGGAGATAGCGGTTCACGGCGGCGCAGCCGGTCTCGCCCCAAGCGGCATCGGGTGCCGCTCGCAACTCGTCCTCCAACGCGATGAGGACCTTCAGCCGATGGCAAGCTATGATCGGTTCGGGAATCCCGTGATCGTAGAGCGCGGTGACAGCGTCCCCGAGGAAGCTGGGACGATCGTCGACACGCCAGCGGGCCATGTCCTCGTCGGCGCGCACATATTTCCGGTTGCGCCCGATGAACAGCGCCAATTGCAACGCCGCTCGCGGCCACAAATCAGGCCGGTCCTCGCAGATGTGGCGGCAGGCATTGGCAAAGGTCAGCGCGTGGGTGAAATCGAGCCAGCCGACATTATCGGCAATTGCATTGTCGCTGGCGCGCTCGAATGCGGTGTCGAAATGTAAGAGGTTGAACGTTGCGGCGCCGACGAGCGCGTCGTAAAGCTCGCGCATCGGCCGGCCCGAGGCGGCTAGCGCCCGTCGCAATGCGTCGTCGATTGAAAGCCCGATGAAATCTGACGCTCGCGCCGTCGCTGCGCCGGATCCATCCCATTCGGCCAGCGCCTTCGCATAGCCGCGAAATTCGGGCAGGCGCTCCTCGCGCCTCGCTCGCACCAGCATGCGGGTCAAGGCGAGCAATACCGGCTCGGGGACCGCATCGTCCAGCCGTTCGATCAGCTGACCGGCTTTCAGCGTGTAGATCGCGCAATGCCCGAAAGCGGCGTAGTGCGCGAGGGCCGCTTCGCCAAATGCGCCGCGCAATGATGCGTAAGGCAAGCCTTGCGCCAGCGCACCGCGAATATGGGCGATCGCAGTGGCCTCGTCTTCCGCCTCGACAGCCGCAATGAAGCCGGCGCTGTTCCATTCCGCGGCCGTTTCGGAGTAGGGAAATTCGCCTGCGCCCTCGGTATCCCAAGCGATATGGCCGAGCGGTTCGAGCTGGGCGGCGAGCCTCTCGGCCGGCGTCTCGGCGCGGGCGGCCAGAAGCAGCCAATCGGCGGCCGCGGCATGCGCGTGCGTCATGCCGTCCTCGAGCCGCGCGGTGCAGAGCCGGAACGCGTGCACCAGCGCCTCGCGCGGATCGAACCCGGCGCATTCCAGCCGCGCCGCTTCGCGCGCCATGCGTGGCCGGTCGTTGTCCACGATCGCGGCCTCGATGCCGCGCAATGCCCGGGCGCGGCATTCCTCCGCCGGCGGGTCGCGGAAATCGATGAAGATCTCACCGCTGCGCTCCGCGACCTCATAGGTGCGAACCGGATCGCGGCCTACTAGCGCAGTACCGCTCGCGAGGTCGAATTTCCAATTGTGCCAGTTGCAGGTCAGCACGCATCCCGGCCCGATCGTCCCTTCGCTCAATGGATAGCCCTCGTGCGGACAGCGATTGGCGATCGCGAACACGCTGCCATTCTGCGCGATGACGAGCACCTGTTTGCCCTCGCGTCGCACCAGCTTTTGGCCATTGCTGCCGAGCTCGCTGCGTTTCAATCCAGTCGCGGTAAACATCTCATCCTCCCATCAGGCCGCCGGGGTGATCCGGTATGTGCAGCGGCGGGCACCCGTAAGGACATGATCGTGGCGTTCGATGCGCCAGCCGGGTCCGATAAGGTCCTGAAATATTGCCAGCTCGATGCTGCAAAAGCCCTGACATGTCATTGCCGCAGCACAGATCGGGCAGTGGTCTTCGACGAGGAGAAAGCCCTCTTCGGGCTGCTTTTCGAGCCGCGCCATATAGCCTTCGGCCGAGCGCATATCGGCAAGCGCCGTCAGCTTCTTTGCAATATCGGGTTCGCGGGCGAGCCTCTTGCGGTAGGCGGTGGTGATTTGCTCGCGCCGCCGTTCGAGCAACTGCCCCAACGCTGCCTCGCCGAGCTCACTGCGGATCGTGCCGATCAGATCGACGGTAAGTTGCGCATGAGTATCGGGAAAGAGCGATGCTGCGCTCCGCGCCAACGACCAGAGCCGCCGCGGGCGGCCTCGGCCATGCGTGCGATCGGAATATGCGACGAGGTTCTCGGCGAGGAGCCGCTCAAGACGCTTCCGCACGGCCTGCACGCTGATGCCAAGGCGCCGGGCGAGGGTCTCGGCCTGCGCCGCGCCGAGGCTTTTCAGCTGGAACAGAATCGCGTCGCCCGTCGTCTTCACGCGTTCCTCTCTGAGCCAAATAAAACAACATAACAATTGTTTTAAAATGGGTGTCGTTGTCAATAGCGAATTTCTGGAGCGTTGGCGATTGAGACGCGATCGGCTTATATTCAACCGCAAGAAGTCCCGGACGAAGGAGCATGACGATGGCCGACGGCACCTCTTCGATCGTACCGACAACGCCTGCCGAGGCGGTCACCCCGCGCGGCATCAACCATCTCGTCATCAATGTGCGCGACATTGAGGAGTCGCACAAATTCTGGACCGAGACCCTCGGCTTCAAGCAGGTGGCGTACTCGAAGCGGCGCAACGGCAAGATGCGCTTTTACAGCGGCGACCACGATGGCCGGATGAACCACCACGACATCGCATTGTGCGAGAACCCGAACTTGCCGAAACCGCCCGCCAACTGGTCGATGTTCGAGCAGCCGGTCGCGATCAACCACATCGCGATTCAGATGCCCAGCCGCGAGGCGTGGCTGAAGCAATTGGCTTGGCTGCGCGAGAAGGGCGTCAAGTTCGAGCGCCGCGTCAACCACGGCATGACGCACAGCCTCTACATCGTCGATCCCAACGGCTACGGCGTCGAGGTGCTCTACGAATTGCCGCGCGAGGTGTGGGGCGACAACATCCAGGGCGCGATCGACTACGCCGAGCCGGTGCCGACCGAAGGCGACGAAGCCTTCATCGACGACACGAACTACCCGATGTTCGGCACCGCGGAGAAAACTGCCGAATAGCGCCGTAGGGCGGAAAAGCGGAGAGTCTGGGCAAGAATTGGGACGAAGGGCTGCATAACGGGCTTGCGTCCTTCGAGACGCGCCGCTTTGGGCGCTCCTCAGGATAAGGGTGAGGCTTTGATGGCATCGAGGAAGTTCCTCATCCTGAGGAGGTCGCGAAAGCGGTCGTCTCGAAGGACGCACCGCGCCGTTTCAGCCGACCCATGGATTTCTTGCGCGGCCACGAAGCCGATTCCGCCATATCTCATCGTCTCGATCGCGGGCGATGGTGTTTCCACTTGTTGGACTAGTCTCAGACCATCGGAAAACCCGTGCCCGCGGATATCGCTGCCTACGAGGCCAAGACTCATCTTCCTGCCCTGCTTGAGCGCGTAGCTCGGGGCGAGCGGTTCACGATCACCAAAGATGGGCCTGCGATCGCGCGGCTCGTGCCGATCGAGCGCACCGGACCCGACCGCCGGCGCGAAGCGATCGAACGGTTAAAGCTGTTCCGCGAAAGTCAAACCTTGGACATTCCAGTCAAGCAGCTCATCAGCGAAGGCCGGCGGTGACCGATCTTGTGCTGGACCCCTCCGTCGCCCTCACCTGGTGCTTCAAGAACGAAGCGACCGCCGCCGGCGATCGAGTGCTGGAGCGTCTGGCGGACGAGGCAGCTTCCGTGCCGGCAATATGGCATCTCGAAATAGCTAACGTGTTGGCCCTGAGCAAGCGCCGCGGGCGGATCACACAAGCAAACAGCAGCCAATTCATAGGCTTGCTGGAAACCCTGGTCATCATCATCGACGAAGAGACACCGTCGCGCGCTCTTGGCCGAGTGCTCGATTTCGCTCGTGCGGAACGGCTGACGGCTTATGATGCCGCCTATCTGGAGCTGGCGATGCGGCTCGCCATCCCGCTCGCATCGAAGAATGCCGATCTGTGCGATGCGGCCGAACGCCTTGGCATCAGCGTGCTCAAGGCCGCTTAACGCATGGGCCAGTTTTACGAGCAAGCGGGATCGATTTTCGTCGACGCCTATGACGCATTCTACAGCAGCTCAGCGCGGCAGATCGCAGGTGATCTGGCCTTCTATGAGCGCATTGCGCGTGAGGTCGGCGGGCCTGTCCTCGAGCTCGCGTGTGGCACTGGGCGCATTGCCTTGCCGCTGGCCAAAGCGGGATTGCAAGTTACAGGTGTCGACCGATCGGAAGCGATGCTGACGATAGCGCGACGCAAGCTCGCCGGTCTTCCTGCCTCGGTGCAGGGACGTACAACGTTAGTTGATCAGGACATGAGCGCGCTGGATTTGCGTCGGCGCTTTGGCTTCGTCTTCGTGGCCTTTCGTTCCTTCCAGGCTCTGTTGACAATCGATCTACAAAGAAAATCGCTGGAAGGCATTCGGCGACATCTGGAGCCGACCGGCCGATTGGCGCTTCACTTGTTCGATCCTCGTCTCGACTTGCTGACCGATACGAACGCAAGACTGCCGGAGCTTTCCGGCACCCATCCTGAGACCGGGCGTCGCTATGTTGCCAGGATTCTGCGAACCAATTTCGACCACCTGAACCAACTTCGCCGGGATCTCTGGCGATACGCCGAAATCGGGCCCAACGGCGAGGTGCTTGCGGAAGACACTCGCGAGATGACCCTCCGATGGACCTATCGCTGGGAACTGCATCACCTGCTCGAACTCTGCGGCCTCACAGTCGAAGTGGAATACAGCGATTTCTTCGCATCTGCGCCAGCTTACGGCAGGGAACTTATCCTGGTGGCGAAAGTCGCGTGAATTTCACGGACGTCGCTTACCCACCCATCTCTGATATCTGGGCTCGGCCGCCGTACCCAGCTGATGCTGGCTCACGCCGCTGCTGGCGCAGCACAAGCGTCAGCTTCTCGTGGCTTCGCGCATCGCGCGCCAGATGCGCTCGGGGGTGGCGGGCATTGGGACGTCGGTGACGGCGAGCGGGGCGAGGGCGTCGAGGATTGCGTTCATCACTGTGGGTGTCGAGGCGACGGTGCCGCCTTCGCCGACGCCTTTGGCGCCGAGCGGGTTCGTCGTGCTTGGGACGGGGCTGAAATCGATTGTGATTGCCGGCATCGTGTCGGCGCGCGGGATGCCGTAATCCATCAAACTGCCGGTCAGCAATTGGCCGCTGTCGCGCTCGTAGACGACGTCCTCGTAGAGCGCTTGCCCCGCGCCTTGTGCGATGCCGCCCATGATCTGGCCCTTTGCCAATAAGGGGTTGATCACGGTGCCGCAATCGTCGACGACCGTGTAGCGGTCGAGTTCGGCCGCGCCGGTCTCCGGGTCGATCTCGAGCTCGCAGATGTGGCAGCCATTGGGGAAGCTCGGCATATCGGAGGAGAAGCCGCCGGCGCCCTGCAGACCGACCCCGAGCTCCGATGGCAGGCCTACCGGGATGAACGACATCTGCGCGATCTGGGCGATCGGCATCGAGCGGTCGGTACCGGCGATGGTAAAGGCGCCGTCGGCAAAGGTGATGTCGGCAGTGTCCGCCTCCATGAAATGGGCGGCGAAGCGCTTGCCGCGTTCGATGACCTCGTCGGCCGCGGCGCGCAATGCGCTACCGCCGATCATCATGCTGCGCGAGGCGTAGGTGCCGCGGCCGATCGCGACCTCGTCGGTGTCGGCCTGCGCCAGATGGATCTTGTCCTCGGGCACGCCGAGCCAGTCCGCGACCATCTGCGCATAGGTCGTCTCGTGCCCTTGCCCGTGCGACAAGGTGCCGGCGACGATAGTGATTTCGCCGCTGGGGTCGAAGCGCAATTCCATGCGCTCATTGAAGACGCCGGTATTGTCGACATAGTAAGTGATGCTTCGGCCGCGACACTTGCCGGCGGCTTCGCTCTGAGCGCGCCGCGCGGCATAGCCGTCCCAGTCCGCCAATGCCTGACATTTGGCCATTGCCGCGGCGTAATTGCCGGTGTCGTAGACCCAGCCGGTGCGCGTCTCATACGGATACGCGTCAGCGCGGATCAGGTTCTTCTTGCGCAATTCGGCCGGATCGATCCGCATCTCGCGCGCGGCCTGGTCGACGAGCCGCTCCATGATGTAGACGGCCTCGGGCCGGCCGGCGCCGCGATAGGGGACAGTGGGTGCCGTATTGGTGAAGACGAGGCTGCTCGCCACCGCGACCGCGGGGATGTCATAGACGGTCGAGGCGAGCTTCAGCGAAAACACGATCATGACTATACCGGCGCCCTCGATATAGGCGCCCGCATTGTGCGAGCCGGTCCAGCGCAGGCCCAAGAACTTACCGCCGGCGTCGAGCGCCAGCTCGGCGGTGACGTTCTGGTCCCGGCCCTCATAGTCGCCGAGCAATGCCTCGGAGCGCGTCGGGATCCACTTGACCGGCCGGCCGATGCGGCGCGCGGCCCACAGCACGACCGGCTCCTCGGGATAGACGTTGCCCTTCATGCCAAAGCCGCCGCCGACATCGCGGGCGACGACGCGGATGCGGCGTTCCGGCACGTGCAAGATCTGGTGCGCCAGTATCTGACGAACGCCGTGGACGTTCTGCGTGCTGCTGTAAAGCGTCCAGCGGCGGGTGCCGGGGTCATATTCGCCAATGCAGCCCCGCGGCTCCATCGTGACGGCGGTGAGGCGGTTGTTGCGGAGCGAGAGCCTCGTGACATGATGCGCGCGGGCAAAGGCTGCGTTGACTGCGCCTTCATTGCCCAGACCCATTGTGAAGGAGATGTTGTTGGCAGCCCCGTCATGCACCAAGGCCACGCCGGAACGGGCCGCATCCTCCGCCTGCACGGAAGCCGGCAATACCTCGTAATCGACCGATACCAACTCCGCGGCGTCGCGCGCCTGCGTTTCGGTGGCCGCGACGACGACGGCAACGCGCTCGCCGACGTAGCGCACTTTGCCCTGTGCCAATGGCGGGTGCTTCGTGCGGTAGCCTGTGGGCCCGCCCATATCCTCCGCCATGACCTCCGGGTCGAGCGTGCCGAGCCCGTCGGCTGCCCAATCCTCACCCGTCAGCACGGCGTGCACACCCGGCATCTGCTCCGCCGCAGCCTTGTCGACGGCGCGGATCCGGGCATGTGCATGCGGCGAGAACACAAAGACGGCGTGCGCCTGGCGAACCAAATCGATGTCCGCGACATAGCGCCCCCGCCCGGTCAGAAACCGGACATCCTCCTTGCGCGTGACGGGTTGTCCGATGCCAAAGCGCATAACCGCCCCCCTCAGTTTGGCCTGAGCTTACCTCAGAGCGCGGGGACGGTCGATGCGGCGCCGGTTCGCCCGTATCAGAAATCAGGGGTTGGCGGGAACCGTGACCGACGAGCATCAACGACCGCCCTGAGCAAATCTCCGAGGGCGGCAGGTTCTGCCCAGTGGACTGCCACCTCGAGAACCTCGATGGCGGCCCTCTTTGCAGCGGGCACTCGAACGATGTCCTTTGCCGTAGTGATCAGACGAGCTTGCGAGCGCTCGGCCGCGCGGAGCAGCCGGTCGATTTCGCCGGCGCGGTACGGGTGATGGTCCGCAAACGACCGAGTGGCGACGAGTTCGGCGCCGAATCCGCGCAACATCGCAAAGAATTTTTCCGGACGGCCGATCCCGGCAAAAGCCAGCAGACGCGAGCCAGGCAGCCGTTCTCCAGAAACCGGCTGCAGAACCGCGTGCAAGACAGGCAGAGCCGTATCGATCCCGAGCGGTTCGGGACGGCGCGGCTGCGTCTCGGCTCCGAGCAACACAATGGCATCGGCCCGGGCGAGCCCGCGGGCGAGGTTCTCGCGCAATGGGCCGGCCGGGATCACCCGCCGGTTGCCGAAGCCATACGCAGCATCGACGACGACGAGAGACAAACTCTTGCCTATGGTGGGGTTCTGAAATCCGTCATCGAGCACAACCATTTGCGCTCCCGACGCCACTGCGGCGCGGACGCCGTCGGCTCGGCCGCGCGCCACCCAGCACGGCGCTTCTTCAGCCAGCAACAGCGCCTCGTCTCCGACCGCTGCGGCATCGTGAAGTGTGGCATCGACCCGCACCGGTCCCCCGAGACGGCCGCCGTACCCGCGCGTCACGATGTGCACCGCAATGCCGCGCGAGACCATATGCGCGGCGAGCGCCAGCGCGACCGGGGTCTTTCCGGCGCCGCCTACGGCCAGATTGCCGACACATACCACTGGAACCGGCGGGCAATAGGGGCGGGCGAAAGCCTGCCGCAACCGACCGGCGGCATCCCAGCTCGCCCCGACCGGCAGCAACAGCTCCGAGAAAAGTCCCGGAGGCCGCGCCCAGAAGGCGGGGGCGGTGCGCATCATGCTCGCACCCAACGGGGCGACGGCGCGAGATCCCGTACTGGCGCGACCTGGTCGAGCCAGGGGGCGAGTCGCTCCAAGACCGCATCGAGAATGCCGAGACCGGCTGCCGCAACGCGGGTAGCCGCGGCAGCGCGCTCGGCTCGTAGCCGCTGATCGGCGAGCAGCGCCGATAGCGATTGCGCGAGCGCCGCAGCGCCGCTCACGGTTTCGGCGGCGCCCGCGGCTGCCAGCGCAGCCGCCATCGCGGCGCAATTGCTCATATCCGGGCCATGCAGCACGGCGCAGCCGAGCCGAGCCGCTTCGAACGGGTTGTGCCCGCCCTTGGCGGCCAGCGAGCCACCGACGAAGGCAATCCCGGCGAGGCGGTATAACAGCCCGAGCTCGCCCATTGTGTCCGCGAGATAGACTTGCGTGTCGCGAGTGACCGGATCGCCACAAGTGCGCCTGGCGATGCGCAGCCCTTGCTCCGCCAGCATCGCCCCGATTGCGTCGCCGCGCGCCGGGTGGCGGGGAGCGATGATCGTCAACAGGCCGGGATAGTGCGCGGCAACCTGGCGATGTACTCGCGCGGCGACCTTCTCCTCGCCGGCGTGCGTGCTGGCAGCCAGCCACATTGGACGCGAGCCGATCGCGTCGCGCAGATGCAATAGTTCGAAGCGATCGAACGGCAATGCGGGAGCGGCGGCTTTGAGATCGCCGACGGCTGCCACTTGCCGGGCGCCGAGCGAGCGAAATCGCGCGGCTTGCTGCTCGTCCTGAGCGAGGCATAGGTCGAACGCGCTCATTATGGGCCCGATCAGCCCGGGCCAGTGTCGCCAGCGGCCGTATGAATGCGTCGAGAGCCGGGCATTGACCAGCACCATCGGAATGTTCCGGGCATATGCCGCGAAGACCAGATTGGGCCACAACTCGGACTCGACCCAGAGTGCCAGGTCGGGACGCCAATGGTCGAGAAAGCGCGCAGTCCAGCCAGGCAGGTCGGCGGGAGCGAATTGGTGGCGCGCCCGCACCGGCAGCCGGGTCTCCAGTAGGCGCGCCGAGGTGACCGTTCCGGTCGTGATCAGGATTTCGAGGTCCGGCCGAGTGTCCAGCAGATATTCGGTTAGCCCCAGTACTGCGGTAACTTCTCCCACGCTGGCGGCATGTATCCAGATCAGCGGACCCTTCGGCCGGGTCTCGCAGGAAATGCCTCGACGCTCGCGAAAGCGGACCGGGTGTTCCTTGCCGCGCCTGCGTCGTTGCGCCAAATACACCATTGCCATCGGCGCCAGCGGCCGGGTCAAGGCGCGATAAAATAGCGGCAGCATCAACCGCCCGCAATGCGGCGCGCCGGCCCGACGCCGTCGGTCATAGCTGGCGCTGGCACCCGGTGTCCGACACGACGCTCCGCCTCGGAGACCATCTCGACCATTCTGGTCTCGACAAGGCGTCGGGCGCATTCGAGCCCGGCTTCGTCGAGTTCCTCGGCAAGTGTGATCGGTTCACCCCACAAATAGATGCCGCGGCCGAATGGCCACGGGAGATGAAAGCGGTCCCAGGTCGCGAGCATTCGCCGACGACTGGTCGCGTAGGTGATCGGCAGGATCGGCACCCGGGCGAGCCGGGCGATATTGACTATCCCGGTGCTCGCGGTCATCGCCGGGCCGCGCGGGCCGTCCGGCGTGATCCCGACGCAATCTCCCGCCTTGAGCCGCTTCAGCATTCTCCGCAGCGCGGCGGAGCCGCCGCGGCTGGTCGAGCCCGCTATCGAATCGACGCCGAAATAGGTCACGGCATCGGCAATGATCTGCCCGTCGGGATGAGCCGATATCAGCATGTGCATCGGAGCCAGCCGCTGCCACGCCATTGGGATCATCAGCAGCCGCCCGTGCCAGAAGGCAAGGATGAATGACGCCTCTTCGGCTCGCAGGCGGCGCGGCCATTCCGCGCCTTCTACGCTCCAGCTCGTGGTCAGGTAGACGAAGCGGATATACCAATGGATGAACCAGCATGCCACCCGGCGCACCCTGGCATTACGCAGAAGACGCCGCAGAGTGACTGGCCTGGTCAAACTCGGCACGCGCTTCTACACGGCGCCAGCGTGTTGCTCGGCAAACTGCATCGCGTAAAGACGGGCATAAGACCCGCCCCGGGCCAGCAGCTCCGAATGCCGGCCGGTCTCGACGATTTGCCCGCGATCGACGACGCAAATCAGGTCAGCCCCCTGGATCGTCGACAGCCGATGCGCGATGACGAGGGTCGTGCGTCCGCGAATCAATGTGTTCAGCGCCCGCTGCACTTGCCGCTCCGATTCGCTGTCGAGGGCCGAAGTAGCTTCGTCGAGCAGAAGGATCGGCGCGTTCTTCAGCATCGCACGTGCAATCGCAATTCGCTGACGCTGGCCGCCAGAGAGCCGAACTCCGTGCTCGCCGACCATGGTATCATAGCCCCGCGGCAGCTCGCGGATGAAGGCGTGCGCGGCGGCGGCTCGCGCCGCTTGCTCGATTTCCGCTGCGGATGCGCCGAACCGGCCATAGGCGATATTGGCGCGCACGGTGTCGTCGAACAGGCTGACCTCCTGAGCGACCAGCGCGATGGCGCTGCGCAGTGACCCGGTCGTCACCTCGCGCACATCCTGCCCGTCGATCGCGATGCTTCCCGAATCGATATCGAAAAAGCGTGGGATCAGGTTGAGCATCGTCGATTTCCCCGCTCCCGACGGGCCGACCAGCGCCACGGTACGGCCGGCCGGGATCGTCAGTGACAGGCCGTCGATGGCCTCCGTCCCGGAAACATAACCGAAGCGGACGTTGTCGAAGCGGATTTCGCCGCCGGAAATGTGCAATTGCCGAGCGCCCGGCATGTCGCGGATCGTCGGCTCGACATCGAGCACCTCGAAGATCCGCTGGGCGGCAGCGAGGCCTTCCTGCAGCGAGGCGTTCAGGTTGGCGAGGCTCTTCAGCGGCTGGTAGGCGAGCAGCAGCGCCGTGATGAACGAGAACAGAGCGCCGGGCGTGCGGGCGCCGCTGATCACCTGGTGACCGCCGTAGAGAATTACCACGGCGATCGCCGTCCCGCCGAGGGCCTCCATCATCGGCGAGGCGCGCGAACGCGTCCGCGTGCCGCGATCGATCAGCGCGAAGAGGCGCTCGATGAGCCCGGCGGCGCGGCGCTCTTCATACTGTTCCATCCCGTAAGCCTTGACGTGCCGGGCGCCCTGGAAGGTTTGGCTCAACAGGGTGGTGAACTCCCCGATCTCGGCCTGGGTATTGGCGGTGACCCGGCGAATGCGTCGGCCGATGGCGACGATCGGCCGGATCGCCACCGGGAAGACAAAAAATGAAACGAGGGCGAGAAGCCAATCTTGATAGAACATCACGCCGACCAGGAAAACGACTGTTACCGCGTCCTTTCCGATACCCGCGAGAACATTTGCCGCGGCATTGCGCAACAGCGCCGCGTCGCTGGTGAAACGAGAAATCAGGGTGCCGCTCGGATGCGCGTGAAAATAGGCGAGATCGGCCCGCATCAACCTGGCAAAGAGCGCGATCTGCACATCGGCGATGACGCGCTGGCCGACCCGGGTCATCAGCACGGCCTCGCCGTAATCGGCGAGCCCCTTGGCCAGGGCGAGGGCGAGCGCGCCGCCGGCGATCAGCAGCAGCAGCGATCCCTCACGCGCGACAAAGATGCGGTCTAACACCGGCTCCATCAGCCAGGCGCGTCCCGCGGTGCTGCCGGCCGCGAGCCCCATCAATAAAAACGCGAACAGGATGCGCGGTACATGCGGGCGCATGAAGTCGCGCGCCAGCCGCCAAGCGAGGGCCGCCGAGCGTCCCCCCATTCCTACGATCGCCGGATCTATTCGCATGAGTTCCCCGGCACTGTTAGAGCCGGGCATCGTTGTTGGCAAGCGCGGCGGTGGGCTTCCGCCACCTGCGAGAACTGCTGACCCACGCGACTTATGGGACATGCCCGAAAATCCCGGGCCTCTTGGATCGTTATGCTATAACATTAGATTTCGACCGAGATTGCTTCCAGAGGGCTGCCGTGACACCTCGGCAAATCGAAAGTGCGCTCTCTCGCGCGCAACTGATCTGCAAGATGCGCGGAGCGCGGCTGACGCCGGTCCGCCGGCGCGTTCTCGAATTGATCCTATCATCGGATCAGCCGACGGGAGCCTATGTGCTGCTCGCCGAGCTGCGGCGCGGCCGCGGCAAGCTGGGGCCGCCCACCGTCTACCGAGCGCTCGAATTTCTGCTGGCAAACAAGCTGATCCACAAGGTCGAGACTTCGAGCGCATTCATCGCCTGCGGCGATATCGAGCATCCGCACGAAAGTCAGTTCATGATCTGCGACGATTGCGGCGCCACCGAAGAGGTCCGCGATGACGAGATCGTGCAGAGGCTGCGCCGCCTCGGGGAGGGTAGAGGTTTCGCCGTCGGGCGCCAAATAATCGAAGCGCGCGGATTGTGCCCGGCCTGCCGCTCGGCGCACCGGTGAGTGCGCCCGAGCGCCTGCCGCTCGGCATAAAACGGCCGATCTTTGGGCAAAAACCACTAACACACCGGCGATGTGCGCTTGATCGCCATGGTGAACCAACAAGCTTATCCGGTTGAGGGTGGGCCTGTGCGGCCCCAACATAATCAGCAACGGCAGTCTGCACTTCGTCGCTACCTGTGATTTTACCGGCGCCGGCCTCGCGGATTTCCTGTTCCAAGACGGCGACGGCGAGATCGATATCGTTGGCACCGGAGTTATCGGCACGGTCGGCAATCCTGAGCCGAGCTGGCACGTGATCGGCAGCAACACTCTCGCCAACCCGGTCCCACCTGGCACGTCTAATCGAACGCGGACCCTTTGGAGGAGATGGGCGCGATTATTCGTGGTGATGAGGCTCATTCTAATCTGATCGTTTCGCTTTGGAGCTGTAATGGAAAGCATCACATCGGAGAGCGCGCCGGCTCGACCCTCTGCGGCAAATGACCGCGACCGAGCGGCGGCCTCCAGCGCCGAACCGTCGTCTTTATGACGACATCCTCCTATCGCCCTCAACGTCTTGAACGGGCCACCCCGACACGTAAATGTAGCTCCGTCCGAGACCGCCTCGACGGCCGCTTCGTATAATCGGCAGGGAGGAAGCGGATCACCAGTTGCGGTTTGGTGCGAATTCGCGCGCCGTGCTGCGGGAGGCGCTTCTCATGTCCGGAAACCGGGATTCGCACCGGAAGAGCCATGTCTTAACCGAGCGGCCGCCTTTCGAGCGCATCGCCTTGCTGCTGCAAGGCGGCGGGGCCCTCGGCTCCTATCAGGCCGGCGTCTATCAGGCGCTGGCAGAGGCCAACCTGCATCCCGACTGGGTCGCCGGCATTTCGATCGGCGCCATCAACTCGGCCTTGATTGCCGGCAATTCGCCCGACAAACGTGTCGAGAGATTGCGCGAATTCTGGGAAGCGATCACCGCGCCTCCGTTCGGAATACCGGATATGAAATGGCTCGAGCCGAAGGGCGAGTTTGCCCACAGCCTGGTCAATCAGGCGCGCTCACTAGGCGCGCTGCTGGGCGGCGCCCCCGGTTTCTTCAAACTGCGCGTGCCGCCACCCTATTTCCAGCCGAACGGCACGCTGGAGGCGACCAGTTATTACGATGTCGCTCCGCTGAGGACCACCCTCGAACGCCTGGTGGATTTTGACCTGATCAATGCGGGGACAATGCGGCTCAGCGTCGGCGCGGTCAATGTCCGCACCGGCAATTTCGTTTATTTCGACAACATCACCCACCAGATCCGTCCGGAACACGTGATGGCCAGCGGTTCGCTGCCGCCCGGTTTTCCGGCCACCGAGATCGAAGGCGAGTATTATTGGGATGGGGGCCTGGTCTCCAATACGCCATTGCAATGGGTCCTGGACAGCCGGCCGGGTCAGGACACGCTCGCCTTTCAGATCGATCTATGGAGCAGCCGCGGCGAGTTCCCGCGCAATCTGCTCGAAACCGAGACCCGCCAGAAGGAGATCCGCTACTCAAGCCGCACCCGGATGGCAACCGACCAGTTCAAGAAGAAGCAGCTGTTGCGCCGAGCCGCGGCCAAACTTCTCGCCAAAATGCCGCCCGATCTATTGCAGACGCCCGCGGCGGATATTCTCGCGGCAGAAGCGGACGAGCATGTCTACAACCTCATTCAGCTGATCTATCGCGCTAAGAACTACGAGGGCAATGCCAAGGACTACGAGTTCTCGCGGCGGACGATGGAGGAGCATTGGAGATCGGGCTACAACGACGCGGTGCGCACGCTCCGCCACCCCGAGGTATTGCAGCGCCCGAACGGCTCGGACGGGGTCTTCACCTTCGATCTCGCATTTGACGGCCGCGAATGATTGCAGGGACAAATTCGCCACCCACCCCAGAGATATGACCGATGAAGCTCGTCGAGGTAGCCGCAACGCTTTCGCACGCCGATCGCCGACGCAGCTTGTCCGCGGGTCCTACAATGTGCCGACCGCCGGGGCGCGCGAGGTCTGGGGTTTCCCGAAAACGGCCGGCACGCCGGAAGGTAGCGCACGTGAGCGATGCCGCGGTCTGCATCTAGCATTACGCCGGTGCTGTGTGTCTGGGCTCGTCTGCACCAGATTGGCTACGACGACGCTTACCCGTCAGGCGCTCGGGGCGGAGCCTACGACGGCGCAGAAGGCAACGGATCGGCGCTCCCGCCGCCACGCCGGGCGCGGCGTAGGCGTTGACCAGGCTGTTGTAGCCGGTGGTCCGAGGTTATCGGGAGTCGCGGAACCTCTTGCACCTCGCCGCCGCCAGCGAGACAGGAGCGAGAATCGCTGACGGTCAACGAGGTGCCGCCTCAGGCTGTCGATTGGATCACCGTTATCCCGTCATTGCGGCACGAAAATCGTCGGATCCCAGAACTGGTAGGGCAAGTACCCCCAGGTCGTCGGGCCGCCGCCCCACCGCGTATCGGTGACGCTCTGAGCGTGGCTCATGTCGTACCCCAAGACCTGCAGGCCGTTGATGATCATCTTGCCGTAGGGCGCGTAGGTGTTGTCGGCAAACCCGCCGCCCGGTCCCGGATCGAATTGCAGGCGGTACTCGATATTTTCCTGGCCCTCGTTCGAAACTGGCACGCCGCCACGCGTGAAGCCGGTGAATGCTTGTCCTGTCACTGGGCACTGCGTTGGAAAAGCCGCATGGTCGGCTGAGGTGCATTGTACGTAATAGGTGTGGTTGGTGTTGTCGACGTTCATGATCGTCTGCCACGCATTGCCGGGCAATTGATCTATCAACGGCGCAATAACCACACCGTTGGCAAATTTGATTGTATCGCCGTTAGTCAGGGTGTAAGCGGACGAGTTCACTTGCAGTTGACCGCCCGATAATATGCTGGTAAACGGCGAGAAGCTGCCGAAATCGGCGGCGTCGGTGCCGTTGAACAATGACCCGACATTGGGGCCTTGCACCGAGACGCCGGCATTGATGATGTTCGCGATATAGCTGAAATCGATACAGTAGAACCCCGGCACGTGCCCCGCCAGCTGCTCACCGCACAACCCCTCATAGAACTTAGCCAGAGTCGGCCCCCAGATCGCCGCCAACGGCGCGTGCAGATAAGTCTGCATCGCATAGTCCAGCGAGAAGATGTAATTGGTGATAAACGTATCCACAATGTATGCCGAGCCCGGCCAGTCTGGCGCGAGAATGCCGGTGGCGATGTTTGAATTGCCCGGCCCGTCTTTCCAATTGAGCCAGTTTGGGTAGTAATTGCCGTTTTCGGTGACGATATCGTTGTAATACTGACGCTCGATGTTGAAGTCGCCGCCGAGCGCGGCCGGTATCACCTTGTCGTACAAGCCGCGCACCGCGCCACGGGACTGACAGCAGATCATCGACAGGCCGTAATAACGATTTGACGTGCCTTGGTTGTTGTCGTCGCGGTAACCTTCTTCCGGCCCATAGTTGACGTAGCTGTAGCTTCGATTACCCTGGTAATAGAGGAGATCGAGCCAATGCCGTGAACCCAACACGGCATAGGTAAACCCTTGGAAGGTCGGCTGGTGCGCCAGATAATTGGCCCCGGTGTCGCCCCATATCCCGGCCGCCCAGTTGCCGTTGGCATTCGGCACGCCGTTCAAGGCCGGCGCGAAATCGGTTGGGTTGGTGGTCGATGGATATGCCACGTCGAACATGACCTGCGGTGAGCCCAGCTGCGGGTAGGAATTGCCGATGCCGTAGCCGCCAGGTCCAGGCGGCCCGTTGTTCAAAACAAGGATACGCCCAGTCGCCTCGTCCATCACCGTAGCGTAGGAATACGACATCTCGCCGGCCGAAAACAGTTTGGCGAGCTGCCAATCGCTGGCATTGCCGCGTTCCCACGCCTGCGCCGCAAAATCGTTCGGGAACCCCAGATCCGGGCGATTACCCGGCCCCTCACCGCCAATCACATTGCCGCGGGTGAACGGGTGGTAATTGGGGTCGCCTCCACCATTACACGTAACCCCAACATTGGGGGTCGCGTTGACGACATCCAGTGGTGTAATAATCCCGCTCTCTTCCCAGTAACGTTTTTCGGTGTTTGTGAGCGCGGGCAATACTTCTCGCGCAACGCTCGTCGTGGCGCCGCCCGGCGACCAGTTGTCGTCCAGGCTGGCATTTACGATCAGCCAGCTCATCCGCACTGTATGCCACACACGGAATGAGAAGGTGGTACTGCCGATGCCTTGGCTCGCGGTCAGTAGCTGATTCGAAGCGCCGATCGATACCGAATCGCCGAGACTGACAAGGTTCTGATTGGTGCAGCCGTAATTCGTGCTGCCGTTCGGGTAGACCCAGGCGAATTGTCCGTTGGTCAGCCCGCCCGGCCGGAGTACCCGTCGAGGTGATCCGCATGCCTTCGCTGATGTACCAGGCATTGGAGCCGGTAGAGTTGGGATTATTGAGACACGCATTAATCGGTCTGCTGTTGTTGTCGTTGCCGCAGTTGCTTGTCGTGATCGGGTTGCTGGCACTCGCGACGGTCCAGTCGAGATTGTTGTAATTGAACGCGGAGGCCGCCCCGTCGAGAACTTCTGGGCGATAGGAGATCGCTTGCGGGTCGTTGGGTAGGCCTACGGGGCCGGGTCCGTGGCCGGCGCTGCCGGCGCTGACCGTCTGCCACGAATTGTGCACGAAGCACACCCAGCTCGTATCCTTCAGCGAGTTGCCGGTCGCAGGGTCCACGTAGAGACCGACATTGCATTCTGCGTAGAGGAGGGGGTCTTCACTGGCATCGGTGTATTTGAACTTGCCGACAACCTTGAACGTCGAGCGCACGGGCCCTTGGTCGAGGATGCGCGGGTCATCGCGGCCGCCCGTCGTTGCAATGTGATCGCACAGGCGGAAGGTCGCATCGCCCGTTTTGCGGACTGTGTCGTCCTGGTTGCGGACGTCCGTCAGGTGGATCTTCAAATCATGTGAATTCGTCCCGCCGCACAAGGCGCTCAACGCCAGGATCGGGGATTTGGAGTAGGCCCCGGCGGCGGTGACGAACTCGACCTGATAGGTCGCGCCGGCGGCCAGACTGTTGGGCAGGTCAATGGCCCAGACGGCGTGCCGCCACGAGTTGTTCCCGCCGTTCTCGCGCCAAGTCGAGATCTCGTCCCACTGCTGCCCGGCGAGCGCAACATGCGTCGTCGCGTCGCGTATGACCGGATAGCTGCCCGGCATGACGTCGCCGTAGCGGAATGCCTGCCCAAAGCTGACGGGCGATGCCAGCGGGGAGTGCGTTGCCAGTGTTGTTCACGAAGGTGAACGTCGTCAGCGGCGCGCCATGCGTGACGATGATCGGCACATTGAGCGTGGTCGAGGTCTGAGCCGCCGCCGTGGTGGCGAACAGCAGCGCCGCAACAACGCAGAATTTCCCGATCATGGGATTGCCTCTATTATGATGCGATCGGGTGATGGGGGCATATACATCCTTCCACTGTGGGAGTAAGGCGACCAGACGGTTTGCGAAAATAGCATTGCCATATAATAGCTCTTACTTAATAAGAGCTACCTTCATCCCCGCTTGAAGGACAAAATTTTAGGAGAGCATATCAGCAACATATTTAATTGTCAATGTTAATATCATACCTTGATGCGAAAATGATGACTAGCACGGGCATCAAACACCTTAGGTGCACCCCCCAACCGATATGCCGGCTTGTTGGCCGGTTAAACGCGAACCAAAAGTTAACCTATTCCGTCTATTCAGAGGGGATGCGTCACGCTCCAGACACAGCGGAGCCGCCGGCCCGCCGGAGATGCGCCAGCCGAGAACTAAAGGTTCTCTGAGGGACCTCGGATCGTTTCTTGTAACCCGAGCATCTTGGTATCAATCGCCATTCTCGCGTGATAATGGTTGGTTTGACCGCCTGATTTGCGGCGTCGTTGGATATGTTGTGGCACGATTTCGGAGCCAGCGTGGCGGGATCGTATGTTGGCACGGGCCGGATCAAAATTTCGCGCACACCTGATTATCACAGTCGCAGTCCCGAGCTGAGATGCTAGCCCCTCAGGAGCGACTCTCGCTGAGGGCGCGCGTGGCCCGCTCGATGTTCTGGATCGCCTGGTCGCGCGGGGTGCTGCAACTGCTGACCTTCGCTACAACATTGTTCATCGCGCGAATTCTTGTGCCCGCCGATTATGGCGTGATGGCGCTTGCCACGTCCTTTACCGCTCACGCAGGCATGCTCGCGGAGATGGGTTTGGGATCTGCGATCATCCAATTTCGCGACCTAAACCGACGGGAACTGGATACCTGCTTTTGGATCACCATGACGCTCGCCATGGCGTTCTTTGCAGCTCTCCTCCTGGGCGCCCCGACGATTGCCCGTTGGTTAGCGGTTCCGACCCTCGCCGACGTGATTCCGGTCTTGTCTCTGGTCCTGCCGTTGACTGCCTGCCGCGTCGTTTCCGACAGTCTGCTGCGCAAGCGGCTTGCTCTGGACCGTGTGTCGCAGGCGGAGGTCATCGGCGCGGTCGTGACGTTACCCGTCACCGTTGGCTGCGCGCTTCGGGGATTGGGGGTGTGGACGTTGGTCAGTCGGGTACCTCGTGGGCCCGGCGGTGCGCACCGCCGCAACCTTTGCTTTCGCGCCCTGGGTTCCGGGATTTCGAATTGGAGGAGAAAGGGTCAGGGATGTTGTCCGTTTCAGCCTGGCAACGCTCGGTATCCGATTTATGTGGTCCATGCGGGAGGCCGCGAATTCACTTGTCCTTGGCAAGGTCACTGGCCAGGCTGCGGCTGTGGGTCTTTATACGATGGCGGATGACGTGGCCCATTTGCCGGGGACGAAGATTTCTCCGATAATCAATATGCTGACTTCGCCAGTCATGGCAGAGTTGCAGACCGACATCGATGGCTTGCGGGAGGCGTTCTATCGGGCGGTCCGCCTTACTGCGGCAATCGTCGTACCGTCGTCAGCAGGTATCGCGCTCGTCGCCGACGATATGGTTCCGGTGCTGCTCGGGCCGAAATGGTTGCCGGCAGCCCCACTGATTAGACTGATTTCCCTGTATGCGGCGGTGCGTGCCATCGACGGCGTCCTGCCATCGGTTATGCTGGCGCGACGCCGGGAGAGGTTTCTGTTCTGGTACTGTGTCTTGTTGTTGATCGTAATGCCGGGAGGCGGCAGTTCTCGGTGCAATCTGGGACGGGCCGGCAGGGATGATTGTATTCTACACTGCAGCTTACTGCGCGGCAATGATTTTCTTAGCCAAGGAAGCCTTGATCGAGTTGAAGGGAAAGTTTTCCGAGCTCTGGTCACAGACTTGGGCAGATTATGGCTGCCACCGCGGCAATGACCGTGGTCGTGCTCTTCCTCGGCGATTTCGTCCTGCCGACGCGGATCGAATTCGCCCTTTATTAGGCTCGTTCTCCTTTCTACTGGCGGGGCAGTGACTTACTGCACTGTTCTGTTCGCAATCGGCAGCCCAGCCATCAGTGAGGGTATGGAAGTCGCAGGCTGGATTTTACGTCGACGCAGAGTCTGAAGCTGTGTGGGAATTGCGGCGCCGATTACCGGGGTCAAACGCGAAGGAACTCACTGCCGGATCCTGCCCAGCTGGGTGCGCGCACCTAGCGGTCCGCGCCTCCCTCGCCAAATGTGATCGCGGAGCAGCGAGGCAAACCGCCAGGCGGCTGTTGTAATCCAGTGCGCGCCAAAGAGCGCGATTTCCGGAGGCCTCAACGGAAACCAAAACACACGTGCGCAGCTTATCGCTCTAGTCGCGAAGAATTCTTTATACGCGTAATATTCGGTGCCGTCAAAATCGAGGAGGCGAAATTCACCCTCCTCGAATAGTCGTTGCAGCATTAGATATAGAAGAACGGTGCCGGGCGAGCTCTGCGCAAACTTTTCATCGTATCCGATGTGCTTATAGACGATGACGTCATGATCAATTCGACAAAGAACGTAAGCGACGGGCTGACCCTTTGACATCAGCACGTAGCCGCGAACGCGGCCAGCCCCTGCGTCGAGTTCAAGCTGCCGCACGAAGCTTTGATCTTCCTGAAAACCCCAGCCCCGGTCGCTTTTGTATGATGCGTGTGAAATCGCTACCGCGATGTCACGGAATGCAACGATTTCGGATGGGCTTCCAAACTGAAGGATGGGTTGAACCGAATCGGTTCCCTCTGTAAATTTCTTTGCGGCGCGCTGCAAGTTGCCGCGAGATTTTTTTGAGAACTTCTTTATGTACTCAGCAAATGAGCCTTGAAGGTCCACCACATATCGATCACCATAGCGCGCCGCATAGCGCAATGCACCTCGATCGAAGCACATTGTTGCAAAACGCTTACCGATCGGCATGGCAGGGACAACCGCTGCTCGACAGTCCTGCGCCGCAGCTTGGGCCATCGGTATCGCGAGTTCCGCATCAACCACAAAAGGATTTGATAGGAGCGTGAACGCCTTCAGCTTCACCTCACCGAGCCTAAATGGCCCAATTCGAAACGGGAGCACTTCGGACCGAACCTCCCAAACTGGGTCGATCGTCCGTCCCACTAGCCGAAAACCCCCGCACGAGGAGTTGCTGCCCCATGGCAGGGTTTCAAATTGGAAATATGCGCGCCCACAAGAAGTGACCGCTATCCGGGCAGTCGGGCGAGGCGCCGGGCACTGATCCATTTGCGTCGGTGTCCGCGCAGGACATTGCCGAGCCCCGAAGCAAGGTGCCAAGCAGCCATGATGATGCAGTGGCTGCCAAATAAGGTGAAATTGCGAATGGTAGGACGAAACCATACGACACGTACGCATGGAACGGAGCGGGTGGCAAAAAACTCCTTGTAGGGAAAGTACTCCATCCCGTCAAAGTCCAGTAGGCGGAACTCTCTCTCCTTAAAAAGTTGCTCCAGCGTCAGGTACAGCAGGACCGTCCCCGGCGAGCGCCCTGCAAATCGAGCATCGTAGGCCAAGTGCTTATATACGATCACATCATATTCAATTCTACAGAACACATAGGCGGCCGGCACGCCATCGAGCATCAGCACAAAGCCCCGTACTCGGTTCATGCTAGCGTCACTTTCCAGCTGTCGCGCAAAACCCTCACTTTCTTCAAAACCCCAGCCGATTTCGTTCTTGTACGAACGATGCGAGATGTCGATCGCAACTTGCCGAAATATTAAAATTTCGAACGGAGTTCTATACTGCAACAGCTCCGGAGCTTCGTAATCCTTAACAGATTTCTTTACTCTTCGTTTCAGAGTGTTTCGAGATTTGTTCGAAAATTTTTTCAGATATTCATCAAATGATGCGTTAAAATCGACGACATATCGCAAACCGTAACGGATTGCGTAGCGTAGGGCGCCTTGCTCCAATCGAACACGGGCAAAATTTTTCCCGATTGGCATTGCAAATTTCACGACAGCCTGGCATCGCTGAACCCGCCCTTCGTCGAGCGGCACCGGCAAGGACGGATCTACAATGAACGGGTTCGATAACAGGGAAAGCGCCGGAAAGACCGCAGTCCCCAGATTGAGCGGCCCAAATTGGAAGTCGAGTACTTCGGACCGCACCTCCCAAACTGGCATCCTTTCGGCTTTACTAGCCAAGTCGAGCGACACGCTTGGGTCAAATCTGTTATCCAGGCAGGTGCCATTTAGCACCGCGCTGCGTAGCGTCGTCTCACGCATTTGCATTGATAGTCCTGAAAATTATTACCACGGTCGCTCACTAGGCGCGATAAAGCGCCTACGCTGCGATCTCGCCATCGAATGGGCGCTTTCCCAGCTCGACCGGATGGACTCTGCTTGCGCGCGGTAGACTAATCAATTGCAGCCAGCATTACATGATCAGGCAAAGCGTGTCAAGCGTAGGAACTTGAAATTCGCTGACGCCCGCGCGACAATCCCTCGAGAAGATAAAATAGGTGTGGGTGTTTATAGCCGAGCGAGTGATCGGCGTCGGCCGGTCCTGTCGACGCGGGACAACACCCGAATTTCTGCCGACCGACGTTCTACTGATTGCCGAACACCGACCGAGACGGGTCGCACCGTCAGCGCACAGGACTTCTGGTTTCGATGAAGCAGATAGCCTCAGCCAAATACTACGCCGACCGATTTGTCCGGCACATCAAAGACCATGGATTGGGGAGCGCCGCGGATCTGGTGGGAAAAAACCTTATTTGGCCATGTTGCAACTGGCTCAGCCGACGCCGCATTCGGGCTCATGAGCAATTTGACTTGAAATATGGGCTCGATACTCAGACGCCGGTTCTTCTTCGCCAGTTAGAAAGATCGGCGCCCGGTGCGAAATATGCAAATCTTTACGAGGGCGCGGCGATACCGCTGGTTCACAGAATACTTCGTCAGCTCAGCATTGATATGCAGCAATTTACCTTCATCGATCTCGGTTCGGGAAAAGGTAGAGTTCTGCTAGTGGCCGCTCAGTATTCTTTCAAATCCGTCATAGGAGTAGAATTTTCGAAGACCCTGCACGAGATCGCCCAGTCCAATATAGCGAAATTTGTCGAGCAGCAGTTGACTAAGACACGCCCCACGTCAGTCAATATGGATGCCGGCGAGTTTGATTTTTCCCAATTTACAAACAAGGTAGTTTTCTGCAACAACCCATTCTCGGCGGGTTTAATGCTCCGTGTTTTAGACAATTTACAGCTGTCTGTAGCGAAGACTGGGGATAAGGCAATTCTTATATATCTGAGCCCTATTCCCGCCTTAGTTACGGACAGGTTGGACACCTTTGACTCCATTGGTCAAGGACGTTTCCTGAGCCATTTCGGGGGATTTCAAAGATTTTTTGTATATCAGATATATAGCTAGATTATTGGCCGGCTCTCCCCAAATTTTCAGATTTTTGACAAATAGCAAGTCTTATGGTATCATTATGATGTGCAGCCCACCCACCGATATCTAAAACCGTCTCCGGCGATAGTGCCGCCTTGGCATTCCTGTCATTTCCGCGTTAGAACCATGGAAAGAGCCGTATTACAGCGGTGGCTTTGCTGTTTTTTTGTCCGCTGAACCATCCGCGATGCAGGATCTCTGCGGGAAACGAGCTCTCAATGGCTGATAATTCGCTGCAAAAAACAGCAAAAACAGCCAGCCGGCCATGCGGCGTCCGACGGCCGGCTTCGTGCATTGATGAATCCGCCTGAACAATAATGCTGCACCAGACCGCTCCAGTATATCACATCCTACACCATCAACCGGGTGGTGTAATAGAGGGTAGTTGGCGCGCCTGCTTGGCCCAGTCGGATTTTCCGACCCATTATACCTCCCCCGAATATTTTTTGGAGCCATTGCTGCGCCGAAGCAAGCCCTTTGCGATTCTGAGCCTTGCTGGGCAACAAGTCACCGGCGTGTTGACCGGAATCCATCAGGGTGATCACGTCCAATCGGGTCTTTCCGTGCGCCCTCAGGTGGCCTTCTCTCGGAACACCGATCGCGCGGAGGCCATGAGGAGCCTGATTGCGGGCCTTCTTCAAGAGGCGAAATCTGCGAAGCTTGTCGATCTATTCGTATGGTCGCAGATGGCCGAGCTCATCGACGCCCGTTTCCATAAAAGGCCGTACGAGGGGGTCGTTATGATGGACTTGGCACAGGATTCCGATACGATTTTTCGCAAATTCTCTACAAAGAGACGGACCGACATAAGACGACTAATAAAATCCGGTATTTCCGTCGCCCCGGCCGAGACCAGCGACGACCTCTCCGAGTTTTACGCCATTCATCGTGAGTGGGCGCACCGGAAGGGCCAGCCGGCCATCGGAGACGAAGAATTTCGAGAGACCTTCGCTTTGACGGGTAATCGGCGGTTATTGCTGGCGCGATATAAAGGTCGGGTCATAGCCGGCGTAGTGCACCGTTTTTTCCCGGGCGGCGTGATGGAATACGCAGCGAACAACTCTCTCGAGAGCGCCCTTCAGTTGCGCCCAAACGATCTGCTTCAGTGGCGGGCAATCGAATGGGGATGCGCTGAAGGGCTGACCAAATACAGCCTCGGCGGCGCCCATCCTTTTCTACGAAAGTTCGGAGGGGAGGTCGTGACGACCACGCGTTGTCGCCTCGACCACTCTACTTTCCGCAGGTATATGGTGCGCGACTGGCTCGCCGACACGGCCAAGAGGGCCCGACCGTATATACCGGATCGGCTGGCCACGTTCGCTCGCTCCCTGCGGGGACTGGCCGAAGAGCCCCGGACCCCGGCACCCAAGGACCGGGTGACCGGCCCGCACCCAAGAACTCCATTCCGTTGAGTGGCGTTTTACGCCACGTATCGCCTCTCGGCCTGCACGCCGGAGCGGAAATGCGTAAGGAGGCTGGTGCCGCAAACGGCATCGTTGCCGACGCCCATTAAATCATAGATTGTCGGGGCGATATCTAAAATCGAGACCGGCTCGTCGTGTACCGCATGTTCGCCGGTACGCAGCCAAAGGACGCCCTCCGGGTGATGGCGGGCACTTTTGACGGCATCGATCGCATAGAGCAGGTCAAAAAAATAAATGGGCTCGTTGCCTCCGGGCACCCCAGCGATCTCCGCATTACCCTCGAACCTATCGTATATCTGGCAGCCGAAATGGATATCGGTGCCGGAAAGGCGCGCGCCGAAGACTGTCTCCTTCCCAAGCTTTAATTGCCTGAGGACGGCAAGCGCTGTCTCGGCCGCGGCGCCATCGGCGAAGCGGAGACGATATTGATGGGTCATTACCGGCTCGACCATGCGGGGCGCGATACCGAGCAGTTGAAGAAACTGCGGAACGTCGCGCAATCGATAAAAATGTTGTCCCCCCCTCCCCTCGCGCTTCAAGAACGGTTGCTGGCTCAGTGCCGAACACAGGATGATGATGGTATCCGCCTCCGCCAAAGCGAAGAACCGCCGGAGCAGGGCATCCATCGACCGATATCCAAACAGGACCGCATCACCATAGCTCTCAATTTCGTCCTTCGCCGGCTTGACCGAAAACGCGTCGGGGTCCATGTGACGCCAATATGCATGTTGCAGATGAGCGGTGCTATTGATGAAGAAGGTCGCAAAATCGGGGCGCATTCGACGATAGTAGTGCCGGAACAAATCGAACTGCAGGCGATCCGCGAGCGCTACCCGCCGCCACTTGACGTCTGCCTGCGAAAGCCGCTCGCTGCCGAGCTGCGCCAAGATCGCTCGAACTGTGTTCGCCGCGAGGCCGTGGCGAACCAAGAACGTCATGAACGGAAGCCACTCGTTTACGGACAGTGCCACGCCCCTCGTACTTTCTTGAACCAATTTGGCCATTACGGTCTTGAAGACCTCGATTTCGGTCGGCCAGGCGGGCTCGTTGTTACACCATGAATCAGGAAGATAGAACACGCCGGTGCCGGTCAAGGCTCGGGCATTCATGCTGCCGCAATTCATCACCGACTTGCCGAAACCGGCGAGACGGCGCCATATGTCGGAATGATCGGCTTTGGGGCCGTCTGTCAGGTAGAAAACCTTATGCTGATCATATGGCAGTCCAGTATGGATTGAATACCACTGAATCCAGGGTTCCAGATAGTCGGGTTCAGAGACATCAGCCATGCTGGTAAACACTTGGGAGGAATTGTAGAGAGCAGTAAAATTCGGAAGCTTTCCCTGGTCCATCCACTTACTCAGGAGCGACGGACAAATCTCGTTAAATTCCAGCAGAAGTATCTTTGCCATCGACCCAGCCCAACGCGCCAGAGTTAATCTGTGGAACTTGCGGAGGCTCCAAGAGAGCCCTGAAACACCCTCACAAAAAGTGTACCCACCTGCGCCTCAGGTCAAGAAAAAAGCCGGCAGCTACTTGGGATTGACAACCGTCCGACCGTCATACGTGCGAGCTCTGTTCGACATCGAAACTCGATAAAAATGGGCCTGGTTAGTCGCGCCGCTGCCCACTCGTGTGTCGCCACCCACTATGCTACGACTTCAAGGGCCGCTTTGGCGGCAAGGCGGGGTACCAGCGGCATTACTGATTCGCGCAATCTGTGCAACGCCGGCCCAAGACGGTTTGAACGGGTGTAATCTCATGAAAGTCATTCCGATCATCGCCGCCATTGTAGGGCTGGCAATGATCGGGGCACTCGTTGGGTATTTCGGGGCTGGCGCGGTGGTCAGATCGCTGCGCGCGATCGGTTGGGCTGGATTTTCGGCGATTTGCGTGATTCATCTCGGGGTGATCTCGCTCGAAGGGATCGCCTGGCGGCTGCTCGTGCCGGCGGCGCGGGTTTGGATATTTATATGGGGGCGCTTGATCCGCGACGCCGGGTCCGAGGTGCTGCCGGTATCTCAAATGGGGGGCTGCCTTTTGGGGGCCCGCGCGGTGGCGCTCGCTGGTGTGCCGGGATCCGTCGCCGCGGCGACCACCATGGTCGACCTGACCCTCGAATTTCTGGCGAAGCTGGCCTATATGGCCATAGGTTTGATTTTGCTCGTTGATCTTCGACCCGGTATGCCGGTCTCGCTACCGGTGACGTTCGGTCTTGTCGCAACCGGGCTCTTTGCCGTCGCCTTTGTCGTAGTCCAGCGGCACGGCTTCGCGTTGTTTGATCGATTCGCGCGGATGCTGGGACGGGGCTGGGCGGAGCGGACGGTTTCCGGGGTGGCCGCCGTCCACGCGGCGCTTGCAGAGACGTATCAACGCAGAGCCGGGTTGTGGGGCGGCTTTATTCTGCACCTCGCGTGTTGGATGCTCAGCGCCGTCGAGGTTTGGATCGCGCTGCGTCTTGCCGGTGCGCCGCTCGCCTTTCCGACGGTGCTGGTTATAGAAAGTTTGCTCTATGCCATCCGAACGGTCGCCTTTGCGATCCCCAACGCAGTTGGCGTGCAGGAAGGGGCGTATGTGCTAATCGGTGCTGCATTCGGAATGACACCGGAGATGGCGCTCGCGATTTCGCTCTTGAAGCGCGCGCGCGACCTCGTGATCGGTCTCCCCGCGCTCGGGACTTGGCAAATTGCCGAGGGCGGACGCCTGTGGCGGCGCGGCACATGATTGTCCGATCACAACCGGACTCGGTGAAAAGATCGATGACCGATGTTCCGGCGTGTGCACCAAATCCTCCGGCTAACGCGGGGCAGAGGCGGCACAGTCATCGATGACACGGTATAGAACTCGCGGTTCGGCGAACCGTTCGCTGTTGAAAGGATTATTGTCGAGCTGCGCGTCGGGCTCGAGGTGCACGCATCCACGCTCGACCGCCGGAATACCAACCGCATAGGCGTATGACACACCTAAGCGACGGAGTTCGGCCGCGCGTAAATTCCAAGCATTCCCTACGCGGAAGAGCCGAACCGCTTCCGGGTAGCTGACCACTCGATTGGTGAGGCGGGCTCCATAGAGTTGATAGTGCAACGAGCGACCGACGAGATCTAGAATGACAGAGCCGTCCGGCAAATCGTCGATCCGCGGTGGATATTCAAACGTCTCCGCTCTTGTAGGCAGTCGACCGTGCGTCAGCAACGAACCTTGCTCGACGCCTATGTTGACGAGAAGTACAAGGAGCATGAATAGGATCCCGAACCCCAGTGTTATCTCGTATGCCCGCCGCAGCCAGCCGGATATGCTGGTGAGCAGGACAGCGGCCAACGGCAACAATGTGGCGATTCCCATCATTGCAAATCGCGGTTGTCGAGACCCTGACACCCACCATGCCAGGAAGAGGGCCGTTCCACAGAGATATAGAACTCGTGCCGTACGGTCGCGATCACTACTCCCGCGGTAACGCCAAGGCTCCCTGATCAGCATTGCGCTCCACATGATCCAAATTACCGGCACCGTTGCCGCGAAGAACGGTCCGAGCCCGGAGCTGAACTTGAAGTTCTGATGCAATCTTTGGCCTTCCACCCACGGATAGGTCAGCCACTGCCAAGGAGCATCAACCCATTCGAGCTCGAGGTTTCGAAATTCTTCCGCTGACCAGTCTGGCGGCGTTGCAAACCCGAGAAATTCGGGCACACCGGCCAAGGGAATCGGGTAGAACGGGTTTCCCAATTCGAGCTGGTTTCTCAACAGCCACACGCCGGCAAGCGCAAAAAAACCAGCCACGAAGCTGGAACCGTGCACAAGCTTGGCACGTAGGCTTGGGCGCATCCCTGAAGGCGCGCGGCCGCCGACGATCAACAGCCCTACGAGTACGGTTGAGACCAGATGCGGTTGCTTGAAGCTATAAGCGATCCCGCTTGCCGCTCCCGCCAGCACCGACCAACTCGGGAACACCCGTGGCCGAGCCAAGGCCAACCAAAGTGCGGTCAGCGAAAATGCGACACCAGCCACATCGGATCCCAATTCCGCCGCACAAAATCCAAACAGAGGGATGGTTGTAAGCCCGCATGAAACCAGGGTCGCCGCCGAGCGGTCGGCGCCCGAGCACCGGCACAACTGGTAGAGCAGGAGCACGCAGAGCCCGAGAAACGGAAGATTTACAACTGATACAACGCGCTCCGGCAGGAGCCGTAGCCAAAATCCATTCCAGAGGCTCGCATCGGCCGGGTACGTATGCATGAACGCGGCGTCCCAAATCTGCAACGAGCCGTCGCGAAAGAAATTTACTGCATTGGGGAGATGGTAGGCGTTTGCCTCGTACCCACGCGGGAAACCAATGACCAGAAGCCCTGCCAGCAAGAGAAATCCACCTCCCACTAACGCAATGACGAGCCGGGTCGTTGGGTCGAATGGCAGTACCGCCAACTGATTCGCGGATGGATTAGCCTGGTTCAGGAAAACCGGTGGGCGGCGGCGGGACCAGATGAATCCCACGGCCGCAAGCGCCAGGACGAATGGCATGGCGTTAGCAAAAGTCATCCACTTGCCGGGATTGAATAACCCGAATGCAGCCGGCACTTCAAACCCGAAGAAGAACAGCGCGAAACCGGTAGTAAGCCGACATATCAAAAGATCTACCGGTGATGACGCATCCTGACGCGGCACCATCAGCCAACCGCCGAGAGTGACGACCATCAAGTATAGAATGCCTGCGGTAGCGTTCACCGATTTAGCTCTCCAAAGGTCGCCACGGCAAGCAGATCATCAAGCGAAACCGCTTCGCCAAGCCCCCAGAAAGCGTCCTTTAGCGCAGTGCGATTGAAAGCCGATCGGGCGGAAATTCAGTCACCAGCCGCGACAGTGTCCAAATTGGCAAATTGCGTTTGGAAAGGCAAGGGCGATGCCAGCTCAGCGATTCAAAGCGCGTCGCGGTCCCGGCCTGACTACCGCGGGCCTCCTCGGCATCAGGTCTGAATAATTCAGGTTGCGGGCTGGTCGGCATCGCGCTGCAACGGGGCGCCGTAGAGGTCGCGCGCTCGCTTCTCAAAAGCACCGACCATGCGGCGGACGGCTTCGCTGAACAGCACCTCGATCAGTCTCTGCAACAGACGCGACTTGAATTCGAAATCGACAAAAAAGCCGACTCGGCAGCCCCCCGCGACCGGGCTGAAAGTCCAGTGGTTGTTCAAGTAGCGGAACGGCCCCTCGGCGTAGGTGACATCGATACGCCCGGGCGGGCACAGCGACACTCGCGAGGTAAACCGCTCGCGGAACATGCGAAACCCGATGATTAGATCGGCGACGACCAGATCGGGCCGGCGCTCTTTGATGCGGGCGCCGACGCACCAGGGCAGAAACTCGGGATAGCGCTCGATATCGGCGACGAGGCCGAAGAGTTGCTCCGGCGTGTAGGGCAACACACGCTCTTCCGCATGGGTCGGCATCGCTGTGGGCTTAGCCCGTAGTGGAGAGCCTGGCGTCACGCACGGCGCGCAACCGCACGAAATCCTCCCCCGCATGATGGGACGACCGGGTTAGCGGAGAGGCCGCGACCAGGAGAAAACCCTTGGCCGCCGCAAAGGTGGCATAGCTGCGGAACTCGTCCGGCGTCACGAAACGCGCTATGGCATGATGCTTCGGTGTCGGCTGCAGATATTGCCCGATCGTCAGAAAGTCGACTTCGGCGGAACGCAGATCATCCATGACCTGCAATACCTCGCTTTTGTCTTCGCCGAGCCCGACCATGATCCCCGATTTGGTGAACAGTGCCGGATCGAGCCGTTTGGCGTCGTCCAGCAGACGCAGCGAGTTGAAATATCGAGCCCCGGGCCGAACCTCTGCATAGAGGCGTGGCACCGTCTCGAGGTTGTGGTTGAACACATCGGGCTTGGCGGCGACGACCGTTTCGAGCGCTCCGTCCTTGTGCAGGAAATCGGGAGTCAGCACCTCGATCGTTGTGGCCGGAGCAGCGCTGCGGATAGCCGAGACCGTCCGCGCGAAATGAGCGGCGCCGCCGTCGCCGAGATCGTCGCGGTCGACCGAAGTGACGACGACATGAGCTAGCCCAAGCGCAGCGACCGCTTCGGCGACGCGCTCGGGCTCGTGCGGATCAAGCAGATCGGGCCGGCCGGTTGCGACATTGCAAAAGGTGCAGGCGCGTGTGCACACCCGTCCGAGGATCATGACGGTGGCATGCTTCTGTTTCCAGCACTCGCCGATATTTGGGCAGCCCGCCTCCTCGCAGACGGTATTGAGTGCCAGCTCGCGCATGAGCCGCCGCGTCGCGTGGTATTCCGGTGAAACCGGCGCTTTGACGCGCAACCAGTCGGGCTTGCGCGGGATCGGGCTGTCGGGATTGCGGGCCTTCTCAGGATGACGCAGAGGCAGCGATGCCTCTCCGTCGCGCCCGGACTTGATCCGGGCATCCACGGGAACGGGGCGAGGTCCCTGCCCCAAATACGTGGATGCCCACGGATCGAGCCCGCGGCCTGCAGGCCCGCGGGTCGGGCCCGGCCATGACGAAGTAGGTGTGGACATAGCTGACCGCGTTGACTACCGGGCTAGAAGTGGATGGCCCGCCCAGACGCGTCAAGCCAGCGCCGTTTTTCGTCCCCGCTACGGATGGGGGCGTCGCATCGGCACCGCGAGGTAGCAGCCGAATTCCTTTGCGAAATCGACCGATACACGAGCGTGGACCCGACCCTGTCGGTCCAAGAGCTCGGCATGGTCGTCGAGCGGCACGATCGCCCCGTGCCAAATGTTTGGATGTATATAAAGGCCACGACTGCCGTCACACCAGAACGTGATAAACTGCTCTGGCGTCACATCGTCCCCCGGCAAGGCGAGCGGCACGACGAAACTCTCGCCGTGCAACGGATAGAACAGCTGGCCGCCGTCGGGATGGTAATTGGCGCGCCAGACCAGCGCCTGTTGGCGCAGTCTTGCGGGGCCCTCGGTGGCCGCCACTTCCGGCCAGTTGCTCCAGGCGAAGAGGTAGCTGTCGCCTACCGCGTTGTTGCGGGCGTAAAGGGTCTCGCCTTTCCACCAGAACTCGAACACTCCTTCGGCGACACCGCCTTGATCGCCCGAATTTTCGTCGATAGCTCGCCAGCCCTGAGCCGGCCAACGGACGATCTCGATCGGGAAGCTCTCTGGCGCATCGACGAGGCATCCGTATCCCTGGAAAGTATCATCGCTCGCCGCGACGAGCGGCGTCTCGTGGACGCGACGCACGCCTGTGGTCGGCACATAGGCGATCTCCGCCGAGTCAAAATGCATGATGGCTCGCTCCATTGATTGGGCTACTGAGCTTGAAGGCGGGATTGCCCGAGCGGCCTTTTGGACCACAGGGCCGGTCCCGGATCCCCTGTTCCACCTGTTTTATCTGGTAGAGATCAGGCATTGGCAACTCCTTCAATTAATCGCAATCCCGTACCCACTCACTGGTGGCGATCACCGGGAGAGTACAATGTGAAAATGGCAATTACATGACTTTGATTCCCTCACCCGAGGCGTGCGCGAAGCAGCGCCGAGAGGCGCTCGGCGGCAATCACGATGACAAAGGTGACGATGAGAAGCAGCGAAACAAGCTGGTATTGAAACAGGCTCATCGCCGACAACAGCTCGAAACCAATCCCGCCGGCGCCGACAAAGCCGAGCACGAGCGACGAGCGGATGTTCTCGTCGAGCCGATAGAGCGCGATGCCGAGCAGCGACGGCAGTATCGAGGGGATGATGCCGTGTGTGAAGACCTGCACGCGGCGGGCGCCGGTCAAGGTAAGGGCATCGATCGGCGCCATGTCCATGTGCTCGATCGTCTCCGCGAAGAGCCGCCCGAGCATCCCGATCGAATGAACCGAAAGCGCCAGGGCTCCTGGAAAGGGCCCGAGCCCGACGGCGGTGACGAACAGCAATGCCCACACCAAGTCAGGGACGGCGCGGGCAAAGCCGATCACGCCGCGCGCGACGTAATAGAGATACCGCGACGGCGTGACATTGGCGGCGGCGAGAACCGCGAGGGGCAGAGCCATGATCACCCCGCCGACGGTGCCGAAAATGCCAAGGTCGATCGTCTCGAGCGCCGGCCACCACACCATGTTGACCTTGCTGAAATCGGGCGGCATCGCGCGGCGGATGATGTCGGCCATGCCGTAGGCGCCGGTGATCAAATCCTGCGGCCGGGCACGCACGACGATCGCGGCCTGCACAACGATCGCCAGCAGCGCCAGCACCAGCACGAGGCGCAGCGCCAGGTTGACTGCTCCGGACCAGCTGCGCTCGGCGAGTTGCGGGGCCGCCGTGTCGAGGTTCAAGCGGCCTCATTTAGATAGAGCTGACGCACCGCGTCGCGCGACAGCTCGGCACATGGCCGATCAAAAGCGATGGTGCCGTCGCGTATGCCGACAACGCGGTCGGCATACGAATAGGCCAGCTCGACCTGGTGCAAGACGCACAACACGGCGAGGTGCTCGTGCGCGGCGAGGTGCCGCAGCAGGCGCATGATGTCGTCGGCGGCTTCGGGGTCGAGGCTCGCCACCGGCTCGTCGGCGAGCAGCACCTGCGGACGCTGGGCGAGCGCGCGAGCAATCGCGACGCGTTGGGCCTGTCCGCCAGACAGGGTGCCGGCGCGCTGTCCGGCGAGCGCGGCGAGACCAACCGCGCTCAGATACCCGAAGGCGGCGCCGCGTTCGATCGCGGGCAGCCCCCCGAGTGCCGTCCACAGCCCGCCATGGCGGCCGAGGGCGCCCGCGGCGACATTGCTCAGCACGCTGCGCCGACGCACCAGGCTGGCGTGCTGCCAGATCATCGCCAGCGGCAGACGCGCCTGACGCAGCCGCTCGCCCGAAAGCGCGGCCAAATTTGTGTCGTTGAGCCAGATTTCTCCGGCGGTCGGAGAAAGCATGCGCGAGATGCAACGCAGCAGCGTCGTCTTGCCGCTGCCATTGCCGCCCAGCACGACAACAAGCTCGCCGGCCTCGACGCTCAAATCAAAGTCAGCGAGCGCCAGCTTGCCGTCGGGGTAGCGCATCGTCAGGTGGCGGATCCGCAGCATTGACGCTCTGCCGCGCGCCGATGTCGTCAGCTCAGCTTTTCGAGGTCGATGTTGAGCGTCTTGACGAGATCGCGGATGCCGTTATAGGCGCCGTCGGTCTGCGGCACCAGCCGCGTTATGCCCGCACCGACCATGATCTTGCGGTCCGCCGGGTCGAGCTTGGAGAGATCGAGATTTTGCAGCACGTCGATCACCTGCTTCTTGAAATCCGCGGGCAGGTCGCCGCGCACGGCGAACGGGTCGGTCGGGATCGGGTCCGACTTCCACAGGAAGATCAGGTCGCCATCCTTATAGTGGCCGCGCTGCTTGGCGGATTCGAGCTGCTCGCTGTTGAGTTCCCCGGCATCGACTTTGTGGTTATAGAGCGCCTCGAACGACGAGGTATGGCTCCCGGCATAGATCGCGCGAATATCCTTGTCGGGGTCGAGCCCGGCCTTGCGCAGCCCATAGGCCGGGAACAGATGACCCGAGGTCGAGGCCGGGTCGGAGAAAGCGAAACTGTGCCCCTTGATCTCCGCGACGGTCGTGATGCCCGACCCGGGGTAAGTGACGAGGCTGGCCCAATAGGTATCGGGCTTGCCGTCCGCAGTGCCGAAGGCGGCAGCCGCCTCGGCCTTCGCCACCTGATGGGCGAGCACGTAGCCAAGCGGTCCGAATTCACCGATTTCGAGCTTGCCGTTGCGCATCGCTTCGATCTCGGCGTTGTAGCTGGTCGCGACAAACACCTCGACCTTGCAGCCGAGCTTCTCGCCGATCAGCTCTCCGACCTTCTTGTAGATGGGGACCAGGCGAGCCGCCGTGTCGTAGGGCTCAACGCCGAAGCGCACCGTGCCGCCGTTGGGGCAATTGTTCTGCTCCGCAGCCATTGCGGGGGCGGCACTCGCCAACGCCAGCGAGATCCCGCCGGCCATGATCCAGAGAATCCCTGCGCATTCTTCTCTCCCCGTCAAGTGAGGCGGAGAGTTTAGGGCCCGTCAAAGAGCCGTTTGATGAAAGATATATGACGGTTTAATGACGGTTCTGATGCGCTTTCGGCTAGAAGTGGATGGCGCGCCCGTAGGCGTCGAGCACGGCCTCATGCATCGTCTCCGACAAAGTCGGGTGCGGGAAGATGGTGCGGATCAGGTCGGTCTCGGTGGTTTCCAGGGTCTTGGCGATCGTGTAGCCCTGGATCAGCTCAGTGACCTCGGCGCCAATCATGTGCGCGCCCAACAGCTCGCCGGTCTTGCTGTCGAAGATCGTCTTGACCATCCCTTCGGGCTCGCCGAGCGCAATCGCCTTGCCGTTGCCGATGAACGGGAAATGGCCGACCTTGACCTCGTAGCCGGCATCGCGCGCGGCCCTTTCGGTGAGCCCAACGCTAGCGACCTGCGGCCGACAATAAGTACAAGCCGGGATGTTGCGGACGTCGAGCGGGTGGACGTCGTTGACCCCGGCGATGTGCTCGACACAGATCACCCCCTCGTGGCTGGCTTTATGGGCTAGCCAGGGCGGCCCGACGACATCGCCGATCGCATAGACCCCCGGCTCTCCGGTACGCAGCCACTCATCGACGACAATGTGGCCCCGGTCGACGACGACACCGGTGCTTTCCAGGCCGATGTCTTCGACGTTGCCGACGATGCCGACGGCCAGGATGACGCGCTCGACAGTGGCTTCAAATCCTTTGCCGTCCGCCTCGATCCGCGCGGCGACCCCCTCCCCTTCGCGCTCGAGGGCCGCCACGGTCGCCGCAGTATGGATCTTAATCCCTTGCTTCTCGAAGGCCTTGCGCGCAAACGCGGAGATCTCCTCGTCCTCGACCGGCAGCACTCGGTCGAGAACTTCGACGACCGTCACCTCGGCGCCCATGTCGTGGTAGAAGCTGGCGAATTCGATACCGATCGCGCCGGAGCCGACGACCAGCAGGGATTTTGGGACCGCCGGCGGGACCATCGCCTCCTTGTAAGTCCACACCCGCTCGCTGTCGGGTTCGAGCCCCGGCAAGCTGCGCGCCCGCGCTCCGGTGGCCAGCACGATGTGCTCGGCGGCGAGCTCGGCGACCGGATTGCCGTCCTTCGTCACCGCGAGCCGGCCCTTTCCTGCCAGGCGCCCCTGGCCATCGAAGACCGTTACTTTGTTCTTCCGCAACAGATAGGCGACGCCGTTCGAAAGCTGCTTGGCTACGGCACGCGACCGCGCCACGACCTTGCCGGCATCGAAGCTGATGTCTTTGGCGGAGAACCCGAAATCGTCGAGGCGGTGCAGCAGATGGTAAATTTCGGAGCTGCGCAACAGCGCCTTGGTCGGGATGCAGCCCCAGTTCAGGCAGATGCCGCCCAGTTGGTCGCGCTCGACAACCGCCGTCTTCATTCCTAGCTGCGCCGCGCGGATCGCCGCGACATAGCCGCCCGGCCCGCCGCCCATAACCACTAGGTCGAAAGAACTCTCGGCCATCGGTGTTCCTGTTTCTCGTCAGAGGAGCATCGTCAGCGGATCTTCGACCAGCTTCTTGAAGGCGGCGAGGAATTGCGCGCCGACGGCGCCGTCGACTGCCCGGTGATCGCAGGACAGCGTGCAGCTCATGACGGTTGCGATTGCCAGCGCGCCGTTCTTGACGACCGGCCGCTGCTCGCCGGCGCCGACCGCCAGGATGCCGCCATGCGGCGGGTTGATCACCGCGGCGAAATCGCGGACCCCGAACATGCCGAGGTTCGAGATCGAAAATGTGCCGCCCTGAAACTCCTCCAGCTTCAATTTGCCTGCCCGGGCTCGCGCGGTGAGGTCTTTGGTCTCGTTGGCGACAGCCGCCAGACCTTTGCGGTCGGCGTTTTTGACGATCGGCGTAATCAGTCCGTCGTCGAGCGCTACGGCCACGGCGATGTCGATCGTGTCCCAGAGCAGAATCGCCTCGTCGCTCCACGAAGCGTTGGCGGCAGGCACCTGCCGCAAGGCCAGCGCCGTCGCGCGGATCACGAAATCGTTGACCGAGATCCGATATGCGTCGGATTTCGCGTTAAGCTCGGCGCGGAATTTCAACAGTTCGTCGATCTCGCAATCGACCGTCAGGTAGAAATGCGGAACCGTTTGCTTTGATTCCGTCAGCCGCCTGGCGATGACGCGGCGCATCGCGGTAAGCGGCCGCTCGGTGTATGGCGGATTGCCGGCGAGCGCCAGCACTCGCTCTTTGGACAGAGCCGGTGCCGAAACCGGCGCAGCCGCGGGTTGCGGCTGGGCAACCGGCGGCGCCACCGCCGGGGCGGGCGCCCCCCGTCCAGCGGAAAGCGCCGCTTCGATGTCGGCTTTGACGATGCGGCCTTGCGGACCCGAGCCGGTGATCGCGGTGAGGTCGAGACCAGCCTGCTGTGCCATGCGGCGCGCCAATGGGCTGGCGAAGATACGGCCGTCGCCATTGCCCGCCCGCCGGAGCGTCGGTCGAGCCTCCGGCTGCGGCTCGGCTGCGATTGTTGTCGCTGCGGCAGCTGGTCTGGCCGGCTTTTCCGCGATTTTATCCAGAGCGGAGGCGTCCTCTCCTTCGCCGAGCAGCACGGCGATCGGTTGATTCACTTTGATGCCTTCGGCGCCTTCCGGGACAAGGATCTTGCCGAGCCGTCCGTCGTCGACCGCCTCGAACTCCATCGTCGCCTTGTCGGTCTCGATTTCGGCAAGCACATCCCCCGAGTGGACCTCGTCGCCCTCTTTCTTAAGCCACTTGGCGAGGCTGCCTTCCGTCATCGTCGGCGACAGCGCCGGCATCAGGATTTCAATCGGCATCCCCCCTCCTCCCGCCCGGTCAGCGGTAGGCGACCTCGCGGGCGGCCGCGACGATGTCCTCGACCTGCGGCACCGCAAGGCGCTCGAGATTGGCAGCGTAAGGCAGCGGAACATCCTTGCCCGCAACCCGCTTCACCGGGGCGTCGAGCCAGTCGAAGCACTCCTCCATCATGATCGCGGCAACTTCCGAGCCGATGCCGGCAAATGGCCACCCCTCTTCGACGGCGACGATCCGGTTGGTTTTCTTGACCGAGGCGACAACGGTTTCGACATCGAACGGCCGCAATGTGCGCAGATCGATGATTTCAGCGGAAACTCCAGCCTTTTCGAGCTCCTCGGCGGCCTGCATCGCCAATTTCACCATTCGCGAAAACGCTGTGATCGTGACGTGCTCGCCCGCCCGGGCGATCCGCGCCCGGCCGATCGGCACGATGAACTCGGGATCGTCCGGCACGGCGAAGCTTTCCCCGTAGACCAGCTCATGTTCGAGAAAGACAACTGGGTTCGGGTCGCGGATCGCCGACTTCAACAACCCCTTGTGGTCGGCTCCGGTATACGGGGCGACGACTTTGAGGCCGGGGCAATGCGCATACCAGCTCGCATAACATTGCGAATGCTGCGCGGCAACACGCGCGGCAATCCCATTGGGCCCCCGGAAGACAATCGGGCAGCTCATCTGGCCGCCGGACATGTAGCGGGTCTTGCCGGCCGAGTTGATGATCTGGTCGATTGCCTGCATCGCAAAGTTGAAGGTCATGAACTCGACGATCGGCCGCAGGCCGGCGAACCCGGCGCCAACCCCAAGGCCGGTGAAGCCCTGCTCGGTGATCGGGGTGTCGATGACGCGGCGCGCCCCGAACTCCTGCAACAGACCCTGGCTGACCTTGTACGCACCCTGATACTCGGCGACCTCCTCGCCGATCAGGAAAACCGTGTCGTCGCGCCGCATCTCCTCGACCATCGCGTCGCGCAACGCCTCGCGCACTGTCATCGTCTTGGTCTTACCGGTGTATTCGGTCTCCCTTGGTCGGGCGCGCTGTGCGACGGCCGAGATCGCCGGCGTCGGTAACGGCCGCGGAGGCGCCTTCGCCGGTGTTTCCTGCGGTGCCTTAACAGCCGGAGCGATTTTTGCGCTAGCGCCGACTTCCTCGCCGTTTCCGGCGATCACGCGCGATCGGCGTATTGACCGCGACGTGCTCGGTGCCCTCCGGGATTACGATCTTGGCCAGCACCCCTTCGTCAATCGCTTCGACCTCCATCGTCGCCTTATCGGTCTCGATCTCGGCGAGCACGTCGCCAGCCCTGACGGGCTCCCCCTCGCTCTTGAGCCAGCGGGCGATCTTGCCCTCGGTCATTGTCGGCGACAGGGCCGGCATCAAGACTTCGGTAGGCATGGTTTTGTCCAAGAAAAAATCAGGCTTCGGCCAGTACGTCCGTCCACAGCTCGGCCGGGTCCGGCTCGGGGCTGTCCTGAGCGAATTGTGCCGCTTCGGCGACCCGGTCCCGGATCTCACCCTCGATTTGCTTGAGCTGCGTCTCGTTCGCGCCGTCCTCCAGCAACCGGCGCCTCATCTGCTCGATCGGATCGTGCTCGGTGCGCATCCGGTTGACCTCGTCCCGGGTGCGGTATTTCGCCGGGTCGGACATCGAATGCCCACGATACCGATAGGTCATCATCTCCAGGATGATCGGTCCCTGACCCGACCGCGCATGTTCGGCGGCGGCGAGCCCGGCTTCATAAACCGCCAGAACGTTCATGCCGTCGACCTGCTCGCCCGGTATGCCGTAGGCCATCCCGCGATGGAACAGGTCGGTGCGGGCCGAGGCGCGGTCGATCGATGTCCCCATCCCGTACCGATTGTTCTCGATCGCGTAGACCACCGGCAGCTTCCACAAGGCCGCCATGTTGAAGCTCTCGTACACCTGCCCCTGGTTGATCGCCCCGTCCCCCAGATAGGTGACGCAGATCAGGCCGTTCCCGCGGTAATGATGAGCAAAAGCGAGCCCAGTGCCGATCGGCACCTGAGCACCGACGATGCCATGGCCGCCAAAGAAGTACTTTTCGCGGCTGAACATGTGCATCGAACCGCCCTTGCCGCGCGAGTAGCCGCTCCGGCGTCCGGTCAACTCGGCCATCACCCCCTTGGGATCCATCCCGGCAGCCAGCATGTGACCGTGGTCGCGATAGGAGGTGACGATCGTGTCGCCTTCCTTGAGCGCTGCCTGCATGCCGACGACGACCGCCTCCTGTCCGATGTAGAGATGACAGAAGCCGCCGATCAGACCCATGCCGTACATCTGTCCGGCCCGCTCTTCGAAGCGCCGGATCAACACCATGTCGCGGTAGTAACGGAGCAGCTCCTGCTGGGAGACGCCGAGATCGGCGAATTTTACCGAATCGGATTTGCGCTTGACTGCCATGATCGCTTTCTCCGCACGGCCGCAACAAGCGGGGCCGCCAGACTTTGCCCGGAGCATGGTGACAAATCCGCGCCGTTGCAACCTCGACCGGGTCAAATACTTGGGAGGAAACCATTTAACGGCGGCTGGCGGGCCGCCGGCGCTGCCGCGGAGTTCATACGCCGAAGAGCGCTAGACCGGTTTCCGATCATATTAGTTTGTCATTCCCGCGAAAGCGGGAACCCAGGGGCAAGCGACCTCACGGTTACCCTGGACCCGCGCTTTCGCGGGGGCGACGAGGGTCGACACAGCCTGATCGGATGATTGGTCTAGCGCGCGGTCGTCGGCTGCATAACGACGATGTCGTCCGGGGAGACGAGGTTCAGGGTGGCGCGGATGCGTTCGTCCAGCAGGTCGGGGTCGACATGTTCCGGCCGGAGGTTCGAAACCTTGACTTCGAGGGCTGCGCGCTGTGCCCGAACCGCCTCCAGATTGGCGGCGGCCGTGCGGATCTCCCCGTTCAACCGCAGCCATGCCTTAAAACCGCGCTCGCCCTCGACAAGGTGATAGGCGAAATATCCCGTCAGCGCGATCCCGAGAACCGGACCGATCACCAAATGGGCGCGCCGTCGCATTGCACGCACGATGCTCATGGCACAAAAGGACCATGACAGGCGGGAGGCGTCAACTGAAGCAATCGGCGCGGCGAAAGATGTTCACCGAATGCGTTATCGCCGCAACACCGAGCGGCCGGCATAGAATGCCGATTCTTCGAGCTGCTCTTCGATGCGGATCAGCTGGTTGTATTTGGCCAGCCGGTCCGAGCGCGACAGCGATCCTGTTTTGATCTGACCGCAATTGGTCGCCACCGCCAGATCGGCGATCGTGGTGTCCTCGGTTTCTCCGGAACGATGCGAAAACACCGTCCCCCAGCCCGCCCGCTGCGCGATCTCGACGGCTTCGAGCGTCTCCGACAGCGTGCCGATCTGGTTGACCTTGACGAGCAACGCGTTGGCGACGCCGCGCCCGATCCCGTCGCGCAGCCGCTGCGGGTTGGTGACGAACACATCGTCCCCGACGAGCTGGACCGAGCCGCCGAGCTCACGCGTCAGCTGAGCCCAGCCGTCCCAGTCATCCTCGGCCATTCCGTCCTCGATCGACACGATCGGGTAGCGCCGGACGAGATCGACCCAATAGGCGACGAGCCCGGCGGCGTCGAGGGTCTTGCCTTCTCCGGCGAGACGGTAGGCGCCGTCGCGGTAGAATTCGCTGGCGGCAGGATCGAGCGCCAGCACAACGTCGTCTCCGGCGTGGTATCCGGCGGCCTCGATTGCCTGCATGATCATGCCCAACGCCGCATCGGCCGAGGCAAGATTGGGGGCAAACCCGCCCTCGTCTCCGACGTTCGTATTGTGCCCGGCATCGGCGAGCTTTTTGCGCAACGCGTGGAAGATTTCGGCGCCGGCACGAATCGCCTCGGTGCACGAGGCCGCGCCGACCGGCATCACCATGAATTCCTGGATGTCGATCGGGTTGTCGGCGTGAACGCCGCCGTTGATGATGTTCATCATCGGCACCGGCAAGGTGCGTGCAAAGACGCCGCCGACATAGCGGTAGAGCGGCATGCCCACCTCGGCCGCCGCGGCTTTTGCGCAGGCGAGGCTGACCCCAAGGATCGAGTTGGCGCCGAGCCGGGATTTGTTCGGCGTGCCGTCGAGCCCGATCAGCATGCGGTCGATCGCCAGCTGGTCCTCGGCGTCGAAGCCGGAAAGGGCGTCGAATATCTCGCCATTTACCGCCTGGACAGCCTGTAGAACTCCCCTGCCCCCGAACCGCGGCCCGCCGTCACGCTTCTCGATCGCCTCGTGCGCACCCGTTGAGGCACCGGACGGAACCGCCGCTCGGCCGATCACTCCGGTCTCCAGCGTCACCTCGACCTCGACGGTCGGATTGCCTCGGCTGTCGAGGATCTCGCGCGCGTGGACGTCGCCAATCGCGGTCATGTTTCGCTCCTCAAATCCCCAGCCATACGGGGTGCGCCCTTCGCGAGGTGATCAAGAGCAATCAAGTTTTCGAGGATCGTCGGCAACGCGCGCAGCGGAACCATGGTCGGACCCTCGCACGGAGCCCGATCCGGATCCTGGTGCGTCTCGATAAACATGGCGGCGACGCCGACCGCCGCGGCGGCGCGCGCGAGAACCGGAGCAAATTCGCGCTCGCCCCCCGACCGGTCGCCGAGGCCGCCGGGCTGCGCCACGGCATGGGTAGCGTCGAAGACGACCGGGTAGCCGGTCCGGGCCATTATCGGTAGCGCGCGCATATCGACGATCAGCGTGTTGTAGCCGAAGCTCGTGCCGCGCTCGCACAACAGGATCTGCCCGTTGCCGGTCGAGGCGACCTTTTCGGCGGCGTTCTTCATGTCCCACGGCGCCAGGAATTGGCCTTTTTTGATGTTGACCGGCTTTCGGGTCGCGCCTGCCGCCACCAGCAAATCCGTCTGACGGCAAAGAAAAGCCGGGATCTGCAAGATGTCGACGGTTTCGGCCACGGGGGCGCACTGCTCCGGTTCGTGCACATCGGTCAGCACCGGCAGCGCGCTCGTTTCCCGCACCTCGGCGAGGATCGGCAATCCCGCCCTCAGCCCAATGCCGCGTTCCGACAGGAGCGAAGACCGGTTGGCCTTGTCAAACGAAGTCTTATAGACCAAACCGATCCCAAGCTTGCCGGCGATCTCGGCCAGTGCAGAGCTCGTCTCGAGCGCGTGCGCGCGCAATTCCAACGTATTCGGCCCGACGATGAAAACCAGCGGCAGATCGTTGCCAAGCGTGAGGTCGCCGACGCGGACGTGCCGCGGTGCCGGACCCGTCATGACCTCACCGATGACGCAAAATCGTCGCCCCCGCGAAAGCGGGGTTCCAGAGCCTGCCCCTGGCTCGAACAGGGGGGCAAATGCTGCGACTCTGCCGGCCTCGGTTCCCGCTTTCGCGGGAACGACGAAAAAAGCAAGACCCCGCCGTCAATAGGGACTGCTCGATTTCGGAGCCGGCCCCGCTGCACCGGAACGCATCTCCTGCAGCGCGGCTTGGCCGCCCATTGTCATGAAGCGGTTGTCGCCGCCGACGGTGACGAAAGTGAAGCCCATCTCGATCATCTTTTTGGCATAGGAGGGCGCGCCGCAATGGATGCCGGGCTGCACCTTGTGCCGCTTGCAGCCGTCGAGCACCTTCTGCAATGCCGCCATCATCCATTCGTCGGGCTTGTCGCCGCCCGGTGCGTGGCCGAGCGAGATCGACAGATCCGAAGGGCCGACATAAATCGCGTCGAGCCCGGGGGTCGATAGGATCGCATCGAGGTTGTCGAGCGCTTCTTGCGTCTCGATCATACCTAAGGCGACGACGATGTCGTTGGCCTTGGCGTGATAGTCCGCCCCGCCATAGAGCGAGGCGCGGATCGGCCCCGAGCTGCGATAGCCGAGCGGTGCATAGCGGCACGACCCGACAAACTTCTCGGCCTCGGCACGATTGTTGATCATCGGGCAGACGACGCCGTAGGCGCCGGCGTCGAGCGCCTTCTGGATGTGCGCCGGATCGTTCCACGGCACGCGCACCAATGGCGTCACATTGGTGGTCGAGATCCCCTGCAGCATCGTCACCATCATCTGGTAGTCGATCATGCCGTGTTGCATGTCGACGACAAGGGAGTCCCATCCCATGCCGGCCATGACCTCGGCCGAAAAGCTGCTCGGGATCCCCAACCAGCTGTTGATGACGGCCCTGCCTTGCTGCCAGGCTTCCCGCACTCCATTTGGCCGCGCCATGTGATCCTCCTCGGGTTTCGCAACGATGACCGATCCCGCCAGCTAAGGTGGCGGGTGTCAAGCACCGTCACCGACCGGCTGTTCCCGCTGTTATTTGCAGCGGAAATACAGCCAGCCCGCCGGCCGCAGGCACCCGGCGCGGCCCGAAGCGCGACTGCCGCAACTTCGAGCAAGTAACACACCAATATGTCTTTCCCGCGGCGAGCCCCTCACCCGCCTCTCCGAAATCGGATCCGGCGGGAGGTGGGTAAAGGGTGCCTCTCACCGCGGATAACGGCGGAGGCGCACAAAGACAAGAGCGATGATGCTGAGCGCGGCGGTGAACATCATGTAGAAGCTTGGCGATATGCTGTTGCCAGTCACCGCGATGAGCCAAGTCGCGACAAAGGGCGTGAAGCCGCCGAAGATCGTCACGGCCACGGCGAAGCTCAACGATACGCCGATCCCGCGAACCAGGGTCGGGAAAAGCTCGGCTAGTTGCGATGGCAGCACCCCGCTATAGCCGGCCTTGACGAGGCTGAGCCAGCCCGCGGCAAAGATCGCCGTCGCGAGCGAGGGATGGGCGACCATCAGATAAAAAACCGGATAAGTGGTGAGGAAAAAGAGCCACGCCGTTCCCGTCAGGATGCCACTGCGTCCGAACCTGTCGGAGAGGTGCCCGGCGAATGGCGAGACGATGCCGAGAATGACGGCGCCGACAAGGGTCGCGGTAAAGCCAGTGGCCTGGGGCAGGTGTAGCTCCTTCATCGCATAGGTCGGAATGTAGAGGATGATATAGGCCGAGCTGTTCGAAACGACGGCGGCTCCCATCGCCAGGAGAACCTCGATCGGGTGCTCGCGCAACACGTCGCGCACCGGGGTGCGGGTCGGCTTGATCTCGACATATTCCGGCGTCTCGTCGAGACGGCGCCGGATATAGAGCCCGACGCGGGCCGACCAGGATCCCGAACAGGAACGGGACACGCCAGCCCCATTCGACCAGCTGCTCCGGCGACAAGATGCTCGTCAGCAGAATCCCGAAGGCCGACGCCAACGCGCCCGTGATCCCCGTGCTGGCCCATTGCCAGCTCGCCACAAAGCCTTTGCGAGAGGCCGTTTGTTCGGCCAGAAAGGTGACGGCGCTGCCAAACTCGCCGCCGACCGAAAACCCCTGCAACAATCGGGCGAGGAGGATCAGGATGGGTGCCGCAAGCCCGATCGTCGCATAACCCGGCATCAACGCCGTCATCGTCGTGCCGACGACCATCAGCAGGATCGAGAGAGTGAGGCCAGCTTTGCGTCCGGCGCGATCGGTATAGGCCCCGATCAGGATTGCGCCGATCGGGCGTACCAGAAACGAGACGCTGAACGTGCCGAAGGCCGCCAGCAACGACGCGGTCTCGTTGGCGCTCGGGAAGAACACTTTCGAGATCGTGACCGCGAAATAGCCGTAGACGAGAAAGTCGAACCATTCGAGCGCATTGCCGAGCGAGGCGGCGACGATGACTCGCGTCAATGAGGCTCTGGCGCGGACGGGCGGGGCAATGGCGGCGGCGGTCATGGCGGCTCCCGATGAGTTAGGACAGCTTCTTGGTCATGTAGAAGCGCGTATGACCGGGCGGCTCACACTCGATCCGGGCCGCGACCTCCCAGCCTTGTTTCAGATAAAAGCCCGGCGCCTGAAAGTGGACTGTGGACAACACCGCGCGGGTACAGCCGCGGCGCCGCCCTTCTTCCTCAGCCATAGCGAGGATGCGGCTGCCTAGGCGGCCGCGCCTCAACTGCTCCGGCAGAAAAAACCGCTCTACACGCAAGAGGCCGAGCGACGTGCGGCCGAGCAGGCCTCCGACGACCTTCTTGGTTCCGGGATCGCTGACGAGGATGGCGAGTTCACGACTGTCCGAATATCCCGCCTGCCCCTCGTTGTAGGCGCGCAACCCGTCTGTAATAACCGCGCTCTCCTCGTCGTCGGGCACATCGGTCAACGTGAGCGTCGTTTCGGCTTTATCGGCCACGATGTGTCCTCCCCACCAGTCGTCATGGCCGGACTTGATCCGGCCATTCACGCCTTCGCCAGCTACTGGATCGGCGGGCCAAAAGGCGTGGGTCACCGGGCCAAGCCCGGTGATGACGATGTTTAATAGAGACGCTACCTTCGAGCCACGCCCGCGGCGAACCTCACGCGTCCATGGTCGCCGCGATCTTGGCGGCGATATCGGCGCGCCATTCCTCGATCGGCTTGAAGCCGGGCTTGGCGCGGCAGATGGCTTCGGTTTCGCGGTAGAGTTCGTCCTCGGACTTGTCGAGGTCGATCTCGAAACCCAGCGGCTGCGGCACATACCACGGTGTGTCGCAGAACATCTCGATGCGGTTGCCTTCGGGATCGCTGAAATAGACCGACCAGGCGTTGCCGTGGCAACGCGGGTCGATGACCTTGCAATTGGCCTCGCGCACCTTGCGGAAGACGCGCTGGACATTGGCGAGGGTGCCGACGTTGAACGAAACCTGCTGCACCATCGGCGTCTCGAGGTCGCCATTGCGGCCGCGCACCAGCACAACCTGATGATGGTCGCTCGGATTGCGGCTGAGGAACGTGATGCGGCCGTCGGGCGCGCCGTCGCTGACGACGAAACCGAGCACGCGGGTGTAGAAGTCGATCATCTTCGGCACGTCGCTGACATAGAGCCCGACATGGCTCAGGCGCGGCGATTGCTCTTGCGACATCGATGGGTCTCCTTTCGCAGATGCGTCTAATCCAGCAATTCCTGGTTGGCAACGTCGTCGAGAAGCGGCTTGCCGTCGATGGGGACCTCCCGATCTCAGCTGGATCGGCTCCTTGACCCCGAGAGCGACGCTGTCACTTTGAACGCGCCCCCGGCCTCGTCAAGAAAATGAATGCCACGCGGTGGATGAGGCACGCGCGCCGCGCTCGATTTCCGTTAACCCAAAGAGCGGCACATCCTTGTAGGCCCTAGGGTTGAGCAAAGGGTGGTGGAGTCCATATATGGTCAGGTCAAGATGACTATGGATACAAGGGGATGAACAACAGGTACGTCGCCGCTGCGGAATTCAAGGCCAACTGCCTGCGCCTGATGGACGAGGTGGCACGGCAGCGCCGGCCGATCATCATTACCAAGCGCGGCAAGCCGGTCGCCAAGCTGGTGCCCGTGGAGGAGCAGGAACCGAAAGACCTGTTTGGCTATATGGCGGGAACGGCCAAGATCTGCGGTGACATCATCAACCCGCTCGAGGATGCCGGGTGGACCGGCGATGCCGAGAATGTCTGAGCCACGCTCGCTGCTGCTGGATACCCATGTGTGGATCTGGTTAATGCTGGCGAACGCCGAGTTGGCGATCGGCGAGCGTAACGTGATCAACCGCGCCGCCGCCTCGGGCCGACTCAGGATCGCGGCGATATCGGTTTGGGAGGCTGCACTTTTGGCGTCGCGTGGCCGTGTTGCTGTTGGCCGACCGCTGGGGCAGTGGTTAACGGAAGCAGTATCCGCCCCAGGTTTGTCAATTGAGCCGCTGCTGCCGCAAGTCGCGGTCGAGGCGTGCTCCCTGCCCGAAAGCTTTCACCGCGACCCGGCCGACCGGCTGATCGTCGCCACGGCGCGAGTGTCGAATTCCGCACTAATGACTCGCGATCGGCGCATACTCGACTACGCGGCGCGCGGGCACCTGACAGCGGTCGCTGCCTGAACGCCCGCGCTACTGCCCCGCCGCTGCTCAGTCCAGCACTTCCTTGTTGACGACGTTGTCGCGGATCGGCTTGCCGTCGAGGACGCTGAGGATGTTTTCGACCGCGGCGACGCCCATGCGGTCGACGGCCTCGCGGGTGACACCGGCGACATGCGGCGCGGCGATGAAGTTTGGCAAGGTCAAGAGCGGGTTGTCCTGCGGGGTCGGCTCCTGGTCGAAGACGTCGAGCGCGGCGCCGGCGATGCGGTTCGCCTTCAACGCGTCGTAAAGCGCCTTCTCTTCGATGATGCCGCCGCGCGCGGTGTTAACGATGAACGCGGTGCGCTTCATATGCGCGAGCCGCGCGGCGTCGAAGAGGCCGGTCGTCTCGGGTGTTTTCGGGCAATGGACGGTGATGAAGTCGGCGCGCGCCACCGCGGCGTCGAGGTCTTGCACCGGCTCGTAGCCCATGCCGCGGATGGTTTCCGAATACATGTACGGGTCATAGACCAGCACGTGCGTCTCCATCGCCGCAAAGCGCTTGGCCGAGCGCGTGCCGATCTTGCCAAAGCCGATGATCAGCACGGTCTTGCCGTAGAGATCGACCGGCATCTCCTTGTAGCGATCCTGCCAGCGGCCCTCCTTGACCAGCCGGTCCATCGCGGCTCCGCGGCGGGCCAACGACATGATCAGGAACACCCCGGCTTCGGCGACGGTGACTGAATTGGCGGTGCCGCCGATCATCAACGGGATCTTGCGCCGGGTCAGCGCCGGCACGTCGACCGCATCGTAGCCGACGCCGATGCGGGAGACGACTTCGAGTTCGGGCGCCGCATCGAGCTCGGGATCGCTGAACGGCTGCACGCCGAGCGCGACACCGGCGACGTCTTCCAGCAGCTGGTGCAATTCGGCCTTCGGCACGGTGGGAACGAAGGAGACCCCCTCGACATCGTCGCGCGCCTCGACGAGCGCCCAGCCGGCCTTTGACATCGTCGTCGGCAGCAGCAGCTTCTTTCTGTTCGTCCCGGTGGTGCTGGTCGCCATTTTGGTCCTCGGATCGTTGGGGTTAGATGCCCCGTCTGGGGTCTTGCGTCTGATAGCCGGCCACATCCATGGCCGGCGCGCGGAGTTCGGCGCCGGCCATCGCCTCGAGGATTTGCGCGGCGATCGGAAAGCCTTCCTGCCCCCAGCCCTGCGCCTGCGCGCGGCTCAGCACGTCATGCGCGAGGAGCCCGAGATGGGCCGGCGCCCCGACCTCCCGCGCCAGGTCACAGGCGAGATCGAGATCTTTCGCGACGATGTCGAGGGTTCCGCCGGCGGTGAACGTGCCCGGCAGGACCGAGCGCGGGATATTGTCAAAGGTCCGGCTGGCGCCGGCGCTCACCGGCACGATCTGCGCCAGCACGCCGAGATCGATCCCTGCTTTGGCGCCGATCAGCATGCCTTCGAGCGCCGCGACGAAATTCGTGTAGCCGAGATACTGGGTGACCAGCTTCGCGACGCAGCCGGCCCCTGCCCCGCCGACATGGAAAATGTTTCCGGCCATCGCCGCGAGCAACGTCCGGTAGCGATCAAAGACCGCTTCGTCGCCGCCGACCATGACCGTCATTGTCGGGGGACGCCCGCTGACCGGCGCGTCGAGCATGTCGACGCCGCGCGCCCGGCAAGCCTCGGCGACGCGTCGCGCCACCGCCGGCGAGTTCGTCGTCATATCGATATAGCCGCCGCCCCGCTGCAGCCCCGCAATGAGCCCGCTCGCCGGGTCGAGCGCGGCGTGCTCTACTTCCGAGGGACCGGGCAGTGACGTGAACACGACCTCGCTCGCGTGGGCTACGGCAGCTGGATCTTCGGCCGAGCGTGCGCCGCGGGTGCAAAGCGCAGTGGTGGCATCGGGCCTGACGTCGTAGACCGTCAGCTGGTGGCCGGCATCGATCAGACAGCCGGCCATCGGCGCACCCATCGTCCCCGTGCCCACAAAACCCAGCCGCATCTGATTTAACCTCTCGCTTGAGGCAAAGAGGCTAACCCGCGACGTCGATGGAGACAACCGGCGCGGGCGGCCGCTAGTCGCGGAAATTGACGTATTGCAACGGCTGCTCGATCTTCATGCCGCGCGCCACGGTGATCGCCGCCTGCAAATCGTCGCGCTTCTTGCCGGTGACGCGCAGTTCGTCGCCCTGGATCGACACCTGTACCTTCAGCTTGCTGTCCTTGATCTCGCGGATCAGTTGCCTTGCAAGATCGACGTCGACGCCTTGCCTCAGCACAATCGTCTGCCTCAGCGTATTGCCCGACGCCTTCTCCGGCGTCTTGTAATCCAGAGCCGCGGGGTCGACCTTGCGGCGCGTCATATGCACTTTCAGCAACTCGTGCATCTGCTTCAGCTTGAGCTCATCATCGGCGATGACGTTGAGCACGCCCTCCTGACGCTCGACCTTGCATTTGCTTCCCTTGAAGTCGAAGCGCGTCCCGATCTCGCGCGTAATTCCGGCAAGGGCGTTGTCGACTTCCGGAAGCTCGATCCGTGAAACGATGTCGAAGCTCGGCATGGCCGCCTCCTCCGCTTCAAAAGCGATTTCCGTACGATATAGCGCGCCGGAAAACCAAAATCAGCGCCGATCGGGTGGCTCCTGTCCGGCCCGAGTAAAGACGGGCTGATCCATAATCGATTGAAGGTAAGCCTTGATCCGCCGGTAGGCGGCGTCGCACGGCAACCGCCGCGGCGGCGCGGTCGTCGCCTCGCCGCTTTCGGCGAGCCGACCCCAATGCGCGACCGCGTCGCGCAGCTCCGGATCGGTCAGAATGAAATCTACCACTTGGTTCTGCGTGCCCAGGCTGGGAGCGCCGTTCTCCTCGCTCAACTCCCGGTAGAGTTCGATGGCATAGGCGAGCGCTTGCCGGATCAATAGGGTGTCTTCGGTAATGGCGGACATGCGGCCTCGTTTCTGGATGCTCGCATTGAGAACACCGCGGCACTCGGCGGGTTCTCGTCACGACCGGTCACGAAAGGCTTCTGCAGTCGCTCCGAGCCCGATTTCGGGCGAGACCGGAGGCCGCCAATCGAGCGCGGCGCGCGTCTCCGCGTCGTCGACCTGCAGCGAGTGGGTCAGTCGCGAAAGCAGCGGTCCCAGCTTCGGAAGCCTGCGAAGCACGGCCAGAGCAGGCCCTGCGGACACCGAAGAGCCGGGCCGGCCGCTCCAGCTCGGCGGCGAGCAGCCGGATCAGCTCGGGTGTGGACAGGTCGGCCGCGTCGCGCGCCAGCAGCACCCGCCCGGCTGCGCCGGGATGCAGGCAAGCGCCGCCAACGAGATCGACGAGGTTGTCGAGGAAGATCAGGCTGCGGCGATTGTCGATCCCGGCTAACGGCAGCGGCAGCCCACTCGCGACGAGCCGCATGAGAGCGCGGAAATTTCCCTTCACGTCAGGACCGTAGACGAGGGGCGGACGGAGAATGACGATTTCGATCCCGGTTTCCTGCGCCGCCACCTGCAAGGCGCGCTCGATCGCGAGCTTGCCGCGGCCATAGGAATTGCGCGGACGCGGCGGGTCGCTCTC
>CAVOWQ010000005.1:0-47148 GCA_963700195.1 uncultured Alphaproteobacteria bacterium
CGGCGCTAGGGGCCGCTTCTATACCGTCGTCGATCTCGTCAATCGGCTGGAGAGCGAAGCCCGCGCCAGCCGGCAAGGGCGCCTCGCCGAATATCTCACGCGCATGGACTTCATCATTCTCGACGAACTCGGCTACCTGCCCTTCGCTCAGACCGGCGGCCAGCTGCTCTTTCATCTGATCAGCCGGCTATAGGAGCGCACTTCGGTCATCATCACGACCAACCTGGCCTTTGGCGATTGGCCCAGTGTGTTTGGCGACGCCAAGATGACAACCGCGCTCCTCGACCGCCTGACCCATCACTGCGAAATCATCGAAACCGGCAACGAGAGCTGGCGGTTCAAACACCGCGCCTGAGTGCCACCCCGGCTTGTCCCGGTGGGCAAACAGGCACCTCCCACGCGCGCCGCTCCGTCGCTCGTGAGGGCACTGCGCGACGCGCGCGGGACCCTCCTGTTCGCTACCGGGACAAGCCTGCCCCAACGCCGGTGAGGGGTCCTTTTCGATGCCGATCCGGGGTCCCGATTGCTTGCCGTTTGACAAGGATTTTATGGGAGTTCGCCGCCACCGAGAGCCAATCGCACCGTCATCCCGCTCAAAAAACGCAGACCCTGCCCGAGGGCTAGAGTTTCAGCGCCTAGTTCAGGTTGCGGAGGAATGACAGCTTCTAGCGTGCTCCGGTGGCTGCAAACTAGCTCTTTTGGGCTTTCTGCGCGAAGCCTACGGTGCGGAATTGATCGGCGTCGCATCCGGCTGCTCGACGATCCCGAGGGTATCGAACGCGGCGCGAACCGATTGGGCGACATACCCTGCCGACAAGTGGCCGTAGTGCTTCTCGACCATCCGCGTGTCGGCGTGGCCTAGTTGCGCAGCGATCACCGTGAGCGGCACATTGCGCATCGCGAGCCGGCTCGCATAAGTGTGGCGCAGGCCGTGGAAATTGACGGGCGGATCAATGCTCGCCGCGCCGCAGGCCGCGGACAGTGGGCGCTGTTGCTCCGATTTTCCCCAAGGCCGGCCGTTGTTGCGCAGGAACATCCGGGCGCTGCCCGACCGGTTGTCAGTGAGCGTAGCAAAGAAATCCCGTCCTTCCTGTGGCAGCACTACATGGCGCGGCTTCCCGCTCTTGCTGAGTGAGATCCGGATTGTCCCGACATCGGGGTTGAAGTCGTCGACGATGAGCGCTGTCAGCTCGCCATACCTGCAGCCGGTGAGCAGCGCCGCGGTCACCAGCGCGCGGAAATCGGCCGGGCAGACATTCGTCAGCCGCCTCGCCTCGTCGTCCGACAGGTACCGAAGTCGGGCGGCATCGGCTTCCCGGAAAGCCCGAACCTGGCGCCAGGCGTCATCGCTCGTACACCGTCTTTCGCGGTGAGCATGGTTAAGCGCAGCCTTCAATACCGTCAGCACTCGGTTCGCAGCCGAGCGGCGACGACGAACGCCCTCGGTGCTCGCGTCAGCTTCCCGGTGCTTTTGCGTCTCACCGATCTTCGTCCGCAGCCGAGGCGGCGTATCGGCGATCGTCTGATGCCACTTTTGGATACGAGCCTTCGTCAGCTTGACGAGCGGCAGGCCGCCGAGTTCGGGCTCGATCCAAGCGCGCACCGCCGCCTCGACGCGGTCGCTGGCCTTCCCGCTCCGGCGCTTGTAGTCGGCTAGGTAATCGGTGATCGCATCCGTGACCGTATAGGGCCGATCGAGCGGCACCAAGTCGCCTGCTTGTTCTGCAGCCTTGATCCGGAACCAATCGCGCGCTCTGCCTTGCGCTTGTGGAAAGCTGAAGACCGAAAGCCCGTCCGCATCGCGGGCATCATCGGCCGCGCCGAGAGCGCCGTAGTGCTGCTTCCCGGTCTCGCCTCGGAAGCGAGCAACCCACGTGCCGCCCTTCGCGCCGCGGCGATAGCCAAGCGCGCACCCTTCCGAGATCACCGTCCAGTAGGGTTCGGCACGAAGAGGTAGCTTTGCGCGGGCGGATCGGGTGTCGATCTTCGGGTTGCGGACGGTGCGAGCCATATGGGACCATTGTGTGTTGCCTCCGTGTGGAGCGGCATACGGAAAATATACGGAACGGATGTAGCGGGACAAGGATGGATGAAGAGGGGCGAAAAGGAACTTAATTATAGAGGTTCCAACGTCCACTGCCGTCCGTCCATGATCAGAAATCAGCTATTTATCTCCTTTCACGGCGGTAACAGGGGTTCCGAATCCCTTGGGGACGCCAATCATATCAAGTAGTTGCTGCACCGCCACCAACCAGTGCCCCGGAAGTGTCCCGGATAGGGTCGCCGACGATCCTGGACGTCCGCCGCCGTGGTAGGTCCGATATCCGCTTTCACCACGTGACACGCCGTTGGAGAATCCGCCAAAGAGGTCGCCTCTTCTTCCGCGCTGCTGCGGGCCCATCGGTGGTTTTTTGCCGCACCGCGCATCCCTCGCACGCGTCATCACTTCGATACGCTGCGCGCGGCCCATTGACATCGCCGCCCGGGTTCTTGAGTCGAATAAAATCCTACCATGCATCCGGTTTCGGGTACCCTCGATCCGCATCTTCCACGCTGCTATAGAGCGCCTTCCGCTCCTCCTCTTACACGCGGCCCCCCTCTCTCAATCGGCAGCACTTGTTCGGCTCGAACAACTCACCCGTCGCGGCGGCCATGCAATAGAGCTCCTGCGATATTCCGACTGCGACTAAACCGCACGCAATTCTAGCTTAACCAGACTGATACCTTCTCGTCCTAGATCGGCGTCAGGATGCGGCCTCACTGCAGAGCATCAGGCTGGAGAGGCGGTGGCAACGACAACTCGCCGCCGATCGGCGCGCCTTGAATTTTCGACCGAACGGCTCGGCAAGGAGTGCGACATAAGCGGTTCGCATGATCTACGAGGAGATTGCTGGTCGGCTGATTGCTCGGAAGATCGGGCGGCCTACCATCGTGCGGCGATCAGATGCGCTCCTGTGGTTGCGGTCACTGCCGCCGCTTGACCCGGCGGAGAGGAACGGCGCGGCGACTGAAAAGACTGAACCTGCACCCTAGGCCGATAGGTCTTGTTTTGAGAGTAATTGGTTTTGGACGCTCTATATTTGGGTGTAATACTATGAATAACTGAACGTTCTTGCTTTATTTGGCGTGTTTTACAACATTTCGCAGCCATTTCCTCACCCGCGAGGTGAGTGTAGCATGGATTGAGCGTTAGCTCGGCCCGCTAACGCCCGCTTCGGCGAAGGTTGCCATTCCGGTATGGCAGGCGACCGCCGCCTTGAGGACGCTAAAACCGAGGGTTGCGCCCGAGGCTTCGCCGAGCCTCATGCCGAAGTCGAAGAGCGGGCGCTGCCCGATATGCTCGACGAGCCTTTGGTGGCCCGGCTCGGACGACAGGTGCGCCACGACGCAATGGTCGAGCGCACGGGGGTCGGCGGCGAACAGGACCGCCGCCGCGGCGGTCGAGGCGAAGCCGTCGAGCAGCACTGGAACCCGGCCGAGGCGCGCCGCCATCACCGCGCCGGCAATGGCGGCGAATTCGAGCCCGCCCAGCCGGCGCAGCACGTCGAGCGGATCGACCGCCGCCGGGCGATGGCGCCCGACCGCTTCCGCCACGATCGCACGTTTCGCCTCGAGTGCGGCGCCGGCGACCCCGGTTCCGGGGCCGGTCCACAACTCGGCCGCACCGCCGAAGAGACCGGCGCACAGAGCTGCCGCGGCAGTGGTATTCCCGATCCCCATCTCGCCGAGCGCCAGGGCGTCGATGCCGGGCTCCACCGCCATCATGCCGTAGGCCATCGCCTTGGCGCATTCTTCCTCGCTCATCGCCGGCTCGACGACAATGTCGCCGGTCGGCCTGTCGAGGTTCATCTCATAGACCTTCAGACCGGCGTCGAAGACTCGGCACAGCTGGTTGACCGCAGCGCCGCCGGCGATGAAGTTTCGCACCATTTGCGCCGTGACCGCGGCGGGATAGGCCGAAACGCCGCGCGCGGCCACCCCGTGATTGGCGGCGAACACCAGTGTGCGCGGCTGATCGAGCCGGGGCGGGTGTCTGGCCTGCCATGTGGCGAGCCAAATCGCCAATTCCTCGAGCCGGCCGAGAGAACCCGCCGGTTTCGTCAGTTGCGCCTGGCGCGCAGCCGCTGCCGTCCCGGCGGCGAAGTCGGCCCCCGGGAGTTGGGACAGCAACGCGCGGATCTGGCGGGTCGAGATTCTAAGTGCTGCCAATCGTCATCCGGGAGGGTGGGCCGGACCATGAACACCGGCCCATCAACCCCTTCTCGTCGGCCCGTGTCCATGGGTTCTGGGCTCGCGGGCGTAGCCCGCGCCCCGGCGACCGGAGAATGCCTAGTGGGCGGGTATCGGCCACTCCGAGCTCGGCATCTAGCTTAATCTTCGCCGGAGGGTGTAATGACCGCGTTCATTTTTGCCGATTGTGCCGTTCTCGACGGCACCCGCAACGAGCGCCGCGAGGATCATCATGTGCTGGTGGAGGGCGGGCGTATCCGCGAAGTCTCCGACCGGCCGATCAAGAGCGCTTCCGCCGAGACGATCGGGCTTGCAGGCCAGCACGTTGATGCCGGGGCTGATCGACGCGCACGTCCATGTGCTCGCCGTCGACGCGGCTCTCGCCCGGCTTTCGGACCGCCCGGTTACGCTCCTGACCCTGCAGGCGGCCAAGGTGCTTGAAGGCATGCTGCAGCGCGGCTTTACGACGATCCGCGATGCCGCGGGGGCCGATGGCGGGCTCGCCGAGGCGGTCGAGGAGGGCCTCGTGCGCGGGCCGCGCATCTTCCCGTCGGGCATGGCGCTGAGCCAGACGGGCGGCCACGGCGACACCAGACCACGCACGCAGCCGGTCGACACCTGCGCGTGCTGCGCCGGAGGGTTGGCGATGTCGCGCATTGCCGATGGCGTCACGGAATGCCGCCGTGCGGCACGCGACGAGCTGCGCAAAGGAGCGACGCAGATCAAGATTGTGGCCTCGGGTGGTGTAGCCTCACCCTATGATCCGATCTTGAACCTGCAATATAGCGAGGAGGAAGTACGCGCGATCGTCGAGGAGGCGCGAGCCTGGCACACTTATGTGATGGCGCACGCCTATTCGCCCGAGGCGATCCGCCGCTCGATCGATTTCGGTGTGCGCTCGATCGAGCATGCCAATCTGATCGATCGCGCCACCGCCGAGCACGTCGCCGGCGCGGACGCGTTTGTCGTGCCGACGCTCGCCACCTATGACGCATTGCACCGCTTTGGCCGAGAGCTGGGCTTTCCCGAGGTGAGCATGGGGAAGCTCGGCGAGGTGCGCGAGGCGGGGTTGAGCTCGCTCGAAATTCTGCAAAGGGCCGGCGTCAAGATCGGTTTCGGCACCGACCTCCTCGGGCCGATGCACCGACATCAGTCGCGGGAATTCGTGATCCGCGCCGAGGCGATGGCGTCCTTTGACATTATGCGCTCGGCGACGATTGTGAATGCCGAACTGCTGAACTGCGCCGGCAAGGTCGGGGTCATCGCTCCCGGCGCCCGAGCCGACCTGATCGCCGTCGACGGCGATCCGCTGGCCGACATCTCGCTGCTCGACGGCCAAGGCGAACACCTGAGCCACATCATGAAGGACGGAGTATTCTACAAGCAGATGCCGGGTTAAGCCGCCTTTTCGAGCTCCCGCAAGACCGTGTCGCCCATGACGCGCGTCGAGACACGCCCGGTATTCGGCTGCACGATGTCGCTGGTCCGCACACCGGAGGCAAGCGCTCGGCGCACCGCACCCTCGACGAGATCGGCCTCTTCGGCCATGTCGAAGGAATAGCGCAGCATCATCGCGAACGAGAGGATGCAGGCGAGGGGGTTGGCCATGTCTTTGCCGGCAATGTCCGGCGCGCTGCCGTGGACCGGCTCATAGAGCGCCTTTCGGCGGCCGCCTGCATCGGGGGCGCCGAGCGAAGCCGAGGGCAGCATGCCGAGTGAGCCCGTCAGCATCGCCGCGCAATCGGACAGCAAATCGCCGAACAGATTGCTGGTAACGACCACGTCGAACTGCTTCGGGTTGCGGACCAGCTGCATCGCACAGTTGTCGGCATACATGAAGGAGAGCTCGACATCCGGGTAATCCGTGTCGCGAACATGCTGCGCGACCTCGCGCCACATCCCGCCCAATTCCATGACGTTGGCCTTGTCGACCTCGCAGACCCGGCGATTGCGCTTTTTCGCGAGATCGAAGGCGACGCGGGTGACCCGCTCGATTTCGGCCTCGGTATAGACTTCGGTATTGATCCCGCGCCGGCTCCCGTCCGGCAACCTCTCCACTCCGCGCGGCTCACCGAAATAGATGCCGCCGGTCAATTCCCGCACGATCATCAGATCGAGGCCGGCAACGATCTCCCGCTTCAAGCTCGACGCGTCGGCCAGCGCATCAAAAACCACCGCCGGGCGCAGATTGGCAAAGAGGTCCATTTCCTTGCGCAACCGAAGGATGCCGCGCTCGGGACGCAGCTCGAAGGGCAATGTGTCCCATTTCGCGCCGCCGACGGCGCCGAACAGCACGGCGTCGCTGGCAACCGCCTGGGCCAGGGTGCTCGTCGCTCAACGGAACCCCCGCTTCATCGAGGGCGGCGCCGCCGACGAGACCCTCGGTGATTTCGAAGCTGGCTAAACGGCGCCGGTCAAAGAACTCGATCACGCGCAACGCTTGGCGCATGATTTCCGGCCCGATGCCGTCGCCCGCCAGCACCAGCACCTTACGATTGGATGCGCGGGTCTGCACCACGGATCAGGCTCCGCGCCGGATCATGCCGAACTGCCAGGGACGCGCCAGCCGCGCCTTTTCCTCATAGGCGCCGATTTCCGCGCTCTTCTGCTCGGTCAGGCCGATGTCGTCGAGCCCGTTCAACAGACAATGCTTGCGGAAGGCATCGAGCTCGAAATGCACCTTCTCGCCGTCCGGTCGTGTGATCGTTTGAGTAGCCAGATCAATCGTTATTACCGCGTTGGCGCCTTTCCGGGCGTCTTCCATCAGTTCGTCGACGATTTCCTTCGGCAAGGCGATCGGCAAGATCCCGTTCTTGAAGCAGTTATTATAGAAGATGTCGGCAAAACTCGGCGCGATGATGCACCGGATGCCGAAATCGAGCAGCGCCCAGGGGGCGTGCTCGCGGCTCGACCCGCAGCCGAAATTATCCGCACCAATCAGGATCTCGGCGTTGCGGTAGGGCGCCTGGTTCAGCACAAAATCCGGGTTCTCCGACCCATCCGGACGAAAACGGATTTCCTCGAACAGCCACTTCGAGAGACCGGTCCGCTTGATCGTCTTCAGATAGACCGCCGGGAAGATCTTGTCGGTGTCGAGATTGATGATCGGCAGCGGCGCCGCCACACCAGTCAGATGAGTGAATTTTTCCATATCCGTCCTTTCTGATGCCCGGGCGCATTTGGATAATTGGGACCTCTAGGGATGGCGGAGCGGAAGCGAAACCTATCACCGGGGCTCTCTGGGATGGATCTCGCGATGCTCAACCCATCCTAGGGTCCAAGGCCCGCAAGATCTGCATGTAGCCGGGCTCAGCCCAGCTGGCGCACATCGGCGAGGTGGCCGGTGATGGCGGCGGCGGCGGCCATGGCCGGGCCCATCAGGTGGGTCTTGGCGTTCTTGCCTTGGCGGCCTTCGAAATTGCGGTTCGATGTCGAGGCGATGCGTTCGCCGTTCATCGCCTTGTCGTCGTTCATTGACATGCACATCGAGCAGCCGGCATCGCGCCATTGAAACCCGGCTTCGAGGAAAACGCGATCGAGCCCCTCCTCTTCGGCCTGATGCTTGACGTGGCCCGAACCTGGCACAACCAGTGCGGTGACCCCGTCGGCGACCTTGCGGCCCCTGGCTATCGCCGCAGCGGCGCGAAGGTCCTCGATACGGCTGTTGGTGCACGAGCCGATGAAGACGCGTTGCACCGGCACATCGGTCAGCAGGGTGTTCGGCTTCAACTGCATATACTGCAGCGCGCGCTCGATCGCCGCCCGCTTCAGCGGGTCGTCGATCTGAGCCGGATCGGGCACCCGGCCGGTGACCGGTGCCGCCTGCTCCGGATTGGTGCCCCAGGTGACGTGGGGCGCGATGTCGGCGGCGTCGAGATGCGCCTTCTTGTCGTAGGTGGCCCCGGGATCGGACGGAAGTGTGCGCCAGTAAGCGACCGCCTGCTCCCAGGCCGCGCCCTTCGGCGCATAGGGCCGGCCCATCACATAGGCTATGGTCTTCTCGTCGGGCGCAACGAGCCCGGCGCGGGCTCCGGCCTCGATCGACATGTTGCAAACCGTCATCCGACCTTCCATTGACATGTCGCGGAAGGTGCTGCCGGCATACTCGAAAACATGTGCAGTGCCGCCGGCGGTGCCGATCTTGGCGATGATCGCGAGGATCACGTCTTTCGGGCTAACGCCGGCGCCGAGCGTACCGTTGACGTTGATCAGCATGTTCTTGGCCGGGGCCTGGATCAAAGTCTGGGTCGCCAGCACATGCTCGACCTCGGAGGTGCCGATGCCGAAGGCGAGCGCGCCCATCGCGCCATGTGTCGCCGTGTGGCTGTCGCCGCAAACGATCGTCATGCCGGGCTGGCTCAACCCCTGCTCCGGCCCGATAATGTGGACGATCCCTTGGTCGATACTGTCGATCGGGAAATACGGGACCCCGAATTCCTTGACGTTGCGTTCGAGCGTATCGACCTGCAATTTCGAGTCGGGCTCGACGATGCCGGCGGCGCCGGCGCTGCGGTTGGTGGTCGGGATATTGTGATCGGCCACCGCCATTGTCGCGTCGGGCCGGCGAACCTTTCGGCCGGCGAGCTTCAGCCCCTCGAAGGCTTGCGGCGTCGTGACCTCGTGGATCAGATGAAGATCGATGTAGATCAGGTAGGTGCCTTCGCCCTGCGGGGCGATGACGTGGTTGTCCCAGATCTTGTCAAAAAGGGTGCGCGGCGGGGCCATGGCTGCGGTCACTCCGATTGGTTGGTTTCTTCGGCCGCACCGGCCATCTCGGGGGCCGGTTCGGTTTGGGGTCGTACACTCGCGCCGGCTCGTTTGGCGCCGGGCCGCACGCTGTCGCGGGCGCGTTCGGTGATGCGCGCCCGCTTGCCGGTCAGGCCGCGCAGGTAATAGAGCTTGGCCCGCCGCACGACGCCGCGGCGCACCACATCGATCGAGGTGATGCGGGGCGAATATAGCGGGAAGATACGCTCCACCCCCTCGCCGTAAGAGATCTTCCGCAACGTGAAATTCGAGTTCACCCCGGCGTTCTTGCGGCCGATGCAGACGCCTTCGAAGACCTGGATGCGCTCACGTTCGCCTTCGACGACTTTGACCCCGACCCGCAACGTGTCGCCGGGCTGAAACTCCGGGACGGGCCGGCTGGCGGCGAGCTTGTCGACCTGCTCCTGCTCGAGCTGCTGCAGAAGGTTCATCACTCCACCTCTCGATCTCTATCGCCGCCGCGTTCGGCGGCCAGTTCCTGCGCCGCCCGGTGGCGCTCCCACAAATCCGGCCGGCGCTCGCGGGTCAAGCGCTTCGCCTCGGCCCGGCGCCAAGCCCGGATGCGTCCATGATCGCCTGACACGAGCACCTCCGGCACGGCGCGCCCTTGCCACAGCTGCGGGCGAGTATATTGCGGATATTCGAGCAGACCCTCGGCGAAACTCTCCTCGGCCAGCGCCTCGGCGCATCCGACGACACCCGGCAGCAATCGCACACACGCGTCGATCAGCGCGATCGCCGCGGGCTCGCCGCCCGACAGCACAAAATCACCGAGGCTTACTTCCTCGATGCCGCGCGCCTCCAGCACACGCTCGTCCACGCCCTCGAAGCGGCCGCAGATCAGGCGCACACCCGGCTCCGCGGCAAGCTCGCGCACCCGCTGTTGCTCGAGCCGGCGTCCGCGCGGCGACAGCAGGATCAGCGGTCCCACCCCGCCTGCGCCGACGATTGCCGCGTCGAGCACGTCCGGCCGCATTACCATGCCCGGCCCGCCGCCAAAGGGCGCGTCGTCGACGGAGCGGTGTTTATCGCCCGCAAAGTCTCGGATGTCCACCGTTTCGAGCCGCCAGAGCCCCGCCTTCAGCGCTTTGCCGGCCAGCGAATAGGCGAGCGGGCCCGGAAGCATTTCCGGGAAGATCGTCAGTACCGTCGCGCGCCAAGTCATGGCTCGTCATCGCCCAGCAGCCCCGGCGGCGGGTCGAGCACGAGCCGTCCCTCCGCCGGCGCGACGATCGGCACGACTGCCCGAGTGAACGGCACCAGCACGGGCGGTGCGCCGTCCCGCGCCAGTTCGAGCGTGTCGCCGGCTCCGAAATCGTAGATCGCGCGCACGCGCCCGACCCGCGTCCCGTCCCCCAATACAGCGTCGAGGCCGATCAGATCGGCGTGGTAATATTCCTCGGCCTCGGGTTGCGGCAGAGCCGAGCGGGGGAGATAGAGACGCAGCCCGCGCAACGCCTCTGCTTGATCGCGGTCCTCGATGCCCGGAAAGCGCGCAATCAGCACGCCCTTTGCGACGCCGCAAAGGTGCAGATCGAATCGCCGGCGGCCGGTTTCGTCCTCTAGCGGGCCGTAGCCGGCGACGTCCTCGGGTACTTCGGTGAAGCTCTTGATCCGCACTGCGCCGTGGACACCCTGAGGGCCGGTAACGACCCCGACGCAGACCCGCCCTCTGTCGACCGGATCGGCGCTGTGCGTCCTTCGAGAGGGCCGCTCCGCGTCCTCCTCAGGATGATGGTTCTTCCTCAAAGCCATTGAGAATATTCCTCATGCTGAGGAGCGCCCGGCGGGCGCGTCTCGAAGCACGCACGGCCGCGGGGTGGCTGCCGCAACCCTCAACCTCGGCCGGCGGCGGCGCCTGCCGCCTCTTCGGCGGCCTTCAACCTCTCTTGCGCCCGCGCCTTCGGCCGAGATTTGACTGGAGTCTCGCGAACCGCCGGCTTCTCGACGAGCCCCGCGTCGCCGAGGAAACGTGCGACCCGATCGGTCGGCAGCGCACCGACCCCCAGCCAATGCTGGATCCGTTCGGCTTTCAGAGTCACACGATCGGCATGCGACCGGTCGAGCATCGGATTATAGGTCCCGAGCTTTTCGATAAAGCGGCCGTCGCGGGGACTGCGCGAATCCGCGACGACAATGCTGTAGTAAGGGCGCTTCTTTGCGCCGCCGCGCGCAAGGCGGATTTTCAACGACATCCTGACACCCTCATTCTAGTGCCGCAAACCCCTAGTGCCGTAAACCACTGGGCAGCAGTCCGGCTAGCCCGTGCCGCGACAAGCCCTTGGGGCCGAGCTTCTTCATCTTTTTGGTGATGTCGGCCATGTCCTGGTACTGTTTCAGGAGCCGGTTGATCTCCTGCACCGAGGTGCCCGAACCCGACGCGATGCGCCGGCGGCGTGAGCCGTTCAGCAGCTTGGGGTTGCGCCGTTCGCCCTTGGTCATCGACGAGATGATCGCCTCCTGGCGCTTGATGATGCGCTCGTCGATGTTCGCCTCGTCGAGCTGCTTCTTGATCTTGCCGATCCCGGGAAGCAGCTTCAGCATCCCGCCCATGCCCCCCATCCGGCGGATCTGACGCAATTGCGCGGCGAGGTCGTCGAGGTCGAACCGGCCCTTCTCCAATTTCGCGGCGAGTTTTTCTGCTTCCTCTTGGTCGACCGTCTCGGCCGCCTTCTCGACCAGGCTGACGACGTCCCCCATCCCGAGGATCCGGCCGGCAATGCGTTCAGGGTGAAACGGCTCGAGCGCCTCGATGCGTTCGCCGACCCCCATCAACACGATCGGCTTGCCGGTGATCGCGCGCATCGACAACGCCGCGCCGCCGCGGGCGTCGCCGTCGACCCTGGTCAGCACGATCCCGGTGATGCCAGCGCGTTCGCCGAAGGCTTTCGCGACATTGACCGCGTCCTGACCGGTCATTGCATCGGCGACTAGCAACGTTTCGTGCGGCACCGCGACTTCGCGCACCGCTGCGACTTCGAGCATCAGCTCCTCGTTGACATGCAATCGCCCGGCGGTGTCGAGGATCACGACGTCGTAGCCCTCGGTGCGCCCGGTCTGCAATGCCCGCCGGGTGATCGCGACCGGTCTTTCGCCCGGCACGATCGGCAATGTAGGAACCCCGATCTGGCGGCCGAGAATGGCGAGCTGCTCCTGGGCCGCCGGCCTCTGCACGTCGAGCGACGCAAGCAACACCTTCTTGCGGTTTTGCGCCTTCAGGCGGTTGGCGATCTTGGCCGCAGTTGTCGTCTTGCCCGAGCCCTGCAATCCGACCAACATGACGGCGACAGGGGAGGGGGCGTTCAGATCAATGCCATTGGTCCTGGCGGTGCCTTCACCGCCTCCGAGGACCTCGATCAGATGGTCGTGGACTATCTTGACGACCATCTGCGCCGGCGTGACGGAACGCAGCACCTCTTGCCCGAGCGCCTTCTCGCGGACCGCGGCGACAAAGTCTCTGACCACCGGCAGCGCCACATCGGCCTCGAGCAGCGCGATCCGGATTTCGCGCAAGGCGGTCCCGACATCGGCCTCGGTCAGCGCGCCATGGCGGCGCAGCCGATCGAACACGTCGCCGAGGCGATCACTGAGGCTGTCGAACATCCCGGTCCTCAACACTCATCTGCGACAGCAAAAACGCCAGTGCGCGAGAACTCGCGGACTGGCGGCCCAGGCTGTTACTCCGGGTGTGTCGCTCGCTTCCTTGGAAGCGCACCCGGAACGTAGTCGCAACGCGGCTTTCTGTCAATCGCGCCACCCAACCCCACTACCGCCGATTTCTTCCGAGCTCGCGACAATCCGGGCGGTTTCTGACAAGATGGCGAGATCGGAATGCGGGATATAGACGGGAAGAGCAGCGGAACGGCCGACGCGAACGATATCATCGCCGCGTGCAAACAGGCGAGAAAAGTCCCGGCGAACGTCGACCATTGCAACTTGTTCGGCGTAGCGAACGGACAGGCCGTCGGCGACGTCAAAGTCGCCGGCCTCCGATGCGCGGAGCACGGCGGCTGCGCCGAAAATGGACACGGTCGACCTCAACAGCGCGACTGCGGCCGAGCTCAAGATGCTCCCCGGCGTCAGTGACGGCGACGCCACCAAGATCATCCGGGGCCGCCCCTACAGCGACAAGAGGCAGCTCGTCTCGAAAAAACTCGTCTCCGAACCTGCCTACGAGAAAATCAAGGACCACGTCGTTGCCAAGCAATCGAAGTCTTAAGGCACCGACAATCTGCAGCGGTTTGGCAGTGTCACGGGCATTGGCCGCAACTCTGCCGGCCTCTCAACTGGATTGCGCATCTGCCAGGCCGCGCTGCTGCAACAGCGCAGCTATCGCCGGCTCGCGTCCGCGGAACGCGCAATAGAGCTCCATCGGGTCGCGCGTGTCGCCGGCGCTGTAGATCGCCTTGAGGCGCGCGGCGAGTTCAGGATTGAAGGCGTCGCCCGCCTCGGTAAAGGCAGCGAAACCGTCGGCGTCCAGCACTTCAGCCCAGAGATACGCATAATATCCGGCGGCATAGCCACCGCCGGCGAACAGATGCTGGAAGTGCGGCAGGCGGTGGCGCAGCCCGATTTCCTTCGGTACCTCCATCCGGTCCAGGAAATCCCGCTCGAAGCGGGCCGGGTCGAGGGTCTCGGCTGCCGCAACACGGTGCAGATCGAGGTCTATCAGGGCGGCGGCCGTATACTCCACTGTGCCGAAGCCCTGGTTGAAGTTCCGCGCCGCGAGAAGCCGGCGCAGCATCTCCTCGGGCAGAGGCTCGCCGGTCCGGTAGTGGCGGGCATAAGTCCGCAATGTTTCCGGTATCGACATCCAATGCTCGAACATTTGCGACGGAAACTCGACAAAATCGCGTCGCACCGCAGTGCCGGATTGCGAGCGGTAGCGCACCCGGCTCAGCAATGAATGGAGACCGTGACCGAACTCGTGAAACAATGTCTTGGCGTCGTCAAAGCTCAACAGAGTCGGTTCGCCGCCGGCCATATCGCCGCGGGCGAAATTGTTGTTGTTGACGACGATCGGCGCCACCGGCTCGTCCATGTGTTCCTGATCGCGGTAGCGGCTCGACCAGGCGCCTGACTGCTTGCCGGGCCGGGCGAAATTGTCGTGAAGAAAAAGGCCGACATGGCCGCCCGACTCGTCGCGAACCTCCCAGACCCGGACATCGGGATGATAGACCGGGAGATCGTCGCGCTCGATGAAGGTCAGCCCGAACAGCCGGCCCGCGGTGTCGAACGCCGCCTGCACCATGTTGTCGAGCACGAAATACGGCTTTATATCCGCCTCGTCGAGGTCGTACCGGGCTTTCCGGACCTTCTCCGCGTAAAACCTCCAGTCCCAAGGCTCGATCGCCTCGTTGAGGCCCTCGTCGCGAGCCACTGCCTCGAGCGCCGCCCGCTCGTCCCGTGCCTTGGCCTTGGCCGGCCCCCAGACCTGCAGCAGCAACCGCTCGGCCGCCGCGCTGGTCTTGGCCATCGTGTCGTCGAGGCGGTAATCGGCGAAGTTTTCATAACCGAGCAGCCTCGCCTGCTCGGTGCGCAAGGCCAAAATCTCGTGGATGATCGGCGTGTTGTCGCCGGCGCCACCCTTTGCACCGCGCGCGGTCCATGCCTCCCATAGCGCGCGCCGGAGATCGCGGCGCGACGAAAAAGTCAGAAACGGCTCGACCGCAGAGCGCGACAATGTCACGGCATAGCGGCCCGCAATTCCGCGCTCCTCTGCAGCCTGCGCCGCCGCGGCTCTGGCAAATCCCGGGAGTCCGTCCAGGTCCGTCTCGTCCAGGACGAGTTGCCAATCCTGCTCGTCGTGCAGCACGTTCTGTCCGAAAAGAGTGTGCAGACTCGCCAGACGCTCGGAAATCGCCGCCATGCGCTCTTTCTGTTCGGGGTTCAAAAGGGCCCCGCTGCGCACGAAACGGAGGTAATAGCGCTCGATCAGGCGCAGCTGGTCGGGATCCAGCCCGAGGCTCGCGCGTCGTGCGTGGAGGTCTGCAATGCGCGCGAACAAGGCAGGGTGGAGGGCAATGCGGATCTGGTGCTGGGCGAGCCGCGGCGCGTAATCCCGAGCGATCGCCTCGATCGCGTCGTCGGTGTTGCTCGCATCGAGGTTGAAGAACACTCGGCTGACCCGCTCGAGCAAACGGCCGCTGCGCTCCAATGCCTCTATCGTGTTGGCAAAACTCGGCGCCGCGGCGGAACCCGCGATCACGGCGATTTCGGCGATCTGCTCCTGCATGCCGCGGTCGAAGGCCGGCGGGAAGTGCTCTGGCCGAATGCGATCGAACGGCGGTATGCCGAACGGCGTGGTCCAGCTTTCAAAGAACGGGTTTTCGGTCATTCCACTCTCCGGGGCAATTCCGCTTGGGGCAATTCCGCTCGCCGTCATGTTAGGCGCGGCGTCGGATTGGTCCAGAGAGGACCGGCTAAAAACCACGGCTGAGGGAACGGCGTGAGATCAATGAGGAGCGTGCACCCTCTCGGTGCCGGCGCCTTTGGCGAGCACCAAAGAGAATTCATCGAGCGTGCTGCAGGCCACCATCGGGCCAGCTAAGCTCCCCGCACCGGATCTGATCTGTGCTTTGCGAGCGTAATGCGCGTCTTCGACGCGCCGATAGGAGTAACCGCGGCTCAATCCCTGATCGGGAGTCCACGAATCGAATGCAAAACCTCCATCCCTCGTCACAACGGGTCCAACAACGACGTGCACGGCGGCCTCCTCTCAACAACCGCTAGATCAGCTCCGAACATCAGGGGTTTGCGAGGAAGGAGATTGCACGGCAGCGGGCGCCGGACCGTCCGCGCTGACTGCAGCCGGCGGCCGCGGCAGCGGCGGCAGACATTTGGCAATCAGAACGGTCATATCGAGCATGCCCAGGCCGATCGCTATCGCGAGCAGCCAGGCGTTCAACTCGCCGGCGATCCGGTCGAGGCGGACCAGGTGGTGCTTCATCCCCGCAACCTCGTGCTCATCCCTCGGCTCCAGACAACATACGCCCGCTATGCTGCGACGCAACATTAAAACTGGTAAACATTTGTTAAATTATGCTTAAAATATGTTGCACCGCAGGTCGCGCGGGCGTGCGGAGGGAGGCAGCCGAGCGCGATTACGAGCCGCCATAGACCGGGATCACGGCTCCCCGCGTTGCGCGATTGTCCGGCGAGGCGAGGAAGGTGATGACTTCCGCTAGATCGGCGGGCGATACCCAACGCGAATGTTCGGCCTGCGGCATCGCCGCCCGGTTGGCAGGAGTGTCGAGGATCGAGGGGGCGACTGCGTTGACCCAGATTTGCTCGTCGGTCAGTTCTTGCGCCAGCGCCTGGGTCAGCGCCGCCACTGCGGATTTGGAGGCGGTATAGGCGGTCATCCCCGCCCCGAGCCGCGGCTCGATGGCGGGCCGGGCCGAGACATTGACAATGCGACCGCCCGGCGTGCCGCTAGCCCGGTGCCTTGCGCACGCGAAAGGCAGCAACGGCGGCGGCCGAGCATAGAAAGCAGGACAACGCGTTCATGTGGAATTGCGCGGTGAAGTCCGCCCCGGAAATTTCCCCGATCGGCGCCATTGCGAACCCCCCGGCGAGATGAATGGAGGCCCAGAGCGGCGGAAGAGCATCGTAGAACCGCTTCACCGCGGTCTCGTCCGCGACATCGATCCCACGGACGATGTGCACCTCCGCATCCGCCGCAAACGGAAAACCGTCGAGCTCGGCAGCTACCAGATTCGGGACGTGACAGACCGCGTTTGCGGTGCGCAATGCGCCAATGACCGCGCGGCCCAGGGCGCCCGTCCCGCCGGTGACAACGACGTGGCTGCCTGCGAAATCAACCATAGCGACCCCTCAGATCTAGCGTTCAGACCCATTCGGAAGATCGTTCGGCAAAAGGCGGACCAACACTCAATCAAAAATCCTGTCACACCGGCAAAGCCTGCCCCTGGCAGGGGACAGGGGGCCGGTGCCCATGGCAGAAATGTTGGAGTGGACGGCCCCCTTACGGGTCCCGGCCTTGGCCGGGAAGGCGAGGACCGGCGCATACCACTGCATCATCTGTATGCATCTAAGCACTAGCTTGGTTTTGAGCCTGTCTGCCGCACCGTCATGATGCCCGTCATTCGATATGTATACCGGCCTCTTTCGCAACCCTTCGCCAGCGCGCGATTTCGTCATGGATCAGCGAGGTGAGCGTCGAGGGCGGACCGCCGATCGCATCGCCACCGATGTCGGCAAAGCGTTTCTCGATCGGGGGCTCGTGGACGATGCGATCGAGCTCGGTGTTGAGCCGAGTGATCACCGCTGAGGGAGTGCCCGCCGGCACGAAGATCCCGTACCACGACAGTGCGGAAAATCCGGGCAGCGTGCCGGATATGGTCGGCAACTCCGGCATGGCCGGGTCCGGGTGCTGGCCGGTGACCGCGAGCGCGCGCAGCCGCCCATCTTGCACCATCGGCACCGCCGCGAGGGTCGGTGCCATCATGACCTGCGCCTCGCCGCTCGCAACTGCGAGCAAGGCGGCAGCCCCCCCGTCGTAAGCGGTCTGCTCGACTTTGATGCCGGCAGTCAGCTGAAACAGCGCAAAGGCCATCTGAGTCGGGCCGCCGAGCCCGCCCGAGGCATAAGTGAGCCCGCCGGGATGTTCCTTCCCATAAGCGATCAACTCCTCCACGGATTCGATCGGCAGTGATGGGTTGACCACCAGGAGGTATTGCGAGGCCACCAGCAGCGACACCGGCGCGAATGCCTTCTCGGTATCGAACGGCAGCACGGCATAGGTAGCGGGATGGATGACGTGTGAGTTGGTGGTCAGCAACAGTGTATAGCCGTCGGGTGGCGCTTGGGCGACGAACTCGCTGCCGATAATCCCGTCGGCCCCGCCGCGGTTTTCGATGATGACTTTCTGTTCGAGCCGCTCGCCCAGCTCGGGAGCCACGATATCCGCCACCACACTGGCGGGGCCTCCCGCCGGAAACGGCACGACAAGAGTAATTGACCGGGCGGGGTAGCTCGCGGCGACGGCAACGGCGCAAACCCCGAAACCGAGCAGCATCAGAGAGAGCCAGATCGCCGGCTTCATGAGGTCTCTTGCAAAGGTCATCGACAATCCGGGCCCACGGCGGCTGTTAAAAGGCGAAGGCGTAGATGCGGCCGTCGGCCCCGACATAGAGCCGGTCACCGGCCGCAAGTAAAGTCTGGAAGTGTCGTAGCCCGGTCATCGCATTACCAGAGCCCCCGCCGTTGAACAGCGGCTCACCGGTGTCGCCTCGATAGCCGTGCAGCAGCCCGTCGCCCTCGGCGCCGACGATCCAGACGATCGGGTTCGCGCGGCCGTCGGTCGTCGTCACGATCGGCGAGCCCTCTCCCTTGAAGGCGCCGCACCAAGCGGTATCGAGCGAGGGCGGGGAGCTGGCGCGGATATGCAGCACGGTCAGGTTGTCGCCGCCTCGGGCGGCCGGGCAATTCGCCCCCGGACTCTGGAACGCGACAAACACGCCGTCGGCGGCGGGATAGGCTGCCGGCGCGGTTCGGATCGGACGGGTCGACACCGTTTTGGAGGCCAGGCTGCCTCCGATGCCGCCGAGGTTGTTGCGATCGAGAAGATAGGCGCGCGCATCCTTGCCGAGCGCCAGGACGAGCGGCCCTGGGGCCGGCGTTCGACGGCGCCTCTCCCGATGGGACATTCAAGGACCAGCGGGTTGCTGCCGCCCAGATCGGCATCGCGCTCGTCGAGCGCCCGCCAGTCCGACGGCGCGAAAAAGTCCTGCGGCCGGTCCTCATGGCGCAGATCGGGCATCAGCCGGAACACCGCCTCGCCGTCGCTCCACGTGCTCGCGCCAAAGGTGTTGCCGGTGGCGACGAAGAGGGCGCGCCCGTCGCTGCTGATCCCGCCCGGCGCCCAGATGCCGCCGCCCCGCCCGCGGGTGCTCCAGCTGACGATGTCTCGCGGGTCTCGCAGACTGATGCCGAGCACCCAGCCATGATAATCGCCGCAATCGCCGTAATGCCCGCCGTAAGGCACATAGACCCTGCCGTCGAGAATGGCGAGCGCGCCGCGCTGGTTCTGGAACCGGGTATTGAAACGCTGTCCGCGGGCGCCCAGCGCCTCGGCAACATCAATGGGCCAGCCCGGCAATGGCGCGCCATCTTTCAGGGACAAGGCGAAAACCCGGTGGTGCGCTCCTGACGCGTCACCGACCATCGCATCGAGATAGACCGCCTGTGTCGCCTCGTCGAGGACCGGCGTGCCGGTGATCCCCAGCGGGTCGATATTGCCGCAAGGCTGCGTCGACAACGCGACCGGCCGGCCCAAAGACCGCGTCCAGACCTGGTTTCCCGACCGTGCGTCGATGGCGTGAACGTCGTCATTCTCGGTGGCGACGATCAGCATTCCCGAGGCTGACCCCGGCGGCTGCCAATAGAGCGGTTGCGCGTAGAGATGACCGGCAAATTGCGGGTGAAAGCTCGGGTCGAGATGCAATGAGCGAGCACGCTCCCAAGTCAGCGCCGGGATGATGTAGTTGCCGCTGCGGTCGGGACTGCCGTGATAACCGAGAACGGATTGCGCGTGACAATGGCCGGCGATCGCCAGCGCCGGCAACAGGGCGCTCAACCACCCGATCAATCGCCTGGTCATTCGGCAGTCCTGCACGAGGGCTCGGTCCGTTGGGTGGCCTAACGGCGCGACATCAAGGCGGCGGTTGCCGGCAGAGTGAGCGAGTGGGGCGCGTATCGGCCGCCGAGAGCGAGAATTCGGTTCAGCATTCCCGTAATCACGACCCGCCGGCCGGCCCGCAAGGCCCGATAGCCGATGCGCGCTACTTCAGCCGCACTCATCGCCGGCTGCAGAGCGATTTCGTTGGCGCCGGCCGCCTTGAAGAAATTTGTCGCGGTGGCGCCCGGACACAATGTCGTCACCGTGACGCCAGTGCCGCGCAGCTCGTAGGTGAGCGCCTCGCCCAGGCTCAGCACATAGGCCTTCGTCGCGAAGTAGACCGCCATCCGGGGGCCCGGTTGAAAGCTCGCCGTCGAGGCCACCAGCAATACCTTGCCGCGGCGCCGCGCGGCCATCCCCGGCACCAGCAGCCGTGTCAGCTCGGTCAATGCCACGACATTGATCATCAGCATGTCGCTGACCCGCTGCGGGTCCATCTGATCGAACCGGCCGACGCCGCCGAGGCCCGCATTGTTCACGAGAACGTCGATCTGTAGCCCGCGAGCCTCGATTGTGCCGGCCAGCTCTACGGCAGCCCCGGGCCGGGCGAAATCGGCGGCAATGACGACCGAGGTCGCGCCGTATGCCTCCAGTTCGGCAGCGAGCGCCTCCATCGCCGGCATGGTGCGCGCGGTGAGCACCAGATCGTGACCGCCTTTCGCCAGCTCTCTGGCGAGATCGGCGCCGATGCCGCTCGACGCTCCGGTGACCAGCGCCAGCGGGCGGGTTGGGCCGGACATACTCGGTGCCTCCTTTACGACTTTTACGACTTTCCCGCCGCCGCCACGCGTTGAGCATCCGGTTGGCCGCGACCTCGCCGCCTTTGAGCACCAGCGCGATGCGGTCGGGTTTCTGCAGGATCGTAACGTCTCGGAGCGGATCCCCGTCGACGACGATCAGGTCGGCGAGTTTGCCGTTCTCGACCGTCCCCAACTCGCGCTCGCGGCCGAGGCACTCGGCGGCCCACCCGGTCGCCGCCCGCAACGCCTGGAGCGGGCTCAGACCGGCATTGGCGAGGCACTCGATCTCGATCGCGTTTTTCGGGTGACCGTGGCCGCCGGCGTCGGTGCCGGCGGCGATCTTGACCCCGGACGCGATTGCCCGGCGCAGGCTCTCGATGTGGTGTTCTTGCAGATGGTGCGCCCGTTCGCGGATATGCGGCAAGGGCGATTTGCGGTGAAAATCGTATACCGCAAAGGTCGGCACGAAGAAGATGCCGCGCTCGGCCATCGCATCGAGCAATTCGGGCTCTTCGTCGAGGTAACAGCCGTGCTCGATCGAATCGACGCCGGCCTCGATCGCAATGCGTAAGCCCCGGCCGCCGAGCGCGTGACACATGACGCGGCGGTCGAGCGCGTGCGCCTCCTCGGTCAGCGCGTGCATCTCGTCCAGGTTGAAGGCGCCGTCCATTGGCCCGTGCTCAGGGCGCGAGCTGGCCCCGCCAGTCGTGGCGCATTTGATGACGTCCGCACCGGCCCGCACCACCCGGCGAACCGTCGGGCGGACATCCGTGAGGCTGTTGACGACCCCATCCGGCAGCAATGGATCATTCGGCACGCAACAGGAAAACCCGGACGGGCTGACGCGGTCGCCGATCCCGCCGATCGGCGAGATGATGCACAGCGAGACGACGAGCCGCGGCCCGGCGATCAACCCCTCGTCGATCGCCCGCTTGAACCCGGCGTCGAGACCGGCGGCGTCGCGCACCGCGGTGTATCCCATCGCCAGGGTCTGCTCCAGGACCTTGGCGGTGCGCAAGGTCCGGGTGCTCTGCGGCTCGTCAATGCCCCAGCGCCGCGCCAAATCATAGCTGTGCATCGCCATATGGTCGTGGCAATCGATCAGGCCGGGCAGGATCGTCATGCCGGAGACATCGATAATCTCGGCATCCTGCGGCCACTCGCCGGCGGGTTTGGTGGTGACCGCCTCGATCCGCTGATCGCGGATCACGACCGTAGCGCCCGGCTGCGGTCCGGCGCCGGTTCCGTCGATCAGCCTTCCGCCCTTCAGCACCTTCATCTCAGTGCTCCTTCCTCATGCGGTCGACGATCCCAAATCGCGAGCTCATTCACAATGGAGAACATAACGGAAATATGGGGAAGCTTGGCGGCGGACTCTCCGGCGTGGTGATCCATCTGCGCGATCCAATCTTCAAGCAATCGAACTTGAAATTGCAGAAGAGGGAGAGGGCCATGAGGACAAACCAGACAGTTTCCAGCCGCTTTGGGCAGATCGGTAAAGGCGCGGCGCTGGCGGGCGCAATCGCCGCCCTGTCTTTGACGGCCCCGACATCGGCCTTTGCCGGAGGCAACGGCGTCGGAGCGGCGATCGGGCTTGGCATCCTCGGCGGCGTGATCGCCGGTGCGGCGATCGCCAACTCGACCCAACCGACCTATGGTTATGGCTATGGCCCACCTCCCGCCTATGGCTACCCGCCGCAACCTTACCAGGGCTATTACGCCCCGGCGCCCGCCTACTACGATGCCTCACAGCCTTATTACGGCTGGTCGCCCTATTACCGATAAAATTCCGCGAATACCGCGACGGGGACGACGTGCCCGGCCTCCACCAGGAGGCTGGGCATAATGTTTATGGGCGGATGCGGTTCACCACTTGTTCCTGAGCTCGCGCAATCTGAGGAACACCGTCTTCGGATCCGGATTGTCGGGCAGGTCCGGGAAGACTTCGCGCAGCCGCTTGATCACCGACGGGCTGGTCAGCCGGAAGAAGGTGTTGATCTCCCGCTCCAGTGCCAGAGTAGTGACCAGCGCCTTCCCCGGATCCTGTTTTTCCATTGCCGGCAGCATCGACTTGGCTTTGGCATTGTCCGGCTCGCGGTCCAATGTGAAGGCGAGGTTGCGCGCGATATAGTCGTGCCCCGGGTAGATCAGCGTGTCTTCCGGCAATTTGGCGAGTTGGCCTACAAAGCTGTTGTAGAGCTCGTTCGGATGACCGCCATTGTGGCAATTGCCGGCACCGGCATTGAACAAGGTGTCGCCGCAGAATAATGCCGGCGTGTCGGTGTGCGACCTCACACAAATGTGGCTCATCGTGTGTCCCGGCGTATCCAGGCATTCGAGCTCGACGGTCTTGCCGACTTTGATCACGTCGCCGGCGCGCAATCCGCGGCTCATCTCCGGGATCTTGTCCTTGGCATTGGCATGCGCCAAAACCGGAGCTTTGGTCGCCGCGATTACCTGCTGATTGCCCCCGGTATGGTCGCGGTGCTCGTGGGTATTGAGGATCTGGGTGATGTTCCAGCCCTTTGCCTTGGCGGCGGCGAGGCATTTCTCGTGGTCCAGCGGATCGACCGCCAATGCCTCGCCGGTTTCGGCGCACGCAATCAGGTAATTGAAATTGCGGCCGGAATTCGCAGTCCAGATCTGTTCGACGATCATTGCTCGCAGCTCCTTCCAACTCTTCGGAAGGGAAGAACTAGCCTCGGCGGGAAGACGAGTTAAACCGCGCTGCCCAATTGTGGCGCAGGGCCGCCGTATCGTCGCGGCGCGCCGCCTGGTCTTCCTCCAATTGCCGCAGTCGACCTTCGAAATCGCTCGCGTCGATGGCCCGCAGAAAGGTTTCGATCATCTGGGAGAGCGTGAACCCCTCGCCCGGCGTAATGGCGCCGCGTCCGACCGCGCCGCTTACCACTTTTATCGCGCCCAAGACGTCGTCTGCGCTGCGGATCGGCGGCAGCGCGAGCTCGACCGCCCGTTCGCGGCGCGGCGCGACGGTGCGGTCGAGACAAAGCCGCAACGCCGCCTGATCCCCGGCGAGAGCCAGCTCGACGGCCTTGCGGGTCAGTGCGGCGGCTTCGCCGTCGAGCAATATCTCGGCCGCCCGCGTCGCCCGATTGGAGGAGCCGCGCGGCCGGCCGGCAGGATTGCCGGACTGCCCCTTCGGAAACGGCCGCCCACGGGCTCGCTTTGCTGTTTCTGCTGTTTTTTGCAGCGAAATATCAGTCATTGTCCCATCTCGTTCGCTCACCCGGCGCCGCCCATCGGCGCTTCCCGGGCGCATAAAACGCCAACATTATGGCAATTTTAGTGTTGCTGATGGGACAACGCAAACCGTGGTGCCGACGGACCGGCCTGGAACGAAGAACTCACGGACGTCCGCTGGTACCGGGTCGGGCAACTTCCGCTCGGATCGTTTCGCGATGTCACGCGGTTCATGCTGGCCGGGGCGGTCCGCTTTGCACGGCGGCACCGCCAAAGGGCGAGACGCTGCTGTTCTACTGGGCCAAGAACGCGCGCCGCATCAGCGTTTGCCGCGAGGCGGTCACCACGCTCCAGACGGGGCTCAGCGCGCCTCGGTACCGAGCGCCATCGCGCTCGGCTGTGTTGCGGGCTCCTCGCCACCGGCCCCCATCGCCTTGCCGTGCGTCTCAACTCCGAGGAACGCGAAGGACATCCCCACCAGCAGCATGCAGAAGGCGAGGAACAGATAAGCCGGCAGCACCGCATCCGAGGTCGCCTTTGGCGATACGAGGTTGCTGCTGCCGGCAATCAGGGCCAGGCTCAAGGGGCCGACAATCTTGCCGACGCCGTTGGCGGCTTGCCCGAGGCCGGACGCGCGCGCGCCGAGACGCACGCCGTAGCGCTCGACCGTGTAGGGCGCGAGATTGGCGAAGCCGCCCTCGATAAAGAAGGTAGAGGCGCACAGCAGGATCACCATCGCCGGCAGCCCCCCGACAACGACATTGCTGTAATAGCCGGCTGCGGCGAGCGCGACGACGCCGCCCACCCCCCAAACCACGCCCAGCCAGCGCCGGCCGGTCAACGGCGCCAGCAAAGTGACGACGATTTTGCCGGCGACGCCGCCGAGGGTGACGAAGACAAAAAATTTGGCTGCCTGCGGCACTGGTACGCTGAGCACCATCGCGACGATCGTCGGCCCCCACAGATAGACGCCATAGGCGGCCATCGATGAGCCGCCCCAGATGATGACAGTCTCCCAGAACAAGCTCGGCTGACGATACAGCTCCGAAAGGCGCCCACGAGGCGGGGCGGCGGGCGCCTGCGTCGGCAGCGGCACCGACGCGGGCGGCAAGCCGAGGTGATTGGCGACCTCGGCGCGCGCCTCGGTGAAGCGGCCCTTCGCCACGAGCCAGCGCACCAATTCGGGCACATATAGCCAAATCAGCACGCCAACGATTGCCGGCGCCATACCGAGCATCGCAACGCCGCGCCAGCCGAGCGGCTCGAGCAGCGCGGCGGAAGCGCCGGAAGCAAGAAAGCCGCCGGCGGAGGCGAAAACCAGATAAAAACTCGTCAGCAAGGTCCGGTGCCGGGTCGGCGTCAGCTCGACCTGTATTGCCAGAGACGGCGTGACCCCGGCGGTCAACCCGACCCCGATAAAAAAGCGCAGCACCGCGAAGATTTCCCACGAGCCGCTCGGAACGATCCCCATCAACCCGGAGCTCGCGGCGCAGATGAACGTGCCGATGATCATCGTGATCTTGCGTCCCCAGGCGTCGGACAGCCCGCCAAAGACGAGCGCGCCGAGGATCGCGCCGACGCCGCCGCTGTACAGGATCACCGCCGATTGGCCGTAGGTAAGGTGCCACTGGGGCGCCAGCACCGCCAGCAGATAGCCGACGATGAGAAAATCGAAGAATTCGAGGACGAACAGCGCCGAAAGCAGGACGAACGATAGCCAATAGCGCCGGTTGAGCGGCGCTGCGTCGAACAGCGCCAAAAGATTGTCGGAACTCTGTCCCGGCATCGTTTCCTCCCACAGCGCCGTAACCAGCGCCTAAAGTCTTGCGGCGCTAACGAATATGTCCGCGTAGCCGGGCCGTCAACCGCCGCGCTATCATCGCCCGCGGCGCGATGGCTAGCTCCGCATGAAGCCTTCGAGCTCCCCGGCGGCCCAATCCATCGCCTGGTCCATGGTTTTTCCCTGCTGGGTGTACTGGGCGATCATCTTGGTCGTCGTTGCCTGGGCGAAGATCTGGTTGCCGATCCGCATCGGCGCCGGTGAGCCGGACACCAACTCGATCACATCGCCGCGCGGCGGGTAATTCCAGATGCCGCCCTTTGGCGGACCCTCCTCGGCCCAGGTTTTGAAGTCCCGCAAAGTTCCAAAGGCCGGGATGTCGTAACCCTTGCTGCCGGCAACGAGCTGCTCGACCAAGTCCTTCTCCCACAGATGCAGCAGCAGGCTCTTTCCGGCCGATTTGTTAGGCGAAAAATTCCAGATCCCCCAATAGGAAGGCTGCGCCGGATCGAACCGGCCCTTCGGCCCCTTCGGCGACGGGAAATGCCAGCACTGCTCGGCGACCTTCGGCGCATCGCGCACCGCCACGGCCCAGGCCGAGGGCGGGTTCATGATCAGCGCGCTCTGGCCCGAGATCAGCGCCTTGTTGTTGCTTGAATCATCCCAGGCGAAGACGCCGTCCGGCAATAATGGCACCAGCTTTTTGAAGAAGTCGAGCATGTGCTTGGTCGCGTCCGACTTGACTGTGATGTTGCCGTCCTTGTCGACCATCTCGGCGCCGTGAGCGGCGAATATCGCGCCCACCCAGTTCATCGAGTCGCCGGTCTGGCCCAGCGGCATTCCGAACGGAAAGCCGGCCTTGTGCAGCTTTCCGGCCGCGTCGAGCCAAAAGTCCCAGGTCCACTGATCGGTCAGCTCCTTGTCGGGCGGCGCGCCGGCCGGATACATCTGGGTCAGATCGAGCCCGGCATATTGCTTGAAGAGGTCGATGCGTCCGACCGATGGTAATGTCAGCGTGTTCGGGATCGACGGCACGGCAATCCAATGGCCGTTCTGCTTTCCGAGGTACTCGACTGCGGCGCTCGGCTCGCCGTATTTGCCGATCAATATCGCCATCGAGTCGTCGGCCGGCTCCCACAAATCCGCCTTTGCCGCGGCGTACCAGCTCGGCTGGCCGACGACGTCGTGCCCGGAGCGGGCCTGACCCTCCGCGGCGCCCATCAGCATCAGTTTGTCGCCCTGGCTGGTCACGAAATCGATCGTGAGGTCGACCTTCTCCTTCGCGGCCCACTCGCGACTGAGTTTTTCGAGCACGTCGTTGGCGCCGGGCACCCAATGATCCCAGACGGCGACGGCGAGCTTGCCAGCGGCGTGGGCGCCGCGCACGAATGGCGCGCCGGCCAGGGTTGCGGCTGCCGCCGCGCTCTGCATGAGGGTCCGCCGCGTCAGCCGAGTCGTTTTCATACACTCCTCCCAGGTCAAAGGCCTACCGGTGATTGTAGCGCAACCGCGGACCGTTGCCATCTCGGTTGAAAGCGACGAATCGAAGCTGATTGGACTACTCGATGACGGCGTTACAGCCGACTTCTTTGACAGGACATCGTGTATTTAAATCGCGTTTTAGTAAGTATTGACAAGCACCCGAATTTAAACGGCTCTCGCACGCGCAGCTGAATTCAGCTAATATTTCGCGCGTGCGAGAGCGATAATCTGTTGTGAAGAGCTGCGCGGACGCGATCAGCCTTTCACCAGCATTGCCAGGATCGGTTCGAGGTGATCGTCGGCGAGTTTCTTTAATTCGTCGTCGGTGCGGTCTTGCACCGGGTGAGGAACAAACACTATCGCCGGATCGATGCCGAGCGACTTGGCTCCGGCCGCCGCGCCGTCGATGAACTCTGTCGTTGCGACGCCGACGGTTGGAATGCCGCGTGCTTCGAGATCCGCCATGTCATGCGTACAGCACGAAATGCAGGACCCTCAGTCGGACAATCCTTCGACGACGAGGTTGACCTCGGCGGCGATCTGCTGCCGCAGCGGCAAAGGCGCAACCCGCGTGTTGGTCGGCTTGGCGTAGTGCTTGACGGCGATGCCGCGCTCGGCCAGCCGCTCGCCGAGCCGGTGCAGAAAGACATCGCCGCGCGGCTTGGCGATGTCGAGAATTCCGATCGTCAATCCGTCGAGACGTTCCGGCCGCGGCAGACGCGGCCGGATCGTCGGACTTCGCTCCGAGGTCGGGTCGAGAAGTACGGTCATCTATGCCTCCTTTAACAAGCCGCCTAAAAACTCGGTTGCTGCATCAGCGCCGTGCGTGGTTCGAGACGCGTCCCGGCTGTGCCGGGTCGCTCCTCAGCATGAGGGATATTCTTGATGGCATGAGGGAACCTCCTCATCCTGAGGAGGCCGCGCAACGGCCGTCTCGAAGGACGTACCGCGCTGATAATGCAAGCTTCGATCAGAGTTTGACCTCCCGTGTTACGGGAAGGCTGCCGCGGGGGCCGCCCGCGGACCAGCCGCCGATGATGCCGGAGAACATCCCGGCGTCGCCGCCGGCGCGAACAATCATAATTCCGCCCGGCCGGAACTTGTTGACGGATTTGCCGGCGAGCGACGACGGGCCGCCTTCGGCGATCCCCTTGGCCCCGGCGACGAGCTCGTCGCTCGGGATCTCGCACAGCCGATAGAGCTCTTCATAGAGGCGCGCCTTCGTCCAGCCGGCATTCTTGAAGGTGCGGTGGTGCTCGGGGCAGACCACCAAGACCACGTCGCAAGAAGGCGCGTGCTTGACGTTGCTGAGCGCCCTCAGCGATCCGGCAAAGCTCTTCGCCAGGCTCTCTGGGTCGCGCGACTTCTGGTCGACGATCCCCTGCAGACCGTACCCGGCGAACACCGTCACCGCCGACTGGCCCGGCTTCAGACCGCGCTCGACCGAGAGCGGCTCCCAGCTCGACCCCTCCTCATCCTCGGCGAAACAATAGCCGAGTTTGCCCGGGTTGCCGAGGGTGGCGCGGTCGACCTCCTGCGGCCGTCCCTCGCCGATGTTGCGGATGACGAGCTGCAAGGCCCGGCCGATCGCGGAATTGGCGCGGTTGCCTTGGCCGAGCGCGTTGCCCTTGGCGTTCATGCCGATGCGCCGGCGAACGGCGCCATTGACGATGACCACCGGTCCGACAAACATCGTTGTCGCCAATACGCCGTGCATCGCGAAACTCTCGTCGAGCACCGCCTCGACCGCCGCCAGCACGACCGGCAGATATTCGGGCTGGCAGCCTGCCATCACGGCATTGATCGCGATCTTCTCGACGGTCGCCGCGGCCAGCGCCGGCGGGATCTGGCCCACGACTTCCTGCGGGTCGCGCGCCGTGCCGTCGAGCATGCGCAGGACCCGCTCCTCGGTCGGAGGCACCAGAGGAAGCCCATCCGACCAGCCGCGCGAGAACATCGCCTCCTGCTCGTCCTCGTCGCTCCCGATCTCGATGCGGCGTGATTTGAGCCCAGTCTCGTTGAAGCGGATCTTCAGTCGCTCCAGCGCCCCGGGCTCGACATTCTTGGCGCCGCAGCCGGGCCGCGCCCCGGGCAGATCCGGACCGAGCCCCGTAATACCGCTGACCCGCTCCCATTCGCCGCGATCCCAGCCATAGGTGCGCCCGACCTCGCGACCACCCTGGAAGCGGATCAGGGTCGGCACCACCTCGATCTTGAGCCGGTGCGAGACGTTCAGCGCTCTATCGTCGATCCGCGCAGGCAGCGCTTCAGGAAAGGAAGGGTCATCCTGGGTATAAACAGTCAACCCGCCCTGCCCCGCCAATTCCCCGAGGACCGGGGCTGCCATCACACAGGTAGGACAGTCGCGCTTGACGACCGCCACCAAACCGTCCCGCGGAAGGTCCTCCGTCATCGCTCCTCCTCCCGGTTGCTGGCCATTACTACAATGAACCGCTCCCCCACCGGCGACAAGCACCGCCGAAGCCCCTATTGCCGGCGCTCCAGATCGATGATATCATTGCTAGCATCGATGGCAACCGCAGGCGATTTGCAATGGCCAGTTTGAGCGTGCGAAACCTCGACGACGATCTCCTCGCCCGGCTCAAGCGCCGTGCCGCGCGGCACGGGCGTTCCGCTGAGGCGGAAGTGCGGGATATCCTGCGGCAGACCTTAAATGGCGAGGCTGACACCGACTTCGATATTCTCGCCGCCGAACTGCGGGCGCTGACTTCTGGAAGGCGGCACACGCCGGCTGAAGACCTGCTTCGTGAAGGGCGGGATGAGCGGTGACCGACCTGGTGATCGATGCCAGCGTTGCCATCAAATGGGTGATCGAAGAACACGGCACGCGCGAGGCAATAGCGCTGCGCCGGCATCGACTGTTCGCGCCAGAGCTGCTGGTAGCCGAATGCGCCAATGTGCTGTGGAAGAAGACACGGAGGAACGAGCTGACGCTGGACGAGGCGCGGCTCGCTGCTCGACTGCTTCAACGCGCCGATATCGAACTAGCCCCAATGCGAGCCTTGCTCGAGCCGGCAACCGAGCTTGCGATCGCGATGGACCATCCCGCTTATGATTGTGCCTATTTGGCCTTGGCTGAGAGTTCTGACGTGCGACTTGGTAACAGCCGACGGTAAGCTGAGCGCCAAGCAGTTGCCGCAAGGCTATAGGACGAAGGTGCTCGGGCTGACGACGAGCGCTCTGCCGTGACGCAAGCTGGGAGGATGGTCATGCGGGTCGGGATTCATCTGCCGCATATCGGGCGCAAGGCCGGGCCGGAGGCGATCCGGCGCGCCGCGATCCAGGCCGAGGAGCTCGGCTTTGCCGATGTCTGGACGAGCGAGCACATCATCATTCCAAGGGGCGCGCCGTACCCGCCTTCGGCGATCTTCTACGACCCGGTGCTGACCCTGACCTGGGCGGCGGCCTTTACGAAAAGGGTCGGGCTCGGCACCAGCGTGCTGGTATTGCCGATGCGCCACCCGCTGCCGCTCGCCAAGGAGCTGGCGACGTTGCAGAACCTGTCCGAGGGACGGCTGATCCTCGGCGCCGGGGTCGGCTGGATGGAGGCCGAGTTCGCCGCGCTCGGCGCGCCGTTCCGCGAGCGCGGGCGGCGGATGGACGAGGGGATCGCGATGATGCGGGCGGTGTGGAGCCAGGATCCGGTCAGCTTCGCGGCACGCCACATCCCGGCGGTCATCGAGGACATGCGCATGCTGCCGCAGCCGGTCAAGCCGATCCCGATCTGGATCGGCGGCAGCTCCGAGGCCGCGCTCGCCCGCGCCGTAAAACTCGCCGACGGCTGGCACGGCTCGCGGCTGTCGCCCGAGGAGGCCGCGCCGATCGTGCGCCGATTGCGCGAACAGCGGCCCGAGCCGGGATTCGCGATCTCGCTGCGCTACGGGTGGGACGGCAAGGACGACGGCGCACTCCGCGCTCGCCTGGCCGCCTATGGCGCAGCGGGTGTCGAGCATGTTCTGGTCGAGCCCGCCGAGCGCGCGCTCGAGGATTGGCTGCGCGCCGTCGAGCGCGTCGCGCGCGCGCCGGCAGACAGGGGATCTGAACTCGGATGAAATCTGGCCATCACCCTCAGAGTGTCCCCCGACTCCGGCGTCGACATGGAGACGGTGTGGGAGGCGGAGCGGCTCGGCTACGAGGCGGTGTGGTGCGGCGAGGCCTACGGCACCGACGCGGTGACGCCGGTCGCCTGGGTTTTGGCGCAAACCAAGAAGATCAAGGCCGGCACCAGCATCATGCAGATGCCGGCGCGCACGCCGGCCTGCGCGGCGATGACGGCGATGACCCTGCAGGCGCTTTCCGGCAACCGGTTTCTCTGCGGCATCGGCCCGTCGGGCCCGCAGGTCGTCGAGGGCTGGCACGGCGTGCCGTTCGGCAAGCCGCTGCTGCGCACCCGCGAATACATCGCGATCATCCGCCAGATCCTGGAGCGCAAGGCGCCGCTCGAATATCACGGCGAGCATTATCAGATCCCCTATACCGGGCCGGGCGCGACCGGGCTCGGCAAGCCGCTGCGCAGCATCATCCACGGCGATCCGAGCCTGAAGATCTATACCGCCTCGTTCGCGCCGGCCGGGCTGCGCACCGCCGGCGAAGTGGCGGACGGCACGTTGCCGTTCTTCATGTCGCCGGAAAAGGCCGAGGCGATCACCGGTCCGGTGCTGGAGGGGATCGCCAAGGCCGGCGAACGGCAAAACCCTCGCCGATTTCGACATCGCCCCCTATGTCCGGGTGGCGATCGGCGACGATCTCGCGGCCTGCCGCGATAAGATCAGACCGCAGCTCGCCCTCTATATCGGCGGCATGGGGGCGCGATCGAAGAATTACTACAACGACCTGGCCAAGCGGCTCGGCTACGAAGCGGCGGCGGTCGAGATCCAGGACCACTTCCTCGCGGGCCGGCGCAAGGAGGCCGAGGCGGCGGTGCCCGACGCGCTTGATCGACGAAACCTCGCTGGTCGGGCCGAAGGAGCGGATCAGGGATCGTCTCGAAGCCTGGAAGGAGATCGCCAGGGATCACCGGGTCGGCACATTGCTGCTGGTCGGCGCGACACCGGAAGCGCTGCGCGTCGTCGCCGAAGCCGTCTCGTGACTGCGGCTCGAGGATCATCCCGATGACGGAATTGCTCGCTCCTCTCGCTGAGACAATCGCAGCGCGACGGCTTTGCCTTCGTGCGCGCGCCGGAAATGGGGCGGCTGCTGGAAGAGGCTGGCCTTGCCGATTGGGAGGGTTTTGCCGCGACCTGGGGCGATCTCGGTGTCGACGCCTACATGGCCGATGGCGGACGCTACCGCCGCCGCCGGTTCGGGGTCTTTCGCGCCGCACCGGCCGGGATCACCAGGAAGCCGCATCAGCCGCACTACCAGAGCCGCGACTACAACCCGCTCAACGGCGGCGTCGAGCGCTGGTTCGAACCGGTCACCGAGGCGGTCGCGCGCCACCCGGCGCTGACCGCGATCCTGCGCACCTGCCAGTCGCTGTTCGACCGGCTGACCCCGGCCGAGCTGCGGCCCGAGGCCTGGCATGTCGAGATCGCACCAGTTCCGCATCGAGACGCGGCCCGGCCAGGAGGGGCGGCCGACCCCGGAAGGCATGCACCGCGACGGGGTCGACTGGGTGTTGGTGCTGATGGTCCGCCGGGAGAACGTCGCGAGCGGCGAAACCACGATCTACGACCTCGTCAGGCGCCCGCTCGGCAGCTTCACCCTGACCGCCCCGCTCGACTCGGCGCTGGTCGACGACAGCCGCGTCTATCACGGCGTGACCCCGGTCGAGCCGCTCGATCCCGCGCGCCCGGCCTACCGCGACGTCTTGGTGGTGACGTTCCGGCGAGAATAGCCGGGGCCATCGGCGGCGAATTGGTGACAGCGAGTCGACGCGACGCTATCGTTTCCGTGACAGCCCACCACTCAGCAAACGGGAAAAGGAGCTTGCGATGCTCGATCTCCACTTTTGGCCGACGCCGAACGGGAAGAAGGTCACGATCCTGCTCGAAGAATTGGGTCTCGACTACAATTTGGTCCCCTGCAATATCGGGCGCGGCGACCAGTTCAAGCCCGAGTTCCTGAAGATCAATCCCAACCACCGCATGCCCGTCTTGGTCGACCACAACCCCAAGGGCGGCGGGGCGCCGATCAGCATTTTCGAATCAGGCGCGATCATGATGTATCTCGCGGAAAAGGAAGGCCGCTTCTTCCCGCAGGACCTTCGCGGGAAATACGAAGTCACCCAGTGGGTCATATGGCAGATGGCCAATCAGGGCCCGAAGCTCGGTGAATGCGGGCATTTCCGCCGCGCCGGCCCCGACGCCGGCGACCTGACCTATCCGATCCGCCGCTTCACCGACGAGGCGAACAGGCTCTACGGCGTCATGAACAACCGGCTCTACGACCGGCGCTATCTCGCCGGCAACGAATACACGATTGCCGACATGATCTCCTATCCGTGGACCGCCAACGCCGAGGCCCAAGGCCAGGACATCGGCGAGTTCAAACATTTCAAGCGCTGGTTCGACGAGGTCGGCAACCGCCCGGCGGTCAAGCGCGGGATGGAGACCGGCAACAATCTGCGCGTCGACCCCGCCACATTGAGCGACGAGGAGCGGGCGCAGATGCGCAAGATCATGTACAACCAGCGCGCCATCCCCGCCCCGGCGTAAACCCCTCACCCGAGAATGTGATCGCGACCCGCTGGGGAGTGGTGTCACGCTCACCCACCAAGCCTTGACCCTATTTTCGGAGAGGGTGCCTCCCCCGGATCTCGCTCCGGGGAAGGCGGTGAGGGCCCTACAGCAAGCGTGCGGTTAACTCCACTCGCGCGACAGCCGGGCCTCGCGCGCGGCTGAGGCGTCTGCTTATACTCGGCGATCCGCGGAAAGGGAGACGGAAATGCCCGAGAACAAACGGACCAGGCCCACAGCTTCCGTCGCACCGCCAAAGCCGCCCTTGCTCGTGCCTCACCCGCCGAGCGCGCCGTTGCTGCCGCCGGCGCATGTCGTCGATTTGATGACCGTCGAAGGGTCGGCGGTATTCGACGCGCAGTGGAAGGCGATGGAGGCGAAGATCGTCGAGTGCCCGGCACTAGCGGACGCCATGCCCGAGTTCAGGACGACCTATGACATCGAGCCTTATGCCGGGGTGAGCGGGTTTGACGATTCGGCTTGGCCGGTGATTGCCGCCGACGAACTGGGGGCCAGGCGGGGCGGCGGCATGGTGTCGTTCTTCTGGTACCGCACAAAGCTGACGATCCCGGCAAATGCCGCGGGTTTCGACACCTCCGGCGCGATGACGGTGCTGCGGGTGAATGTCGACGACTACGCGGAAGTCTGGGTCAATGGCGAGCTGCCGCGGGCTGCCGGCCGCCCGAGCCCCGGCACGATCCAGGGGTTCAACATGCCGCATCGCCTGGTGCTCGCCAATCCCGTCGCCCCGGGCGACAAGTTCGAGATCGCGGTCTTTGCGATCAACGGGCCGATTTCGGCCGCACCGGCGAATTTCCTCTGGTTCCGCGAGGCGAAGATCGAATTCTTCCGCTGACGGCGTCTCAGCGCGACGGATAGCGGATTTCGACCAGGTAGAGACCTTCGGGCGGCGCGGTCGGGCCGCCGGCGCGGCGGTCGCGGGCGGCGAGGGCACGGGCCACATCGTCGGGATGCCACCGTCCGAGACCGACCAGCTTCAATGTGCCGGCCATGTTGCGCACCTGGTGATGCAGAAACGAGCGGGCATGAGCCGTGATATGGATCTCGTCGCCGGCGCGGCCGACTTCCAGCGCATCGAGCGTCTTCACCGGCGAGTTCGCCTGGCACAGCGAGTCGCGGAAAGTCGAAAAATCGTGATGTCCGACGAGGTGATGGGCGCCGGCACACATCGCGTCGACATCCAGCGCCGGAGCGATCTGCCACACCCGGCCGCGTTCGAGGGCCGGCGGCGCGCGGCGGTTCAGGATGCGATAGAGATAAACCCGGCCGAGCGCCGACAGCCGAGCGTCGAACTCGTCGCAAACGCGCCCGGCGGCAAGGACGCTGATGGCATTTGGCCGCAGATAGTGGTTGACGGCGTCGCGCAGCACCTCCGGCGCCGCCGCGCGCACGAGATCGAGGTGCGCTGTCTGCGCTAGCGCGTGCACCCCGGCGTCGGTCCGCCCCGCCCCGTGGACGGTGACCGTCTCTCCGCAGAATTTGTGGACGGCGGTTTCGAGCGCCTCTTGAACCGAGAGGCCGTTCGCCTGGCGCTGCCAACCGACGAGCCAGTTGCCGTCATATTCGATGGTCAGCTTGTAGCGGGGCACGGAAGCCTCGTCCCGGGAGGGATTGGAAATCCGCGCAGGAAGGCGGGGGCTTCAAGCGCGGCGCGGCCTGGCCGCTGCAGCCGCAAGAGGCGCAGGACACCTTCGCGGCACGCAACCGTCAAGCGGTCGTCGAGCACGGTGCCCGGCACGCCTCCCGCCGGACCCGGCAGATCGACCGCCGCGTGCACGCGGATCCTCTCGCCGCCGATCTCGAAAAAAGACCCCGGCCACGGATCGAATGCCCGGACCCGCCGCTCCAGATCGGTCGAATGCAGCCGCCAATCGAGCCGGCCTTCATCCCGGCCGATTTTGGGCGCGTAGGTGAAACCCTCCTGCGGCTGCGGCCTGGCAAGAAGCCGGCCTTCGGCGACTCCGTCGAGCGCCGCCAGCATCAGTCGTCCGCCGAGAATTGCCAGCTCGGCTGACAGGCCGGCGGATGTCGCATCGGACGTGATCGGTACAATTTCCTGCAGCACGATCGGGCCGGTGTCGAGCCCTTCCTCCATCTGCATGATCGTGATCCCGGTCTCTCCGTCACCGGCGAGCAATGCCCGCTGGATCGGGGCGGCGCCGCGCCAGCGCGGCAGCAGCGAGGCATGCACATTGAGACAGCCAAGCTGCGGCGCGGTCAGGATCGGTCCCGGCAAAATCAGGCCGTAGGCGGCGACCACGGCGGCATCGGCGCCGAGCGCGGCGAAGGCGGCCTGCTCCGCTTCGTTCCGCAGGGTCGCCGGCCAGCGGACCGTCAGGCCGTGCTGTGCCGCCAGAGATTGAACCGGCGAGGGTTGCGGACGGTGTCCGCGGCCGGCGGGGCGGGGCGGTTGCGTGTAGACCGCGAGGATCCGGTGCCCGGCCTCGATCAGCGCGCCGAGGATCGTCGCGGCGAAGGCCGGTGTGCCCATGAAGACAAGGTCGAGCGCTCGTCGCGGACCGATGATGTTTTCCTCCGCCCCCTTCGGGGTCCAACCGCGGGGTTAGGCGGCGGTCGCGGGCACCCGGCTGCGTTTTGCCTTGGCGAGCTTGCGCAGGATCATCCCGCGCTTCAGCGAGGAGATATGGTCGACGAAGAGCACGCCGTCGAGGTGATCGATCTCGTGCTGCAGGCACATCGCGAGCAGCCCCGCGGCCTCGATCTCCCGGATTTCGTTCTGGTAATCGAGGTAGCGCAGCCGGATCTTCGCCGGGCGCGTGACCTCAGCGTAGTGTTCCGGCAGGGACAGGCAGCCTTCATTGCCGGTCGTCAACTCGGGCGATCGCCAGAGGATCTCCGGATTGGCCACCTGCAACGGCTGCGCTTTCTCACCCTCCCGGGCGACATCGAGGACGATGACCCGGCTCGATTGCCCGACCTGCGGGGCCGCGAGACCGATGCCGATCGCCCCGTACATCGTATCGAGCATGTCGTCCATCAGCCGCCTGATCTTGTCGTCGACCGCACGCACCGGCCGTGCCTTGATCTTGAGCCGGGGGTCGGGAGCGGTAATGATCGGAAGCTGCGCCATGCCAAGTAGTTAAGCGGCGGGCCGTTCAGCGTCAATATCGCGACTCCCTCTCCGCCACTGGGGGCGGAGAGGGTCGGGGTGAGGTGGGGGATACCAGAGAGATTTCCCCGCAACCCACCTCACCCTCCCATCGCTTCGCGACGGGCCCCTCCCTCTCCCCCCTGAAGGGCAGAGAGGGGCTGAGGGTCCAGGGCGGCGATGAACATCTCGGCGATCTCGTTGGCCGGGCGGCGCAGGATCGTCTCGTTGGTGAAGAGCTCGAACTCGGCGCCCTCGGGCGAGGCGTGCAGGGCAGGCCGGATTGCGATCCCGCGCGCGAGCAGCCGCTCGGGCAGGCTCTCGGCATCAGCCCCGAAGACCCGCAGATGGGTCACATTGGTTCCTGTTTCCGGCCGCCCGACCTCACAGCCGGGGTGTCGACGCAGGGCCTGAAACAGGGTCTCGGCCGCCGCTGCGGCGCGCTCGAAGCGTTTGCCGAAGCCGTCGAGGTAGTGGAGGGCCACCGCCGCATAAGGCCAGGCTTGGCGAAGGCTGCCGCCGAACATTCGCCGCTGATGATAGAGGTTCTCGATCAGCTCTCGCGGCCCGGCGAGCACGGCGCCGGCGGCGGCATTGAAGTATTTGTAGAGCGAGACATAGACGGTGTCGAACAAGGCGGCGTAACTCGCCGGCGTTGTTCCCGTATAGGCCGAGGCGAGAAAGATGCGGGCGCCGTCGAGGTGGAGACCGATCCGGTGCGCCCGCGCAAAGGCGGTAATCCGTTGCATCTCGGCGAAGTCGAAGACCTCGCCCTGAAGCCGGCGCACCGGGGATTCTATCGAGATCACCCCGATCGGGGTGGACACGCGGGCTTCCGGAAGGCGGGCGATCTCGCCCTCGACCTCGGCGAGGGTAAAAGTCGCGCGCTGCGGGGCGAGGGGGATCAGCGTCAGACCGCTCAGCTCCTGCGTGCAGTCACCGGTATCGTTGTAGATATGGCTTTCGCGCTGCACGAGCACGCGGCGGCCACGCGTCGCGAGAAGACGCAGCGCCAGATGGTTGGCGAGTGTTCCGCTCGGCAGAAACAGCGCCATCTCCTTGCCGAGCAGCGCCGCCATCCGCTCTTCGAGTTCGACAACAACACCCTCCCGCGAGAATTCGTCGGCGGCGATGCCGCTCTCCTCGGCAAGTTGAACCAGCAGCCGTGCATATTCGGTCGGCGACAGCGTCAAGCCATCGGAGCGAAAATGCACAGTGCGATCCATTCTCTGCCGCTCCTATGAAGCTTTACCGCACCAGATCGGCGAGCGCGATCGCCCCGATCTTGCGGCCCGCGGCGTCGCTCACCGGCAGCCGGTCGGCCCGGCGCGTGGTCATCGCCGAGAGCGCGTCGCGCAGCGATGTGTCGAGTGGGAGCGGCTCGCCTTCGGCGGTTTCGCCGGGGCGCATATGGTCGGCGACCTTCCGCACCGAGAGGAGCTTGAGGCCGATGCCCTGCCGTCCGACAAAGTCGGCCACAAACTCGCTGGCCGGGTGCTCGAGGATGTCGATCGGCGGGCCGAACTGCGCGATCCGGCCTTCTTGCATCACGGCGATATGGGTCGCAAGGCGCAGCGCCTCTTCGATGTCGTGCGTCACGAAGACGATGGTTTTTTTCATGGCCCGGTGGATGCGCAACAATTCCGCCTGCAAATCGTCGCGGGTCAGCGGATCGACTGCGCCGAAAGGCTCATCCATCAGCAGCAATTCGGGATCGGCGGCGAGCGCACGGGCGACCCCGACGCGCTGCTGCTCGCCCCCAGAAAGCTGGTGCGGGTATTTCCCGCGATAAGTCTCCGGATCGAGCCGAAACATCTCGAGCAGCTCGGTGACCCGGTCGCTGCGGCGTACCCGCGGCCATTTGAGGAGGTGCGGGACAGTGGCAATGTTGTCCTCGACCGTCCAGTGCGGAAAGAGGCCGATCGACTGGATCGCGTAACCGATCCGGCGGCGCAAGGCCTCTACGGGCACAGTCGCGATGTCCTCGCCGGCGACCCGGATTTGTCCGGCATCGGCCGCGATCAGCCGGTTTATCATCTTCAGTGTCGTCGATTTGCCGCAACCTGACGAGCCCAGCAACACGCAAAAATCGCCCGCCGGCACGGTCAAGGAAAGCCGGTCGACGACACGCCGGTCGCCATATTCCTTCGTGACTTCGTCGATCTCGATCATAGAGCAAAGCGGCGGCTAAGCACGGCAGTCAGGATCTGAAGCATAAAATCGGCGCCCAGCGCGAGAAAGATCGCCGGCAGAGCGCCGAGCAGCACCAGATCGACGGCATATTGGCCGAGACCCTCAAAGACAAAGGTTCCGAGCCCGCCCGCGCCGATCAGCGCCGCGACCACCGCCAGGCCGATCGCCTGCACGGTAACGATGCGCAGTCCGGCGAGCAACACCGGCAAGGCGAGCGGCAGTTCGATCTCTCGAAAGATCTGTCCCGCGCTCATTCCCATGCCCCGCCCGGCTTCGATCGCGGAGCCGTCGACACCCGTCAACCCGACCGATGTGCTTCGAACGACCGGCAGCAGCGCGTAGAGCACCAGCGCGATAATCGCCGGGGTCACTCCGATGCCGCCGACCCCGTAGGCGGCGAGCCGCGGCACCGCCGCAACCAGCGCCGACAATGGCACGATCAGCAATCCGAACAGCGCGATCGACGGAATCGTCTGCAGGAGGTTCAAGACGGCGAATACCGGGCCCTGCAACCCCGGGCGCCTGGCGGTGGCGACGCCGAGAGGGAAGCCGATCGCTGCCGCGGCCCCGACCGATGCTCCGACCAGTGTCATATGACGCGCCATCGCTTCGGCAAAGACCTGGCGGTGAATTTCGTATTCCTTCGCGAGAGAGAGCGCGTCGAACATGCCGCTCGCCGCCAGCAGCAACATCCCCGAAGCGATCCCGACCACCGTGACCAGCTGCGCAATTATGCCGGCGCCAAGACGTTGCAGCGCATCGCCCACAGCGAGGGCGGCGCATGCGCCGAGGACCCAGAACGCAGGACCCAGCGAAATGCGGGAGGCGGGTGTGGCGCTCTGCGCCAAGAGGCTTGCCGCCTGCCCCGCGGAGTTGAGGACCAGCAGCAGCAGCGCAGCAGCGAATGCGGCGACGGCGCAGTGGAGCGCGCTGCTCGGCCGTATCAGGCAGGCCGCCGCCAATGCCGCGCCAAGTACAGCAATGCCGGCGGTCGGCAGGGCGCCGGCTGCCGTCCATAGCGGGATCGGTCTGCCCGAAACGAGCCGGTTCGGCGCTTCGCCGACAAAGCCCGACAGCGCAACTGCAGCCACCGCAACGATCACCAAGACGAACAGCACCTGGTTGCGAATGCCGAGGAAAAGAAGGAAGGCAGGGCGCCGGCCGGCCAGACTCGGGCTGGACGGTCATGGCAGGAAATTCTTCGATTGGAGATAGGAGACCGCGACCGCTCCGGCCTCTTGCCCGTCGACGGCAATCTCGGCATTGAGCTTTTGCAGGGTCTCGAGCGTCAGCGTGGCGAAGACCGGATCGAGCACCGTGCGGATTTCGGGATGCTCCTGCAGCACCGGCTCGCGCACCACCGGAGCCGGCGCGTAGACGATTTGCGCGCCCTTGTCGTCCTTGAGCGCGACGAGACCGAGCGCCGCCAGGGCGCCGTCCGTGCCGTAGGCCATCGCCGCGTTGACGCCGGACATCTCCTCGGCCGCCGCGCGCAGAGTGGCGGCGGTGTTGCCGCCCGATAGGGTCAGCAATTGCTCGTCCGACAGCCGGAAGCCGTAGGTCGCCTCGAAAGCCGGCAATGCCGACGGGCTCTCGACAAATTCCGCCGAGGCGGCGAGCTTGATCCTGCCGCCCTCGTTTAAGTAGTTCGCGAAATCACCCATCGAGGCGAGGTGTTGGCGCTCCATCAAATCCCGGCGCACCGCGATCACCCAGGTGTTGTTCGCCGGCGCCGGGGTCAGCCACACCAAATGGTTCGTTTCCCGGCAGAGCGTCTCGACCAGCGCGTAACCCTGCTGCCAATTCTTCCAGGCCGGATCTTGCTCCTTGTGAAAGAACAGCGCGCCGTTCCCGGTATATTCGGGATAGATGTCGACCTGTCCCGCGAGAATGGCGGCGCGCACGATGTTCGTCGGCCCGAGCTGGAGCTTGTTTTCCACGGCAACGCCATGCGCCCGGAGCAGCGCCAGGATCATGTTGCCGAGCAAGGCGCCTTCGGTGTCGATCTTCGACGCCACGACCACCGCCCCGTCGCGCGCCTGCGCCGGCGAGCCGATCAAAGCGACCGCGAGGATAAGCGCAGCGACGGCGGCAAGCGAGCGCACGGCAGTTACACGAGTTTCTGATATCTTGAGGGCTACGAAAGCATGGCGAACTAACAGATTGAGCTGCGGGAGGCTCTTTTGGAAGTCGGCCCCCTTCGATGGCGGCGCATCGGGAGCGCGGCGTAGGCGACGAGCGCACCCCATCTGGAACTACCCTGTCGGCATGCCCAGAGCTCGCTCTTTAAGCGACTTTGAGCGCCTCCACGTTGGAGACGGCTAACGGACGGCTCAAGCCCTTTAGTGTGAGCAGCCCGATTTCCCTGACATTCGCTGCTTCGGCGACTGCGGCCGCAATTCGCGAAGTAACCAGAATTTGGCCGTCCTTAGCGGAGTTGCACAAGCGCGCGGCGGTATTGATCACCGTGCCGATCGCACTGTAATCGAAGCGCCCCTCGAAGCCGATCTGCCCGAGCGTAGCAAAGCCTTGGGCAATGCCGATGCCAAACCCGATCTGATGACCGTGCCGACGCCAATTCTGCGCGAGCGCGGCCACGGCATCCCGCATGGCGACCGCAAGGCCGACGGCGCGCTCGATCGGGTTGGGACAGGGCAGCGGGTCGTTGAAGTAAACGAGCAGCCCGTCGCCTACAAAGCGGTCGAGAGTGCCCTCGAACGCCTGGATGAGCGGCACCAGCGCGGCGTGATAATCGTGGAGCACCGACATCACCTCTTCCGGCTCAGCGCTTTCGGCAAAGGCCGTAAAGCCGCGCAGATCGCAGAAGAGGACTGAGATGTCGCGGCGGTGGCTCTCCAGGATGCTCTCTTTGCCGGACGACACGATCAGCTCTGCCAGCGACGGTGCGAAAAACCGCTTCAGTCGCGCCATTCGCTCTATTTCCGACAGCTGCGCCGCGACTCGCTCTTCGAGAGTCTTGTTCCAAACCGCAAGCTCGGCAGCCTGCGCCTGCACCTGATCATGGGCGCGGATCAGCGCCTCGCGCGAGGCTTCCAATTCGCGCTGGGTCACCAGGAGCGCCGCATTGGCGGCCTCCAGCCGCCGATTGAGCAGCGCCTCGCGCTCTTGCGCGAGCGTCATGTCATAGGCTTTTTGCTGCATGCGCCGAGCCGCGTCGCGCTCGGCCGAAACGTCGAGCAACACGACCCACACCGTCTCGGCCTCGAGAAAGAAATAGAGTTCGGCCACGCGGCCGCTGGCCAGCTCCATAGACGGCACGACGTAAGGCGTCTCGACCAGCGGCAGAAGCCCTTCTAGAAAGAACGCCTGCTCGGTGACCGGGTCGCCCAGACGCAAATCCGCTAGTCCGTACGCTTCGAGATGTCCACCTGCACCAACCAAGGTGAGCCCGGCATCGACCTGCAGATAGGCTACTGCCCGTTCGCGATAGGTCAACGCTTGCAACTGCTCGGCGACGGTCGCGGGCAGACCCTCCATCACTCAGCGTGCAACGCGGACGGCGAGCGCTTTAAAGGCATCCTCGACGCCTTCCCCGGTTCGGGCGCTGGTCGACTGCACCCACCAGCCGCTCTGCCGGAGGTCGTCGACCTCGGCGTCGCGGATCGTCCACTGCTCCCGAAGATCGTTCTTGTTCAGCAACAGCACGAATGGCAGGGGACCGAAATCCGCTTCGACGCGCCGCCGCAACGAAAGCCCGACCTCGAGCGTCGCGGGTCGTGTTCCGTCAGCGACGAGCACGTATCCCGCGGCGCCGCGCAGATAGCTCATGCGGAGCGACGAAATATCGTCTTCTCCCGCTAAGTCCCAGAGAATGAGGTTAACGATCCGATCGGACAGGTCGACGGTCTTCTTGTCGATCTTGACGCCGACGGTGGTGAGATAAGTCTCGGAGAAGACGCTCTCGACGTAGCGCTTGACCAAGCTGGTCTTGCCCACCGAGAAGCCACCAAGCATGCAGACCTTCTTTTGCAGCGCCGCCGTCATCACTGTTCCTCAATCCCGACTTTGAACGAAACACGGCGGTTTGCCGACCGTGCCGCCTCGGAAGGCGCAGCCTCGAGCGGCTCGAACTGACCAGCGCCGCGCACTGCGAGCAGATCGGGATCGACGCCACGCTTCTTCAGGAGCGCGCGAACAGCCTCGGCGCGCGCCAAGCTGAGCGACAAGTTAAACGTACCGTTGCCAGCATCGTCAGAATGCCCAGTGAGCATCACTCTCGCAGTTACGTGTAGCTTCGACGCCAAGGATGCCAAGTCGTTCAGCTCTGTGGCCAGCTGATCGAGGATGGCATCCTGCCCCGCCGGCAGCGACTCGTTGAAATTGAAATGGATCTCGTGCGACCGGATCGCCTCGCTCAGCTTGCCGATCGCACCTTCGTTGATATCGTGCACGCGGGAAAGATCGAGACTAAGCCCCCCTGCCGGCAACATATGACCGGCAATGCGGGCGCGCTCGATCCAGGTGGACGCTGCCGCTCCCTGTGCCACGATGCGGTCCCCCTCGACCTCAAGAGTCACGGTTGGTGGCGGATCAAGCGAAGCCTCCAGCCGCTTTAGGACGAACGTCGGTTCGAGCCCCTGATAAAGCTCCCAATGGCTCATAACACCTGCGGGGTCGACTCCGGCTTGGCGCATCAACAACTGTGGTTCGACTGCGAGCGGATCGCGCAGTCCGGCGATCACGAACTTACCGTCACGCCGTCCCGTCTCGGTAATCACGATACCGGGCTGCGCCCGAAGCTGCGCAACGTAGCCGTCCCAGATCCGCTGCCTGGCGGCTTCTCGTTGTTGTGCGTGTTCCCAGGCATTTTCTTTCTCCCACCATTGCCAGCCCCCCAACCCCGCAAGTGCCAGCAGTATCAGGCCGACCAGAGTGACGAACCATGGGAACCCACGTTTGGCAGACTTCGGCGCCAGCTGCCCAAGCGCCACGCATTCCTGCAAATTTGCTTCGACATCGGCTAAGCCTGAACTGTCACCGTCGAAGCTTTCGAGCGCATGCCGGCGCTGATCATGGATTCGCGACAGGACATCGCGTAGCGTTTCGTGCAGCCCTTCCGGCGGATTGCCGCGGATTACCGCGACCAGCGTCGCAAAGGGCCCCGGCTCGGACCACAGCCAGAGCTCTCCCAGCCTTACCGTGTCGAGCCCCTGGTGCTCGGCCCCGCTGAACGAGTCGCGCACGAAATCCTGGATCGCGACCAGCATCGACGAAACCAACTGCGGGTCTTGGCCCGCCGCGTTCTCCGCCGCGACATGGGAGATCAACAGCCCGGTGTGACCATGGATAAGGAAAACGTGCTCGACTTGGTAGACGAGCGTGTATTTGAGCACGACCTCGGCGAAGGAGGTTCCGGTGCGCCACGCCTCCCAGCGCCATCTGAGCCCGCGCCAGGTGAGGCTCTGCTTCAACGACTCATTGAACGACTGGAAGGTCTCGTCGATCGTTTCACCGATCGATTTGCGGATCGCCGGGACAATCAGCGGATAGAGAATGTTGACGAGCGTCCGCGGATCGCTCCGGATCGAACTCTGCGTGGCCTTTTCCAAGGCCGGCGCCAATACCTGCCCCAGCCGAGCATCGCTGGACGCCAGCGCGATCGCCGTGGGCAGGACACGCCCAACCGCGCCCGCCAGCTGCTCAGGATCCTCCACCACCTCGCTCAGGCGCGACAGCACTTCAATCTCGTGCCCAACCAGCAAGGTCCGCAGCTGTTGGAGCCGCGGATCGATCGAGGATACGCCGTTCAGCTCCGCGCAGGACTGGGGCTCGACGCTCCGCGCGAGTTGAACCAGGAGCCCGGCCAGCGCCTTGCGATCGATCCCCGGCTCGCCCGAGAAGGGCCGAACCAGCCCTTCTAGCGTAGCCGCGGCAGACGTGCTCACTGGGGTGGGCCGATCAGGTTGGCACCCAACCGCGCGCTGGCTCAGTTACGTTGTTGCCGACGCTCTTCGGTCCGACCTCTTGGTTCAAGCATCTGGCGACCTCGACGAACAGGCCGGCGAGCAGGTTCCGATCGGTTTTGACACTGCTCAGCTCGGCGAACATTTTCTGCATCGTGTGCTGGATTTCCTCGTTCTTGCGCTTGATTTCCTCGCGCAGTGATTGTACCTCCTGAGTCAAGCGCTCGGCTTGCTCGCGCTCGAGCCGGCTCAACTGATCTGACGTTGAACGAAGACGCTTTTCAACCGCGTCATTATGGTCGCGCTGAGTCCGCTCCATCTCCTTATCGGCATCGGTGCGCAGGTCCTTTTCTTCGCGAAGCTGGGCCGTGAGCGACTCCATCTGCTTCTTCGCGCTCGATTCGAAGGAACCGAGATTGCGCGCCGTCTCGGATTCGATCTCCCGGAAGCGCTGAAGAAATCGTTCCTCGAGCATAGAGAAGCGGCGATCATAATCTTGCATTTGATTGCCGAACAAGAGATCGCGAAATCTTGTCCACACCCACCACTTCGCTGCCAGGAAGTGCACTGTTGCCCACTTGACCGGTTGCTTCGGGTTGGATCAGCTCAGCCTCCGGTTTCGATGTTTTCATGTCCGCTATTCCTAGTAGATTACGGGTAAACTCAACATATCTCGGGTTCTTGCATCCGAAGCACGAATTTTGTCGAATTGCGGCTGCGTAGCAACGAAATTCAAACGCGTCCTTCACCCAGATCGTCGACCACCCGCCCGCCGCCTCGGAACCGTCCTTGCGGTAGAGGAACTCCGTCGCGGCGTCGTTGATCGCTAATCCGGGGGGAAAACGCCTGTGTATTTGCTTCCGGTTGATGTGATGCTCGCCTGAGGGTGGGCCGGGTGAAGAGCCGGGGGCTAGCTCGATCCGGTGAATTCAGGACGCAGGAACCGATCAAATCCCGAGACGTTGACCCTATTGCGAGGTTCTTAAAGCCGGGGAATATCAACCATGCGAGAGCCGTCAAAGGTTATAATTGCCCATAGCGAGCATTACCGAGAGCTGGCAAGCAAACTTCGAGGTATTGCTCACCAATCTCGCATACCGAGTTCCCAAGAGAAGATATTTAACCTCGCTTCATGGTGCGAGGCCAGAGCCAATCACCTCGATACCCGAAATTCCGGCGCGGACTCCGCCGAATGTGCCAGTTAATCCGTCCCTGATCTGGTGCCGTTCTTCGCCCACCAACTATGGTCGACGGCCTATCCCGGTTACGAAACGAGCTAAACGCAGACCGGGGCGCCTAAGGCGTTGGGCGGTAGTAACTGTCGGGAGATTCGACTTTACAAGACCAGCTAAGCGCCCCTGGGCAAGCGTTCCTCGCGCTCAACCGGCTCGGCTCGGTCGCCCGCGCAATTAGGTTATACAGCCAGCTTCAGAGGCGAATAAGCGCCGCGGGGAGATGCGGCATTTGGCGCCCACACTCGGATACCGTACTCCCGTTTCCATCATTTGATCGGCAATCGGGAGGCACAAGGCCTCCCGGGTTCGCCTACCATGCGCTACGCGGCGTGGAGGAGTTCCAGATACTCCTCGTAGACCGCCATGTTCTTGCCGAAGGAGATCGCAGCGGCTTGGGCGCCGCAGACTAGGTGCATCCAGCGCCACGGCTCGCGGGTCGAGTTGTATTCTTCGACGATCGACTGGTGGTGCTTGAAAGCGTGCATCTCGGTGAAATTGTCGTGGCACACGATCTCGGCGAGACGCGCGATGAACGCCTGCGGGTCGTAGCCGGCCTTCATGTATTGCGTCGCGAGGTTCACCGTCTCCTTGACCTCCGGCACCGCCCGCATCACCCCCAGATTGGTGACTTTGGACCAATCCGTCGGCGGCTGGTTGTAGATGCTGTGCTTGATCGCGTCGAGCAGCTCCTCCTGGCTCCGCTGGGGCAGCGCTGCGACCGCTTCCATATCGGGTTGCGGGTACGGCTCCATGCGCGTCGCGGTCGAGCGGATCTCCGGGCCCGACTGCCACGTCAACAATAGCATCAGCTTGTTCTTGAGGCTGATCCCGTCGAGCTTGAGCAGGTAGCGCCGCAGATTGACGCTGGTATGCAGGTGAACGTCCATCGGGTTGCCGCCGAGGGAGCGCAGGAAGAGGCCGGCCGCTCCAATCGAGAGCGCCTCGCCCGCGCCGTCCAGGGAAATCCCGCCGGCCAAGGCCTTTGCCATCAGCACCGGGATATCGGCAAAGACGTCGACGGCCGAGATCGCCTCTCCAAGCTCGCCGATCGCCGCCGTTTCATCCT
>CAVOWQ010000006.1:0-53901 GCA_963700195.1 uncultured Alphaproteobacteria bacterium
TCCTCAGCTTATAAAATGGGTTCCATCGGCGAATTTGCCGCGTGGACGAAGCGGGTGATCTGCGATCCGCAGGCGACGCGCGATACCCCGAAAAAGTGGTTCGATAGCGAGGCGACGGCGGCCCAAGCTGCCGCCGATCAGGTTTCGGCCGAGGCGATGGTTAAGCTGCTGTCGCCTGGGAATCTCGCCGTGCTTGACGCCATAAGGCTTCATAAGCCGACATCCATGCGCGAACTGGCGACACTCACGGGCCGGAAGGAAGCAAGCCTATCCCGCACCCTGAAGCGTTTTGCGCAGCTCGGCATTGTAGCCTTTGAAGACGGGCCGCGCCGCGCTCGCGTGCCGGCGCTGGTGGCAACGCGCGTGCATCTCGAAATTGACCTGACCGGGCAACACAGCGCCATCGCCGTAGATGGCCCACACTAATAGCAACCGCGATCGGCAGGCGCCGACACCCCGGTTCGACTGGCGAGAGTGCTCGTCGCAGGGCTACCGGCTCTGTGCCCGCCGCCCCTGGACGCCCGCTTTCGGGGGGCATGACGCTGAGGTGGGTGGATGCCGAACGTTAGACGCCTACGATTAGAGCCTTGAGCGTGATTTCCTCGGCTGAGGACAGGGCGCAGCGGGTCGCGGTCGTGACGGGGGCGAGTTCCGGGATCGGATTGCACACCGCGCTGGGTCTCGCGCGGGCCGGGATGCGGGTCGTGATGACCGGGCGCGACCGCGCGCGGACCGAGCAGGCGCGCCGGTGGGTCATCGAGCGCTCGGGCTCGGACCGGGTCGATATGGCGCTCGCCGATTTTTCGCGTCTCGCGGAGGTGCGGCGGCTGGCGGACGAGATTCTGGCCGGGCACGACCGGCTCGACGTGCTGGTCAACAATGCCGGCCTGGTTTCGCCGCAATACCGACTTTCGGCGGACGGGTTCGAGCTGACCTTTGCGGTCAATCATCTCGCGCCGTTCCTGTTGACCAATCTGCTGCTGGACCGCCTCAAGGCCTCGGCGCCGGCGCGCATCGTCACCGTCGCGTCGGAAGCACATCGCCGCAACCGGCTCGACATCGCCGATATGACGCGCCCGGCGCGATTGGACGATGATGCGGGCCTATGGCCGCTCCAAGCTCTGCAACATCCTCTTCACCCGGGAGCTGGCCTCGCGGCTCGAGCCTGACCAGGTCGTCGCCACCTGCCTCCACCCGGGCATGGTCGCCACCGGCGATCGGCCAGCGCGGCGGCCTCGCAGAGCTGGGATGGCGAATCGCGAAGCCGTTTATGCTCAGCCCCGAGAAGGGCGCCGAGACACCGGTATTTCTCGCTACGGTGCCCGACCCCAAGCCTTTCCACGGCGGCTATGTCATCCGCAAAGCCCTCGCACCGCCGGACCCGGCGGCGCTCGACCGCGGTCTGGCTCGCCGTTTATGGGACGAGAGCGCACGGCTCGTCGGCCTATGAGCGGGATGTCGCTATGAGCTGGTTGTATCTCTTCACCGCCGGGTTGTTCGAGATCGGCTGGCCGGTCGGTTTGAAATGGGCGCAAGAGCCGGGAAGACCGCTTGTCGGAGTTATGCTGGCAGTTTTTTCGATGGCAATCAGCGGCGCGCTCCTCTTTCTTGCGCAGAAGGAGATCGCGCTCGGCACGGCCTATGCGGTGTGGACCGGCATCGGCGCCGCAGGGACCTTTTTGATCGGGATTTGGTTGTTTGGCGACCCGGGCAGTTTGGGACGCTATCTCGGCGTCGTGCTGATCATCACCGGAGTTGTTACACTCAAGCTGGCCCACTGAACAAGATCGAGGATCGGCGATGGCGTATTCGAGGCGTGAACTGTTCCGCGGGACCTTGGCAGGAGCGGCAACGGCGGCGTTTGTCGGGGTCTATGAGCGCCCTGTATCGGCGCAAACCTCACTGACCCCCGAGGCGGCGCTGCAGCAGCTGATCGACGGCAACGGTCGCTTTGCCGAAGGCCGCATGACCTCGTTCAACGAAGACCTGAAGGTATTGAGAGCAAAGACGGTCGACAAACAAGAGCCGTTCGCCGCCGTGCTGTCCTGCGCGGATTCGCGGGTGCCGGTCGAGCTGATCTTCGATCAAAGCATCGGACGTATTTTTGTTACCAGGGTTGCCGGCAACATCGCTACCGCGGCGGTTATCGGCAGCCTCGAATACGGGGCCGCGGTACTCGGCACCAAGGCGATCATGGTGCTGGGTCACGCCGATTGCGGGGCCGTCCATGCCGCGATTAAAGGCGAAGAGGTCCCCGGGCAGATCAGCACGCTCTATCCCTATATCCGCCCAGCTGTCGACCAGGCCGGCCCCGATTTAACGGCTGCGATCAAGGCAAACGCTAAAATCCAGGCTGCGCTGCTGCGCCAAGCCTCACCTGTCCTCGCCGAGCAGATCAAGAAAAACCAGCTCAAAATCGTCGCCGCCTATTACGATCTCGCAACCGGCAAAGTCTCTATGCTGGGTTGAGATCCGGCCCGTCACCTGTTTCCTTCGCCGGGACGACGGAAGTATTTTCAGATCCTGAAGGAAGGTTAGAGTAGTTTGCGGATCGGCGGGTTGGCCGCGCTTGGGGGATTTGATGATACCGAGACATTTTGTTGTCGTCTTCGCCACGGCGGTTGCGGTGCTGATCGGCCTTCCGGCGAACGCGCAGCAGGGCGGGCCGCCGCCGGCCGTCCTGGTCCAGCCGGCCGAGCTGCGGTCGATGACCAAACAGGCCGAGTTTGTCGGACGCGCGGAGGCGCTCGAAAAGGTCGATCTGCGGGCGCGCGTGGCGGGTTTCCTCGGTCCCCGCCTGTTCAAGGACGGCGACGGGGTCAAAGAGGGCCAGGTCGTCTTCACGATCGAGAAGGAGCCGTTCGAGGCCGCGGTCGACCAGCGCAAGGCCCAGCTCGCCTCAGCGCAGGCGACGCTCGCCAATGCCGACCAGCAATTGGCGCGCACCGCCGAGCTGACCCGCAAGGGCAACGCGCCGGTCGCTCAGCTCGACCAGCGCACGGCCGAGCAGGGTCAGGCCAAGGCCGCGGTCATGGAAGCCGAGGCGAACCTCCGCGACGCCCAGATCCAGCTTTCCTACACCGAAATCAAGATCGCCGATCAGCGGCAGGATCGGACGCGCCGCCGCTGTCGCCCGGCAATCTGGTCGGTCCGGACAGCGGGGTGCTCGCGACTGTCGTTCAAAGACGACCCGATGCAGGTACTCTTCTCGGTAACGCAGCGCGAGATGCTCGAGGCCCGCGACACCGAGGTGACCGGGAAGGTGCGGGCCCGCGTCAGACTGGCCAACGGCTCGCTCTACAGCGAGAAGGGGCGCATCGATTTTCTCGATGTCCAGGTCAATCCGCGCACCGACGGCCAGATTGTCCGCGCGATGTTCCCCAATCCCGACGACATCCTCACGACCGGCCAGACCGTTCGCGTCATCATCGAGGAGAAGGGCGGCGACAAGGTGTTGGTGATCCCGGAATCCGCTATCGCGATCGACCAGACCGGGCCCTTACGTCTTTGTCGTCGGCCAGGACGACAAAGTCGAGCAGCGCCGCCTCCGATTCGGTACCCGCCGGGAGGGACTCGCGGTCGTCGAGGACGGAATAAAGCCGGGTGACCGCGTCGTGGTTCAGGGGCAGCAGCGCATCCGCGCGGGGATGACCGTTGCGCCGCAGCTGGCTCCAGCGCCCGCTGGTTGAGGTGGGAGCAACACCTCGATGATCTCCTCCGTCTTCATCCACCGCCCGCGGCTTGCGATCGTCATCTCGGTCGTCATTTCGATCGCCGGAGTGATCGCCCTTCGCGCGCTTCCGGTCGCGCAGTTCCCGGAAATCGTCCCGCCGCAGGTGCAGGTCAGCACGGTCTATCCCGGCGCTTCGGCGGCGGCGGTCGAGGAAAGCGTCGCCCAGGTCATCGAGGCCCAGGTCAACGGCGTCGACCGGATGATCTATATGAAATCCACCTCCGGCGGCGACGGCAGCTACGTTCTCAATGTTACTTTCGCGGTCGGCAGCGACCCCGACCTCAACACGGTCAATGTCACCAACCGGGTCAACCAGGCGTTGGCGCAATTGCCGCCCGAGGTCCAGCGCAACGGCGTCACGACCAAAAAGCAGTCGACCTCGCTATTGCAAGTCGTCGCGGTGTACTCGCCGAAGGGGACCCGCGATGCATTGTTTTTGTCGAATTACGCCAAGATAAACATGGTGGACGCCCTGAAGCGGGTGCCGGGCGTCGGCGATGCGGCCCAATGGGGCGATCTCGAATATTCGATGCGGATCTGGCTCAACCTTGACCGCATGGCGAGCCTCGACATCACGCCCGAGGATGTCGTCAAGGCGATCAACTCGCAGAACACTCAAGCCGCTGTTGGCCGTGTCGGGGCCGCGCCTCTCGTCCCCGAAGTGGAATTCCAACTCAACATCACGACGCAAGGACGGCTGACGACGATCGAGGAGTTCAACAACATCATTGTCCGCGCGACGCCCGATGGCGGGGTCGTGCGCATCAAGGACATCGCCCGCGCCGAGCTCGGCTCGAAGTCGGCCGACTCCGTCGTTCGCTACAATGGGCGGCCCGGCGAGGGGATCGCCATCTACCAGTCGCCCGGGGCCAACGCCATTGGCGTGGCTGCCGGCGTCAAAAAAACGCTGAAGGAGATGGAGCCGCTGCTCCCAGAAGACGTCGCCTATGACGTGATGTACGACACGACAGTCTTCGTCGAGGCGATGATCCACAAGGTGGAGAAGACGCTGCTCGAAGCCTTTGTCCTCGTCGGCATCGTCGTCTTCATCTTTCTCGGGAGTGTGCGTGCGACCCTGATACCGATCATTGCGGTGCCGGTCGCGCTTGTCGGCACCTTTGCGGTCATGTTGGCGCTGGGCTTCTCGGCCAATACCGTTTCGCTGCTTGCGCTGGTCCTGGCGATCGGCATCGTCGTCGACGACGCGATCATTGTCGTCGAAGCGGTCGAGCACATCCTGGAGACGGAACCTCAACTGACACCTGCCGAAGCAGCGGAAAAAGCGATGTCGCAGGTGACCGCACCAATCATCGCAACCACCCTCGTCCTGCTGTCGGTGTTCGTGCCGACGGCCTTCGTGCCCGGGATCACCGGCCAGCTGTACCAGCAATTCGCGGTGGCGGTGGCGGTGTCGATGGTTATTTCGTCAATCAATGCACTCAGTCTCTCGCCCGCATTGTCTGCGTTACTGCTCAGACACCGCGGCCCTCGAAGAGGACTCATCGCCTATTTCCAGCGCGGCATCGACAAGGGCCGCGACGGATATGTGGCACTGGTCCGGCCACTGACGCGCCGGGCGCTGATAACGGCGGGATTGGTGATCGCCTTTGCACTGGCGGCCGGTTGGCTGGCCAAGATCGTGCCCACCGGGTTTCTACCCGATGAGGATCAGGGCGCCTTTTTTGCCGAGATCCAATTGCCGGATGCCTCGTCGCTGAACCGTACGAACACGGTCGTGGCCCAGGTCGAGAAAATGATCCAGGACGGGCCGTGGACGCAAAACGTGCTGACCGTCAGCGGCTTACAGCCTGATCGATGGTCTTGCCCTGCCGAACAAGGCCATCGCCGTCGTCGGGTTGAAGCCCTTCGATGAAAGAGCAGACAAGTCGCTTTCGGTCTTCTCGGCACTGGCGGACCTCAATCGGGCGTTCCGGCAGATCGCCGCCGCCAATGTCATCGCCTTCAATCTGCCGCCGATCTCCGGCCTCGGAAATGCCGCCGGGTTCGAACTTCAATTGCAGAGCCTCTCCGGCGCAGAACCCCGAGATCTCGCGGCCGTCGCCGACGGTCTCGTCATCGCCGCCAACCAGAACCCGGCGCTCGCCGGCGTCTACACGACCTTCGGCGCCTCGACGCCGCAGGTCTACCTTAAATTGGATCGCCAGCGCGCCGAGACCTTGGGAGTGTCGATCGGCAGCATCTTCAGCGCGTTGCAGACCACGATGGGGGGCACCTACGTCAACGACTTCAACCGCTTCGGCCGCACCTGGCAGGTCAAGGTCCAAGCGGACGCCCCCGACCGCAAAACCGTCGATGACATTTTCCGAGTGCGCGTCCGCACCGCGCAGGGCGACCTCATCCCATTGCGTACCGTGGCCGATGTCGAGCTGATCACCGCTCCGGCTTCGATCATTCGCTACAACAACCTGCGCTCGGTGACGATCAATGGCGGGCCGGCTCCCGGCTATTCGTCGGGGCAAGCGATCGCCGCGATGGAGGCCGTCGCCGCCGCCAGCCTGCCGCACGGCTTTTCCTATGAGTGGACCGGCACGGCGCTCCAGGAGAAAGCCGCCGCAGGCCAAACCGGCCCGATCCTCGGCCTGGCGATCGTCTTCGCCTATCTGTTCCTCGTGGGCCTCTACGAGAGCTGGACGATACCGGTCGCGGCGCTGCTGTCGGTGGTCGTCGGCTTGTTCGGGGCAATGGCGGCTTTGAAGCTGTTCGGGCTCGACAACAACATCTACGCGCAGATCGGCATCGTCGTGCTGATCGCGCTCGCCGCCAAGAACGCCATCCTGATCGTCGAATTCGCGATGGAGCAGCGGCGAGAAGGGCAGGAGATCGCCGCAGCCGCGATCGAGGCCGCCCGGCTGCGGTTCCGCGCGGTTATGATGACGTCCTTGGCCTTTATCGCCGGAATGGTGCCGCTCGTCATCGCGACTGGCGCCGGCCGGGCGACGATCCGGGCCGTCGGCACCGCGGTGTTCGGCGGCATGGTGGCCGCGAGCTTTCTCGGGATCTTTGTCATCCCGGGCCTCTACGTGCTGTTCCAGACCCTGCGGGAGCGGGTCAAGGGCCTGTCAAAATCCGGGAAAGCCGTGATACCTGAACGCGCGATACCCGATAAGGCCGCCGAATAAAGCAGCCGCGCGGTATCTCACTCGGGGTATTCGCGAACGGTGTCATATGATCGGTCGTTTTCGTACATTTCTCGCCGGGTTTTTCGTCCTGTTGCCGCTCGCCGTGACGATTACCGTCATCGTATGGGTCGGTACGTTTATTTACGCCTATGTCGGTCCGGACAGCACGATCGGGCGGATCCTGCATCTCGATCGGGTTTCGCTTGTCGGATTCGCCGATTGCAGCCTATGCGCTCGGTGCGGTCATCGTGGTCGGGCTGATTTATCTGCTCGGGCTCAGCCGTCGAATCCCGCCTGGAAAGCCGGGTGCGCTTTCTGATCGATTCCCTGATGCAGCGCATCCCGTTCGTCCGCAACCTGTACGATGTCACCCAGCGATTTGTCGCGATCATGGACAGAAGGGACCAGGACGGGCTGAAAAGCATGAGCCCGGTCTGGTGCTTCTTTGGCGGCGACGGCGGCGCCGGGGTTCTGGGGCTATTGCCGATGCCCAGACCGATCCTGATCGGCGGCGAACATTACCACGTGGTCCTCGTCCCCTCCGCGCCGGTGCCGGTCGGGGGCGCATTGATCTATGTCCCGGCCGCATGGGTCAAGCCGGCCAATATCGGCGTGGAAACCCTGATGAGCATCTATGTATCGATGGGCGTAACCTCGCCGCAGATCGTGGAGAGTAACCCGGAGCGTGCGCCGCCACGCAATTAGATCAGATTGGCGCTGTCATTGCGAAGCGCGCTTTGCGCGACGAAGCAATCTCGACCGATCGAGCGCTCAGCGGCCCGAGATTGCTTCGCTGCCGCTCGCAATGACGATTGAAGTGAATGATGCGACCTGATTGGAAGCTGCTCTAGTACCGTATTTCCAGAACTTCCGGCGCCCTCAATACGGCGTGCCGTCCCGATGTACGAAAATGCGCTCACCATTCGCGGTGAGCGCTCTGCCGATGTCGTCGTCGGGGTAGATGACAGTATCTCCGGGATTACGGTCGCCGATCTCCAAATAGACGACGTCGCGGCCGCTGCGGTTTATCAGGTGGTGGGCGTCGCCCGAGCCGGCCTTGAAGCCGGCGCACATCCCCGGACGCAAGCGGCGTCTCGCCGGCATTGGTCACGAGAACGGGTTCGCCCTCGACAATGTAGATGAATTCGTCCTCGCGCATGTGCGTATGGCGCAGCGCCGACATGCCGCCCGGCGGCAACCGCGTCAGGTTCACCCCGAAATTGGTCAGCCCGAACACATCGCCGAGCGCCCGCCTTTCGCGCCCCGCGACACGCGCGGCGAACGGCTCGGGGTAGCCGCGGGCGGGGCGGGCCGGCGACACGGCTCCCGCGTCGATTGCGGCCGGCTTGGTTGCTTCCGACATGGTCTCCTCCACATCTGAGTTTCCGCTACACGAATTATGTGCTAGGCTGATGCATGACTGAAAGAACGCGGATCGCCTGGGGCGGGAAGACGCTGTACGGCGCGAGGGTCGGCATCCTGATGCTGGAGACGCGGTTCCCGCGCATTCCCGGCGATATGGGGAATGCCGAGACCTGGCCGTTTCCGGTCCTCTACAAGGTCGTGCCCGGCGCCTCGCCGCGACGCGTCGTCTGCGAACGGGCCGAGGGCCTGCTGGACGAATTCCTCGCCGCCGCGGCCGAGCTCGTCCGTCTCGGCGCCGACGGCATCACGACGACTTGCGGGTTCCTGTCGCTTTATCAGCGGGAGATCGCCGCCCATGTCGGCGTGCCGGTCGCGACCTCGAGCCTGATGCAGATCCCGTTCATCGAACGTGTGCTGCCGCCCGGCAAGCGGGTCGGCATCCTCACGGTCAGCGCCGCGAACCTCACCGAGGAGCATTTGGGTGCCGCGGGTGCCGACCCCGGCACGCCGGTGGTCGGCACCGACGCCGGCAGCGAGTTCACCCGCGTCATGATCAATGACGAGGAGCGGCTCGATGTCGCCGCGGCCGAGCGCGACATTCTCGCGCGCCGGCGACCGGCTCGTCGCAAGCCACGACGGCATCGGCGCGGTGCTCCTCGAATGCACCAACATGGTGCCCTATGCCCGTGCCTTGTCGCAGCGCTTGCGCCTCCCGGTATTCAGCATCTACACCTTTGTGACCTGGTTTCAATCCGGTCTGATACCGCGCGAATTCGACCATCCTTGAGGATGAGGCGTTGCCGATGACCATTCGTAACCATCGCCGCCGCCTGCCCGCCGCCGGCGCCGCTCTCGGATGCCTGCTGCTGACGGTCTGTGCCGGCCAGACACCCGACAGCGACAAACTGGGTAAAGTCGGGCGCAGACGATCAGACGATCGCCCGCGAGCTCGCCGATTGCAATGCGCAGGCCAATGCGGCGCTCGCCAACGAACAGGGCATCAACGCCGACATCAACGCGACGCTCGGCCGAAACTGGCAACTCGGCGGGACCCAGGGGATTGAATCGCAGTCGATGCGCCGGCAGGCCGGCGGCTATGCCGACCAGGTCCTCAACAACTGCATGCGCGCCAAGGGCTTTAGCAAAGAAGGCTGATCAAGGCCAGCCCCAGGGGCCCCAGTCCCAGTCGCTCTGGTACATGAGAGCGGTCATCTGGGCTTCGTCGGCGAGTTGCTGGGCGAAAACCTCCTGCCGATATGCCGCCCAGTTCTGCTGGGTGCCGAAATAAACGCAACGGCAGTCCAGCGGATCGGCATACAAATATACTGGCTGACCGTTTACAACGCGGGTGACGAATTTGTTCGGCGGCAGGCGGCGCATCGCCGCCAGACGGTGTGGGCTGTCGGCGGTCCTGATCTGAAAACCTGCCGCAGCGAGAAGATCCTCTTTTTGCCCGACCAGCTGCTGCTGGCTGGCGCAGCCGGCGAAAGCCAGCAAACCTGTCAGGGCACAAAAGGCGATCAGCATTCTCACGACGATATCCCCCCAATGGAAACATTGCTGACCCTAGCCGATCGAAACCGTGTCGCGCAACCGACCGGCCGCTAGACATCGAGCCCGTAAATCGCGCGGGGCTCGCGAACCCCACGCAGCCGATGATGGCCGAGGGGCTGGAGCCCATTGAAACTGCCGGCTGCGGCGGCAAACTCGGCAGAGACCAGCACCTTGCGGCCCAAAGGTTCGCACAGGGTTTCAATGCGCGAGGCCTCGTTGACGGCCGGCCCGATCACCGTGAAATCGAGGCGATCGGCGGCGCCGACATTGCCGTACAATACTTCCCCGATATGGAGCGCGAGATCGACCTCGGCGACCGGCTTGGCGGCTGCGGCCCGCACGCGATTGACGCCGGTCCAGCGCGTGCATTGCCTCCCTTGCGGCCTCGATCGCAACGCCGGCAGGTCTCGGCTTGCGTCTCCGCCGGCAGCGGAAAGATCGCGAGCATGCCATCGCCCATAAACTTCAGTACTTGTCCGCCCCGCGAACGCAATGGAGCAGTCAGCGTCTCGAACACCTCGTCGAGGAGCGCGATGACCTCCAGCCCAGGCGTGCTGTCGGCGAGCGTCGTGAACCCCCGTATGTCGGCGAACCATAATGCGGCGCGGATACTCTCGACCGAGCCGCGCTCGATCTCTCCGGAATGAACGCGCCGCCCGGCGTCGTCACCGAGATAGGCCCCGAGGAGACTGGACGCGATCGTATGGCCGGCATGCGTCATCATCGCGAGAGACACAGCCGGCAGCACCGCCTTTAGGAGTGCGAGGTCATCGTCGTCGGAACCCCCCCGGCCGATCAATCGCGAACGAGTAGGCGATCCCGGTGCCGTGCGAAAGATCGCCTTCCGCACCGAAACGGACGATCTGCGCGAAATAGTCCGAGCCTCCTGCCGCGGCGAGCTCTTCGAGCACTGGAAAATCGAGCTGCGCCTCTCGGCCAGTCAGTTGCCGGCGCAAGTGCCGCCAGGGATTATCTTCTTCACCGCCGGCCCTTGCCTGACCCAGCAGGTAGGCGAAGGGACTGGTTAGCCAGATTCGGGCCGTTGCCGCGGCCGAATTGGGCGGGCTCGATGGCGTTGAGCTCGCGCTGCCAGTGTAACCGTAGCCGCCCCATTGCGGATGCAGCGTCCGCATGGCCGGCGTAGGCCCGCCACAGCGGCAGACCGGCTTCGACGAGGCGCTGACAGAAGCCGTCGAACAGCTCGGCAGCGGCGGCGCCGAGCAATCCCTGTCGCACCGCCCAGACGTGCAGCTCGATGATGCGCTGCCCGAGCGGGGCGTCAAAGCTGATCGGCCGCGGCTCGGACATCAGCTAAGCGCGGCGCCGCACGCCGGCCTTCTCCATCAGCTGCTCCAAGACCTCGTAGGGCTGCGCGCCGACGACGCCGTAGCGGGCGGCGACGAAAGTCGGAACTCCAGTCACGCCCCACTGGCGCGATTTCGCCCAATCGGCATCGACCGCATCCTTGAAGCGGCGCTCGGCCAGGACTTGGCGTGCTTCCTCCGCCGGCAGCCCGACGGATTGCGCGATTTCGACCAATACGTCGGGATCGCCGATATTGATCGGGCATCGACAAAATAGGCCCTGTAGAGGGCGTCGTGGATTGCCTCGCCGCCCGGCTGGGTATCGGCCCATTTGCCGAGCTCCTGGGCCAGCCGGCTGTTGTAGGTGTGGGTGCGCCGGCCATAGGGCAGTCCCTCGGCGTCCATCAGCCCTTTCATGCGCTGATACATTGCCTCGGGGTCGACATTTCGCCCGGCATAGAGCTCGGCCATCGAGCGGCCTTCCGCCGGGGTTTCCGGGATGCAATGGGAAATGCACCAGGACGGTGTCCACGTCGAACGTCTGCTTGAGCTTTTCAATACGCACGGTACTGAGGTAGCACCAGGGTCAGACGTAGTCGGTGAAGATCTCCAGTGTGATCGGCTCGTCCATTGTAAAGATTCTCCTCAGTTTATAAACCCGAATCACAGTTGCCGTGAACTCGAAGGAAGAGATCCCGCTTGAGCTCGTCTTGCTGGGACCTATTTAAACGCCGCTCCAAGCCTTTCAAGGAACCGCCGTCTTTAGCCGAGCGGGAAGGGTTCACGCGGCGTCGCGATGGGCCCCGGCCTGCGCCGGGGTGGCGAGTGGGGGTCACAGGGTCAGGCCGCCGTCGACGATGATCGTTTGGCCGGTGATCATCGCGCCGCCGGCGCACAGGAAAAAGATCGTCTCGGCGATGTCCTCGGGCTTGCAGGCGCGCTTGAGCGGCGCCCGCTCGATCGAGGCCTCCTTGCGGTCGGCGGGCCAGTCCTTGTTCCATGGGCTGTCGACAAAGCCCGGCGCCACTGCGTTGACCCGGATCTCAGGCGCCAATGTGCGCGCCAGGCTGCGCGTCAGATTGATGAGGCCCGCCTTGCTCGTCGCATAAGGAATGCTGCTGCCGGACCCCTGAACCCCGGCGATCGAGGCGGTGTTGCAGATAGCGCCGCGCGCCGCCTTCAACGCCGGCACTGCGACATGGGCGCAACGGAACGGGCCGATCAGGTTCGTTGTCAGGATCTTCGCCCAGAAATCCTCGGTCAGCGCGTCGAGGTCGGAGAACGGGATCGGCGCAGGGGTGTTGGGGGTGCCGGCGTTGTTGACGAGAAAATCGAGCCGGCCGAGCGCGTCGACGGCGCTCGTCACCATGCGTTCCGCCTCGCCCGGCCGCGAGACGTCGCCGGGCGCGGCGACGATTTTCCGGCCCTCGGCCTTGAGGCGCTGGACCTGATCCGGTCCGCGCGGGTCGTCCGGCAAGTGGTTGAGCGCTACCGTCGCGCCGCAACGCGAAAATATCTCGGTCGCGGCGAGCCCGATCCCCGAAGCCGCCCCGGTCACCAGTACCGTCTTACCGGCCAGATCCGCACTGATCATTTCGCGCGCCTTGGCTGAAATAGAAACCGTGGAGCAAACATGCGCCGACCGCGCCGGCTGTCAAGCCGTCCAGCTGCGGACCTCTTCGAGCTCTTCGAGAGTGCCGTAGTGGGAGACCAGCAGAACCTGGTCGAAGCCCAGCTGCTCCATCCGCTTGAACCGGCGGCGCGCCTCGTCCCGCGGGCAGACCAATGCCACATTGGTGGCCGCGGCGAGGTCTGTCGAGCCGGGCCGGTTCGCGAGGTCGACGGCGACGTTGGCGAGCACGGCATTGGTGCCGCCCGCTTCGCGATAGATCCGCATGCCGGCTTCGAGATCTTCCCAGCTGCTGTAGCGGCCGGACGGCGTCCAGCCCTGGCACTCTTTTGCGGCATAGGTGATCCAGCGTGGGCTACGCCAGGCGCCCATCAGTATCGGCGGCCCGCCCTCGCAGCCGGGCCAGATCGACAAAGCGCCGCCGTTGACCGGCTCCCCGCGCCACACCCGGTGCATGGTCCCGAGCGAATTCCGCAAGGTACGGAAACGGTGGTCGTAATCGCCGCCGAGCAATTCGAAATCCGCCCGCGTCGAGCCGCTGCCGACGCCGAGGCGGAGCCGGCCGCCGGACAAGGCCTGGACCGACTGGACGCGATGGGCGAGCTCAATCGGGTGGCGCAACGACACCTGCAGCACCCCGATGCCGAGCTCGACGCGCTCGGTGACCGCGGCAAGCGCCGCGAGCGCAGTAAGCGGATCGAGCGTCGGCCGGCCGCGGCCCAGCGAATCCCCGACCCAGATCCCGGGAAACCCGCTGCCTTCGATCCGGCGGGCGTAGTCGGCCATATGGCTCAGCAATCCCTTGTGCGGCTCGGTGCCGGGGCTGAGCCGGATCATTGCGCTGACTTTCACGATCTTCCCCTTAGCTGCGGGACGGAAGGTTCTCGCGAGCATGCCTCATTTTTTGTGATATCGTTCCTGAAAATTCGCATCGGGAAAATTCGCATCGGGAAAACATCGGAGGGTTTGAAATGGACACGATCGAGGCCGCCCGCCCAACGCAAGGCCAGGGGCTGTTGTCGAAGCTGCCGTCGCGCCTGCATCACAACGCCTTTGTCGTGAAGGACCACGAGATCAACCGCCGGTTCTTCGAAGACCTCCTCGGGATTCCGCTGGCCGCGACCTGGTGCGAGAAGAACTTCAGTGCGGAACTGCAGCGGGAGGTCGAGTTCTGCCATACCTTCTTCGCCATGGCCGACGGCGGCGCGCTCGCCTTCTTCCAATTCGCCGATCCCGAGCTCTACGCGATGACCCAGGCGGAGAAGCCGGCGAAGATCGGCCGCTACGACCACATCGCCTTCAAGGCCGAGCCGCAAACTTATGACGAGCTGAAGCAGCGCCTGGAACGCGCCGGCGAAAAATACCGCGAGACCAATCACGGCTATTGCAAATCGATCTATGTGAGCTCGCCCGACGGGCTCATCGTCGAATTCACCCAGGACCCGGAAGACGTCACAGAGATCGACGCCCAACGCCGCGCCGACGCGCACCAGGAATTGGCGCGTTGGCTGTCCGGGGACCGCCGCACCAACAACGAATTGCGCGGCCGGGCGTTCTAGAACCCCGGATCAACCAGTCTCGCTCTTTTAGGCCTCCCCTGCGCCTCGGGGTTGGGCCGTGCCGCCGAGAAAATCGAGGCAGCCTTGCAGGATGTAGGCGGCCGCAACGCGGTCGACGATCTCGCCGCGGCGCTTGCGGGTCAGGTCGGCGGCGATCATTTCTCGAGTAACCGCAGCGGTGGAGAGGCGCTCATCCCAAAGCACGACCGGCAGATCACGCAGCGCGAGCAGGTTTCTCGCGAACTGGCGTATCGACTGGGTGCGCGGCCCATCGGTGCCGGAGAGCATCAGCGGCAAGCCGATGACGAGGCCGGCAACGCCATGGGCATCGATCAGCGCCGAGAGGCGCGCCATATCATCGCGAAAGCGGCGGCGCCGGATCGTCTCGAGCGGAGTGGCGATGACCCGGCGGGTGTCTGACAAGGCGAGGCCGATCGTCTTGGTTCCGACGTCAAGGCCCATTAGCCGCGCCCCGGCCGGCACCGAGTCTCGCAGTTCCGAGGGATTGCTTAGGATCACAACCGATGATAGCTCGTTTTGATCGTCTGCTGCGGAGATCGTGACAGCATGGCATTGGACAAAGCCACCGTCGCGCACATCGCCGCCCTGGCGCGAATCAGACTTTCCGAAGCCGAGCTGGACCCTTTGGCGGACGAGCTATCTCACATTCTGACTTGGATGGAGCAGCTGAACGAGGTCGATACCTCGGGAGTACCTCCGATGGCCAGTGTCGCGGCGGCGGGTCTGCCGATGCGGGACGACGATGTCACCGACGGCGGCCGCCGCGAGGAAATTCTCGCCAACGCCCCGCGCACGGCTCGCGGGTTCTTTGTCGTCCCGAAGGTGGTCGAGTGAGCGATCCTTCGCTGCTCGCCTTGACCCTGGCAGAAGCGCGGGACGGGCTCGCTCGCAAATCATTCTCCGCCCGCGAGCTGACGGCCGCCTACAACGACGCGGTCTGCGAGATCGAGCCGCTCAACGCCTATATCACGCCAACCCCCGAGCGGGCGCTGGCAATGGCCGAGGCGGCGGATCATCGAATTGCCAGGGGCGAGGCGCTGCCGCTCGACGGCATCCCGATTGCGGTCAAGGACCTCTATTGCACGAAGGGCGTGCTGACCACCGCGGCTTCGCACATCCTCGACGGGTTCCATCCGCCTTATGAATCGACCGTTACCGACAAGCTGTGGCGGTCGGGTGCGGTGATGCTCGGCAAGGCCAATCTCGACGAGTTTGCAATGGGGTCGTCGAATACGACGAGCTGGTACGGCCCGGTCGAAAATCCGTGGCGTCGGCCAGGCGACAACCGCCCACTGGTTCCCGGCGGCTCGTCGGGCGGCTCGGCAGCGGCGGTCGCCGCCCGCGCGGCACTTGCGGCGACTGGCACCGATACTGGCGGCTCGATCCGCCAGCCGGCGAGCTTTTGCGGTATTGTCGGCCTAAAGCCGAGTTACGGTCGCTGCTCGCGCTGGGGGGTCGTTGCCTACGCCTCCTCACTCGATCATCCCGGGCCGCTGACCCGGACGGTGCGCGACGCCGCGATCATGCTGCGCGCGATGTCCGGGCACGATCCGAAAGATTTCGACCTCTGCGCCGATGCCGGTACCGGATTTCGAGGCCGCGCTGACGGGAGACATCCGCGGTCTGCGCATCGGCATCCCCAAGGAATACCGGATCGACGGCATGCCGGCGGAGATCGAGGATTTGTGGCAGCAGGGGGTCGAATGGCTGCGCGCGGCGGGAGCGGAGCCGGTCGAGATCGGCTTGCCGATGACGAAATATGCGCTGCCGACCTACTACATCATCGCGCCGGCCGAGGCCTCCTCGAACCTCGCGCGCTATGACGGCGTCCGCTTTGGCCTGCGGGTCGAAGGCGACACCCTGGACGATCTGTACGAGTTGACGCGCGCTGCCGGGTTCGGTGCCGAAGTTCGCCGCCGCGTGCTGATCGGCACCTATGTCCTGTCAGCGGGCTATTACGATGCTTACTACTTGAAGGCGCAAAGAGTGCGCGCCCTGATCATGCGCGACTTCGCGACGGCGTTCGAAAAGGTTGACTGTATCCTTACTCCGACGGCGCCATCGGCCGCTTTCGCTATCGGCGAGAATACCGAAGATCCGGTTGCGATGTATCTGAACGACGTCTTTACCGTGCCTGCCAATCTGGCCGGCGTGCCGGCGATTTCTGTTCCGGCCGGGCTCTCGGGTGACGGGCTGCCGTTAGGCTTGCAGATTACCGGTCGGGCTTTTGACGAGGAAACGGTGTTGCGGGTCGCCGAAGTGCTGGAGAGCGCCGCGCAATTCAGGTACTTGCCCAGCTTTGTCGCAGGAGGCGGGCGATGATCGACGCTCCATTGTTCTCCCTCTCCGCCCTTGGGGGCGGAGAGGGTCGGGGTGAGGTGGGGGAAACTCCGGCTCCACCCCACCTCACCCTCCCCATCGCTGACGCGACGGGTCCCCTCCCTCTCCCCCCAATGGGCGGAGAGGGCAGTCGTGTTGCGGGGGATCGATCGTGATGGAAGGCCGCGCGGGACAGTGGGAGACCGTCATCGGGCTCGAAGTGCATGCCCAGGTAGCCTCGAAAGCGAAACTGTTCTCTGGGGCGGCAACCGAATTCGGCGCCGATCCCAACACTCAAGTCTCGCCGGTCGACGCGGCTTTTCCGGGCATGCTGCCGGTGATCAACCGGTTCTGCGTCGAGCAGGCGGTCAAGACCGGGCTCGGTCTCGACGCCGAGATAAGGCTCGAAAGCGTTTTCGACCGGAAGAACTACTTCTACGCCGACCTGCCGCCCGGCTATCAGATTTCGCAATACCAGCAACCGGTCGTCGGCCGTGGCAAGGTCGTGCTCGACATGCCGGACGGGACGACGCGCGAGATCGGCATTACCCGGCTGCATCTCGAGCAGGACGCAGGCAAGAGCCTGCACGACCAGCACCCGAGCACTCTCGTATGTCGACCTCAACCGGGCCGGTATCGCATTGATGGAGATTGTCTCGGAGCCCGATCTGCGCAGCGCCGAGGAAGCCGGCATCTACCTGCGCAAATTGCGTTCGATGCTGCGCTATCTCGGGACCTGCGACGGCAATATGGAGGAGGGGTCGCTGCGCTGCGACTGCAACGTTTCGGTGCGCCGCCCCGGCGAGCCCTACGGCACACGCTGCGAGATCAAGAACCTCAATTCGATCCGTTATGTGATGCAGGCGATCGAGTACGAGGCGCACCGCCAGATCGATATCATCGAGGAGGGCGGCGCGATCGCGCAGCAGACCCGCCTCTTCGATGCCGGCCGCGGCATCACTCGGCCGATGCGTTCGAAGGAGGAGGCGCACGACTACCGGTATTTTCCCGATCCGGACCTGTCGCCGCTGGTGCTCGATCCCGAATGGGTCGAGCGCTTACGTGCCGAGCTGCCCGAGCTGCCCGATGCAAAGAAAGCACGTTTCGTGTCGGACCATGGCTTATCGCCCGACGACGCGGGCGTGCTGGTAGCCGAGAAGGAGACCGCCGTGTTCTTCGAGCGGGTTGCCGCCGGGCGGGACCCCAAGGCGGCGGCGAACTGGGTCATGGGCGATCTGTTCGGCGCGTTGAACCGGCTCGGCGTTGGCATCGAAGCCTCGCCGGTTTCCGCGGAACAATTGGGGGCGTTGCTCGATCTCATTACCGACGGCACGATCTCCGGCCGGCTCGCCAAGGACGTGTTTGCCGAAATGGTCGCGTCCGGGGCCGACCCCAGAGCCGTCGTCGAGGCGAAGGGGCTGCGCCAGGTGACCGATTCGGCCGCTATCGAGGCGGCAATCGACACTGTGCTGGCAGCCCAGGCCGGCAAAGTCGCCGAATACCGCGCCGGCCGCGACAAGCTCTACGGCTTCTTTGTCGGCCAAATCATGCGCGCGACGCAAGGCAAAGCCAACCCCGCCCTCGTCAACCAGCTGCTCAAGAAGAAACTGGCGGGGTAGGGATCCGCTTCACCATATCGACCACTTCCTCTCCGGCTCGGCTCCGATGGGGCCGCGTCCCGGCAAACCATGCTTACGGTGTACACCAAACCTACTAGCGCTCCGACCCGATCACATGATTCAACCTCCGGGAATTGTAAGATGGGTTGAGCACCGCGAAACCCATTACAATGACTGCCGGCGACGGGTTTCGCTTTCGCTCAACCCATCCTACACGGCTACAGTGGGTCCTGGCCTGGGCCGGCCTCTCGGCGGGTTGGCTGCTCAAAAACCGCATACCGCCCGAAACGCCCTTCGGGGTGGCTTAATTGGTTGCCGCAGAACTAGAACGTGGCAAATCCGATGAGGCGTCAACCGGATAGGCATGGAACGAATTTAGCGGAAGGTTTGAAAGAACGGAGGCACGTTGTGGGGCGCTGGATGCTCGATGACATCCCCTGGGATCGGTTCGATCGCGATCAGCTCGATCCGGAGGTGGTGCGCATCGTCAAGTCGGCGAGCCTCGTCGAATACAATGGCGCCGCCTACGCGCATCATTTGTCTCGGATTTTCCACGACGATCCCGAGTTTCAGCAAAATGCCCGCCGTTGGGGCGAAGAAGAGATCCAGCACGGCAAAGCGCTGGCGCGGTGGGCCGTGATGGCCGATCCCGATTTCGATTTCGAGGCTGCTTTCATGCGATTTCAGGTCGGCTACCAAGTCGATTTCGACCTCGACGTCTCACGCCGCGGCTCGCGTTCGGGCGAAATGATTGCGCGCTGCATGGTCGAGGTCGGGACAAGTTCGTACTACACGGCACTGCGCGATGCGGTGCGGGAGCCGGTACTGAAAGAGATTTGCCGCAACATCGCCGCCGACGAAATCCGCCACTACAAGCTCTTCTACAACAACCTGACGCGCTGCCTCGAACGCGAGCGCATCGGGTTCTGGACTCGGCTTCGCGTCGCGGTCAGCCGAGTTCTTGAATCGGAGGATGACGAGCTCGCCTATGCTTATTATGCCGCGAATGAAACCGAGCGGCCCTACGACCGCCGCTACTTTAGGCGCGCCTATGCGCGGCGCGCCTACGCTTTATGCCGCGAGCATCATATCGCGCAAGGCATGGCGCTGATCTTTAAGGCGGTGGGTCTGCGCCCCTACGGCCTGCTTGCTCGTGCAGCCAGCTGCATCGCTTGGCGTGTAATGCGTTACCGGGCGATCCGACTGGCAAAGGCCGGAGCCTAGATTGACAAATTCGAAATAATATGTTAATCTGGCAGCGTTACCGGATTGATAATAGGCAACTCGGGGACGGGGCTGATCCTTTGAGAGAGAAAATGCTGATAACAGCCGGCAAAACAGCGAATAACAGCGAAGGAATGGCGATCCGTGCATGCCCATTACCGCGGATTTCTGCGCCGGGACGAGGCGTTCGCCGCTGATAATCCGCTGCAAAAAACAGCGAGAACAGCCAGCCACCTGCACCGGTGCGGCTCATTTTACGCCCGATCTGCGCTGCGCCTCCGGACGCTGCGCGGCCCTATCCGAGGAGTTTGCGGGCTTCCCTTAGCCGGGTCGAAGCCGGGTGTGCGAACAATAGGGGTGATGCCGGTCCGCTCGGCCGCCATAACCGCGAGCTGCACATCGTGCTGATCGTAGCTGGTGTGCTCCATGTCGATAAAGGCGGCGTCGAACCCCGCCAGCCCGATGATCTCGACGATCTGCGGGTCGGCGATGCCGCCGACATGGGTACCCAGCGCGAGCCCCCCTTCGTTCAGTATCCGTTTTACCCGGTTCTCCTTCATGCTTCCCTCCCGTTGAGCGGGGACCATATTGGGGTCGGGCGCTGAGCATTCGCAACAGCCATTAGCGATCGCCCGCTTCCGGCGGCGGGCCTAGGCGTTCGGTGCGAAACCGGTTTAGCCTGTAGGGAGGCACTGACGAGGAGCGAATGTCAAATTTGATCAGCGAAGAAACCGTGGCCTTCGTGAAGGGCGTGGCGGCCGAAGCGCGACGGGTCGAAACGCCTTGCGGAGACGGTCACATGGTTTGGCATGTGTGGGGAGACGGGCCGCCACTCGCATTGCTGCACGGCGGCTACGGCTCATGGGCCCACTGGATTCGCAACGTCATCCCCTTGTCCGCGACTTTCACCGTAGCGGCACCAGATCTGCCGGGACTGGGCGAGTCGGCTACACCGCCCGAGCCGCACACCGCGGAGGGATTGGCCAGCATCGTCGTCGAAGGACTTGAGCTCGTGTTTCCAGAGTTCGCCGGTCTTCACATCGCCGGCTTTTCTTTCGGCGGCGTCCTCGGCGGGCACGTCGCCGCGCAACTTGGTGATCGCGTGCGCGCCTTTACAATCGTTGGCTCGAACGGTCTCGGGCTGGTTCGACAGCCTACTGAGCTTCGTCGACTGCCGGAAGGTGCTTCCAAGGCCGAAGCGCTGGCCGTCGCTCGTCATAATCTGGCGGCGCTGATGATCGCCGACCCAGGTAAAATCGACGAACTTGCCGTCTACATCCAAGCACGGAACGCACCGCGGGGCCGCGTCAAGAGCCGAAGGTTCTCGCGCGCCGACACGCTCGCCCGGGCGCTACCGCTCATTAAGGCGCGCATCGACGGGATTTGGGGCGAGCGCGACGCCACCGCCTACCCCCATCTCGATGATCGCGCCCGCGCATTGCGCAACATCCAACCAGATGCCCGATTCGAGGTCATTCCCGGAGCGGGGCATTGGGTTCAATATGAAGGAGCCGATAAGTTCAACCCGCTTCTAGCGGACATCGCCGGTCGGGGCAGCGCGGCCTGAGGAAGCAATCACACTAAAATCACTCTCGCCGCAGTGGCTTGCATTACCATCTCAAGCGTACCGGTCATTATCGTCGATACCGGCGCAAGCCTTTAGCGCCGGAGAGCGTTCCGGACGAAGGGAATCGTCATGGGCAGCATCACCCGGCAACGCGACATTATCGATCGCAGAGCATTGACCGAGCGACTGTCCGTTGTCGCCGGCTCCGTCCAAGCGCCCGCGCTCGATCGCAGTGCGTTCGTGGCGCCCTTGAAGGTGGCTCTGACGGAGGGCCGCGCCGAGATCCGTCGACGGTTCGAGGCGGCCGGCGACGGCGCCGCAACGATCCGCGAGCAGTGCTTCTTGATGGACCAGTTGATCCGCGCGCTGTTCGATCTCGTGACCCAGGTAATCTATCCTCTCCCCAACCCGACTTCGGGCGAGCGGTTGGCAATTGTTGCAGTGGGCGGCTATGGGCGCGGCGAACTGGCGCCCTATTCCGATATCGACCTCCTGTTCCTGCTGCCGTACAAGCGGGTTCCCCATACCGAGCAGGTCGTCGAGTATCTTCTTTATCTTCTGTGGGACCTTGGCCTCAAGATCGGGCAATCGACCCGGTCCGTCGACGAATGCTTGCGTCAGGCCAGATCCGACCTGACGATCCGCACCGGACTGCTGGAGGCGCGCTATCTATGGGGGGAACAAGCACTCTTCAATGAACTCAAAAGACGCTTTGATTCGGACATCGTAAAGGGCAGTGCGGCGCAGTTTGTGGCAAGCAAACTCGCCGAGCGGGATGCGAGGCACAAGCGCGTCGGCGACAGCCGTTACCAGCTCGAGCCCAACATCAAAGAAGGTAAGGGCGGGCTCAGAGACCTGCACACATTGTTTTGGATAGCCAAATACATCTATCGCACCGACGATGTCGGCAAGCTCGTCGAGTTGGGCGTGTTGTCGGCGGAAGAGTTGCAACGTTTCGATCGTGCCCAGAAATTCCTGTGGACGGTCCGCTGCCACATCCATTACCTCGCCGGCCGTGCCGAGGAGCGGCTGACCTTCGACCTGCAGACCGAGATCGGGCAACGGATGAACTATACCGATCACGCCGGCAGCCGCGGCGTCGAGCGCTTTATGAAGCACTACTTTCTGGTGGCAAAGGATGTCGGTGATCTGACTCGGATCTTCTGCGCCATTCTCGAAGCCGACCAAAAGCACAAACGTCGGCTGTCATGGGTTCGTTGGGGGAGCGCGCGTCGCGCCCTCGGGGGTTTTGTGGTCGATGGTGAGCGACTGACTATTCCTTCGGAAGATTTTTTCAAGAAAGATCCGCTGGCGCTGCTCCGGCTGTTTCATGTGGCGCAACAGCAAGATTTGGACATCCACCCGCGGGCCTTGCGGGCGGCAAGTCAGTCGCTCAGGTTGATCAACCAAAAGCTGCGCGATGATCCAGAGGCGAACCGCCTTTTTCTTGAAGTCCTGACCTCGCGCAAGGATCCGGAAACGGCATTGCGGCGGATGAACGAGGCCGGGGTCTTCGGCCGCTTTATTCCCGATTTCGGTCGTGTCGTGGCTCAGATGCAGTATGACATGTACCACGTCTACACGGTCGACGAGCACACGCTCTTCGCAATCGGCATCCTGCACAAGATTGAGCGCGGCCTCCTCGAAGAGGAGCTTCCATTGGCCACCCAGCTCATGCCGACGATTGTGTCCCGCCGTGCTCTCTATCTTGCGGTGCTGCTGCATGATATCGCCAAGGGTCGGGGCGGCGATCACTCGGAAATTGGCGAACAGATCGCTCTGAAGCTCGGGCCCCGGCTCGGCCTCTCGGCGGAGGAGACCGAGACCGTCGCCTGGCTCGTGCGCTGGCATTTGCTGGTAAGCAGCACCGCCTTCAAGCTCGACATTGGCGATCCGCAGACAATCGGCAATTTCGTCGAGCGCGTGCAGTCTCCGGAGCGGTTGAAGCTGCTATTGGTGTTGACAGTGGCCGACATCCGCGCTGTCGGTCCGAAAGTCTGGAACGGCTGGAAGGCGGCGTTATTGCGTGAGCTCTATCACCGGGCAATCGAAGTGATCTCGGGCGGACTCAGCGGCGAAGGGCAGAATTCTCGCGCAGCGGCAGCTCAGGCCGCGGCCCGCCGGCTGCTGCCCGATTTCAGCGAACCGGAATTCGCGACCGTTGTCAGTCGTGGTTACCCGTTTTATTGGCTGTCTTTCGATCCTGCCACGCATGCACGCCATGCACGCTTGATGCGCGAGGCAGAGGCGAGCGGCGCACCTTTGACCGTCGAGAAACGCGTCGATCCCCATCGATCGGTAACCGAAATAACCCTTTATACAGCGGACCATCCCGGCCTGTTTTCCCGCATCGCCGGCGCGCTGGCGGTCAGCGGCGCCAACATCGTCGATGCCAAGATCATGACGATGTCCAACGGAATGGCGCTCGACACTTTCTGGGTGCAGGATGCGGCCGGCGGCGCGTTCGACCGCCCGGACAAACTCGCCAAGCTCGCGGTTGTTTTCGAGAACGTGCTGACTGGCGATCTAAAGCCACACCGGGAACTCGCTCGCCCGCCGGCCTTTCCAAGCCGAACCCAAGTTTTCACCGTAGCGCCTCGCGTCCTCCTCGACAACAACGCAAGCGGCGCGCACACCGTCGTCGAGGTCAATGGCCGAGACCGACCGGGGCTCTTATTCGAGCTGACCCGCGCTCTGACCGGTCTCAACCTGCAGGTCTCGAGCGCCAAAATCTCGACTTACGGCGAAAAGGTGGTAGACGTCTTTTATGTAAAGAATTTATTCGGCCATAAAGTCGAGCATCCGGCAAAGCTCGCTGACATCCAAAGAGCGCTCGAGGTAGTTCTCGCCAAGGGCAACGAGCCTGCTCTTACACTGGCTAGCCGTGAACCGGCGGCGGCCGAATAACGCTACTCCCGCAGATCCTCGAAGAATTCCTTCACCCGCGCGAAAAAGCCTTCGCTTTCAGGGTGAGTCCCGGCATTGTCGCCGGCCTTTTCGAATTCGCGCAGCAACTCCTGCTGGCGCTTGGTCAGATTGACTGGGGTTTCGACGATCGCCTCGATAAACATGTCGCCGCGAGCGGGTGAGCGCAAGATGCTCATGCCCTTTCCTCTGAGCCGGAACTGGTGACCCGATTGGGTACCTGGGGGCACCGTGACGCGTGCCCGGCCGCCGTCCACGCTCGGGACCTCGATCGAGCCGCCGAGGGCCGCCGTCGTGATCGAGATCGGGACGCGGCAATAGATATTTGCGCCGTCGCGTTGGAAGATCCGATGCGGCGTTATCGTAATGAAGATGTAAAGATCACCGGTAGGGGCGCCGCGCACCCCCGCCTCGCCCTCGCCGGCGAGCCGGATGCGGGTGCCGTCTTCGACACCACTGGGAATGTTGACCGATAATGTCTTCTCTCGGCGGGTCCGGCCCTGGCCCGCGCAGGCCTTGCACGGATGGTCGATGATCCGCCCGGCTCCCTGGCACGTGGCGCAAGTTCGCTCGATCGTAAAGAAGCCCTGTTGCGCGCGCACCCGCCCCCGGCCATGGCAAGTCGGGCACGTGATCGGCTTCGATCCCGCCTCGGCTCCGCTGCCTTTGCATTGGTCGCAAGCGACCAACGTTTGCACCCGAACCGTTGTTTGCTTGCCGCGGAAACTTTCCTCGAGCGAGATTTCCAGGTTGTAGCGGAGATCGCTGCCGCGGCTCGGTCCGCCTTGACCGCCGCGGCGACCACCGCCCATGAACTCGCCGAACATCTCGTCGAAGATGTCGGCGAACCCGCCGGAAAATCCGAAATCGCCTGGGCCGCGCCCGCCCCCCTGCTCAAAGGCGGCATGACCAAAGCGGTCATAGGCGGCGCGTTTTTGATCATCCTTGAGGATGTCGTAGGCCTCGTTGATTTCCTTGAATTTTTGTTCGGCGCTCTTGTCACTCGGATTGCGGTCCGGGTGATGCTTCATCGCGAGTTTGCGATAAGCCGTTTTTAGCTCGTCCCCGCTCGCCGATTTGGAGACGCCGAGGATCTCGTAAAAATCCTGCTTAGCCATGGTCGACGGGTGTTCGAGAGAGAGTTTCCCCACCACGCGTCACCCCGGCGGATATTCCGCCGGGATGTTCCCAACTTTCCGCCACCTCCGACGCGCCGATTAGCCGAGCCGCGCTTCTTCTGATCGTCGACTTCCTCGAAATCGGCGTCGACCACTTTGTCATTGCCGCTGGCAGCCACCATGCGACGCGCCGCCTTGTGACGCGCCACCGTCACCGGAGCCGGCCTGTTCGGCCTGCTGGGACTTGTAGAGCGCCTCCCCGAGCTTCATCGAGACCTGGGCCAGCGCCTCGGTCTTGGCCTTGATTTGCCCGGCGTCTTCGCTGGCGAGGGTATCCTTTAGGGCTTGGACCGCCTGCTGCACCGCATCTCGGTCAGCCTGCGGAACCTTGTCGCCACTCTCGTTCAACGTCCGTTCGGTCGTATGGATCGACGAGTCGGCGTTGTTCTTCGCCTCGACCAGCTCACGGCGCCGCTTGTCTTCATCGGCATGCGCTTCTGCATCCTTGACCATACGGTCGATGTCGGTCTCGGAGAGGCCACCCGAGGCTTGAATGCGGATCTGCTGCTCCTTGCCGGTCGCCTTGTCCTTCGCCGAGACCTGCACGATGCCGTTGGCGTCGATGTCGAAGGTCACCTCGATCTGCGGCATACCGCGCGGTGCCGAAGGGATTCCCACCAAGTCGAACTGGCCGAGCAGCTTGTTGTCTGCCGCCATCTCACGCTCGCCCTGAAATACACGGATGGTGACTGCCGTCTGGTTATCCTCGGCGGTGGAGAAGGTCTGGCTCTTTTTCGTCGGTATCGTGGTGTTGCGGTCTATCAGCCGAGTGAAAACACCGCCCAACGTCTCGATGCCGAGCGACAGCGGGGTCACGTCTAGGAGAAGGACGTCCTTGACCTCGCCCTTCAGAACACCCGCTTGGATCGCCGCGCCTACGGCCACGACCTCGTCCGGGTTGACGCTACGGTTCGGCTCCTTCCCGAAGAATTGCTTGACGGTCTCGATGACCTTGGGCATCCGGGTCATGCCGCCGACCAGGATGACGTCGTTGATCTCCGACGCCTTGAGCCCCGCATCCTTGAGGGCGTTGCGGCAAGGCCCGATTGTCCGCTGGATCAGATCGTCGACCAAAGCCTCCAGCTTTGCCCGGGTGAGCTTGATGTTGAGATGCTTTGGCCCGTGCTGATCGGCGGTAATGAAGGGCAGATTGACGTCTGTCTGCATCGACGACGACAATTCGATCTTGGCCTTCTCCGCCGCCTCCTTCAGTCGCTGGAGGGCGAGCCGATCATTCCGCAGATCGATTCCCTGCTCCTTGCGGAATTCATCGGCGAGGTAATCGATGATGTTCTTGTCGAAGTCTTCACCGCCGAGAAAAGTATCGCCATTCGTCGACTTCACCTCGAACACGCCGTCACCGATCTCTAGCACAGAAATGTCAAAGGTGCCGCCGCCGAGATCGTAAACCGCAATTGTGCCGGTGCCCTTCTTATCCATGCCATAGGCAAGTGCTGCTGCGGTTGGCTCATTGATGATCCGCAACACCTCGAGCCCGGCAATTCTGCCGGCATCTTTGGTCGCCTGGCGCTGGCTGTCGTTGAAATAGGCGGGAACCGTGATGACGGCTTCCGAGACCGTCTCGCCGAGGTAGGCCTCGGCCGTTTCCTTCATCTTCTGCAGAATGAACGCGCTGATCTGCGAAGGCGCATATTTCTTGCCTCGGCTCTCAACCCAAGCGTCGCCATTCTCGCCGGGAATGATCTTGTACGGTACAAGATCCATGTCCTTCTTCACCATCGGATCGGTGAAGCGACGGCCGATCAGGCGCTTGATCGCAAAAAACGTGTTCTCGGGATTGGTCACCGCCTGGCGTTTCGCCGACTGGCCGACCAGGCGCTCGCCCAATTCGGTGAATGCAACCATCGAGGGCGTTGTGCGCATGCCCTCACTATTCTCGATCACCTTGGCGCTCTTGCCCTCCATCACAGCAACGCAGGAGTTCGTCGTGCCGAGATCGATACCGATGACCTTGCTCATGTACACCTCATGCTAAAGCAGGACCGGGCGGCCCGGGGAAGCACCGTCCCGATCCCCCGGGAAGTGATCACAGCCATCCCCTCACTGTGGCTAGGGTCTATATATGTGTAAGGTCGTGCCGCTACAACCACGCTGACTATGGCCTGCAAGGCCAAAAATCCACCGGGTTCAAGCGGGTTCCGACGGTTTCGGGCCACCCTTGGCGACGCCGACCATCGCCGGCCGCAACAGGCGGTCATGAAGCACATAGCCGGGCTGCAATACCTCGACAACGGAGCCGCTCGGCTGGTCGGATCGCTCGGCCTCAAAGATTGCCTGGTGGAAATTGTGGTCGAAAGCTTCGCCCCTCGGATCGATGCGCTTGATCCCGTAGCGCTCGAAGACGCCCAGCAGTTCGCGCTCAGTCGCCGCGACCCCGGCAAGGAGACTGCGCGTACGTTCGTCTTTCGCTTCTGATTCGGTCAGGCTCTCTAGCGCCCTGCGCAGGTTGTCCGCCGCCGAGAGCAAGTCCTTGGCAAAACCCGTGATCGCATATTTCGAAGCATCCTCGCGTTCTCGTTGTGCGCGGCGCCGCACATTCTCGGTCTCGGCGAGCGCGCGCAGCAAACGATCCTTATACTCGGCCAGTTCAGCCTCGAGCTGGGTGGCTCGAGTTCTCTGGCGACGATTCACCGGCTTCCGATTCGCTTGGCGTCCCGGCGAGGCCCTCGATGTTGTTATTGGCAGCCTCCTCCACAGCGGGGAACTTCTCCTGCTCCTTGGTCTTCGTATCGTCCATGGTCTGTCCTATCCAATTAATCGCCCGATCATCTTGGCGGTGTAGTCCACCATCGGGATGATCCGGGCATAGTTGATTCGAGTCGGGCCGATGACGCCGATCGCTCCGACGATCTGCTCGCGGCTGTTCTGGTACGGGGCGATAACCATCGAACAGCCGGCCACTCCGAAAAGGCGGTTCTCGGCGCCGATAAATATTTGGACGCCCTCGCCCTGTTTGCTGGCGTCCAGCAGACGCAGCATGGTCTCTCTGGTTTCGAGCATCTCGAAAAGAGTGCGCAGCCTCTCGAGATCGGCGAGCGCGGTGACGTCTTCGAGCAGATTGGCCTGACCGCGCACGATCAGGGCGTTGCCCTCATCGCCGCCGGCCCAGTTGGCAAGACCTGCCGCGACGAGCTTCGACGTCAGTTCGTCGAGTTGGATCTTGTTGGACGCGATCTCTTGCTCTATTTCCGCCTTTGCCTCCTCGACCGTCCGGCCGATCAGCCTCGCGTTGAGGTAGTTCCCGGCCGAGATCAGCGCGGCCGGAGGCAGGCCGGCCGGAACCTCGATAACCCGGTTCTCGACGAGCCCGTCCTCGGTTACCAGCACCACGAGCGCGCGCCCAGGACCGAGACTGACGAATTCGATGTGTTTCAAGGGACGGTCCTGGTTGGGCACGACGACGATGCCCGCGCAATGGGACAGGCCCGACAGCGCGCTCGTTGCTTCTTCGAGCGCTTGCGGCAGGCTCTTCCCGCGGGCAACGCACAAACTCTCGATGCTGCGGCGTTCGTCTTCGGCCAATCCCCCAATCTCGAGCAAACCGTGGACAAACAGGCGCAGCCCGAGCTCGGTCGGGAGCCGCCCGGCCGAGGTGTGTGGCGCATAGAGCAGCCCTGCTTCCTCCAGATCCGCCATGACGTTGCGGATCGTCGCTGGCGACAAGTTCTGCCCAAGGCGTCGTGACAGGGTGCGCGAGCCAATCGGTTCGCCAGTTGCGACATAGCCGTCCACAATCAGGCGAAAGATCTCGCGGCTGCGTTCGTTGAGCTCGTTTATCGGGGAAGGTACCAGCGCTCGGGGCATGCGGAACCACATGTGATGATCCGTCTCACGGGCGGTCTTGCCCGCAACTGCGGTCGATCCACGATTGACTGTCTGTGGATGTGGTCACCCGATGTTCGTCAGCCAAGCCGAGCCGACCGGAGTACCGGCAAGTCAAACCACGCGGCGGTCGAACCCAGCGACCGCGAATTTTAGGAATTGCTTTCGCAGGCGTCAACTCGCAGCGTACTGACGGGCGTCCAAGTACCGAATAGGGGCGATTCACAATGTCTTCTTGAATGCAGCCTCGTATGATTGGCCACTCGGGGTCGTCATTCGTCCGATCAGATCGGCGATTCCGGGGCGGAAGGCGAACTGTGTGCCGTCGGAATTCTGAAATCTGAGCTCACCGTCACGGATGCTTCCGGTGCCGTGCAATGTCCCACCGGCGACCCGTGCGCTCGATCCGAGCGGCCCGTAAGCGTAGATGATCGTAGCGGTGCCGTCAGGATCGATATTCTCAACGATCAGCGCCGCGCAGGTATTGGCGTCCCAGGCCGCATCACTCCAGGCTCCGAGAAAGCCCCGGTATGGCTCCGGAACCGTGGCGCGCTCGGCAATCCGATAGGTGACGCTTTGATCACAAAAAACCCGGCCCGGTTGCGGCTCGCCGGTGATCGGCCGGGCTTGAGCCCAGGCCGCGGCGGCCCAGAGCACGAGGCACGCGAGCGGGAGAGCGGGACGCATCATGGTGGGCACGGACGGCATGTGGTGTGTCTCAAACATTTACGGCGAAACGCGCACGCCCGCCACCGTTTCGGTGGTGACTCAGTTTGCGATCGTTCGCTTCAGATAGACCAAGCTGTGTGCACTCGGTCGAGTTCTCCCACCCACCACGTGAGGATGTCGGACGTAAGGCTAGAAACGATCCACCGGTTCGTTATCCAACCGATAATATTAAGGACTACCCGTCGGCTGGAACAGGCCGAGCTCCGCGGCAGCATTGAGTTAAATTGGGCTGGTAAAAGCTGCAATCTCTTTACCCCGCCCTCAATTCTTTCTAAGACGGCGGCCCAAAATGAATCCCGTCACGATGGGTTATCGTCGCCCCCGTGTTACAGGGCGGGCGTCGAGGTGGGGCGGCGCCAGCATCCGGATCAAACCGCCGAATCCAACGCAAAGCAGGCGGTCGCTGTGATCCTCGCGACGCACGCGAAGATCCGGATCGAGGAATAGCGTGCTGCTTGACACAGCCGACGCCCTCCCTTTGCATCGCGGCATGACCCAGCCTTTAAAGCCTGGCGCAAAATACAACACAGAACGCGCAGCGCGGGAGGAGCGCTTGGCCAAGGCGTTGCGCGACAATCTGCGGCGGCGCAAGGAGCAGGCCCGGGCCCAGCAGCGGCGTGCCCCGCCGCCATCCAAAAAAGGCGACGAAGGCGACGGCGAGCCGCCGGCTTGAGCGGCGCTTCGCCGTCAAGTACAAGCAGCCGGACGGCGGCGTGACCGCAAATAGATAAGCTGCTGCCTGCCGCCGGTGTGGGCGGCGGGCGCGGGTGCAAACGACGCGATGGATAAGATCTGCATCAAGGGCGGCGTGCCGCTCGAAGGCGTAATTCCGATCGGCGGCGCCAAAAACGCGGCCTTGCCGCTGATGGCCGCGTCGCTGCTGACGTCGGAAACCTTGACCCTGAAGAACGTCCCCGTTCTCGCGGATATCGCCACGATGGCGAACCTATTGGTTCAGCATGGGTTGACTGTCGTCCGAGGCGAGGGAGGCGCAGATTCTGGACACGTCGTCGAACTGTCGGCTGGGCACATCACATCGAGCACCGCTCCCTATGACCTCGTCCGGAAGATGCGGGCTTCGGTCCTGGTCCTCGGGCCGCTGGTGGCGCGGTGCGGGCGCGCGCGCGTATCGTTGCCGGGAGGCTGCGCGATCGGCCCCCGGCCGGTCGACCTGCACATCAAGGGGTTGCAGCAGCTCGGCGCCGAGGTGGAGTTGCGCGAGGGCTATATCGACGCACGCGCGCCCAAAGGATTGCGGGGCGCGGAGATCGCGTTTCCGGTTGTCTCAGTCGGCGCTACCGAGAACCTGCTGATGGCAGCGAGCTTGGCGGAGGGCGAGAGCTTGCTGATCAACGCCGCGCGCGAGCCGGAGATCACCGATCTGGCCGAATGCCTCGTGGCGATGGGCGCCCGCATCGATGGGATCGGCACCGACCACTTGCGGATCGTCGGCGTCCCGCGGCTGCACGGGACGACGCATTCGATCGTGCCGGACCGGATCGAAACCGGAACCTACATTATGGCCGCCGCGGCGACGAATGGCGAGGTCAGATTGACCGGGACCCGCCTCGATCTGGTTGCAGCCGTCGCGCGCATTCTCGAGGGCGCCGGCGTCGAGATCGCGGCTGACGCCGACGGGTTGACGGTGCGGCGATATGCCGAACGCCTAGAAGGCGTGGATGTGATGACCGAACCCTATCCCGGGTTCCCGACCGACCTGCAAGCGCAAATCATGGCGCTGATGACGATCGCCAACGGCGCCTCGATGATCACCGAGACGATTTTCGAGAACCGGTTCATGCATGTCCCGGAATTGGCGAGGATGGGCGCCAACATCAACGTCCATGGCGCCTCCGCTCTGGTGCGCGGCGTGCCGCGGCTGATGGGTGCTCCGGTCATGGCGACGGACTTGCGGGCCTCGGTGTCATTGGTCGTTGCCGGTCTCGCTGCGGCCGGGGAAACCGTGATCAACCGCGTCTATCACCTGGACCGCGGCTACGAGAGGCTCGAGGAAAAGCTCTCGGGGTGCAATGCCCGGATCGAAAGGCTGCGGGATGGCGCCTGACGAAGACGCAGCGCTCAAACTGCGCGCCGAGGACGCCGAAGACCTGGCGGTGATCTCGGCTTGTCTCCAGGACGCGCTGGTCGCGGTTCGCGATCTCGCTTATGCGCCGGAGGAGCGCAGCTTTCTGTTCGTCGCGAACCGATTTCGCTGGGAAAACGGACTCGTCCCGGCACCCGGCGAGGTTCCCTATGAACGGGTTTTGTGCGGGATCACATTTAGCGAGGTGGCGGGGGTGTCCTACAGCGGGTTCCGCCGCAGCGATGACGGCCGCCTACTTTCGTTGCTGGCGATCCGGCCGGAAGATGGCTTAGTTCATCTCGAATTTTCCGGCGGGGCGGCGATCCGGCTCGAGGTCGCGCGAATCCTTTGCCACGCCAGGGACCTCGGCGATCCTTGGCCGACACCATGGCAGCCTCGCCACGATTTGGATGAGGTCTCGTGACCATCGAGCCCGGGCCGGTCCGCGGCGATCCCTTGATCATGGCGTTGCCGAACGGGCGGATCCTCGGCGAGGTTATGCCGCTGCTGCGCCAGATCGGCATCGAGCCGGAGCCCGCATTCGACGACCCCGCCTCGCGCCAGCTCCGGTTCAGAACCAGCGAGCCGGGTTTCGATTTGATCCGCGTGCGCAGCTTCGATGCCGCCACCTTTGTCGCCTTCGGCGCCGCTCAGCTCGGCATCGCCGGCAATGACGTGCTGATGGAATTCGATTATTCGGAGATTTACGCGCCGCTCGACCTCGATGTCGGGCACTGCCGCCTCGCCGTCGCGGCGACGGCGGACGCGCTCGGGCAGGCCGACGTCAGACGATCGAGCCATGTGCGCGTCGCGACGAAGTACCCGGAAGTGACGCGCCGGCATTTTGCGGCACGGGGCATCCAGGCCGAGTGCATCAAGCTCAACGGCGCGATCGAGCTGGCGCCGCGCCTGGGGCTCTGCCATCACATCGTCGATCTCGTACAGACCGGCGCCACCCTGAAGGCCAATGGTTTGATCGAGATCGAGCCGATTGCCGAGGTCAGCTCCCGGCTGATCGTCAACCGCCCGGCGCTCAAGACCCGCCCCGAAGAAGTTGGCGACTGGATCGAGCGGTTTCGCGCAGCGATCGGTCATGGAAGAGCCTCATCCGCCTCACTCGGCTCGGCACCCTCTGCCGCAGTGCGCGAGAGGGGAGGGGCCCATCGCGGCGGCGATGGGAGGGGTGAGGGTACCGCCGTACGGTCTGGCGGAGCTAATTGATGCCGGTCACGCTCTCGACCCGCGACCCCGGCTTCGAGTCGGCCTTCGGACAGCTGCTCGCGGCGAAGCGGGAGAGCGCGACCGATGTCGACGCAGCAGTCGCCGAAATCATCGAGGATGTCGCCCGCCGCGGCGATGCGGCGCTGGACGACTATACGCGGCGCTTCGACGGGACGGATCTCGCGGCCTGCGGCCTCCGGCTGACCGCGCGGGAGATCGCCGATGGCGCCGCCGCGGCGGCGCCTCGAGACCGTGGCGGCGCTACGCGTCGCGGCGGAGCGGATCGAGAGCTTTCATCGGCGCCAGCTGCCGGCTCCGATCGACTATGTCGACGAGCTGGGGTGCGGCTCGCCGCCCGCTGGCGCCCGGTCGCTGCGGCCGGGCTATACGTTCCGGGCGGCACCGCCGCCTATCCCTCTTCGGTGTTGATGAACGCTATCCCGGCGAAGGTGGCCGGGGTCGAGCGGCTGGTCATGACGGTGCCGACCCCGCGCGGCGTGCTGAACCCGCTTGTTCTCGCCGCCGCCCAGATGGTCGGGATCGACGAGATATATCGGGTCGGCGGCGCGCAGGCGATCGCTGCGCTCGCTTACGGCACGGCGACGATCGCCCCGGTCGACAAGATCGTCGGCCCGGGAAACGCCTATGTCGCGGCGGCCAAGCGGCGGGTCTTCGGCAAGGTCGGGATCGACATGATCGCCGGCCCGTCCGAGATCCTGGTCGTCGCCGACCGGCGTAATGACCCGGAATGGATCGCCGCCGATTTGCTGTCCCAGGCGGAGCACGACTGCGCGTCGCAGGCGATCCTCATTACCAATGACACTGGTTTTGCAACCGATGTCGAAACGGCGGTGGAGCGACACCTGGCGCAGCTGCCGCGGGCGCAGATCGCACGAGCGAGCTGGCAGGCGAATGGCGCCATCCTGATCGTCGCCGATTGGAACGAGGCGCCGGCGCTGATCGACCGGATTGCACCCGAACATCTCGAGCTGGCGGTCGACGAAGCCGACGCATTTGCCGAGCGGGTGCATCATGCCGGGGCAATTTTCCTCGGCCGCCACACGCCCGAAGCGATCGGCGACTATATCGCCGGCCCCAACCATGTCCTTCCGACCTCCCGCAGCGCGCGCTTTGCCTCGGGTCTCGGGGTTCTCGATTTCCTGAAGCGCAGCTCGATGGTCCGCTGCGACGCGGCGAGCCTCGCGGCGCTCGCCCCATCGGCGATTCGCCTCGCCGAGGCTGAGGGGCTGGGCGCGCACGCATTGTCATTGTCGATCCGGCTCGGTCGGGCGCGCGCGGGGTAAGTCGACAAACCATGGGCGAGCAGGACGCCTCGCGTATTGCCGGCATCACTCTCGACGAGCATACGGTCGTCCGCCGCAGCCCCGATATCGAGCACGAGCGGGCAGTCGCGATCTTCGACCTCCTCGAAGAGAACCATTTTGCGCCGGTTTCCGGCTGCAACGGGCCCTACGATCTGCATTTGGCGATCGAGGAGAACCGGCTGAGCATCGAGGTGCGCTCGATGGCGAACAGCTCGAACGAAACGATCACGCTGCCCCTGGCGCCGTTTCGCGGGATCGTCAAAGATTATTTCATGGTCTGCGACAGTTATTATGAGGCGATCCGCCGTTCGAGCCTTGCGCAAATCGAGGCGATCGACGTCGGCAGGCGGTCCTTGCACAACGAGGGGTCCGCGCTGCTGATCGAGCGACTCGCCGACAAGGTCGAGATCGATCTCGACACCGCCCGGCGCCTCTTCACTCTGATTTGCGTGCTGCACCTGCGGGGGTGACTGTGTGACCGGGCCGTCCCTAGTGCTCGCCTCCGCATCTCCGCGCCGCCTCGAACTGTTGCGCCAAGTGGGCCTCATGCCCGACTGCATCGATCCGCCCGACATTGACGAGACCCCTCGCCACGGTGAGCTGCCGCCGGCCTATGGGATGCGCCTCGCGCAGGAAAAGGCGCAGGCGGTAATCCCGCGCCACCCCGGCGCCTATATCCTGGCCGCCGACACCGTCGTCGCCTGCGGCCGGCGCATCCTCCCGAAAACCGAGGACAAAGCGAGTGCGCGCTCCTGCCTCGAACTGCTTTCGGGGCGCCGCCACCGCGTCCATGGCGCTATAGTGGTGGTGAGCCCCGACGGCCGGTCGGTGTCGCGCCGGGTCGAGAGCCAAGTCTCCTTCAAACGGCTGAGCGAGGCCGAGATCGGGGCCTACCTGCGTACCGGGGAATGGCAGGGCAAAGCCGGCGGGTACGCGATTCAAGGGCGGGCGGCGGCGCTGATCCGCTGGGTTAGCGGTTCCTATTCGAATGTCGTCGGGCTGCCGCTCTTTGAGACCGCCCAGCTTCTTGCCGGCCACGGGTACCGGTCGAGTTGGCTCGCGAGCTGCTGATATCGGCGGGCCCCGGCGAGTGGCGCGCGGCGCTGTTCGAAACGGGTGTGCCCGTCGAACTCTTCGTCGAGCGTGGCGACCGCAGTGAAGCCGGCAGCATACATCTCGGCCGAGTGCGCACGGCTTTTGCCGGCGCTCGGCGCGGCGCTCGTCGATATCGGCGGCGACCGGGCCGCCTTCCTGCCGCAGAGCGAGGTTCTGCCGCGCGGCAAGCGGTTGAACGAGGGCGAGCGCGTCGTCGTGCAAATCCGCCGCGAGGCGCAGGCCGACAAAGCCGCACGGATGACGATGGCCGCGAGGTTGCGCGGCCGGCTTGTCGAACTGATCGTCGGCCGCCCGGGTTCCACAGACGGCGCGGCACTCCTCAGCCAGCTAGCCCCCACCCTAACCCTCCCCCGTTACCACGGGGGAGGGAGTTCAACTCCCTCCCCCGCGAGCGGGGGAGGGTTAGGGTGGGGGCTGAGGTTTCTCGAACCGGCGCCGGTCGACGCCCTCGCTGCCGAGGCGGAGGTATTGGCTCAGCGCTGGACCGCGCTTCTGGGACTAGCTTCGCGGCTTGACCCGCCGGCCCGGCTTGACCCGGCGGCGTCTTTTGCCGCTGCACTCGGCAGATCGCTGCTGGGCGCGACCGACGAGATCCAAGTGGACGACCCTGCGACCATTCCCGAACTCCGCGCCGCTTTTCCGGACAGTGCGGTTGCGCACCTCCCGGAAACCGAGTGGCCGATCGATCTCGACGCGAAATTCGACGAGGCGCTGTCCGCTACGCTCGCTCTCCCCAGCGGTGGGTCGGTGCATTTCGAGGCAACCCGGGCCGGCATGCTGATCGACGTGGACACGGGAACTCTGGAAACGGGCTCGCCGGAACGCACCGGGCTGATGGCCAACCTCGCCGCGGCGGCGGCCATCGCCCGGCAGATCCGGCTGCGCAATCTGGGCGGCGGCATCGTCGTCGATTTTGTCGGGCTGGACAGCCGCCCGGCGCGCGAAACGCTGCGGGCGGCGCTTGCCGAGGCGCTCGCCTCCGATCCGGCAGCCCCGCAGCTTCTCGGCTGGACCCGGCTCGGACATTTCGAGCTGGTGCGGCCGCGCCGCAGCCGCCCGCTCGCCGAGGCGTTGCTAGAGCCGCGCTCGGGCGGCACCCTCGTCAAGACTGCAGTGACAGTCTCGCACGAAGCGCTGCGCGCGTTGCGCCGTGCAGCGCGGGCACAGCCCGGCCGGCGATGGCGCCTCACCGTTGCCCCCGAGGTCGCAGCTGCCTTGGCGGGGGCTGCGGCCGACGCCGTGTGGCAGGCCGAGCAGCGATTCGCCCGCGGCATCGCGATCGAGGCCGAGCCCGGGTGTGACCGCGAGCGTTTTCAAATCTCCGAGCTTTGATTATATCCGCTCGGCCATGGCTTCCATCTCGTCGATCGAGAGACCCGCACCGCGCCCGTGCCCGATCTGCGGGAAGCCGCCGATGCCGCAATATCGGCCATTCTGCTCGGCGCGCTGCACCCAGATCGATCTCGGCCGGTGGCTCAAGGGCAATTACCGCATCCCGACCGAGGAGGGACCCGACGAAGGGGACGGTGAGGAAGCCGATTGACCATGCGGCCGGAGCCCGCGAGCCTGCGCCGATGAGCGCCTCTCCCCAGTCCAAACATTACAGGGTCATCTACGCCGACCCGCCCTGGACCTTCGCCACCTATTCGCGGAAGGGCAAGGGCCGGAGTCCGGAAGCGTATTACGACTGCATGTCTCTCGCCGACATCAAGGCGTTGCCGGTGCCCGAATGGGCTGCGGACGATTGCGTGCTGCTGATGTGGGCGACCGACCCTCTGTTGGAGAAAGCGTTCGACATCATAAATTCCTGGGGTTTCACGTATAAAACTGTTGGGTTTTACTGGGCAAAATTGCGGAAGCCCGAGCTTTTTTACAATGATCGGAGCTTCTTTACAGGGCTCGGCTTCTGGACGCGGGCAAACCCTGAGCCTTGCCTGCTCGCGACGCGCGGCAAGCCGCATCGCAGCCGGGCGGATGTCCGCAAACTGATTGTGTCGCCGCGGCGCGAGCACAGCCGCAAACCGGACGAGGCCTACGAGCGCATCGAAGCCTTGTGTGAAGGGCCCTATCTCGAAATGTTCGCCCGCGCCCCCCGGCCCGGCTGGGACCGCTGGGGCTACGAGGCCGATGCGTCCGCAACCGGGGAGCGCCGCTGGCGCGCAAGCAGCTATCCCGACGCGCCCCCGGCCGCAGAGTAGCGTACCCTCACCCGCCTCGCTGTGCCCAGCCCGCAGGACTGGGTGGGTGAGGGTCTTCACCAACCCTTAAACGCCGTCCCACAGAGTGCGAGAGGCGAAAACTGGGACCGGGCGGCCATCGTGATCGGCTGGGCGTTGCGTTGGGTATTGCTGTGCTGCGGGCTCGTGCTCGTCGGTGTCGGGCTGCTGGACCGCGGCGCCGCGCTGTTGCCGGACATTGCCTCGCCAGCCGGACGGGAGGGACAGGCCGCCACGTCGGCTCCGCGCGCCTCTGCCCCACCCTCCATCATGCCGGCCTCCAATACGATCGTATACACGGCAAACGAGCAGGGGCACGTGGTCCTCGACGCCGCGGTCAACGGGGTTCCGGTCCGCATGCTCGTCGACACCGGCGCCAGCCTGGTGACGCTCACCCCAGCGGATGCCCGTGCCGCCGGCATCGATCCTGCCCGACTGGCGTTCAACGGACATGTCCAAACCGCCAACGGCACCGTGCGTATGGCGCCGGTAACCCTGCGCGAAATCCGCCTCGGCCAGCTGTCGATCTATGATGTGCCCGCCAGCGTGCTCGAAAATCTCAACGTTTCGCTGCTCGGCATGACCTTCCTCAGCCGGTTGCAGGGCTACGAAATGCGCGACGGCAAGCTTACGATCACTTGGTAGGTGCCGATCCCCGGCGGCAGACGCTGATTCGACAGGCGTTCCGGCTGGAATGGCTAAGCCTCGCGTGGACCTACGAATAGGCAGAGGAGGTCTACGTGTGGAGGCGATCTTCTCCAATCTTGGATATCGTTTCTTCTATCGGCGCGCTACAGGAGTGCAAAGATGGTCATAAAATCCGTCCGATTTCAATCTCGGGGTGTGCGCTGAAGCGGCCAGCGTCTCCTTCCATTTCGTCAACGTCACCGATGCGCGGCCGGCCGTGGCGCCGTGGCGCGGCACCGATGCGCGCTTCAGCACCAACCCCGTCTGCATCGCGTACCGGGACCCGGCCCCGACCGGCCGATCATCCTCGACATGGCCACGAGCGTCGTCGCGATGGGCAAGGTGCGCGTCGCCCGCAACAAGGGCGAGCAGCTCAAACCCGGCATCCTGCTCGACGGCGAGGGCAAGCCGACGACCGACCCCGGTGCGATGTATCGCCAGCCGCGCGGCGCGTTGATGACCGTGGGCGAGCACAAGGGTTACGCACTGGCCTTTGTCTGCGAGATGCTGGCCGGCGCCTTGTGCGGCAGCGGCACGATGCGGCCAGAGCGGCAGGGCCGTAACACCGCGACCAACGGCATGCTGACGGTCGTCATCGACCCGTCGCGCCTTATCGATCGCGAGTGGCTGGCGCAGGAAATTGCGGGGATGACCGAGTACATCACCGCCTCGCCGCCGGCACGCCCGGACGAGCCGGTGCTGATCCCCGGCGATCCCGAGCGCCGCACCCGCGCCGAGCGCATCAGAAACGGCGTGCCGATCGACGATGAAACCTGGCGTGAGCTAACCGTCGCCGCCCGCGGCATCAATGTGCTGATCGAAGCGCCTCAGGCGCAGCCGCAGGCATAGACGCCCGACCTTTCCTTGGTGGACGGAAAATACCTGTAAAACCGGGTTTGGTCACCCGCGGCTGTGTCCTCCTTTGGGTGCGCACCTCAGACCCCAATGCCAAACGACGCGCATTCGAGGTGTTACGTCGCTACTCGTCGTATGTACATCTCCATAACATGCCGGCAGAACCAAAGCCCGGGTGACTCCGTGGCTGCTGCAACTATAGTGTTGGCTATCGCACGAAACTCATCCGCCTTTTGAATGTTGGCATTAAGAGATGGTCGCGAAAGCGAAGCAATCGCTGGACCGCGGCAGACCTCGGGAAAGTAATTCCTCTGGCGGAGGTGCCGATGAGCGGAGATAGACACATCTATGGTGAGATCAACAACAAGACCGGGATGAAGCGGGTCTTTACAGCCATTCGCCGAGATGTCGGAACCGCCAAGTCTCGGCCAGCCCTGACCGAGCTATACAAGCGAGCTGGTTATCTGATCGCCCTCACCCATGCGCCATCCTGGGAGCAAAAGTTCGGCAAAGAAGCGTTGGGGCTGCGCGACATCGGGGAGGACGAATTCCGTAAGACCGCCCATAAGATCAACCGACGTGCGGCTAAAATCGGGACGGATGCCGACTACGATGAGAAATGGGGGAGCTGACGATGGCGGTCGCGCCGAGCAAAGAAGTCTACCGCCCGACCGAGTCTAAGTATAAGGGCGTGGCTCACGAGATGTACGTCACCTATGACTTGGAGCAGAGGACCCGCGGCGAGCATAATGCTATTTATCCCAAGGTCAAGCGGGTCTATATTTCAGGCAATGTCAAGGACTGGAGGACCGGCACCGTCCGAAACAAGCTCGGTCGTGAAGTGCATGGTGTCCGGATCGAGTACGAGCAGACGCTCAAGCGTTATCGCCGAAAGGGATATGCAGCCCAGCGGGGCGAGACGAAATATTCTGCGGGGGCAACGACCGTTCCTGCAACCACCCAAAGGTTCGCCCAAGTGGTGGAGATCCCAACCCTTGCCCGGAATGTGCATTTTTACTCTGACCATGCGGAACTGCCGGCGAGGTACCAGGCGGCATTGCAACGGGTCCGATAGACCGAGGCTGCGCGGCGACGGGATTTGGGTCGCTTCCCGGTTACCGAATAAGCTCGGCTAGGTTCGCCCGAATAGCCGGCGCAGTTCGATTTTTGCCTGATCCAGCACGCGTTTGCGTGCCTGTGACAGATTCTTTCCGGAACGGTTGATGTAAAAGTTCAGCATGGACATCGCCGATTGGTAGGGACCGGCCTTACGTCGCTCACTCGATTGGGCCGAGGATTTCAATGATCGGGCGATGCGCCTCGGGTCGCGCCAAGTGAAGACGTTCCGCTCGAGGTCCAGCGCGTCGCTGTCACGAGTGACCTCTGCGGACCAGTATTTGTTGGGCTTCGAGGAGCGATGATCCTGAGCAGTCTTGGCTCTCGCCATCGTTTCACCATTTGAGTGTCCCGGTTTTAATTAATATACAATCCAACCCCGTCTCTCGGTTCCGATCAGCGGACATCGGCTCGTCCGTCAGCTCCACAAGCAGGAGCGCCTCTCCCCGGACAGCGTTTTTCGAGTGGAGACCAATTGCTGCTAAATTGCGGCCAGAACGAGTTTGCGGGGATACCTCGAGCCCGCAGTGCGAAAAGGCATAGGCAATGCTGCCAACTTTGGATTGGGGCGATGTACTGCTGCGCCTCGCGGTCACCGTAGCCGCCGGTAGCTTAATAGGTGCGAATTGGGGAGAACGCGGGAAGCCGGCGGGATTGCGTACCACAGTTCTCGTCTGTCTCACTGCGTCGATCGCGATGCTGCTTGCGAACCTCCTGCTGGGCACCACAGGAAAGACGCCGGATTCCTACGTACAACTCGATATGATGCGGCTACCCTTGGGGATCTTGACAGGTATGGGCTTTATCGGCGCAGGAACCATCCTCCGACGACAGGATTTGGTTGTCGGAGTGACGACGGCAGCAACCTTATGGTTGGCTACAGTCATCGGCCTCTGTCTGGGCGCCGGCCAGATCGGACTGGGCTTGATCGGAACCGCGTTCGGGTTGTTGATTTTATGGGGTTTTGAATTTGCCGAGAAGTACATGCCGCAGGAGAGGCAAGCGACGCTTATTCTCGCCTCGACCGACGACGCGCCCGAACCGAAGGAGCTGGTAGCGCGGCTGCAAAAGGCCGGTTATGCCGTCGCCTCCCATGGTGTGTCATTCACGGGAAACGGCAAATGCCGTGAAACCCGCTTCGATCTGCGGTGGCGCGGACTGTACACCCAAGCCGAGCCGCCAGAATTTCTCGCAGAATTTGCTAACCACGCCGGCGTCCTCTCGCTGCGTTGGGAGCCGGTAGTTGGTTGAAGAAACCCGCGAGACCTATGCCCGAACCGGACCGTTGTCATCACCGGCCTCCCGCCACGGGCAGGACCGCGGTGGTGAGCGCGTTTGCTCCGGACGAGTTCAGGCGCTTTCCCGTTTGCGACGCGCTCTGGTCTGTGCTGCCTTTCGTGCCGCTGCCGACCGAGCGCTCTTAGGCCGAGCGGCAGAAGCGGCGCCACCGAGCCGCCCGCCTTTTCGGGCGGGAGCCTTATTGGCCGCCCGCCCACGGCCTGAGCCTGATTTCTTGCCGCCGCCGGTCATCTTGTTGACGGTCGCCCAGGCGCGCCGCTCGGCCTCATCCTCGCTGACGCCGCGCTGTTCGTAACCTTCTTCTATGTGTTCAGCTTGGCGCTTCTGCTTCTCCGTGTATTTGGATTTGTCGCCGCGCGCCACCACCGGCCTCCCGTAATGGTCATGCATCATGGGTTCGAAACGGAAACGACGGGCTACGGGTTCCCGTTCGGGTGAGAGTTTTGTCAAAAGGGCGGCGCCATCGCGTCTTTGTCACAGGTTTGGGTGGGTCGCGCAAAGGCACAGGTTTTCCGACTGAGTACCACTAGAGCGCAACAATCTCGGGCCCGCGGAGGGTTCGTCCGGTCGAGATCGCTTCGTCGCTGCGCTCCTCGCGATGACGGCGGCTGCGCCACCGCGAGAGCGGCGCTGTTGGAACGCTCACTGCAATCGCACCTCGCTGCAGGCGACCCAGTGGCCCGGCCGCAGCTCGCGCAGTTCGGGCCGATGCTGCTTGCACCGGTCGACTGCGATCGGGCAGCGCGGGTGGAAGACGCAGCCCGAGGGCGGATTGATCGGGCTTGGCACCTCGCCCTTGACCGGCCGGAAAATGCGCTCCGCCTCGACCGTCGGATCGGGCACTGGCACTGCCGCGAGCAATGCCTGGGTGTAAGGGTGCAGCGGGTTGTCGAAGAGCTCGTCGCAGGCCGCAAGCTCGACGATGCGGCCGAGATACATGACCGCGACGCGCTGGCAGAGATGCCGAACGACCGACAGATCGTGCGCGATGAACAGATAGGTCAGGCCGAACCGTTCGCGCAAATCCTCTAGCAGGTTGATGACCTGAGCCTGGATCGACACATCGAGTGCGGAGACCGCCTCGTCGCAGACGATGAACTCCGGCTCCAAGGCGAGGGCGCGGGCGATCCCGACGCGCTGGCGCTGGCCGCCGGACATTTCGTGCGGATAACGGTCGGCGAATTTCGGATCGAGACCGCAGACAGATAGAAGTTCCCGCACTCGCGCGGTACGGCGGGTTGCATCGCGCTCGATCCCGTGAACCATGATCGGTTCGGCGATGATTTCGCCGACCTTCATGCGCGGGTTCAACGAGCTGTACGGGATCCTGAAAGATGACTTGGATCCGGCGCCGCAACGCCACGAGATCCCTGCGCTCGAGCTTGGCAATGTCGACGCCGTCATAGAGGATCGCGCCGGCGGTCGGCTTTTCGAGCCGCAGGATGCAGCGTCCGGTCGTCGTCTTGCCGCAGCCGCTCTCGCCGACCAGCCCCAAGGTCTCGCCGCGGCGCACCGTGAAGTCGATGCCGTCGACGGCCTTCACCTCGCCGACTTTGCGGTTGATGACGATCCCTTCGGTGACCGGGAAATGCATCTGCAATCCCCTGACTTCGAGGAGCGGCTTGGAGTCGGGGTCACCGTCATTTGTCGAGCCAGATCGTGCCGAGGTCTTGGTTGACGTAATGACTGGGACCGATTTTCCAGCCTTTGACATAGGACCGGTACGGCACGATCCGCTGCCACCACAGCAGGTAGATCGCATGCGCCTGCTCGTCGAGGACGTATTTGTTGAACTCGAGCAAATCGGCCTGCTGCTTGGTCTTGTCGAGTTCGCGCAGTTGCCGGTCGTACATCTCGATTTCTTTCGGATCGTCGAACTGCCCGTAGTTCGAGCTGGACACCGAATGCGGCAGGTATTTGCCGACATCGGCGAGCGGATTGACGACGTTCTGGCAGTTACCCTCGGCGGTGACTTCGAAATTGCCGCTGCGCAGCGCCTCGAACCACGGCCCGGTCGGCAATACCCGCTGGGTGACGTGCAGTCCGATCTTGCTCCACTGGTCGACGACCCAGATCCCATAGTATTTATAGGGTTGATCGACGTTGCGGTTGAGCAGTTCGAAGCTGGAGCCCCTCGGCTCCGGCCTCCTTCAGCAAGCGCCGCGCCTCGGCCCGCGACTTTTCGATGTCGGGCCAATAGCCGGCGATCTGCTGCAGCTCCTCCTTGGTCGGGGCGAGCGGCGAGTCCGGGAAGGTGAGGCCGCCGACGGTGTGCACGATCGCGATCTTGGACAGCTCCGGTGCGCTGCCCCAGCGGTCGATCGCCAGGGTCAGGGCGCGCCGTACGCGGACGTCGTCGAACGGCTTTTTCTGGTGGTTCGGGGTTATCACCCCGCCGCAGTTCCAGTCGCTGGTCTGGACGGTAATCTTGTCGCCGAGCGCCTTTTTCAGCTCGTCGACGGTGGCGGGCGGAAAACCGCGAAATTCGATCGCCGCCCGGTCGGCGCGGATCGCCTCGACGCGGACCGCCTGCTTGTCGGCATAGATGCCGGTAAAGCCGTCGAGGTAAGGCAGCCCCGCACGGAAGTAGTCGGGGTTGCGCTCGCCCTTGATCGATTGGCCGGTATCGTAGCTCGACGAACTTGAACGGGCCGGAGCCGAGAATGTTCTTTTCGTACCAGTGCGGGTCCTTGTCGAGGATCGCCTTTTTGTAGATCCAGGCATAGGGGTCGGCCAATGCCGGCAGAAACGCGTCGGTGGCGAATTTCAGCCGGAAGACCACGGTGGCCGGATCGGTGGCCTCGACCTTGTCCACCATGACGAAGTTGCTCTGTCGGGCGCTGATGACGCCCTCCGGCGGGAAGATGATCTCATTCCAGCTCGCCGCGACATCTGCTGCGGTCAATGGCGAACCGTCGGTGAATTTGACCCCTTCGCGGATCTTGAAGGTGTAGGTCTTGCCGTCGTCGGTCGGCTTCGGCATCGCCGTGCACAGATCGCAGACGAGATCGTCGGTCTTGCCCGGATTGTAGGGGTTGGCCCGGATCAAGATGCTGTAGAACGGTGCGGCCGAGTGGATCGTCGCATAGGTCTCCTCGCGATGCGCGTCAAAGCTCGGCGGCGCGTCGGCCGGGATCATGTAGGTCAAGGTGCCGCCGCGTTTCGGCTCCTCGTCGGCCGCGGCCGCCAACGCCACGCTTGCCGTCGCAAGGATGCCCCAAAGCAATACTTTCAAACTCACCAATGCCTCCCGAATTACTTGTCCAGCCAGATCGTTGCCAAATCCTGGTTGATGAAATGCGTCGGGGCGATCTTGAAGCCCTTCACATATGACCGGTACGGCACGATCCGGTGCCACCACAATACCCAGATCATGTGCGCCTGGTCGTCCAGCACGAGTTTTTCGAACTGGCGCATCAGCGCCCGCTGCCGCGCCGGATCGGTCTCGCGCAGCATCTTGTTGTAAAGCTCGACTTCCTGCGGATCGTCGTAATTTCCGTAGTTCTCGCTGTCGACCGATGCAGGCAGAGCTTTCTGGACGTCGAGCAGCGGATTGACCATGCCGTGGCCCGGGGCTTCGAGAACGACATCGAAATCGCCGTTGCGCATCGCCTCGAACCACGGGCCGGTCGGCACGACGCGCTGTTTTACATGCAGCCCGATCTTGCTCCACTCGTCGATCAGCCAGGTCGCGACGTATTTGAAGGGCTGGTCGACATTGCGGTTGAGGAGCTCGAAGGAGAGCCCCTCGGCGCCGGCTTCTTTCAATAGCCGCCGCGCTTCGGCCCGCGATTTGTCGATGTCGGGCCAGTACCCGGCGATCTGCTCCAGCTCCTCTTTGGTCGCCGCCAGTGGCGAGCCGGGAAATACGATGCCGCCGACCGTCTTGACGATCGCGATCTTCGACATTGCCGGGCGCGCCGCTCCAGCGGTCGATCGCCAAGGTCAATGCCCGGCGGACCCGCGGGTCGTCGAACGGCTTCCTCTTGTGGTTGGGCGTGACGGCGCTGGCGACGTTCCAGTCGCTCTCCTGCACCGTGATCTTGTCGCCCAGCGCCTTGACCAGCTCGTCGCGCGCCGAGGGCGGCATGCTGCGGAATTCGATCGCGGCACGGTCGCGCGGATCGCCTCGACCCGGACCGCCTGCTTGTCGGCATAGATGCCGGTGAAGCCGTCGAGATAGGGCCGCCCTTTGATGGTAGTAGTCCCGATACTTTTCGCCCTTGATCGACTGGCCGACTTGGTAATCGACAAATTTGAAAGGACCGGAGCCGAGGATGTTCTTCTCGTACCAGCGCGGGTCCTTGTCGAGGATTTGCTTTTTGTAGATGAAGTTGAACGGGTCGGCGAGCGCCGGCAGAAACGCGCTGGTCGCGAATTTGAGATGAAAGACGACAGTCTCCGGGTCGGGCGCCTCGACTTTGTCGACCATCAGATAGTTACTGGAGCGTGCGCTCAGCTCGCCGTTGGCGGGAAAGATGATCTTGTTGTAGCTCGCGGCCACGTCGGCGGCGGTCAAAGGCGAGCCGTCGTGAAATTTGACGTCCCGGCGGATCTTGAAGGTGTAGGTCTTGCCGTCGTCGGTCGGCTGCGGCATCTCGGTGCAGAGATCGCAGACGAAATGGGTTATGTCCGCCGGGTTTTCCGGGTCGACGCGGATCAGCACGCTGTAGAACGGCGCGACCGAATGCACCGTCGCATAGGTGCTCTCGCGGTGCCCGTCAAAGCTCGGCGGCGCATCCGCCGGGATCATGTAGGTGAGCACCCCGCCATATTTCGGCTCCTCATCCGCCGTCGCCGGAATGGCTAAGAAAGCCAATGCTATAAACATCATTCCGGCGAAGGCCGGAACCCATGGCAGAAATGGGCACCGGCTTTCGCCGGTGTGGCGAGATAGCGGCTTGGTTTGCGACGCTACTTGTCGAGCCATACGGTCGCCAGATCCTGGTTGAGGTAATGGCTCGGGCTGATTTTCCAGCCCTTCACGTATGACCGGTAGGGCACCGTCCGGTACCACCACAGCAGAAAGATCTCGTGGGCCTGGTCATCGAGCACGTGTTTCTCGAACTCGCGCATCAGCGCGCGCTGTTTCGTAAAGTCGGTCTCGTGCAACATTTTGTCATAGACGTCGATCTCCTGCTGGTCCTCGAACTGCCCGTAATTGGCCGCGTAGTTCGGCAAATACCTTTGCACATCGAGCAGTGGATTGACGACGCTCTGGCAATTGCCGGCCAGCACCGCGTCGAAGTTGCCCTGCCGCATCGCTTCGAACCAGGGACCGGTCGGCACCACGCGCTGCGTTACGTGTAGCCCAATCTTACTCCACTCGTCGATCACCCAGGTGGCGTTGTACTTGTAGGGCTGATCGACGTTGCGGTTTAAGAGCTCGAAGGTCAGTCCCTCGGCGCCCGCCTCCTTCAAGAGGCGTTTCGCCTCGGCGCGTGACTTCTCGATGTCGAGCGAGAACCCGGCGATGTCCTGAAGTTCTTCCTTGTCCGCGGCCAGTGGCGAGCCGGGAAAGACGATGCCGCCCACCGTGTGGACGTTGGCGATCTTGGCGAGCTGCGGTGCGCCATGCCAGCGGTCGATCGCCAGTGACAGGGCGCGACGCACTCGGACATCGTCGAACGGCTTTCTCTTGTGGTTGGGCTCTATGAAACTGCCGCAGTTCCAATCGCTGGTCTGCACCGTGATCTTGTCGCCCAATGCACCGACGAGCTCGTCGCGCACCGCGGGTGGAAAGCCGCGGAACTCGATCGCCGCGCGGTCGGCGCGGATCGCGTCGACCCGCACCGCCTGCTTGTCGGCATAGATGCCGGTGAACCCGTCGAGATAGGGCAGCCCGTGGTGATAATAATCGGGGTTGCGCACCCCCTTGATAGACTGGCCGATATCGTAAGAAACGAATTTGAACGGGCCCGAGCCAAGAATGTTCTTCTCGTACCAGCGGGAGTTCTTATCGAGGGTGTCCTTCTTGTAGATCCAGCTGTAGGGGTCGGCGAGCGCCGGCAAAAATGCGCTCGTTGCGAACTTCAGATGGAAGACCACGGTCGCCGGATCGGGCGCCTCGACCGTGTCGACCATCACGTAGTGGCTCTCGCGCGGGCTCAGCACGCCCTCGGGAGGGTGAATGATGTGCTCCCAGCTCGCCGCCACGTCCGCTGCCGTCAATGGCGAGCCGTCGTGAAATTTGACGCCGCTGCGGATCTTGAAGGCATAGGTCTTGCCGCCGTCGCTCGGCTGCGGCATTGCGGTGCACAGATCGCAGACAAAGCCGGTCGTCGAGGACGGATCGTTCGGATCGACGCGGATCAGCACGCTGTAGAACGGTGCCGCCGAATGTATCGTCGCGAACGTGGTCTCGCGGTGCGCGTCGAAACTGGGCGGCGCGTCCGCCGGGATCACGTAATTCAGAACGCCGCCATTTTTCGGGGTGTCCTGCGCCGGCGCGGCAAACGGCGCCGCAATCAGTAGGGCGCCGAGGCTCGCCGCCACTGTCGCTGATCTCGCCTCCATCGGAATTCCTCCCGGTAAAGCCTTCTGTCCGTCATTGATTTTGTTATTTGTCGAGCCACACAGTCGCCAGATCCTGGTTGATGTAATGGCTGGGACTGATCTTCCAGCCCTTCACATATGACCGATAGGGGACAATGCGGTGCCACCACACGACCCAAATCTGATGGGCCTGTTCATCAACGACGTATTTTTCGAATTGGCGCATCAGGTCGCGCTGTTTTGCGAAATCTGTCTCACGCAGCATCTTGTCGTAAAGATCGAGTTCGGGCTGATCCCGGTAATAGCCGTATGCCGCGGCGTAGCTTGGCAGGAATGTCTGAACGTCCAACAACGGGTTTGGCACGCCGTGGCAATTGGCGATCAGCGCAACCTCGAAATTGCCGGTGCGCAGCGCGTCCAATTCCGGACCTCCGGGGAGCACGCGCTGCGTCACGTGCAACCCAATCTTGCTCCACTCGTCGACCAACCAGGTGCCGACATATTTGTACGGCTGGTCGACATTGCGGTTCAACAGCTCGAAACTCAGCCCTTCGGCTCCCGCCTCCTTTAAGAGGCGCTTTGCCTCTGCCCGCGATTTTTCGATATCGGGCCAGAAACCGGCGATCTGCTGCAGCTCCTCCTTTGTCGCCGCCAGCGGCGAGGCGGGAAACACTATCCCGCCGACGGTGCGCACATTGGCGATCTTCGACAGCGCCGGTGCGCCATGCCAACGGTCGATCGCCAGGGTCAGCGCGCGCCGCACCCGGGGGTCGTCGAACGGTTTTTTCTGATGGTTCGGAGTTACCAGGTTGCCGCAATTCCAATCGCTTTCCTGGACGGTGAGCTGGCCGTCGAGGGCTCTCTTAAGCTCGTCCAGCGTCGATGGTGGAAGACCGCGGAACTCGATGGCAGCGCGATCGCTGCGAATAGCCTCGACCCGAACCGCCTGCTTCGGCGCATAAATGCCGCTGAAACCGTCGAGATAGGGCAACCCCTTGCGATAATAATCGGGGTTGCGCACCCCTTTGATCGCCTGGCCTGTGTCGTATTCAGCGAATTTGAACGGGCCGGAGCCGAGGATATTCTTCTCGTACCAGCGGGGATCTCGATCGAGGACTTCCTTCTTGTAGATGAAGGTGAAGGGATCGGCCAGCGCCGGCAAGAACGCGTCGGTCGCGAATTTGAGATGGAAGACGACGGTCGACGGGTCGGGGGCTTCGACCTTGTCGACCATTTCGTACCAGCTCTGACGCGCACTCAGCACACCTTGGGGCGGGTCGATGATCATCTGCCAGCTTTTCGCGACATCGGCAGCGGTCAGCGGCGAACCATCGTGGAATTCGACGTCGCCGCGGATCTTGAACGCATAAGTCTTGCCGCCGTCGGTCGGTTGCGGCATCGCCGTGCAGAGGTCGCAGACAAAGTCGGTTGTCGAGGATGGGTTTTCGGGGTTGACCCGGATCAGCACACTGTAAAACGGGGCGACCGAATGCAGGGTCGCAAAGGTCCCTTCGCGATGGCCGTCAAAACTGGGCGGGGCATCCTCCGGGATCACATACGTAAGAGTTCCGCCGCGCTTTCCCGCCTCCTCTTCACCCGGCCCCGCAGCGAGCGCCGCCGCGCCGAGGGCGATGCTGGCGATGCCTGCCGCCAACCACCATGAACCGATCGTCATGTCAGTCTCTCGTCGCGTGGTTAATCAGGAAGCGGCGGGACCACCTGCGGGCTCGAGCTGCTTCGGCGCTCTTGTAGTCTCGACCGCGATCTCGTTGCTGCGGAAGCACGCCGCATAATGATGTCCGTCTCCCGTCCGTTGCAGCGGCGGCCGCGACACCGCGCAGGCCTCGGCGGCGAAGCGGCAACGCGGCCGGAAGGAGCACCCCGCATCGAGGCGGGTCAGATCCGGAGGCTGGCCGTCGACCGGATCGAGCCGCGCCTGGCGCGGACGGTCGAGCCGCGGCACTGAACGCAACAGCGCCATCGTGTAGGGGTGCCGCGGGTCGTGGTAGATCTGGGCGGCGGGACCGCTTTCGACAACGCGGCCGGCATACATCACGTTGACCCGGTTGGCATAGCGGGCCACCACGCCCAGGTTGTGCGTGATGATGATCAGCGCGACGTCGAGCCGGTGCGTCAGCTGCTTCATCAGTTCGAGGATCTGCGCCTGGATTGTCACGTCGAGCGCCGTCGTTGGCTCGTCGGCGATAATCAGCTTGGGGTCGCAGGCCAATGCGATGGCGATCATGATGCGCTGGCGCATGCCGCCCGAGAGCTGATGCGGGTACTGTTTAAGGCGGCGCGTCGGGTCGGCGATGCCGACCAACCCGAGCAGCTCTATCGCCCGCTCTTGCGCCGCGGCGCTATCGGCCCCGCGATGCTGCTCGAGGGTTTCGGTGATCTGCCGGCCGATCGTCAGGACCGGGTTTAGCGAGGTCATCGGCTCCTGGAAGATCATGCCGATATCCGCCCCGCGGACTTGACGGATCTCCTCATCCGAAAGTTGCAGCAGATCCCGCCCGGCAAACAGGATCTCGCCTTTCGTGATGCGCCCGGGCGGATCCGGGATCAGGCGCAGGATTGACAAGGCCCCGGCGGTCTTGCCCGACCCGCTCTCGCCGACGATTGCGATTGTTTCGCCGCGCTCGACGGTGTACGAGATCCCGTCGACCGCGGGCACGACGCCCGCGCCGGTACGAAACTCGGTGTGGAGATCCCTCACTTCTAGAAGTGGCGGCAAAACACCCGCGTCCTCCCGTACGCGTATTCTTGTTGAGCGCGGTGTGGTATCGGCCCTGGGAGGAACTGTCAACGGCGGCGAAGAGACGGTGGGCGCAAGTCGCCCCGGCAGCAGTTGCTACGAAGAACGGCGGAGCGGCCCCCGACCGCCCGCTTCTGGATTAGGTCGTAATTTCTCCGACGCTGGAGGCCCCGAGGTCAAACCGGGCCAGTCGGCTCAGCAACTCCTCTGCCTCGAAGGGCTTTGGAATAACGCCGTCTGCTCCAAACGCCTCGGCCATCCCCAAATAGTCGAGGTTGTGGGTTCGTGCACCGCCTGAAATAGCGATGATCTTCACTTCCGGACGTTCGCACCGGATCTTAAGGATTGTTTCAATGCCATCCTGCTCCGGCATGATGATGTCGGTGATCACGACATCGGGGCGTTCGTCGCGGAAAATGGCCATCGCGCGCTTGCCGTCGGAGGCGGTCGTCACATGATACCCGTTGCGCTGAAGGATCTTAGAAAGGGTGTACCGGACCAGATGGTCGTCGTCGATCACCAAAACTTTCATGGCGTCAGCCTCGTGTAGCGCGATACCCCACTTGACTGGAAACTCGGTAACAATGATTTAACGGAGCCTTCTCTTACGACGCCAACTGGAGCGAACGGTTTCGCAGCCTCACGCTGCTGCTGCCGCTCCGTCCACCGATGCCTCAAACTCAGCTGCCCGCAGGAGAATGGTAAACTCGGTCCCTTCGCCTGGTTGACTTTTCATCTCGATCCGCCCGCCATGATCGGCGACGATGCCGTGGACGACCGAGAGTCCGAGCCCGGTGCCGTCGCCGACATCTTTTGTCGTAAAGAAGGGCTCGAATATACGATCCTTGGTTTCGGCATCCATGCCACAGCCGGTGTCGGCGACCCGCAGGCGGACAAAGCCGCCGTCCCGTCGGCGATTTGAACGCCGGCTCGCCGGCGAAACCCCGACCGTGACCGTCCCCGGAGCGTTCCCGATGGCCTGCCGGGCATTGGTGACCAAGTTGACGATAACCTGCTGGAGCTGACCGGCATCGGCAAGAATGAGCGGGACCTCTTCGATCTCTTCCTCGATCAGTACCGTCGCCGGGATCGTCGGACGCAGCATCCGCAGGGCCTGGCGGGTGGTCGCAGCGAGATCCACCTTGGTCTTCTCAGCTTTCTGATCTCGGCTAAAGGCGAGAATGCGCTGCACGAGATCACGGCCGTGTGAGCTCGCCTGAACAACCGTTTCCAAATCCTCCCTTTCGCTGCTGCCTTCCGGCATTTGCTGCATCAGCAGCTGTGACAGCGCAAGGATCGGCATCAGAATGTTGTTGAGATCATGCGCGATACCGCCGGCGAGGGTGCCGAGCGCGTCGAGCTTCTGCGAATGAAGCAGCTGGCGCTCCAACTCTCTTTGGCGCTCCTCGGCCGTCCGCGCTTCGGTCACGTCCCTAATCGTCCCGATCCGCCGGACGGGATTGCCGTCGTCGTCGAAAATCGTTTCGATCTCTGTGTAAATCCATTTGATCGACCCGTCGTGCCAGCGAAAGCGGTATGTCAGTGGGGAAGCTTGGAGGCCTTGCTCGGAAGCAGTCATCGAGGCTTCGTATCCTGCGCGGTCGTCCGGATGAATGAGAGGCAGGAACTCTTCCTTCGTCGGCGCTGGTATCCGCGGATCGAACCCGAATATTCGATAGAACTCCTCCGACCCGCTCACCTCTCCGGTCCGGAAATCGCGGTTGAAGCTGCCGATCTTGGCGAGCCGCTGAGCGCGGTTAAGGTTGTCCCGGCTTTGCCGAAGCTGCTCTTCGGCGACTTTCATCTGGGTAATATCGATGTGCAGCGCCGCGATTCCGCCATTTTGCATGCGACGCAAGGAGATCATCACATAGCGGCCGTCGGCGAGCGGCTGCTCTATGACCCCGGACGGCCGATTGAACGTGTTCATCCGACTGGCGAGCCACTCCGGTTCGCACCCGGCCGCGTCGGCATACCAGCCGGCGTCGAGACCGGCCCACAGAATTTCCTCAAAGGGCGTTCCCGGCACCATCAGGCGCGCCGCTTTCGGATACAGTCGCCGATAGGGCTCATTGCACATCACAAAACAATCATCGCGATCGTAGATGACGAACCCCTCGGAGATGCTGTCGACGGCATCGCGCAAAGTCGCTTGTATCTCCCGGAGCTTCTGTTCGATCTCCGTTCGGAGAGCAATATCGGCTTTCAGGCGGTCACTGGCGGCGTGAAGCTTGTCGCGCTCGTCAGTCAACTCGATCTCGTGCGTAGGTGCGGTGGCGGATCTCGCGAATGAGATAAGCAGCGAGACCGGTCAGCAAAACCGTCGCCACGCCGGCTATTGCGCCGATCATCTTCGCATGCTGGCGAGATGACGCAAGCGCCTCGTCGAGGTCGGAACCGACGGTGGCGACGAGCGGATAGTCTCGCGACGCGGCGGTAGCTGTAGAGCCGCGTGATGTGGTCGATGACGCTCTCCTTGATGTATGTCCCCTCGCCGTTCGCCGGGATGGCGGCCGCCCAGGGATGTCTGCCGCCGACCGATCCCGGCCAGCCCGCTCGGATCTTCCCGGGCAAAAACGGGCGCGCACAATGTCGTCCAACCCGATCAGAGCGATGCTGCCGCGCGGACCCAGATCGATCGATGTGTTGAGGGTGGTGAGATTAGCCGGCGAGAGCGCGAACATGATGACGCCGAGAAAGGTCCCGTCCTCGGCGTCGACACGCCGCGTCACATTGATCGTTATCTGGTGCGAGACGCGCCCGGTCACCGGCTTGCCGATGAAGATACCCTGAAACCGCCGATTGAGATGGATGCGGAAGTGCTCGCGGTCGCTCAGGTCGATCGGCTCCGGCGCGGTGTCGAGTGTGGTCGAAACGAGCCTGCCGTCGGGCCCGATAATTCCCGCTTGAATCGTGGCGTTTGACAGCAGCGGGATCTCGCGCGCCCAGGCATGGATGTTGAGGCCCCGCGCGCGGTGCGCATGCGTTGGGCGACGACCTCCTATCGCGCCGGCGACGCC
>CAVOWQ010000007.1:0-147744 GCA_963700195.1 uncultured Alphaproteobacteria bacterium
TTCGATATCGTTTACTCTTGGGGGGTCCTTCACCACACGGGGGCAATGTGGCAGGCAATGGCCAATTTAAAACCAATGGCGAAGACGGGCGGGTTGTTGTTCATCGCCATCTACAACGATTGTGGCGAAATCAGCCGGTGGTGGCTGGAGCGGAAACGCCGGTACAACGCATTGCCGCTAGTACTCCGCCCATTTTACGCCATTTACGTCTGGATGCCACAAGAGCTGAGATCCCTCGTTGGCTCTATGCGTTCGGGAGAGTTAACGACATATATTCGGGAGCTAACCAGCGCCAGCAGCGGGCGCGGGATGAGCTGGCTACATGATGTCATCGATTGGGTGGGCGGCTATCCCTACGAGTACGCATCGGTCAGGGATATCACTGAGTTTTACCGACGTGACGGTTTTGAGCCGGTCAAGATCCGCGAGAACCGGTCATACGGCTGCCATCAGCTGGTGTTCAAGCGCGTTCGGTGACGCGAGATTGAAATCTGGGCCGGGCCGCCGCCCCAAATGAAGGTCTTGATCGTCAGCTTTGCGTTCCCGCCTTCTAATGTCATCGGAGCTGTGCGCGTAGGCAAGCTCGCGCGCTACCTCGATCATCGGGGCCATGACGTGCGTGTGCTGACCACCGACCTCGTTGCTGACCGTAGCCTGCCGCTCGAGATCTTGCGGGAACGGGTATTTTATACCGAATATCGTCCGCGCCGGCATTGGGTCGATTGGGTGGTTCGGTCGCTGCGTGTCCGCACAGCCTTCCCCGCCGGAGGTCGCCGCGAGAACGCACCGGCGCAAGATAGCGCTCCGGCGAGGTCGCTTTGGCAAACCTTTCGCCGTCACTATTTCGGGCTGATCCACATTCCCGACATGCGGGCCGATTGGATCAGGACCGCCATTCCCGCAGGCCGGCAATTGATCAAGGAGTGGAAGCCCGAGATCATTTTCGCCAGCGCGCCACCGAACACCGGGCTGGTGGTCGCCAGCCGGCTCGCCCGTGCCCACGACATTCCCTGGGTTGCCGATTTTCGTGATCTGTGGGTCGATAACCCTTATTATAGCGAGCCCGGTTGGCGCAAGCGGATCGACGCGATCTTGGAACGGCGAATTTTACGACGCGCTGCAGGCTTAGTGACCGTTTCGCCGGTTTGGGCGGAACAACTGCGTCGGCGCCACGGCAAAGATGTCACAGTGGTATATAACGGTTACGCGCAGGAAGATTTCCCGCCTCTCGCGCAACAAACTAACCCTGAGGGAAGTCTGACCATCCGGTATATGGGCTCGATCTACCGCGGCTTTCGCGACCCCTCCGTGCTGTTCTCCGCCATCGCCCGACTGCCCGATCACATACGGACTCGCATAAATGTCGAGTTCTTCAGCGACGCCGAGGATGCTGTCCTCGACGCGGCAACAGCACATCGGGTCGAGAGCGCGGTGGCTGTCAAGCCGCGGGTCCCTTACCGACACGCGCTCGCACTGCAGATGGAGTCCCGACGTACTGCTGTTGTTGCAATCGAGCGATCCGCGCGATGAGGGCAACCTGCCTGCCAAGCTATTCGAATATCTGTACGCGCGCCGGCCGATTTCTGTTAATCGGCTACCAACGCGGTATCGCGGCGCGGCTCGTGATCGAGAGGAGCGCCGGGTTGGTTTCCAATAGCCCCGTAAAAATTTGCGATCAATTACAGAGATGGTTCGAGGACAAGCGCGCCGGGCGCTTCGATAGACTCGACCCATCGGTCAGCCTTGGCCTTGGCCGCGACGATCAATACGCCAAGCTGGAACATCTCTTAGAGGAGATTCTTGAAAGACGGCTCGGCACCTCTCATCGGCTGCCGCTCGGCGAGGCCACGGCTATCAATTAGCCCGATTTGGCCATCAGGCTCTGAAGCGGGCAACGATGTTCTGTCCGATTGCAATACACCAATGCTTAACTCTCTTCGGATCACCTTGGATGCCGGATCACAATCATGTATCAATTCGTACCCTCCGACATACGAATGGTACGAGTTGTTATGTATTTCGACTAGGCGGATGTAGTATCGTGAGGCAATACCCGAGACGCGCATGAAGCACGATGCCGCGCTAGTCGGGCCGCCGCTCGCAATATGCATTGGACTTTTCGCAACTGCGGTTCCAATTCCGCGGTCGATCATCAGGCTCGCTCTATACTTGATGAAGTTCCTAGGGCTTTTTCGGCTCGCACGCCACGTTACGGGTCACGGGTTGCGAATCATATGCTACCACGGCTTTGCCGTTGCCGAGGAGTACAAGTACAGAAGTACCCTTTTTATCAGAGACGATTTTTTTCGAAAACGAGTGGAATATTTGAGGCGGAAAGGCTATCCGATTTTGCCTCTGCGAGATGCGTTGGACTCTTTGGCCGCGGGCCGGCTTCCGCCTTGCGCCACGGTTATAACCATGGACGATGGCTGGCGCGGAGTTTATACGGTCGGGTTGCCGCTCATTCGGGAACTGGAAATTCCAGTTACGGTCTACGTAACGACCTATTATGTCGAGAACCGGATGCCGGTCTATACCGTAACCGTTTCTTACTTGTTCTGGCGGGCCGCCCCGGAGCGGGTCCATTTGCCGCGCGGGATCGGAGCTTTCGACCTGGAGTGCGAGGCGGCAAAGGCTGAAGAAGCGGCGCAGAACTTCGGCGCGAGGTTGCCGCCGGGCGATCGCCTCGAGTTTTTGAAGGAGTTAGCAGCGGTCCTCGGCGTCTCTTTTGAAGAGATTGAAAGACAGCACCTTTTCGAGGTCATGGATGAACAGCAGCTGCGTGGCCTCGCCGCTGCCGGCGTCGACATCCAGCTCCATTCACACCGGCATCAATGGCCGCTTTACGACAAGGAAATAGTGGACGCCGAAGTTGAGGAAAACCGCCGATTTCTTCAGCGTGTCGTCTCATATCCGCTGGAGCATTTTTGCTATCCGAGCGGGGTCTATGGTCTCCACCAGGCAGAATGGCTGGCTGAATTGGGAATTAAGAGCGCCACGACGATCGAACCCGGATTGAACTACGGCCACACCTCGCGCTTCGCACTGCATCGCCTGGTCGATGGCGGGGCTGTGTCGGAGATCGAATTCGCCGCCGAAATGACCGGCTTCATGGAACTGGTGCGTTTGCTGCGGCGTCGGTCGCGAGGCATGATGACTCGACTGCGCGTTTACCGAAACCCCTCGCCCCGCAACGAAAGTCGGTCGTAAATGCGCGGCCTCGCTTTTTTTATGGTCTTCGTTGCAAGCCTGCCGTTCATTTTTGTGTCGCCGTTCACTGGCGTGCTGGCCTGGTATGTATTTTCTCTTGGGAATTTCCACACCCTGATCTGGGGTGGACCCTTTGCCAGTCTCAATTATGCCTACGTCATCGCCATCCTCACCTGTCTTTCCTGGTTCTTTTCGCGAACAGACCAGAAACAGCTGCCAATGACCCCGCTCGTCATTCTGACGTTGCTGTTTTCCATATGGATTACGTTTACCTCGTGGTTCGCATTGGCGCCGGCCGAGGACGTCTGGAACAAATGGATCGTCGTCCAGAAAATTCTGTTCATGTGCCTCGTCGGCTATGCCCTGACGACGACGCGCGAACGGCTAAGCCAGCTGATCTGGGCTGTCGTAGTGACCATCGGACTTTGGGGAGTAAAGGGGGCGCTCTTTGCCATCCTGCATGGCGGCGGCGAAATTCACGGGCCCGACGGCGGCATGCTCGCGGACAACAACGACTTCGGCCTCGGACTCATAGTAATGTTACCGTTGTTGTTTTATCAGCGGCAACTCGCCACTAATCGGCATGTGCGGCGCGGGCTGCTGTTGATGGGATTTCTGGTCACTCTTGCGGTGTTCTTCACCTATTCCCGAGGCGCATTGGTCGGGGTATGCGCGATGGGAGCGGTTTTCTGGCTTAGATCGCGCGCGAAGTTCACAACGGCGCTGCTGATTGCTGCGCTCGCCTTTGCCGTCTATAACGTCGCCCCTGAACAGTGGTTTAAGCGGATGGGGACGATAGAAACCTATCAGGACGATGGTTCGGCAATGAGCCGGATCCATCTCTGGCAGGTTTCACTTCGGATTGCCGAGCTTCGTCCGATCAACGGGGGCGGCTTCAGGGTGACTTTCTGGCCGAATATTACAAACAACATGCTGCGTGGGACCGATTTGGTCAGGCTGACAAAACCTCGCGCGGCGCATAGTATTTACTTTGACGCATTATCTGAGCATGGCTGGGTGGGTCTTTTCTTGTTCTTGATGATTTTTGGCTGTTCATGGGTAAACTGCGCGTGGCTGACCCGTCATTCGCGCAACCGGCCTGATCTCGCCTGGGCAAATCTATTGGGAAGGACCGGGCAAGCGGTGCTCGTAGGCTATGCGACTGCAGGTGCCTTTGCGTCTCAGGCCTATTTGGACGAATATTGGTGCATCATCTTCGTGTTTGACGCTGCACGGCGACTGCTTGCCAAAGAAATCGCTCCGGCCGGCGCCTTTGCGGGCGCCGGATCGAGACGGTTGCCTGCCCCTCGGCAAGCCGTCATCTCGGCGGCGCTCGCGAAACCGGATAGCGCTCTGGGTTACGCGAAATCAAACCTGTAACTAATAGGATCACGGGCCATCGGCTTGTGCTGTCCCGGCTTGATCGGCGGATCGACCGCGCTCGCTCCTCCCACGAAAAACTTCCGACGCAAAAAATGAAACTGACGTAATTCGCAAAGCGTTTAACCCGAACTTTGACTACTTTCTAAGTGAAGTTGCTGAAAAGACCTGATATTCGTCGTGTTTGCGGTCATGTACCCTATCGATTTTTAGTTGACAAGAGAGCCGTCCTATGATCATGACGGCGCATGTATGTGGCCGTCGTCCCGAACCGAGGCTCACCACCCGCCATCCTGCTGCGGGAGAGTTACCGCGAGGCCGGCAAGACCAAGAACCGCACCCTCGCCAACCTGTCACGCTGGCCCGCCGAGCGCATTGAGCAACTCCGCGCCGTACTGCGTGGCGACAAACTGCTGCCCGCCGCCGAGGCGGTGGAAATCGTCCGCGCACTGCCGCACGGCCACGTGCTCGCCGCGCTCGGCACGGCGCGCCGCATCGCGCTCGACACGCTGCTGCCGCGCCGCGCGCCGCAACGCCGGCGCGATCTGACGCTGGCCCTGATCGTCGCCCGCCTGCTCGAGCCGGCAGCCAAGCTGGCGACCGCGCGGATGTTGGATTCCGTCACCGCCAGCCATTCGCTGGGCGAGATGCTGGGGCTCGGCAAGGTCGCCGCCAAGGAAGTCTATGCCGCGCTCGACTGGCTGGGCCGCGAGCAGCCGTTCATCGAAGCCCAGCTGGCCCGTCGCCACCTGCAGGATGGCGCGCTGCTGCTCTACGACGTCACCTCCACCTACCTCGAAGGGCGGTGCTGCGAACTGGCGCAGCATGGCTACAGCCGCGACCACCGTGGCGACCGGCCGCAGATTGTCATTGGCCTGATGTGCGCCGCCGAGCCTGCCCTCGCGAAAGCGGGGGGCTGCCCGGTCGCAGTCGAGGTGTTCGAGGGCAATACCGCCGATCCGCTGACGCTGTCGTCACAGATCGACAAGCTGAAGCAGCGCTTCCAGTTGCAGCGCGTGGTGATGGTCGGCGACCGCGGACTACTGACCAAGGCGCGGATCGAGCAGACGCTGCGCCCGGCGGGGCTCGATTGGATCACCGCGCTGCGGGCTCCGGCGATCAAGCAGCTCGCCGTCGCAGGCGGGCCGTTGCAGCCCTCGCTGTTTGATGACCGCGACATGGCCGAGATCACCAGCCCCGATTATCCCGGCGAACGCCTGGTGGTCTGCAAGAACCCGTTGCTCGCCGAACAGCGGGCCCGCAAACGCGCCGAGCTGTTGGCCGCCACCGAGAAGGAACTTGCGCGCATCCAGGCCCGCGTACAGCGGGCGCGCACTCCGCTGTGCGGCGCCGCGGTGATCGGCCAGGCGGTCGGCGCGGTGCTGGGACGGCGCCACATGGCCAAGCACTTCCAGATCGGCATCGCCGACGATGCCTTCAGCTTCGCCCAAAACCCCCTCAGCATCGCCGCCGAGGCCGCGCTCGACGGTATCTATGTGATCCGCACCAATCTGCCGGCCACGCAGTCCGACGCTGCCGCGACAGTGCGCGCCTACAAAAGTCTCAGCGGCGTCGAGCACGCCTTCCGCTCGCTGAAGACCGTCGATCTCGAACTGCGTCCGGTGTTTCATTGGACCGCGCCACGGGTCCGCGCGCACGTCTTGCTCTGCATGCTGGCCTATTATCTGCAATGGCACATGCGCCGCAGCCTCGCCCCGATGCTGTTCGACGAGCCCGATCCGGCGGCGCGCGAGACGCAGCCCACCTCGCCGGTGGCGAAGGCTGAGCCCTCGCCAGCGGCGCAACGCAAGGCCGCACGCAAACGCACCGACCCGGCAGATGGCGAACCGCTCCCGGTGCACAGCTTTCACACCTTGCTCGGCGATCTCGCCACCCTCACCCGCAATGTCGTCCGCCTCGGGCGCGATCGCCTCACCGCCATCCTCGCCACCCCCACCCCCACACAGCACCGCGCCCTCGACCTGCTCGGCGTCACGCTTGCCGCGTAGACAGACCGACGCCACTCGCTGCAAATTAAATCAATGGCTTACGATCGAAAGAGGGTAAAGTTCGGCTTAGCCGGCCAGGGCGATCGTATCTCGGCCGATCTCCGCCGCGGCGCGACGCGCCAGAGCCGCGAGATTGCGCACCGCTGCGGATGGCTCGTTGCTGCGGTGCGCCAGGCTCAACGGCGCCCGGGGAGCGTCGCCGAGAATAGCTCGATAGGCAACCCCCTGCGGCTGCATGTGCTGCATCGAGGCCGGAACGATCGAGACGCCCTCCCCGGCAGCGATCAAGTTCAGAGCCGATGCGACCTCGGGTGCCTGTTGGACAATTTTCGGGCTGAAGCCCGCGCGTCGGCAGGCCAGAACGATGTTGTCGTAGACCCCCGGGCTGTTGGCCCGCGGAAACAGAATAAACGGCTCTCCGCTCAGCGCTTCGAGAGGTAACGATGCAGACGCCGTCAGACCGTGCCCGGAAGGCAGCGCGATCAGCATCTCCTCCTCGATGATCGAAACGACGAAAAGACCGTCGACCTCGCGGGATGGGGACCGGATAAAAGCGGCATCGATCCGACCGGCACGCAGGCTGCCGACCAGCTGCGAAGTGCCGCTCTCGACGAGAGATACCGCGATCCCGGGGAAGCGCCCGCGGTAGTCTTGGATGACGCTCGGGACGATCGGGTTGAACGAGGCAGAACCGGTGAAGCCAATACGGATCATGCCCTGATCGCCGCGCGCGACACGCTGTGCCTTGGCTTTCGCCTGCTCGACATGTTCGAGGATCGCGCGAGCATCGTCGAGAAAAGCCCGGCCCGCGTCGGTTAGCTCGACGCCGCGAGTGAGGCGATGGAACAATAGAGCTTCGATCTCGTGCTCGAGCTGCTGGATCTGCTGACTGAGTGCGGGCTGGGCGATCCCCAGGCGCCCGGCGGCGCGCCTGAAATGCAACTCCTCGGCGGCGGCGAGAAAATAGCGGAAGTGGCGAAGCTCCATCTGTCATCCGGTGCAAATTCCGAGCCGTCCTCCATATGGTGCTCTTATCGAATTTGACCGATGCGCGGCTTTGTCGCGAAACCGCCCCGCCCGGCGGCAAGCGCCGGACGGGGCGTCTGGTCGCGTCTCGTCGTTACTCAGACGTAACTGGCTCCCAGCGAGGATGACGCGGCGACCCGCCGTAATGGTACTGATAGTCGTACCGGGCGGACGGCGTTACAGCGCCCGCAGCCACTTGTTGCGCCGGTTGAGCCGCCGCCTGGGAAGGACCCCAACGGACCGGGGGATTTGTCTGCGCTTCTGCAGCGCAGAGGTTTGCGCCGGCGACGAGCATAAATGCGGCGCTGGCGAGCAAAAAGGATTTCATCGGAGCCCTCGATACTGCGGCGGATTTGCCCGCCTGACGCGCTTTAGATTGCGATCCGGCGCGTTTTATTCCAATATTCCGAACCGCTGGTTTTGATCGGCGACACTTATCACTATGGTCTGACCCATTCGACATTGTCGTCGAGCGGAATGACCGGGCGGGGCAGCCGCTGCCATTCGAAGCGGTTCAGCATCGGCGAGGTGAGGCCGGGGAGGTCGACTTCGACGATCTGATCCGGTCCAAAGAACTCGTCGAAGCCACCTCGGAAATGCCCGCGCGACTTGACCACGACCATGCGCGCCCGGGCGATATCAAGCCCCATCATCTCGAAAAATATCGGATCGGCACATTGCACGCGATGCGAGATCACGACGACGGTGACCCCGCCGACCTCGAGCGCGGCGCAAGGCCCGAGTTCCAGCCGCAGTCCGGCATAGATGCCGCGACGGCCGACACAGTTGCCGTCATATAGCGCGACGACCGTGGCCGGTGCGGTGTAGGGCTCGGAGAATTTGGTGGTCTCCGACCGGTTGAACCGCGCCTCGAAGGAGGCGCCGACCCCTTGCCGGTGTGCCTCGGCGGCGAGATCGGGGTCGAAAAAGACGCCGAGCAGCGCGCCGGCTACGCCCGCCTCGTGAAACGCACGCAGCAGGAATGTCGTGTTGCCGCGCCCGCCGCCGCCCGGGTTGTCGGCGACGTCGGCAAAGGCGACGGCGGGCAAGGCGGGATCTCGGCGGACGGCGAGGGCTTTCTCGACAGCGTCGTCGAGCGAGGTCAGCCGTGGATAGAAACGTTGCCGGTTGGCCCAGCCGAGCTCGGCGATCGCGCCCGCCAGCCTTTCGGCTGCCTGCCGGTCGCGGCGCGCCGTTACCACCACGGTCAGGCCGTTTTTGGCGGTGTCGGCAAAGGCAAACCCTCCCATTACCGAGACGTTCATGATCTCGGCGGTCATGCGGCGCTGGCCGAAATTGATCATATCGGCGTAGGGGCCGGCGGCGGTCAGCATCGTCACGGTCGGCGGCACGATCGGCAGGCGAATAAAGGCGCGCTGTGGCTTGACGCCGCCCAGCATCTCGCGGATCGCCACGGCCGCCTCGGCGCCGCGCTCGCGCATGTCGAGATGCGGGTTGGTCCGGTAGCCGATGAACACGTCGATCGACTGCACCATGCGCTCGGAGACATTGGCGTGCAGGTCCAAGGTCGCCGCGATCGGCACATCGTGGCCGACGATCTGCCGGACCACCTCGAACAAAGCCCCATCCGGGTCGTCCTCCTCTGTCGTCAACCCGGCACCGTGCGAGCAGATATAGACCGCGTCGACCGGCAGTGCCGCCCTAAGCCGGCGGCTGATCGTGTCGAGCAGCTCGACAAAAAAGGCATGCTCGACCGGCCCGTTGGGCTCGGTCATCGCCAGCGCGATGCCGACCGGAGTCCAAGGGCCCGAGCCGTCCAGCGCCGCGACAAAACCTGGTGTCTCCGGCAGCATGGTCGGGCTCGCCGACCGCGCCTCCGCGACGATGGCGTCGCCTTCGAGATAGGTGCGGGCAAGGAAGTGCGCCTTGGTCGCCGGCGGCGCGAATTTGTTGCACTCGATCGAGAAGCCAAGCAGCGCGACGCGGGGCGACGAGCGATCGGGCATGCAAGTTATCCACAGGCTGTTTCCGTCGCCCGTGATCCTAGGCTAGTCTTTGGCCGATCGCCACGGCGGCTGAAAGGATAGGAAAACATGCCCACGATCGACGGACGGCGCGTGGTCGCAGATCTGAAGCGCCTTGCAGAGTTCGGCCGCTATAAGACCGGCGTCCATCGGCCGACCTATTCGCCGGTCGATGTCGAGTCGCGGCGTTGGCTGGCCGATAAATTCCGCGAGGCCGGGCTCGATACGGTGATCGACGGGATCGGCAATGTGATCGGTCGCAATGTCGGGGCGCGGCGCCGGCTGTTGGTCGGCTCGCACAGCGAGACGCAGCCCTACGGCGGCTGGCTCGACGGCTCTCTGGGCGTCATCTATGGGCTGGAGCTCGCCCGCGCTTTTGCCGCGGATCCGGCTTGCGGCATCGAGGTCGCCGCCTGGGCGGACGAGGAAGGCCATTACGGCAATTACCTTGGTAGCCGCTCGTTTACCGACGCGCTCCCCGACGACGAGATCGACCAGACCAGAGGCCGCGACGACGGAACCCCGTTGCGCGAGGCGCTGGAACGCGCAGGTTTTGCCGGACGGCCGCGCGAGCGGGTCGATCCGTCGCGCTACGTCGGCTATCTCGAAGCGCATATCGAGCAGGGCGACACGCTTGACATGTCCGGATTGCGCATCGGCGTCGTCGAAACGATCGTCGGCATCTGGAATTACCGGGTCGCGCTGATCGGCGAGCAGAACCATGCCGGCACGACGCGCATGGTACGGCGCCGGGATGCCGGGGTCGCAATGGTGCGGCTCGCGACGCGCATTCATGACCGGTTTCCCGAGATTGCCGGCCCGCGCACGGTATGGACGATCGGGCGCATGCTGCTCGAGCCGAATGCGCCCTCGGTCGTCCCCGGCCGGGCCGAGATGATGGTCCAATTCCGCGACGCCGACATCGACCGGCTGGCCTCGGTCGAGAAGGCTCTGCGCGAGCTCGTCGGCGAAGCCGACCGCGCCGGGCCTTGCGCCTGCGAGATCGAGACGATCGCGCGCACCGAGCCGCGCCCGATGGATCCCGGATTTCAGGAACAGATCGAAGCCGCGGCGGAACGGCACGCCCCCGGAATGCACATGCGAATGCCGAGCACCGCCGGGCACGACGCCGCCGTGCTGTCATATCGCATGCCGTCGGGCATGATGTTCATCCCGAGCCTGCGCGGCATCAGCCATCACTGGTCCGAGGACACCAGGGAGGAGGACATCGTGCTCGGCGCGCAGGTTTTCGCTGACGCTGCCGAGCGCATCCTGCGCTGCGCGAGATGAGCCATGCCGATTATTCTTCAAGAAAACCTACGGGGCATCCTGTACACCCCGTTCTACGCAGCGCTCGCATTGGGCGCATATCGTCGCGAAGGGGTCGAGGTCGGGTTTGTCAGCGCACCCGAACCGGCGCGGGCGGTCGAAGGCCTGTTCGACGGCACCGTCGATGTCGCCTGGGGCGGTCCGATGCGTGTCATGCAGACCTATGACCGCCGGCCCGATTGCGACCTCGTCTGCTTTGCCGAGGCGGTGACCCGCGACCCATTCTTTCTGGTCGGCCGCGAGCCGCGCCCCGATTTCAGGCTTGCCGACCTCTATGGCAAGCATGTCGCGACCGTCAGCGAGGTGCCGACCCCGTGGCTCTGCCTGCAGGAGGATCTGCGCCGCGCCGGCCTCGACCCGGACGCATTGCCACGGATTAGCGACCGCACGATGGCCGACAATGCCGCCGGGTTGCGCCGCGGTGACTTTGATGTCGTGCAGCTCTTCCAACCGCTTGCCGAGGAGCTGATCGCAGCCGGCGATGGCCACCTCTGGTATGCCGCTGCCACCCGCGGGCCGACATCCTATACCAGCTTCTACGCGCGCCGCACGACGCTCACCGCGCGGCGCGAGGAGCTGAAAAAAGTTGTTAGAGGTCTCTATCGTACCCAGAAATGGCTCCACGTCAGCCCGCCCGAGGCGCTCGCCGACGCGGTGCAATCCTTCTTCCCGGCGGTTCCGGCCCCGCTGCTGTGCGCCGCGATCGCCCGCTATTGTTCACTCGGCATCTGGGGCCGCAACCCGATCCTGCCGCGCGCCGGCTACGAGCGCCTCCGGGCCGGGCTGATATCCGCCCGCTTTGTCAAACAGGCTGCCCCGTTCGAGCAAGCGGTCGACAACACCCTCGCGGAGGAAATCGTCCGCGAGGACCCGCCCGCATTGGACGGGTGAAGTCCCCGCTAGGCACCGCTGCGGACCGCGGGCATGACTTCCTCGGCGAGGATCTGCATCTGCTCAAGGGCGAGGCTGTTGGGCATTCCGGGCCAATGGAGCGAGGCGACCAGATGGTTGACCCCGAAGCGCCGCTGCAGGTCGATCAGCCGCTCGGCAACCTCGGCTGGAGAGCCGATCAGGAAACGGTCGTCGAGCAGGTCGTCGAAACCGTGGTCGAAATCGTCCCCCGCCGGCATGACCTTGTCCTGGCCCCACTCGCGGTAGGTCTTGTACTTGACCTCGAGATAGGGCTGGGCCAACCGGATCGCATCTTCGCGGGTGCCGGCGACGAAGACTTCGCGCCGCATCGGCAGTTCGGCCGGGAATGGTTTGCCGCATTCGTCCAGTGCCCGCTTGTAGAGATCCAGCTGCCGCGCCAAGGTCGTCAAGGTGCTGTGCGGGTTGATGTACCAGCAGTCGCCGAGCCGCGCCGCGCGCCGGATCGCGGCATCGGCATTGGCGCCGATCCAGATGGGCGGCATTGGCTTCTGCAATGGCTTGACCGTGGAATTCGCGTGTTCGAGCACGAAATGCGAGCCTGCCATGTCAACGAAATCCTCGGTCCACAGCCGCTGTACGGCGACGAGGCACTCCTCGAAGCGCTTCGCCGCCTCCTTCCGCGTCAGGCCGAAGGCCTTGAATTCGACATCGCGATAGCCGATGCCGCAGCCAAATACCAATTTGCCGCCGCACATGATGTCCAACGTCGCCAGCTGCTCGGCGACGTCGAGCGGTTTGTGCAATGGCAACAGCACGAGCCCGCAGACGAGTCGCAGGCTCGGCGCCAAAACCGCCGCCTGCGCCAGAAACGGGATCTGCTGCAAGGATTGCAGCGGGTACGCGCTGTAATGAGAGCCTTTGACCAGTGCATTGAAGCCGAGTTCCTCGGCGCGCATGACGAGGTCGATGTCGTCTGCGAGACGGGCGCGCATGTCGTCCCCCGCGGGATGCTGGCCACGTATGATCAGGCTCAATTGCATTTTCCGTGCTCCTTTATCTCGCTCTTGAGCTTACAATCTTAGATTGTGACAGGAATTCCACGCCGCTGCACCTGCAGCGGGTCTGCAGCCGAATTCTCCTATGGGTTGTACAGCCCGCGACCGTCGCGACCATGTGACACCGCGGGCAGAACCGATAAGCATGCCATGCAATTACGGCGATTTTCGGGTCCGCCGTAGCGTACCCTTCCTCGTTCTTGACATCGAGCTTAACCCGAAGACGCTTGAAATAAAGACGCAGCCGTCTCTCAAGGTCGGCCTCCGCTTCCGCCGACGGGTTGGCGGCTTAGAAATAGACGAGATCGACGTCCTTAGAGGCATGAAAATGGCGACATTCAAAATCCCGACACTGAATACGGATCGGCTGCGGCTACGCGCCTTTGAGGCCAACGACCTCGATGCCTATGCGGCGATGCAGGCGAACCCGGAAGTGATGCGATACCTGGTAACGGGACGCACGTCGACCCGAGCCGAAGTCTGGCGGACGATGGCCACGTCTATTGGGGTTTGGGCGTTGCGCGGCTACGGCATGTGGGCCTGCGAAAAAATCGACGACGGCGTATTCGTCGGAAGTGTCGGCATCTTCGAGCCACTCGACTGGCCTGAACCGGAGATCGCCTATTCGCTCGACCGCCCCTTCTGGCGGCAGGGTTTCGCGACCGAGGCGGCGAGGGCGGCTCGCGACTGGCTGTTCGAGCACTTTCCCTTGCCGCGAGCTGCCAGCTTCATTCGACCCGACAATCAGGCCTCAAAGCGCGTCGCGGAACGGCTTGGCGCGGTTTGCGAACGCACATTCGAGTTGCGCGGTTCCAGCTATGAACATTGGGTGCATTACCGGCCCCAGGCATACACTGATCGCACAGGATAAAAATGTTAGTCGGGCCGCACAAAACCGACCTTCATTGCACAACTCGAGTTTTGCACCGTTCACTCGCAGCGATGCAGATGATTGGTCGTGAGCGTGCACCCAGCATGGCCAGGCCCGGATGAGAATGAGCACCAGCGCTTGTCGGATGCGCGTTGTCTTCGCGCCATCGAGAAGGCAAGCTGTAGCACGAGGCATGCACAGCGCCATGGGAGGATGCGATGACGATCGAGCCGATGCTGACCGAAGAGACGCCGGCGAACGCGCTGGTCGCGCGGGTGCTCCAGGAGGCCGGGATCGAGATGGTCTTCGGCATTTCCGGCGGACACACCGGCCGGATCGTCTCGGGGCTCAGCCATTATCAGAACTCGGTCCGCACCGTGCTGGTGCGCGAAGAATCCCTGGGTGGCGTCATGGCGGAAGTTTATGGCCGGCTGACGCGGCGGCCGGGTGTATTGCTTGGGCAAGGCCCATGGGTGCTCGGCAACGGGCTTCTTGGCACGATCGAGGCTTATCTGTCGAGCTCGCCGATGCTGCTCTTGACTGATTTCAGCGATGCACCGCGCTTTACATTGCACGCGCCCTATCAGCAGGCGACCGGTGACTGGGGCAGCTGGGACGCGCGCCGCGCCTTCAGCGGCGTCACGAAGCACGTCATGCAGGCGCACGACCCGGTCGCCGCAGTCCAGGCCACGCAGCTCGCGATAAAGCATGCGCTCGCCGGCCAACCGGGGCCGGTCGCAGTGCTCTACAGTCATGATTCACTGGCCGGCGCGGTGGCACCCGATTCGCAGCCGATGCTCTACCCGACCCGGCACTACCTCCCCTCCCCGCCCCCGCCGGCCGAGACGCGGCAGGTCGAGGTGGCCGCGGCGGCCCTGCTGGATGCGCAAAAACCGGTGCTGATCGCCGGCAATGGCGTCCGCATCGCGCAGGCCTATGGCCAGCTGCGCCAGCTCGCCGAGACGGCCGGCTTGCCGGTCGCGACGACGGCGGCCGGCAAGGGCTGCTTCGCCGAGACCCACCCCTTGGCGCTCGGCGTGTTCGGTACCTTCGGCACCGCGGCGGCGAATGACTGTATCGCCGAGGCCGACGTCGTCCTCGTCATCGGCTCGAAACTGTCGCCGAGCGATACGGCGTGGGAGAACCGCGCCTTGCTCGACCCGACGCGGCAGAATTTCGTGCAGCTCGACATCGAGCCGCGCAACGCGTCGTGGAACTATCCGGCCGAGCATGTGCTTATCGGCGACGCTGCAATCGTCCTCGACCAGCTGATCGACGAACTCCGGTCGCGCAGCGGCGATCGCCGGGAGCAGGCGGAGCGCCGCGTCGCCGCCCATCGCGAGCGGCTCGGCTACTTCAACGACCGCGCCTTTTTCGCCGACGACCAGCCGATCCTGCCGCAGCGCGTGATCGGGGAATTGCAGCGCAACCTCCCGGATGATGCGATCGTCACCTGCGACGCCGGCGAGAACCGCATCATGATGACGCATTTCTATCAGACGAAGCGGCACGAGGGGTTCTTGCAGGCCGCCGGCTCGGGACCCATGGGGTTCGGCATCCCGGCGGCGCTCGGCGCCAAGCTCGTGCATCCCGACCGGCCGGTCGTCGCAGTGTGCGGCGACGGCGGGTTCGCGATGACGATGAACGGGCTGATGACGGCGATCGAGCAGGACATCCCGATCATCACCGTCGTGTTCAACAACAAGGCGCTGGGGTGGGTATTGCACGGCTCGGGCCGGTTCGCCGCCGAATTCAACGACTTCAACCACGCCGAGATCGCCAAGGCGATGGGCTGCCGCGGCGTACGGGTCGAGAACCCGTCGGCATTGGGACAGGCCTTGCGCGAGGCGCTCGCCGCGCGCGTCCCGACGGTCATCGACGTGATGACCTCGCTCGAAGTCACCTTCGCCGACATCACCTCGCAATTGGCCAAGGACGCTTCGCCGCGGCGCCGCTAGTTAGGGGCGCGCCTCCAAAGTGATGCTGAATGACGTTTCCGTGGCGTGCCTCACGGTGGCGAACCCGCCCGCCGTGACCACCTCGGGGCCCTTGGGATGTTCGATCAAATAGGCGGGTCACTATGAAAAGTATGCCGTGTCAGGTGATCGCTTACTCCAGGCTCTTCTATATTTGACCATCCTGCTGTTCGTCAGCGCCGGCGTGCTGCCGCTAGCGCGCAGCCGATATCCTTTGGCGAAATGGTCGAGGTGGGGCGCCATCGTGATCTTTTCGGCGGCGGTTCTTTACGCGCTGACCCTGACATTGCGGTGGGGGCTGGATCGGAATTACTAGCGCGAAGGATTTCCCGATGGGCGTGGTAAGGTCGGCACGCGACCAAAAGGGAGGCGCGAGTGTTCCGAAAAATGATTGTCTTACTGGGTGCCGCGGGCGCGAGCTTGCCGGTGCCTGTTGCCGCGCAGACCGTGAAAATCGGGCTGATCAACAGCTACACCGGGTTTGTCGCGCAGCCCGCCGACCAAGGCCAGAAAGGGTTCGATCTCTACATCAAAGAGCACGGAAAAGATCTGCCGCCGGGCCTCAAGGTCGAGCTGTTGCGCCGCGACGATACCTCCAATCCAGAGGTCGGCAAGCGGCTGGCGCAGGAGTTGATCACCCGCGATCACGTTCAGCTCTTGACCGGCATCGTCCTTTCGCCGGTAGCCGCGGCGGTGGCACCGTTGACTGCCGAAGCGAAAGTGCCGCTGCTTCTCGACATCGCCGCGGCGGGCGCTGCCATTCCCCGGCTTTCGCCTTATGTCGCGCGCATCTCGTTCACCTTGTGGCAGGAATCTTATCCGATCGGCAAATGGGCGGCCGAGCAGGGCTGGAAGACGGGCTATACCGCGGTCAGCGATTTCATCCCGGGCCATGATGCCGAAGCTGCCTTCACCAAGGCCTTTACCGATGGGGGAGGGAAAATGATCGGCTCGGTGCGGTTTCCGCCGACCAACCCCGATTTCTCGCCGTTCGTGCAGCGGATCAAAGATGCCAAGCCTGACGTCGTCTTCATCTTCGTGCCCGCCGGCACGCAGGCCACCGCGATGATCAAGGCGATGCAGGATCTCGGCTTACGCGAAGCGGGGATCAATGTCGTCGCGCCGCAGGACCTGCTGCCTGACGAGGAGCTGCCGCGCATGGGCGACGCGCCGTTGGGCCTGATCACGTCGGGGACTTATTCGGCCGATGCGAAACGCCCGGCGAACGAAGCCTTTGTAGCGGCATGGAAGCGCGAATATGGCGACAAGTCCGTTCCCGACTTTTTCTCTGTCGATGCCTGGGACGGAATGGCGGCGATCTACGGCCTGGTCAAAGACACCAAGGGGAGTTTGACAGCCGACCGGGCAATGTCCTTCCTGTCCCACTGGAAGGACCCGGACAGTCCGCGCGGCCCGATCATGATCGATCCGGAGACGCGCGACATCGTCCAGAATGTCTATATCAGACGCGTCGAGAAGCAGGGTGACAAGCTCGTCGACGTCGAAATTGCGACGATCCCAATGGTCAAGGACCCGTGGAAGGAATTGAACCCGCCGAAGTAAAATTGCCAATAGCATGCTCCGAGTTTGTTCGTCGTTCCCGCGAAAAAGAAGAACGCGGAATCCCTGCGTCGCTCATCGAATTGTCCGCCCCGGCGAAAGCCGGGCCCATCGTTCCGCCGCAAGAGCCTGTCATCTTTGGCAAGCCATGCGACTTCTTGAGAAGTTCGAGGCGGCGGAGCCGTGGGTCCCGGCTTTCGCCGGGATGGCAAGGTGTATTTTGCACGTCGGAGCCTCACCCTTTGCCAACACGCGTGCGCCTTGAGCATTAGCGACACCCTGTCAGCCGCTGTCAGCATCGGGTTTCACGGCCTCGCTTTTGCGATGGTGCTTTACCTGATCTCGGTCGGGCTGTCCGTGACGATGGGGCTGATGGGCTTTGTCAACCTGGCGCACGGGGTATTCGCAATGGCCGGGGGGTATGTGCTGACCAGCCTGATGAGCCGCTGGGGCATACCGTTTTTGCCGGCCCTGCTCGCCGCGGCGGTGGCGGTCGCGCTGGCGAGCATTCCGATCGAGCGCCTGCTCTACCGCCGTCTTTACGGCGGCGAGGAGCTGGACCAGGTGCTGCTGACAATGGGGCTCGTCTTCATGTCGGTGGCGGGCGCCACCTATGTCTGGGGCCCGTTGCAGCAACCATTGCAGCCACCCCAATGGCTGAGCGGCGCGGTCGATCTCGGCGTTCGCAGTTTCCCCGCCTATCGAAGTTTTCTGATCCTCTGCGGAGCCGCGCTGGTGACGGCATTGTGGCTGGGCATCGAGCGCACCCGCTTTGGTGCGAGGGTGCGCGCCTCGGTCGACAATCTGCGGATGGCGCAGTCGGTCGGCATCGACACCTCGCGCCTGTTCATGACGACGTTTGCCTTGGGCAGCGGACTCGCCGGTTTGGGCGGCGGGCTCGGCGCCGACCTGCTCGCCATCAATCCGAGCTACGCGTTGCAGAACCTCGCCTATTTCCTGATTGTCGTGGCGGTCGGCGGGCTCGGCAGCATTCGCGGGCCGTTTGTCGCGGCATTGCTGCTCGGCATCGCCGACAGTGGTTTCAAATACCTGCTGCCGGAATTCGGCGCATTTTTCATTTATACGTTGACGATGGCGCTTCTGTTGTGGCGGCCGCGCGGACTGTTCGGCCGCGCATGACGCCGAGCCGTGCGGTCGACGCGTTTGCCGCGAGGCACCGGTATCACCCGCTCGAAGCACTGCCCTGGCTGGCGGCGGTCGGGTCATATTTCGTCTTTCCCGACTATCTGGCATTAGGCGCGCAGATCCTGGCGACAATCCTCTTCGCGCTGTCGGCCGATCTGGTGCTCGGCTACGCCGGGATCGTGACCCTGGGACACGCCGCGTTTTTTGGAACCGGCGCATATACCGCCGGAATCCTCGCTGCGCATGGTTGGGGCGAGCCGATCACCGGCCTTCTTGCCGGCGCGGTTGCGGCGGCTCTCTTGGGGTTCTTGTCCGGTCTTGTCGTGCTGCGCACGACGGGTCTCGCCTTGCTCATGCAGACCTTGGTCGTAGCGACCCTGGTGGCCGAAGCGGCAAACAAGGCCTCGTTCATTACCGGCGGCGATGACGGGCTGCAGGGCATGGAGGTCTGGCCGATCTTCGGCTGGTTTCGCTTCGATCTGTTTGGCCGCACCAGTTACGCCTATTGCGTGGCCGTGCTCTTCCTATGTTGGTTGGCGACGCGGCAGATCGTCCATTCGCCCTTCGGGCGCTCGCTGACCGGCATCCGCGAGAATGTCCGGCGCATGCACGCGATCGGCGCCCCGGTCGCCCGCCGGCGCCTCGTCATCTACACGATCTCGGCGGCACTGGCCGGCGTCTCCGGCGCGCTGATCGCGCAGACGACGCAATTCGTCAGCCTCAGCTTTCTGTCTCTCGAACGCTCCGGGACCGTTCTGATCATGCTGATCATCGGCGGGGTTGGCCGGCTGTACGGTGCGTTCATCGGCGTGCCGCTCTACATGATCGCACAGAACCGCTTCTCCGAAATCGACCCGGTCTATTGGTATTTCTGGATCGGGCTCTTGATGGTTCTTGTCGTCGTGTTTGCCCGCGGCGGGGTGCTCGGGCTCTTCGGCCGGTAACGGCCTGGTCGAAGAGGCGTTGAACCTCGCCTATCACGGCGCCCGCGCCCAGGACCAGAGCTTCAACATCTCTTTAGAACGCGATTTCGACCGCACCCTCGCGCCGATCGAGCTGGCGCCGCAGGAAATGACCCGCGTCTTCCTCAACCTCTTCGGCAACGGCTTCTACGCCGCCACCAAGCGCCAGCGCGACGGCGCCGCGACAGACTCCCGGCCGGCGCTCAGGGTAACAACGCACGATCTCGGCGAGGCGGTCGACATCCGCATCCGCGACAACGGCATCGGCATTCCGCCCGAAGTCAGAGACAAGCTATTTCAGCCGTTCTTCACGACAAAGCCGACCGGCGAGGGCACTGGGCTCGGCTTGTCGATCAGTTGGGACATCGTCACCCAGCAGCATGGCGGCACGATCGAAGTCGACAGCCGGGTCGGCGAGTTCACCGAATTTACGGTCCGCCTGCCACGCTCGCGGCAATCGGCAATAACAGGAACGGCCCAATGAGTTTCAGCATTCTCGTCGTTGACGACGAGCCCGATGTCGCGGAAATGTTTCGCCAGCGCTTTCGCCGGGAGGCGCGCCAAGGCACCTATGTCTTGCATTTTGCGGCCTCGGGCGAGGACGCCCTCGATAAGTTGGCGAATGGAGTCCAGCCCAAGCTCATTGTCATCTTGTCGGACATCAACATGCCCGGGATGGATGGGCTGAGCTTGTTGCGCGAGATCAAGACGCGGCGCCCCGAGCTGCCGGTCATGATGGTGACTGCCTATGGCGACGACGATCGCCGCCGCCGCGCGAGCGAAGCCGGAGCGCACGAATTCCTGACCAAACCGGTCGATTTCCACCTGCTCAAAGAAGAGCTCCGCCGGCTCTCGGCAACATTGGTTTAACTCAGTGCGAGCCGGCGGGTGTCGCGGTAGCCGGTTTCCGACAGCTCGCCCCAATCCATTACTCCGGCAAGGAATGCCATATAGCTGTCGTAGACCTTACGGGTCAGCGGGTCCTTGGCGGCGGTGTCGGCAAGGACCTCCTTGCTGAGCTTGCCGAAGGTCTTGATCAGCTCGTCGTTGAAGCGCAGGATCTTGATGCGCGGATCCGCGCGCAAGATCCTGAGCGCTTTCACGTTCTCGGCATTGCACTCGGCCAGCGACCGGGTGACTTCGGCCGCGGCGGCGGCTTCGATCAGCGCACGCTCGCTAGCCGACAGGCTGTCCCATAGCGTCTTGGTGGTGCCGAGGGTACTGTTCGTGCCCGGCTCGTGGAAGCCGGGGTAATAATAATAATCCACTGCCTTATCGAGTCCGAGATCCATGTCGAGCCATGGTCCGACCCACTCGGCGGCGTCAATAGCGCCCGATTTGAGCGCGCCGACGATCTCGCTGCCGGGGATCGTCACCACCGTGGCGCCCATGCGGCGCAATACCTCTGCACCGGGATCCGGCATCCGATAGCGCAGCCCTTTGAAGTCTTCCGGACGGCTGATTTCCTTGTTGAACCAGCCGCCCATCTGGTCACCGGTATTGAAGGCCATCAGCGGCTTGATGTTGAATTGCGCATCGACCTCGTCCCATAGCGCTTGTCCGCCGCCGAAGTCGATCCACGCAGACACCTCGTCGGCGGTCATCCCGTAAGGTATTGCGCAAAAGAAATTCAGCGCCGATGATTTGGCCGCGGCGAAATGATAGTCCGACGAATGATACATGTCAGCAGCACCCGCGGCGACCGCATCGAACGTCTCGAAGGCCCGCACTAGGCTGCCCACCGGATAGACGGTGACCTTGAGCCGCCCTTCCGACATTGCGGTAATCGACTGACCCAGCCGCTCCGCGCTAGTCTGCAGGCCGGGCGAGTTCTCGGGCCAGTCGGTCACCATCTTCAGCTCTTTGATGCTCTGCGCGATCGCCGGCGCCGGCAAGCCGCCAGCAGCTCCAATCGCGCTTGCCCCCAGTAGCATGGCGCGGCGCCTCGTGGTCATCAACGTCTTCCCCTAACCCAGCGCCAGCCGCCTGGTGTCGCGGTAGCCGGTTTCCGACAATTCGCCCCAATCCATGACACCGGCGAGAAACGCCATGTAGCTGTTGTAAACCTTCCGGGTCAGCGGATCTTTGGCCGCCGTGTCGGCAAGCACCTCCTTGCTAAGTTTACCGAACACCTTGATCAGCTCGTCGTTGAACCGCAGGATCTTGATACGTTTGTCGGCGCGCAGCAACTTGAGCGACTTGATGTTCTCCGCATTGAACTCCGCGAGCGACCGGGTGACCTCAGCTTGTGCTGCGGCCTCGATCAGGGCACGCTCAGAAGCCGTCAGTCCATCCCACAGCGTCTTGTTAATACCGAGCGATGCATTGAAACCGGGCTCGTGGAAGCCCGGGTAATAATAATAGTCGACCACCTTATTGAGCCCGAGCCAGATATCGGTCCAGGGTCCGATAAACTCGGCGGCGTCGATCGCGCCGGATTTGAGCGCGTCAGCGATGTCTCCCGCGGAAGTCAGCACCACGGTGGCGCCCATGCGGCGCAGGACCTCGGCGCCGAGTTCCGGCATGCGATAGCGCAGCCCCTTGAAATCCTCCGGGCTGTTGATCTCCTTGTTGAACCACCCACCCATCTGCACGCCGCTATTTTGCAGCATCAGCGCCTTGATATTGAACTGTGCGTCGACCTCGTCCCACAGTGCCTGCCCGCCGCCAAACAGAATCCACGCGTGAAACTCATCGGTGGTTAAACCGTAGGGCACTGTCGAAAAGAAATTCAGCGCCGGCGCCTTATCCTGAAAATATTTTTCGTCCGTGAAATACATATCGGCGGCGCCGGCAGAGACCGCGTCGAATACCTCGAGAGCACGGACGAGACTGCCATCCGGGTAAACGGTTACCTTGAGACGCCCGTCCGACATTGCCGCAATTGACTGCGCCAATCGCTCCGGGCTGGTGCCCGACCCCGGCAACTCTTTAGGGTAAGCGCTGACCAGCTTGAGCTCTCTGATTCCTTGCGCGATCGCCGGTGCCGGCAAGCTTCCGACGGCGGCAATAGCGCTCGCGCCCAGGAGCACGTTGCGGCGTCGCGTTTTCATCGTAGACTCCCGGACGAAATGTACGACAGGTTGTGCCCTGCCCGATTTTAAGCCACTATCGTCGCCCGAAGCGAGGCGTCAGATCGAGCTCACGGAAGACTATAGGCTGTCGAACATTCGGACAAGGGCGAGCGGCGTCGGGACGCGGCTCCTGATCGTCATTTTCGGCGTCGGCGCGGTTGCGGCGCTGGTCGCGGGTGCGGCGATCTACGCGTTTGTCGAGGTTGGACATTCTCTGACACTGATCGACCGCCGCGTCGACCCGATCCTGGCGGCGGTTGAAGTGTCGCGCACAGTCGAGCGCATCGTAACCGCTGCCTCGGCGCTCTCCGCCGCCACCACCGAGCAGAGACGCGACCACCTCTTCGCCAGGGTCACCCACCAGTCGGCCCAACTGCGGTCCTTTTTGGACGAACTGCGCGACGGCGGGATCGGCCAGGAGCAGCTCGCGCCGATCGAGGGCAACGCCGTCCAATTGGACGCCAATCTGACGGCATTGGATGCGGACGTGCGATTGCGGCTGCAGCTGATCGGCCGCATCAAGGACCTGATGCAGAGGGTATTCGACACCAATGACGAGACCCGGCGGCTCATGGGGCCCACACTGCTCGTCTATGACAGTCAGCTCGACCACCTCGCCAAGCTGCTGACCGGCGCCGAGCAAGCCACCGAGCTGCGGGGGGAAGATTTGCGTCCGTTGATCGCCGGTCTGTTGGCCGCCCGGCCGGTGCAAAAGGTGCAGCAGCAGGCCTCGGACGCCGCCGACACCTTGGCGCAAGCTGCAGTCAGCGAGCAGAAGCAGCGTCTGCTGATCCTCGCCTTTCAGCTGCGCCGTACGATCGCCGAGCTCGAGAAGGGCTCGCAGATGCTTGATCCAAAGCTTCGGCCGCTGTTTTTGGCGCAGGTGGATAAGTTGAAGACGCTGGTCGACGGGCCGAGTTCGATCCCTCAACTGCGCCAGCATGAATTGGATCTGATCGCCGATGCCGGCCGGCTTCTCGATGAGAACGACACCCTATCGACCCAGCTCACCGCCGCCGCCGAACAGCTGGTGGAAGCGACCAAGCGAGAGGTGCGGGGGGCGACGGCATCGGCTCTTCGCATTCAGAGATTGAGCACAGCGGCGATCAGCGTGCTGCTGGCACTCGGCTTCGCCGGCTCGGTTCTGATCGTCTGGCTCTACGTCGGCCGGAACATCGTGCGGCGATTGAACCTGATGAGCGGTGCGATGTTCGCAATCGCTCGCGGCAGCCGCGAAATTGCGGTACCCGTTGTAGGCAGCGACGAGATTGCGGCGATGGGGCGAGCCGTCGAGGTGTTCCGCCAGAATGCGATCGAGCGCGATGTGCTATTGGCCGAACGGGCTGAGGCGGCGGAGCGCCTAGAACACCAGGTCGAGGAACGCACCGCCGAACTGGGTCAGCAGCAGGCGGTGCTGCGTGTTACCTTCGACAACATGGGCGACGGTGTCGTCAGGTTCGACGAAGAGCTGCGGCTCGCCGCATGGAACCGCAATTTCGTTGAGATCCTCGGCCTGCCAGATTGGTTTCTCGCCGGGCCGCGAACCTACACCGATTTCGTCCGCTATCTGGCAGAACGCGGCGAGTTCGGCGCCGTCGATCCCGAGGCGGAGACCCGCCGCTTCACCGAGAATGCCGGCAGTCCATGGACGGCCGAGCGGACGCGGCCGGACGGGCGCGTGCTGGAAGTCCGCCACAACCCGGTGCCGGGCGGCGGCTTTGTGCTGATCTACAGCGACATCACCGAGCGCAAGCGCGCCGAAGCCGAGATCCATGCCGCCCGCGATGCGGCCGAGCGGGCACTCGGGGAGCTGAAAACCGCACAGGCGAGTCTGATCCAGGCCGAAAAGATGGCCTCCTTGGGCCAATTGACCGCCGGCATCGCCCACGAGATCAAGAACCCGCTCAACTTCGTCAACAATTTTGCCGGTCTCTCGGTCGAATTGCTGGACGAGCTGAAGGAGACGGCGGCGCCGGCGATTGCCGGGCTGGCCGATGAAGAACGCGCCGAAATCGACGAGATCGTCGGGATGCTGACCGGCAATCTCGAAAAGATCGCCGAGCACGGACGCCGCGCCGACGGCATCGTCAAGAGCATGCTGGAGCATTCGCGCGGCGGCAGCGGCGAGCGCCGCGAGGTCGACCTCAACGGGTTGGTCGAGGAGGCGTTGAACCTCGCCTATCACGGCGCCCGCGCGCAGGATCAGAGCTTCAACATCTCTTTAGAACGCGATTTCGACCGCACCCTCGCGCCGATCGAGCTGGCGCCGCAGGAGATGACCCGCGTCTTCCTCAACCTGTTCGGCAACGGCTTCTACGCCGCCACCAAGCGCCAGCGCGACGGCGCCGCGACAAACTCCCGGCCGGCGCTCAGGGTAACAACGCACGATCTCGGCGAGGCGGTCGACATCCGCATCCGCGACAACGGCATCGGCATTCCGCCCGAAGTCAGAGACAAGCTGTTTCAGCCGTTTTTCACGACAAAGCCGACCGGCGAGGGCACTGGGCTCGGCTTGTCGATCAGTTGGGACATCGTCACCCAGCAGCATGGCGGCACGATCGAGGTCGACAGCCGGGTCGGCGAGTTCACCGAATTCACAATCCGCCTGCCGCGCGCCCGGCAGGCCGCCACTGCCGTGAAGACAGCGAAAGCTTGAGCCGCCGGAGAACTTTGCCACCCTCGATCGGATGAGATGCGGCCGACCGCACACAACCATACTCATGATCACCAGGGAGACGGCACCGTGATCAACGCTTCGACGCTATCCTCGGCCGAGCATCTTCTTTTGGTCGCGGCAGAGCTCAGCTTGCCCCTCGCGGCACTTGCGCGCTCGTAGTTCCAGTGTTCGACGGCAGCGATCCCGACATTAAGCGGGAGACGCTGATTGCCGATAGCGATCAGGATTTCTGCGAGGTCGTCCTCGACCAACAAGTGGGCAAGATACGCGGTGCCAGCCGTCACTTGGCCGTCCGAGCGGGCGCGCGCAAGCAGCGTTTTTCGGCGCTCGACGCTCCTTTTGCCGGGTCTCGAGGAGGAGATGATCGGCGCCAAACAGCGCCTCGACCTCGGCGACTGGATTTGGTGGATCCCGGGGCTGAATCCCTCAGCAGCCGAGCTTGGTAGCCAGATCAATAAAATCGTTAGCTATCACATCGAAATCATGCTCGGCCTTGAGGTCCCGGGTCTTGTTGGGGCCGTGTTCGAGCGGCCGGCTGACGAAGGCGGTATGGAAGCCGCGCCCGCGCGCAGCGACCAGATCGCCGTTATGCGCCGCTACCATCATACATTGCTCGGGTTTGAGGTCGAGCAGCGCAGCGCTGCGGTCGTAGGCTTCGGGCTGCGGTTTGTAGGCGCGGGCGACCTCCGCGCCGAGGATGACATCCCACGGCAATCCGGCGTATTTGGCCATATTGACCATCAGCGCGATGTTGCCGTTAGACAATGTCGCAAGGACGAATTTGCGCTTGAGGCGGGTGAGCCCTTCGACGCTGTCGGGCCACCCGTCGAGGCGGTGCCAGGCGCGGTTGAGGTGGTCGATCTCCGCGTCGTCGAGACCGCTGATTTCAACTTCCTTCAAGAGCTCGACCAGGTTCTCGCGATGCAGGTCGTCGAGCCTGGCCCAGGGCCGCTCGCCCTTCCGCACCTTCTCCATTGCCGGCTGATAGCGGGCCCGCCAGCGATCCGCAAAGGCGTGCCAATCCTTCTCATAGCCCTTCGGCCCGAGAAAACTTTTCGCCTCGCGCGCGATACTGTCCCGCCAGTTCACCACGGTGCCGAACACGTCGAAAGTGAGAGCCTTCACCTCGGAGAGCGCCATCCGCTGAGTTCCCGCCATTAGTTTCCCACGGCCTTCGGTGTCGCGCTTCGACGGCTCCGCTGTCAAGGCAGCGGCTTCCTGGCGCAGGTGAAATCCCTCCCGCCGTCGGCCTTTTCGCAAAGGACCACGGTGTGCTGAATGTTGTCCACGACCCACAGAAAGGCGGCGTGCTCGTTTGCCGCGGCGCTGACGGCATAATTGCCGGAGCCGCCGCCTCCCGGCAACCGCGGCCCGAGTGGATAGCTCGGGGTCGGCTGCGGGGCGCCGGGCAGACCCGGCGGCGGAGCGCCGGGCAGACTGGGTTGGGCCCCCTGCGCGAGCACGTTATCGGCGCCCAAGGACAGAGCGCCGGCTGCGGCCAAGGCGGCGGACAGCGATAGGGCGAGAAATTTCGGCATCGTTTTTCTCCAATATAGTCGAGCCGGCCGTCTTATCGCGGCAGCTCTTGGCGCTCCAGCGCGTCGAGCCGCATCGAGCCGAGGTTCTCGCCTAAACTCGCCCGGTTTGATAAAAAGGCGGGATCGGGTGTTAAGGCAAAGGCTAATCCCTTGGCGCAACGCGAGACGCGGGCGACGACTCGGCTCTACCTGATCACACCGCCCGCGCTCGACCCCGACAGGTTCGCGAGGGAGCTCGAAGAGGCGCTTGCCGGCGGCGATGTCGCCTCCCTGCAGCTGCGTCTGAAGGATTGCGACGACGATGCGGTCCGCCGCGCGACGCGGGTCTTGAGGCCGATCGCCCAGGACCGCGGCGTCGCGTTCGTCATGAACGACCGCCCCGACCTCGCTGCCGAGCTCGATTGCGACGGGGTGCATGTCGGCGAGGAAGACATGCCCTACGTCGAGGCCCGGCGCCTCCTCGGCCCCGACCGCATTGTCGGGGTGACGTGCGGCGCCAGCCGCGACCGTGCCATCACCGCCGCTGAAGCCGGCGCCGATTACGTTGCCTTCGGCGCCTTCTTCCCGAGTTCCACCAAATCCGCCAAGCACCACGCCGATCCCGAACTGCTGCGCGACTGGAGCGAAACGACCGTCGTCCCGTGTTGCGCCATCGGCGGCATCACGCAAGAGAATTGCGGGCCCCTGGTCGAAGCCGGCGCCGATTTCCTCGCCGTGATCAGCGCGATCTGGTCGCATCCCGAGGGGCCGCGCGCCGCGGTCGCCGAGTTCAACCAGGTGTTCGCCCGCTACGGGCGGGCGTTTGTCGGCAAATCCCGGTAAGCGCCTGCAGCACCCGTTGGGAACGGGGGATATTCGATCGGGGCTGCGGTTCCGGCGTTCTGCCAAGGGTTGCCGCCCAGATGCAGGCCTTCGGCGATATCCATGGCCGACCAATAGAGGGGCACTGCGCGCCCCTTGACGAACGGCATCGCGGCGAGGTCGAAGCCGAGCCAAGGCAAGAACGGACTGCGGCGCCCGTAGGCCCAGATCTCGAGACGAACCGATGGGCGCGCGCTCAGGCCGCGCGCGTGGAAGCCGACGGTGTCGGCCACCACCAGGGTATTCTGCGGAACCGCGAAGGCCTTGGGTTCGCCAAAGCCGAGGCGGCGCACCGTCTCTTGTGTGATCCGCAAGGAGCCGCGGGCGGATTGGAAATCGGCGTTGCGCGCCGCAGTCATCGAGGCCTTGCGTTCCCAAGCGAGGCGCCTGAGGGTCGGCTGGTGCGACCCTGGGACATAGATGAAGGGGCCCTCATCCTCGCCGACATCCGTCAAAAAGAACCAGGCCTTGACCGACGGATGAAACGCATCGGCGTGCAATCGCGTCTGCGGATCAGGCTCCGCCTCGCGCACATGCGAGAAGATCGTTTGAATGTAGATCAGCGGTTCGAGCATGTACGAGCCGACATAGCGCACGAGCCCGAGCCATTGCGGGCTTTCGACCAGGCCGCGCAAAGCCGGCAAATGTGCCAGGACGCGGCGGTCGAGCGCGATGCGCCGGGTCAGCGCGTCACCCTGGAGCTGGTGCCGCACCGGTCCGCGGAACGACAAGACCTGCTCCTTCAGCACCGAATAATCGGCGGCACGTAAAAAGTCCGGTTTCAGGATGAAACCGTCACGCGTGAATGCCGCGCGGTCCTCCTGCGATATCAGAGCCAGCAGCTGGCGGCGGCGCCATTCCGCCATGCGATGGGCGAGCCTTACGCGCGCGACATGCAATCCTGCGCGATTGAGCACCGGGCTGCCGATGACCGGATTGTCGCGGAAGGACTTCGCGCCGGTTGCCAAAGCAGCGACGTGCCACGGCGCGAGCAACCAGGAGAGCCGGGCGGTTCCCATCGGGCTCCAGTGACCTCGCTGCGCGGTCTCTAGTCAAGATGCAGCGATTTGAGCGCTTGGTAGACCACGCGATCGATCTCGATCCCGTCGCTTAGTGCGTGTTCACGGCAGCGAAACGCGCGCTCACCCGGAATGCGGATTTCACTGACGCCGGGCTGGCGCGGGGTGGCCTTGATGCGATCGATCAGATCGCTGAGCTGCTGTTTGAAATCGTCGGGATCGATCAGCAAGTCGGGTTTCAGCACGACAAACAGGTAGCCGTCGTCCTTGTCCGGGTCGAGAGCCGAGCCGGCGAGCACACCCAAGGCTTGAACGATGAAAGCGAGCCCGAAGCCCTTGTAGCCGCCGAACGGGAGCAAGGCCCCGAGCCTCGCCATGGCCGGATCGCGCGTCGGCTGCCCTTCGGCATCGACCGCCACCCCCTCGGGCAGCAGCTGCCCCAGTCTTTCGCGATAGGTCAGGTCGGTCCCCATAAACGCCGAGGTCCCCATGTCGAGGACCACCGGACCGCGGGACGATGGCATGCCAAAGGCAATCGGGTTGGTGCCGAGCGCCGGCCGAGCGCCGCCGAACGGAGCGACGCTGCGCGCCGAGGCCGCGGTATGCATGCCGACGAGGTCGGCCTTGGCGATCATCTCCATGTAATAGGCGCTGCGCCCGCTCATCCAGGTATTGCTGACACCAACCACTGCGATCCCGCGGGCCGCCGCCTTGTCGATCGCCGCGCGGGCCGCGTGATACATAACCAGCATGCCGACATTATTGCCGCCGTCGCAGAGGGTCGAGATTTCCGTCTCGCGCAGCACTTTCATCGCATATCGTGGCCGCTTGAACCGCCGGTGCTCGGGGATATTGAGGAGTTTCGCCAGCCCCGAATACTCGTAGCCGCACAGCGCCGCATCGATCGCGTGATCGGCGATGATCCGCGCCTCGTCGGCATCGTAGCCGATGCCGCGCAGCGCGCGCTCGGAATGCTCGCGCGCCTCTTCGACGCTCAGATGGATGCGGTCAGCCGACATTCTATCCAAATCTCTCAAGCGACGTCTTCGTGAATTTCCCTCTCCCCCCGCCGGCCGGGGGGAGAGGGTTAGGGTGAGGGGGGCCACTCCGCTAGCCCGCGACTCCACCCACCTCACCCTCCCAACCCTGCGGGTTGGGCCCCTCCCTCTCCCCCCTTAAAGGGCGGAGAGGGGCTTTGGCCCTTCGCTATTCAGCGGCTTGCCGCTGCACCGGGTCCGGGCGCCAGCGCAACACCGGCTTGCGGGCGGCGGCAGTTTCGTCGAGGCGGCGCCGCGGCGTGTGGACCGGTGCCGCACGGAAATGCGCCGTGCCTCCCGACCGCGCGTCTGCGGCGAGCGCCTTGACGACGGCGATGAACTGGTCGAGTGACGCCTTGCTCTCGGTCTCGGTCGGCTCGATCAGCATCGCCCCGTGCACGATCAGCGGGAAGTACATCGTCATCGGATGATATCCCTCGTCGATCAGCGCCTTCGCGAAATCGAGCGTCGTCACCCCGGTGTCCTTCAGAAAGCGGTCGTCGAACAGCACCTCGTGCATGCACGGGCCGGGGAAGGACAGGCTGAGATCGTCAGCGAGCCGGGTGCGCAGGTAATTGGCGTTGAGCACCGCGTCTTCGGCCACCTGCCGCAGCCCATCCGAGCCGTGGCTCATCATGTAGGCGAGCGCGCGCACGAACATGCCCATCTGGCCGTGGAACCCCTTCAGCCGCCCGAGCGAATTTTTCGCCGCGCCGGTCTTGTGCTCGACCAGTTCGAGGCCGTCCGGTCCGTGCACGATCCACGGCAATGGCGCGTAGGGGGCGAGGCTGGCGCTCAGCGCCACCGGCCCGCTTCCCGGCCCGCCGCCGCCATGCGGTGTGGAAAACGTCTTGTGCAGGTTGATGTGCATACAGTCGATGCCGAGATCGGCGGGCCGGACGCGCCCGACGATCGCGTTAAAGTTCGCGCCGTCGCAGTAGAAGAACGCGCCTGCCCGATGCACCGCTTCGGCTATCTTTATGATCTCCCGCTCGAACAGCCCGCAGGTGTTCGGGTTGGTCAGCATCAGCGCCGCGACATCGGGTCCGAGCTTCGCTTCTAGTGCGGCACGGTCGACTCGCCCTGTCGCGTCGGCGGGAATTGCATCTACCGCGTAGCCGCACGCCGCCGCGGTCGCCGGGTTCGTGCCGTGCGCCGATTCCGGAACCAGAACCCGGGTCCGCCGGTCGCCGCGCGCCTCGAGAGCCGCGCGGATCGACATTATCCCGCAGAGCTCGCCATGCGCGCCCGCGGCCGGGCTCAATGCGACCGCCGGCATACCGGTCAGTGTCTTGAGCCAATGCGCCAGCGTGTCGATCAGCTCGAGTGCTCCCGGCACGGTGGATACCGGCTGCAGCGGGTGAATGTCGGCGAGACCGGGGAGGCGCGCCAGTTTCTCATTGAGGCGCGGGTTGTGCTTCATCGTGCACGAACCGAGCGGGTAGAGCCCGGTATCGATCGCGTAGTTTTTTTGCGAGAGGCGGGTGAAGTGCCGCACGACCTGCGGCTCGCTGAGCCCAGGGAGGCCGATCGTGCCCTGCCGTTCGAGACCACCGAGGCGGTTGCGAAACGGCGCCGGCTTGGGCAGATCGACGCCGCAATGCCCTGGCGAGTTCTGCTCGAAGATCAACACCTCTTCGATCTGAAGCCCGCGATTGCCGATAGCGGTCGCGACCGACGCCGAAGCGTCGGGTTCGTAGCCGCTGACGGCTCGGCTCCAATCATTCATGACAGCACCTCGCGCAAGCCTGCTTCAAGCCGGTCGATGTCTCCGGTGGTCGTCATCTCGGTCGCGGCCACTAGCAGCAGATCCGCCAGCGCGTCGTTGTCGGGATAGAAGCGGCTGACCGGAACCCCGGCGAGGACGCCCTTTCCGGCGAGCAATTCGACGATCTCTGCCGCCGGCCGCGGCAGCCGAACCGCGAACTCGTTGAAAAAGGCGCTATTCAGGAGGCTTACCCCGGGCACCCGCTCGAGCCGCTCGGCGAGCGAGACCGCCGCGGCATGATTGAGGCGCGCGAGCCGCGTCAAACCCGCTTCGCCGAGCAGCGCCAGATGGATTGTGAAAGCAAGCGCGCATAAGCCCGCGTTGGTGCAGATGTTGCTGGTCGCCCGTTCGCGCCGAATGTGCTGCTCGCGGGTCGACAAGGTCAGGACCCAGCCCCGCCGGCCATCGGCGTCGACGGTCTGCCCGACGAGGCGCCCCGGCATCTGACGCACGAACTTGTCGCGGGTGGCGAACAGCCCGACATGGGGCCCGCCGAAGTTGAGGGCATTGCCGAGCGATTGGCCTTCGGCCGCAACGATATCCGCGCCCATCTCGCCGGGCGGGCGAATGGCGCCGAGCGACAGGATCTCCGTGACCACGACGACCAGCAGGGCGCCGGCATCGTGGCAGATCCGCGCGAGCCCGGAGTAATCCCGAATCTCGCCGAAAAAATCGGGGTTCTGCACCACGACGCAGGAGGTGTCGCGATCGACGAGCCCAGCGAGATCTTCTTCGGCCGAGGGGTCCTGCACCGAAAGCTCGAACCCGACGAACCGCCCATAGGTCTCGCAGACCTCGCGGTAATGCGGATGAAGCCCGCCCGACAGCACGGCCTTATGACGGCCGGTGACGCGGTTGGCCATCATCACCGCCTCGGCGCAGGCGGTTGCCCCGTCATAGAGCGAGGCGTTGGCGACTTCCATCCCGGTCACCAGCGCGACTTGGGTCTGGAATTCGAACAAATACTGCAATGTCCCCTGAGAGATCTCCGGCTGGTAGGGCGTGTAGGAGGTCAGGAACTCGCCGCGCTGGATCAGGTGGTCGACGGCTGCCGGGATGTGATGGCGGTACACCCCGCCGCCGATGAAGAACGGAACCGAGCCGGCGGCGACGTTTCGCGCCGCCATGCGCGACACCAACCGCTCGACCTCGATCTCGCCCATCGCCCTGGGGAGATCGACTGGCCCAGCGAGACGCGCCGCCGCGGGGACGTCGTCGAACAAAGCATCGATCGAATTCGATCCCGATTGCGGCCAGCATCTCCGCACGATCGCCCGCGGTGAGCGGCAGATAGCGCATCAGCTCTGTTCCTCGACAAAGCGCTTATAGGCGTCTTCGTCTAAAAGCCCGTCGAGCTCTTTGGGATCGGCAAGGCGCAATTTGAAAAACCAGCCCTCGCCGATCGGATCGGCATTGACCGCGGCCGGGTCGGCGGCGAGCGCGTCATTGACCTCGGCCACCTCTCCCGATACCGGCGCGTAAACTTCGCTCGCCGCCTTTACCGATTCGACGACTGCGGTCTCTTTCCCTTTCTCGACGCGGCGGCCGATCTCGGGCAGCTCGACATAGACGACGTCGCCGAGTTGCGACTGCGCATAATCGGTGATGCCGACGACCGCCAAGTCGCCGTCGAGCCGCACCCATTCATGGTCCTTCGTGAAGCGAAGTAGGGCCATCAGTATTTCCTCCTGAGAGCCTGCAAAAAACTAACCCCTGTATCGGTGCGTGCTTCGAGACACGCCCAATGGGCGCTCCTCAGCATGAGGGGAGTTTTGAGGCATTAAGAAAATTTCTCATCCTGAAGAAGCTGCGAAGCAGCTGTCTCGAAGGACGCACGACGCTTGCATCGCGATCAGCTCCACGCGGTCAGCCGCGGTAATAGCGGGTCGGGACGAATGGCAGACGGACGATCCGCGCTGGCCGCGCGACGCCACGCACCAGAAGCTGCAAGGCCGCGCCATCCGCGGCATTGGTGGAAGCGACGTAGCCCATTGCGACTGGCCCCCCGACCGAAGGGCCGAAGCCGCCGCTCGTTACTTTCCCTAACCTGTTTCCAGCGCCGTCGACGATCTCGGTGTCTTCGCGCGCCGGCGCACGCCCATCCGGACGGATGCCGACGCGCTTGCGGCTCGTGCCTTCTGCGAGCTGACGCAGCACCGTCGCGGCACCGGGGAAGCCGCCCTCGGCGCGCCGCCTCTTGCCGATCGTCCAGGCGAGATCCGCCTCGACCGGCGTCGTGGTTTCATCGATGTCGTGCCCAAAAAGGCAGAGCCCGGCCTCGAGGCGCAGCGAATCGCGGGCGCCGAGACCGATCGGCAGCACCTCGGGCTCGGCGATCAGCCGACGGGCGAATCCCTCGGCCTCGCAGGCCGGCAGCGAGATCTCAAAGCCGTCCTCGCCGGTGTAGCCAGAGCGCGTCGACCAGGCAATGCTGGCCGCCGATAGTCACCTCCGCCGCCGACATGAACCGCAGCTGGGCGATCCCTTCGATGAAGCGGGCCAAGACGGTCGCTGCTGCGGGGCCCTGAAGCGCCAGCAATGCCCGATCGGCGAGCGGCTCGATGCTCGCGCTCGCGCCCAGACGATCACGAAGATGTGCGAGGTCGGCCTCCTTGGGCGCGGCGTTGACGACGAGGAAGAGCCCATCCGCGAGCCGCGTCGCCATCAGATCATCGAGGATGCCGCCGGTCTCGTTAAGAAGCAGCGTATAGCGCATCCGCAGCGCCGCCAGGGCCTCGAGATCGCCCGGCACGAGCTGCTCGAGCGCCATGACGCAGCCGGCGCCGGAAAGCCTGATTTGGCCCATATGCGAGACATCGAAAAGCCCCGCCTGGGACCGGGTGTGGAGATGCTCGGCGAGGACGCCGCTCGCATATTGGACCGGCATCTCGTAGCCGGCGAAGGGCACCATCCTCGCGCCGAGCTCGCGGTGGAGAGCGTAAAGTGGCGTCCGCTTGAGCGGCGCCGCCGTCTCGGTAAGGGTCACCCGCGCACCTCCGACAGAGCGGACGCCAAAGCGTCCGTACTTTGCCCCCTCTGTCGTGGACCCTGAGAGATTCACCACGGCCGCGGGCGAGCCACGGCCGGGCTTACTCCTTCGGTGAGCTGCCGGAACCTATTTCCGGCCGCTGCTTTCCAGAGCGCCCTTCCGCCCGCGGTCCTTTTGCCTGAGAGTTTCCGGGGCGGTTGCTCCTTCGGCGCCGCGCCTATTCGCGCGACCTCTCCTGCGGGCGTGCATACAGCATGGATGGTGTAGCACCGTCCGCTCTCAGAGGCCAGCGCGTTCCATTCGACGTTTAGTCACACGGAATCGGATTTGAGGACGCCGCGGCGGATCTGATCGCGCTCGATCGATTCAAAAAGGGCCCGAAAGTTGCCCTCACCGAAACCCTCATTCCCTTTCCGCTCGATGATCTCGAAGAAGATCGGGCCGATCACCGTCTCGGTGAAAATCTGCAGCAGGAGCCCCTGCCCGTCCCCTGGCGCGCCGTCGATCAATATCCGGTCGCGTTGCAGTCGCGAGAGATCCTCGCCGTGCCCCGGCACCCGGCTATCAATCGCCTCGTAATAGGTGTCCGGGACCGACATGAACGAGACGGCGCGCGACTGAAGCGCCTCGACGGTCGCGTAGATGTCGGCGGTGGCGAGCGCGATGTGCTGAATGCCCTCGCCGTGGTAAGCTTGGAGGTACTCCGCGATCTGCGATTTGTCGTCGGCGCTCTCGTTGATCGGGATGCGGATCCGTCCGCACGGGCTCGTCATCGCCTTCGACTTGAGGCCGGTCAACTTGCCTTCGATGTCGAAGTAGCGGATCTCGCGAAAGTTGAAGAGTCGCTCGTAGAACTCGGCCCACAGCTCCATCCGCCCGCGATGGACATTGTGGGTCAGGTGGTCGATCGCGGTGAGCCCGACCCCGGAAGGCGCCCGGCCAGTGAGGAGCGGGACGAAGTCGACATCATAGATCGTGCGGTCGCCGTACCGATCCACGAGGTATATCAGACTGCCGCCGATACCCTCGATAGCCGGGATATTGAGCTCCATTGGCCCGACCTTGCCGTGCACCGGTTTGGCGCCGAGCGCGATTGCCCGCTCATAGGACTTCGCGGCATCGGCGACGCGGAAGGCGATCGCGCAGACCGACGGCCCGTGCAATCGGGCAAAGGCCTGCGCGAAGCTTCCCGGCTCGGCGTTGAGGATGAAATTGACCTCGCCCTGCTTGTAGAGGGTGACGTTCTTCGAGCGGTGGCGTGCTGCCGCGACAAACCCCATGCGATCGAACAGCGCGGCCAGCGCCTGCGGGTCGGGCCCGGTATATTCAATGAATTCGAACCCGTCCGTCCCCATCGGGTTGTCCCACAGATCGCGCATCTGCGGTCCTGCCGGCATTGGAACCTCCCGCCACCCTTGTTCGGAGTTAAGAGGCGATCAGTGCCTTGCCAGCATGTCCCAAGGGGTCTTTCCTTCGGGCAGCGGCGGGATGCGGAGCAAGTCAGCCATCGCCTCGCCGGCCTCGTAGCGGCGGCAAAGCTCGTCCGGATCGTAGGTCACCCCGACCGGGTTCTCGGCAAAGGCACGGCTGTGGAAATAGCCGTCGAGCTCGGTCGGGGTCGCGAAATTGTCGATCTGCAGCTCGACCCGGTTGTTGTCGGGATCGCGGTAATACATCGAGGTGGTGACGCCATGGTTGATCGGCCAATGCGGCACGATGCCCGCCGCTTTCAGCCGTCGATAGGTCGACAGCAGCTCGCCGAGGTCGTTGTAGGAATAGGCGACGTGGTCCGTCCCGACCGCGTCGGGATCGCGGACCGGCAGGCCCGGGATGTGGATCAGCGCCAAGCGATGGTGCTCGTCGTCATACGACAGAAAGCACAGCCGCTCGTCGCGGAACACCACCCGCGCCGCGAGCACAGTCTGATACCAGTTGGCCATCGTTTCGAACTGCCCGGTCCGCAGTACGAAATGAGCGAACTTGGCCGGGCTGATCGGCTGTGTGACGGCGCTGAGCTGACGCATCGGAGCTACGTCGTTCATCGGAATCCTCACTGGTCATGCAAGGGCGGCTGGTGCCGACAGAGGTCTTCTCAAAGCATAGCGCGAGCTCTCAATCCGAGAAACGCGCCTCTGTCGGGACATCCATTCCTTCACCCCTGTTCCCAGTTCAGGTGGGGCGCACGAGGGCGAAGGGCAAGAATGGATTTCTGGGGAATACTGATCGGGCGAAGGCTGGCGAACCGGGAAGGTAAGACGCGCAAGATCACGGCGCTCGAGGGCGTTCCGGCGATGGGTTTGGACGGCCTCGGATCCTCGGCATGGACCCAGAGGCCGCGCTGACGATCTTGATCCCTCTGGGTACAGAGGGCTTGCACCTGATCCGGCCGATCATGGCCGCCATTCTCGTCGTTTTGGCGGTGCTCTACATCTCCTACCGCCAAACAATCGAGGCCTATCCGAACAACGGTGGGTCCTACATCGTGGCCAAGGAGAATCGCGCCACGTCGGGGGCTTGCGCAGCGCCCCCGAACGTGCAACAGACCTTACGGGGGGCAAGCGGAAGACGGCAATGGTGGAAGGGCTCTATCGGCAACGGAGACGGCGCTCGAGAACCAGCGGATCGGCGGTCTGCAGATCCGCGTCGCGGCGCTCTGTACCTTGATCCAGATCTGCGATGGTTACGACATCAATTCGGTCGCGTGGGCGGTGCCGTCCCTGACTCACGTCTGGAACTTGCCTGGACCGGCCTTCACGACCGCGTTCCTGTGGTCGAGCATCGGTATCCTGTTCGGCGCCCTCTCGGCCGGGCCGATCGGCGATCGGGTCGGCCGCAAGCCGTTGTTGCTCGCCAGTGTCACTATCTTTGGCGTCGCCTCGCTGCTCAGCGCCTTTTCCCCCTCGCTGCTCATGCTGACGGTGTTGCGGTTCTTCACCGGGTTGGGCATCGGCGGCGCGTTTCCCGGGGCGGCCACCTTGACGGGCGACTACGCTCCGCACCGGCTGCGCGCGACGATGATCATGGCGAGCTTTACCGGAGCGCCGATCGGCGGGCTTTGTCGGCGGGCAGATCGTGGCTGCGCTGCTGCCCCATTTCGGCTGGCCGGTCATTTTCATCCTCGGCGGGGTGTTCCCGCTGGTGCTGGTTCCGGTGCTGGCATTGTGGCTGCCGGAATCGCCGAGATTTCTCGCTCGCAAGGCCAATCTGTCGCGAGGTGAGGCGGCGCTGCTCACGCGCCTAGACATCGTCGCGGGCCAGACCGAGCTTCACGCCGTCGACATCGCCCATGAAAATCCGATCAAGATGCTGTTCGGCAAAGGCTATGCGCTACAGACGATCCTGCTCTGGATCATCTTCTTCTGCAGCTTGATGAACCTTTTCCTGTTCGGTTACTGGCTGCCCGAGGTCTTGCATCTGATCGGCATGACGCCGGCCAGCGCGGTGTTTGCTTCGAGCCTCCGCGATCTCGGTGCGATCTTCGCGGTTCTCTACCTCGGTCTGCTGATTGACCGCGTCGGTCCCGAGCGGTCGCTGGCGTTTCACTATGCGATCGGCGCCGTGTTTATCGCCGTGATCTCGCTGGTCGTACTGCCTTACGCGATCCTGCTCGCCGTCATCTTCCTTTGCGGGATGACGATCATCGGCAGCCAGACCGGAGCTAATGCGACCTGCGGCAAGCTCTATCCGGCGCGCATGCGCACGAGCGGCCTCGGCTGGGCGCTCGGCATTGGCCGCCTCGGCGGCATCGCCGCACCCGTGCTGGGCGGCTATCTACTCTCTCTGAAGATGGCGCCGACGCACATCTTTCTGAGCGCCTGCATCTTCGCGGTAATCGCCGCGGTGGCGACGGGGCTACTGGCGCTGCGCGGGCGGAGCGAATTGGCGGCGAATTGACCGGCAGTAGCGCGGTCAACTGTGACGGAAGAGAAACTGCGCAAGGAGGAATCGATGCAATCACTCGCCGGCATCGATGCAGCCCTAAGCCGAGCCGCCGACACCAAAGAGGTGCCGGGTGTCGTCGCATTGGCGGCGACCGACACCGCAGTCTTGTACGAGGGGGCGTTTGGACTGCGCGATATTGTCGACGGCCCCGCAATGACCCGCGACAGCGTGTTCCGCATCGCGTCAATGACCAAGGCGGTGACCTCGGTCGCGGCGATGCAGCTCGTCGAGCAGGGCAAGCTCTGGCTCGACGAGCCGATCGGCAATATCCTTCCTGAATTGGCCGCACCCCAGGTCCTCGAGGGCTTCGACACCTCGGGCGCGCCACGATTGCGCCCGGCCAAACGCCCGATCACGTTGCGCCATCTGCTGACCCACACAGCCGGCTTCGGCTATGAGGTCTGGGACCCGGAGCTGATCCGCTATGTCGGCGCAACCGGCATGCCCTCCTTTATGACTGGCAAGCTGGCAGGGTTGCGATTGCCGCTCGTTTTCGATCCGGGCGAACGCTGGGAGTACGGCATCAACATCGATTGGGTCGGACGCGCGGTCGAAGCAGTCGCCGGACAGCCGCTCGACGCCTATTTCAGTGCGCATATCTTTGCCCCGCTCGGCATGACGGACACGGGTTTTGTTGCTTCCGCCGACCACGCGTCTCGCCTCGTCCGCGTGCATCGCCGCGAACCGGACGGAAGCTTAGAGCCGATCACGATGGAGATATCGCACCGCGAGTTCTTCAGCGGCGGCGGGGGCCTGCTGTCGACCGGGCGCGACTATCTCGCCTTCTTGCAAATGCTTCTACACCAGGGCCGCTTCAACGGCGCCGAACTGCTGCGGCCCGAGACGGTCGCGCAAATCGGGCAAAATCAGATCGGCAATCTCCAGCTCGGACTCATGAAGACGGCAATGCCGGAACTCTCGAACGATGTCGATCTCTTTCCCGGCGTTCGCTGCGGACACAGCCTCGCCTCTGTGGTCAATGCGCAGCAGGGTCCCAATGGCCGCAGCGCCGGGACCCTCACCTGGGCCGGGCTTTTCAACACCTATTATTGGATCGACCCGCAAAAGCACGTCACCGGCGTCATCCTGACCCAGATCTTGCCTTTCGCGGACGCCCGCGCAGTGAGGCTATACGGCGAGTTCGAGCGCGGCATATACGATGCGTTGCAAAGTTAACGGCGGAAAAGCGAATGACCAGAAGGCGACACAGCCGGCGCGAAATTCTCCAGGCCACAGCAGCTCTTGCGGTCGCCTCCTTCGGCGCGACGGTTGGGCGCGCGGCGGCACAGCCGCATGCGCAGATCGATGCGGTCCTGCGCCGGGCCACGGAAGCTAAAGAGGTGCCCGGGGTCGTCGCGGTGGCGGCGACCGACAAGGGGATCTTCTATGAAGGCGCGTTCGGCGTGCGAGATCTCGCCAACGGTCCCGAGATGACGCCCGACACGATCTTCCGACTCGCGTCGATGACCAAGGCGGTGACCTCGGTCGCGGCTATGCAACTTGTCGAGCAGGGCAGGCTGCAATTGGATCAGCCGATCGGCAATGTGCTTCCGGAATTGGCGGCACCCCAGGTACTGGAGGGGTTCGACGACTCGGGCGCCCCGCGCCTGCGGCCAGCCAAGCGGCCGATCACACTGCGGCATCTGCTGACCCATACCGCTGGCTTTGGTTACGAGACCTGGGACGCAGACCTGATCCGCTATGTCAAAGTCACCGGCACGCCCTCGACGAGCACCGGCAAGCTCGCCTCGTTGCGCTTGCCGCTGGTCTTCGACCCGGGTGATCGCTGGGAGTACGGCATCAATCTGGACTGGGTCGGGCGGACGGTAGAAGCCGTCAGCGGCCAGCCCCTCGAAGTCTATTTCCGCGAGCACATCTTCGCGCCGCTCAGGATGACCGACACCGACTATGCCATTTCTTCGGCACAGCAGTCCCGTTTGGTCAGCGTGCACCAGCGCAGGCCGGATGGATCGTTGGAACCGGCAGCAGCACAAGATCCTCCATGGCGCGAGTTCTGGAGCGGCGGCGGCGGTCTCTACTCGACCGGACGCGATTACCTGGTATTTTTGCGGATGCTGCTCAATCAGGGCCGGTTCAATGGCACCCAGCTGTTGCGGCCGGAAACCGTCGCGCTGATGGGGCGCAATCAGATCGGTGACATCAACGCCGGCATTCTGAAGACGGCAATGCCGCAGCGCTCCAACGATGTCGATTTCTTTCCCGGCATCCCGTGCAAATGGGGCCTCGCCTATATGATCAACACCGAGCCCGGACCCAACGGCCGCAGCGCCGGAAGCCTGACTTGGGCCGGCATCTTCAACACCTACTACTGGCTCGACCCGCAGAAGCACGTCGCTGGCGTCATCCTCGCCCAGATCCTGCCTTTTGCCGATCACAATGCCGTCAAGCTCTACGGCGAGTTCGAGAGCGCCGTTTACGACGCTCTGAAGGCAGCCTGAGGCTTATTCGGGGTCATTCTGCGGCTGCCGGGAGCGGGACATTTCGAACCGGCACATCCGCCGGCGAGACCGGACGCTGTTCCAGCCGATCGCTGATCACATCCCAGATCTGCCGCAAGCGCTGAACGTGCAGATCGTCGCGAATGATCGCGACCAGCGAGTTCGAGCTCGAGGGCCGGATCGAGTTGCATTTCACTGTTGCCGGCCGCCACGGGCTGGTGCGGTTTGCCTCCCGAGGCGCCCACTGGCGACTGTATCGTCTCGCCTGGCGTGGGCGGCTCTCCGACGAGCGCTGACAGCAGCCGCCTTTGCACTGCCGGGCTGTCCAACGCCTTTTCGAGGTCGAAAATCGTGCGGATGTTGAGCTCGCGCAGCCGCAGGGTGCGTGAGGAGCCGACCGCCAGGATCAGCTGCGCCTGCGCGACCCAATCGATGACCTCGTAGAGGCCGTAGGGGGTCTCGACGAAGATCTGGATCGGGTTGATCGTCGCCAGGTTCTGCACGTCCTCGATCTCGAACTCGGCAAGGCGCAGCTTCATGAACGGGTCGATGCCGAGGATCATGTCGAGCGGAAACTCCTCCTGCAGGGATTGGCTCTCGGGGCTCACCCGCCGCAGCCGCAGCCAAGGGAATTTCGCCATCAGCGCGTCCATGCACAGGGTCGGAAAGAAACCGACCAGGAAGGCGATGACGACCATCGCATGCGGACCCAGCGAGGCGAAGATCTGGCTGTGCCAGATTGCGGCGATCGTGAATACGGCGAGCAGTATGTGGCCGATCGATTGGAAGAACGAGATCGGCGCGAGATCAAAATTCGATATTCGCCGGATCAAATATTGAATTGTCCAGATATAACTGCCGATGAACGTATAGGTCAGAGCGCCGAGAAACGGGCGATCGGCAGCCGACAGATTATCGGGAACACTGATCGGGAAAGCAAAATAGTTCGGCAGAGGCGCCACATCCGGCATGAACGCCATGCGGAACCCGAGCGCCGTCAAGATGACGTAGATCGCGACAGGCAGCAGATAATAGGCAAACCTGTGGGGATCATCGTGCAAGTCGCGTTCGGGATTGGACTCGGGGTCGTACTTATACTTTACGAGCTCGAAGGAGGGGATGATCAATGGCGCGCCGTTGGGCAGGCTGGCAAAGCTGAACAGCCGTTCGAGGTCGCGCACTATTTCGCGTCTGAAGGCGCGGATGTTGTTGCGGCCGACAAAGATGCCGAGCGGCACGACGCAGCTGAGCATTACCAGCGCCGTCCATCGCAACACTTCAGCGAAACCGGTCATCTGCCTCTCCCTTGGCATTCCGGATCCGACCCCAGTTCCACCTGTTTTATGAGGTCCAGATCAGGCTCGGTTGTCCCGATACGTGGAAGAACCACGGGCGGGGGGCGCCAACACCGACAAAAGCGCGATAATTCACGGCTCACGGCGATTAGCTCCCGAAGGAATTGGCAACTCCCGACCTTAGCAGATATTTGCTAACTTATCAACATATATTCATGCGAGTAAGGCAACGCCGACAAGAGACATTCCGCACTTTGTTTGCCGACAGATCAGCGCGCCCGCGTGGTCAACTCAATCGTGGACCTTTCTTGCACTGGGCGCTGGATGCTCGAAGGCCCCAAGGGAAGGCAGCCCGCGCGGCGTTTTGCCGAGAAACCAGTCACCTCTCTGGCTCCATGGCAGTCATCATCACCAACTCCCTCATATGGGCATGAGCGCCCGCTTGGAGCACTCGCCTTTTCGGATCCACGTGGGTCCCCGATCCTTCGGCGGAGGGGTTATTTTATTGAGATATAAACATCAATTGATCCTTGGTTATCGTTGTACATGGTATGTACATCATTCATCAAAAAACGAACGGTTTCTCCGGAACTCAGATCAAATGAACCTTGTTCACCATAGGCCTTACATTTATCATCATTTCCCATTACTATTAACGCTCCTATAGGGGCTCTGATACATGGGGTTTTGGCAGAAGGAAAGTTGGGGTCGCCAGCTGGTGATATGTAACCTTTGGCAGTTCTAGGAATTGTAGGATCAGAATTATCCGAAGGAATAGCAGCCCATGTACCCTTAGCATTAAATGCTACAGTCTCCAACCTATTCGTCGTGTTCTGGAATAGTGTACCTACGTCATCTTTAGCGAAGACTTTCAGAGACACCGGTTCTTGACGCGCAGATGTTTGCTGGGTGACAAAACCGATACCGGCGATAACGAGAAGAACGAGTAGGCCGATGCCGACGAGAATTGCCGTCCTCGACGATTTCGGCGGTCCGCTCCGGCTCGCAGCTGCGATGCGCACTACCGCCGAGCGCTGTGCCCCTGGTTCTACCGCGTCGCGCTCGGCCGTCCGCCTCTCGATGATCTCGTTGAGATCGCGGATGAATTGGCCCATGTGCAGGTCGAAGTCCTGCCCCGTGTCGATCTTAACGGCATTACGAAATGCCAGCTCCCGCAAGGTTTCGGGCAGTTGTTCCGGGCGCGGCATCCGCGTTGTGCCAATCAGCACGGGGATGGCAGGGATCCCTAGTTTGAGCGCGGTTTCCACCTCGATCCGAACGAAATCGGTTTCCGCGTCAATGCGAGAGTGACCCCCTTGTGCTCGCCCCAGCCACCGCGGTCCAATAATAATGACGACGATGTCGCTGCTATGTAAGGCGTTGGCAATGTGGTCGCGAAAGTCGATCCCCGGCGGGATGCTGTCGATATCTCGGAACAGCGCGTCGCGTCCGTAAATTGTGCTGAGCCGGTCGAAGATCCTTCCAGTAATCGCCTCGGAATCTTCGCGGCGGTAAGAGATCGTAATTTTGATCATCGCGGGTCTCCGCCCGACAAACAAGCGGATGGCTCGGTACAAGGTGCCATCCGCTCATGCTTGGTAGAATAGTTCAGGGGTTGATCGAGAAGTGTGAGATGGTTCACACTTACAAAGAATTCATTTGAAACAAAGCATTCTGGAAAACCCAGCGTCGTAGGGGTATTGATTACATACGCAGGTCCGGCAAGGGTGGTGAGCTGACCTTCGCTGCTGCATGTCGACCGACCGCTGTACGCCGACAGCAGCCGCTCTGCAATCAAAGCGACCCAGAGGTTGAGGCATGGCCATCCACGCGACAACTTCGCTCGCGCATGGAGCAGTACCTTGGCGTCCTTCGGATCGGAGGCGTCCCGCAATTAAAAGGATTCCGATTTTAGGGCTGTCCTGGCTACGATCCAAAAAAATTGCCGACGAAAGCAAAAGGTCGAACCCCTCTGCTGGCACTTTAGGGGCGAGGGACACGCAATGGATGATCTCGAACAACTTGTCCACATCGCCGCAGAGGGCGACCCGAACGCCTTTGTGGAGCTTACACGACGGTTTCAGCACTTCGCGTTTGGCTCGGCGCTGGTGTTGCTCGGCGACTTCCAGCAGGCGGAAGACACCGTGCAGGAGGCATTTCTGGCCGCGTGGTCGAGCTTGCCGAGCCTGTCTGATCCCGCAGCGTTTCCCGGCTGGCTACGCGGCATTGTCCGGCATCAGGCATTTCGCGTGCTCCGACGCAGGCAGTTCGAGATCGTTCCTCTTGACGCCGCAGAGAACCTTTCAACCGAGCGCGCTCTGCCGGATGACCAACTGGACCAGCACCAACACGTCCGAGCCGCCCTGGCTGCTATCGCGAAACTCCCGGCTCCCCTTCGGGAGCCGGCGACACTGTTCTACGTCCATGAGTGCTCGCACCAGGACATAGCCAACTTCCTCGGCATTTCGACAACGACGGTGAACAACCGTCTGCATGTTGCTCGCGCCAAACTGAAAGAGAGGATGCCAACGATGGTTGCTGAAACCCTCGACGCCCACGGTTTGCCGGATGACTTCGCCAATCGAATTGGTCGTCTGGTCGCAACACGCGGTGAAATGATCGAGGCCCTTTTCGATCCGCACTCCTTGCCCGATCTGCTCACGGAACTCGCGGTCAGCGACGAGGCTAACTGCCGGACGATTACCGTCCAGGTGATTCAACGGCCTGGCGGCGGAATTGTGCGCGGTGTCATCTCATCTCCACCGGGGGAAACACCACGCGGAGCGACCGTGCTGAACTCGCTCCGTCACGCTGAGGTTCCCCTGAATCGAAATACGTTTAGCCGAGCGGTGAAACTTCTTGCCGGTCCGCGTCCGCGCAAACTCGGCCCCGAGCCGTTGGAGACAGGTATCAAGGTGATCGACGTTATGTGTCCTTTGGCCGTGCGGGGAACGGTCGCCATAGCCGGCGAATTACGCACAGGATCGGCGGTCGTAATGGAGGAATTGGTGCGTCGGTTGAGCGGTAGCACGGATCGAGTCTCCCTATTCACATTGATTCAGCCGTGGAAGGACGGGGATTTCTCCTACGCGGCAGAGTTGAAGAAAGATGGGTTTAGCGAAGGGACGGTCGGGGCCGTGCAGACCTTCTTCTTCCGCGCCGGTGACGGCCCGTGGACCACGGAGCGTCTGGCCGAACTCGCCGCCGTCGATACGGTAATCCATCTGTCCCGCGGCATGGCCGAGAAGAAAATATATCCCTGCGTCGATCCCCGAACTTGTCGATCCCGTCTATTGGAGACGAAGGCCGTGGGAGACGATCACGTCCTGATCGCCGAGCGTGCAAGGCAAGCCCTGAGCTTGTTGCTGCACCCGGCTCTCGCCGAAACGGCTGACCAGATAATTCTTCAACGCGCCCAGAAGCTCGCCAACTTCTTCACGCAACCGTTCTTTTGCGCCGAGCCATGGACAAAGCGACCAGGTTCGCACGTGAGCCTCAAAGACGCGCTCCAAGGCTGCGGGGAAATTCTCGATGGCGTTCACGACGATCTGCCGGTCGAAGCATTCTACTTCACCGGCAGTATCGACCAGATTCGCGCGACGCGTTCCGGCTGAGCAGATGTGGCAAAGACCCTCATTTGCTCCTTGTTGGCAGAGGTTATCATCCGGTTGAAAAGAAGGTGAAATGCCTCGCGATCTTCAAACTCACCGCACTCCCTTCGACGTTCTCAACTATGAGATCGTCCAGGAGCAAGCCAGCGCGCTTGGGCGAATGGGGCGAGCGCTGGAAGCTGCCCTCGCGAAGTTACGAGAGTTCGATGCCCTCCATCCGCCTGCGGACGTGCCGGCGTCAAGCGCAGCAGGCACGACGTATCCTGGTATTGGAGGCCGGCCACGCGCTCTGGATGTTCGTGGTCCAGCGAGAGGCGTGTGGCCTGCGGGACAGCCGCAACATCGTGAAGAGGTATAACGTGCCGCGCGAGGTCGAACAGTGCATGGGACCCGCATACTCCAACAGACGCGAGATGGCCCAAGCGACACCAATCACGGCTTAACTCAGCGCGCAAACGCACCATCCGTCTGGAATAAGCTGCCCTGGCCGACCGGCGGCGTCCGCTCACAGAGATCGCAGCTCAATGGCTTGAAGAAATATCGGCCCTCCTTCCCACAATTGATCCGGAAACAAACCGCCAGCAGCTCAATGATGAAGCCTCGCCGGGACGGACCGGCGGCGCTGGCACCGGCAAGATGGATCGCCATTTAGCGGGGAACCGCCGTGGGGCGATAGCATTGCCGGACTGCCCCTTCGCAATCAGGTCGCCCTCGGCCGCTCCTGGCTGTTTTTGCAGCCAAATAACAGCCAATGCAGTAATTGCTAAGTCAGATATGCGAGGACTTTGCCGCGTCTGTGATCCCCTCGCTCGGTATCGCCGCGAAGCGCCAGGCCGGTCTTTCCAAAGCCGAAATTGTCACCTGCTCTACCTGTTTATCATGTCCAGATCAGGGTCGGTTCTCCACATTAGGTCGAAGAGCCGCGGGCAGGACCCGCCAACACGATAATAGTGCGTGATCCGCCATGCTCATGGCGATAACTCCCGATTCAATTGGCAACTGCCGACGTTAGCAGATTCTTAATAAATTGTCAACAACCTTAGATGCGACTAAGGCAACGCACACGAGACAGCCTCGGTCTTGTTTGCCGACAGATCAGCGCGCCCGCGTGGTCGACTTGATCGTGGACGTTTCTTGTACTGAGCAGTGGATGCTCGACGGCCCCAAGGGGAAGCTACCTAAGCGGCTTATGTGCGCACCAGAACCGCTTTGCCGGCGCCGGCGAAACGAAGGAGCCGCGCCGGGCTGTTTCCAAGGCATAGGGGAACGCGAGCAACCAGGCCCGGATAAGGCTCGTGCTAACGCTCGATGCTGCTGGCCTCATGATGTGCCGAGTGCGCAGTTAGCGGTGTCTGAGAATGAAACAGAAACATGCGCCAGTTTTCCTGCGGTATTTCACTCGGTTTTCGTGTGAACCATTTCACAGTGTTCGAATAAAACACTAACCAAAATCGAGGGCGTCGAATAACGAGGACGCCACACATGCATCACATACGATCCTTGAGGGGGCGGGCAGGCTGCTTCGTTCTGATAAATGGGCTCTTATCCGGTACTGTCGCTGTTGAGAGCGCCACGGCTCAACCATTGCACCCCACCCTCCGCAGACAGGAGGTGCCTCCGGCACTCCACATCAATCCAGGCGGGGTGGCGCCGGGTCAGTCGCCGACGCGGATCCCCTACTCGGATATCTCTCCGGGGATCTCCGTGAATCCAAGCGGAGCAGGAGCGCCTCAGTCGAATTACCCAGCGGTGCCTTTCCCGGCGGCGACCGCGCCTCCCTACACAGCACTGCCTCCGTTGGGGAACGGCAATCCCTCCTATGTCATGAGCAATAGTATCTGCGCGACACCAGCCGGCAGCTGCACGACTTATCAAACGCAAGGAACGCAGTGTCGGTGCTCGGACGGCATCTATCTGTATTTTGGCGTTGCGCAATAGGTTCATGGACCATCGATGTCACAGACACGCTCACCGCTCGTCTATGGCGGGATTTTGGGATTGGGAGTAATTCTCCTGTTCTATCTCTATCTCATGTATGGTGTGGCCCATATTGAGGTCGGTAACAGTAACTTTCAGGAATCAGCAATCTCGGATTGCATTGAGCGATACCGATCTCTTGTGAATGTCGCAACTGTCGATGTCCCCAACCTCTACCATCTCAATGGATTCTGTTTTGACAGTCTGGGTTCGCAGTTAAAACTGGATCAGGAGCAGATTCGCCGCAATACCTTCCTGTTTCAGAGCACCGAAAATGTCGTTCTCCTGTACATGGTTGTTATTATTACCTTTTCCGGAGTGTTATTAGCGGGAGTCCAATTGGTTGCCTCGTACAGGCTCGCCGTCAATGGTCGTGGCGACCTTGCGGGCGGCGGCGAACTCACCTACTCCCCTTCGTCCGGAGCGGTCAGTTTTAAGTCTTCAGTCGTTGGGATCACCATCTTAGCGCTGTCCTTTGCGTTCTTTCTCGTATTCGTAAAAGAAGTCTATCCGCTGAAAGAGCTGAACGGGGCTACGACAGCTCAGGGGGGCTCCCGGCCAAACGGGTCGTCCGTCAACTTGTTACCCGTTCTGCCGGCGACTGCCGGGCCTGATCAGGCGCGTAATCCTGCGAATTCGCACATACCACTCCAGACGGGTTCTCTGCCCATTGGTGCCCAAAATAAGCCTGCCCCTGAGCTGCCAGCGCCTGAGAGTCATCCTCTCGCGACTGCAACAGCCCAGGTTCCCGCGATGCCCGGAACACCTCCTCCGGACACCGCCAAATGATCCCTTACGCCATGGAAATCTCCGGCGTGTGGTATCGGCGTTCATGAGGCCATCTGCCCCACTTGTGGTGGCGGATGTGCCGGATCTTGTGCTCACTGCTGGTCGCGCTTATTCAATTTGGTCCCACTTGCGCCCGAATACCGTAGATTTTGCCGCATACAGCGGCTATGCCGGGTTTCGTGGACGCGACGGGCGCCGCGACCAATGGTGGGTGGGCGCTCGGCGACGCAAGTTTTCGAGCGCCAGCTCGCCGACGCGCGCCGCCGGCGCGTCACGCTGTTGCCAAGAGGCCGACCGCGCAGGGAGCGTGCCGCCAAACAACAGCAACTTGATTTATTCTGACCCCTTTTACCTTACGTAAGTTGCAATGAACGCCGGGATCTTTACACTTCTGTGACGTTACAAAGTCGAAAACAATTTCACGGCTCTCTCTGCGGCACTTCGCGCGCTCTGCGGATTGGTTCCCGTGACGACTCGGCCGGAGGTGATGGAGTAATCGTCAAAAGCGTTCATCGAAGAGCTGTAGTACGCACCGACCGCAGTGACGGCTTCGACGACGGGGACCACCTTGTCCGCTCTCAATCTGTCAAGGATTCTAAAAATGAGTTCGCCCTCGATCGTGAAACCGGTCACGGTCTTGCCTTCGATGATCGATCTACCGATCTTCGAGTTGATGACACCCGGCAGAATGGCCGGCCCATGACACACCGTACCGACGACACCTCCGCGATCCCAGACATCTGCTGCGACTGCTTGAAGCCTTTTCGCGGCCGGATAGTCGTAAAGCGCTGAGTGACCGGCCGAGGCAAAAAACAGCCCATACTCTTCCTTCTTCAAGTCCGAGGCTTTCTTGAGTTGCGAGTTGAGCTTGACGTTGAACGGATGCCCTTCCTCTCAGGAAGCGACAAGGCCATTCTCAACAGTGCCGGTCTCGGAAGCTAGAACCACTTCGAATCCCGCCGCCGTCAAGACCTCGAATGGATGCAAAGCCTCGGTGAAAAAGAGGCCTGTTTTGCCGCCACCGGGATAGATAGCGCCGTGGAAGCTGCTGATGGAAATAAGTGCCTTACGGGGAAGAGGCTCAGACATGGTTCGCTCCTTCACTTTATGATTTGGTTCCTACTAGGCCTTGCGCGGGTGCCGATGCAACACGTCACCTACGGCCGAATGTGTGTACCGCCCCGTTTCTGCTGTCGGTCCTGATTCCTTCGCTGCTTCAGTGATGACGTCAGCGACCTTTTCCGGCTCCCGCAGCATCGCGACGTGGCAGGTTGGTAGCGAGCCGCCGTTTTTCAAACGCCGGGCAGATTCTCGGTGCGCGCGGCGGGGAGTAGCGATCGAGCGTCGCGGGAGACACGCAGAGGCGGTGCGCGATTGGGGTCACCCCGATAAAGGAGCGCGCGCAGACGCCTAAATTCGATGCATCCCTGATCCGCATAATGCCGCCTTGTTGAGCAAATCGAGTTGCCGGTAGATAGCACCGGCCGGCTCCGCTTCGCTCAATTTGGGGGCGTTTTGCTCGATCAACCCACCACCCGCGATCTTCTGGCGGACCAAAGCGCCGAAGCCCGGACCGCCCGCCGGCTCGTCATGACCGGGGTCATGCTGGCGATCTTCATGGTGGCGACGGACAGCTATATCGTCGCCACCGCGATGCCCACGATCGTCGCCGACCTCGGCGGGTTTCGCCTGTTCAGCTGGGCATTCGCCGCATTTCTGCTGGCTCAGGCGGTGACGATCCCAATCTATGGGCGCCTTGCCGATCTCTACGGCCGCAAGCAGGTGCTCTTTGCCGGCACAAGTATTTTTCTGCTCGGCTCCCTGTTGTGCGGCTTCGCCTGGGACATGCCTGCCTTGGTCTTTTTCCGGGCGCTTGAAGGCATCGGCGCCGGCGCCATCCAGCCGATCGCGACGACAATTATCGGCGACATCTACACGCCGGTCGAGCGGGCGCGGATGCAGGGGTACGTCTCGGGCATGTTCGGCATTGCCGCGATCATCGGCCCGACATTGGGCGCGTTTGTCGTCGAGCATGTCAGCTGGTCCTTGGTGTTCTGGGTCAATCTGCCGATCGGCGCCGCCACCTTGGTCATGTTCGGTCTGTTTCTGCATGAGCATCGCGAGCCGCGCCGGCATCGCATCGATTATCTCGGCTCGACCCTGCTGATGCTCGGAGTTGGGGCGCCGATGTTTGCGCTGGTCCAGGCCGGCAACGCCGACGCCCTGACCCTCGGAGCCCTGGCGTTGGCCGGCGCGGTCGCTCTATTGACCTTGGCATTGCACGAGAGGCGCGCCGCGGAGCCGATGCTGCCCCTGAAACTCTGGCGCAACCGAGTGGTCGCGGTCGGATGCTTCGCCGGCTTTTTCAACGGCGCGCTGATGATGGGCGTTTCCGGCTTTCTGCCGACTTACGTGCAGGGAGCGATGGGCCGCGACGTGGCGGCCGCCAGTGTGGCGCTCGCCGCGTCGTCGGTCAGCTGGGCCTTTGCCAGCATGGCGGCGGGGCGCCTGATGATCCGCACCTCGTACCGGCTGTCGGCATCGATCGGCGGCATTTTTCTTGTCGTCGGCAGCATGATGCTGATCTTGCTGACCCCGGCCAGCACTTTGGTCTGGGCGGGAAGTGGCGCCTTCATGCTCGGCGTTGGCATGGGGTTCTGCAACACTGCCTTCATCGTGTCGACCCAGGCTAGCGTCGGCTGGAACGAGCGCGGCATGGCGACCTCTTCGATGATGTTCATGCGCATCGTCGGCCAGTCGGTCGGCGCCGCCGTGTTCGGCGCGATCCTCAATTTCGGCGTCTATCGCCTGCTGCCCAACGCGGGCGACGCCGTCAACCGGCTGATGTCGCCAGCCGCCCGCCAGAGCCTCGGCGCCAGTGAGATTGCTCGCCTGACGGCGGCGGTCGGCAGCTCACTTCATATCGTCTATATGATCGCCGGTCTTATCGCAGTCGTCAGCCTGATCCTAACGTTGGCTCTGCCCGCCCGACTCAGCCCGACCCGCCCACACGCCCAGCAGTCGCGGCAATAGACGGATCCTTGCACTGGACGCCCCCTTCCTATTCCCCGGGTCTTCGCAGGTTGCCGGCCGGGTCGTATTGGCGAACCTGCAATGAGCCGAGCACGTAGGCGACATCCGCGGGCCGCACCGGGGCCGTGTCGGTAGCGCAGATGCTCGCGTGCATGATGTAGATGTAGCCGCCTCCCCATGGTGGTCCGGCCTTTTGGACCGCGATGCAATTGTGAGGCCCATCCGAGAATTCGATCGACTTGTCTTCGCCATTGCTCACGAAATTACGCCAATTAGTGCCGCGCCGCGTCACTTGATTCATGTCTTGAAAGTCTTCCTGATCGTATGCTGAATTACCGTTGACGTAGCAATACTGTGATGTTTGATGGCCTATGGCGGAAAGCTTGTAGGGATCGAATATCAATGTATCCGCTTCGATCGACAAACGGCCGGAGCTATAGATCGCAACATCGAGGGCGAGGTCGCAGTTGCTGCCGCCCTTCGGGTTGGTGATTTGATCTGTCGCGCCCGGCAGCAACCGATACCCTTGCAGGCATTTGCCTCCTGCGGCGGGGGCGATGCGGGTCGCCGTACACGGGACCTCGCGAAATTTGTCCTCCTCGACGCGATACCGGCCACTATAAGGATTTCGCTGGTAGGCCTTGCCGGGATCGCGCAGGTAGGGCGCTACGGCCGGGGCGGCGGGCGCGGTGACGGTGACATTGGGAAGCGACAGCTGCTCGGTTTGCTGCGCACAGGCGCCGGCCGCCGACGCGATGATCGCCAATCCCGCGACGACGCCCGCCAGGTGTTGCTGCCGATCGAGGTTCAACTTGACGCCATAGCCGCGCCTCAGGCAGCCCTGGCGCTGACAGCAGAGCTGGCGCCCTTGGCAGCGGCGAGGATCATGTCGGCGCCCTTTTCGGCGATCATGATCGTCGCCGCGTTGGTGTTGCCGGAAACGACGGTCGGCATGATCGAGGCGTCGATCACCCGCAGCCCCTCGACGCCGTGAACCCGCAGCGCGGTGTCGACCACGGCATTTTCATGCGGCCCCATCATGCAGGTGCTGGTCGGGTGGTAGGTCGTGCCGGCGGTCTGGCGGATATGGTCGAGGAAATCTTCGTCGCTCTGCGCCGCTGGGCCGGGCAAGAATTCCTCGGAGACGCATTTCTGCATCGCCGCGGTCTGAAAGATGCCTCGCGCGATCCTGAGCCCGGCGATCAAGCGTGTCCTTGTCGGCCTGCGTCGACAGGTAGTTCGGCTGGATTGCCGGCGGCGCTGCGGGATCGGGCGACCGGATCCTGAGCCAGCCGCGGCTTTCCGGCCGGCATGGAATGCAGGTCGCCTGGCAGGCCGGAAAATCGTGCATTTCCTCGCCCGGCCGCACAAAGCTGCCGGCGAGGAATTGATACTGCACATCCGGCGAGTCGAGGCCCGGCCGGGTGCGCGCAAAGAGCCCGATCGGCGCCGCTCCCATCATCAATGCGCCGCGGCGCGCCAGCGCGTATGAAAACCCGGCATGAGTCTGCCGCAGCCAGCTCCGCGAGACCTCGTTCAAGGTGTTGGCACGCCGCGCGCGATAGACGACGCGCGAGTTGAGGTGATCCTGCAGGTTCTCGCCGACCCCCGGCAGATCGTGAACCACCGCGATGCCGTGCTCCTGCAGCAATTGCCCCGGCCCGACCCCGGAAAGCTGCAGCAGCTGCGGCGAGTTGATCGAGCCGCCGGCGAGCAACACCTCGCGCCGCACCCGGGCTCTGTGCACGATCCCGTCCTGCGAATATTCGAGGCCGACTGCGCGCTTGCCCTCGAACAGCACGCGGTGCGCCAATGCGCGGATCTCGACGCGCAGATTGGGCCGCCTCATGGCCGGCCGCAGATAGGCCACTGCAGCGCTGCAGCGCCGCATGTTGCGGACGGTCACCTGCAACGGTCCGACGCCGTCCTGCTCGGCGCCGTTGAAATCCGGGTTGAACTTATGGCCGGCCTCCTGCGCCCCGGCGATGAAGGCGTCATGCAATTCGTGGCGCGCCCGCAGATCGGAGACGCACAGCGGTCCGCCGGCGCCGTGATGCTCGTCGGCGCCGCGCTCCTGGTGCTCGGCGCGCCGGAAATAGGGCAGCACGTCCTCATACGACCAGCCGGTATTGCCGAGCTGGCGCCACAGATCGAAATCCTGCTTTTGGCCGCGGATGTAGATGAGCCCGTTGATCGAGCTCGACCCGCCGAGCACCTTGCCGCGCGGCCACAGCATGCGGCGCCCGCCCAGCTCGGCGAGCGGCTCGGTCTCGAACACCCAGGTGATCTTCGGATGGAAGATGTTTCGGTAGAACCCGGCGGGGATGTGGATCCACGGGTTGCGGTCCTTGCCGCCCGCCTCCAGCAACAGCACGCGCGTTGTGCGGTCGGCGGTCAGGCGGTTCGCCAGCACGCAGCCGGCAGAACCGGCGCCGACGATGATGAAGTCGAATTCTCCGGTGTCTTGCATGCCTGCTCTCCGCGAAATCCGATCTATATTTTGTCGCACCGCCGCTGCTCGTTATATGATGTCTTGCAACTTCAACGGAGCACGACATGCGTGTAGCGGTGTTGGCGATTATTGGTCTGATCGGTCTCACGACAATGCCCGTGAAGGTGTCGGCTTCCCCGGCCGGATCGGTTCGGAGGGAAGCCGGCGCCGCGTCGTATCTCGTCGAGGTAGCCCAAGGTTGCGCCCCAGGCTTTCACTGGGTTGGCCGACACCGCAATCGTTATGGTGCATGGGTTCTGGGGCACTGCGCAAAAAACCTCCATACATGAGCGAGGCCTTCACCTCGCCAAGTCCTCGTCTCATTCCGGTTCAAGTGAAATTCACCCGCTGATGCCTAATTCCTTGCGCAGGTCCTTGATCACTTGGTCGCGCGTGCGGGTCTGCCAGCGGCGGCGCCGGCCGATCGGGGCGTTTTCGATTTCCGGAGCCACCTTTACGGCGACAAACACCGGGCCCGGCTTGCCGAGGATGTCGGGCAGAGCGGCGGAGAATTTCTCGAGTTCCCGGAAGGCGAAAGCTCGGGGATAGCCGGCGCCGCGTGCGATCACGTCGTAGTCGGTATTGTCGGCATTGGGGACCGGCTGGCCGCCCGTCGTCGCGTAGCAGCCATTGTCGATCAGGAAGTGATAGAAATTCGCCGGCTGCTGCTCGGCTATCGTGACCAGCATGCCGAGGCTCATCAGGATGTCGCCCTCGGAATTGAAGAGGATCACCCTCTTCTCCGGCCGCGCCAGCGCCAGCCCGAGCGCAAAGCCGGCGTGCCCGCCCATTGCCGGATCGCCGACCGGCACGTCGAGGTTCGGCCGCGTCGTGAGGTCGGTCCAATAGCGGCCGCCGCGGCCCGGAACGACGATCGCGTCCTCGCGATAGGGAGCGAAGGCCTTCAACATATCGGCTGTGTGCATCATCGCGAAGGCGCTCTCTCTACCGATTGAAGCCGTGGTATTCGTCGCCGACGAGCACGACGACCGGCCTCTTGGTGCGTTCCGCCTCCTCGAAAGCGATCGAGATGCGCGGCGCATCGGCGTCGTTCTCGACGAGGTAGTAGTTGATCCCAAACGCCATCAGAAACCGCTCCGTATAAGTCGCCGCGCTGTCCTGGTTGACGCCGTGGCGCGTCCAGCCGCGATAGCCGACCATCAGCACGACCGGGATGTTGAGGCCGAGGAGCCAGCCGCGCAGCGAATCTCCCAATTCCATCATCCCGGTGTTCTGGATCAGGATCAGCGGCTTGGCCCCGGCAACCGACAGCCCGGCGGCGATCGAGCAGGCATGCCCCTCGCGGCTGACGCCGACGAGCCGCAACGACGGCTCCGCCTTCATCAGGAGGTAGAGCCAGTTGGTCTCGCTGTCCGGCAGCCACACGACGTGCGTGACGCCGTTCTTCTTCATTTCGCCGAGCACCGTTTCCGGGCTCAGCGCGACCACCGCCGCGTCATTCATCAATCGCCTCCGCCGACGGACACGTGCCTGTCGTAAGCTCCAGTCGGGCGGGCGACGCCGTGGCGAAGTTGGTCGAGGCTCCAGGCGCCGGCGCCGGCAGCCGCGAAATACAGCAATAAAAAGCAGTAGACGATCGCCAACTCGCCACCGTTGAGGGTCGGGTAAAAACTCCTCGGAGCATGCACCATGAAGTAAGCGAACGCCATTTCGCCGGACATGATGAACGCGGTGATGCGAGTGAACAGTCCAACGGTGAGCAACGCTCCGCCGGCCAGTTCGATCACCCCGGCGAGCCCCAGCAGCGAGACCAGCTGCAACTTGTCGAACATCGCAACATGCGGAAAGCCGAAGAGTTTGGCCAGACCGTGCTCGATGAACAAGAGCCCGACGATGATGCGCAGCACGCTGAGCATCCGTTCGGACCATTGATGATTGAGGATCTCCATCTTCCAAACTCCCTCGGGTCGGTTCAAATTCACTTTAATATCACCTGATGGAGGTATGATGGAACAAGACCGCGACGAGCGCATTCTGTTCCTGTTCCGGCACGGCGAGACCGACTGGAACCGCGAAGGTCGGCTGCAGGGGCATACGGATACGCCGCTCAATGCCACGGGCCTGGCGCAAGCGCAGGCATTGGCCGAGAGCTTGCGTCCACACCGGCTCGATGCGGTCGTGTCGAGCGATCTGGCGCGCGCCCAAACGACCGCGCAGATCGTCGCCGAGGCATTGCGGGTGCCGCTTTTCATCGAAGCGGGGTTGCGCGAGACCGATGTCGGCGCGGCCGAGGGCCTCCTGTGGGCGGACGCCAGGAGGCGCTTTGGCGAGGGTCTGACCGAGCGCTGGTACTCGGACGGCGATGTCGCCTTCCCCGGCGGCGAGACCGGCATCGCGACCCGCATGCGGGGGCTCGCCGGTTTGCGGCGCTTCACTGCGGCGCAACCCTTCCGGCGGATCGGCGTCTCTACTCACGGCGCGATGGTGCGTCAGCTGATGAAGCACGCCTTGCCGCCGGGCAGCCCGCCGGCGCCGGTTCGCAATACGACGCTCTACGTTCTGCGATACGAGCCGGCCACTGATCGACTGATGGTCGTCGAACGGGAAGAGCTCCAGCTCGACTGAGTGCAGTCCCCTCCTCAATCGAACTGCATGCTGATGGTTTCGGCGACGAGGGCGGGGCGCGTGGCACCCTCGACCTCTACGGTATTTTCCGAGGTAATGCGCACGCCGCCATCGACCGGCTCGACCGACTTGATCTTCTGACGCAGCCGAATGCGCGAGCCAGCCGGCACCTGCCCAGTGAAGCGGACCCGGTTGGACCCGTAATTGAGCCCGCGCGAGCGGTGCTCGACGCGATAGAGGGTCTGGCCGAGGCGCGGCACCAGCGACAACGTCAGATAGCCGTGCGCGATCGTCTTGCCGCCCGGCATCTCGCGCTTGGCGCGCTCGACATCGACATGGATCCATTGGTGGTCGCCAGTGGCGTCGGCGAATTTATCGATCAGCGCCTGATCGACGGTAAACCAATCGCTGACGCCGATTTCCTTGCCGACATATTGCGCGAGGTCGGCCGGCCGCTCGAGTTCGATCATCGTTTGTCCCATTCTTTTGTTATCGCCAACCCTGTAGCCGATTATCGCCGCATCGGAAAGGCGTTCGGCGATACTAGCTCGTCAGGAACCGCTGCGCTCTCCGCGCGGTTAGTCTTGCGTTATTCATGCTCAGCGAAGGATTTGGCGATGCCGACAAAAGCGAAAACCAAGGCAAATCGCACTGCCGAACGTAAATCGAGCCGGCCGCAGGACGCGAGCCGCAGTAAGGAAAGCCGGCAGGCGGCCTGGAATGCGTTCGATGTCTTGGAGGAAGATCACCGCGAGGTCGAAGAATGGTTCGACGAGTATGACGAACTAAAGGACAGTGATGAAGAGCGCAAGGCGGGCCTGGCGCAAAAGATCTGCCTCGCCCTGAAGGTTCACGCCCAGATCGAAGAAGAGATTTTCTACCCGCAGGCCCGCAAAGCCAGTCACGACAACGATTTGCTCGACGAAGCGCTGGTCGAGCATTCGACCGTGAAAAACCTCATCGGCGAGATCGAGGCGATGGAGGTCGGCGAGGAACTCTACGACGCCAAGATTCGCGTTCTCGGCGAGATGGTCAAACAGCATATCAAAGAAGAAGAGGAGGAGTTGTTCCCGGAACTCCAATCGAGCAAGATGGATCTAGGCACCGTCGGCAAGGAACTCGCCGAACGCAAGCAAGAGTTGATGGCAGAGACGAGCGCCTAAAATAGGTGTCAAGCGCCCGGGCCATCCCGCCGAATTGGGACCCGCGTACGTCCTGTTCTACTCCGACGACGGTAGCTACATTTCGGGCGCGGTGATCCCGGGTCACCGGCGGTTCACAGCAGGTCGCGCAGCATTGCGACGAGCGGCTTGTCGGCCGGCGGCATCGGGTAGTCGCCGAGCCGGGCCGGGCGCACCCACGCGAAGCGCTGCCCCTCGCGGGCGGCTGGAATGCCCGACCATTTGCGGCAGACATAGAGCGGCATCAGCAGATGGAAGTCGGGATAGGAGTGGGACGCGAAGGTGAACGGCGCGAGGCAGCTCGCCGCGACGTCGATGCCGAGTTCTTCGGTAAGCTCGCGGATCAAAGCCGTCTCCGGCGTTTCGCCCGGGTCGACCTTGCCGCCCGGAAACTCCCACAGCCCAGCCATCGGCTTGCCCGCCGGGCGCTGAGCGAGCAATACCCGCCCGTCGGCGTCGACGAGCGCCACCGCCGAGACGAGCACGATCTGGGGGGCGGTGTCAGCTGCGGTAGCTGGCATTGATGTCGATATAGCGGTGGGTCAAGTCGCAGGTCCACACCGTGGCCTTGCCGCGGCCGATGCCGATATCGACCCCGATCGTGATCTCGCGGCCCCTCATGTATTCGGCGACGGGCGCCTCGTCATAGTCGGGCACCGGGCCGCCCTCGGCTGCGATCTGAATGCCGCCGATCGAGATCGACAATCGGCTTTGATCCACCTTCTCTCCAGCCCTGCCGACCGCCATAACAATGCGACCCCAGTTGGGATCGCCTGCAGAAAGAGCCGTCTTGACCAACGGCGAGTTGCCGATGGTGAGCCCGACGCGGCGCGCCGCCCGCGCTGTCGCCGCCCCAGTCACTTCAATTGTCACGAATTTCCCGGCGCCCTCACCGTCGCGAACAATCTGCTGGGCGAGATCGATCATCACCGCATCGAGGGCCCGGCGAAAATCCCCGAGCCGCCGATCCGCCGGGCTTACCACCGGCCGATGCGAGGCCTGCTGGGTAGCGCAGAGCAGCACCGTGTCGCTGGTCGAAGTGTCGCCATCCACCGTAATCGAATTGAACGAGCGGTCGGCCGAAGCGGCGAGCAGCGGCTGCAACACTGCCGGCGGCAATGCCGCGTCGGTGAAGACGTAGGCGAGCATCGTCGCCATGTCGGGCGCGATCATGCCCGAGCCCTTGGCGAAGCCGTTGAGGCGGACTTCGACCCCGTCGATCGTGGCGGTCGCGGTGGCTCCTTTGGGAAAAGTGTCGGTCGTCATGATGGCGCGTGCCGCCGGTTCCCAACTCTCGGCCGAAAGCAACGGCATGACCTGCGGCAAGGCCGCGATGATTTTTTCCGCGGGCGGCGGCTCGCCGATCACGCCGGTCGAGGAGATGAACACCTCTTTCGGATCGCAGCCCAACAGTCGCGCCGCCGCAGTGGCTGTGGCCTCCACGACCTCCTTGCCGGCACGGCCTGTAAAGGTATTTGAATTGCCCGAATTGACGACGATACCGCGCACCTTGCCGGCGGGGAGACAGTCGCGGCACCACACGACCGGCGCGCCTGCGGTCAGTGAGCGCGTGAAGACGCCCGCAATCGCGCTGTCCGGCGTCAGCTCCGCCAGCATCAGATCGTCTCGCCCAGTATAGCGGATCCCGCACGCGAACGCGGCGAGCCGCACGCCGGCGATCGGCGCCAAGTCGGGAAATCGCTCGGGGGCGAGGGGGGAGACCGCGGTCATTCTCCGACCCGAGCCCCTCTCCGCCCTTCAGGGGGGAGAGGGGGGGCCCGCGAAGCGGGAGGGTGAGGTGGGCGGCGCCGCGGATCGCCCCTTCGGCCCCCCTCACCCTGCCCTCTCCCCCCGGCCGGCGGGGGGAGAGGGTAAAGTAGGCCTTTGAGCGGAAAAGACGGTTCACGAAATTACTTCGCGTTGGACGGCAGCGGCTTGCCGTCGAGCCCGTATGTCTCGACCTTGGCGGCGGAGCGCAGCTCTTTCAGTTTCGCGTCGACGGTGTCGCGCGCCACCATTTTGCTGACCTCCTGGCGCGCTTCGTCAAAGCTGGGCGGGGTGCTGACGCGATGGTCCTCGACCTTGATGACATGCCAGCCGAACTCGGTCTTCACCGGCGTCTTGGTGTATTGGCCGGGCGGCAAGGCGAAGGCGGCGTCGGCAAACTCCTTGACCATGTCGTCATGGCCGAAATAACCGAGATCGCCACCCGACTTGCCGCCGGGGTCGGTCGAATCCTTCTTGGCGAGCTCGGCGAAATCGGCGCCCTTGTCGAGCTCGGCGATGATCGCATTCGCCTCGGCCTCGGTCTTGACCAGGATGTGCCGCGCATGCACCTCTTCGCGCCCGGCCTTCTCCTTGGCAAAGGTCTGGTAGCGCGCCTTGAGCTGGTCCTCGGTCTCGGCGTCTTTGATCGCCCTATTGAGGTAGGCCTCCTGGATCAGGCGATCCTCATAGCGCTTCAGCCGGAGCTGGACCTCGGGATCTTGGTCGAGGTGAGCCTTGCGGCCGGCCTCGGTGATCAGCATGCCGTCGACGAGCCGATCGAGCAGCATCGGGTAGATCTGGGCGAGCGGCATTTTTTGGACTTGCGGCGGCAGGCTCTGTTGCGCCGCCTCGACGTCCGAAAGGTGCAGCTCGGTCCCGTCGACACGCGCCACGACCGTGGTGCCCGGCGGCATCGGAGCCGGCATCGCGGCGGCCGGGTTCGGCGGAGACGCCGGCTGGTCGGCTGCCAGCAAGATGCCGCCGCCGGCGACCGTGGCGGCGAGCCCGGCGGCACAGATCAAGCGGAGCGGAGTTATCGAGAGACGAGGATGCATCGCAGTACCTATAATGAGGATAATGAGGAACAGCCGCTGCACTCCAGCGGCCGAGTGGACGAATCAATGCACATCGGTATCACGCAAACAAGGCGACGAAGGGGCGAAGTCGCACATGAACCCATGGGGGACGGCTCGAATTGACACGCCTTAGACGCCCGCCTATCTCTCGGTTGGTCGGCGTGCGAACTTATCCGGCCTCTTTTTCCCACTTTTCGAGGGTCCCATGCTTGGTGCCTTAGCCCGGCGCCTGTTCGGCTCCGCCAATGACCGCTACGTCAAGAGCCTGGGGCCGATCGTTTCCGCCGTCAACGAATTGGAGCCGCAGCTCGAAGCGATGTCCGATGACGAGCTGCGGGCACGGACCCAGCAGTTCAAGCAACAGCTCGCCGATGGGACCGAGCTCGACGACATCCTGATCGACGCTTTCGCGACCGTGCGGGAGGCGTCGAAGCGCACGCTCGGCCAGCGTCATTTCGATGTGCAGCTGATGGGCGGCATCGTGTTGCATCGCGGCATGATCGCCGAGATGAAGACCGGCGAAGGCAAGACGTTGGTCGCGACCCTCCCCGTTTATCTCAATGCGCTGACCGGCAACGGCGTGCACGTCGTCACGGTCAACGATTACCTCGCCCGCCGCGACGCCGAGTGGATGGGCCAGATCTATCGTTTTCTCGGCCTGACAGTCGGCGTCATCGTCCACGACCTCGACGACATGCAGCGCAAGGAGGCCTATCTCTGCGACGTCACCTACGGCACCAACAACGAGCTCGGCTTCGACTATCTGCGCGACAACATGAAATTCCGGCTCGAGGACATGGTCCATCGGCCGTTCCATTATGCGATCGTCGACGAGGTCGATTCGATCCTGATCGACGAGGCGCGCACCCCGCTGATCATCTCCGGCCCGACCGAGGACAATTCCGAGCTCTACATCCGGGTCGACAAGCTGATCCCGGCGCTCGATGGCGCCGATTACGAGAAGGATGAAAAGCAGCGCACGGTAGCCCTGACCGAATCGGGGGTCGAGAAGATCGAGGGGTTGCTGCGCCAATATGGCCTGATGACCACGGGCTCGCTCTACGACATCCAGAATGTCGGGCTGGTCCACCACGTCAATCAGGCGTTGCGCGCGCACAAGCTCTTTGCCCGCGACACCGATTACATCAGCAAGGACGACAAGATCATCATCATCGACGAGTTCACCGGCCGCATGATGGAGGGCCGGCGCTACTCGGAGGGGCTGCACCAGGCGCTGGAGGCCAAGGAAGGCGTCACCGTCCAGAACGAGAACCAGACTCTGGCCTCGATCACCTTCCAGAATTATTTCCGGCTCTACCCGAAGCTCGCCGGCATGACCGGCACGGCGATGACCGAATCGCAGGAATTCAGCGACATCTACAGGCTCGAGGTCATCGAGATCCCGACCAACGAGCCGTGTATCCGTGACGATACGGACGACGAGGTCTATCGCACGACGCGCGAGAAATACGATGCGATCGTGCAGCATGTGCAGGAGTGCCAGGAGAAGAAGCAGCCGATGCTGATCGGCACCGTCAGCATCGAGAAATCCGAAGCGCTGTCGGCTGTCTTCAAAAAGCACAAGATCCAGCACAACGTGCTGAACGCCCGCTATCACGAGCAGGAAGCCTACATCATCGCCCAGGCCGGCCGGCCCGGCACCGTGACGATCGCCACCAACATGGCCGGCCGCGGCACCGACATTCAGCTCGGCGGCAATCTCGATATGCGGCTCAAGACCGATCTGGCCTTGATCGACCGATGCGGCGGAGCGCGAGCCGAGGGCCGCCGACATCCGCGAGGAGATCCGCGCGGCGCATGAGGAAGTGGTCGGGGCGGGCGGGCTCTTTGTCGTCGGCAGCGAGCGGCACGAGAGCCGGCGGATCGACAATCAGCTGCGCGGCCGCTCGGGGCGCCAGGGCGACCCCGGCGCATCGAAATTCTTTGTTTCGCTCGAAGACGATCTGATGCGGATCTTCGGCTCCGAGCGGATGGATTCGATGCTGCAGCGCCTCGGGCTCAAGGAGGGCGAGGCGATCATCCATCCCTGGGTCAACAAGGCGCTCGCCAAGGCGCAGCAGAAGGTCGAGGCGCGCAACTACGACATCCGAAAGCAGCTCCTCAAATACGACGACGTGATGAACGACCAGCGCAAGGTCGTCTATGAGCAGCGGCGCGAGATCATGAATGCCCGCGACGTCGCTTCGACGATCGCCGACATGCGCAACGAGATCGATCGACGAGATGGTCGCGCTGGCGATCCCGGAGAATTCGCTGGCCGAGCAGTGGGACACCCCGGCGCTGCACGCCGAATGCCTGCGGCTCCTCGCGCTCGATCTGCCGCTCGCCGAATGGGCCAAGGAGGAAGGGATCGCGGGCGACGAGGTGCGCGAGCGCATCACCGCCGCCGCCGACCGCAAGATGGCCGAGAAATCGGCCAATTACGGCCCCGACCTGATGCGCATGGCCGAGAAGAGCCTGCTGTTGCAGCTGTTGGACCAGACCTGGAAAGACCACCTGCTGTCGCTCGACCACCTGCGGCAGGGGATCAACCTGCGCGCCTATGCGCAGCGCGATCCGCTCAACGAATACAAGCGCGAGGCCTTCGAATTGTTCGAGGCGATGCTGGCCAATCTGCGCCAGCACATCACCTCGGTGCTGTCGCATGTCGAATTGCGGGTGCAGCCCGAGCCGGCCTACGCGATGGCCGGCGGCGAACCCGAGGAAGCAATGGCCGAGGAGCGCGCCACCGGCACGACCGGCCGGCCGATCCCGGCGCCGCGCACCCCGCGCCGCGCCGCCTCCGGCAACGGCGCCGACCGCAGCGGGCCGCGCCCCGCCGGCCCCCGCGCCCCCTGGGCCGGCACCCCCCGCAACGCCCCCTGCCCCTGCGGCTCCGGCAAGAAATTCAAGCATTGCCACGGCCGCGTCGTGACCCGTGACCCCGAGATTGCTTCGCTACGCTCGCAATGACAACACGTGGAAAAGTCTACTGCGTCTACATCCTGACAAACCAGCGTAACACGGTGCTCTGTACCGGCGTCACTGGTGACCTCAAAGCACGTGTTCGTCAGCATCGAGAGAAGTTGCTGCCGGGATTTACGAACCGCTACAACGTGTCCAAGCTGGTCTATTACGAGGCGGGTGGCGATGCGTCCGGCGCTATCGCGAGGGAGAAGCAAATCAAGGCCGGCTCGCGTCGGAAGAAGATCGAGCTTATCAATGCGCTCAATCCTGAATGGCACGATCTGTATGATGACCTGTGACGAGATTGCTTCGTCGCTCTGCTCCTCGCAATGACAAGGGCTGTCATTGCGAGCGCAGCGAAGCAATCTCGTGCCCGTTAGCTGAGTACGCCGACCTTTTTGCGCTCGATCAATTCGAAGTCGATGTGCGCACCGAGGCCGGCTTCGGTCGGGGCGTGGACGAGGCCGTCGCGGTCGATGGTGATTTCTTCGGCAAGGCCGTATTTCTGCATGGCGTCAGGCAGCAGTACCTCGAAGAATTCGGTGTTCCGGATCGCCATGATGACGTGCAGATTGGCGACATTGTTCAATGAATTGCCGCCGTGGTGCACCTCGAAGTTCATGCGAAAAGCCTCGGCGAGGTGGGCGGTCTTGATCAGGGTGGTGATCCCGCCTTTGACCGCGACGTCGCCGCGCAGAAAATCGGTGGCGCGTTCGAGGATCCACGGGACATAGGAATCGAGGCCGCCGATCGGGTATTCGGTCGCGAGGATCGGGATGTCGAGCTTTTGCTTGAGCTTGACGTAATTGTAGATGTCCTGGTCGGCGAGCGGGTCCTCGTACCAGTAGAACCCCATCTCCTCGATCGCACGGCCGACCCGCAGGGCCTCTTCGTAGCGGTAGCTCCAGGTCGAATCGAGCATCACCGTGTAATCGTCGCCGACCGCCTTGCGCACCGCCTCGCAGACCTTGATGTCGTCGCGCCAGGATTGCGGCGGATGGATCTTGTAGGCGCGCCAGCCGGTGGATTGGTAATGCCGGGCCTGATCGACATAGGCTTCGGGGGAGCCATGGATTTCCGAGCTCGCATAGGCGGCGATATGGTCGCGCGTCGTGCCGATCAGCCGGTGGATCGGCAGACCCCGCCGCCTTGCCGGCGATGTCCCACAGCGCAATGTCGCACGCGCCGATCGCCCGCACCGTTGCGGCACGGGCGCGCCCCCATAAGAGGCGGTTGAGGCGCTCGCGGTCGAGCGGGTTCTGATCCATCAGGAGCGGCTTCAGAAAACGGATCAGGCCCGGCCCGTCGAGGCTGGCCGGGTTGGAGGAGGTGCCGAGAAAGGCGTGCCCGGTGAGGCCTTGATCCGTCGTGACGGCGAGCAGGCCGAGATCGCTCTTGCCGGTCGGCCGCGCCGTGTGGTGACCGTAAATTGTCGAAGGGATGCTTTCCCAGCCGAATAACGTCAGGGTGACATCGGTGATCTTCATTTGAGGCTTCCCTTTGTCGCTTCAGCCGACCAGCACAGCCTTGCCGATGACCTTGCGGTCGATCAGGGCCTGTATCGCGTCCGCCGCCGCTTCTAGCGGAAAGCGGCGCCAGATGCGTGGCTTGAGCTTGCCTTGTCCGGCGAGTTCGACCAGCGTCTTGATGTTGGCGGCGGCGATCTCCGGGTGGGCTTCGCTGAGCCCGCCGATCCGCACCCCGATCGCCTCGATCCCCTTGATCAGCAGGTAATTGGTGCGGGCCAGCGCCGGCGCGCCGCCGAGAAATCCGAGGATCAGGATGCGCCCGCTCCAGGCGAGGCAGCGCAATGACTCTTCGAATGTCGGGCCGTTGACCGGGTCGTAGATGATGTCGACGCCGCGGCCGCCGGTCAGCTCCATCACCTTGTCCCGGAAGCCGGCCTGGTAGTCGATCGCATGATCTGCGCCCTCTTCGAGGCAGACCGCGCGTTTCTCCTCGGTGCTGGCGGTAGCTATGACTTTGGCGCCGTAGAGCTTGGCGATCTGGATCGCGGGAAGGCCGATGCCGCCGGCGGCGCCATGGATCAGGACCCAGTCGCCTGCTTTGAGCCGGCCGCGCTGCAGCAGTGCATGATAGGCGGTGTGGTAGACGTTGCGGAAGACTGCCGCCTCCTCCAGGCCCATCGCGGAGGGGATCAGGTCGCAATCCTCGGCCTTCGCATTACCCGACTGCGCGAAGCCGCCGAGCCGGTGTCGGCTCATCACCCGATCGCCCGGTTTGAAGCCGGTCACGCCGGGCCCGACCGCGACGACCTCGCCCGCGCCTTCGCTGCCCGGGATGAAGGGCGGCTCCGGCCGGAACTGGTATTTGCCGGCCAGCATCAGCACGTCGACATATTGAACACCCGCGCGCCTGGATGCGAACCTGCAGCTCTCCGGGGCCGGGCGGCGGCGGGTCGGGCACCTCGCGCAATGCCAATACTTCCGGTCCGCCAAACGCCTCGCAAATTACCGCCTTCATCGTGGGCAGCCCGGATTACTCGGCGGCCTCGGCTCGGATATTGGACTCTGGCTGCGTGCGCAGCTTTTCCATTACTTCCCAGTTCGTGTAGCGCGTAAAGCCGTTCTCGTCGAAGAACAGCACGGCGCCATTGCAGATGAAGAGATAGGTCGTGTCTTCGAGGGCGGTCGTTGCGTCGTGCAGAATGCCCGAGGGCTCATAGACATAGTCGCCCGCATTCAAGACGCCGTTTCTGACCTGAAGCTTGCCCGAAATAATAAAGGCGTGAGCACCCGCGAGGTGTTTGTGGGGCGGTGCGACATAGCCCTTCTTCCAATGGTGCAGCGAGGCCCAGGTCCCGGTTTCATGGCCGACCCACAGCACCTTGACGGAGGACAGCGGCGTCTGCTGGATCCACGGCGCCTCGGAGCGCACCAGCGTGTCCTGAATATTCTGAAAGACGGGTCTGATGTCTTGCGGCAGAGGCATGTCGGTTCCTTTCCGTTCGCTTAGCTCACGATATGCCGCTCCGGCACGAGCGGCAAGGCGCGCACACCCGAGGATGCGGGACTAATGGGACATCAGCACCGGAACCGTCATGTGATCGAGGAGCTCGCGGCTGACGCCGCCGACCAACGCTTCGCGCAGCTGCGAATGGTGGTATGCGCCGGCGACGATCAGGTCGACGGCGAGATCCGCGGCGCGGGAGAGCAGCACGTCCGAAATACGCAGGTCACCCTGCAAGGTTTCCTCGGTTTGGGCCGGGATGCCGTGCCGCTGCAGGTGATGGACGATCCGCTCGATCGAGGGATGGTGCTCCGCCAGGGTCGTTTCTCGCGCCCCGACAAACATCACGGTGACCGCCTCGGCGTTTTCGAGCAGCGGCAGCGCGTCATTCGCTGCCCGCGCGGCCTCCCGCGTCCCGTCCCACGCGACCAGCACGCGCCTGCCGACCGTATCGAACGTGCCGGCATACGGGACTACGAGAACCGGCCGGCCCGTCGCGATGACGATTTCGTCGGGGCGAAACCCGGTCGACCGGATTTCCGGCGACAGCTGGCCGAGGATGGTCAGATCAAAAGCCTTCGCAAGATCGATGAAGAGCGCGGCCTCGCCCGGTGAAAGGAGGTGCCATTCGCCACCGAGCCCGTGGGCCCGCAGTTCGGTCCTGAAGAGCTCTTCGACCTGCTCGGCGCGCTCGGCTTCACGCGATGCCGGTGGAAAAGCCGGGTCGCCAGCCGTGGTCCTCGCTTCAGGTGCGACAAGAGCGCCGGGGCCGGGGGTGACCGGCGCCCCCGCCAGAATTGGGCTAACAGGCTCAGCTTGCTCCTCTCGCATGACGCAGCAAGCGGTGATATGCGCCTGGTGCGCCCGCACCAGATTGAGGGCGAGCTTGAGCCGGCCTTCCCCGACAGTGCTGGGATCGACGCTGACCAGGATATCTTTCAGGGCCATTTTTGCCTCACTGGGCTAACATCCGACGCAACTCGGTCTTGAGGACCTTGCCGTAATTGTTCTTGGGCAGCGCATCGACAAAGCGGTAATGCCGCGGGCGCTTGAAGCGCGCGATACGGTCGAGGCATAGCCGGTCGAGTTCTTCCGGGGCGACTTCCGCCGCGGGGCGGGCCACGACAAAGGCGACGACTTCCTCGCCCCATTCGGGGTGCGGGCGTCCAACGACCGAGACCTCGACGAGGTCGGGATGGCGCAGCAGCACCTCCTCGATCTCGCGCGGATATATGTTGCTGCCGCCGCTGATGATCATGTCCTTGGAGCGGTCGCGCAGGGTCAGAAACCCTTCCTCGTCAAAGCTGCCCAAATCGCCGGTGTGCAGCCAACCACCGCGCAAGGTTTCGGCACTGGCCACTGAATTGTTCCAATATTCTTCCATGACGCAGTCGCTGCGGGTGACGACCTCGCCGACCTCACCGCTCGGCAGCTGGCGGTCACAATCGTCGACGACGTTGACGAGAACGCCGGTCCGCGGCACCCCACAGGAACCGAGGCGGTCGCGCCAGCGGGGATGCGTCTGGTCGGCGTGCAGGCGCTTGCTCAGGCCGGTGATCGTCATCGGCGACTCGCCCTGGCCGTAAAGCTGGTAGAGCCGCGGTCCAAACAGCTGCAAAGCGCGATCGAGATCGGCCACGTACATCGGACCGCCGCCATAGAAGATCGTCCGCAGATTGTGCAAATCGGCGGCGGCGACAGCGGGGGCATGGACCAGCCGCGTCAGCATGGTCGGCGCCGCGAACATCGAGACCCGCGAGTGCCGCTGCAGCGCCTCGAGGATCGCCTCGACCTCGAAATGCGGGAGCACGATCTGATGCCCGCCGCGCAACAGGTGCGGCAATGCGTACAGGCCCGCGCCGTGCGACAGCGGACCGGCGTGCAGGTTGGTGTCGCGCTCGTCGAGCATGTCTATGTCGGCGTAATAGCAATGGCTCATGAAGAGCAGATTGCGGTGGCTCAGCACCGCGCCTTTCGGTCTGCCGGTCGTCCCGCTCGTGTAAAACAGCCATGCCCGGTCTGTCGCGGCTGTATCGACCGGACACATCGGCGCGCCCCGCTCCAGCAGGGCGGTGTATTCAGCGCTGCGGGTCGAGATGATCGGCGACAAGGTCTCGACCGATCGCTCGAGCGAAGCGAGGCCCTCCGCAAGGCCCGGGCTGGCGACGAGCAGCCGGGCACCGGAATCGCGTGCTATATGCTCGACTTCCCGGGTATGGAGCCGGGCATTCACTGGAACCGCGCACAGACCCGCGGTCCAGCAAGCGAACAGCAATTCGAAGAATTCCGCGCAGTTCTCCATGCACAGCATGATGCGGCCGCCGGGTTCGAGACCGCGTGCGGCGAGACCGCCGGCGAGGCAAGAGACGCGGCGGGCGAATTCGCGATAATTCCAGGCGTGGACGCCGTCGCTGACCGCCGGCGCCTCGGGCTGCCGGCGAGCGACATCGAACAACAGCGCTGCGAGGTTCACGGCGATCCTGCCTGGCAGCCCTTCGGGGTCAACAGTATCTTCATCGTATGACTGGCGACGAGCGTCATATCAACTGCGCGTCCCGCGGCGAGGCGATTGGTCGAGGGTCAAGCCACTTCGCCCACCGCCTCGCGAAGGCCCGACAGAAACAGCTCGCAATCTGCAGGCCTCCGTTGCTGCGCGGCACCGGGCACCAGGCGGGGAGTGATGCTGCGCAGTCTTGCGATGATCGCGCGCTTCGGCAAGCCGCCCCAAATGAACATAGCACGCGGCGAGAACGCGGTATGCGATCGCCACCGCCTGGTGGAGCAATTCCAGCGCCTCGAGCAGCCGATCTTTTGTTACGGGATAATAGGTCGCAAGCGCGCGCAGATAGAGATCGTAGGCCGTAACGGTCACGCACCACGCGGCTGACGCAGATCCCGCCCGGGGTCGCCAAGGCCTCGAGGCGGGCGGCGACATTGACGCCGTCGCCGTAGATTTCCCTCCCGCCCTTGATGATGTCGCCGAGATTGATGCCGATGCGAAACTCGATCCGCCGATCCGCCGGCAGATCGGTGCTGCGCAGCGCCATCTCGCGTTGGATCTCGACTGCGCAACGCACCGCGTCGACGACGCTCGCGAACTCGACCAGGAGGCCGTCGCCCATGGTCCTCACGACGCGGCCGCGGTGCTGCTTGATCTTCGGATCCGCAATTGTGCGGCGCAGCACCTTCAGCCTTTCGAGCGTGCCCTCCTCGTCCTCGCCCACGAGCCGCGAATAGCCCACGACATCGACCGCCAGGATGGCCGCCAAGCGCCGCTCTACCTTCCGTTCACTCATGATCCGGCCTGCCCAAAAGGGAGCCTCTCGCAGTTAAACGCCGCCTTTTCTCGTATTTTACCCACGCCGATCATACAGCTTGGTCACGCTCGGGTCACGATCCCGGACGGCCTTTTTGCACGTCCTCAATCACACAGCGGAGTGCGGGATCGACCCGCGCCATGCGCCCGGGAATGGCAAATCACCCGTTATGTGAAGCGGTTCACACATCTTGGGGGATTGGTAAGGATATATCGATGCCGCCGCTCCCGGCCGCGCCAACAAGCGGTGCCGAGCTCAAAGCGCCAAAATAGCTGAGGGGCACCTAGATGGAACAAGATCTCAATGCCGTCACCCGACATTGGTATGACCGTACCAGGATAGTCGAGAAGGCGCATTTTACACGGTGCGCGCTCTTCCGCAGGAGGCATGTCGCCTTGGGCTGTGTAACCATTGTTTGTACTTCACTGCTCGGGGTGCTGTCTAACCTGAGCCCTGATCATGGGTTGCTTCGTGTGCAAATTTTTGGCCTCAATGTTGCTGACGACTCTAAAGTGCTGCTCACAATACTTGCGCCAGTTCTTACCGCACTTGTTGCTTTCCTACGGTTTGATGAGAAATCTAGTATGCACCACAATGCGGCGGCGCGATTTGCATCGATGAAGCGCAGGCTACATATTTTGATAGCGGGATGCAGCGCTGGACGTGATCAGAACATGGTGAAAGCAGAACTGGAGAAAATTTGCGAGAAGTGGGATGCGCTCACACTTCAAGCGCCGGCGTTATATCTAAAAGAGGCGTCTTTCATTCGGGATTCCGACGAAGCCAGCGGGGAACACCGATCTAGAAGACGACCAGGGTCTTCCCCGCAGCTCGTTGCGCCAAGTGTAAGCGCCGCGGAAGCCGCCTGATAGACGCAGAAAGACCTGATCCCGTTGGACTGGCCGGCGATGACGGGTACTCAGCACAGCTCCGAAGTGACGGTGCGCGCTTGCCGCATCGAGCTTACGAGCGCGCGCAGTCATCGGAGTGCGCGAAAGCGGCAGGCGGTTCGATGTTCGCCCGGATGTCCGCCGCCTGACCGGAGCCCGCCAGGCAGACATCGACACCATGCCCGATCGGGCAGTGTCGCGGTCGACGCCTTGCCGCCCCGCTGCGGTTGGATCGAGCGACGGTCGGCAGTTCGCAGGCACGCCGGGTCAACGATCTGTCTGGCGGGGCGGCACCGCACGATCGCTATCTCGTGAGCACCGCAACGGGGCCGGGTGAGGCAGATTTCCGGCGGCGTTCACCAAACGCCGGGAAGCAATCGCCAGCGCACCTGTTGGGCATATTCGGCGTAGCCGGGCAATTCGGCGCGCAAGGTGCGGTCCTCGATAATTGTTCGCCACAGGAGGAGCGGCACGCCGAGGGCGCCGAGCGCCGTTGCGAGCCATGAGCAGAGGGCGATGCCGCTCGCCACGATTGCGGGGATCGCGCCGGCATACCCGGGATGGCGCACCCAACGATAAGGGCCGGCGGTGACGGTTTGGTGCCCGCGCTCCTGTTGTATCCGGACGACCGAGGAGAAGAACCGGTTCATATGCATTGCCCAGATGAAGAGCGACAACCCGGCGGCGAAGACCGCGAGCGCGGCGATCCGCAACGACAGCGGAACCGTATCGGACCAGTGGAACCGGCGATCGAGGCCGGCAATCGTCCAATGCGCAACACACAGCAGGAAGATGAAGTAGAGCTTCAGCCCTGGCGGGTGGCCACCCGGCCGCATGCGTTCTCGAGCGAGGTCCTCATCGATCAAAAAGAGGCCGGCGATGGATACCCCCGCGAGGACCCCGAGGTAAGCCCAGAACAACGGAATGTCGATCCGGCCGGCAGCTCCGAACAAGACGACGGCGACCAGCAGGATAAACCCGAGCGTCTGGGCGACCATCGGCCACGACGGTTTTGTCACGCTCGCAACTGGCCGCCGGTCGCCCTTTCGACTTGCGCGATCAGGCGCTTGGAGAAGCCTTCGATTTCGGCGTCGGTGAGGGTCCGCTCCTGCGGCTGCAATACCACCGTGATTGCGAGCGACTTTTTGCCTTCCGGCAGACCGGTGCCTTCATAGACGTCGAACAGACGGATTTCGGAGACCAGCTTGCGGTCGACGCCGCGGGCGGCGCGCAGCAGGGTCTCGGCCGGCAGGTCGCGGTCGACGACAAAGGCGAAATCGCGTTCGATCGGCTGGAATACCGACAGGCGCAGTGGCGGCTTCGCGCGCCCCGCTCGCGATGTAGGTACGGCATCGAGAAATACCTCGAAGCCGGCGATCGGCGGCCGCGCATCGAGCGCCTCGAGCACCGCCGGATGCAATTCGCCAAAGGCGCCGAGCACCGTCGGTCCGAGCCGCAACGTGCCGGCCCGGCCCGGGTGGTACCAGGCGGGCGGGTCGGCCGCGAGCTGGATGTTCTCCGCCGGCGCACCCATCGCGGCAAGAGCGGCAAGCGCATCCGCCTTGACGTCATAAAGATCGGCCTCGCGGGCCGCCGTGCGCCAGTGCTTTGGGGCCGGTGCGCCCGCTGCGCACGCCGCCGGCGGCGAGCACCTGGCCTTCCGGCGTGTCGTCGCGATAGAGCGGTCCGAGTTCGAACAATGCCGTATCGGGAAAGCCGCGGTCGGCGTTGCGGCGTGCAGCGGTAATAAGCCCCGGCAATAATGATGGCCGCATCGCATCGAGGTCGGCGCTGATGGGATTGACCAGACGCAATTCCGGCTTGGCGCCGCCGAACAGCTCCGCCTCGCGCGCCGCGACAAACGAGAACGTCACCCCTTCGGTCAGCCCGCGCTCGGCGAGGGTGCGGCGGACCAGCTCGGCGCGGCGCTGCGCCGGCGTAAATGCAGGCCGCGACAATGGCGTGGCGCGTTCGAGCGGGACCGCCGGGATCTGGTCGTAACCCTTGACGCGCAATACCTCCTCGACGAGGTCGGCCTCGCCGACGATATCGCCGCGCCACGACGGCGGCTCGACCGAGAGGTCGCCTCCCGCGAGGGTCTCGACGGCGCAGCCGAGCGCGGTGAGGATCTCGGCGCTCTCCTGATGCGGCACATGAAGCCCGCCGAGCGTTGCCGGCCGCTCCGAGCGCAGCACATAGCGGCGCCGCCAATCGGGGACGGCGCCGGCCGTGATGACCTCGGACGCCTCGCCGCCGCACAGCTCCAGCACTAGCCGCGTCGCGATCTCCAGCCCATCCCGGACAAATTCCGGGTCGAGGCCGCGCTCGAAGCGGTAGCGGGCGTCGCTCGCAATATTGAGCTTGCGGCCGGTTGCCGCGGTGCGGACCGGATCAAAGAGCGCCGCCTCGATGAGGACCTCGGTCGTGGCTTCGGTGCATGCGGTCGCCTCGCCGCCGATCACCCCGCCGAGGCTCTGCACGCCGGCAGGGTCGGCAATGACAGTAATTTCCGGATCGAGTGCATATTCCTGTCCATTGAGGGCGAGCAGGGTTTCGCCCGGCCGCGCCAAACGCACCGTGAGATCGCCGGCGAGCCGGCCTGCATCGAACACGTGAAGCGGCCGGTCCAGGTCGAAGGTCAGGAAATTCGTGATGTCGACGAGGGCGGAGATCGGCCGCAGTCCGATCGCTTCGAGCTTGTTTTGCAGCCATGCCGGGCTCGGCGCGTTGCGGACGGCGCGAATGTGCCGCCCGAGAAACAGCGGGCACGCGGTGTGGTCTTCGATATCGATGCCGATCGGCGAACGAAAGCGCCCGGCGACCGGGGTCGTGTCGAGCGGCTTCAGCCGCCCGAGACCGGCGGCGGCGAGATCGCGGGCAATGCCGCGGACGCCGAGGCAGTCGGCACGGTTCGGCGTCACTTTGATATCGAGGACGGCGTCGGCGCGGCCAACGAGATTTGCATAGGGTGCCCCGACCGGCACATCCCGCGGCAATTCGATGATCCCTTCGTGATCCTCGCCAAGGCCGAGCTCGTAGGCCGAGCACAGCATGCCGCGCGAGGTAACGCCGCGGATCACGGTTTCCTTCAGCAACGCACCGGTCCGCGGGATGACGGTGCCGGCAGGTGCGAACACGCCCTTCATCCCGGTGCGGGCATTTGGCGCCCCGCAGACCACCTGGACCTGCCCTTTCCCGGTATCGACCACGCATACTTTCAGCCGGTCGGCATTGGGATGCCGTTCGGCCGAAACGACCAAAGCTGACCGTGAAGGGTTCGAGACCGGCGGCGCGGTTCTCGACCCCCTCGACGTCATGGCCGAGCATGATCAGCCGCTCGACGATAGCGGCGAGCAGGGCCTCGGTTTCGAGATGCTCCTTGAGCCAAGCGAGAGTCGTCTTCATGCCGCCCCTCCCGGCAGCGGCCCGCGCACGAGTGAGGGAATGTCGAGCGGCAGGAAGCCGTAATGCCGTAGCCAGCGCAGGTCGGAATCATAGAAGGTGCGCAGGTCCGGGATGCCGTATTTCAGCATCGCCACGCGCTCGATCCCCATGCCGAAGGCAAAACCCTGATATTCGGCCGGGTCGATGCCACAATTCTTCAGCACTTGCGGGTGGACCATGCCGCTGCCGAGAATCTCGAGCCAATCGCCGCCCGCGCCGATCTTGAGCTCGCCGGAACTGCGCGAACAGCCGATGTCGACCTCGGCCGAGGGTTCGGTGAACGGGAAATAGCTCGGGCGAAAGCGTACCGGCAGGTCGTCGACACCGAAGAATGCGCGGCAGAACTCGATCAGGCAGCCCTTCAAATGCCCCATATGGGTGGTCCGGTCGACCACCAGCCCTTCGACCTGGTGAAACATCGGCGAGTGCGTCGCATCGTGGTCCATGCGGAAGGTTCGGCCGGGCACGATGATGCGGATCGGCGGCTGTTGCGCCAGCATCGTGCGGATCTGCACCGGCGAGGTATGGGTGCGCAATACGAGCCGCGAGCCGTCCGGCCGCTCCGGGAGATAAAAGGTGTCGTGCTCCTGCCGAGCCGGGTGCTCGGGCGGGATGTTGAGCGCGGTGAAGTTGTAGAAATCCTCCTCGATATGCGGGCCTTCGGCGACCGCGAAGCCCATTTCGCCAAAGATCGCGACGATCTCGTCGACCGTCTGGCTGATCGGATGGAGCCGCCCGGCGGTGGCGAACGGTACCGGCAGGGTCGGATCGGCGCGCTCGCCGACGAGCCGCTGTTCGAGCGCGGCCCGCCCGAGCCGCACGGCGGCCTCGCCGAGCGCCGCTGTGATGCGGTCCTTGGCGGCGTTCAACGCCGCGCCGGCACGCCGCCGCTCGTCCGGCTCGAGCCCGCCCAATTCGCGCATCGCCAGGGTCAGTGACCCACGCCGTCCGAGCACCTTGACGCGCAGCTCCTCCAGCGCCTCGGGCGACGGCGCGGCGGCGATCTCGGCAAGGATCGCATCCGTCGAGGGGTCGAAATCTGCCATTGGATGGTTCTCACAAACAAAAGGACCGACGGCCCCCTTGGCTATAGCACGCCGCCACCAGGACTCAATCGGCTTCAGGTATCTGCGTTCCCGTGTTCTGTTGATTACGATACTCCGCCATTATGCACATTAGCGACCGCCTGCGAGAATTGCTGACCGAGGGACAAAACTGTTGCGGTTGTGGTCAGCACATTGGTGGCCGCAGGGAGTTGCTGGGCGGTTGTCTTCATCCGCGCTGCCAGCCTGTTCAGTGTGGCGGCCGCCGCAATCACCTCGGGCAGAGCGAGAACGGCCTCTGTGGCCGCGGTTTCGATCGCGTCGCGCTGGTTCATCAGATCATCAAGCCGTCGGTTGAGCGCAGCGTCGTCTGGGCCGGTGTCTACCTCGATTTTCCTGGCGACAGCGTCGATGGAGGATTTCAGTGCGGCAAGCGCCATGTCGCGGGCATTACGAATCTGATCGATGATGGATCCTTGGTTCATGTCTCGTCCTCCTGTCACGATTTCTTTTCGGTTGAGCTGACGGCGGATGCATTTGCGGCGGCGGCGGCGGCCAGGTCGTTGGCTCGCTGGGAGAAGGTCTGCAGGCTGGCAACGAGCGCGGCGAACTCTCCGTCGTTGTTGCGCACTGCCACCACGAGGTTGTCGTGCGCATCGCGCAGCGCTCGCGCCGTCGCGCGCGGATCGGTCGCGCGGACCGTCTGAAACGCATCAGCTGCGGCCTCCGCGTCGTCGATCGCAGCGCCATAAGCCTGGTCCGTCACATGCGGTGTGGTCGCTGCTCTATTCAGCGCCTGGGTCTTTCGAACCAGCAGAACGTATAACCCCCTCAATCGAGCATCACGCTGCTCTTCAAGCACGATGCCCAGTGCGTCAGCCAGTACGTGCAGTGGCTCGCAGGCGATTCGAGTCGCGTTCTGAAGCTCGTGGAGACGCCGATAATCGAGATCCTGTCCGACCAGCCACAAGACTGCATTGGTCGACGCCTTGGCGACAGGGGCAGCCGCAGCGCCGTAAGGGCCCGGCGCCGATTGCGCGAGCGCGCCCACCGCAGCACTGACTTTAGCCGCAGCATTGTCGAAATCCGCCCGGTCTTGCGCCTTCGTGATCGCAGCCAGCGCGGCAGTATAGTTATCCAACGCCTTCAACAAATCAGCCCGCTGAAGAGGTGGGGGAGGATTGCTGGAGCCAGTCGTTGGCGCGGAGGGAAGATCGGCTATGGTCTCACACACGTTCGCAGGCGGTGCGGTTGGCTTGGGCCTGGCCGCAATATGGACAGTAGGCAAGGGCGCGCCCTTGGCCACGAGATCGCAAGGAACGGAATTAGTCGCATCGAAGTCGCATCCGGGGCCAGTCAGCAGCACGGGTTTCTCGTGGACCCACAGGGTGCGGTTGCCTAGGTGCCGCTCGGCGAGGATCTTTTGGGCGTTGTCCTGATATGATGCATCGATCGACCCCATCTTGGTGTTGAGGGTCTGCACGTTGTCCGAGAACAGATAGGGTGAGCACGCAGACTGGCACGCCACACGTAAGTGCTGCGGCGACTACAGCCGCTTTCCACATGCTTCGATCCCCCGTCGCTTGTCTTTATTAGTGAACCTAGCAGAATGTAACGGTATAACCGCCGGCAAATGTGAAGTAGCTCACACTAACTTCTCAAGCTGGAACTTCTCAAGCTGGCAACTCGTCCAAAAATTTTCAAATTCTAACGTGCACGCCTGCACCTGGGGCGCCTGCCGCGCCCGTCCAGATGGCCCTCGCGGTAGGCAGAAGTATCGAGGCGGCGGCACCGGTCGTGTTATCCTGCGAGGTCTCGGTCATTTCCGTCTTATGCGTGCAACGCACCGCCGACGAGGCCTTCGAGTGAGACGCGGAGAGTTGATCCTATTCCCCGGCGCGGTCATCGCCGTGTGTGCGGCGCGGCCCGGTCGCGCTGGTGAGGCGCGCGAATGAGGCGGCGCGACTTGCTGTTGCTCGCCGCCGGCACGGCGATGACTCGGAACCCGGCCTCGGCCGAAGTCAAGACACCGCGCATCGGCTTTGTCCAAGCGGGATTGCGGCAGGACAACCAGGGCCTCCTCAACGCATTCCGCGAAAATCTTTCCGCGCTCGGCTGGACCGACGGCAGCAACATCATGATTGTCGATCGCTGGGCCGAGGAGCGCGCCGAGCAGTTGCCCGGGATCGTCAAGGAGCTGATTGGCTCCGGCGCCGCCATCCTGGTCACCGTCGGGACGCCGGCCACGCTCGCCGCGAAGCGCGCGACCGCGACGATCCCGATCGTCCTGATCGGCGTCGACGATCCGGTCGCCCTAGGCGTGGTCGCGAGCCTGGCGCAGCCCCGCGGCAACGTAACGGGCCTTTCTCTGTCTTCATCCGAGGCGATCGCGAAGCGGTTTGAGCTGCTGCAGGAGCTCGTTCCCCGGCTGCGCCGGGTTGCCGTCATCGTCAGGGGAGATCCCGGCATCGAGCAAAAGCTGCAGGACATCCGCACCGATGCCGCGGAGATGAAGATTGAGCCGTTGATGCTCCAAGCGATGACCGGGACGGCCCTCGAACTCGCCTTCGCGCGATTGCGCAGCGAGCGGTGCGAGGCCGTTTACGTGGCCTCCGGCCCGCTGGGCCCGGCCAAGCGTGCCGAGCTCATCGCGCTCGCCGCGGAATCCCGGTTGCCCGCGATCTATTCCTTCCGCGTCTTTCCGGTCGATGGGGGATTGATGTCGTTCGGCGCCGACTACCGCGACTTGTTCCGCCGCGCCGCGGGCTTCGTCGACAAGATCCTCAAGGGGGCAAAACCGGCCGACCTGCCGGTCGAGCCGCCGCGCAAATTCGACCTGACCATCAATCTCAAGACCGCCGGCGCGCTCGGCCTGACGATCCCACCCGCCCTCCTCGCCCACGCCGACGAGGTCATCGAATGAGGCGGCGACGCCTCCTCGCATTCTTTGCCGGCGCAACATTCTCGCCGGTGTTGGGCGGCGCGCAGGCGCCGGACCGGGTGCGGCGGGTCGGCGTTCTGACGACCTTCGGCGAGGACGATCCCTTGGCGCAGCGCTGGATCGGCGCATTTCGCAAGGCGCTCGATGAGACGGGCTGGCGGCAGGGTCAAAATATCGAGATCGACTACGGTTGGGCCGCGGGCGATGCCGGTCGGCTGCGAAGCTTCGCCAAGCAGTTGGTCAAACGCCAGCCCGATCTGATTTTTGCGGTCACCACCCCCGCGGTCGCCGCGCTCCTGAAGGAGACGCGCACGATCCCGATCGTGTTTGCGGTAGTTTCCGACCCGGTCGGCAGCGGCTTCGTCAAGACGCTGTCGCGCCCCGACGGCAATGTCACCGGCTTTACCGACATCAACATCGAACCGTCTCTGGGCGGCAAATGGGTGGAGCTCGTCAAGGAGACCTCGCCCGCGATCCGGCGCGTGGCGATGCTCTACAATCCCGCCACTGCCCCGTTTGCCGCCTATTTCTTGCAGCCTTTCGAGGCCGCAGGGCCGGAACTTGCCGTGCAAACCACCACAGTCCCGGTCAACAGCGAGGCCGATATCGAACGCGCGCTGGCCGCTCTTGCATCTCGGCCGGGCGGCGCCTTTGCCGTCCTGCCCGACGCCTTCGCAATCATCCACCGCAACCGGATCGTCGAGCTGGCGGCCCGCCACCGCTTGCCCGCGGTCTATCCGTACCGTTTCTTCGCCGGCATCGGCGGCCTCTTGTGCTACGGCATCGTTGCAGAGGATCTGTTCCGCCGCGGCGCAGCCTATGTCGGCCGCATCCTCAAGGGCGCCAAGCCCGCCGACCTGCCGGTTCAGGCGCCGACCAATTTCGAGCTGGTCGTCAACCTCAAAACCGCGGCGGCATTGGGTCTGACGATCCCGCAAACCATCCTCGCCCGCGCCGACGAGGTGATCGAATGAGGCGGCGGGAGCTCCTGGTCCTTCTTTGTGGGCTGGTAATCGCCTGGCCCGATGTCGCTCGCGCACAACAGAAGGCGATGCCGTTGGTCGGGGTACTCAGCAGCTTTTCGCGCGGAGAAGGCCCTTTGGGCCGCGGGCCCTTAGCCCAAGGGCTTGGCGAAGCCGGGTACGTCTATGGCCAAAACGTGACGATCGAATACCGTTGGGCCGATAGCAATTATGATCGGCTGCCCGCATTGGCCGCCGACCTCGTCAGCCGCAAGGTCGACGTGATCGTGACGATCGGCGGCACGCCTCCGGCACTGGCGGCGAAAAGCGCGACCTCGACGATCCCGATCGTCTTCACCTCCGTCAGCGACCCGGTCGGGGTAGGCCTCGTCGCCAGTCTCGCCCGGCCGGGCGGCAACCTCACGGGCTTCAGCAACATCGCCGCCCAGCTGACGCCCAAGCTGCTCGAGCTAATTTCCGAGGCGGTTCCCCAGGCCGGCGTGATCGCTCTCTTGGTGAACCCGAACAATCCGACCGCCGAGCCCGTGATCCGAGACGTGCAGGAAGCAGCGCGTGAAAAGGGGGTAAAGCTCGGTGTCCTGAAGGTTGGCACCGGGGGCGAGATCGACGCCGCCTTCGCCTTCCTCGCCGAACTGCAAGCCGGCGCGCTCGTCGTCGACGCCGACTCGTTCTTATCGAGCCGGCGTGGGCAACTCGTGGCGCTGGCATCGCGCCATGCCGTTCCGGCGATCTATGCACACCGCGTGTTTGTCGCGGCCGGCGGCCTGATCAGTTATGGAATCGACGACGCAGCAGTCATTCGCCAGGCCGGCAGTTACGCCGGAAGGATCCTGAAAGGCGCCAAGCCGGCCGATCTGCCGGTCCAGCAACCGACGACATTCGAGCTGATCGTCAATCTCAAAACCGCCAAGGCACTCGGTCTGACGATCCCACCCACGCTCCTCGCCCGCGCCGACGAGGTCATCGAATGAGCCGAACGCCGGGTTGAATGGCGGTTGCGTAGTGCAAGTCTACCGATCGCTCTGCGAGTGGAGTATTATCGGACGAGATTCGGCCTGGTTTTCGTCTCGATGGTATACGCCCGCGCCCACGCAGTAATTCGATGAGCGATAGCCTGCGGAGTTTCTCACTGACAGCCCGGTTTCTACTTAGCCGGTTCTGGCGAAGCGCTCACTCGGATGAGACCGTTGCGATCGGCCCGCGAGGACGGCTCTTTCGTAAATACGTGCTGCTGATCGTCGGGTTGGTCAGCCTCGTGCTGCTGCTCAACAGCGCACTCGATTTCTGGTTCAGCTACGACGAAAATAAGGCGGCGCTGTTCCGCATTCAGCAGGAGAAGGCCGGGTCGGCGGCGCGCCGCATCGAGCAGTTCGTCGACGAAATCGAGCGCCAGCTCGGCTGGACCACGGCGCCGCAATGGGCCGCCAGCCCGCTCGAGCAGCGCCGTTTCGATTATGTCCGCCTGTTGCGCCAGGTGCCGGCGATCACCGAGCTGATCCAGCTCGACGACACCGGCAAGGAGCAGCTCAAGGTGTCGCGGCTGGCGATGGATGTGGTCGGCAGCGAAAAGGACTATTCCCAATCGCCGAGCTTCATCGAAGCGAAGAAGCACCGCGTCTGGTTCAGCCCGGTCTATTTCCGCAAGGAATCCGAGCCGTACATGACAATGGCGGTGGCCCGCGCCGGCCGCAATGCCGGGGTCACGATTGCCGAGGTCAACCTGAAGCTGATCTGGGATGTGATCACCGGGCTGAAGATCGGGCGGGACGGCTACGCCTATGTCGTCGACCGCGACGGCCGGCTGATCGCGCATCCCGACATCAGCCTCGTGCTGCGCAACACCGACCTGGTCGCCCTGCCGCAAGTCGCGGCGGCGCTGGCCGAGGCCCCTTCCCTTCCCTCCCCCGCAAGCGGGGGAGGGCTAGGGTGGGGGCAACCGATCGACCAAGCGGCCATGGTCGCAAAGGGCATCAACGGCAACTCGGTCCTGACCGCGCATGCCCCGATCGCCCCGTTGGGGTGGACCGTCTTTGTCGAACTGCCGTTGAGCGAGGCGTTGGCGCCGCTCTACGGATCGGCATTGCGCACCGCGGGGCTGCTCGCGCTCGCCCTGGTCTTGGCCACATCCGCTGCATTGCTTCTCGCCCGCCGCATGACTGTCCCGATCCGACAATTGCAGGCGGGTGCGGCGCGCATCGGCGCCGGCGAACTCGACCGCCGCATCGAGATCCACACCGGCGACGAACTTGAAGAACTCGCCGGCACGTTCAACGGCATGGCCGGCGACCTACAGAAATCCTACGCCGAGCTCGAACAGAAGGTCGAGGAACGCACTGCCGAACTCAAGGAGGCGCTCGACCAACAGACCGCAACCGCCGAGGTCTTGCAGGTCATCAATTCCTCGCCCGGCGACCTCGCGCCGGTTTTCGACGCGATGCTCGAGAAGGCGGATCCGCGCTATGCGATGCGGCAGCCGGCGTGCTGCTTGCAGGTTTTCGATGGCGAACTGCTTCGCGCCGGTCGCGTACCGCGGCTGGCAGATTTGCCCGAGGACTCGATCCGGCAATTCCACCGCCGAGGCGGCCGTCCGGCCGACCTGGCTCGCTGGTGAAGATATCGTGCACATCCTCGATTTCGCGTCGAGGGCGCAGAGGCCGTTCGACGTCGGATAGGCAAGCGCATATCGCGGTTGAGGTGGCGAAGCTGCACCCAGTCTTGTCGGTGCCGCTCCGCAAGGAGGACGCTCTGTCGGTCGCTTTACGACGGGGCGTCGGGAAGTACGGCCATTCACCGACAAGCAGATCGCGCTGCTGCAGAATTTCGCGGCGCAGGCGGTGATCGCGATGGAGAACGCGCGGCTGATCACCGAGACGCGCGAGGCACTGGAGCAGCAGACCGCGACCGCCGAGGTATTGCAGGTCATCAATTCCTCGCCCGGCGACCTCGCCCCGGTGTTCGACGCGATGCTCGAAAAGGCGCATGCGTCTATGCGAGGCGGCGTTCGGTAGCCTATGGACTTATGATGGCGAGTGCTTTCACGCGGTCGCAATCCGCGGCGTGCCGAGCCGCCTCGCGCGAATTGTGCGCGTCAGCCGCATCTAGCCGGCCCGGATATCGCCTCTGGGTCGCGTGCTGCCCGGAGAAGACGCTCGTTCACGATCGCCGATCTGGCAGCGGACGAGATGTACCGGTCCAGGGCACCAGGCACGGCCGCCAGTCGAACTCGGCGGCGCACGTAGCTATATTGCGTGCCGCTGCGGAAGGACGACGCCTTGCTCGGCGTACATCACGGCCTATCGCCGAGGAGGTACGGCCGTTCACCGACAAGCAGATCGCGCTGTTGCAGAACTTCGCGGCGCAGGCGGTGATCGCGATGGAGAATGCGCGGCTGATCACCGAGACGCGCGAGGCCCTGGAGCAGCAGACCGCGACCGCCGAGGTGTTGCAGGTCATCAATTCCTCGCCCGGCGACCTCGCGCCCGTGTTCGATGCGATGCTCGAAAAGGCTATGCGATTGTGCGGGGCCGCCTTTGGCGTCTTTGCAATCTATGACGAGGAGCACTATCGAGTGGTCGCAAATCATGGCGTGCCGCTCGGATTGGCGGAGTTTGTCAGACAGGCCGTCCCCATCCACCCAGGGAGTATGCCCGATCGTCTCAGGCGCGGGGAAGACACGATCCAAGTGGCGGACATTACCGCCTTAGGTTCCGAGCTTCGGACCCCGGGGCTCGTAGCGATGATCGAGTTGGGTAATGCCCGCACGGCGGTTTGGGTGGCCCTGCGCAAGGATGGTATCGCGCAGGGCTTCTTCGGCGTCTATCGCCAGGAAGTCCGGCCATTCACGGAAAAGCAAATCGCGCTGTTGCAGAATTTCGCGGCGCAGGCGGTGATCGCGATGGAGAACGCGCGGCTGATCACCGAGACGCGCGAGGCATTGGAGCAGCAGACCGCGACCGCCGAAGTGCTCGGCGTCATCAACGCCTCGCCCGGCGACCTCGCGCCGGTGTTTGAGGCGATGCTCGAAAACGCGACCCGGCTCTGCGAGGCAACTCACGGTCACGTGTGGAGTTTTGACGGCCACCAGCTGCATGCCGTCGCCGTGCGCGGCGATGCTCGGACGTTTGCCGAATGGTTACGGCAACACAGCCCTGTGCGGCCGATCCTGGGAAGCGCAGCAGATCGGATCGCCCGCGGCGAGCACCTCGTCCATATGGCCGACCGGCGCCAGGAAGACGCGTACCGGAACGACCCCACCTTTCGCGCTCTGGTCGATACCAGCGGAATACGCGCGTCGCTATCGGTCGCCCTGCGGCGGGACGAAAAACTGCTCGGCATGATCAATGTCTACCGCCAGGAAGTGCGTCCCTTCTCAGACAAACAGATCGCGCTGTTGCAGAATTTCGCTGCTCAGGCGGTGATCGCGATGGAGAACGTTCGGCTGATCACCGAATTGCGACAACGCACGCGCGATCTGCAGGAGTTGCTCGAATACCAGACCGCGACCAGCGATGTGCTGAAGGTCATCAGCCGCTCGGGCTCAGAACTCGAACCAGTACTTCAGACATTGGTCGAGACGGCGGCACGGATCTGTCAGGCCGATAAGGCTTTTGTGAACCAGCTACGCGACGGCTTGTATCGCACGTCTGCCTCGTTCGGATTCTCCGCGGAATACAAGTCTTTCATGATTGACAATCCGATCGCACCGGGTCGCGGGACGGTGACGGGTCGGGTGGCACTAGAGAACCGTGTTATCCAGATCGAGGACGTGGCATCCGACCCCGAGTACACTTTGCGCGGATGGGAGGCTCAGTGGCGCACTGGGTTGGGAGTGCCACTATTTCGCGGGACGACAGTAATCGGCGTGATCTTCCTGGCCCGGTCGCGCGTCGAACCCTTCACCGAGAAGCAAATTGAGCTGGTCACCACCTTTGCCGACCAGGCGGTGATCGCGATCGAGAACGCGCGACTGTTCAACGAGTTGCGCACCCGTACCACCGAGCTTGGGAGCTCCGTCGCCGAGCTGAAGATGTTGAATGAAGTCGCGCAGGCGGTCAGCTCGACGCTCGATCTGAGGACTGTGCTGTCGACGGTTCTGAACGCCTCGCTCGGAGTGACCTGGGCTAATGCCGGGGCGGTTTTCCGCTACAGCCGGGCGGAGCGTTCGTTCCGGCTGGTCGAGGCGGTGGGGTGGGACGAGGCGCTCACCGGCTCGGTGCGCGAGCTGCGCATTGCCGAGACCGAGAGCGCGATGGGTGAGGCGGCGGCCCGACGCGAGCCGATTCAGCTCCCCGATCTGGCGCAGCGGGCGAGCTACCCGTTGCGCGACATCACCCTCGCCGCCGGTTTTCACTCCGCTCTGATCGTGCCGCTGGTCGGTGCCGAGCGCATCCTCGGCGCCATCATTCTGATGCGGCAAGAGGCGGGCGAGTTCCCGCCGGAGACGGTGCGGTTGATGCAGACGCTCGCCAGCCAATCGGTGTTGGCGATCCAGAATGCGCGCCTATTCCGCGAGATTGCCGACAAGAGCGAGCAACTGGCGCTCGCCAGCCAGCACAAATCGCAGTTCCTCGCCAATATGAGCCACGAGCTCAGGACCCCGTTGAACGCCATCCTCGGCTATGCGGAGTTGCTTGTCGACGGCATTTACGGAGTGTTGCCGGATCGGCCGAAGGGCGTACTCGATCGCATCCAGAACAATGGCAAGCATCTATTGGCGCTGATCAATGACGTGCTCGACCTGGCCAAGATCGAGGCCGGCCAGCTGACCTTCACCTTGGAGGACTACAGTGTGCCGGAGGTCGTGAAGTCGGTCGTGACCGCGACCGAGCCGCTCGCCACGTCTAAAGGACTGAAATTCACCGCCGTGTTGCAGGACGACCTGCCGATGGCGCATGGCGACGCGCGCCGGGTCTCGCAAGTGCTCCTCAACCTCGTCGGCAATGCGATCAAATTCACCGATGAGGGCGAGGTCGAGATCCGCGCCGTTGCAGCCAAAGGCCAATTCGTGCTGACCGTGCGTGACACGGGGCCGGGCATTGCCGACGCCGATCAGGACCGGATCTTTGGCGAGTTCCAGCAGATCGACAATTCCAATACGCGAAAGAAAGGCGGAACTGGCCTTGGTCTGGCGATTTCGAAGCGCATGGTCGAGATGCAGGGCGGGACGATCTCGGTCGACTCGGCATTGGGTCAAGGCTCGACGTTCCGGGTTGTGCTGCCGGTCCATGTCGATGAATTGATGGAGGCTGCATGAGCAAGCGCATCCTGGTCATCGAAGATACAGAGGACAACCGCCAGATCATCCGCGACCTGTTGACCAGTTTCGATTACGAGCTGATCGAGGCGGTGGACGGCGCCGAAGGGGTGGCGATGGCGCAGACCCACCGCCCCGACCTGATTCTGATGGATATCCAGCTCCCGGTCATCGACGGCTACGAGGCGACGCGCCGCATCCGCGCGATCCCGGAGCTTGCCCGCGTGCCGATCGTTGCGGTGACCTCCTACGCCCTCTCCGGCGATGAGGCCAAGACCCGGGAAGCCGGTTGCGACGGCTACATCGCCAAGCCCTTCAGCCCGCGCCAATTGCTGGCGAAAGTCCGCGAATTCCTCCCACAGTAGAAAAGCTTTAACGCAGAGGACGCGGAGGATTGCGCAGAGGACGCAGGGCGTGGCCGAAAACGAGATTGGAACGGCCATCATCGCAGCGGCGATGAAGGTCCATGCCGCAGTTGGGCCCGGGCTCCTGGAAAGCGCGTATGAGACTTGTTTACTGTCTGAATTGGAAAAACAAGGATTCCACGTCTGCCGACAGGTATCGATCCCCATCCGTTACGAAGATTTGACAATCGACAACGGGTACCGGATCGATCTCCTTGTCGAAGACCGGGTCGTGGTCGAGCTGAAGGCGCTAGAATTGATCCTCCCCGTGCACCGCGCGCAGCCGCTGAGCTATTTGCGGCTGGGACGGTTCAAGCTTGGCTACCTGTTGAATTTCAATGTCGCGCGCATGCGCGACGGTATCGTCAGACTGGTCAACGGGCCTCTGAGGATCTGCGTCCACCGCGGATCCTCCGCGACCACTGCGTTGAAGTTCTAGGGGAAGGGATGCGTGAGCCGCCGCTGATACTCGTCGTCGACGATGTTCCGGATAATGTCGAGATCCTACAGATGCGCCTGGAAAACCAGGGCTACGAGGTCGCGACAGCTGCGGATGGGGTCGAAGCGCTGGAAAAAACCCGCGAGCTGCTGCCCGATCTCATGCTGCTCGACATCATGATGCCGAAGATGGACGGCATCGAGACCGTCAAGCGGCTGAAAGCCGACGCCTCACTGCCCTTCGTCCCGGTCATTCTCGTCACCGCGAAAGCGGATGGCGCGGATGTCGTCGCGGGGCTGGAAAGCGGCGGCGACGATTACCTGACGAAGCCCGTCGATCACGCTGCACTGTCGGCGCGGGTGCGCGCGATGCTGCGCATCAAGTCGTTGCACGACACCGTGCAGGCGCAGGCGCAGCGGCTCGAGGAGCAGGCGAGCGAACTCGCCGCGTGGAACAAGACGCTCGAGGAACAAGTTGCGGCGCAGGTCGGCGAAATCGAGCGGATCGGCCGCCTGAAGCGGTTTCTCGCGCCGCAGATTGCAGAGACGATCGTCTCCGCGGGTGGCGAGGCGATCCTCGAGAGCCACCGGCGCGACATTGTCGTGCTGTTTTGCGATATGCGCGGCTTTACTGCGCTGGCCGAGACGGCCGAGCCGGAAGACGTGATGGCGGTTCTGCGCGAATATCATGGCGCGCTAGGACCGCTGATCCATCGCTACGAAGGAATGATCGACAGTTTTACCGGCGACGGTCTGATTGTGATCTTCAATGATCCGATACCCTGCCCCGATCCGGCCCTGCGTGCAGTTCGGCTGGCGGTCGACATGCGGGAGACGGTCGCCTCGCTCGCTCGCTCGTGGAAGGCCCGCGGACACGCGATCGGCTTTGGCGTCGGGATCGCCCAGGGCTTTGCCACATTGGGGCCGATCGGTTTCGAAGGCCGCTTCGACTACACCGCGATCGGCACCGTCACCAATGTGGCGGCCCGACTCTGTGCCGAGGCCAAAGACGGCCAAATCCTGGTGACCCAGCGGGTGGCAGCGGCGATCGACAAAATGACGGAGCTGCAGCAGCTCGGCGACATTGCGTTGAAAGGCCTCAGCCGCCCGATCGCAGTGCTGAACGTCAGCGGGCTCGTACCGAGCCGGTAAGCCTGCCGTCAGCTCTTGCGTTGCCGCTCGACCTGCATGTTGGCGAGGAAAGCGAGCAGCGGATGGACGCCCATCTTCACCAACGCTTGCGTGTCGAGCCCGAGCAAGGCACTGCGCTGGGACGGAGTCAGCCGGAAGTGGCCGGCATAGGCTCCGGCATCGGTGAGATATTCGCCGCGCCTATGTTCGTCGTGTGCCAATCCGTGCAGAGCGGTCGTCAGTTCGACCAGCTCCGGCTTGATCGAGGGGTAGTGCGGCTCCGGGATATTAGCCGGCGGGGTGAGAAATCCGAGCGAGGCGTAGTTGTGGTGCCAGCTCGGTTCCAGCGTGGCGATGTCGGGCTTGCGCTCGCCGAGCGCGCCGGCGGCTACGGCCCAGCAGCGCAACTCGACATTGCCGGCTTCGTCGAGCGCGCCTTCGTCCCAGCCGATCAGCGACTTCAGATTGCCGGTACGGAGCTGAGTCATGACCGCCTCGTCCCAGGCGAGCTCCGGATCAGGATAGCGCTCGGTGCCGGGGAAATGCGACATGCCGCCGCTCGCCACGACCGCCGTCCTCAGCCCCATCGCGGAAACGATCCGCGCCACCGCCTGGCCAAAGGCATAACAGCGCTCCATCGTGGGCTGCGGCGGCAGATAGGCATTGACCCAGATCGGCAGGACCGGGTCCTCGACGCCGAGATGGGTGAGCGGAATGCCCATCGCGTAATCGATCTTGGCGACGCTGGTGAAGGCCGGGTCGAAGCCTTGCCGATACAGCTGCCGGACGAGCTCCAAACCGATCTCGCTCGGAACCTTCCAGCGGAAATTCCGGCCCGCAAACCTGCCCTCCGCCGCGGCGCCGACATGGATCGTGAAAGGCGGCGCCGTCTGAAGAAAGAATTGCTCGGCATGGTCGTTCGAAAAGATGATCCAGAGATCGGGCGCCAAGGCCTTCAGCCTGGCGCCGATTTCGGCCGCCGTGGCCCGCACCCGCTCGACCGTATCGCGGTCCTCGGTCTCGGGCATCGTGAAGAATTGCGGGGCATGGGGCAGCATCGCCCCACCGATAACGCCAGGGAGGATAACGCTCGATTCGACGGCTCGGCTTTGCATCGCTAGCTCCGACTGTGGTCTTGCACGGTTGACATCGCGAGACCCCGCTGGTCGTGGTACCGTGCCCGAAATCATCTCGCCGATCGAGGAAACGCCCCGATGCCGCATTCTTCCGACGATCCGCCCAGCGCTCCCACGGCGAGTGTAGAGAGCGAAACGCCGAGTGCAACGGTCGAGGACGTCCCCGACGGTGCCAATCCGGCCGGCCCGTCATTGCACAACGGCGAAGCTCAGCAGCCGCGCCGCCGCCGCCGCCGCCGCCGCCGATCCCCGCCGGCGACAGCTTTGCCGGGAGCAGCGGTCGGGGATCAAACCGCAGCAGAAGAGACTCCACTTGCGGGCGATATGGTTTCGGACGCGCCTGTCGATGCCCAGGGGGATCCCCAGGGAGATGCCCAGGGAGTTACTGGGGGCGACGCTCAGCCGCCGAAACCTCGGCGTCATCGCCGCCGCCGTCGCGGGCCGCCGCGCGAGATGTCGCAACAATCGCTGGTGAGCACCGATGCTCCGGTTGACGAGAGCGGTCCCTCGGACCCGGCGAGGGCCACTCCGAGCGAAGACTCGACGCAGGCTCACCCTGCGCCCGGGATGGCCAGTGAGCTACCCCGCCCTCGCCGCCGGCACCGTCGGCCGGCGTGGAGACCGGGTCCGACGGACCAGCCGGATTCCGGCGGCCAAAGCCCGAGCCGGTCCGAAGCGATTACCGAGGGTACATTGCAGCCCGGGACGGTCCGGAGGCCTTGGCCGGGCCGTCCGCGCAACCGGCGGCCACCCGGCCGTGCTGCACCAGACGGGGATCCGCGCCCCCATGGTCAGCGCCAGCCGCGTGAACGAGCTGCGAGGCCGGTTGACGCTGGCGCGCGAGGGCCGGATCGACGGGATCAGGGCTCGGACACTCGGGGGCGGCGGGACCGGCGATCGAGCGGCCGACCGCCGGGAAGAGGTCGGGAAGCTCCGCTGAGAAAGCCGGAGCAGAAGCTCTATGCACTCGAATCGGTGGTCGATCGCGGTTTCGAGGATGTCACCGAGGATTCAGACGAAGGTGGTACCCGTCGCGTCCACTGGACGATTATCAAGCGCACGGTCGCCGACCAAAAAAGCGGCAAGGCCATGTCTGCGTCCTATGTGCTGCAGCGAGAAGGCGTCGAGGCGGAATTCCCCAATCTCGGCGCGGCGCGCGCGGCAGTGAACAAGACGATCGTCCACCCCGAGAAGCTAACCCTTTCCAAAGCTGAGCATGTCGCTGCAAAAGGCAGCCGCTGATCCGAAATCGGGTTGTTTACCCGTCGAAGCTGGATGCCGGGGGGAACGGCGCCGCTCCACCGGTGTCGGGAAGGCCTGGCCCAAATTTGCGGATTTGGCGAGACTTCGGGAGGTTTCGATACACCCAAAGGAAGATCGCACCGACAAGTGTGCTGGCGAGCAATTGGCCGAGCAGCCCCGAACCAAGGAATACCATCGAGGTCCAAGACACGACCGGCAGGCAAATCACCGCAATGGAAGCGGCAACCCAGAAGCCGTGGAGGCGCCGGCCAATCCGCGCCCCGTTAAAAGACCAGTCGGCCCAAGCAGTGCTGAGGGCGCCAACGCCGGCAGCCAGCAGCTGTATCAGAAAAATCTCCATCATATCGGGTTCTCCACGGTCGATAGGCCGGGCCGGTAATGCGCGTAACGGGAGATGGGCCGGAGATTTATCAGACTTTGATTGCGGATTTGTTGACATGGAAAACAGAGGCGGACGGTATGGTCGGCGACGGCTTGACGTCGGAAAATTTTACAATTTGCCGCGGAGGGGAAAAGGATTGCCGCAGAGGGGAAAAGGAACATAGCGGTTTCAATCTGTTAATGACATGGCACGATGTTTGCCCGTCAATATCGCGCGCGGAGTTTGCTGAGCGCGATATTGACCGGAGGAGCCCGATGGCGCACGCGGCAATGACACGGTTGCAAGAGCCACTGCCCCTCGACACGGCGATGCTGTCGAACATCGCGTTGTCGCTCTTTCTGTGGAATATCGGCTTGCGCATCGCGGGTTTGCTCTTGGCAGCCTAACATTCGATCATCTGCTCTGCTGCGCCGCACGCTGCAAAGCCAACTGCAGCGCTTGGTCGAGTTTTCGGGAGAATCGTGTCGGTCTGCCACCAAAACCGGGGGCTTCGGCCCAAGCGTCGGGTCCAGAACACCCGGCGTAGACAAGCGAGTCCGGCGGCGCCGAAGCGGGCTCTCTCGCCTCTTCGCTCGGTTGCCGGTGCCGCCCGGTCTCGGCGCCGTTGCACAGACCGCTCTCGTGAAGAACGCGCCGCAAATAGGCCGCGACGCCGGTGAGAAATTGGTCGGGAGGTCGTCCGGCTTTGACCCAGGCATCCATCTTGCCAATGCCCCAATTGTACGCGGCGATCGCGTCGGGCCAATTACCGTATCGCTCATACAGCCGTAACAAATACGCTCGTCCTATTGCGCGGTTCTGCAATGAATCAAATCGGTCCCCGCCGCCGACATCCGTCGCCGCCGCCTCGCTGACCTGCATTGGCCCTTGCGGTCCGGACGGATCCGGCCGCCACATCGCCATGTCGTTGCCGTGGCTCGACTCCGCTCCATCGACCGCGCTCACCACGCGGTCGAGCGGCGCCGCCGGAGCGGCATCCTTGGCCGCTGGTCGGCCCGAATGGGCGAGGTTGCCGGACACGGCCGGAGCGTCGCTCAAGCCCGCCCGCTCACCCGCTACTGCATCCGCTGCAATCGCCTGGGTCGCAAACAAAGCAGTGATCAGCCATCTAGTATAGCCCAAGGGTTTTCCCCTCACAGCTGCTCGATGAAAATAGCAGCTTTTGATTCGTATTGAGCTTTAATTCGTAGTTAATTTTTCATTTGTCTTGTCGCAGCCCGCGAATATCAGTGTTCGTGCAGTAAAAGGGTCTCACAAGACCTCGAATAGCCCGGCCGCGCCCATGCCGCCGCCGACGCACATCGTGACGACAACATAACGAACCCCGCGGCGCTTACCCTCGATCAGCGCGTGACCGGCCATGCGCGCGCCCGACATCCCGTAAGGGTGACCGATCGAAATGGCGCCCCCGTCGACATTGTAACGCTCGGGATCGATGCCGAGCCGGTTGCGGCAATAGAGAGCCTGCACGGCGAAGGCTTCGTTGAGCTCCCACAGCCCGATATCCTCGAGCGTGAGCCTATGCTGCCGCAACAGCTTTGGAACGGCAAAAACCGGACCGATCCCCATCTCGTCCGGCGCGCAGCCGGCGACTGCAATACCGCGATAGGCGCCGAGCGGCTGCAGTCCGCGACGTTCGGCCTCCTTCGCCTCCATCAGCAGCGCAGGCGGACGCGCCGTCGGACAGCTGAGAGGCGTTTCCTGCCGTGATGAACCGGCCCTCTTTGACGGTCTGCCCATCGCGGAATACCGGTTTCAACGAGGTCAACGCCGCGAGCGTCGTCGATGGCCGGTTGCCTTCGTCCTTTTCGAGGGTCACCGGGACTGGGGAAATCTCGCCGGTCTCGCGGTTTTCGACCCGCATGATCGAGGGCAGCGGAGCGATCTCCTGATCGAAATGTCCTGCCTCCTGTCCCGCTGCAGTCCGTCGCTGGGACTGCAGGGCGTATTCGTCCTGCGCGTCGCGGGTAACCTGGTAGCGCTCGGCGACAATCTCGGCCGTCTCGATCATCGTCATGTAGAGGTCCGGGTGCTGCTCGACCAACCAGGGATCCTGCGCCCGATACTGGTTGCGATGCTCGTTTTGGACCAGCGAGATCGACTCGACCCCGCCTCCGACAGCGATGTCCATTCCATCATCGACGATCTGTTTCGCGGCGGTTGCGATCGCCATCAGCCCCGAAGCGCATTGGCGATCGATCGTCATTCCAGCGACCGAAACGGGCAGCCCGCCGCGGACCGCAGCCTGACGCGCCAAATTGAAGCCGCTCGACCCTTGCTGCAGCGCGGCGCCCAGCACGACATCCTCGACTTCGGCCGGATCGACCCCGGCGCGCCGCACCGCCTCGGCAACCACGTGGCCGGCGAGAGCCTGCGCCTGCGTGTCGTTGAAAGCACCGCGATAAGCCCTGCCGATCGGCGTGCGGGCGGTCGATACGATGACGGCTTCGCGCATTTCATCCTCCCGAGGAAGCGGCTGCGACGCGGATCTTACGCCGAAACCTCTCCTCCCGGCTATCCGCGAGCATGGATGCCCCTCCCACAAGCGGGCGCGGTCATGTAGCATCATAGCAGGACCCTGTGAGGAGACCGCCATGCCTGACGCTTATCCGTTGCCCTCCGCCGACCCGGCGAGCCTCGGCTTCGCCGCGACGCCGCTGCAGCATCTCGATCGGCTGATCCGCCAGCATATCGAGGAAGGCCGCTACCCCGGCGCCCAGATAGCACTGGCGCGCCACGGCAAGCTGGCGCTGTTCCGCACTTATGGCGATGCCAAGACCGAGGTCCGGAACCTGCCAGGGACGGACGACACCCTTTTCCTGCTGTTCAGCCAGACCAAGGTGCTGACGAGCTGCGCGGTGTGGACATTGATCGAGGAAGGCAAGCTCTCCTTTATGGACCGGATCGCGGACCACCTGCCGGAGTTCGCCAAGCGCGGCAAGGGCGAGATCACCTTGCATCAGGTCATGACCCATCAGGGCGGGTTTCCCAGCGGCGACGTGACCCAGGCGACCTGGACCGATCACACAAGGATGCGCGCCGAGGTTTGCGACTTTTCGCTCGACTGGACCCCCGGCACACGGCTGCAATACCACCCGCGCGCCGCGCATCTGACCCAGGCGATGGTCATCGAGGCGGTTACCGGGCAGGACTATCGCGACGTGATCCGCGAAAAAGTGCTGGCCCCGCTGGGGCTCGCAAAGGACATCTTTGTCGGCGTGCCGCCGAGCGAGCAGGAGCGTTGTGCCGACACCTATGCGCCGGAGGCCCGTGACAACTCAGCCGAGTTCAAGGCGGCCGGCATGCCGAGCGGCGGCGGCTATGCGACCGCCCGCGGGATGGCGGCATTTTACCAGATGCTGCTTGGGCGCGGCCGGCTCGGGGATGTGCGGCTGCTCTCGCCGCGGCTCGTCAGCTATGTGACACGCAGCCACACCGGCGACCGCGGCGACGACGCGATGGGCGGCATCCCGATGCATCGCGGCCTCGGCCCGCATGTCCGCGGCGACAGCGACCGTATCCGCGGTCTCGGCACGATCGGCGCGCCGGACACCTTCGGCCATGGCGGCGCCGGCACCTCATATTCGTGGGCCGACCCGACGAGCGGCGTCTCGTTCACCTACATCACGAACTTCATGTCGCCCGATCCGTGGCACACGGCCCGCCTCGACCGCGTCGCCAACCTCGTCCACGCCGCGATCGATTGAGCTGATGCTCATTGTGAATCCGATCGACTATGGTCTCTCAACCCTCTCCCCCCGCCGGCCTGGGGGAGAGGGCAGGGTGAGGGGGGCCGACGAGCTAGCTCGCGGCACCGCCTACCTCAACCCTCCCAACCCTCCGGGTTGGGCCCCTCCCTCTCCCCCTAAAGGGCGGAGAGGGGCTTTCGGGTAAGTCATGGCCCCAAAGGTCGATCCGGTAAATTCCGACGCGGTGCTGCCGGCGCGCGCTGATGTCGTGATCATCGGCGGCGGGATCATCGGCGCCAGCACGGCCCTGTTCCTGGCCCAGAAGGGTGTCCGCGCGGTGTTGTGCGAGAAGGGGCACATTGCCGGTGAGCAGTCGAGCCGCAATTGGGGCTGGTGCCGCAAGATGGGTCGCGATCCGCGCGAATTGCCGCTGATCATTGAGAGCCTTCGGCTGTGGCAAGGCATGAACGAGTTGGTCGAGGCCGAAACCGGTTTCCGCCAAGCCGGCATCATGTATCTGGCGGAGACCCAGGCCGAGCTCGGGCAGCTCGGAACCTGGCTCGAGCACGCTCGCCAATACCAGCTCGACACCCGCATACTCACCCGCGCCGAAGCCGCGGAGCTGATGCCGGGTTTGACAGGCAACTGGACGGGCGCGCTTTACACCGCGAGCGACGGCAAAGCCGAGCCGCAGAGGGCGGCGCCGGCGATCGCCGAAGCGGCGCGGCGGCACGGCGCGGCGATCGTCACCCAATGCGCCGCACGCGGCATCGAGACAGCAGGCGGGCGCGTCTCAGCGGTGGTGACCGAAAAGGGCCGCATCTCGTGCGACAAGGTGGTGCTCGCCGGCGGCGCGTGGTGCCGGCTGTTCTGCGGCAATCTCGGCGTCGCGCTGCCGCAGCTCAAAGTGCTGGCGACGGTCATGCGCACTCAGCCGCTCGAAGGCGGCCCGGAGATTTCCGCATCAGGAGGGCTCTTCGGGTTTCGCAAGCGGATGGACGGCGGCTACACCGTCGCGACCCTCGGGGTGCGGACGATCGACCTCGTGCCCGATAATTTTCGGCTGTTTTTCGATTACCTGCCCGCAGCCCGGCTGCACTGGAAGAAGTTGCGGTTCCGCGTCGGCCGCCGCTGGATCGAGGAATGGCGCATTCCTCGCCATTGGGGCTTGGACCAGACCTCCCCGTTCGAGGCGATGCGCGTGCTCGATCCGGAGCCCGACCAGTTCGTCGTCGATCGGGCGCGCACGGCCACGGCCGAGGCCTTCCCAGTGTTCCGCAACGCGGTGGTCGCCGAAAGCTGGGGCGGCATGATCGATGTCATGCCCGATGCGGTACCGGTCATCTCACCGGTCGAGAGCCTGCCCGGCTTCTTTATTGCCACCGGGTTCTCCGGCCACGGCTTCGGCATCGGTCCGGGGGCCGGCAAGCTGGTGGCCGATATGGTCGCCGGCGACCCAACCTTGGTCGACCCGGCGCCGTTTCGCTTGTCCCGGTTCAGCGACGGCTCGAACCCGCAGCCGCACCCGCTCGCCAGCTGAGATCAGTTGATCGAGGCGAGCTCCTCGATCCGCAAGCCATCGCGGACCCGCGCGACCAGCGCTTCCGGGTCATAGACGACCCCGACCGGGTTCTTGTCGGTGGCCGAGCGCCCCCGCATGTAGGATTGCCCGTCGGTCGCCGTAGCGAAATTGTCGACCAGCAGCTCGACCTGATTGTGGTCGGGATCGTGATAGTACATCGATGTCGTTACGCCATGATTTACGCAGCGATGCGGGCGGATGCCGAGCTCCTTGAGCCGCTGATAATTATCGATCAGATCGTCGAGACCGCCAAACGTGAAAGCGACATGATTGAGGCCCGCCGCATCGGGCTGCCGCTCCGTCAGCGGCCCGGGATCGAGGAAGGCGACCCGGTGATGCTCGTCATCATAACTGATAAACGAGATGCGCTCGGCTTCGTAAAGTATCTCGGCGCCGAGCACCTTGCAGTACCAATCGATCATCTCGCGCCGGCGATTGGTCTGCAACACGATGTGCGACAGCTTTGTCGGTGACGCCATCTCCTGACTCCTCCATCTGATTGTCGTAGTTTAGGCGATCTACCCGGTAACCGGCAAACCTCAGATATAGACGCCCCGCATTCCGCCTTCGGGGTAGCGGGTGCCGGCGGCGGCGCCGATCGGTATCGTCGTCGAGATGCGATCGACATCGGCCTCGGACAAACGCACCCGCATCGCGCCGAGATTTTCCTCCAGCCGTGCGATGCGCTTGGTGCCCGGTATCGGGATCACATCGGGACCCTGCGCCAGCAACCAGGCGAGACAAAGCTGCGCGGGGGTGCAGCCTTTGTCTTGGGCAATTGCTTCGATGCGTTGCACCAGCTCGCGGTTCTTGGCGAAATTGTCGCCCATGAACCGCGGGTGACGGCCGCGGGTGTCGCCCTGAGCCAAGTTTCCGAGGTCGGGGACGTCGCCAGTCAGCAGACTGCGACCGAGCGGGGCGTAGGCGACGAAGGCGATGCCCAAGTCGCGGGTGAGCCCGCGCGTCTCGGTCGCTTCTTCCCGGTAGAGTAGCGAGAATTCGCTTTGCACGGCGGCAATCGGGTGGACGGCGTGAGCCCGCCGGATGCGCTCCGGCCGGGCCTCGCACAGCCCCAGATACCGGACCTTGCCCTGTTCGACGAGCCGCGACATGGCGCCAACGGTATCCTCGACCGGCACCGCCGGATCGACCCGGTGCTGGTAATAGAGATCGATGACATCGACGCCGAGCCGCTTGAGGCTCGCGTCGCACGCCTGGGCAACATAGGCGGGGGTCCCGTCGACGCCGTTGGCGCCGCCCGGCCGGCGGGTCTGGCCGAATTTGGTCACGATCACGACGCCGTTGCGCCGGCCCTTCAATGCCCGGCCGAGGAGTTCCTCGTTCTGGCCCCAGCCATACATGTCCGAGCTGTCGAAATGATCGACGCCGAGCTCGACCGCCCGGTGGATCAGCCGGACGCCGGCCTCGTCGTCGCTCGTGCCGTAGACGCCGGACAACGACATGCAGCCGAGCCCAATCGCCGAGACCTCCGGTCCCGCCTTGCCGAGTCTGCGCCGCTCCGTGACAAGAGCATCAGTCATCCGTCTCTCCAGCTAAAGCTTTGTGACAAGCTCTAATAGAGGGGTATGATCGCCGCGGCAATCCAGGCGAGGGAGGAGAATGATGGCGAGCACTCATGTCTATGCCGGTACCGCGCGATCGATGGGAGCAACGGCCGGCGGTATTTTCCGCCAGGTTGCGGGCGACAACCGGTGGGAGCATCTGACCAACGGTGTGCCGGAAGACGCCGATGTCCACGCGATCACGGTCCATCCGGAAAACCCCGATGTCGTCTATGTCGGCAGCACCAAGGGCGCCTATCGCAGCACCAATCGCGGCAACACCTGGGAGCGGCTCCGCCTTCCCGACGACGCCGACATCTGGTCCGTCTGCATCCACCCGAAGAACCCGCGCATCGTCTATGCCGGAGCGACACCCCCTGGTGTTTATCGCAGCGATGATGGCGGCGATACGTGGCGCAAGATGGCGGACCCGGGTCTCCCCGACCGGGTGATCATGGGTTTCGCGTGCCGGGTCATGCGGCTCGATGTCGATCCCAATTCGCCCGACGACGTGTATGCGACGTTGGAGGCCAATGGTGCGATGCGCAGCCGCAACGGCGGCGAGAGCTGGGAGGACTGCACAGCCGATCTGATCCGCTTCTGCGAGGAGCCCAAATACCGCAGCCGGATCGGCAGCCAGACCGAAATCGAGGGGATGCTGGACGGCCATGCGCTGACCTGCAGCGCCGCCGCGCCCGGCACAGTGTTCCTCGCCAACCGCATGGGCCTCTTCCGCAGCAGCGACCGCGGCGAGCATTGGCAAGACATGGAAATCAACCGGTTCTCGCCATTGACCTATGGCCGCGACATCCGCGTGTCGCGGCACGACCCCAAGGTCATGTACGCGTGTCTCAGCCCGGCGGCGCGCAGCACCGACGGGTCGATCTACCGTAGCGACGATGTCGGCCAAACCTGGAAGCGCTTCGACCACGGCGTCAAGGCCGAGGCGACGATGATGGGCGTCGCGGTGCATCCGCGCGACCCGAACCAGGTATACGGCGTCTCCCGTTTCGGCCAGGTGTTCGGCACGCAGGACGGCGGCCGCAGCTGGAACGAGACGCGGCTCCCCGAAGGCGTCCGCGACGTCTACGCCGTCGCCTGCGGCTGAACTGAGCTGCCCCTCACCCTAGCCCTCTCCCCGCAAGCGGGGCGAGGGAATTAACTGCTCCCTCGCCCCGCTTGCGGGGAGAGGGTCGGGGTGAGGGGCAAAGAGAGGCACGAATGACCAATTCTATGAAGCAGAAGCTCGCCGCCGGCGAGCTGGTGCTGTGCATGAATTTGCGGCTCGCCCGCACTGTCGACATCGCGATGGTCGCCAAGGCGGGCGGTTACGACGCGCTCTATGTCGACATGGAGCACAGCCCTTATTCCATCGACACGGCCGCGACAATCTGCGCTGCGGCGATCGGCATCGGCATTACCCCGCTGGTTCGCGTGCCGAGCCATGACGGGCACTGGTCGAGCCGCGTGCTCGACGGCGGCGCGCAGGGCGTCATCGTCCCGCACGTCAACAACCGCGGCGAGGCGGAGGCGGTGGTGCGCAATTGCCGCTTTCCGCCATTGGGCCAGCGCTCGGTGATGGGGCTCGGGCCGGCGCTCGGCTACCGCGCGATGCCGCTCGGCGAGATCAATGAGCGGCTCAATGCGGAGACCGCGCTGATCGTCATGCTGGAAACCGCCGAGGGCATCGACAATGCCGCGGCGATCGCCGCACTGCCCGGGATCGACGTGCTGCTGATCGGCTCGGGCGATCTGACGACCGATTACGGCATCCCCGGGCAGGTCGATCACCCGCGGCTGCGCGAGGCCTATGAACGCGTCGCCGAAGCCTGCCATGCGCACGGCAAGGTGTTGGGGGTCGGCGGCATCCGCCACAATGTCGCTCTGCAGGGCGAGCTGATCCGCCTCGGCGCACGCTTCGTGATCGCCGGAACCGATGTCAATTACGTGCTGGCCGGCGCGCGCCAGGACACGACCGCATTGCGCGAGATCCCGCTCGGGTAACCGGCATTGGGTGACCTGCTGAGCAGCCTCGAACCGGCGCGAGCTGTCGAGCGGCTCAGCGAAGCAGCGGTGGTGTTGCGCGGCTTCGCCAGCAATATCGCCGCTGGGTTGCTTGCAGAGGTGGACAGCATCACTGCGGTCGCGCCGTTTCGCAACATGGTGACGCCGGGCGGGTTTCGCATGTCAGTGGGAATGACCAATTGCGGCAGCGCCGGCTGGGTGACGGATCGCAAAGGATATCGTTACGAGCCCCTCGACCCGATCACCGGCAAAGCTTGGCCCGCGATGCCGGATCTTTTTCTCCGTCTTGCGGCCAGCGCGGCGGCAGCCGCGGGATACCAGGACTTCGAACCCGACGCCTGCCTGATCAACCTTTACACCCCAGAGACCCGGTTGTCGCTGCACCGTGACGAGAACGAGCGTGACCTGACGGCGCCGATCGTTTCGGTGTCGCTTGGGTTGCCGGCGATTTTCCTGTTCGGAGGCAACCGCCGCAGCGACCGGCGCCGGCGCATTCTGCTGCAGAGCGGCGATGTCGTCGTCTGGGGCGGCGCCGATCGCCTCGTTTATCATGGCGTGGCGCCTCTTGCCGAAGGCGAAGACCCGCTGACCGGCAATCGCCGCATCAATTTGACCTTTCGAAAGGCGCTGTAATCAATGCTCAAAATATTGGTTCTGAGCTGCGGGCTCATTGCGTCGGTGCCGCCGGCGATTGCGCAGGAGGCGCAGACGCTCAAAGAGCGCCTCTCCGACAAAGCCTCCGACGCCCAGCGGGTCGACAATTGCCGTGTGCCACCCGAGCGCCGCGGCGCCCTGCCCCGCCCCGACTGCGCGGAGGAACCGCGCCCTGCAGCGGCAGAGGCCAAAGCGCCGCGCTGAGTCGCCGCTGTTTTCGCTGTTATTTGCAGCGAAGAAACAGCCAGCGAGCTTGCTTCTGCCACGGAAACTCCTGCGTTCTGAAGATCGGGACGGCCGTAAAACAGCCACACCTTCGCTGTTATCTGTCCTTTAACAGCGAATAACAGTGAAGTGATGCTCCAAATTAGACTAGCTATGGTGACGTTGAAGCGCATTAACATCTTCGTCAACTGGCGTCTTGCAAAGCATCGGCAAAGCATAGCCTCTCATAAGATTACGGCAATTTTCCGGTCCGCCGCCAGCACAAGAGAGCGTCCCCGATGACGATCACCGATTGCCAGTTCCATGCCTGACGCGGACACGCCGAGTCGGCCCTGGCACAGCGTGCCGAACTGGCCCGACGACTTCCCGTCAACTACGAGTAGTAGGGCGGATGAGCGCAGCGTCATCCGCCGTCTGCCGCACCCGTACAACATGATGGTCATGGCGAGCGGGCGCGAGCGCACCTCCGCGGAATATGCCGAGCTGCTGCTTGCCAGTGGCTGGCGTTACGACCGGACCCTGCACGCGCCCGGCGCATTGCACAGCATCGTGGCCGCGACTGCCGCGTAGGCTGTCGGAACCGCGCCCCTCCCTGTGAACGCGCGGGTACAGCAGAACTCGTCGATCGGCAGAGCGGTTGGCTCTTCCCCTTCCCTCCCCCGCAAGCGGCCGCGAGCGCGGGAAGGTCGGGGAAGGGGGTTAGGGTTTCAGGGCGCCCTGCGTGCCGACATAGAGCGCGTAGACCGAGGTGCTGCCGCAGACGAAGAGACGGTTCCTGAGCGGCCCGCCAAAACACAGATTGGCGCAGGTCTCCGGCAGGTGGATCTTGCCGAGCAGATCGCCCGAAGGGCTGTAGCAGCGCACGCCGTCCTCCTTCGGGTCGGCCCAGCCCATGCTGCACCAGACGTTGCCATCCACATCGCAGCGCATTCCGTCGGTTATGCCGGGCGCAAAACCCTCGGCGAAGACCTTGCCGTTGGTCAGCTTGCCGGTGTCGATGTCGACGTCGAAAACGCGGATGTGCGACGGTCCGCCATCGGTGAGGCCGCTGTCGATGACGTACAGCTTCTTCTCGTCGGGTGAGAGGAGAATGCCGTTGGGCTGTGTGAAGTCGTCGACAATCGGCTTGATCTCGCCCGTCTTGCCGTCGACGCGAAAGACATAGTGCTTATCCTGCTCTTGGTCCTGCTTGAGGCCTTCGTAGTTACCGCCGATGCCGTAGGTCGGATCGGTGAACCAGACCGAGCCGTTGGAGGCCACCACCACGTCGTTCGGTGAATTGAGCCGCTTGCCGTTGTACTTGTCCGCAATCACGGTAATGGTCCCGTCGAGCTCGGTGCGGGTCACGCGGCGGGCACGGTGTTCGCAGGTCACCAGGCGCCCCTGCGGATCGTTCGTATTGCCATTGGAGTTGTTCGACGGCTCGCGGAAGACGCTGAGATGGTTGTCGTCCCACAGTAGGCGCATCATCCGGTTGTTGGGGATGTCGCTGAAGATCAGGTAATTGCCCTCGCGGAAGAAGGCCGGACCCTCGGCCCAGCGCAACCCCGTGGCAACCCGCTCGACACCGGCAGTGCCGGCAAATGCCGGAAAATGGGTACCGAAGAATTTCTTGTCGGCGCTCTCGATGCGAGCGTCCGGGTAGCGCATGTCCGGCAACGGACCCAACGGCAGCGCATCGGCCGACGCTGTCTTCGCTCCCGCCATGGTTGCAGTGGCCGCGGAGGCGGCCAAGAAAGCCCGTCTGTTCATGTTTCCCTCCCGTTATTTGGTGATTTCAGCTCTTGGAGCCAGGCGCCTCCGGTTTCTCGAACAAAGCCAAACTCTCCATTGCGAGGCCGTAGCCCAACAGATCGTGCATCTGGCGACGCAGATACTCGGTGAAGAGCAGCCGCGTGTAACGCAACAGCAAGGTCGGTTTGCGGGTCAGATCCTCGGCCAGTTCCCAGGCGCGCGCCATCAGCTTGTCGGGCGGCAACACTTCAGCGACGAGGCCGAGCCGCAACGCTTCGGCGGCATCCAACGTCTGGCCGGTCATCAAGAAATAGCGCCCGCGGTTCATGCCCAGCAATAGCGGGTAGACGATATGCATGCCGTCGCCCGGCACGACGTCGGACATGAAATGCGCCAAGTCCTGGAATTGCGCGGTATCGGCAGCTAGCACAATATCGCAGAGCAGCGGGATCTCGGAGTGGCGCCACGCCGGGCCATTGATCGCGCTGATCACCGGCACCTCGATATTCAACAGGTTCATCAGCAGATGGCGGCCTTCCCAATGGATGCGGTCGATCCGATCGATCGATGGCCGGGACGGAAAGGATGACGTTCCGGGGGTTGCACGCGGCCCGGAGAATTCGCCGCCAGTGCCGGTCAGGATCACCACCTTGTTCTCGCGGTCGGCGCCGATGTCGTGAAACGCTTCCGGCAATTCGCCATGCGGCAGAAACCCCCACCGCAGTGAGTGACCTTCGGTGTGCAATGTGACCTGCAGGATGCCGTTGCGGCGCTCCATTCGCGCCGTCTGGTATTTGTTGGCGTATTCCTCTAACGAGCTCATCGCGGTCCCTCCCTACTGATTAGATCGGCAGTGCGCCGCCCGGGAACGGCACGATCGGCACCGTGGCGCCAGCCGCGATCGCGGGGGCGTGCGGCGGCCGGACGACCAGGCAGTCCGCCGCCGACAGAAGGCGCATCATCGAGCTGTCCTGCACCTCGAACGGGAACACTTCGAGGGTGCCGTCCGCGGCCCGGGCAAGCCGCGATCGCAAATAGTCCTGCCGCCGATCGTTCTTCGGCAAGTGCCGTGCCGAGCCGCGCCGTCGGCGCCGCTTCCTCCGGCGACTCGGCGCCGCTCAGCCGGTCGAGCGCGGGCTGCAGAAAGAGCAGCGCGCAGACCAGGGTCGAGACCGGGTTGCCCGGCAGTCCGACCATCGGCGTTCCGCGGTAGCGGCCGACCATCAGCGGCTTGCCGGGCCGCATCGCAATCTGCCAGAAATCGAGCTCCAGCCCGTCCGCGCCGAGCACGTCGCGCACCAGATCGTGCTCGCCGACCGAAGCGCCGCCGGTCGTCACCAGCAGGTCGACCCCGCGCGTCGCGGCGGCCACCTGCCGCAGCGCGGCCGGATCGTCGGGGGCATTGCCGACCGACACCGGAATTCCGCCGCACGCCGCGACAAAGGCCGCGAGCGACAAGCTGTTCGAGCTGACGATCTGGTGCGGCCCGATCGGATCGCCGGGCATGACGATCTCGTCGCCGGTCGACAGGATGCCGACCCGCGGCCGACGATGCACAAAGAGCCATGGCCGGTTCATTGCCGCGGCGAGGCCGATGTCGCGCGCGGTGAGCCGCCTTCCGGCCCGCAGCAGCACGTCGCCCTCGCCAAAATCGAGGCCCTCGCGGCGCACATATCGGCCGCGCGCAGCGCCTTCGAGCACCCGCACGCGATCGCCGTCGCGCTCGGTGTCCTCCTGGATGACGATCGTGTCGGTGCCCGCCGGCATCGGCGCGCCGGTGAAGATGCGGGCGGCTTCGCCGGGGCCGACATGGCCGCCAAAGCCGGCCCCGGCCGGCACCTCGGCGACGATCCGAAGTTCGGCCGGGACCGTGGCCAAATCCTCGGCGCGCACCGCATAGCCATCCATCGCCGATACTGCGAAAGGCGGCTGCGTCCGGCGGGCAGCCACATCCTCGGCCAGAACGCGGCCGATGCGCATCGGCGATCGACACCTGCTCGAGCGGCAGTTTTTCGAGCGGCGCGAGCAGACGCGACAGCGCTTCTTCGACGGAGATCACGGTTCTGCCTCCCAATTCCCGGACTTGCCGCCCGATTTGCGCAACAGGCGCAGATCGGTCACGACCATGCCGCGGTCGACGGCCTTGCACATGTCGTAAACGGTCAATGCCGCAACGCTCGCCGCGGTCAGCGCTTCCATCTCGACCCCGGTGCGGCCGCGCAATCTGCAGGTCGCGGTGATCTCCACCGCCGAGCGCTCGGGCACGCATTCGAGGTCGACCTTGACCGAGGTCAGCGCGAGCGGGTGGCACAGCGGGATCAATTCCGCGGTGCGCTTCGCCGCCATGATGCCGGCCAATCGGGCGACGGCGAGCACATCGCCCTTGGCGACATCGCCGGAGCGGATGCGTTCGAGCGTCTCCGGGCGCATCACGACGCGGGCGCCGGCGATCGCCACCCGGTCGGTCTCCTGCTTGTCGGAGACGTCGACCATCCGCGCCCTTCCCTCGGCGTCGAGATGGGTAAAGCCGGGATCGGCGGAAGACCCAGCAGCCGGCGGGTCGCCGCGCGTCACGTCAGGTTCGCGCATCAAGGTCTCGCCTACCAGGAAACAGCGCGCGCCGGCGGCGGCGAGGCGGTCGAGATCCTCGGAGCGGCGGATCCCGCTTTCGGCAACGACGATGCGGTCCGCCGGCACTTCCGGCGCCAGGGTTTCGGCGATGCGCAGATCGGTTTCGAGCGTCTTCAGGTTGCGGTTGTTGATGCCGATCAGCCGCACCGGCAGGCGCAGGGCGCGGTCGAGCTCGGCACCGTCATGGATTTCGGCGAGCACATCGAGACCGAGCTCGGCCGCCGCCGCCGCCAGCTCCCCGGCCTCCGCATCGGACAGCGCCGCCATGATCAGCAGGATGCAGTCGGCCCCGATACTCCGGCTTTCCAGGACCTGATACGGGTCGAGGATGAAATCCTTGCGCAGCACCGGCAGCCGGACAGCCTCGCGCGCTGCGACGAGGTCGTCGTCGCTGCCCTGGAAATAGGGTACATCGGTCAGCACCGACAGGCAGCTCGCGCCGCCCGCCGCATAGGCGGCGGCGAGCTTCTGCGGATCGAAATCCTTCCGGATCAGACCGACGCTGGGCGAGGCTTTCTTGATTTCGGCGATCAGCCCGTAGCGCCCTTCGGCGAGATGGCGCTCGAGCGCCGCCGCAAACGGCCGCACCGGCGGCGCCTGCGGAAATCCCGGCGAGCAGCGCAGCCTCGGACCGCACAGCTTTCGCGCGCGCGATGTGAGCGCGTTTCTCGGCGCAGATCTCAGCGAGCACATCCCTCATCGCGCAATCGCCTCCGCAATTGCGGGTTCATTGGTGCGGACGACCAGCTCGTCCAGCACCCGCCGCGCCGCACCCGAGTCGATCGACCTGGCGGCAAGCTCGATACCCGCTTCGACCGTCGTCACGCGGCCGGCGACGAGCAGGGCGGCGCCGCTGTTCAACAGCACAATGTCCCGCAACGGTCCGCCGACGCCGCCCAGCAAGTCCCGCATCAGACCGGCATTGTGCTGCGGCTCGCCGCCTCGAATATCTTCGAGCCGCGCTCTCGGCAGACCGAAATCCTCGGGAACGACCTCGAACGTTCGCACCTTTCCGTCCTCGAATGCAGCGACCGTCGTCACGCCTGCGGTCGTCAGCTCGTCGAGGCCGTCGCCGTGCACGACCCAGGCGTGCTCCGCGCCGAGACGCCCGAGCACCTCGGCCATCGGTCGGACCCATTCGGGTGCGAACACGCCGACCAATTGCCGGCGCGCCATTGCCGGGCTCGACAACGGCCCGAGCAGGTTGAAGATCGTCCGCGTGCCGAGCTCGACCCGGGTCGGCGCGACATGGCGCGTCGCGCTGTGGTGGCGCGGCGCCATCAGAAAACCGATCCCGATCTCCCACAGACACTGCCGCACGATCGCGAGGTCGGCGTCGATATTGACGCCGAGCGCGGTCAGCACATCCGCCGACCCCGATTTCGAGGAGAGCGCGCGATTGCCGTGCTTGGCGACCGGCACGCCGCAACCGGCGACCACCAGCGCGGCGGCGGTGGAAATGTTAAAGCTCCCGGAAGAATCCCCGCCGGTGCCGCAGGTGTCGATCGTGCCGGGCGGCGCATCGATCGCCACGGCCTTGGCGCGCATGATCCGCGCCGCCCCGGTGATCTCGTCGACGGTCTCGCCGCGCACCCGGAGCGCCATCAGAAAGGCGCCCATCTGCGACGGCGTGGCGTCGCCGCTCATGATGATGTCGAACGCCGCCTCCGCCTCGCTCTCGCTCAGGCCACGCCCCTGCGCGACATGCGCGAGCAGTGCCTTGAGGTCGGCTGTGTCACCGGTCATGCAGCGGTCCCGTCACGCTTCTTCGGCCTCTTTCCGTAACGCCACTATAGCAGCCGATGAGGGCATCTCGCACGAGCCGAGCGCGTCTTGTCAAACCCCCCGGCGGGCCGTACCTATTCTTAATCACCGAGCCGAGGGAGGTGCGCGATGGAACTGAAGGATCGGAAGCTGTTCCGCCAGCAATGCTACGTCAATGGCGAGTGGGTCGACGCGTTGAACCGCGGCACGATCCCGGTCACCAACCCGGCGACCGGCGAGACCTTGGGCACCGTGCCGCGGATGGGCGCCGAGGAGACCCGCCAGGCGATCGAGGCGGCCGACCGGGCGCTGCCCGGCTGGCGCGGCAAGACCGCCAAGGAGCGCGCGCAGGTATTGCGCAAATGGTTCGACCTGATGATGGCGAACCAGGAGGATCTCGCCGCCCTGATGACCGCCGAGCAGGGCAAGCCGCTGGCCGAGTCGAAGGGCGAGATCGCCTATGCCGCCGCCTTCATCGAGTGGTTCGGCGAGGAGGGCAAGCGCGTCTATGGCGACACGATCCCGGCGCACGCCTCCGACAAGCGCATCGTCGTGACCAAGGAGCCGATCGGCGTCACCGCGGCGATCACGCCGTGGAACTTCCCGGCGGCGATGATCACCCGCAAGGCGGGCCCGGCATTGGCCGCCGGCTGCACGATGGTGTTGAAGCCGGCGACCGCGACGCCGTTCTCGGCCTTGGCCCTGTGCGAATTGGCCGAGCGCGCCGGCGTGCCGAAGGGCGTCTTTTCCTGCGTCACCGGACCGTCGAACGAGATCGGCGGCGAGCTGACCTCGAACCCGATCGTGCGCAAGCTGACCTTCACCGGCTCGACCGAGGTCGGCAAGTTGCTGATGGAGCAATGCGCCGGCGACGGTCAAGAAGATCTCGCTGGAATTGGGCGGCAACGCGCCGTTCATCGTCTTCGACGACGCCGATATCGAGATGGCGGTCAAGGGCGCCATCGCCTCGAAATACCGCAACGCCGGCCAGACCTGCGTCTGCGCCAACCGGATTTTCGTTCAGGACGGCGTCTACGACGCCTTTACCAAGCGCCTCGCCGAGACCGCCGGGCGCGATGAAGGTCGCCGACGGGTTCGAGCCGGGTGCGGTGATCGGCCCGCTGATCGACATGAAGGCGGTCGAGAAGGTCGAGGCGCACATCGCCGATGCCGTCAAGAAAGGCGCCAAGGTGGTCCTCGGCGGCAAGCGCGCGGCCCAGGGCGGCAGCTTCTTCGAGCCGACGGTGTCTGACCGATGTGACGACCGACATGGTCATCACCAAGGAGGAGACCTTCGGCCCGGTCGCGCCGCTCTACCGCTTCAAGACCGAGGCCGAGGCCATCAAGATGGCCAACGACACCGAATTCGGTCTCGCCGCCTATTTCTACAGCCGCGACATCGGCCGCATCTGGCGCGTCGCCGAGGCCCTCGAATACGGCATCGTCGGCATCAACGAAGGCATCATCTCGACCGAGATCGCGCCCTTCGGCGGCATGAAGGAAAGCGGCATCGGCCGCGAAGGCTCAAAATACGGCATCGAGGAATTCCTCGAAGTCAAATACCTCTGCATGGGCGGCATCGACCGCTAAACGTCACATTCTCGCCCGTGGCAGTATCAGCGCGGATAACCACTAAAGGAAATCCGCCGTCGCGTGCGCTCGAGAATATCCAGATGTACTACGCTTGGCGCCGCTATTGGAACAAATGGGATAGCACGCCAAGCGGACTTACTTCGGGCTTCCTCCCTAAGGTAAATAGAACCAGTCGATGGCTGACTGGGTCCGATTTTCGCACATCGGAAGAACTTGCCAACATCCCTTGCCTAGTCTTGGTCGGAGAGCCAGGAATAGGTAAGAGCACGGAGGTAGAAGACGAGAGCCGTCGGCTGACAGCGACGGGGAATAGGGTCGTCATCTGCGACCTGAAGGAGTTCTCCGCGGTAGATCAGATCGAAGCCGCGATCTTCGAAACCTTTTCGGCCAAAGAGCCCAAGGTGGTCTTTCTCGACAGTATTGATGAAGGCCGCACCGCGATAGATAATCTGCTGGCGCCATTGCAGCGGATGTTGCGCCGAAGACTAGCGACGGGAACGCATTGGCGAATACCAGGCTTCGAATCACGTGCCGTTCGCAAGAATGCCCAAAGCCGTCGGGGACGAACTTCGGAATATCTACGGCGAAGAGGGTGTGGGATTTTGGCATCTGTGTCCCCTTCAGCGGGTCGATGTCGCAGTCGCAGCGCAATGTCAGGGACTGACCCTGAAACCTTCCTCGATCAAATCGTTGCAGCAAGAGCCGAACCGCTTGCCGCGAAGCCGGTAACGCTTGGGCTTTTGTTACGGATCAGCAAAAGCGAGGGTAGGCTGCCGTCGGAGCAGTCGGAGGTCTATCGTAGAGGATTAGCGGCTCTCTGTCTTGACCCCAGCAAATGGAGGCAAGCAGAGGGACGAGAAACACACGTCGGGCGGCTTCGAAAAGAGGAACGGCTCGCAATCGCGCGCCGTGTCGCGGCTCTGTCGATCTTATGCCAGCGCCCGATGATAAATCGCGATGAAACGCTGGATTCGGCCAACGCCGTCACCCTATCGCTGGACGAAGTTTGTGCTTCTCCCGCTCGCGAACCCATCAATGGGGATGAGTGCTCCTTTGATGTCCGCGACGTCAAGGAGGTTCTCGACTGCGGGCTGTTTCGTGGGGGCGGCGATGGCCGAATCACCTGGGCTCACCTGACCTACGGAGAGTTTCTCGCCGCCGAATATCTTGCTAAGCGGGGAGTTGGCCATCACCAGATCGACAACTAATCAAATCCCCCGGTGAAAGTCGGGTGACACCGCAGATGCGCGAAGTCGTTACCTGGCTATCATCCCTTGAATTCCCGAATATGGCCGGAAACTTCTGGAAGAAAACCCAGACGTGCTGATGCGCAGCGACGTGATCGCAACAGATGACGCATCCCGCCTTCGGGTAGCTGAGAGTTACCTAAATAAAGTCGATCACGGAGAGATCGAATATCGAGGGACGAACGAATTCCTATCAAGACTTGCCGGGCACGGACTGGCGAAGATCCTCCGGCCTTACCTGGCTAAGCTCGATCGGTATGAGGACGCAAGTCTCGCCGCAATAGAGATGGCCGGTGCCTGCCGATGTCAGGAAGCTGAGGCTGACCTTGTCAAAATGGCTCTTCACCAAACACAACCGGCATGGTTGCGCAGGCAAGCGGTGAGGCAATTGCCATTTGTCAATCCGGGTTTCAACAAGGCGCTCCTGCGACCGCTTCTCAGCGAGGTCGACGACGAGGTTCGTGGCGCAGCGATCGACGTATTGTGGCCCGGCACCGTTTCGACAGCCGAGATGCTTGAGGCTGTGAAACCGCCGTGCACGAGAACGATCGGACTGTATAACATATTCATCGACGACCGGTTGGCTCGGGATCTGCCTAGCTCGGATTTACCCCTAGCGCTGCGATGGATGGCAGATCTGATTCGATCCCACCCGGAGCCGACTCACGACACTGCGGAGTATTTCGGTAGCGAGCGATTCGACGAGCTGGCTACCCTTTGTCAAAAACTTTATCGGCGGGGAGTTAGTGAAGCAAAGAATGGTGAAACTCTTCGCGCATTGGCATTACTGGCCGACGCGTTGGTTCAAAATCACCAGTGGCGTAATTACCCAACGCCCGACGGCAATGACTACCGCATACCGTGGGAGGACGAAGGTGTTCGACGGAAATTTGCTGGCGAACTGCTAAGACGACGGGCGGGTTCACCCGACCTCTTTTATGAGATCTCCCAGCTGAACGCGATACGACCTACCGACCTGGAGTGGCTTCTGAATTGGTTGGACAGCGAAGCAAATTCAGAGTTGCGAGCGGCTATAGCGGAACTTTGTGCCCGAACCTTCGATATATACACCCCTCCCCAATACGAAGCGATATTCGCCGCTGCTGACCGCCATGTCGAGTTCTCGAAATATACGGCTATTCTTGAGCCATACATTGAGGTTGATAGCCCCCTTGCGGGCTTTTTGCGGGAAGAGGCGGCGCGCCAGCATAGGCCACCGAACAGAAAACGGGCTCCGTCAGCTGAGGAGATACGGAGAGAGGCGGAGCTGTGTCTCCAATCTATCGAGCAAGGTGATGCATCGCTTTGGTGGCGATTGGCGTGGTGCATTTCATATGGCCTCGGCAAGGTCGTTCCCGGCTCTACGACACGGAGATGGAGTCGTGGGCAGGATGGCAATATCTTTCGGCTGAGGATCGAGCTAAGGGCATAGACGCAGCTTGGCGCTACATTTTGAATGCAGAGGTCCCGCTGGATGATTGGTGGGCAACGCCGAATGCTGGCGACTACCGAGCGGTATTCGGTCATCTCGCCCTGGACTATTTCATCAAAACCGATCCTGTGCGCCTTCAGGCTGTGCCGCGTGCCATCTGGGAGAGATGGGCGCCTGTGGTCCTATGCTTCGTTACGAACAACCCGCAGGTAGAAGCCAGAGGCAGTAGATTAGCCGCTCTGTGCCATGCCGCCGTTCCAGAAATTATGCTGGCGCGCGTTGGAGAGAGACTGCGAATGGCGGTTTCCTCCGGCTCCCATCACGTACCATTTCGTAAGATCTTGAAAGGTATCTGGGACGAGCCGATTGCCGCAATCGTCGCAGAAATCGTTGGATCACCGCAGATTGAGGAGTCCAGTCTTGATGAGGGGGTTAGTCTGCTGCTGGAGCATGGGCATCCGAGCGGGGAGGGATTGCTGCGCAACGCTATTGAAGGAAAGGAGCCCGCAACCCGCCGATGCCCCATACTTGCGGCCGGCGTTCGCCATGAGCACGGCAGCAGATGGCACACAATCTGGCCGGCGTTGAGATCCGATCCGGCCCTTGCCAGACAGGTTCTCGCCAGCGACATTGACGGCAACTTTCTTGGCAGAATGACATTCCTGTCGGCCCGAGACTGGGCGAACCTTTATTTGGCACTACGTGCTGTCTCGCCTCCTGATCAACTCGGTGCTCAATATGTTAGTCCCAGATCCCCACCTCCTTGGTTTCTCCCCAGCATCGTCAACTATCTGATTTCGCTCGGGACCGAAGAGGCATGCGATGCTCTCGCGCAGATCCGCGACAGCGGGCCGACATGGACTGGGCATCAAGAGCAATCATCCAATGCCGGGAGATGCTGCGACTACGCATTTGGTGCTCGCCCACCCCGAAGGAGCTACTGAGCATCACGGAGGACAGCGATAGACGTTTGGTACGAGACGGCCATGACCTGTTGCAGATGATATTGTCATCCCTCTCGCGGTACCAGAGGACATTTGCCATCGAGGATCTATGGAATACGCGTCCCTGCTATACCCCGAAATCCGAAAAGGCACTGTCTGACCATGTGATTCGTCATCTTCGCCTCGACCTGGGAGGTCGCGCCATCGTCGCCAATCGAGAGGTTGAGATCGCTACGTTCGGAGACGGCGAAGGAAGCGAGCAAGTCGATATCCTTGTAGAGGCCTTCGTCCAAGGTCGAAAGGAAGATGTAGTTCGGGTGGTTATCGAGGTCAAAGGTTGCTGGAATAGGGACCTCCTCACTTCAATGGAGGCGCAGCTTTCCGAGCAGTACCTAACCAACAACGCGATTCACGAGGGGATTTACCTTGTCGGGTGGTTCCTGTGCTCGGTGTGGAAAGAACCCGATGCGGGTCGAGCGGCAAGAGCGCGACGATGGCAGCTGGATTTTGATGCCGCATGCCGTAAATTCGAACAACAGGCGACCGACCTTTCCCGCGGGGGCCGCCGTTTGAGCGCCTTTCTCGTTGATGCACGCTGGCCGGAGCAGGCAATTACCCCTCCAGTAACGGAAAGGGGATGATTTCACCCGAAAGAGCATGCCACCCCTTCAAGGACAATCGATGCAGTCATAACTCGACGCGTGACTATTGATGGGGCGCGGCAGAGACCGTCGAGACGTTGGTAGTTTGGGCGATCGCGTCGAAATATCGGAATGCCGGCCAGACCTGTGTGCGCCAACCGCATCCTGGTGCAGGACGGCGTCTACGACGCCTTTACCAAGCGCCTCGCCGAGACCGCCGGGGCGATGAAGGTCGCCGACGGGTTCGAGCCGGGTGCGCGTGATCGGGCCGCTGATCGACATGAAGGCGGTCGAGAAGGTCGAGGCGCACATCGCCGACGCGGTCAAGAAGGGCGCCAAGGTGGTCACCGGCGGCAAGCGCGCCGCCCAGGGCGGCAGCTTCTTCGAGCCGACGGTGCTTGACCGATGTGACGACCGACATGGTCATCACCAAGGAGGAGACCTTCGGCCCGGTCGCGCCGTTCTACCGCTTCAAGAGCGAGGAGGACGCGATCACGAGTAGCCGCATCGCCGCTGAGCGGATGACCCGTGGTCCAGCGGGCGGTTGACATCATGATGCCCCAAATCTAGCATCAAGACATGCGAACGACGCTCACCCTGGACGACGATGTCGCGGCCAAGCTCAAAGCGGAACAGCACCGCGCCGGACGATCCTTTCGCGAGATCGTCAACGAAGCGCTGCGCCGAGGGCTGGCGAGCCAGCGCGTTACCGCCAAGCGGCGGTCCTTCAAGATAACCGCCCGCGATCTGGGCGATCTGAAGCCGGGGCTTTCGCTGGACAATGTCGCCGAGCTCATCGAGCGTGTCGAAGGCCCGCTTTACCGTTGATCCTCGTCGACGCGAACCTGCTGCTCTACGCCTACCATCCAAGAGCCGAACAGCACGAGAAAAGCCGAGCCTGGCTCGAAGCCGTGCTGTCGGGGCCCGATCTTGTCCGCTTCGCGTGGCTCACGCTGTGGGCCTTTCTGAGGATTGCGACCAATCCCCGGGTATTCGATCGTCCGCTTTCGACGTCCGAGGCCGAGGCGGCGATCTCCTCCTGGCTTGCCCAGCCGGCCGCCGGCATTCTCGAGCCGGGCGAGCGGCACTGGGACATCCTGCGCGGCCTTGTGCACGACGGCCAGGCCGCCGGCCCGCTTGTCATGGACGCGGTCCTCGCCGCGATCGCGCTCGAGCACGGCGCCACGGTTTGCACAACGGATCGGGACTTCTCGCGGTTCTCCGGGCTCAAATGGACGAACCCACTCGCAGCGAACGGTTGACCGAATTCGAGCCACCGCTGGTTTGCCGGCGTATGCACCGACGGGCCAGCGATCGCGTCGAAATACCGCAATGCCGGCCAGACCTGCGTCTGCGCCAACCGCATCCTGTGTGGGCTCGAAATCGAGGCAGAACTCGCCGGCGCCGGGTACGGCGCGAGGTCCGGACGAATTGGCGGCGATTGACGAAGGTCTTGCCGGGGAAGCCGCCAGTGAAGAGGAAGTCAAGGCGGCCTTCGCCCTGTTCCGGCGGGCATGAGGGTTGAATATTCGAAGCGCGCCGTCGCCGATCTTCGACAAATCGCCGCCTATTACGCCCGGTCCGGCCATTCAGCCACCGCTGCAAGAATCGCAGCCCGCATTCAAGAGGTCATCGCACGAATAGCGGTGTCGCCGTTGAGCGGACGACACGTCGTTCCTTGAAATCGTATTCGCCGAAGGGATACGCTTGCATCGGCGGTCGCGCGCGCACCGGCGTAAATCGACCGCAGCACCCAGGCCGGAACGAGTTCCGGCCTGCCGGCGTTGAAATTTCAAATGGCCTGCGCGCGAGGAGCGGCACATCGGCATCCGGAAGGCCCGCTCTCGTCTCCGCGATAACACCGGCTCATCAGCTTTACCCGCGCAAGGCACGTTACAATCGACGCAAGCAACGGGAGGATTGCAATGGCAGAAGCACGCGGACGCACGGAAAGACGACACGTGCGCGAGAAAGCCACCATCGATCATCTCGTCCGGGACGTCTACGAGCCGACGGCGCCTGACGAGAAGCACGCTGAGCACAGCCCGACCACGTCTACCGGCTTGCCAGTCGAGGATCAGGTCTGCAGGGAGTGGGATCCTCTTAAGGGCGGCCTTCCCACTTTTTGACGTGAACCGGGGTTTGCCGATCAAATATGGGATAAACACCCTATGCACGGGACAACGAGCGACACAAGCCTCGCGCGACTTCGGAAGCGACCGCTGGAAGCCGAGGCGGTAATGAGCGCCCGCGCCGCCGGCGAAATCGACATCGCCGCCAGCGCGACGATCGCTTATTCATCCGAGGATCGGGCTCACCCGGTCGAGTACCTGCTGGATGGACAGAGCGGCCCCGGAGCCACGCGCTGGATCAGCGCGCGTCCCGACACTATCGAGCACATCGTCATTGAGTTTGACCAGCCGCAGGCGATCTCGCGCCTCGTCTATGAGGTCGAGGAGACGATGCGCGAGCGTACCCAGGAAGTGCGCGTGGAAGTCTCGGAGGATGGCGGCCAATCGTACCGCCAAATACTGGTTCAGGAATACAATTTCAGCCCAGGGGGAGCCACCTACCAGCGCGAAGAACAGCGCTTCAATCTCCGCCAGGTCACCCATCTCCGTCTCACGATCGTTCCAAACAAGAGCGGCTCCGGCACGGCGACGCTTACAGCGCTCCGCCTCTTCGCTTAGGCCGAGATCCTCAATCCGCGCGGCGTAGAGGGGAAGCATTGGCGCGCCTCCGGCAGCATGAAGGAGGGCGGCATCGACCGCTAGATTGACGGCGAGCGTGGGATATCCTATGTATATCCCACGTGTCGAGTGGGAGAGGCCGATGCAAGTGCAAGTCGCACGCTGGGGTAACAGCCTTGGCCTGCGCATCCCCAAAGATATCGCGCTTCGAGCGGGTCTGCGCGAGGGAGCGCGGGTCGAGGTAGAGGCTGAGGGCGACCGCATCATCATTTCTCCCGCTCGCGCACGCTATGTCCTTGCCGATCTGCTGAAGGGGATGACACCGGAGGCGATGCGCGAGGCGTTCGATTGGGGACCGGATAAGGGTCGCGAGAGCGTTGAGTGAGACATGCCATACGCGCCCGAAGCCGGCGACCTGATCTGGACTGACTTTGATCCGCGCGTCGGTCGGGAGCAGAGCGGCCGCCGCCCTGCGTTGGTCGTGTCCGCTGCCGAGTTCTGCCAAGTGACCGAATTCGCGATCGTCTGCCCGATTACGTCTCGCATTCGCCCATTCGGCACCAGCGTCGTCTTGCCGCCGGGGCTGCCGGTTTCCGGGGAAATCTTGACCAGTCACGTGCGCAGCATCGACACGCTGGCCCGCCCGATCAGTTACGCCGGAGCCGCGGTTCCCGCCGAAATCCTGCACGACGTTCGCATGAAGTTGGCTGCTTTGATCGGACTTTAGAAGGGCGAAGGGTGCAAGTTAATGTCCAGGTGAGGCGGCAGCTTCTTCGAGCCGACGGAATTGACCGATGTGACGAGATCATCATGCAATTACCATAATCGCATTATACATTCGTCGGCTTTCGGGCCCGTAAGGGGCGCAGAATTGCGATTGAAGGAGTTGTCGATGCCTGATCTCGACCAGATAAAACAGGGCGAACAGGGGATGATCGGGTCACCTCGGGGGAGAGCGACTCAGGGGAGCGAGTTGACAATTGCCCGCAAGCCGTCGAGTTCGCTCGGGACATTTTCGGCGAGCTTGGCGGCCGCCACATAGGGCAGCCAATTGAGCACGGTCTGCGGAGTCATGCCGCTGCTGTGGCAGTACATGTCGAGATAGGTCGTAGCTACTTCGACGGCATGTAATTTCATCAGCAACCAGGAGCGGCAGACGTCTGCGGCGGGATCGCCGCAGCGCGCGTCGGGCCAGTCGATGACCACGGGTTTCGCAGCCTCCCCAAGGATGTTCATCGGGTGAAAGTCGCCGTGGCACAGACGGTCGCCCTCCGGCATGTCCGCGATCCCGGCGAGCAGGTCTTCCTTGCGCCGCTCATCGAGACGTTCGGCTGCAGCAATATTGGCCGCGAGCCTGACCTTGAGGCCGGCGAACTGGACCGCCGCATGGGTGTGAATGCGCATGTGGAGGCGCACCATCGACTGAAGGTATTGGGGCATGTCGTCTCGATTGTTCAACATGCGCTCGGCAAACGAGGTTTGGTCCACGCGGTCGAATACGACGCCCCATCGCCCGGCGACCTCTCGCACGCCCCAGACCCTGGGAACAGGAAGTCCCAATGCCTCCACGGCCGCGTGAAGCGCTGCCTCGCGGAATGCCGCCGGTTTGGCCATCGCCGATTTGTAGAGCTTCACGACGCGAGAACCCCATTCGAATACCTCGGCGACGTTGCCAACAGCGAGCAAATGCCCGACTGCCTCGTTCATGGTTCGTCACCTCCCGGAGGAAGCGGCCGAGATCGGCGAATTGCCGACGGAGCAGTGCGCCCGCACGGTCAAGAAATTGTCATTGGATTGGGCGGCAACGCGCCGTTCATCGTCTTTAAGGAGCCAATATCGAAATGGCGGTAATATGGTAAGGAGACGCGGCGTTGAATCATCCGAATGCGTCCGAGCACTAGTGCTCCGGGTCATTCATACGATTCATCGGGCAATGACGCACCATCGCTCACATCAAATCCCGCTACACCGGCGAAAGCCGGTGCCCACGGCATAATGGATCCCGGCCTTCGCCGGGAAAGCGCGGAAGGGACGGCGAGCTGCATCAACTGAATGACTCTGTGCGCTAGCTCGTCGCTGCGGGCGCCAGCGCCACAGCGGCCTCGCTCGTGAGCAGAAGGAAGGTGAAGGTCTCCTGTAGATAGAGGCGGACTGCGGTGTCGGTGTGGCTCGAATAGCCGATCGAGATGTCCTGGCCGATGTGCAGGTCGAAATCGCCGCCGCGGGTCGTCAGCACAAAGGCGCCGGAAATCGCCGGGGCCCAGATGATTTCGCCGTCGACGATGCGCCTGAGGTGTTCCAACACCGGGTAGCCGTGATCTCTGGCTTCGGCGACAGCGGTATACTCGTCGGCGCCCAGCAGCACCGAGTAGGGGCCGTTGACGCCGACGAGGCGCAACTGGCTCAACGCGTGGGCAATGGCGTCGGGGTAGTTGATTACGTCGGCAGGGAGGGGCTCGATCGGGTTGCTGGTGCCCTGACGGATCCCTTGGATACCCCCCGCGGTGTAACCCTCGAAGATCGCACGGTCTTCGGCAAAAGCGATGGTTTTGGCGGCGTCCTTTGCCGGCTGCCAGTCCGAGTCGTTGGCGCCGCGCTCGACGTCGTCGATCATCTGGCGGTTCAGCTCGAACGACACGCGCAATTCGACCAGCGCCTTCACCTCGCGCTGCCGGGCGAGAATACCGTCCCCCGGCGCCGCGATGTTCTGCAGATGCCCGGTGCCCACGGCAGAAACGGCAGTGCCGCTCGGGCCATGCAGATCGACGACGCGGCGTCCGGCGAGATAGCGCTTCAAGGTGCGCGACGCTTCCTCCTCGATCTGCGCCCACGCCGCATCGGAAATCGGGGCAAGCTCGCGGTGCAGGTTGTTCATCAGCGGGGTTTTCCTTTGAGCGAGCCGATGCCGAGCGAACCATCGGGCACCGACGCGTGGGATATTGAGGGCTCGGCTGTGGGTGGTGTGAGGGCGAGTACCACCGGCGGCGCATCGGGGGTCACCTCGTCGAGAAACGTCGCCGACGGCACAAAGAAGAGGTTGCCGGTGACGGCCCGGCTGAAGTCGAGAATACGGTCGTAATTGCCCGGCGGCCGGCCGACAAACATGTTTTGCAGCATCTGCTCGATGGTTCGCGGCGAACGGCTATAGCCGATGAAATAGGTGCCGAACTCGCCCTGGCCGGCCTGACCAAAGGGCATGTTGTCGCGGACGATCTTGATCTCCCTGCCGTCCTCGACGATCGTGTTCAGCGAATTGTGCGCCGAGGTTGGCCTGATCGCCTCATCGATCTCGATATCGGACAATTTGGTGCGGCCAATGATGCGCTCCTGCGCCTCGGTCGGCAACGCGTTCCACCCCGTCAGATCGTGCAAATATTTCTGCAGGATGACATAGCTGCCGCCGGCGAAACCGGGGTCTTCGTCGCCAATGACCGTGGCGTCGACCGCCCCCTCGCCCGTCGGGTTCTCGGTCCCGTCGACAAACCCCAAGAGGTCGCGACTGTCGAAATAGCGAAAGCCGTGCACCTCGTCGACCGCCGAAACGGCATCGCCCAGCCGCGCCATGATCTGCGACGCCAATTCGAAGCACAGATCCATGCGCTCGGCGCGAATATGGAACAACAGATCGCCCGGCGTCGCGACGGCATGGCGCGAACCGACGCGGATCTCGCGGAACGGGTGCAGCTCCGCCGGCCGCGGTTCGCCGAAGAGCCGGTCCCACGCCTCGGACCCGAACCCCATGATGCAGGAGAGATTTTCGGCAGGGTCGCGAAATCCGATCGACCGCAACAACGCGGCCAAGTCGACGCAAAGCGATCGCACTGCCACATCATCGTCGGCGCCGGAATTAATCGTCAGGACGAGAAAAATCGCAGCGCGCGTAAGCGGCGCAGCGACCGGCTGTGGGATCGGGCTCGAACTTCCCGCCGCTTTGGGCGTGATCATCGGATCGGACTCCATCCGGTGGGTGTGCCCCGGCGAGGCAGGCGAGATACCATGCTCGCTCGCACGCGACAATGCGGGATGATGGTCCAGCGGCGATGTCGAGATGGCCTCGCCGCCTATTTCTATAGCCGCGACATCAGCTGCATCCGGCGGGTGGCGGAGGAGCTCGAATACGGCAGTTGATGCAGATTTTCTCTCGCGCAGGGTTGCTGGAAAGGCTTCCACGGCGAAGAAGCAGCGGAGGGATCGGGCATTGCGCTTGGGAACCTCGCTCAGCGGCCAGGTGACGATTACCTCGTCGCCGACATAGGCGTGGACCTCCCCGTCTTGGTCGGCGATCGGTTCGTCGATGTTCAAGAAGAACCTGGTGATCAGATCGTGCACGCGCACCTCGCCGAGCTGTTCCGCGAGCGCGGTCGAGTTCGGCGATGTCCAGAAACATGACGATCCGCTCCTCGTTCGCTCATCGAGCGGGTCGAACAGGTAGCGGTAGGCGACGCCGGTCGCGACCCCCGCAATCAGCAGCCCGGCCAGGAAGCCGAGATGCCGGCCGGCGTATCGAATGACGGCGGGGCGCGACGCCGCTGGGCTTTGGTCGCGCGTTGGCGCTACGCGAGCGCTCGCTCCCGAGGCGTGATGACTGGGATCTTGTAGAGGCTCACCGCGTTTTCGAAGACCAGTTGGTGGAGCGCCGCTTTCCCGAGAGCCGTCTCCGCTGGCGCGTGTCCCATCGCCTTGGAATGCGGCCACGGGCTGTCGAGACCCGGGAAGTCGCTGGCCCACAGGAAGTTGCGCAAGCCAATTTCGGGCACGCGCCGGAAACCGCCCTCCTCCTCCACCTCGAACGTGAAGAAGACCTGGCGCTTGACGAACTCGGTCGGCTTGTCGGAAAGCGGGATGTCGGGCTTGAAGACGGGAGTGGACGGCCCGCCGAAATCGTACTCGCGGTCGAAGCGCCAGAACAGAAACGGGACCCACCCGACCCCGGCCTCTTCGAGCACGAACCGCACCCCGGGATGACGATCGCAGATGCCCGAGAAGACGACGGCGCTCATCAGCTCCGCCATGAGCCCCAGCGGGAAGTTCGCAACCGTCATCAGCGACTGGTTGCGCGGTTCCAGGCCCGAGACCCCCACCCCGATCTGCCGCGACCCGCCGCGCGGGTTGGCGTGCAGATTGATCGGCAGACCCGTCTCTGCGGCTGCCGCCCAGACCGGCTCCCATATCTGGTGCAATACGGGTTCGGGAGCGCCGACCCAGTCGAAGATGACCCCGGTGGGTAGCCCAAACTCCGCCACCCGCATCAGCTCCGCGACGGCCTCCTCCGGCGTCTGGCAGGGCAATGGGAGAAGCATGATGAACCGGCCGTTCGACTCCTCGTACAATTCCCGCGCCCAGTCGTTGACGGCGCGAACGCAGGCGGCCCGCAGTTCCGGGTTCTTGATGGCCGATATCTGCTCATAGGGACCGTTGACGAGCTCGGCATCGACCCCGTCGCGGTCCATGTCTTCGCAGCGATATTTGGCGTTGGCGGCGCGGAAGATGCCGGGCTCCGGCTCCTCCGCCAAGCCCGCCCGCGTATAACAGTTGACCGGCCCCCGGCCGACGCCGGCCCAGCCGACCCCGCTCCAGTTGTGTCCCTCGACGACCCACTGGCGGGTGCCGTCTGGTCCCTTCACGACCCGCGGCCCGTCATCCTGGAATTTTCTCGGCAGACGTTTCGTCCACAGGTCGAAGGGGAGGTGCATCAGCCGGCAATGCCCATCCGCGGACACCACGCCAAATCTCTTCTCCATCGCGCGTTTCCCCTCTCAGCGGTCGGCCGATCAAAGCTTCCTTGCCCGAACATCACGATGATAAGCCGCAGAAGCGCGATCGAGCGAATTGTATTCGCCGCGCCGCGCGTCGTGCCCATGGAAGAATGCCGTCCGGCCTTCCGACAGCCTCCTGCACCAGTCTGGAATCCTCAGGCAGCGGCGCTTGTCAGCTGCACTGTGACGTTGGGTGCGGCAAAGCGGATTTCGCCGGCGGCGAAGGCGTCGATCAGCCGGCGCAATGCCTGGCGCTGCAGATAGGTCGGGCGCGACGGTGTCGCGGTGAATTTGCAGCGGACCACGAGGGCGGTCTGCAGCACATCGACGACGCCCTGCATCTTGAGCGGCTGCATGAATTCGGCGCCGACTTCGGGGTCGTCGAGCAACGCCTCGCCGACGCGCTTGATGGTCTTGCGCACCGTCTCGATGTCCGCGGTGGGCTCGAGATGGAGGTTGAACTTCACCACCGACCAGTCGCGGCTGTAATTGGTGACCGACTGGACCTGCCCGAACGGGATCGTGTGCACCTGACCGTTCTGATGCCGCAACCGCACCGAGCGTAAAGACATCCCTTCGACGGTGCCGCGCAGCCGGCCGGTGTCGATGTACTCGCCGACCCGGAAGGCATCCTCCATCAGGAAGAAAATGCCTGAGATCACATCGCGTACCAGGTTCTGCGCGCCAAAGCCGATTGCGATGCCGACGACCCCCAGCCCGGCAAGCAGTGGGCCAATGTTCAGGCCCAGGGTCGCAAGGGCGACGACGACCGCGACGAGCGCGAGAGCGATCAGCAAAGTATTCCGCAAGAGCGGCAGTAAGGTGTCGAGCCGTGAGGCGGAGCCCGGGATCCCGTCCTCGTCGCCTGGTGCCGCGGGCGACGGCATCTTCTCGTCGATGACCGCGCTGAGGGCCGTCCACAGGATCCAGGCAGCGACGACCGTCGCTGCCGCTTCGAGGGCTGGCCGCACGAGCATCCGTTCGACACTGCCCGGTGCAGGGTCGACGAGGTTCAATCCCCAAGTCTCCCCGAGGCAGGCCGCTCCCAGGATCCACACGAACGCATCGACCAACCGGCTGAGGGCGCGGTGCAACCGCGCGCGGCGCAGCGCCACCCGGATGTTCACCGCGTCGCAGGCGCAGAGCCGCGCGATCAGATTGTGGCTCGCCTGGCCCACCACCGCCAGCGCGACGACGATCCCTTGCGTCGCGGTCGAGGCGCGCGCGACCCAGGCGCCCTTGCCTAGGGCGAACTCGATTTCCCGCCCCGACGAATATGCCGACCGATAGAGCGATGAATACCCAGTGCCAGGAGGCTGCAACCGCTCGCCGGATCGGGCCGGGCTCGCCACCGGTCGCGGCCAGGATCGCTCGGGCGATCGGGCGGCGGGTCACCCAGAACATGACGACTTTATAACCCGTTATTGCGAGCCCTAAGGTTAGCGCCGCGCCGAATACGGCTTCTTGTCCGAAATCCGAGCCGTTCGATGAGCCGGACGACAAAGAAATTGAACGGGGCGACCGTCAGATAGACCGAGAACCAACGCGAACAGATCCGTGCATCGCCATCGTCGATCGCCAGCAGCCGGAGATCCGACCGGTGCGGCGACAGGACGATCGACAGCAGAACGATCGACAGCCGCCATTGCAATGCGGCCCAGACCAATCGGTCGGCAGTCTCTCCGATGATTGGACGGCCCACCGACAGTGCCATCAGAGCGGCGCAGAAAAGAAAAGCGAAAACGGTGACAGCGCTGGCCGCGATCAGAAATTTGATGAAAGCCGCGCGCAGGCGCGGTCCTAATCCCGGCTCGACGACCGTCCGGCGATCGAACAACGCGCGGGCCGCCGACCCGATCAACGGCGCCGCCGCAAGGCCAGCGAGCGCGATAGCCCAAAACCGGAGCGCGGCATCGCGCGTGCCGCCTTCCGCCTCGACCTGCCGGACCCAGACTTGCGGCGCCTGAAACAGCACCGGCACCGCGCGGACAGCCTGTTTTGTCGCCGCCCATATCTGCCGCGCCATATGGGCGCCGGTCATCAAACTCGGAGATGAAGCCGCAGGCGTATCAGCAGACTTTAGCGCGGGCTGCGCGCCTTTGGCGGCGAGGTCGGCGATTAAGCCTTTGACGTCCTCGGGCGACATCGACGCCGGCAGTTGCAGCACAACGGTCGCACCGCCTGGCTCGGCCGCCCAGCCGGCCGGTCCGGTGCAAAGCAGCAGCAATGCTAATGCGCAAATGCGGGTAAGCATTGACCCAAGTTTAGCCGGAAACCGTTGCGGCGACCAAACCATGCGCCGCCCCCGAACGAAAACCACACAGCCGTAATCGGCAGATATCACCCAGCCAGGCCGAAACTACGCCGGGTCAAAAGACCGGGCTCGCCCCAGTCAGCACATCCGGACACCTGCTCAGGTTCGGGTCGGCTGAGCGTCGGCTATTGCGGCGGGGATTTGCCTTCGACGTAGCTTTTCAGGCGTTGCAGCTGCTCGTCGAGCACCCGGTCGACTTTGGGTGCCCATTGCTCCATGCCGCTGCGGAGGTAGCCGCCGACGACATAGCTCAACGTGACGGCGGTGTCGCCCTCTCCCGGTTTCAGCGTCCAGCTGAGCGTGCCGTCGACGCCCTCCATTTGCAACGGGCCGAGCGCGCCGCGCAGACGCAACCCCTGGCCCGGCGCGGCGTAGACGACCTGCAGGTGTTGAACCGAGCCGCCATCCTTCAACCGCTCGCAAAAGCAGCCCCCGGCGCGCAGCTCGATGCTGAGGTTGGCGGCATCGCGCGAGAAGGTGTGAGAGGGGTCCCACCAGTGGCCGACCTCGCCGAGCGCGGCATAGACCCGATCGGCGGGTGCTGATATCGTGGCTATGCTTAGGACCTCGAGGCCGTGCGGCGTGACGGACTTGACCTCCGCCGCGGCCGGACCGGCGGCGGCTAAGATCAGGATGAGCGGCGTCAGGCTCTTGGTCGGCATTGCTCGGCCTCCCGATGCGCGGTTCCCGGCTTACCCTACAGCCCGGGTAGCTTGGGCGTCTGCACCCAGGTCGGGCGCGCGCGGCACGCATCGAGATACGCCGCCACCCTGGGGAATTCGGTAAAGCCGAAGCCGGATTTCTCGATGACGTTGAGCACCGGGCAGTAGGCGCAGTCCACGAGGCCGAGCGCGGCGCCCATCATCCATTTGTTATCCGCCAGGTGACCTTCGAGGATCGCCAACGGCGCCGGCAATGCTTGCTCGCCGCGTGCCACGGTGGCCTCGTCGACTGGACGCCCGAACAGCTTAGCGCGGAAGCGCAGCGCCACGTCGCCGGCCGGCGGCATGATGTGCTGCGACAGAAAGAACAGCCACCTGAGCGCGTCGGCGCGGCCGCCGGGTGATGCTGGCCACAGCCGGCCGGTCTTCTCGCCGAGATAGGCAATGATCGCGTGCGACTCCGGCAGCGTCAGCCCGCCGTCCACGAGAACCGGCAGCCGGCCGAACGGATTGACCGCGAGAAACGCCGGCTGCCGGTGTTCCCCCTTCCCTAGATCGACCGGCACGATCTCGCAATCGAGCCCCAGCTCCTTAAGGGCGAAGGTGACCTTCTGCGGATTGGGTGACGGGAAATGGTAAAGTTGCATCGTTCACTCCTTGATCAAGGCATTTTCCTCAGGTTGCAGCGGAGTTGACGTACTCGACGAAGTGGCGCTCGAAGACGGTGCCCCAACCGCGGTCATAGCGCTCGCGCTGACTTGCAGCGGCGTCGCCGAGTTTTTCCCAGCCCGAATGCGTCAGCTCGACCCTGGTGCCGCTATCCTCCGCCGTGAAGCGGATCTCGACCAACTGCTCCTGCTCGGCCGCCAGCTCGACGACCCAGGAGAAAGCCAGACGATGGGGCGGGTCATACGCCAGCACAGTTCCCCACAGGGTTTCGCGCCCATCGGCCGCGCGTTCGAAGACGCGCCCGCCGACCCGCGGCTCGATCGCACAATCCACCGGGTCGGGGCCGGTGTGGACCCGCGCCAATGGCCACCAGCGCGCGAAATGCTCCGCGAACAGCGTAAACGCCCGCGCCGGCGCGGCGCAAACCGTCACTGATTTGACGATCGGCGGGACCGGGAACGGGGCGATCGTCATCCGTGCTGCTCCTCGTCTATCGCTGCGGCCATTCCGCCCAGCGCCTCGTGCCACATCGCCTCGATCGCCGCGCGCAGCTCGCCGAGCGCTTGCGGGTTGGCCGCGTAGAGGCGCCGCGTACCATCACGGCGCTCGGTGATCAGCCCTGCCTCTCGCAATATTTTCAGGTGCTGCGAGACGGCTGGGCGGCTGACCGGCAAACCCTCGGCAATCGCCGCGACCGACCGTGGCGCGGCCAGAATGCGCTCGAAAACCAGCCGCCGCGTCGGATCGGAGAGCGCGGCCAAGGCCGTTCCGTAAGCCATGACTTACGTTAGCGGGCACTTACCGTTTTGGTCAAGCACTTTCGTCGCGAACGACGCCCCCGCCCTTCCCTCCCCCGCGCGCGGGGGAGGGTTAAGGAGCGGGCGCCGTGGAGCTATGGTTTGGAAGCCAGATCGGGCTTGTCAGTATCGAGGTCGACGGGCACTGAGACGTGCTCGTGGATGATGAGCCACCGGCCCCGGGCCCTTTTATACACGTCGGTCACCCGCACTGTGAGATCGAGCTTTTTGCCATGCTTGTCGGTGCCGGTGACGCGCTGGATGCTGTGGCTATAGGCGAGATTGCGGTCGGCGGCGACGTCGAGGTCGGTCAGCTCGACGGTGATCGGGCCCTCGAAGCTGTCGAAGAAGGTTTGCCAGTCCTTGCGGTAGGCTGCGGCGCCGACATATTGCCGCGGCGGGACCACATCGAAGACGACCAGCGTCTGGCCGGGGGCGTACGCCTTCATGATCGCGTCGAGGTCTTTTGCCTTGAACGCGGCGACAAAGCGCTCCTCGAGCGCCCTGATGTCGGCGCCGGCATCGGCCCGGGCCGGGGAGGCGAATGTCACCATCGAGAGGGTGGCGAGGATTACGCCAGCGATGGCGCCGGTCGTCTGCTGCTTCACTATCTTCATCCCTGAAATTGCGTGATAAGGCGACGCACACTAACGCTCCGATCGATGATCCTGTCAATTTTGCGAGTTGAGCCATTCCTTCAAGGCGACCGCGTTGTTGCGGGTCTCGTCGCGGGCGGCAAAGAGGAGCGTGACGGGCTCGCGGCTCAGCCGCTTGAGCAGGCTATGGAGCGCGGAGTGCGCCGCAGGCTCGCGGAGTTCGGCATAATAGGCGGTCTTGAATTCTTCCCAACCCGCCGGATCGCCGTGAAAGCGGCGGCGCAAGATGTTGCTGGGGGATATCTCCTTCAGCCAAAGGTCGATCTTCGCCCGCTCCCGCGACAGCCCGCGCGGCCATAGCCGATCTACCAGGACGCGCAGCCCGTCCTCATCGTCGGGCGGCTTGTAGACGCGCTTGATGCGGAGCTGATGCCGTGTCATTCGATGCCTGCGACGATTACGAGTTTTGAAGCGCCTGCAGTCGCGCCAGAGTCTGCAGGATCGAATTGACCGCTGAAATACTTTTGCAGGGCGTCGATGAAGACACGATTGTCGGGCGTGGCGTAGGCGAATAGGGTCATCGAAGAGCGGAACTTCAGATCATCGGGATAACTGAAGATCTGTTCAATTGGCCGTCCTTCGACGAGATTTACCAGCTTGGTGGATTCGGTGAGACGCGGGCCGAGGATTGGGTGCGCCAAATAGGCGATCGCTTCCGCCAGAGAGAAAATGGCAAATCTGCGGGCCAGAGGACTGGAGCCTAAACCCTCGATTTGCGGGAAGATGAACCACATCCAATGGCTTTTCTTTCGGCCGTCCCGCAGTTCGGAGCAGACCTTGACGTAAACCGGGTTCTGGGCATCGACAAATCGTTGGAGGTCGTAAGGGTCGCTCATCTGGTTCTCCGACAGAAGGCGTTTCAACCTCGGGCCGGACTGCTCTATCGTGCCGCATAGTATCTTCACAAGGAGCAATCAGCGATGGATGGAGCAGGTGCAGCGCCGAATTGTCTCGAAGATGTCCGGGTTCTGGACCTTTCGCAGTTCGAGGCCGGGCCGTCCTGCACCGAGGCTCTCGCCTGGCTCGGCGCCGAGGTCGTCAAAATCGAGAACCCGAAGGGCGGCGAGCCCGGCCGGACGCTCGGCACGGGGCCCAAGCCGGGCGCCGACGCCTATTATTTCATGATCTACAACGCCAACAAGAAATCTGCCACGGTCGACCTCAAATCCGAGCGCGGCCTCCAATTGGTCAAGGAGATGGCGAAGCGCGCGGACGTCTTTGTCGAGAATTTCGCTCCGGGTGCGATCGAGCGGTTGGGGCTCGGCTGGGAGGTGCTGCACGTCCTCAACCCGCGCCTCGTCTACGCGCAGGTGAAGGGGTTCGGCGAAGGCAGCCCCCACGAGAACAACCTCGCTTTCGACATGATTGCGCAGGCCTGCGGCGGCACAATGGCGATCACCGGCGAGCGCGACGGCCGGCCTTGCAAGCCGGGGCCGACATTGGGGGACACCGGCACCGGCATGCTATTGGCGATCGGTATCCTGGGGGCGCTCTATCAGCGCCATACCACCGGCAAGGGACGCCGGCTGCAGATCGCAATGCAGGACGCCCAATTGCAATACAGCCGCGGCGCGTTTGTGCAGCATGCGAGGAGCGGCGAGCCGGCAATGCGCAATGGCGCCAAGTCACTCGCTGGCGGCATGGCGCCCGCCGGCATCTATCCGTGCAAGCCCGGCGGTCCCAACGATTATGTCTACGTCTTCACCAGCCCCGCCAATCCCGAGCACTGGCGGCGGCTGTTGAAGGTCATCGGGCGGGAGGATCTGATCGCGGATCCGCGCTTTGCGACGCATGAGGCGCGCGGCCAGCACGAAGCCGACATCGACCGGATCCTCTCCGACTGGACGCGGCGCCACGACAAGCACGAGGCGATGCGGCTGATCGGCGGCGCCGGTGTTCCCGCCGGCGCGGTGCTCGACACGGGCGATCTGCTCGGTGAACCCAGTTTCGAGAAGCGCGGCATCATCCAGACGATGCAGCACCCCAACGGGGAATTGCGCATGCCGACCTTCCCGGTGCGCTTCGACGGCGCCCCGGCCCCGGTGAAGCCGGCGCCGCTGCTCGGCGAGCACACCGTCGAGGTGTTCGGCGAATGGCTCGAGATGAGCGCCGATGATTTCGAGAGGCTGCGTGCGGAGGGTGTCGTGTGAACATGCTATTTCTGTAGCAAACCTGACTGGCAGAAAGGGGGGAAGCAATGCCGACTTTTTTGTGCTCTGATGCGGTTGGTGAGCGCCAAGCTGATCGGGATGCCCCGACAATCAGTCCATCTACTTGGAGGGGGCGACAAGCGGAACCTTCTGGCGCTCCAAGGCGCCCTATCCGGGCCTGATCGGGCCGGGCGGCGTTCGTTTGCCGGCGCAGCAGTAAGGACAATGCGACAATGAGCAACCAAACGGATATCGACGGGCTGCGCAGCCAGCTGGCACTTACGATCCACCGCCATTGGAAGTTGTTTCTGATCCAGGGCATCGTCATGATGGTGCTGGGGTTCCTGGCGGTTGCCGAGCCCAATGTCGCTACATTGGCGGTAGCGCTCTTTGTCGGATGGCTGTTCTTCATCGCAGGCGTTTTCCGCGCTGCCTCGGCGTGGCATTCGCGGCAGATGCCGGGCTTTGGCTGGTCGATGCTGACGGCGGTGCTGTCAGTCATACTCGGCCTGATACTGATCCTTCGGCCGCTGGCCGGTGTGCTGAGTTTGACGATGGTGCTGGTTGCGTTTTTCATCGTCGAGGGGATCGCCTCGATCGTCGGCGCCATCCAGCATCGCCAGCATCTGCGCAGTTGGGGCTGGGTGCTGTTCAGCGGTGTGGTCGACCTGTTGCTCGCTTACCTGATCTGGGAGGGATGGCCGAGCTCGGCCGACTGGGCGATCGGCCTCCTGGTCGGCATCAACATGCTGTTTTTCGGATTGTCCCTGGTGATGACCGCGCTGGCAGCGCGGGTAATGGCGAACCCGTGAAGGCTTGCCGGCGTATTTACACCCAATTCTCGACTCGTAGACCGGGGATGCGTTCGAACTCCCGAAGATTGTTCGTCACAACAATCAGGCCCGCGCTCCGCGCATGCGCACCAATTAGCATATCGTGGGGGCCGGCAGACTGACCCGCTCGTTCCAATTCGGCTCTGACTTGGCCGTACTGGGCCGCCGCCTCGACTGAAAACGGCAAAGCCTCAAGTCGGGCGACAAACTCTTCAACCGCCCGAAGGTTCTGAGCGTGTCGGGACGATTTCTCGACACCGTAATACAGTTCAGCGAGTGTGATCGTCGATATGCATATTTTCTCGGTTAGACGGTTAAATTGTTCGCGTAGCTCGACCGGATGACTTTTGATTACATAAATGCAAATGTTAGTGTCGAGCATGTATTGCAACATCAGAGCGGCTCACGCTGCTCCGGGCTTGGCTGCTCACGCTCGCTCATAAAATCCTCCGAGGCGAGAGGTCCACTCACAAAGAACTCGTCCCAGCGCCGACCGATCGGGCTGACGAGCCTGCTGTGGCCAAGCTTGATTATCTCAACCTGATGCACCCCCTCCGGAAACGCGACAGCCTTTGGCAGGCGAACGGCTTGGCTTCTATTGGTCCTGAAAACCGTCGATCGCGCCATGGGTCGCGCCTCATGTATATCTATCTGGGATATACATGCATCCGGCACTGACATGAATCAAGGCGGGCCGGGCCCAGATGCACCGTCGCGATGACTGCAGGATAAGCGACGCGCCCCCGCCCTTGAAGGCCCGTCGCGCTCTCCATATAGTCCGGGGCTAATGCAGGGAGTTCCGCCCGAGACGGTATTCCGGCACCGTCATCTGCTTGGTATCGAAGGCCTGTCGCCCGAGGACATAGAGCACGTCCTCGATCTGGCGGACGGCTATGTCGAGCTCAACCGGCAGGCCGAGAAGAAGCGCGGGTTGTTGCGCGGGCGCACGATCATCAATTGTTTTTTCGAAAACTCGACTCGGACCCGCACCTCTTTCGAGGTCGCCGGCAAGCGGCTCGGCGGCGACGTGATCAACATGTCGGTCGCGGCGAGCTCGATGCACAAGGGCGAGACCCTGATCGACACGGCGATGACGTTGAACGCGATGCACCCCGACGTGCTGATCGTCCGCCATCCCGAATCGGGCGCGGTTCAGCTGCTCTCCGAGAAACTGGACTGCGCCGTCATCAATGCCGGCGACGGCAGCCACGAGCATCCGACCCAGGCATTGCTCGACGCCTTGACGATTCGCCGGCGCAAAGGCCGGCTCGGCGGGCTCACCGTCGCGATCTGCGGCGACGTCCTGCACAGCCGGGTCGCGCGCTCGAACATCGCGCTGTTGAACACGATGGGGGCGCGCGTGCGGGTCGTCGCGCCGCGCACTCTGCTGCCGGCCGAGATCGAGCGGCTCGGCGTCGAGGTCTTTCACGACATGACCGAGGGGCTCGCCGAGGTCGACATCGTGATGATGCTGCGCCTGCAGAGCGAGCGCATGCACGGCGCGTTCGTGCCGTCGACGCGCGAATATTTCCACTTCTTCGGGCTCGATTACGACAAATTGCGCATGGCCAAGCCCGATGCGCTGATCATGCATCCCGGACCGATGAACCGCGGCGTCGAGATCGGCAGCGAGGTCGCCGACGACATCGACCGCAGCCTGATCCGCCAGCAGGTCGAGATGGGGGTCGCAGTCCGCATGGCCTGCCTCGAGATCCTGACCCGCGATCTCGGCAACGGACCGCCGGGGGCATGAGCCGGCTGCTGTTCCGCCGCGCCCGATTGCTCGACCCGGAAAGCGGGCTCGACGCTTGCGGCGATCTGCTGGTCGAGGGCGACCGTATCGCGGCCGTCGGCGGCGATCTCACGGCGCCAGAAGGCGATGCAGAGATCGTGCAAGCCGACGGCCTGTGCCTCGCCCCCGGGCTCGTCGACATGCGCGTCCAGCTGCGCGAGCCCGGCGCCGAGCACATGGAGTCGATCGAGACCGCCGGCCGGGCCGCTGCCGCCGGCGGGGTCACGACGATGGTCGCCTTGCCGAACACCGACCCGCCGGTCGACGACGTCTCGGTCGTCGAATTCCTCGCCCGCCGGGCACGCGAGGTCAAGCTCGCGAAGATCCATACCTACGCCGCGGCGACCAAGGGATTGCGCGGGCGCGATCTAACCGAAATGGGGCTGCTCTCGGCGAACGGGGCGCTCGGCTTTACCGACGGGGTGCAGGCAGTGGCCGATGCGCTCGTCATGCGGCGGGTTCTCGCCTATGCCCGAACCTTCGATCTCCTGGTATTGCAACACCCGGAAGAGCCGAGCCTCGCTTGCGCCGGCGAAGTCAGTGAGGGCGAGACCGCGACGCGGCTAGGGCTCCCGGCGATCACGCCGATGGCCGAAGTCATCATGATCGAGCGCGATCTGCGGCTGGTCGAGATCACCGGCGCCCGTTATCACGTTGCCCATGTGTCGACCGCCGCCGGGGTCGAGGCGGTGCGGCGGGCCAAGGCGCAGGGGTTGCCCGTGACCTGCGATACCGCCCCGCCCTATTTCGTGCTGAACGAGACCGCGATCGGCGACTACCGCACCTTCGCCAAGCTTTCCCCGCCATTGCGCAGCGAGTGGGACCGCCGGGCAGTTGTCGAAGGCTTGCGCGACGGCACGATCGATGCGATTGCCAGCGATCATGCGCCGTGGGATCAGGATTCGAAGCGCCTGCCCTTCAGCTCGGCGGCCTACGGGATTGTCGGGCTCGAAACGTTGCTGCCGCTCTCGCTCGAGCTCTACCACAACGGCCATCTCGGCCTCCTCGAGCTGATCCGGCGCCTGACCGCGAACCCGGCCCGCATTCTGCGCCTGCCGGTCGGAAGGCTGGCGCCCGGCGCACCGGCCGATCTGGTTCTTTTCGACCCGGATCTGCGTTGGTGCATCTGCACCGACGATTTCCGCTCGAAATCCAAGAACGCGCCGTTCGACGGGCGCCCGGTGCGAGGCCGGGTGCGGCGCACGCTCGTCGACGGCCGCACGATTTTTCGGGCCGAGGACTGAGTGCTGCCCGCTTACCCTCACTCACCCAGCCCCCACCCTAACCCTCCCCCGCAAGCGGGGGAGGGAATGGGAGGGGGCCGGCGCGAAGCGTCGGGAGGGTGAGGGCATTCTCCTCCTCGCCGCCATACTTGCCTACCTCCTCGGCTCGATCCCGTTCGGGCTGTTGCTGACCCGGCTCGCCGGCCATGGCGACATCCGCCAGATCGGGTCCGGCAGTATCGGCGCTACCAATGTTCTGCGCACCGGCAGCAAAAGGCTGGCAGCCCTGACATTGCTGCTCGATCTGGCGAAGGGCGCGGCCGCCGTGGTGATTGCCGCAACGCTGGGGGCATGCCGCCGCGCTGGCGGCGGCGGGCTGCGCGATCCTCGGCCACATGTTTCCGGTCTGGCTCGGCTTTCGCGGCGGCAAGGGGGTGGCCACCGCGTTCGGCGTCCTGATCCCGCTCGCCTGGCCGGTGGCGCTCGTCACGGCGGTTCTTTGGATGGCCACCGCCCTCTTGTTTCACTATTCCTCGCTCGCCGCGCTGGTCGCCGCGGTCGCCGGCGCGGCGCTCGCCGCGATCTTGGCCGACAAGGCGACCGCGCTGCTGATCGCCGGTATCGCCTTGTTAATCATCGCGCGGCACCATGCGAACATCCGCCGGCTGCTGGCTGGCACGGAGAGCCGGATCTCTTTCGGTAAAAGCTGAGGCACGCACTGGCCGCACGCGAACTCGATCCGCAGGAGCGCCTCGACTGGCTGCGGTTGTGCCGCACCGAGACGATCGGCCCGGTCAGCTTTTACGCGCTGTTGCGCCGCTTCGGCTCCGCCCGCGCGGCGCTCGAAATGGTCCCGCAGCTCGCCCGGCGCGGCGAGCGCTCCAAGACCGTGACCCCGGTCACGCGCGGAGAGGCTGAGGCCGAATTCGCGGCACTGCATCGTATTGGGGCGCAGCTCGTCTGCTGGGGCGAGCCGGCCTACCCGAGCGGGCTCGCCGCGATCGACGATGCGCCGCCGATCCTGACGGTGCTCGGGCGGTCGGAGTTGCTCGGCAGCCCGATCGTGGCGGTGGTCGGGGCGCGCAACGCCTCGGCCAATGGCCGGCGTTTCTGCCGCGACCTCGCCGCCGCGCTCGGACAGGGCGGCATCGTCGTCGTTTCGGGCCTGGCCCGCGGCATCGATGCCGCCGCGCATCTGGGCGCGCTCGAGACCGGCAGCGTCGCGGTCGTCGCCGGTGGGGTCGATGTCGTCTACCCCGAAGAAAATCGCGGGCTGCACGAGGCGTTGGCGCGCGAGGGGGCGATCGTCGCCGAATTGCCGCTCGGAACCGAGCCTCAGGCGAGGCATTTCCCTCGCCGTAACCGGCTCATTTCCGGGATGGCTCTCGGGGTCGTCGTGGTCGAGGCCGCGGCTCGCTCCGGTTCGCTGATCACCGCCCAATTCGCACTCGAGCAAGGCCGGGACGTCTTCGCGGTGCCCGGCTCGCCGCTCGACCCGCGGTGCCGCGGCTCGAACGACCTGCTGCGGCATGGCGCGATTTTGACCGAGAGTGCCGAGGATGTGCTGACGCAGCTCGGGCCGCAGCTGAAACACCCGGCCCCGCCGCTACCCCCGCGTCCGTCGCTTCCACTGCCGGCGGTGCGGGATTGGCCAGCAACTATTACGCAGGCGCCGGTAGCAGATGACGCCGCGCTCGAACTGATCACCGAGAGATTGGGACCGACCCCGGTCGCGGTTGACGAACTGGTGCGCCAATGCCACTTGTCAGCCGCCGCGGTGGCCACCCTCCTTCTCGAGCTGGAACTAGCCGGCCGGGTCGAACGCCATCCCGGCAACCTCGTTTCCTTGCGCTGAATATTTGCGTCGCCTTGATTGCGCACCCACCTAAGCTGTCCCGCAGGGGCGACCTTGCGCCATAGAGCCGATTGATGAAAGTCGTCGTCGTCGAATTGCCCGCAAAGGCGAAGACCATCAACAAGTATCTGGGCAGCGACTACAAGGTCGTGGCCAGCTACGGCCATGTCCGCGACCTTCCGGCAAAGGATGGCTCGGTTCTGCCGGATGCGGATTTTGCGATGTCGTGGGAGGTCGACGGCAAGTCCGAAAAGCATCTGAAGACGATCCTCGAAGCGGTGCGCGGCGCCGACCGCCTGTTCCTGGCGACCGACCCCGACCGCGAAGGCGAGGCAATTTCGTGGCACGTGAGCGAGGTGCTCGGTTCCCGCCGCGGGCTGAAGCACCTCGACATCAAGCGCGTCGTCTTCAACGAGGTGACCAAGAACGCGGTGCTCGATGCGTTCACGCGGCCTCGCGAGATCGACCGCGAGCTGGTCGAGGCCTATCTCGCCCGCCGGGCGCTCGATTACCTCGTCGGCTTCACTTTATCGCCGGTGCTGTGGCGCAAGCTTCCGGGCAGCCGCTCGGCGGGGCGCGTTCAGTCCGTCGCGCTGCGCCTGGTCTGCGAGCGGGAATCCGAGATCGAGGCCTTCAAATCCCGCGAATACTGGACGATCGAGGTCGAGTTCAAGACCGAGGCCGGACAGACCTTTACGGCGCGGCTGACCCATCTCGACGGCAAGCGCCTCGAGCGCTTCGATCTCGACAGCGAGGCCAAGGCGCGGGCGGCGGCCGACGCGATCCTGCGCGCGTCCGGCTTTACGGTCGCCGAGATCGACAGCCGGCAGGTCCGCCGCAACCCGTTCCCGCCCTTCACGACCTCGACCCTGCAGCAGGAGGCGTCCCGCAAGCTCGGCCTGTCGGCCAACCGGACGATGCAGATCGCACAGCGGCTCTATGAGGGCATCGAGCTCGCCGGCGAGACGGTGGGATTGATCACGTATATGCGGACCGATGGCGTCGCGATTTCGGCCGAGGCGATCGCCGCGGCTCGCAATCTGATCGGCGGCGAATTCGGACCACGCTATCTGCCGGACGCGCCGCGGGTTTATCGCAGCCCCGCCAAGAACGCGCAGGAAGCGCACGAAGCGATCCGGCCCACCGATCTCGCGCGCAAGCCCGCCGATGTCGGCCGCCATCTCGACCGCGACCAGCTCCGGCTCTACGAGCTGATCTGGAAGCGGACTGTGGCGAGCCAGATGGCGTCGGCATTGCTCGAGCAGGTCGCGGTCGACATCGCCGATGCCGCGGGGCGGCTCCGCCTGCGCGCGAACGGCTCCGTAATCCTGTTCGACGGGTTTCTCACGCTCTACCAGGAGGACCGCGACGACACCACCGATGAGGAAGGGGAAGGCGGGCGGCTGCCGGCGATGCGCAAGGCCGAACAGCTCGCGCGCGGCGAGGTGACGCCGAGCCAGCATTTCACGCAGCCGCCGCCGCGCTACACCGAAGCCAGTCTCGTCAAGAAACTCGAAGAGCTCGGCATCGGCCGCCCTTCGACTTATGCCTCGATCCTGCAAGTCCTGCAGGACCGCGACTATGTCCGCCTAGAAAAGCGGCGATTTGTGCCAGAGGACCGAGGGCGCTTCGTCACCGCATTTCTGACCAACTTCTTCGAGCGCTACGTCGAGTACAACTTTACCGCCGACCTCGAAAATCAGCTCGACGACGTTTCCGGCGGACGCATCGATTGGAAGGAGGTTTTGCGGAATTTCTGGCGCGATTTCTCGGCCGCGATCGACGGCACCAAGGATTTGACGATCAGTCAGGTGCTGACGGCTCTCGACGAGGCACTCGGACCGCACTTTTTTCCCAATGGCGATTCCGGGCACGACCCGCGCCTCTGCCCCGTTTGCGGCGCCGGCAGACTCAGCCTCAAGCTCGGCAAGTTCGGCGCCTTCATCGGCTGCTCCAATTACCCGAGTTGCCGCTTTACGAGGCCGCTGGCAGTAGAGAGCGACGCCGAGGCCACCACTCCCGAAACCGCGCTCGGCACCGACCCCGGGACCGGCTTGGCGGTCGCGCTGAAAAAGGGCCCCTATGGTCATTACGTGCAACTCGGTGAAGGCAATGGCGAGTTCAAGCCTAAGCGGGTAGCCCTGCCCCGCTCCCTGAAGCCGGCCGAAATCGATCTCGAGACCGCACTGCGGCTGCTCGCTTTGCCGCGCGAGCTCGGGCGTCATCCCGAAACGGGCGAGGCGATCGTCGCCGGCATCGGCCGGTTCGGCGCGTACATCAAGCACGGAACGACCTTCAAATCGCTCGGCGCGGACGACGACGTATTGACAATCGGGCTAAACCGCGCCGTCGTGCTGCTGGCCGAGCCGTCTTCGGCGCAGCGTCGCGGGCCGCAGCTGCTCCGTGAACTCGGGGCCCACCCCGAAGGCGGCGTGGTCGGCATCTATCGCGGACGCTACGGCCCCTATGCCAGCCACGACGGAGTATTTGCGTCACTGCCGCGCAACGCCGATCCCGACACCTTCTCCCTTGCCGAGGCATTGCCGCTGCTCGCCGCACAGCGCGACAAGGGCAAGAAGAGGGGGCGCAAGACCGCCAAAGCGGCCTCGAGAAGGGCGGCCCCAACCAAGGCCGCCAAGAATGGCGCCAGACCGCAAAGAGCTACAACTGTCGTCAAGAAAAAACCTGCGACGGCAAAAAAGACAGCAGCAGCCAAAAAGACCGCTGCAACAAAGACCAGCACCAGTCGATCGACGGCAAAGACATCCCGTAGCCCGGCGTCTCGCTGAGAGCATTTGAAGAAATCGCGCTTGAAATGCAGTCAACAGATCTTTCCTCGCTTTCCCGGCGAAAGCCGGGAGCCATTCTTCCTCCACTCGGAACTTCTTTAAGCATCGCAATGCCTTGCCAGCGGGTAGGGGCTCGTGCCGCGGAACAATAGACCCCGGCTTTCGCCGGGGAAGCGTATGAATTAGCGATGGATGTTTCTTTCACACGCTGTGAGTGGTGAAATCTCGCGCGAATAGTTCCGGAGAGCAGCGCCGGAGCGAACTGCCTTCGTCGGCCGAGCTTCTCGCCTTTATCCGCGGAAGCCCCTCTGCGGTCGGCAAGCGCGAAATCGCGCGCGCCTTTGCCGTGGCGCCGGGCAATCGCCCGGAACTGCGCGACATGCTGCGCAACATCGAGCGTTCCGGGGCCGTCACCCGCGCCGCCAACCGGCGCTTTGTCGCCGCTCCGCCGTTTCTTGAGGTGACCGTCATCGAGTGCATCGGCAGCGACGAGGACGGGCTGGCGCTCGCCCGCCCGGTCGCGTGGCCGGGGCCTGAGCCGGCGCCGATTTTGCGCATCAGCGAGACCGGGACGAGCGAGACGATAAAGGTCGGCGAGCGCGCCGCGGCACGGCTCGTCGCACTCGAAACCGGCGACATCGAAGCGCAGATCATCCGCCGGCTCGACAGCGCCGGCGAGCGGATCATCGGGACGTTCCAGGATACCCGCGAGGGCGGCAGGCTGGTGCCGGCAGACCGGCGCAACCGTAACGAGTATCGGGTCGCGGCGCGCGACACGGGCGGTGCCCGGGAAGGCGAATTGGTCGTTGCCGAGCAGCTCGCCGCGGGAAGGCTCGGCGCGCCGCGCGCCCGCGTCATCGAGCGGCTGGGTCCCGCCTCGGTCCCCGGCGCGATCAGCCTGCTGGCGATCGCCGCCTACGACATTCCGACCGAATTTCCCGCCGCTGCGCTTGCCGAAGCCGAGGCGGCATTGCCGGTCAGTCCGGCCGGACGTTTCGATCTGCGGGATATCCCGCTGGTCACGATCGATGGCAGCGACGCCCGCGATTTCGACGACGCGGTGTGGGCCGAGCCGGACCTCGACCCGGAGAACCAGCGCGGCTGGCACCTCATCGTGGCCATCGCCGACGTCGCCTGGTATGTGCGGCCCGGCAGCGCTCTCGACCGCGAGGCCGAACGGCGCGGCAACTCGGTCTATTTTCCCGATCGCGTCGTCCCGATGCTGCCCGAAGCGCTGTCGAACGAGCTGTGCTCGCTAAAGCCCGGCGTCGACCGCGCCTGCCTCGCCGTCCACCTCTGGATCGACGCCGCCGGCCGCAAGCGGCGCCATCGCTTCGAGCGCGGCATCATGCGTTCCGCTGCGCGTCTGACCTATGAAGAGATCCAAGCGGCCCGGGACGGCAGTGCCGGTTGCGCCCTGGCGCCGGATTCCATCGCCGCTCTCTATGGCGCCTATGCAGCCCTCGCCGCGGCGCGGGCGGCACGCGGAGCACTGGAACTGGACCGCAACGAAGATCGGGTCGTCCTCGATGCCGAGAAGCGGCCGGCGGCGATCGTGCGCGCTGTGCGGCTCGACAGCCACCGGCTGATCGAGGAATTCATGATCCTGGCGAATGTTGCCGCCGCCGAGGAGCTCGAGGCGCGCCGGCAACCTTGCATGTACCGCGTGCACGACGCACCCGACCCGGACAAAGTGGAGGCACTGCGCGTCTTTCTGGAAGAGACCGGCCTTCCCGGCCTGGCATTGGCCAAGGGGCAGGCGATAAAGCCGGAACTGTTCAATCGCGTGCTGCGCCGCGCCGCCGGCACCGGCGAGGCCGTGCTGGTCAATGATCTCGTCCTGCGCTGCCAGGCGCAGGCCGCCTACAGTCCGAACAATATCGGGCATTTCGGTCTGGCGCTGCGCCGCTACGCCCATTTCACCTCACCGATCCGCCGCTACGCCGACCTCTTGGTGCATCGCGCGCTGCTCGGAGATGCGGAAGCGGAAACCGGCCATGACCAGCTCGAAGCGATTGCGGCGCACATCTCGGCCACCGAACGGCGCGCTGCCGACGCTGAGCGGGCCGCCATCGACCGCTACCGCGCGACCCTCCTCGCCGGATCGGTCGGCAGCCTCTTCACCGCCGACATCAGCGGGGTCGCGAGCTTCGGGTTGTTCGTGAGATTGCGGGAAAACGGCGCCGACGGCCTCGTCCCGATTTCGACCCTGCCCGGTGACTATTATGTCCGCGACGAGAGAACCCAGCGATTGGTCGGGCGCAATTCCGGCCGGGTCTACCGCCTCGGCGAGGAGGTGCTGGTGCGCCTCGTCCAAGCCGACGGGATCGGCGGCCGCCTAGTTTTCCGCATCGAGGAAGAGACGGAGTCGGGCGCAGCTGACAGCGCTCGGCGCATAAGACGGGGCCCTGGCAGGAATCCGAAAAGACGGCGCAAATGAGAGCGCCATCTCGGCACAAGACGGCAGTGGTCCAAAAATGAAGCCATTCCGGTTCGGGGTGAACGTTCGTCACGCGCAATCGCGCGCCGAATGGGCGGAGAAGGCTCGCAAGGTCGAAGATCTCAGCTACAGCACCTTGACCATCCCCGATCATCTTACAGACCTTATGGCGCCGATACCTGCACTGATCAGTGCAGCCGAGGCGACCAAACATATCCGCGTCGGCACCAACGTGCTCAACAACGATTTTCGCCATCCGGTCTTGGTCGCGCGCGAGGCGGCTACAATCGATCTTCTGACTGATGGGCGACTGCAACTCGGCTTGGGCGCCGGCAGCATCCGGTCGGAATATGAGCAAGCGGGGTTGAGCTTCGATCGGGGTCGCACCCGGGTTGAGCGGCTGTCCGAAGCGGTCACGATCATCAAGGGTCTGCTCAGTGGAGAGGAAGTCACTTTCTCGGGTCGGCACTATCGCGTGACGGGCCACGCCATCGCCCCCACTCCCGTCCAGAAACCCCGCCCGCCAATCCTCATCGGCGGCAACGGGCCGCGTCTCCTCGCCCTTGCGGCGCGGGAAGCGGATATCGTGGGTTTCTCGGGAATAACGTTCAAGAGCGGTGGAACGGCATCACCAGACCTCTCCGGGTGGAGGCCATCGAGCGTCGACGAACGGGTTCAACGCATACGCGACATTGCGGGTGAGCGATATGCTCGCTTGGAGCTGAACGCGCTGGTGCAGCGGGTTGTCGTGACGGACGACCGTCACGGGGCGGCGGAGGAGCTGGCGAGCCGCTGGCCGCAGTTGAGCGCCAACGACATTCTCCAAAGCCCCTACGTTCTCATCGGGACAGTGGACCAGATGGTTGAAGATCTAACAACGCGTCGACAGCGCTGGGACATCTCCTATTATGTGGTCCACGAGCCCTACCTAGACGATTTCGCACACGTCGTCGCCCGCCTTGCCGGTAAGTAGGCGCGCCCTCCCGGACTTTTACCGGCCTTGGGCGCTGTTCCGATGAACACGTTCCTTCTCTTCATGCGGGCTAATGAACGGAACCCCTCTTCTCCTCGAATCTGCACTCAACGCCGATCGCGCAAAGCTTCGCGCCGCTGTTTTTTTGGTTTTTTTCAAATAGGGCTTCGCGTTCCCCGCGATACCGTGATCGGTTCAGCCCAACCGAGAGGCCCTCGTCACCCCAGGTGATGTGGAACGAGCGCCATTGATCGAGTTCGAGCGGGCGTTCTACTGTGCTCCCTCCGGCCAAGGCAGTATCGCCGAAGTTGGTGGGGAGAGTCTGGGGCTTCCTCTTGGGAGTTAATGCCGTGTCGCTGCGTCCGGCCGCCGCGCCTATGCGAGCGTGCAGCCTTGTCCTCCTCGCCGGCCTTGCGGCCTGTGCCGAGCGTCAGGCGTTGCCCAGCGATCCGACGGGACGGCTGTTCGCGCGTGGCCTCGACGAGATAACCGATCTCTACATCACCCCGGTCTCCAGCCGGCTGCTGGTTCTGGGCGGCGCCGCGCGGCTGTCGCGCCTCGACGACAAGTTTTCGGTGGCGGAGACTCCGGGACCGGATAAGACATACCTCGTACTGTCTTATGCTGGGCGCGAAGTGGCCGGCTACCCAATACCCTCGCATGACGACCCGCGTGATTGGGGGGCGTTGACGGGGCGGCTGGTGGCCGACGCGAAGTCCGCGTCCACGAAAGTTGCGGCGCTGCCGGAGGACAAGATCGACAAGACGCTGTTCGATGGCATCACCGCGGGGCTCGACCGCTTCTCCCGCTACTCCTCGCCCGACATAGCCCGCGATCAGCGCGCCGCTCGCGACGGGTTCGGCGGCATTGGAGTGACCCTCGATACCTCCAAGAAGGAATTTCGGATCACGGCGGTCACGCCGCAAAGCGCCGCCGAACTAGCCGGCATAAAGCCCGACGACAGGCTCGTAGCCATCGACAAGGTGCCGACGGCCGGACGCTCCCACAGCGATGTGGTTCACGCGCTGCGCGGGCCGATTCTCAGCACGGTGGAAGTAACCGTCTATCGCCCCAGCCTCGCTCAGAACCGGACCTTCCACCTGCAGCGCGAGCTAGTGATCCTCCCGACCGTGATGGCGTCGCGCGACGGCGATATCGCGGTCTTTCAGGTGACGAGCTTCAACCAGAACACGACGCAGCAGGTCGTCGAAGCCCTTGATAATCTGAAGCGCGAGATGGGGCCGCAGCTCCATGGGATCGTGCTCGACCTGCGCAACGACCCGGGCGGGCTGCTCGATCAGGCAGTGAGCCTCGTAGACGTGTTCATACCGAACGGCCCGATCGTCGCGACGATCGGCCGCCACCCGGCGAGCCGCCAGTTTTTCGAAGCTTCGGGGGACAGTATCGCGCCGCGGATACCGGTCGTCGTCTTGGTCAACGGCGGCTCGGCTTCGGCCTCGGAGATCGTTGCCGCTGCCTTGCAGGATGCCGGACGGGCGGTCGTCGTCGGCAGCGCCTCCTATGGGAAAGGCACGGTGCAAACCGTCTTGCGGCTGCCGAACGACGGAGAGCTGACATTGACCTGGGCCCAGCTCGTCGCCCCGTCGGGGTATCTTCTGCACGAGCACGGCGTCGTCCCGACCCTGTGCACGAGCGATCTCGGGGACGACGACCGCTTCGTGCAGATAGCGATTCAACGTGCGGCGGCATCACCCGCGGCCTCACCGGATGCAACGCGGGCGCGTGCATCACTCGACGAAAACGGCTGGTCTCAGCTGCGCCGCTCTTGCCCGGCCCGGCCGGGCGACCACGAGATCGACGTCAAGGTCGCGAAGCGGCTCCTTGACGACCCCGTTCTCTATAGTCAGGCGGTGCATGCGATCGGGGCCAGCCCGAGCGTGGCGGCCGTTCCGGTCGCCACCCCGCCGACGCTCCCCGCCTTGACAGGAGCCAACCCGGCGTTATCTTCCACCCCACGCAACCCCTGAAGCCGAGAGTCCTCGTATGGCCAAGACAAATACAGTCCTCATCAAGCTGGTCAGCAGCGCTGATACCGGGTTCTTCTATGTCACGAAGAAAAATCCGCGCAGCAAAACCAACAAGCTCGAACTGAAGAAATTCGACCCGATCGCCCGCAAGCACGTCGTATTCAAGGAAGCAAAGATAAAATAGAGTTCGCGCCTGCGCGAGCCGGTCTCATGACTGGATCGCGACGCCGGCCTCCTCGGTCTGCGATGAGTTTAGTTTAGGCGGCACCATGGCGGCCGATCGCACTATCACACAATTCCGCCCGCGCTTTTTGCCAGCGTAAAGGGCATCATCGGCGCGGCTGAGCAGACGTTCACGGTCATCGCCGGCCGCGGCAGACGCCACGCCGATGCTGATCGTCACCGAGAGCTTTCGACCGTCGGGCTTGATCGTGACCGGCTCACGCGCCACCGCCGCGCGCAGCCGCTCGGCAACCGCTGCGGCAATCGCGATATCGGTCTCCGGCATGACAACGACAAACTCGTCACCCGCACCGTCTCCGCGTCGGGCGACGAGGTCGACGCTGCGGACGCAGTGCGTCGTCCGCGCGGCGAGTTCGCGCAGCACCTCATCTCCTGCGGCATGACCGTAAGTATCGTTTACCTGCTTGAAGTTATCGATATCGAACAGCAAGACGGCTGCGCTGATGCCGTCCTGGTTCACGCGCTGGATGAGTTCGTCAAGGTGAACGAATAGATATCGCCGGTGATAGAGGCCCGTCAGCTCATCGGTCAGGGCAAGCTCGAGGCTGCGGCGATAATTCTGTTCCAACCGGTTCTGCAGCCTCTTGCGGCGAACCTGAGTGGCCGTGCGGGCCAGCACTTCGTTCCGATCCACCGGGCGCACCAAATAGTCGTTTGCGCCCAAATCGAGCCCCTTGGCAAGACGAGGCAAATCCCTGTCGTCAGCAATCAACAAGATCGGCAGTTGACGCCAGGTTTCGTTGGCCCGACACTGCGTAACGAGCCGCAACGCGTCGCTGCCCGGTGTGGACAAGCTGGCAATGATCAGCTCGATGTCGGGTGCGAGCGACATCCATGCTTCGGCGCAGGTCGATGCGCGCGCCACCTGATGGGCGATCGGCAACAATGTCTCGGTCATTCGGGCAACCGCGAATTCATCGTCATCGACGATCATGATGCGGGCGGGACCGGTATCCTCTGAAACAGGGGTGTCGCCGCCGAACTTGCTGCAGATCCCCTCGCGAACGCGCAGCTCCTCCATCATCCGCTTCAACCGCACGAGCGAGCGGACGCGGGCGAACAGCGCGACATCGTTCACCGGCTTGGTCAGGAAATCGTCGGCGCCGGCATCGAGGCCGCGCAACCGGTTGGCGGTATCGGAGAGCGCCGTGACCATGACGACCGGAACATCGACGGTTCGCCGATTGGCCTTCAGCTGGCGGCAAACCTCGAACCCGTCCATCCGCGGCATCATGACGTCGAGTAGAATTACGTCGGGAAGTTCGGTCTCCGCGATTTCCAGGGCGGCAGGTCCGTTATAAGCCGTCAAAACGTCGAAATACTCGCTCGACAGCTTTGCCTCGAGCAGTTTTACGTTCGCCTCGATATCGTCGACAACCAATACTCGGCCAGACATCAGCCTCTCGTACTCGAAGGATCGAGCCGGGCACCCCTCTCAGGAGAGAAAGCGCTCGACGGTTTGCAGAAAGCTCGTTACCGAGATCGGCTTCGCGATATAGGCCTCGCAACCACCGTTCCGCATCTTCTCCTCGTCGCCTTTCATCGCGAAGGCGGTCACTGCGATCACCGGGATCATCCGCAGATCATCGTCTTCCTTGATCCACTGCGTGACTTGCAAACCGGATACTTCCGGCAGCTGGATGTCCATCAGAATCAGATCCGGACGATGTTGACGAGCGAGCGCAAGCGCCTCGACACCGTCCTTGGTTTGCAGTGTACCATAGCCGTGAGCGACGAGAAGATCGTTGAAGAGCTTCATATTGAGGTCGTTATCCTCGACGATCAACACCTTCTTCCGTACAGGTCGATCGGCGTCAAGCCCCGGTTTTGCAACATCCAATGTCTTGCTCCCAGCCTCGAAAGCGGCGGATTTGCCCAGACCCCTTGCGCCTGCGGAAAGGGAACGGGAGGCGATGCGGCGAGGCTATCCGCCAACCGCCGTTTCCGAACCGGCTGCACCTGGGGCTTTCTAAAGGAGCGAGCTTAATTATTCGTAACCGCCCTGCGTGAGGAAATCGCGCCATGTCAGCACGGTTTCGCATCGGCATCGATCTTGGGGGCACCAAGATCGAAGGAGCCGCCATAGACGCCCGCGGCGCGGTGCGCTTTCGCCACCGCGTAGCCACACCGGCGCAGGACTATCGTGCGACGATCGATGCGATCATCGCGCTGATCGGCACGATCGAGCAAGAAATCGGCACGACGGCGCCGGTCGGAATTGGCATTCCGGGCGCCGTCTCTCCCGCCACCGGTCTGATCAAGAACGCCAACTCCACTTGGCTGATCGGACGCCCGTTGCAGCGCGATCTCGAGAGCGCGCTCGGGAGGCCGACGCGACTTGCCAATGATGCCAACTGTTTCGCCTTGTCCGAGGCAACCGACGGCGCCGGCGCCGGGGGGAAACGGTCTTCGGCGTCATTCTCGGGACGGGCGTGGGAGGCGGGATCGCCATCAAACGCCGGATCCTGGTCGGCGCCAACGCAATCGCGGGAGAATGGGGACACAATCCGATGCCGTGGCCAACGCCCGACGAGGTTCCGGGGCCGCCTTGCTGGTGCGGCCGATCCGGTTGTCTGGAGAGGTTCCTGTCGGGCCCTGCGCTGGCTGCGGATCATCACCGGCACTATCGTCTAGCGCTGAGCGCATCGGAAATCGCCGAGGCAGCAGCGGCGGGAGATCGGGAGTGCTGCGCGACGCTCGAGCGTTACATGGACCGGCTCGCCCGCGGACTGGCTTCGGTGATAAACGTGGTCGATCCGGATGCGATCGTGCTCGGGGGTGGGCTGTCGAGCATCTCTGCGCTCTACGAGCAAGTCCCTCGCTTATGGGCGCGGTACATCTTTTCCGATCGCGTAGCCACCCCCCTCCTCCCTCCCGTCCATGGCGCGTCGAGCGGCGTGCGCGGCGCGGCGTGGCTGTGGCCGCCGGACGAGGTGCCGTGAAGACGCTGTGCCGCGATTGCGGCGCCCTCGAAACCGCTCCGCACCGAAGAGAGCGTTGCGCCGCCTGCGGCTCGCCGCGCCTGATATGCCATGCCGAACTCGGCTCTCTGGCGGTCGCCCATGTCGATTGCGACGCGTTTTATGCCGCTGTCGAAAAGCGCGACAGACCCGAATTGGCAGACCGCCCAGTCATCATCGGCGGCGGCGCCCGCGGGGTCGTGCTCGCCTGCTGCTATGTGGCGCGGCTTTATCGCGTGCGCTCGGCGATGCCGATGTTCAAGGCATTGGCGGCTTGCCCGGATGCGGTCGTCATCCGGCCGGATATGGCGAAGTACAGTGCTGTCGGACGCGAGGTGCGGGCTGAGATGCGGCGGCTCACTCCATTGGTCGAACCCTTGTCGATCGACGAGGCGTTTCTCCACCTCGGCGGCGCCGAAACTCTGCACGGCGCCTGCCCCGCCCAGCTCCTCGCCGGGCTCGCCAAGCGGGTCGAGACCGCGCACGGCATCACCGTGTCGATCGGATTGAGCGACAACAAATTTCTTGCAAAGATCGGCTCCGACCTCGACAAGCCGCGCGGCTTTGCGGTGCTCAGCCGCAGCGAGGCCCCGGCGTTCCTCGCCGGCAAACCAGTCTCGCTGCTGTGGGGCGTCGGAACGGCAATGCAGCGGCGGCTCGCCGGCGACGGCATCACTCAGATCGGTCAGCTTGCTAAGATCGGCGGCCGCGAGCTTGCCTCGCGCTACGGAAGGATGGGAGCGCGGCTTGCTCATCTGGCCCGCGGCGAAGACGACCGCGCGGTTCTCGCGCACGTTCCGGCGCACACGATCTCGGCCGAGACCACGTTGGCGCAGGACGAGTGTGGTGCGAGTGCGCTCACGCATGCATTGTGGCCGCTTTGCGAACGCCTTTCGGCTCGATTGAAGCGAGCCTCGCTGGCGGCCGGCACGATCACCTTAAAACTGAAGACCGCGGATTTTCGCTTGCGAACGCGCTCCCGCCGCGTGGCGGATCCGACGCAGCTGGCCGACACACTTTTTCACATCGCATCGGGCTTGCTGGCTGGCGAGATCGACAGTGTCACCCGATTTAGATTAGTCGGGATCGGCGCAGATAACCTGTTCGACAGCCGCGCCGCCGATCCCCCGAGCTTGTTCGACCGCGAGCTCGACGGCCCGAGGCGCCTCGAACATGCGATCGACGCGATCCGCGGCAGGCTTGGCGAGGAAGCGGTCCAATTTGGCCGCAACCTGCCGCATCACAACGACGGCGGCTAGCAGTTTGGCCCAGCGACGAGTTTGGCTCAGCTAGCAGCTTGGCTTGGAGAGTGGCTCGATATCGTCGAGCTTGGCGCGAATTGAATACTCGCCATAGTCGATCACCATGTCTTGCGACACGCCATTGTCGAGGAGGCGCATGCCGCGCTCGTAATCCGGTTTCTCGGCATTGGCGTCGACCGGGAAAAAGGCGAGCCGCACGCGCCAGCCAGGTCGCTCCAGCAAGGGGCTGCGCGTCTCAGCCGCCGGGTCGGCGGTGAGCTTGTGTCCGATCACTGCTGAGACTTGAACCGCATTCTCGTCGGTCGCTCCATCGAATACCTGCCGAGAGACGAAGTTCTCGCCGGCACGGGCGGAATCTATCAGCAGGATCGTGTGCGCGCTGGGGAACAACACACCCGGCTCAAGTCTCAAGGTCTGTGCCTCGGGCTTCGTAAACTCCGCCTCCCCGCCCTTCCCGGGACCGTCGAGCCTTCTCCGCTTCACCGCGAATCTCCTGATCGACTTCGCCATTGCGGGTCTGCTTCTGATTGAACCGGTAGCGCAACCGGTCTTTTCGACTTCCAGGTGACAAAGACTCGAGACGATGTCGACGTTCCGAGGTTTCGGCATAGCGCATCTTCAGGCGGTAGCGCTGCTCGATCGTCCAACCGTCGCAGGTCTCGCCCCATTCGTAATCCATCGGTGCCGCGAGCGTCGACTTGACGCCCGAATCATCCCGGGCGCTCCCCAAGGACATCGTATAGAGCGCGCGGTGCGGCGCGATCTCGGCTGCTTCGGCCGACTTTGCAAACGGCGCAATGCCGGCGACGGCGAGCGCGAAAACGAAGGGTCCAAGGCGCCACCTTCTCATCGACCCAAAACTCCCGCAGGCCGGTGCAGCCGGCCGATCATCGCATCGCCGGCGCGCTAATTATATGCAGAAATCGCGCCGACTGGGCCCCGAATGGCGGGCTCAACCTCTTGGCGGTCCGCGCCGGCGGCAGATCCAATCGGATATGCAGTTCCTTCAGCCTCTTGGGCGAAACCGGCGCCGGTGCGTGCATCAGCAAGTCTTGCGCCTGCTGGTTCATCGGAAGGCGACGACCTCGCGCAGGTTCGGGGTGTCCGCCAGCAGCATGACGATGCGGTCGATGCCCCCGGGGGCCGAGCCGCCATGCGGCGGGGCGCCGTATTTGAAGGCGTTGAGCATCCCGGCCGAAACGCGTCTCGACCTCCTCGGCCGAATAGCCGGCGATCGCAAAGGCCTTATACATGATCTCCGGGCGGTGGTTGCGGATCGCCCCCGAGGAGAGCTCGACCCCATTGCAGACGATGTCGTACTGGTGCGCCGTAATTTCCAGCGGATCCTGCTCGCTCGACGCCGCCAGGCCGCCCCGCGGCATCGAGAACGGGTTGTGGCTGGAGTTCGATCTCTTCCGGTCTCCTCGTTGCGCTCGTACATCGGGAAATCGGTGATCCAGCAGAAGCGGAAAGCCCCCTCGTCGATCAGCCCCAGTTCCTGGCCGATCCTTGTACGTGCTGCGCTGGCGAGCTTCTTCGCGCCTCCGCCCTGGACCCGGCCGCGAAAAAGACCACGTCCCCTGCGCCGACGCATGCGAGTTCGGCGATCCTCGACGACTTCGTCCGGATTGAGGTTGTTCGCGATCGGGCCGCGGCCGGTCAGTGGCCCTTCCGGATAACCGAGCGTCTGCTGACCCGACGCTCCTGTCTCAAGGATGATGTAGCCGAGCCCAGGGGCGCCCATCTACCGTCTTTGCCCAGGCATCCATCTTGTCCTGGAACGATGAACGCGGGCGCGACGCCGCGCGGGGTGCCGGTATCGCCCGAACCACGCCGCCATTCTCGATAATGCGGC
>CAVOWQ010000008.1:0-137403 GCA_963700195.1 uncultured Alphaproteobacteria bacterium
ATAGCTTGCATCCTTCATCAGAGTACCCAAAGTTGTTCCGACGATAGTGACAGGTAAGTTGCCGGTCGTTTATATAATGTTTACCGATACTTCATATTTTTGTCGAGGTTAGACGCTATCAAGTATTGAAAAATCGGACGTATTCTTGTCATCAAGAAGACCATAATTTTCCTCGATCTGCAAACGACGTTGACTAAACTTTGGATAAAATCAGGTCCACAATGTCGTTTGGCTGACGCTCCGGGAGGAAATGGTCGTCAACAGCTCGCAGTGTATGATTCTCACCCGTTAGACCGGGCCGCTGGCGGCGTAAGTAACCCGATGCCGACTTGCGAACGATCAAACGGTCCAGTCAAGACCCCGATCGGGTGCGTCATCGAGGCACATCGAAAGGAGCGAAAATCAGAGGGCGAGTTCGCGGGTTCCAAATTTCCCTCAATCACCGCCGGTCGCTTCCTTATTCGACGGGGTAACCACTAAAGGGGACAGCTTCCTCGAAGCCAGGCCGATCGACGCCTTCTTGACGCTGGTTGGGCATTGTGTTGGCGGGCATTTGATTGAAATCCCCGCCAGCTGGCCGCTCAGAGAGATGTACCGCCCGCGCTGGGCGCAGCAACACCGCCACTTCGACGGCCGCGGCCCGCGCAGCGCCGCCCCTCGCCTCGTCCGTGGCGATTAGAAAAGCCAATAGGTCATGAGCAAATCTTCGTCCAATGCGGTGGGAATACGGCAGCGGTGTGGGGCTGACCCGACCTTGCCGGCGATCCTCGAATTTCAGTGGCCGTCGACGGCGATCGTCAATGCGCCGATCCCGCGCTCGCCGCGCGGCGCGGTGTGGGTCATCACCAGCCTCGTCATTGTGATGATCGCGACAATGGGGCTGATCCCGGTCGACTAGGTCGTGACTGTGCACGGCGTGGCGATCTCGAAGGTGCCGACGATATTGGTGCAGCCGCGGGAGACCGCGATCGTGCGCTCGATCGAGGTGCGCGACGGGCAAGAGGTCAAGGCGGGCGAGGTATTGGCGCGGCTCGACCCCGACCTTTGCCGCAGCGGATCTCGGCGCCTTCACGGGCCGAGGCCGAGAACAAGCCCTTCGACTATAGCGGGGCCGTACCCCGACATGGCGTTGCGGGGCGCGATCTATGCCCACCGCAACACGCGACTTCACGCCGATCGTCCGCGCTGTGCAGGCGGCGCAACCGGATTTGGTCTACATCTCATCGTGTCCGTCGGACACGGTCGGCATTCTCCGTTCGGTCGGCGAACTCGGCCTCGACAAAAATGCTCGGCGGCGGCTTTGCCGGGTTGCAGGCAGCAGCGATCAAGATGCAGCGTGGCGAACCGGCCAACGGCATCGTCAGTTTCGGAGCCAGTCCCGACAATGCAATTCCCTTTTCATCACTGCGGCGGGGGGATCGTGACGGTCTTCGACCCGCGGAACTGCTCGACATCGTAAAGAAAACCGAGGAAAAAATAACCCGATGGCGGAGGGAACCCTGTCGGCGGCCGTAGTGTTCGACAGCTGCGACGAGCCGCATCCGGCGCGGCGACAGAACCGCACGCTAGTGATAGCTGCTACCGCGTCGAGGAAAGAAGTCGAGATTGTTCTCTCCCGCTATTGGTAACCGGCTCGGCGACTCCGCGGCGGCCTCCGTGACATGGCGTCAGCTTCTCGAAGCTTTGCCCGCGGCGGTCTATACGACCGACGCTGCCGGGCGGATCACCTTCTTTAACGAGGCTGCGGTCGAGCTAGCCGGCCACAGGCCGGAACTGGGCCGCGATGACTGGTGCGTCAGCTGGCGTCTGTGCCGCCCGGACGGCACGCCCCTGCCCCATGACGAGTGCCCGATGGCTATCGCGTTGCGGGAAGACCGCCCGGTCAGGGGTGTCGAGGTAATCGCCGAGCGGCCCGACGGCACACGCGTCCACCTGCTGCCTTACCCGACGCCGCTGCGCGACAGTTCGGGAGCGCTGATCGGGGCCGTCAACGTGCTGGTGGATATCACCGAGCGTAGGCGGGCCGAGGGGGCCATCAGGCAACTCAACGACACTCTCGAGCAGCGCGTCGAACAACGCTCGCAGCTGATCACGCAGACCTTCACCGAGCTTCGTGCCAGTGAAGAGCGGTTTCGTTTGCTGGTACAGGGTGTGGCCGACTACGCGATCTTTATGCTCGACCCGAATGGGTTCGTGACAAACTGGAATACTGGCGCCGCGCGGATCAAGGGCTACACCGCCGAAGAGATCGTCGGTCATCATTTCTCCCGATTTTATCCAGAGGAGGATCAGCAGAGGAAGTTGCCGCAAACGGCGTTGGAGACCGCAAGGCGCACGGGCAAATACGAGGCCGAGGGATGGCGGGTGCGTAAAGACGGCGCCAGGTTCTGGGCGAATGTGGTCATCGATGCAATTCATGACGGCACTGGCCGGCTGATCGGCTTTGCCAAGATCACGCGCGATCTGACCGAGCGGAAGGCAGCCGAAGATCGGCTTCGTCAAGCCCAAAAGATGGAAGCGATCGGCCAGCTCACCGGCGGTGTCGCACATGACTTCAACAATTTGCTGACTGCCATTATCGGCAATTTGGAAATGCTGGCGGCCGTGCTGCCGGAGGGCGACTCGGGCAGACGCTACGCCGAGGCTGCGCTGCGCGCGGCGTCGCGGGGCTCGCGGCTGACAGAGCACCTGCTCGCCTTTTCGCGCCGGCAAGAGATCCGGCCGGAGATCGTCAGCGTCAACGACCTGCTGCGCGAAAACCTGATGTTGTGTCAGAAGACGGTTGGCGAGGGTATCGAAATCGCGCTCGCGCTTGAGGAGGCGGTTTGGCCTTGTCGGATCGACCCCGCCCAGTTCGGCGCCGCCATACTAAACCTCGCGGCGAACGCGCGTGACGCAATCGGCCGGTCGGGCCGCCTGAGCTTTCACACCGAAAATGTGACGACGGCCGGCGACGTGGTCGATCAGCCCGCCGGCGATTATGTCGTGCTCTCGGTGGCCGACACGGGATGCGGGATGACCGAGGACGTATTGGAAAGGGCGTTCGAACCGTTCTACACCACCAAGGAGGTTGGCAAAGGCACCGGTTTGGGCCTCAGCCAAGTCTACGGATTTGCCGAACAATCGGGTGGCGCGGCGCGCATCGAGAGCAAGGTCGGCAACGGCACGACGGTGCGGATCTATCTACCGCGCGCGGACGGGCAGGCTGCGGCCGGCGCGGTCTTGCACGACGAACTCCGTGAGACGCCGCCAACCGCCGCGACGATCCTTGTCGTCGAGGACGACCCGGATGTGCGCGAGATGATCGTCGGGATTCTGTCCGATCTCGGCTACCAAACCTTGGTCGCGACCAATGGTCCGGAAGCATTGGCGATCCTGAACGACGGGCATTCGGTCGATCTTTTGTTCACCGACATCGTAATGCCGGCGGGAATGAGCGGGACTGACTTGGTGCGCCAGGCGTACCGTCTGCGGCCCGACCTCAAGGTCCTGCTGAGTTCGGGTTACACGCGCGAGGCGAACCAGCGGCGTTCGGTGCGCAGCGACTTCCCGTTCATCGCCAAGCCCTACCATCCGACAACACTGGGTAAAAAACTCGAAGAAGTGCTGGCAGGAGGTCTGCTCCGGGCAGCGAGTTAAGGCGAGAACTCGATCGCATAATCTTCGATCACCGGGTTGGCGAGAAGCTCCCGGCACATCGCCTCGACCCGCTCGCGGGCCCGGGCCGCATCGGTTTCTTCGAGCTCCAGCTCGATCAGCTTGCCCTGCCGCACCTCGCCGATCCCGCTGAACCCTAAACCGGCGAGCGCGTTGCCGATCGCCTTGCCTTGTGGGTCGAGCACCACCGCCTTCAGCTTTACGTGGACCAATGCCTTCATTTCCGCTCCCCGTTACACTGGAAAGGGTCGCTCAGAAAAGGATGTTGTGCCAGGGTGTGACCTCGGGCAGCCACGAAGCAAAGTGGAAGATCGGCCGCCGGTCCGGCTCGCCGAGCTTGGGAAGGGCGATCACAGCGCTCGACACCGTCCCGTAACCGTCCGACCGGAAACGCATGGCTGCAGTGGCGGGCTCGCCTGGCGGCGCCCGGGTGCTGCCGAGCAGCGATTCCCATGCCGACCAATCATCGCGATCCGGGTCGGGCACGGGCCATGCGCGAAAGGCCGGCAGCGCCAGCTCGAGCCGCCGCGTGCCGAGGTCGTCGAGGTCGCCCGCCGCAATCATCGACAGCCCGTCCTTGAGGGGATGCAATTCGATCCGGACACCCCCAGCATGACGCAGCCAGAAGGCATCGCGCTCGTCGGCGACGATCAGGTTGAAGGTTCGATAGGCTGTTGGATCGAGATGCGAGAGAGCCTCGGCGGCGGCGACCGCATCGGCATGGTCGAGCGCCTCGAGAACCAGCTCGCCGCGCGAACGCTGACCGGGCGCCGGGCCCAGCGAGCCGTGCCGGTTGAGGACAGCGGCGGCGACGCCCCAATCGTTCACCCCGAGCCACGACCCGCCGGCGAGCTTGTCGAGCCCCGCCACCACTTCCGGCCGGTCCGGCCAGTGACGGCCCGGCGGCTCCCACGGCCGGTTGATCATCTCGTCGCGATTGGCCCCGGTCAGCACCGGCCAGCGGTGGCCCGGCCGGCGCAAGATCACCAACGTACACATTCACTCGCTCGCATCGCTGCTTCACCAGCCCAATATAGGAAGGCAGTGGGGCGCCGCCGCGTTCCTTGGTGTGAGGCTCATATGACCAGCTTCGCTGACCGCGAAAAAGAGTTCGAGGCTCGGTTCAAGCACGATCAGGAATTCAAATTCAAGGTCACCTCCCGACGCAACAGACTGTTGGCGTTATGGGCGGCGGAGAAAATGCGGCTGACCGGCGCCGATGCCGAGGCTTACGGCAAGGCGGTGCTGGCTGCCCAGTTCGAGCCGGGGGGTGACAAGCGCGTCCTCGACAAGATCGTCAACGATCTCGTTGCCAAAGGCCAAAAGATCACCCCGGCGCAGGTCCGCTTCGAGCTCGAGCATTTCGCCGAACAGGCGAAGCAGCGGCTGATGAAGGAGTAACCTTCTTACCCCGGCGTCGGGATCGCCAATCTCCCGCTCCCCCTCTTCCGCTGTCGCTGCGTTCAGGGGCGGGGATCCGAAAGTTCCGCACAGAAGCGCTTGTGACGCGTTGATCCAGCGACGGAGCGTGGGCAGGATCCGGCCGCAACAGAAGCCGCCGGATGGGTAGGCGAGTCAACTTTTCGATATCCAGAAGGTAGGTTCGCTCCTCGTCGCTGCATAACGAGATCGCTATCCCGGCGGCGCCGGCGCGGGCGGTTCGGCCAATGCGGTGAACATAATCCTCCGGCACGTTCGGCAGCTCGAAATTGATGACGTGCGACACGCCTTCCACATCGATTCCGCGGGCGGCGATGTCGGTCGCGACGAGAACGCGGGCATGGCCGGCGCGGAAGCCGGCGAGCGCGCGTTCGCGCTGAGGCTGCGATTTGTTGCCGTGGATGGCAGTGGCCTCGATACCGGCCCCGCTTAGATGCCGCACGACCCTGTCCGCACCATGCTTTGTGCGGGTAAAGACGAGCACCCGCTCAAGGGCCGGATCGCTCAGCAGTGACGCAAGCTGTTGGCGTTTCCGATCGCTCGAGACGAAAAGGACGCCTTGATCGACCAGCTCGACCGTCGTCGCGGCCGGCGTGACGGCCACCTTGACCGGATCGTTGAGGTACTCCTCGGCCAGGGAGGCGATCGCCCTTGGCATGGTCGCCGAGAACAGCAGTGTTTGACGCTGTCGCGGCAACAATTTCGCGATCCGCCTCAGGGCATGAATAAAGCCCAGGTCGAGCATTCGATCCGCCTCGTCGAGGACCAGAATTTCGACGCGCGACAAACTAAGAGATTTGCGGTCGATGAGGTCGAGCAAGCGCCCGGGTGTCGCCACCAAGATGTCGACACCCGAGGCAAGCCGCCGCTGCTGCGCCCCAATCGGGACACCGCCGAACACGACCGCTGTGGAGAGCGGCAGCTCGCGCCCATAGGCGCGGAAGCTCTCGGCGATTTGGCTGGCCAGCTCTCGAGTGGGGCCGAGCACGAGCACTCGGCAGGCGCCGGCTGTTCTCCGTGCCGGTGCGCTGGATAGTCGCTGGAGAATCGGTAATGCGAAAGCGGCTGTCTTGCCGGTCCCGGTCTGAGCGATGCCGCAGAGGTCGCGGCCGCGGAGCACCTGTGGGATGGCCTGTGATTGGATCGGTGTAGGTACCGTATAGCCTTCGGCGGCGACCGCCTCGAGGATGAGGGGTACTAGTCCAAAATCGGAAAATTTAGACAAGGTTATGATCTCTCAAAAAAACGCATGAGGTCCAACGGGCGCGCTACGTCTCTGCGCAGGCGCCTGACGGGTCGGAAGACGACCCGCGTGAACAGGGTTGTCCGGGCGTGGCAGCCATAAAGACCGAACCCACTTCCCACGGTGGTGGTGGGATCGCTCACGCGTATTCGGTCACGTAACTCGAAGAGCGAGCACGAACGCTGCGTTCTCTATATGTCCGTTGCCCTACCAATGGTCAAGGCGCAGATCGGGAAATCGGCCCCCGGTTTCGTCTTGGCCGGGCTTGTCCCGGCCATCCACACCTTCGAGCTGCCGAAGCAAAGGCGTGGATACGCGGATCAAGTCCGCGCAAGACGATTTTAGGGTTTCATTCCTGCGAGTTGCGATGGGTTATCCCCGGTCGGTATCGACCGTGGAACCGTCAGACCGGGCGGTCGCCTGCGACGGTTACCCGGTTTCCCGAGCGCGTGTGGGGCCAATAATCCCACATCGCGTGGTGCTGGACGCAGCGGTTGTCCCAGAACGCGATCGCGTTCTCGGTCCACCGGAAGCGACACTGGAACAGCGGATTGGCCATGTGCTCGTAGAGATAACGCAGCATGCCGTCGCTCTCGTCACGCGGGATCCCTAGAATGCGCCGGGTAAATCCCTTGTTCACGTAAAGCGCTTTCCTGCCGGTTACCGGATGCGTCCGCACGACCGGGTGCTCGGCGCGCGGATAGCTCGGCTTGTCGGCGATCCCGTAGTTGGCGTATTGGCCGCGATAGTGCTCACCATCATGGATCGCGGTCAGCCCGTCGAGATAAGTTTTCATGCGGTCCGACAGTGCCTCATAAGCGGCGTACATGCTGGCGAACAAGGTGTCGCCGCCGCGCGGCGGGCATTTCTTGATGTAAAGGATGCTGCCCATCGGCGGCTCGGGATCGCAGGAGACGTCGCTGTGCCAGCCTTCGCCATTAGCGCGCGGCGAATCCTTGTCGGCGTGGATGATCATCAACTCGGGCTTGCCAGGGGCGTGCGGTGCCGCCGGGTGGAGGTGCAGATTACCAAAGAGCCGCCCGAAGGCGAGGTGCTGGTCTTCCGTCAAATGCTGATCGCGGAAGAAGATCACGAGATTCTCGGCCAGCGCGCGGTGGATCTCGTCGAGCGAGCGATTGCTGAGCGGCCTCGACAAATCGACCCCGCCGATCTCGCCGCCGATGATCGGCGTCAATTTGTCGACCGTGATCGTGTCGTACGGCGCGGGCTCGTCCGCGAGATGCTTGTACCGGGGGCCGTTATTGGAACGAACGGGGTCCATCGCGCTCTCCTTGGATTACTCCAGCGATCCTATCACAGTTCGACTGCTTCGACCGCGACCTTGCGGGCGAGCAGATCCGCGATTTTGTCATCGCCGAACCCGGCTTCGCGCAGGATCTCGCGCGAATGCTCGCCCAATCGCGGCGCCGGACGGCGCAGCGCGCAGTCCGCCTCGCCGAACCGCACCGGCGGCCGGACAATCCGGATGCTGCCTTCGGTGGGATGGTCGGTCCGCGGGAACATCTCCACGGCCGCAAGGTGCTCGTCGGCCGGTAATCCGCCGAGCAGGTTGACCGGTCCGGACGGGATGTCGGCCGATTTGAGCTTTTCGAGCCAGGACGCGGTCGACCCGTCGCGCACGCATTCGGCGATCAGCGCATAAAGTTCGGCGACGTGGCGGCTCCTGGTTTGCGCGTCGGCAAGCCGGGGGTCGTCTGCCAGCTCCGGACGCCCCGCAATGCGGAAGAAATCCCTCCAGTGCCGATCGGTGTAGGGCAGAATGCAGATATGCCCGTCTGCCGTTCGATGCGGCCGGCGGTCCGGCGCGAGCATTCGGGAATAGCCGGGGTCCCCACTAGGTGGATCGAAGGTCAGCCCGCCCATGTGCTCGGCCATGACGAACGCAGTCATTGTTTCCAGCATCGGCACTTCGACCGCCTGGCCCTCTCCGGTGCGCTCGCGCTGCAAAAGCGCCGCCATCACCGCATAGACCATCGTCAGCCCGACGGTCTTGTCGCCGATCAGGGTCGGCACGAAGCGCGCGTCGCCGCCGGTCGCCGCTTCGAGCGCAACCAGTCCGCAGCCGCCCTGGATGATGTCGTCAAAGGCCGGCCGGTCGGCGAACGGGCCATCCTGCCCATAACCATGCGCCGAGCAGTAGACTAGCCGCGGGTTGACCTCACGCAGCCGCTCCCAGGCAAAGCCGAGCCGCGCCATCGCCTGCGAGCGCATATTATGCATCAGAACATCGCTCTGCCGGACCAACGCCAACAGCACCGGCGCTGCATCCGCGTGCTTCAGGTCGAGCACGAGCGAGCGCTTGTTACGGTTGAGGTTGAGAAAGACGTGGCCCATCTCGCGATGTCGAGCCGGCTCGGCATACCGCATGATGTCGCCGCCGGGCGCCTCGATCTTGATTACCTCGGCACCGAGGTCGCCGAGGATCTGCGTCGCCAGCGGCCCCAATACGACGGTGGTCAAATCGAGGATCTTGATGCCGGCGAGCGGCCCCGGCTTAGCTTCCCTCACCGCATCATCTTTCCGAATCTACAACCAAAACGGGCGTCCAATATTTCGCCCCGCTGCTCTCCGAACTCGACATTTGGCGTACCGCCGATCTGCTGATCAGCAGGTAGGATGGATTGAGCGGCGCGAAACCATCATGTTCGGATCGGACCGGTGGGTTTCGCTGGCCGCTCAATCCACCCTACGGCTCCTCACCCCCTTCCGACCGCCCCGCGGGTGTTTCTGATCGCCCCCATGACCCGGCGCGGGGTGATCGGGGTTTCGTTGACTTCGGCGCCGATGGCGGAAAGGGCGTCGCGGACGGCGTTGGCGATTGCGGCGGGCGGGGCGACGGCGCCGCCTTCGCCCATGCCCTTCATGCCGTATTCGGTATGCGGCGTCGGGGTGTGCAGGTGGCCGATCTTGATCGCTGGCATTTCGGCGGCGCCGGGCAGTAGGTAGTCGGCTAGGGTGCCGGCGAGCGGCTGGCCTGTCTCGTCGTAGGGGATCTCTTCGTAAAGGGCGGTGCCGATGCCCTGCACGACGCCGCCGCGGATTTGGCCTTCGACGAGCATCGGGTTGACCATTGTGCCGCAATCCTCGGCGACGGCGTAATCGAGCAGCTCGACAAAGCCGGTTTCGGGGTCGACCGCGACGACGGCGCCGTGGGTCGCATAGGAATAGACGCCGGTGCTGATCGCCGGCTCGTAGGTCGCGGTCGCGTCGAGCAATGGGTCGACCCCTTGCGGCAGCCCGTCCATGCGCAGATGCGCGACCTTGGCGATCTCGGCGATCGTGACCGAGCCCCGCGGCCCCGATACCACGCCATCCGGCACAGCGCACCTCGGCGACATCGCATTGCAGCAGGTGCGCACCGATGCGGCACAGCTTGTCGCGCAGCATTCGACTGGCGCGCGCCACTGCGCCGCCTGACATCACCATGCTGCGCGACGCGAAGGTGCCGAAACCGAAGGCGGTGCTCTCGGTGTCGCCGTGCCGCACCGAGATCCGCGCCGGGTCGATGCCGAGCTCCTCGGCGGCGACCTGCGACAGCGCGGTTTCGAGGCCCTGGCCGTGCGACTGGATGCCGACCATCAGCACGACGCTGCCGTCGGTCAGGATACGCGCGGTGCAGCTCTCGAAACCGGGAATGATCGAAGCGCCGCGGGCGGCGAATTCGGCGGCGCCGTGCGCGGTCTGCTCGGCAAAAGCGGCAAAGCCGATGCCGATGAACCGGCTGTCCGGCTCGCCGCGCTGCTGGCGCGCGCGGACCGCCGGCATGTCCAGTAGCTCGGCGCACAGCCGCACGCTCTGCGCATAATCGCCGCTGTCGAGGCGCATGCCGCCGATCGTCGTGAACGGCATCTGCTCGGGACGCACCAGGTTGAGGAGCCGCACCTCGTTGGGCTCGTGCCCGATCGCCCGCGCAATTTCGTCGATCAGCCGTTCGATGACAAAGCACGCCCCTGGGCGGCCTACGCCACGATAAGGGCCGAGCGGCGTCTTGTTCGTCGCCACCGTATAGTGCTTCGCGCGGTAGTTCGGGATCGTGTACGGCCCCGGCAAGGCACGAGCCACCATTCCGGCTTCGTGATAGGGCCCCTGCGGCCACAATCCATAGGCGCCGCCATCGACGACAATCTCGGCGTCAACGCCGAGAATATGGCCTTGCCGGTCGGCATAGGCGGTGACTTTGTAATGATGGTCGCGGGTGTGCGCCGTGGTCAGCAGATGCTCGCCGCGGTCCTCGATCCAGCGGACCGGGTGATCGAGCTCGAGCGCCAAGGCCGCAAGGATGATTTCTTCCGGGTAGAGCCGGGCCTTGGGCCCGAAGCCGCCGCCGACATCCGGCGCGACGACGCGGATGCGGCGCTCCTCGACGTCGAGGATCTCGGCCAATGCGACGCGCACGGTATGCGGCGTCTGGGTCGAGGCGTAGACCACGACCTCGTCGAGGCGATAGTCGCGATAGGCGAACACACCGCGGCATTCGAGCGGCGCGCCCGACTGCCGCTGCATGCGGAATTCTCGGGTCACCGTCACTTCGGCCGCGCGCGCCGCAGCGTCGATGTCGCCGGCCTGCAGGGCGTGCTCGACATAAAGATTGTCGCCCCACTGCTCGTGCACCAGATGGCGGCTGCCGCGCATGTCGCGGGGTGCGTCGACCACCGCCTCCAATATCTCGAAATCGACCGCGACGGAGTTGGCAAGATCTTCTGCCTCGCCGCGCGACGGGGCAATGCAGGCAGCAATCGCTTCGCCGACATAGCGGACCTTGTCGGTGGCGAGCGGCGGCCATGGCGGCGATTTGGCGCCGGTCGAGTGCGAGACGACGCGGATCGGCTTGACGCGCGGCAGATCCGCCGCCGTGAAGACGCGGCCGCGCGCCTCCGGCGGAACCGCGATCGATCTGATCCGTGCGTGGGCATGCGGGCTGCGGACAAACGCCACGTCCATCGTGCCGGGCAATTTTATGTCGGCGACGAACTGGCCACGCCCATGCAGGTGCCGGTCATCCTCTCTGCGCAGCAGCGACGCACCGACGCCAAGCCGGTCGTCAGGCATTGGCCGCCTCCTTCCCCAATTCCTTCGCCGCCCCGGCGATTGCAGTGACGATATTGGTGTAGCCGGTGCAGCGGCAGATATTGCCGGCAAGACCCTCACGAATTTCGCGCTCCGACCCCGCGCGTTGCCGCAGGATCAGGTCGCGCGCGGTGATCAGCATCGCCGGCGTGCAGTAGCCGCATTGCAATGCGTGGTGCTGGTGAAAATTACGCCGCAGCGCTTCGATGACCGGATCGCCGGCGAAACCCTCGATCGTCCTGATCTCGCGCTCGTCGCACGCGGCGGCCAGCAGCAGACACGAACGCGCCGGCTCGCCGTCGACAAAGACCGTGCAGGCACCGCACACGCCGTGCTCGCAGCCGAGATGGGTCCCGGTCAGATTGCGGCGCTCGCGCAAAAAATCGGCGAGCGATAGTCGCGGCGGGACATCATCCGCAACGGCGGCGCCGTTGATCAGGAGGCGGATCGCAGTCACGGCAGCACCTGTTGCACTGCGCGCATTGCGGCGACCCCATAGAGATTACGCTGGAACTCGTCGAAATGCCGGTCCCCCGCGCGATCGAGATCGGCCGCAACCGCATTGCGCAAATCTCCGTGCTCCCCGCTGGAAACGAGCCGCGAAGTGTCGTGGAGCACCAGCGGGGCGCCATTGGCCGCGCCGAGGACGACCCGCGAATGACCGCGCGTGCGGTCGGCGACGACGACTGCGAGCGCGCTGGCGAATTCGCCCGATTTGCGGCACAGCTTCAGATAGCCCCAACGGGCATCCGCCGATACCTTAGGAATACGCGCGCTTTCGATTATCTCGTCGGTGGCAAGCACCGTCTCGAAGACCCCCGTCGTAAACTCGGCGCATTTGATCGAGCGCCGCCCGCCCGAGCCGCAAACCATGACCTCGGCATCCAGGGCCGTCAGAACGGCCGGCCATTCGGCCGCGGGGTCCGACAAGGCCAGGCTGCCGCCGATCGTGCCGCGATTGCGGATCGCGCGATAGGCAAGGCTCGCCGCGACCCGCGGCATAAGCCCGCGCGACGGGTCGGCGACGCCTCCGTCTTCGATTGCGGCATGCGTCACGCAAGCGCCTACAGTCACCGCATCGCCGTCGTCCGAAACCAAATTCAGTTCCGGCAATCGGCTGATGTCGATGAGCAAGCCCGGCGAAGCGACCCGCAGGTTCATCATCGCCACCAGCGACTGGCCGCCGGCGATCACCCGCGCCTCGCCCCGGTGTTCCGCGAGCAGATCGACGGCCTCGGCCAGGCTGCGCGGCCTGACGTAATCGACAGCAGCTGCTTTCATACGAGGTTGCCCTCACCCACCAAGCCCTGCAGGCTTGGTCCCCCCTCTCCCGCGGTGCGGGAGAGGGGCTTTGAACACGTCCGTTGGAGCCCCTCGCCCGCACCGCGGGAGAGGGTGCTGAGCGCAGCGAAGCGGGTGAGGGTTGCGCCGAGGCAGAAGCGGGTCATACAGGAACTGCAACATCCGCGGCCAGCGGTGTCAATCCGCTGCGACGCCGACCTTGCGATTCTCCGGGCCTCGTGGCCATTCTCGCGGAGAGGTGTTCGAGAAGGAGCGATCATGGCGACTTCCACGCAGACGCGCGAATCCGGTTTCAAGACCAACCCCGACTACAAGATCTTGTTCGAGCCCTCGCCGCGGCGGGTGCGCGTCAAATTCAATGGCGAGATCATCGCCGACAGCACAAACGCGCACCTGCTCTTCGAGACGCGGCATTTGCCGGTCTACTACTTCCCGCGCTCGGATGTGCGGATGGATCGGATGACCCCGACCGGCCATCACACCTTCTGCCCCTACAAGGCAACGGCATCGTATTGGACGATCGCGGTCGGCGACAAGGTCGCGGAGAACGCGGTGTGGGGGTACCCCGAGCCCTTCGAGGAGGTGACGGCGATCAAGGACTTCGTCGCCTTCTACTGGAACCGCGTTGACGCCTGGTACGAGGAGGACGAAGAGATCTTCGTCCACCCGCGCGATCCCTATAAGCGCGTCGACGTGCTTGATTCATCGCGCTCGGTGCAGGTCGTCGTCGGTGACCAAGTCGTTGCCGAGACCCGGCGCGCACGGTTCCTCTTCGAGACGCGGCTGCCGACCCGCTATTACATCCCGCCCGAAGATGTGCGAATGGATCTTCTCGTGCCGAGCGAGACGGCCACCCGCTGCCCCTACAAGGGCAAGGCCAGCTACTACTCGCTCAAGATCGGGGACAAGGTTTTCACCGATCTCGTCTGGACCTACCCCGACCCGATCCCGGAATGCCCGAAGATCAAGGGCTATCTCTGCTTCTTCAACGAGCAGGTGGACGAGATCCGGGTAGGTGGCGTCCCGGTCGCGAAGCCGGTGACCCCGTGGTCGAAGGATTGGAAGGAAAAGGCGGCGACAGTGCCGGACAGCCGCGGCCCTGTCGTCCGACCCTAAACTAGCGTTGAAAGGCGCGGACGAACGTATCGACGCCCGCGCTGACCGCGTCGTCGATAGCCGACGGATCGGCTTCGGCTTCGAGGTGGAGCAGATGGCGCAGGTGGTTCTCCCCGCGCATTAGCCCGACGAATTGCTCGGCCGCCATGCGCGGCCGTGCGATTTCGAGCGACCCGGCCGCCGCGGCTCGGTGCATGAAAGCCTCGATCTGGCGTAAGGTGCGCTCCGGGCCGGCGCGCCAGAACACCTCGCCGAGCGCTGGAAATCGGGTGACTTCCGCGACAATGATACGGTGAACCGCAATCGCGTCGGGGGAGAGGACGAGATCGAGAAAACGCCGGCCGAGCGTCGTCAACGAGGCGCGAACATCGGCGGGGTCTAGTTCGCGCGCCGAGAAGGTCTCGAAATGGCGCTCGCACACGCGCCCCACCATTGCGCCAAAGAGGTCTTCCTTGCCCGCGAAATGGGCATAGACGGTCGCCTTGGAGACACCGGCTTCGCGGGCGATCGTATCCATGCTGACCGCTCCAAATCCGCTGGCGAGAAAGGTTCGGGTCGCCGCGCCAAGGATGCTTTCCACCTTGCCGCCGGCCCGAGTCTCGGTGCGTTCGATCTGTTCCATCGCGCCCCTCGCGGGTGAGCGTGCACTTGACATCCTTTATCGGAACTTTCATGTTCGGGCAACAGTGAACTAAACGGTTTAGTTTAGGCGAGGATGCGCAAGAAGATCGTTGCGGGGCTGGCCGTGGTGGTGCTTGTCATCGCGGGCATCGGCGGCTGGTATTGGTGGGATGTGCTGCGCTTCCGCCAGTCCACGGACGACGCTTACGTGCAGAGCGACGTCACGGTGATCAGCCCGAAAGTCGAAGGTTACATCAAGAAGGTAAAGGTCGCCGAAAACCAGGCGGTGGCGGAAGGCGCGATTCTTTTCGTCATCGACGACCGCGACTTCCGGGCCAAGGCCGCGCAGGCCGAGGCGGCCGTTGCGACCGCGGAAGCGACGATCGCGACTTATCAGAGCCGGCTCAAACTGCAGCAGGCGATGATCGACCAGGCCGCGGCCGTGGTCCAATCCACCGAGGCCGATCTGTCCCGGGCACAACAGGATTACAAGCGATACGCCGCCCTGATGACGAGCGACTTTGCGAGCCGGCAGCGCTTCGAACAGGCCGAGGCCGACGCGCGCAAGGCCGAGGCGGCGCTGGCCAAGAGCCGCGCCGCATTCGCCGCCGAGCAGAGCCAGCTCGCCGTCCAGCAGGCGCTGCAGCGCGAGGAAGAGGCGAGGCTCCAGCAGGCCCGAGCCAATCAGTGGCTGGCGAAGAACGATCTCGACAACACGGTGATCCGCGCGCCGATAGCGGGAGTGGCCGGCAACCGCGCCGGCCAGGTCGGCCAGTACGTCAAGCCCGGGACCCAGCTGCTGTCCTTGGTGCCATTGCCGCACGTCTATGTCACCGCGAATTTCAAGGAGACGCAGCTGACGCGAATGCGGCCGGGGCAAATTGCCGAAGTTTCGGTCGACGCCTACCCGGATCACGTGTTGCAAGGCCGGATCGAGAGTTTCGCGCCGGCCAGCGGCGCTGAGTTCAGTCTCCTGCCGCCGGACAATGCGACCGGCAATTTCACCAAGATCGTGCAGCGCGTTCCAGTGCGGATTGCGCTGCCGGCGAGCGAACCGCTGGCCGGGCTGCTGCGCCCCGGTCTCTCTGTCACCGTGACGATAGACACCAGGGGCGATACGAGGACCACCGAGGGCGACGGGCTTGTTGGCGCGGCCGAGGCCAAATCCCCATGAGTGCATTGCGCGATAATTCGTTGCCGCGCGTCGCCCCCACCCTTCCCTCCCCCGCTAGCGGGGGACCGTTAGGGAGGGGGCGAGGCGACGGCCGGGATGCCAGGGCAAGCACGCAGGATCTCCACCCGTCCCCTACCCTGCGCGACTGGCTCGGCGTCCTCGCGATGGTCGTCGGCTTGTTCATGGCGATCATGGATGTCCAGATCGTGACCAGCTCGCTGACCCAGATCCAGGGCGGGCTCGCCGCAAGCACGGATGAGATCAGCTGGGTCCAGACCGCCTACCTGATCGCGGACGTCGTGATGGTGCCCTTGTCGGGAACCCTGTCGCGCCTGTTGTCGACCCGCGTCCTGTTCGTGATCGCGGCGCTCGGCTTCACCGGATCGAGCGCATTGTGCGCCACCGCGACGAGCCTCGGCCAGATGATCGTCTATCGCGCATTGCAGGGGTTCAGCGGCGGCGCCATGCTGCCGTTGGTGTTTCCCGTCGTCTATACGAAATTCCGGATGCCGCAGCTGGCGCAGATCATGGTGCTGATCGGGTTGATCCTTAACCTCTCGTCGACGTTGGGTCCGACGATTGGCGGTTACTTGACGGATACATTCTCCTGGCATTGGCTGTTCCTCGTAAATATCGTGCCCGGCATCGCCGTCGCCGGCGCCGTATGGGTCTTGATCGACATCGACAAGCCCGAGGTGTCGCTGTTGCGTCATTTCGATCTGACCGGGCTGGTGCTGATGGCGCTGTTTCTCGGCTGCCTCCAATACGCGCTTCAGGAAGGCCCGCGCTGGGATTGGCTTTCGGACGGCACGATCCTCGCCGCCGTGATCGTATCGAGCATAGCGTCCGTCTTATTTTTCTGGCGCGTGCTGACCTACCATCAGCCGATCGTCGATCTGCGCGCCTTTACCAATCGCAACTTCGCGCTCGGCTCCTTTTATACTTTCGTGGTCGGTACCGGCCTTTACGGCACGACCTACCTGGTGCCCCTCTTCCTCGCGCAAGTTCGCGGCTTCAACAGTCTCCAGATCGGCGAGACCGTCGTCGTCACCGGGCTGGCGCAAATGTTGATGTCCCCAATCTCCAGCCAGCTGACGCGCAGAATGGATTTGCGGCTCATGCTGGCCATCGGCATCGGCCTTTTTGCCGTAGCGATGTACCTGACGGCCGGGCTCACCAATCAGGCGGGCTTTGTCGAGCTGTTCTTTCCGCAGGTTTTGCGCGGCATCGCACTGATGCTGTGCTATCTGCCGGCAAATATGATCGCGCTCGGCAGCGTGCCGCCCGACAAACTGAAGAACTCCGCCGGGCTCTACAATCTGACGCGCGATCTCGGCGGCGCCATCGCATTGGCGACGATCGGTACGGTGATGAACCAACGGCTGCATTTCCATTGGAACCGCCTGATCGAAGACATCAACCCGGCGCGCCCGGCGGTGCAGCATTTCCTCGACATGCAGGCGGGCCGCCTCGATGCGCTGGTCCCGGGCGACACCGGCCGCGCGGCAGTCAAGCTGCTCGCCAATGTGGTGCAGCGCGAGGCGCTGGTGATGACCTACAACGACGCCATCATGCTGGTCGGCGCCCTGTTCGTCGTCGGCCTCTTTCTGATGCCGCTGGTCGGCCGCCCGCGCGTCGCCGGCGCCGCCGGTCACTGAAAATCCCGGCCGCAGCGTCAGCGGCCGTGCAGCCAGTCCTCGATCAGCCGGCGGGCGATCGAATCGAGCCGCGGCATCCTGAACGTATCGCGCGTCCTTGTGCGACAGCAGCCAGTCGCGTTCGCACCAGCGGGCGTCCTCCAGCTCGCCGTAATCGACGGTGATCTCGGTGGTCAGCAGGACGCAGCGTCAGCGCTAAATACGGGGGGATCGTACGGAGCTTGTACAGTGCTGTCAGGCATCGCCAATATCGGCGACGGCGCGGCGGCGGAACGTCTCGGACCCTTGTTGTTCTGCGATCGCTACGGCACGGCCGAGCGCCTCGCGCACCGCCGTTTCGCCGCCGCCTTCGGCGCGGATCACCGCGGCGTGAATACGGTGCAGTTCGGCGTCCCACCAGGAAAGGCCGCTACTCGCGGTGATCGCAAGGGCGCGATCGATGGCGCCGCGCGCCTCCGCAATCTGGTCAAGCCGCAGCAGCGCCTCTCCCTCGAAGCACAGGTAGGCGGATGAAAGTAACAGCGCGATTCGACGATTGCGAGCCTGGTAAGGCCCACGCCGATCAGCGCCTCGGCACGCCCGGGATCGGCAACCACCACCGCCGCAGCCTGCGACAGCTGACCGGCGGTAGCCCAGATACCGAACGCCGTGCTCCTTGGCCAGCGCGACGGCACGGTCGGCGAAAGCGCCGACGCGCTCGAAGTCGCGTTGGATTAGACTGCAGAACGATAGCCAGAAGAGCGCCCAGCACAGGGCCCCAACCTGGGGTTGCACCTCGGCTAGAGCGCAGGGCATCTCGTTCATGCTTTCGTCTGCCTTCGACGTGGTTGCCACGGAAACGACAGCGCCATGCGCCCGCCCTAGCGGGACATGGACGCTGATGTCCAGGCCGGAGAGACGAAACAGACTCGTGGTGCCAGTCGGCATGGACGTGCCGAGCCGCTTCGCGAGTGCCCGCTCATATGGCAGCGAACTTACCCGTGTATCCGTAGAGATTGGCCAACATCATTTGCGCGACGCACAGCGCGGCCGGGTCACCGCTCTGCTGTGCGAGTTCCGTCGTTTCCTCGGCGAGTGCACCGTAAGCTGCCATATCGCCTCTCGCGCCGTAAACCGAGGAGAGACCGCGCCTGGCCCAAAAATTCCGCGGATCCTCTGGGTGGCTGCGCAACAGCGCGATGGCGCGCGCCCAGGAGTTTTCCGTGTCGACGGCCCCGTGGCCGTACGCCGCCGCGCAGGCCGAGCCGCGGCCGATCTGCAGATCTAGCTCGAGCTGATCGCGTTCGGGCCCCGCCTCCATCCCCTGCACCACGTCGATGCCGCGGGCGAACTGCAGCGCGGCCTCCACTGACGCGGAGCGCGATGCCGAGAGATGCCCCGCCGCGAGCCAGGCTCCCGCCGAACGCACGGCAAAGCCGGCTTCCGCATAATGCTGCGCCAGCAATTGGGGCTGGGCTGACGCCGTTTTGGGGTAGTGCCGTTCGATCGCCTCGGCGATCCGGGCGTGAAGCTGCTGGCGGCGGCTCTTTAGCAGGCTGTCATGCGCCACACCCTGCACCAGCGCATGCTTGAAGATGTAGGCAGCTTCGGGCGGGCTGCCGCGCCGGAACACCAATCCGGCGGTTTCGAGCCCGGATAGCGCATGGCGGAGTCGCTCATCAGGCAACCCCGCAACAGCGGCCAGCAATTGGTAATCGAACTCCCTGCCGATGGCGGCACCAACCTGCGCGACCTCGCGCGTCGCCGAAAGCCGGTCGAGTCGCGCCAACAGCGAACCCTGCAACGTGGTCGGGATCGCCAGAGGCGGTAGCGGGCCGTCGACGACCAGCCCGCCATCGGCCTCACGCAGCAGCCCGGATTCGAGCACCGACTTAGTCAGCTCCTCGACAAACAGCGGGACGCCGTCGGCACGTTCGATGATCGCGCGGGTTATCGCGTCGGGCAGCGGGCGGCCACCGACAACTTCGCCGATCAAATCGGCGCATTGCCGCTGGCCCAGCCGGTTCAATGTCAAACTCGTCACATGGCTGTGGCTTCCCCACAGGTTCTGGAACTCCGGTCGGCACGTCACCAGCAGCATCACGCGCCGCTGACCGATCGGCTGGATCACCGCATCGATCAGTTCGCGCGTGGTCGGGTCGATCCAATGCGCGTCCTCCAGCAGAACCAGTACTGGTGCGCGCCGCGCCAAGGCGAAGAGCTGATCCGCCAGCGCGCGCAAGGTCCGCGCCTTGCGCGCCTCCGGCCCGATCGTCAGCGTGGGATAGCGGTCTGCGGCCGGGATCGCCAACAGATCGGCGAGCAGCGGCACGGTAGTGTCGGCTTCAATACCCGATGGCGCGAGCAGGCGCTCCAGCTTGTCGAGCTTTGTTGCCGGGGGATCGTCCGGCTCTATCCGCGCCGCCGCGCGCAGCTGGCCGGAGACCGGGTAGAGTGCGGTGTCGGTGTAATAAGGCGAGCACTGATATCGGATGCGGGTCCCGGTCTCCGCGACCCGCTCGCGCAGGACCTCGCAAATCCGGGATTTGCCGATGCCCGCCTCGCCCGACAGCACCACGACCTGTCCTTCACCGTCGCTCGCGAGGCGCCAGCGGTCGAGCAACAGACCGATTTCCTGCTCGCGACCGACAAACGGCGTCAACAACACCGTGCGAGTGGCAGCAAAACGGCTCTCCGCCGATTGCTCGTCCAGCACTTGCGTCAGCCGCATCGGCTCGGCGATGCCCTTGAGCGGCCGCGCGCCGAGATCGCGATAGGAGAACCAGTTGCCGGCGAGGCGCCGGGTGGCGGGCGCGATCACGACACCACCCGGCGGCGCCTCGGCTTGCAGCCGCGCCGCTAGATTGGGGGTCTCGCCAACCACCGTGTTGGCCTCGCTTCCGGCGATCTCCCCGACCACGACCAGACCCGTGGCGATGCCGATGCGGGCGCTCATCGGCACCCCTCTGCCGATAAGAGCAGCTACCGCCCGGGTCACTTCAAGGCCGGCGCGAATGGCCCGTTCGGCGTCGTCCTCGTGGGCGATCGGAAAGCCGAAATACGCCAGCACGCCGTCTCCCAGGTATTTAGCGAGGAACCCGTCGAACCGCCCGACCACCTCGGCGACGCAGCGGTGATAGGCTCCTATCACCTCGCCCAGCTCTTCGGGGTCGAGGGATGAAGCCAGCATCGTCGAGTCGACGAGATCGGTGAACATCACCGTCAGCTGGCGGCGCTCGGCAGCCCCAATCACCACAGCGGCTCTGACGGGCGCAACCGATTCTTCGGTTGCCGGTTGTCCCTCCCTAAGCGCCGCGATGGCATCGAGCAACCGGCGGCGGTGCCCGACCGACGTAACCCCGAGATCGCGCAAATCGTCGCCCGCCAGCCGCCATAGAACTTCGCCGTCAATGTCGTTCTGATGGAACGCTGGCGCGTACTGTTCGAGCCCGAGACCGCGAAGCCACTCGGCGACATCCATAGGTCTTGCCCGGAAATGGCTACCTTCGGAATATTACAACGCTAACGCGACCAAGAATAGCTTGCTCGCAAACCAGGCATCAGCTGTGCAGGCTGGCTGAGAACGCTCGCACGTAATCGGAAAGCGCATGAAGAGCCAGTCAAATTTCCCTTTGTCGATAGATGCTGAAGCCCATTTGCGACATTCCGCGAACTGCTGGCGCGTGAGGCTTTCATCCTCTGTCGAAAGCTGTAGTGACTTATTCGTATGATTGAGCATGCCTGGATCGCGCCAAAAGGGGTTTGTCAAATTGACAAAAAGTAGCGGTTATGGTACCGTTGCGAATATGCGTATGCGTATCTCATCTCATGACGCACTGCGCTGAAACTGGTACTGGCGGTAGGACTACATTTGTGATTGTTGCTGTTTCTCAACGAAAACAGCGAAGAACAGCAAGCGACCTGGCTGTTCTTTCGTTCGTCGAGCCGTCGGCGGCCCAGGATTTCCGCGGAGGACGAGACCTCGATGGCTGATAATTCGCTGCAAAGAACAGCAAAAACAGCCATGCGTCGCGGATGACGTCACGTTGTGCTTATAAAGGTGTCTGAGAGCTACCGCCCGTGCAGCCAGTCCTCGATCATGCGGCGGGCGATCGAGTCGAGGCGCGGCATGCGGAAGCTGTCGTCGTCGGTGTGCGACGACAGCCAGTCGCGGGTGAACCAGCGGGCGTCTTCGAGCTCGCCGTAATCGATCGTGATCTCGGTCGTCCGCGCCTCGGCGTGAAAGCCGAGCATGATGTTGCCCGGAAAGGGCCAGGGTTGCGAGGAGTGATAATGCACCGCCGCGACCTCGACGCCGGTCTCTTCGCGCACTTCGCGGGCGACCGCGTCTTCGAGGCTCTCGCCCGGCTCGACAAAGCCGGCCAGGGTCGAGTACATGCCGGGCAGCGGGAAGTTCTTGTTGCGGCCGAGGAGCGCGCGATCGCCGTCGGTCACCAGCATGATGACGGCCGGATCGGTGCGCGGGAAATGCATCGCATTGCAGGCGGGATCGGTGCAGCGGCGCATGTGCCCGGCTTCCTCGCTGCGGGTCGGACTGCCGCAGAGGCCGCAATAGCGATGCCGCGCGTGCCAGAACATCATGGCGCGGGCGAGCGCCAGCAGCGCCCCCTCGTGTCGATTTATCCGCGGCCCGACCTGGCGCAGATCGGCGAACCGCACCGTCGCGGCCTCGACACCCGATGCGGCCAGCGCCGGGGAACGCAGCATGTCGAGCGGCGCCTCGACCGGCGACAGGTCGAGCGCGAAATGCGCCCGCTCTTCGATGACGCCGAGAAACACCACCTCGCCACTGGCGAGCCGCTCCTCGCTCACGCCAAAAATCTCGGAAATGCTGGCCGAGTGGAGCACCGCCGCACGCGGCTCGCCGCCTTCGAGCTCGATCACCAGGTTCTGGTTCCGCCAGACCGGCACAAAGACGCTGCCGGGATCGGCGATCCGTTCGAGGACCCATGGGGTATCGCGGCGCCGCAGACCGGCGCGCTCAAAACCGGAATGGGAATAGAAATTAGGCGGCCTCATTGCCCCACACTGGCACATCCGCCGGCGCGGCGGCAAGGACAGGACCGTCCAAGAGCTCCCTCTCCGCCCTTCGGGGGGCTCGCGAAGCGGGAGGGTGAGGTGGGCGGAGCCGCGGACCGGACCGGACCGACGGCCCCCCTCACCCTGCCCTCTCCCCCCGGCCGGCGGGGGGAGAGGGCTAATGGGGCTCGAGCTGGACTTGCAGCGCCGCCTCGCGGAGGGAGCATTGCCGAAAAAATATCTATCATTCTGGCGTCACAGTGCGGCGAGGCGGCGCTCGAGATAGGCGCGCTCGACATCGTTTGCCATCAACGCGAGAGCCCGCCGATAGGCATCCGCCGCGGCCTCGAAAGAGCCGAGCCGACGCAGCATGTCGGCCCGCGCGGCGTGAAACAGGTGATACCGATCGAGCTTTCCCGAGGTCCCGAGTTCGTCGATCAACGCCAGCCCGCGGTCCGGTCCCTCGCTCATGCCGATGGCGACGGCGCCGTTGAGCTGCACCACTGGGCTCGGATGAATCCGCGCCAGCTCGGCGTAAAGCGCGGCAATCTGCGGCCAGTCGGTCTCGGCCGAGCTGGCGGCTTCGGCGTGCAGCGCCGCAATCGCCGCCTGAAGCTGATAAGGCCCGACTTGTCTGATCCGCAGCGCCGCATCGACAAGGGTCAGGCCTTCGTCGATCTGTGCGTGATCCCACAGCGACCGGTCCTGCTCCTCCAAGGTGGCCAAGGCGCCGGAGGCATCGACCCGCGCGCGTCGGCGCGAGTCATGCAGCAGCATCAGCGCCAGCAAACCCAGCCCTTCCGGATCGTTAGCATCGATCGCACACAGCACGCGACCGAGGCGGATGGCTTCGGAACACAGTTCCCGCCGGATCAGCGAATCCCCCGCGGTCGCGGTGTATCCCTCGTTGAAGATCAAATAGATGACCGCCTGGACCGCGGCTCGGCGTTCGGGCAAGGCATCGTCGGGCGGCACCTCGTAGGGAATGCGGGCGTCCTGGATCTTGCGTTTGGCGCGCACCAGCCGCTGCGCCAGGGTCGGCTCCGGAACGAGAAAAGCGCGCGCAATCTCAGCCGTCGAAAGCCCGCCGAGGGTGCGCAAGGTCAAGGCGATCTGGGCCTCCCGGTTGAGGGCGGGATGGCAGCAGGTGAAGATCAGCCGTAACCGGTCATCGGGAATTTCGTGAGACAGTGCCTCCGGCAGCACGGGATCCTCGGCCGCCTCGAGTGCGATTTCCTGCTCCAGCAGAGTTTGTTTATCGCGCCGGGTGCGTTCGCGCCGCCTTGCGTCGATCAGTTTGCGGTAGGCCGCCGCCGTGATCCATGCGGCCGGATTGTCCGGAACGCCGCGCGCGGCCCAATGGCGCAGCGCCACCGCGAACGCTTCCTGCATCGCCTCCTCGGCGCGATCGAAGGAGCCGCACAGCCGGATCAGGCTGGCGATGATCCGGCCGTGCTCGCGGCGAAATACCGCTTCCGCCGAGGCGCAAGCTTCAGCCGACGGCGGCATCGATCCTTGGCAAACCTTCTACCGCGGGGGAACGGGGGCGATCGAGCGGATCTCGATGCAGCCCTCTTCGCCCTTGCACGCCGTCGGAATCTTTGCGCCCCAGGCGATTGCCTCGTCGAGGTTCTCGCAGTCGAGGATGTAATACCCCGCGAGCTGCTCTTTGGTCTCGGCGAATGGGCCGTCGAGGACAAGTGGTCTGCCGTCTTCCTTGCGGATCGTCGTTGCCGTCGCCGTCGGCTGCAGCGGCGCGCCGGCAATGAACACACCCTTCCTCTGGCTTTCGTCCATCACCGCCCAATGCCCCGCCCTGACCTGCTCCCTGTCTTGGGCCGAGGCCTCGGCGAAGTCCCTCTCGCGGCTGTAGATCAGAAACATGTAGCGCATGGCCCTATCTCCGGATCAGCCTTCGACGTCCCAAGACGATCGGGCGGGAAAGGGCGGCGGAACCGCTTCTCTGACGCTGGGACGCGCCATGTGGCGCTCGTAATAGGCCGCCAGGCCCGCATTCCGCCGCAGCATTGCGCCGCTCTCGGGCAAGTGATGCAGATAGAACAGCATCGGCAGCACGTTCATGTCCGCCAATGTGAAGGTGCTGCCGACGAGGTAGCCGGTCTTGGCCACGGCGCGGTCGAGCATCGCAAATTGCGTTTCCAGCTTGGGCAGAACGCTCTCGATGGCCGCGCGGTTGGGGCTGCCGTCGGAGGTGCCCGGGAAGAAGTAAGCGCCGACATAGGGCCGCGCCACCAGCACATCGAAATGCGTGTTGACGATCGAAATCCACTGCTCGGTTAGCGCACCTTCGGCTGGATCCTGCGGTACCAATGGCGGGCCATCGAACGCATGGTCGATATAGAAACAAATCGCGCGGGATTCGGCGAGGGTGAGATCTCCGTGGCGCAGCACCGGGATCTTGCCCAACGGATGGATCGCGTCGACCTCAGCCGTGTGCGGCATGACCGGGACAAGGGTGTACGGCACCCCCTTCTCGTGGCAGGCGATGCGGCTGACCCAGACGTAATTGCTCTGGGGTGCGCCGATGATCTGAAGCTCTGGCATGGCTGTACTCTTTCGATGGTGTCAAGCATCGAGACGACGCGCGAGGAACGCCAGATCGACAGGGCCAACTATTTTTAGGGTCAGCTGGTCAATCGGCAGCCGTCATCCCGATCACAGCGGATCGCGCCGCAGCTGCACGATGTTGTCCGGCTCGCCCGCGGAAACCCGGTGAAGCGCGGTCTGCACCGCTTCGGCCAGGGCTTCCGACTTGAAAGGTTTCTTGAGCAGGGAGTGATTGTCCAAATTGTCCCCAAAACGCGACAGATCCGCATAACCGCTGGCGAACAGCACCTTGAGGTCAGGCCGGGTGCGGCGCGCCAAGCGCAGCGTATCCAGTCCCGAGAGCCCCGGCATGACAAGATCCGCGACCATCAGGTCGCAGGGCGTGTTCCGCTCGAGGATCTCCAACGCGGCACGCCCGCTATCAGCCTGCGTGACGACGTACCCAATCTCCTGGAGATCCTGAGCGATGATCCAGCGGACGTCGGGGTCGTCGTCGACGACCAGGATGTGAGCCCCCCCTGCCACGCGGGCCGGCCTCGCGCGGCCCGTGCCAAACGTCGCGGTCTCGATGGCGCGGGGCAAAAAGATCTGTACGGTGGTCCCCTCGCGCAGGCGGCTGCGAATGCGCACCGTGCCACCGGATTGACGGACGACGCCGAACACCATCGACAGACCCAATCCTGTTCCCTTGCCGATCTCCTTGGTGGTAAAAAATGGCTCAAAGGCACGCTCCAAGACCTCGGGGCTCATTCCGGTTCCGGTATCGCAGACCGACACCAGCACACAGTCCTGGCCTGCGACCTCTTTTGGCAGTTCCTCGCTTCTCGCGCGGATGTTTGCGGTTTCGATCAGCACCATGCCACCGCTCGCCAGGGCGTCCCGGGCATTGAGGGTGACGTTGAGGAGCGCCGTCTCGATCTGGCCGGTATCGATCAGAACCGGCCAGAGTTCACTCGCCAAAGCATGCCGAATCTCGACGGTGGGGCCGATCGAGCGGCGCAGCATCTCGGTCATCTCTAGGATGATGGAGTTGAGGTCGGCCGGGATCGGGTTGAGGCGCTGTTTGCGGGCAAAGGCCAGCAGCGACTCGGTGAGTTTGGCACCTTGCGAGGCGCCGCGTTGCGCGGTGTGCAGCAGGCGCAAGCTCCTCTCGTCGGAAAGCCGCGGCTCGAGCAGCGCCAAGGAGCCGGAAACGGCAGTCAGCAGATTGTTGAAGTCATGCGCAACACCGCCGGTCAGCTGCCCCATCGCCTCCATCTTTTGGGCCTGCAGCAGCGCCGATTGTGCCTGCTCGCGAGCGTCGATTTCGGCCTGGAGGCGCTCGTTGGCGCTGGCAAGCTCCCGGGTGCGTCCCGCTACCGTGCCCTCGAGCTGCTCGCGGTTGCGCGCCAGCGCTGCGGCGGTCTTGCAAAGCTCATCGCCGACCTCATCAAGTTCACGCACGCCGCGGCTCAATGGATCAAGAGGCTCACCCCTGCCTAAGGCCTTGGTGGCGAACGTGAGCGCCTGAACCGGCCGCCGGATCGCCCGAGCCATCCACCAACCCAAGATAAGGCTCAAGGCGACGACCGCTGCGCCGCCGCCAAACGCCAACAATCGCGCTCGGCGAATAGGAGCGTCGACAAATTCCCTCGGCAGACCAATCGCTACGGTCCAGCCGGTGATTGGCGAGCGCCGGAATGTCGAATATACGGGGATGCCCTCACTCGTGACACTGGGGAACCAGTTCTCGGCCGGTTCGCGCATGGCCTGCAAAAGCGTCGGCGAAACCTGCTTGCCGAGAAACCGATCCAATTCTCGGTTGCGCGCCACAATGACGCCCTTGCGATCGAAGATCCCGACGGTCCAATCCGGCGAGAGATTTTGCTCCTCCAGCAGCGACGACAGAAGTTCCGGGCCGATCCCCATCGCCAATACGTAAACGACCTGCCCGTCTCGAAAAACCGGCACCCCGACCACCAGGATCGGCCGCCGCAGGACCGCACCCATGATCAGATCGGAGATCTGAGGCTTACCCGTCGCAACGACGCGGTCGTGCATTTCGGTATTGGTCGCGCGGGGGAGTGGTTCGCCAAACGGCCGGTTTGTGCTGAGAAGTTGTTGTCCTTTGGTGTCGTGCAGGACGATTGATGTTCCACGGATCTTGAGGGCGGCGCGCATCTGGCGATCGAATGCTGCGAAATCGCCCTCCTGCAGGCTCGGAGATGCCGCGAGGACCTGAAGCTCCGCTTGTATCGCGCTGATCTGGCGGTCTACGTCCGCGAGCAGATCCTCCACTCTCTGCCTGACGTCTTGCTGGATCTGGGTTCGCTGATCATCCACCGTGCGCAGGATGGCCCAGCTCGCGAGCGCGACGAGCGGCAGCGCGGTCACGACGGCCAGCATCGTGAGCCGTGCCTGAATGCCGAAGCTGCGGCGCCGCACGAATAGCCTCATCGAAGACCTCCGCGCATCATCAGGGCCGGCTGCAGCCGATCGGCGCTCCCGGTTACATCGGTCTAAACTCTCGGTCGTGCGCCGACCCGTGCCATTACGCGATCGCAATCGTCAAAAACGCGCCCGCATCCTCCCTTGACCCTAGCTTATTTGCGCCCCCAAGAATGCCGCCATCCGCTCCCACGCCTGGTTGGCGCATGCGACGTCGTAGGCCGCACTGCGCTCGTTGGCAAAGGCGTGGGCCGCGTCGTAGCGGTAGATCTCATGGCGGACGCCCGCCGTCTTCAAGGTCCGTTCGAGATCGTCGACCGCCGCAGGCGTGCACCAATCGTCCTTGTTGGCGAAATGGCCTTGCAGCGGGATGCGCATCTTGGCCGGGTCGGCGAACGCCGTCGGCGGAATCCCGTAAAAGCACGCGCCGGCGGCGAATTCCGGGACATGCACGGCGGCAGCGATGGTCAAGGCTCCGCCCATGCAGTAGCCCGTCACCGCCACCCTACCGCTTTGCGCTTGCAGGTGCTGCGCCGCGCCGCGCAGATCCTGGTGCGTCGCGTCGGCAAAATCGAGACCGGTCATCAGGTGATTGGCTTCGTCCGGCTCGGTGGTGAGGCGGCCCTTGTAGAGATCGGGCGCCAGCGCATTGTAGCCGGCCCGGGCGAAGCGGTCAGCCACCCCGCAGATCTGGTCGTTGAGCCCCCACCACTCCTGGATCACGACAATCCCCGGCCGCCCTTGGCCGGCAGTCGCCAAATATCCTTTGGTCTTGCCCCCGTCGGGGCGGGCAAACTCGATCATCGTGCCCATTGTTGGTCCTTCCTATCAGGCATTGGCAAAAGCCGGCATCACCTCTCGCGCAAACAGCTCGACCGATTTCATCACCTCTTCGTGGGAAATCGTACCAAACGCGAAATCGCATACGAAATAGGTCGCTCCGGCGGCTTCGGCCTGGCTGGCGATGTACCCGCGGACCTGGGCCGGCGTGCCGGCTATGGCGTGCCCATGCGCCTGCAATGGATCCCATTCCTCGGGCAGCCCGTCCTTCAACGGGAACGGCACGTCGTATTTCTCCCACAGCAGCTCCATGTGCCGGCGCCAGGGGCGGTATGCGCGGCGGGCGATGTCGCGCGCTTCGGCCTCGGTGTCGGCGAGCACGATGTGGCGGTTGATGCCCATCAACGGCAGCTCGGTTTCGGGCCTGCCGCGCTTGCGCCATTCCGACTTGTAGAGATCGATGATCGAGCGCGCCTGTGCCGTGTCGCGCAAGGTGACGATATGGGCGCGGTGCTCGGCCGCCCAGGGAATGCTGTCCGGCCGGCTCGTGCCGTACCACAGCTCGGGGTAGGGCTTCTGAACCGGCTTCATGACCATCGGCACATGGTCGAAATCGTAGAACTTGCCGTGATAGGTCAGCTCGTCCTCGGTCAGGCCGATACGGATGGCGTCGAAGGCTTCGCGGAACTGCTGCATCCCGGTATCGAAGTCGACGCCGTAGAACCCGACCTCGATCGGCGAGATGCCGCGCCCGACGCCGTAGAGAAAGCGCCCGCCGCTCATCTGGTCGAGCATGCAGATCTCGTCGATCAGCCGCAGCGGATGATAGAGCGGCAACAGATAGACCATCGGGCCGAAGCGCAGCTGCTTCGTGCGCTGCGCGACCGCCGAGAGAAAGATGCCGGGCGATGGCGCATAGCCGAGCGGGGTGTTGTGATGCTCGGCGAGATGGTAGCCGTAGAACCCGGCCCGGTCATACGCTTCGATCAGCCGCAACCGCTCCTCGAAATGCCGGCCGAGCGGCAGCCCGCTGTCGTCCAGATGATCAAAAACTCCGAAGCGCATCGCCCTCTCCTCGCGCTGTCATTGCGAGCGCAGCGAAGCAATCTTGGGCCGCCGAGCGCTCGATCGGTCGAGCTTGCTTCGTTGCTGCGCTCCTCGCAATGACATTTACGCCGCTGTGAGCATCGCGTCGGCGATTTTCTCGGCGGTCATCAGGGTCGGGAAATTGGTGTTGGCGCACGGCACCGCCGGGAACAGCGAGGCGTCGACGACTCGCAGCCCCCCAACCCCGCGCACCCGGCCTTGTGGGTCCGTCACCGCGATCGGGTCGTCCTCGGCTCCCATGCGGCAGGTACAGGTGGCGTGCCAGACGCCGATCGCGGCCTTGCGGATGAAGTCTTCGAGCGCCTCGTCGTCGCGCATCAGCTCTTCGAATTTATAGCCCTCGACGATGACCTTTTCGATCATCATGCGGCGCAGCCAGGCCGGGCCGTCCAGCATTTTGGCGATGACGTCAGTGATCATCTTGTTCTTGGGGCTGACGACGCCGATCTTGCGGACGCGCTCGGTATAGCTCGCCGGAAAGGGGTCGCTCGTCGCCTCGCGCAAGGCGGCGCTGATCTGCATCGCGCCGAGCCGCCGGAAGGCGTCCATCAGCCGTTCGAGGTCGCGGCGGTCGGAGAGCAGGTTGAACTCGACGATCGGCTCGGCCCGCCAGTCGCGCGAGGCGAGCTTGACCTGCCCGGTTTCCGAAAACGTCTTGTAAACGGCCGCGAGCAATGAACCGATCTGCTCGCCAACCGCGTGCCAGGACGACTTGCTGACGCCGACCACAAACATGTCGCCTGCCGGTGCGTCGCCGATCCACGAGGAATAGCGCAGCGCCAAAAGGATGTGCCGGCGGGTCAGTCCGTTGAGCCGGTAGTCGGGTTTGATGAAAGAGGAGACGGATATCGCCGGGTGGTCCATCAGCCGCTGACCCACGCCCGGCACATGCGCCACGACCTCGATCCCCAGATCGCGGAGGTGGCCGGCCGGGCCGACGCCAGCGCGCAACAGGTGCGCCGGCGAGTGGATCGCCCCCGACGAAACAATGACTTCGCCACCCCGGAACTCGGTCTCCCGGCCGTCGACCAGTGCCTTGACGCCGACGCAGCGTGTCCCCTCGAACAGCAGCGCTTTGACCTGCGTCAGCGGCGAGATCGGTCAGATTGTCGCGCAGCCGCGTCCCAGGATCGAGATAGCCGATCGCCGCCGAGACGCGACGGTCGTAGAGGTTCGAGATCGTGATCGGGAAATAGCCGTCCTTGAATTCGCCGTTCTGGTCCTGGACGTATTGGAACCCCGCCTCTTCGAACGCCTTGGCGACCGCTTTGGCGTGGCCGTTCCACAGATCAGGGAAGATCCGGCGGACCGGAATGCGGCCGTCCTTGCCGTGCCACGGCCCGTCGAAATCCATGTCGCGTTCGACTTTTTTGAAATACGGCAGTACTGCGTTCCAGTTCCACCCTGCCGCGCCGCGGGCCTCCCACTCGTCGTAATCGGTGGGCGCGCCCCGATTGGCGAGCTGGCCGTTGATCGACGAGCCGCCGCCCAACACCCTTGCCTGCTCGTATTTGCGCAATGGCGGCCGGTTCTCCTCCGGCCGGTTGTGCGAGATGACCTCTGTATGGACCTTGAGTTCCGTCCAGTGAAAGCGCGGGTCGAAATAGGCGGTGCCGGGATAGCTGTCGAGGATCTCGGGCGGCACCTTGCCGTGCGGCGTATCCTGGCCGGCCTCGCACAGCAATACCTTGTTGCTGCTCCTGGCCGAGAGCCGGTTCGCCATGACCGACCCGGCCGACCCGCCGCCGACGATGATGTAATCGTAATTCATTTCCCTCCCTTTCGGGTCCGCTTTGTCGTGCGCTGGCTTGACCCGCGCATCCATGACTTTCCGCGGCTATGATGTAATGCAATCGTGGATGGCCGGGTCAAGCCCCGCCATGACGTGCAGGGAGAGGTGTCATTGACCGAAGAGCGATATTTCGAGGACTACATTCCGGGCGCCGTATTCGAGTATGGGGAGATCCGGGTGGACGAGGCCGAAATCCTTGACTTTGCCCGCCGCTTCGACCCGCAGGACATGCATGTCGACCCCGAGGCGGCAAAGCGCGGGCGCTTTGGCGGCCTGATCGCCAGCGGCTGGCATACCGGCGCGATGATGATGCGGCTCCTCGCCGACAATTTTCTGCCCAAGGGAGCGAGCCTCGCTTCGCCCGGCATCGACGAGCTGCGCTGGCTGCACCCGGTTCGGCCCGGGGACGTGCTGCGCATCCGGGTCTCGGTGCTCGAAGCGACGCCATCGCGTTCAAAACCCGACCGCGGCACGGTGCGCACCCTGGTCGAGGTGCTGAACCAGGACGGAAAAATTGTCATGAGCCTGAAGCCGATGAACATCATCGCGCGCCGGAGCAAGTCTTGAAGATCGGCATCGTCTCCGACGTGCACTGCAATCACACCGGCTTGCTGCAGGCATTGGAAATACTCGGTGATGCCGACGAGCTGATTTGCCTCGGCGACAGCATCTACGAATACCGCTTCTCGAACGAGGTCGTGCGCCTCCTGAGGGACCGCGGCGTCCACGCCATTGTCGGCAACCACGAGGAGGGTTTTCTAGGCCCGCAAGGCGCCCGGGCCCGTCAGCCCGACTGGATCGACCGGTCGCTGCTCCAGTGGCTCGCCGAGCGGCCCAAGAGGCTCGAGCTGAGTGTCGGCGGAAAGAAGCTGCTGCTCGTCCACTCGACCCCATGGGAGCCGCAGGGGGCGTACGTATACCCGCACGACTCCCTATTGGCGCGGTTCGGCGAGGCCGAGGCGGACTTCGTGCTCTACGGCCACACCCACCATCAGCTGGTGCGCCGCGTCGGCAAGGTATTGGTGATCAACCCGGGCTCAGCCGGCGAAGCGCGCGACCAAGGCAACGGCCGGCAATTGAGCTGCGCCATGCTCGACACCGTCAGCGAAGAAGTCGTGGTGACCGATTACCCGGAAACCCGCGGATAGAGTTCACCACGGAGACACAGAGGACACGGAGTAGGATTGTTCAACTCTCAGTGTCCTCCGTGTCCCCGCGGTGCACTCTTTAAGCTGCTCCCTTGCGGCTGAGGAAATCCTTGAAGCCTTCGCGCGGGTGGCCGGCGGCGAGCCAGGTGGCGCGCGCCTGTTCTTCATTGTCGTAGCGCTCGCGCCAGCCCATTCCGATCTGCTCGTGTAGCAGGCGCTTCAGGCCCTGGATCATGCGCGCGTCGTTCTTGGCGATCATCTGCCCGATCTCGAGGCAGGTATCGAGCAGGCGTGCAGCGGGGACGACCTGATTGAGAAGCCCGATGCGCTCCGCCTCCTCGGAACTGACAATCCGTCCGGTGTAGAGCAGCTCCTTGGCTTTCGGCAGACCGACCAGCAACGGCAATGACCAGCTGGAATTAACCCGGCCATAACTCGCCGCCAAGAAACGAAACGCGGTGCGTTCGCAGCCGATCCGCAGATCAAGGGTCGAGCTCAACAGCGCAGCGCCGCCATAAGCAAGCCCGTTTATCGCGCCGATGAGCGGCTTGCCAAAATTCGCGATATGCCAAGTAGCGTGGCCGCGCACCTCGCCGCGAGTGGCCAATTCCTCTGAGCTCAGCCCGGCCATTTCGTGGATATCCGCGCCGGCGGAGAACGCCCGGTCGCCCGCGCCGGTCAGGATCACGGCCTTGATGTCGTCGTCCGCTTCGTATTGAGTCAGGGCCTCATCGAGCTCCCGCACCAGCGGATAGCTCAGCGCGTTGAGCTTTTCCGGGCGATTGAGCGTGATCACCGCGACCGCGTCGAAACGGTCGGTCAGAATGTTCTCATAGGCCATTGCTCGCCCTCCTGCGCGGCTCCTCGATTGTTTGACACTACGCGGGAGCAGGTGTTCACTCAACCGTGACGCAGGTTTTGGGAGGTGGTCATGGCTGGGTCCCTCGAGGGTGTGCGGGTGCTCGAATTGGCGCGCTACCAGGCGGGTCCGCGCGGCGGCATGATCCTCTCGGACCTCGGCGCCGAGGTCATCAAGATCGAAAAGCTGGGCGGCGAGGAGACGCGGCGGTCGGAGCCGCTGGTGCGCGGCCAGAGCGTTTATTTTTCGGTCTACAACCGCGGCAAGAAGAGCCTGTGCCTCGACATGCGCACGGCGCGCGGCAAAGAGGTCTTCGCGGCGCTGGTGCCGACCGCGGATGTCGTGCTCGAAAACTTCCGTCCCGGCACGATGGCGCAAATGGGGTTCGGCTATGACCAGCTGCGCGCGCTGAAGCCGGACATCATCCTCACTTCAGTATCCGGGTTCGGTCAATACGGACCCTATCGCGAGCGCCCGGCCTTCGACCCCCTCGGGCAGGCGATGAGCGGGCTGATGTCGCTGACCGGGGCGCCGGTCGGCCAGCCGCTCGGCGCCGCCACCTCGCTCGTCGACCGCTACACCTCATTGCATGCAACGATCGGCACGCTGGCGGCACTGCATCACCGCGACCGCACCGGCGAAGGCCAGCTGGTCGATTGCTGCCTGATGGATTCGGCGCTGACGATGGTCGAAATCCCGACCTCCTATTATCTCGCCACCGGGCAGGAGGGCGGGGAGAGCGGCCGGCCACCCTACAAGGCCAAGGACGGCTATGTCGTGATCTCCGCCTCAGGCAGCGCGATGGCGACGCGGCTGATGCGCATCGCCACCGGCGACGACGGCGCCGCGGTCGGCGGTTGGACGAACCGGGTCGGGCAAGACGACCCGCGCAAGCTGGCGGTCGCCAGATGGTGCGCCGAGAACACCGTCGACCATATCGTCAAGACCCTGCTCGACGCCGAGATCCCGGTCGCGCCGGTCAAGACGATCCCGCAGGTCGCCGTGGACCCGCATCTCTGGGAACGCGAGATGCTGGTCAAGCTGGAAGATCCGGTCGCCGGCGAAATGTACCTCCCCGGCGCGACGATCAAAATGTCGAAGACCCCCGGCCGCGTCGGCCCCGTCCCGACCCCCGGCCAGCACACCGACGAGGTGCTCTCCCGGCTTCTCGGCTACGATCGCTCTACCCTGCAGGATTTGCGGGAGGCCAAGGTGATCGCCTAACCCAGCAGTTGCGAGACGGGCACACGACCCCGATCTTAAACGGAGGCGCCAGAAAAGGGGGCGCGGCTCTAGGGCGGTGATGCTCTCGAAGACTTACGACGCGCTGGTTTCTGCCGGCGCGCCTGAGGAGAAAGCGCGCGCCGCTGCCGAAGAACTCGCCGCGTATGAAACCCGGTTCCCCAAGATTGAGCAAGATCTCGCGATCATCAAATGGATGCTGGGTTTCGTGATCGCCGGCGTGGCCTCTCTGATCGTCAAGGCATTCGCGTAACGCGCGGCGGATTAGAGCAGCCAGCCGAGCCAGTTGCAGACGGCGCGCCCCATGACCCAGCTCTTGGTCGGCCGCAGAGAGCCAGGGCAATTCTTCGGCGAACAACGTGATCGCCTGGCGGTAGGTGCAGGGCAGCCGGGTCAGATCGGTGCCCCAGAACATTCGGCGCGGGCCAAAGGCGTCGAACACGCGGCGCAGGTAGGGGTGCAAATTGTAATAGGGATAATCGTGGCTCGAATAGGCCGGCAATGCCGAGGCCTTGACCGCGACATTGGGCAGCCGCGCCAAACGCAACAGCTTCGGCAGGTCGTCGAACGCGGCATTGTCCTTCGCCCGCAGCAGCGCCAGATGGTCGACGACGAGCTTGAGTTCGGGATGATGCCCGGCAATGCGGTCGACCTGCGGCAGTAGGCCTGACGGCGAGACCATAACCGGGAGCCCGGCGCGCTCTGCCTCGCCCCACACCCAGCCCTCGGGATCGTCGAACAATGCCCGCGCCTCTGCTGTGTTCGACGTGACCCTGAGACCGAGCATGCCGGGCTGATCGCGCCAATCGCTCAGCGAGCGAGCCGCCGCCGGCGGGCGGCCCATTACCGCAAACCGGTCGGGATGGAGGCGCGCCGCTTCGAGGCCCAGATCGTTGCGATCCCCCTCCCACGAGGGCGGCACGATCACGACCCGCGCCACGCCGGCCGCATCCATTTCCTTCAAGAGATCGTCTTTCGAGAAGGGCTGCGGCCGGTGGGGTGAACTGCGCCCGGCCGGCCAAGGCCGCTCCGGCGTATTGGCGCCCCAGATGTGAACCTGTGCATCCACGATGAACATATGGTTCCTCCTTTCCCAAGGCTGCTGCAGTCATCCCACCTCGCCGGCCGCCAGACGCAGGCCCGACAGGAAAAGCTCGCGGTGCTGGGCGTTCCGAAAGAAGCTGAGGTTCGGTGTAACGAGAGAGGTGATAGCACGCAGCCGCGTGACGATCTCTCTCGCGTCGCCGAGCCGACCCATATGGGCGTAGCAAGCGGCGAGACAGCGGTACGGCCACGCGTAGCTCGGATCGTCTTGGATCGCGAGGAGCAGTTTCGGCAGAGCCTCGTCGAAACGCCGACTAAAGAAATGCGCGATGCCCAAATTAGCGAGCGATGTGCCGACGCGAGCGCGGGGACTGAGACGCAGCGCGACTTCGAGATGCTCGATCGCGATGTCGGGATAACCAGCAAATAGCCTGAGGGTGCCGCTGATGTGCCAGCCGCGCGCGAAATTCGAGTTGAGCGCCAGGGCGCGGTCGACCAACGCCACCATAGCCCCGATGTCCTCGCCGAAATAGGCCAACGCGAAGGCGGCATTCGTGAGGATGCCCGGATCTTCGCCGGCCACTTCCAGGGCTCGCCTGGCGAAATCGACGCCCTTCAAACGGCCCGCCTCCGGATCTTCGCTCCGACCGTCAAGAAGCAGCCGAAACCAGCAGAACGCGGCCCAGGCGAGGGCAGGCCCGTAACGCGGATCGCGCTCGATCGCCCGCTCAAGCAGATGGAGCGCCTCGGGGATTTGCCTTGCCGACGACAAGACCATCGTGGAGGCGCGAAGATAGAGGTCATAGGCAGTCAGATCGGCGGTCGGGCGGCCGGCCGAGCGCGCGGTCTCGGCGGCCTGCAATGCCGGCTCGATCACGCCGGCGACGCTCGATGCCACCTTGTCCTGCAGTTCGAACACGTCTTCGAGAGAGCCGTCGAATCGATCGGCCCATAGGTGCGAGCCGGTTTCCGCGTCGATCAGCTGCCCGGTGATGCGGACGCGATTGCCGGCCTTTCGCACCGAGCCTTCGAGCACGTAGCGCACGCCGAGTTCGCGACCCACCCGCTTAACGTCGGGAGATTGGCCCTTGTAGGAAAAGCTCGAATTGCGGGCGAGGACGAAGAGCCAGCGGATCCGCGAGAGCGCGGTGATGATCTCCTCGACCATGCCGTCAACGAAATATTCCTGCTCCGGGTCGCCGCTCATGTTGGCGAACGGCAAGACCGCGATCGACGGCTTGTCGGGCAGCACCCCCACCCTTCCCTCCCCCGCTTGCGGGGGAGGGTTAGGGAGGGGGCTTTGCGGGCGCGACGCCCACGCTCCAACGCGAAACACGTGAACCGGCTGTGCGATATTTTTGAGCGCTCGCTCACCGACATCTTCGACCGGAATTTCAAGCTTGCCACGGGTCTGGGTGATGACCGTGCGCGAGACACAAATCCCGCCGGGATCGGCCAGCGCTTCGAGCCGCGCCGCGATGTTGACGCCGTCGCCATAGATATCGTCGCCCTCGACGATCACGTCGCCGAGATTGATGCCGATGCGGAACTCGATCCGGCTGTCGCCCGGCTCGCCGGTATTGCGGGCGGCCATTCCCGCTTGCCATGCGATGCCGCATCGCATTGCGTCGACGACGCTGACAAATTCCACCAGCAGACCGTCGCCCGTCGTCTTCACGATACGACCATGATGCTCGGCGATTTTCGGATCGACGAGCTCGCGGCGCAGCGCTTTGAGGCGTTCGAGCGTGCCTTCTTCGTCGGCTCCCATCAGCCGCGAATAGCCCGCCACATCGGCGGCGAGAATGGCGGCGAGACGGCGGGTAGCGGGCATGGCTGCCCGAAGATTAGCCCAAAACCCGCATTGCCGCACCGGCTGTTCGGCGCTCTGCGCCAAGCCGCTGGCTGTCGTCGTGAGGGATCAACCGCGAGATCAGTCAGGAACCACTCGTCCGCCGCGTCGGAGTTAACCCTAGCCCCGATCATGCTATAGTCCCGCTCTCGGGAGCGAACCCATGCCCAGCTTTGTCGTCGGCGATATCGAAATTACCGATCCCGTCGCTTATGAAACGCATGTGCCGCGCGCGCTGGCGACGATCGCCCGGTTTGGCGGACGGGTCATTGCCGGAGGCGGCAAAGTTCACCTCCTTGAAGGCGGCCCGATGCCGAAGCGGATCTTCATCATCGAATTTCCGAACGTCGGTGCGGCGCTGGGATGGTACCGCTCCGACGAATATCAGGCCGCGTTGAAGATCCGCATGTCGGCCTCGCACGGTCGCTTGCTTCTGCTGGAGGGGGCGGAAATATCGACGGCCGTTGCGATCGGCAGTCTGGACGCGGGTGCGAGCTGACCTCGTTCGCGGTGAAGGCTTTCCGACCCCGTCCCGGTGCTCTACGATCGGGTCCGGCGAGGGCGGCAGGCGGAAGCGACATGAGCGACAGCACCGATAACATCATCGTCGATACCGCGACCCGGATCTTTCAGGATCTTTGCGAGCCCAAGACGGTCAACGAGGCGGAGCAAGGCGTGTGGCCCAAGGCCTTGTGGGATGCCTTGGAGGAGTTCGGGCTCACCCTAACTTGGGTCCCGGACGAGCTTGGCGGCGCCGGGGCGACCCTGGCCGACGGCTTCGCCGTGCTGCGCGCGGCTGGGCGGTTCACCGCGCCGGTGCCGCTCGCCGAGACATTGATGGCCGGTTGGCTGCTGACGCAGGCCGGGATCTCGGTGCCGGGCGGGCCGCTGACGATCGCCCCGATCCATGCCGATGGCCGGATCACGCTGACCGCCGACGGCGCGCTGAGCGGCCGGGCGCGCCGCGTCCCGTTCGCCCGCACCGCCAACCACATTGCCGTACTCGCGCGCCGCGGCAAGGAGACTGTAGTAGCGGTGGTCACCGCCGCTGGTTTGCCGATCAGCCAATCCACGAGCCTTGCCGGCGAACCGCGCGACGATGTGTCATTCGACGGCGCCACGCCTGAGGCTGCGCGACCGGCAGCGGTCGACCAGGATTTGCTCGTCTGCTTCGGCGCCGCGGTCCGCTTGCAGCAGATGGCCGGCGCGCTCGAAAAGATCCTCGAACAGTCGGTCCAGTACGCGCTCGACCGCTCGCAGTTCGGGCGGCCGATCGCGAAGTTCCAGGCGGTCCAGCACAATTTGGCGATGCTTGCCGGTGAGGTCGCGGCGGCGAGCGCCGCCGCCGACGCTTCCGCAGAGGCGTGTGCGGGTCCGGAGATTGCGGTTGGCGAGATCGCCATCGCGAAGGTGCGCGGCGGCGAGGCGGCCGGCACGGGTGCGGCGATCGCCCATCAGGTGCATGGCGCAATGGGGTTCACCTACGAGCACTCGCTGCACCACGCGACGCGCCGGCTGTGGTCCTGGCGCGAAGAATTCGGCAACGAGGCGGTCTGGGCCGCGCGCCTCGGCCGCATGGTCGCGGAGCGCGGAGCCGACGGGCTCTGGCCCTTCATCACCGCAGGATCGTGAGGCGCCGATGAGTTTCAGCTTTCGCTTTGATCCGGTCGAGCTGCCCCCCGAGGCCAAGGAATTGCGCGAGGAGGTCCGCGCCTTTCTGCGCGAGGAGATCGAGGCCGGCATGTTTTCGCCCGATGGCGGGAAGGGATCGTTCTCGCGCGAATTTAGCCGCAAGGTTGGGGCCAAGGGCTGGATCGGCATGACTTGGCCCAAGAGATACGGCGGACACGAGCGCTCGCAGCTCGAACGGTATGTCGTGACCGAGGAGATGCTGGCGGCGCGCGCGCCGACCCGCGCCCATTCGACCGCCGATCGGCAGAGTGGCCCGGTCATCCTGCGCTATGGTCAGGAGGAGATAAAAGAGAAGATCCTGCCGCAGATCGCGCGCGGCGAACTGTGCTTTTGCATCGGCCTCAGCGAGCCGAACTCGGGTTCGGACGTGTTTGCCGCCTCGACCCGGGCGACCAAGACGGATGGGGGCTGGCTGGTCAACGGCCGTAAGATCTGGACGAGCGGCGCGCATCACGCCGATTTCATGATCGCGCTTTTGCGCACCTCGTCATCCACCAAGGAGAACCGGCGGCACGGGTTGACCCAGTTTCTGGTCGACATGAAGACGCCGGGGATCACGACCCGCCCAATCATCAATCTCACCGGCTCGCACGACTTCAACGAGGTCGTGTTCGACGACGCCTTCCTGCCGGATTCGCATCTGATCGGCGAGGTCGACATGGCCTGGAAGCAGGCGACCGACGAGCTCGCTTATGAGCGCAGCGGCCCCGACCGGTGGATCGAAACGTTTCCCGCTCTTGTCGAGCTGGTGCGGCTGGCCGGCGAGGAGCCGAGCGAGCGGCTTGCCGAGGGGATCGGGCGCGAGGTGGCGCATCTAGCCACTCTGCGCCGCATGTCGCTCTCCGTCGCCGGCATGCTGCAGACCGGTAAGACCCCGGCGGTCGAAGCCGCCATCGTCAAGGATCTGGGCACCAATTTCGAGCAGGCCCTGCCGGACAAGGTGCGCCTATTGGCGCCGCAAACCGGTGACTCGCAACCGGACGGCAACGACGACCGGTTCGAAGAGGCATTGCGTTACACGACCTTGATCGCGCCCAAATTGACGATCCAAGGCGGCACGCGCGAGGTCTTGCGCGGCATCATCGCCCGCGGCCTCGGCCTGCGGTGATGCGAAGAATTCTCCCCCCTCGCCCCGCTTGCGGGGAGAGGGTCGGGGTGAGGGGCCTTTCCGAGGCACCGCGGCTTGCCCCTCACCCGGCAGCCGAGCATGCGCGGCTTCCGACCTCTCCCCGCAAGCGGGGCGAGGTGCATGATTGCAAGAGTTTTCCGGCAAATGCCTGATCTGAAACCCCTCCTCTCGCCAGACAGCATCGCGATCGTCGGCGCCTCGGCGGATACCGAGACCTTGCGCGGCCGGCTAACGCACGCGCTGATCGGTCATGGTTATGACGGCCAAGTCTTTCCGGTGACCCGCAGCCAGAGCGAGGTGCTCGGGTTGCGCGCCTATCCTTCGGTCCCGGCGCTGCCCAAGCCGGTCGATCTCGCGGTCATCCTGGTGCCGGCGGCACACGTGGTCGAGACCCTCGAGCAATGCGGTGGGCGCGGGATACGAGCCGCGGTCGTGATCAGCTCGGGGTTTGCAGAGGAGAGCAACGAAGCCGCCCACGCCCGCGATATCGAGCTGGGCAAGATTGCCGAACGCTATGGCATCGTGGTCTGCGGCCCCAATTCCGAGGGGATCGTCAACCCGTTAAAACCTCTCGTTGCGACGTTCAGCCCGGTCTTCCACGATCCCAGCCGGAGTTTGCTGCCCGCCGTCAGCAAAGCGCGGCCGATCGCGGTCAGCTGCCAGAGCGGGGCGCTGACCTTCTCCTTTCTCAGCCGCGGCCGCGACCGGCAATTGAATTTCACGCATCAGGTCAGCGCCGGCAACCAGACTGTCCTGGAGGCGCACGACTACGTCGATTGGTGGCTCGACGAGGGCAGCGCCGACATTTTCCTCCTCTATCTCGAGGGGATACGCCGCCCCGAACGGTTCCGCGCGGTTGCCGACAAGGCTGCGGATGCCGGCAAGCCGCTGATCGTCGCCAAGGTCGGCCGATCGGCCGCCGGGCGGCGTGCCGCGGCCTCGCACACCGGCGCACTGGCGCAGGCCGGCGACATCGACGATGCGATCTTCCGCCACCACGGCATCATCCGCGGTGAGGACCTCGACCATATGCTCGATGTCGCGGCCGCCTTCTCGTTCTGCCGATTGCCGCGCGGCAACCGCGTCGCGGTCATCACCGGATCGGGCGGCAGCGCAGTATGGATGGCCGATATCCTGTCTGCGCACGGGCTCGAGCTCCCGGTCCTCGAGGACGACATCCAGCGGCGCGTCCTCGCCCTCCTCCCCTCCTACGCCTCGGCGCAAAACCCGGTCGACGGCACCGCGCAGGCGATCCACGAGGTCGGCTACGCGCGGCTCGTCGAGATCGTGCGCGAGTCGAAGCGCATCGATACGATCCTGCTGATCGGCTCGCTCGCCAACGACGCGACCGCCGCCAAGCGCGCCGAAGAACTCGCCGCGATCACGGCGGCGACCGAGCAGCCGATCCTGCTGTCGACCTACACTACCGCGTCGCCGGGAGCGATGGCGCGGTTCGCCGAGGCCGGGATCCCCTGCTACACCTCGATGCCGAGCTGCGCGCGCGCGATCCGTGCGCTGGTCGACTACGCGGCGTTCCAGACGCGGCGGCGTGAGCCGATGGTGGCCTCGGCGACCCCGCCGGGAGTGCGCGACGAGGTCGGCCGCGCGCTGGCAGCCGCCGGCCCGGTGCTGACCGAGACCGAAGCCAAGGCGTTGCTCGCCCGATACGGCGTGCCGCGCCCGCAAGAGGCGCTGGCAACGAGCGCCGACGAGGCCGCGCAGGCTGCCGCCCGCATCGGCGGCCCGGTCGCGCTCAAGGTGCAATCTCCCGACATTACTCATAAGACGGAGGCCGGCGGCATTGCGCTGGGTATCGTCGGCGACACGGCGGTGCGCGAAACCTACGAGCGGGTGCTGGGGAGCGCCAAAAGGGCGTACCCGGAGGCCGCGATCCACGGTGTCCTGGTGCAGGCGATGGCGCCGCCGGGACGCGAGATCATCCTCGGCATAACGCGGGATGCGGTTTTCGGCCCGATGCTGATGGTCGGGATCGGCGGCATCCATGTCGAGGTTTTGCGCGACATCGCCTTCGCGCCGGTGCCGATCGAGGCGAAACAAGCCTTGGCTCTGGTGGACCAGCTGAAGGGAGCGGCGCTCCTCGGCGCAGTAAGAGGGGCGCCACCCGCCGACCGTGCGGCGCTCGCCGAACTGATCGCGACATTGTCGCGCTTCGCCGCCGATCATGCCGAGGTGATCGAGGAAATCGACCTCAATCCGGTCATCGTCCATCCGCAAGGAGAGGGTCTGACCGTGGTCGACGCGCTGATCGTCAAACGGACCCCCGATCCTCAACCGAAGTCCTAGGGAGATCCGCAAATGAGCGACACCCATGTCAGCCAGGACGGCTACGTCGCGACTGTCGAGATGCGCCGGCCGCCGCACAATTTCTTCGACAGCGACCTGATTGCCGCGATCGGGGAGGCCCTCGAGCGCCTCGACGCCGATCCGAGTTGCCGGGCGATCGTGCTGGCGGCCGAGGGCCGCTCGTTCTGCGCCGGGGCCGATTTCTCGAAGCGTATGGAGACCGGAACGGCAGCGGAGGGCAGCCGCAGCGGCGCCGGCCGACACCTTTACAAGGAAGCGATCCGCCTCTTCCGCACGCGCAAGCCGATCATCGCCGCGGTGCACGGCGCCGCCGTCGGGGGCGGTCTGGGCCTCGCGCTCGTCGCCGACTTTCGGGTCACCTGTCAGGAGGCGCGGTTCAGCGCCAACTTCAACCGGCTCGGCTTTCACCCGGGCTTCGGACTGACGGCGACCCTGCCGCGACTCGTCGGTGCGCAGCAGGCGGCGCTGATGTTTTACACCGGGCGACGCATCCCCGGAGACGAAGCGGTGCGGATCGGCCTTGCCGATCTGCTGGTGCCGCTCGCCGAAGTGCGCAGCGCGGCACAAGCATTGGCATTAGAGATCGCGCAATCGGCGCCGCTTGCCGTCATGTCGACGCGCGAGACCGTACGGCGCGGATTGTGCGATGCAATCGAGGCTGCCACCGAGCGCGAGCTCGTCGAACAGGACTGGCTGCGCCGCACCGAGGATTTCAAGGAAGGCATCAAGGCAATGGCCGATCGCCGCCTCCCTGACTTCCAGGGCAGGTAGAAGCCGCGCTAGAACCGGTTGAACAGCGCTGCGACAGCAAGCCGCCAGCTCTGCAGCGGATCTGGTGTCGCCAGGGCCGGGTCGAAAGGATTGTCCCCGGCCTGTTTCAGTCGAGCCAGGGACCGCCGTGCGATAATCGCAGGCAGTAGCGCAGGAAGCGCCGAACGCGGGATACGGTTGCGCAGTGCGCGAGCTGCCTGGAGATGCCGCCAGGCCGCCGCGGCAACCTTTGTGACGCTATCTGGCGTGGGAATGTGTGCAGGGATTATCTGGCGCTCCCGGAATGGCATAGCCCGCAACAGCCCGGCGAGCGAATAGGCGATGCCGACATGCAAGCCGGCTTCGCGCGCGGGAGGCTCGTGCATTCCGAGAACCTCTAGCGAGAGATAGACGAGCGTTGCAGAGGTGGACTCGGCATATTCCTCGAGTGCGGCGAGGCTCGCCGGCGGTTCGTCCGCGAGGTCGGTCTCGCGTGCGTCGATGAGCCGATCGAAGTGTTCCCGGGTCAATCCGAATTCCCGGATCGTAGCAGCAAGCGGCTCGACGACGGGATGATGACGCATCGCGCCACCCTCGAAGGCGGCGGCGATATTTTCGCGCCACCACTGGAGGCGGATCTGGCCGAGCATCGGCTGGGTGACGGTCTCGCGCACCCTTGCAATCTCGTAGTTGAAGGCGTAAAGCGCGAACAGCGCCTCGCGGCGCGCGGCCGGGGCAAACAGCGCTGTTTGATACCGGTCACGGTCGTGGCGCTGCACCAATGCCGCGACCGGTGACAGGCGATCCGCATCAGTGGAACGTCGCTCCGGGACCGGTGTTTTTCGACTGACCTCTTTCACATAAACCGGGATGGTCGCCATGGCTTTCGAACTGCCGCCCCTGCCCTACCCGAAAAATGCGCTCGAGCCGCACATCTCCGAGCGGACGATGGATTTCCATCACGGCAGGCATCACCAAGCCTATGTCACGAACCTCAACAACCTCGTCAAGGGCTCCCCGGCGGAGAGCCAATCGCTCGAAGAGATCATCAAGGCCACCTATAAGGACACGTCCAAGACGGGCGTCTTCAACAACGCCGCGCAAGTGTGGAACCACACCTTCTTCTGGAACTGCATGAAGCCGAACGGCGGCGGCTCGCCGAGCGGACAGGTCGCCCAGGCGATCGACCGCGACTGCGGCGGTCTCGACAAGTTCAAGGAGCAGTTCAAGGCCGCCGCTGTCGGCCAGTTCGGCAGCGGCTGGGGCTGGCTCGTCGCGGAAGGCGGCAAGCTCAAGATCAGCGCGACGCCGAATGCGGTCAATCCGCTCGCGGAAGGGCAGACGGCGCTGTTGACCTGCGATGTGTGGGAGCACGCCTATTACCTCGACTACCAGAATCGCCGGCCGGACTTCGTTCAAACCTTTATTGATCATCTGATCAACTGGGACTTTGTCGCCCAGAATCTCGCGAAAGCCCGCTGAGCCGGCGAGCATCATTAAAGAGCCCCGCTTCGGCGGGGCTCTTTCATAGGTGGACACCCTTGTCGAGCAGTACCGCGGTATATTCCCGATAAGTCATGCCGAGCGCTCGAGCTCGCGCGAGGCGCGCCATAGCGATCTCGCGGGGAGGGGTTTTCCAGGCCTTCGCATGGGCCTTCCTCCAACAGAACCTCCGCCAGTCAGCCCCCGGGTCGAGCGGCGGCCCGCCATTGTGACCGATGCCTGCCGGAACAAAGACCGCGTTCGCGTCGTCGGGCGCCATCGTCGGACTCGCTTGATCCCGACGAAAAGGAGCAAAAAGCGTGCCTTACGGCATAAAAATAAGCCCCGCTTCCGGCGGGGCTTGCTTCGCGTAGACCGGGAGATAAGGCCGGTCAGCCGGCTCGGCCGCGGCGGTTTTGCGTGGCGCCTATGTGCTTCTCCGCATTCCCGCGGAATACCTGGTCGGCCAGCTGCTTCTGCTGCTCCGAAATCGCGTTGTACAGATTTTCGAACGCGGGGATCAGCTTTTGTACACGCTGCGCGTGCGCCTCGGCGAGCTGTCCATAGGACTGCAGGTTCTGCACGGCGTTCATCGTCTGAAACTGTTGGGCCCGTTGCATCAGCGTCTGATCCATCTCACGTGCGTTATCGCGCATCACCTCCGCGAACTGGTTCCATTGCGGTTCCTCCGCTGGAGTAATGTGCAGCTGTGTATGCAGCTCTTTGATGCGGTTTTCGACGCGCTCCTCTGCGTTCTTGCCAGCAACGGGATGGCCAGCCATCGGGGAAGTCGTGTTAGCCGGCGGTGGCGGCGTGGCGACCTGCGTCCCGGGCGATGGCGCGGATTGCGCGAGTGCAGCGCCCGGCAGCGCCAGCAGGCCGGCAAAGGCCACTGAGGCGAGATGGTACGAAAGCATTTTCATCGGCGTGATCCCACGAGAAAGTTGGTCATTTAGTAGCCATAGCCGTAGTACACGGGCGGCGGCGCCGCGTAATAATTGGGCGGGACTCCCCCATAATAAACGGGCGGTGGCGGTGCGTAGTAGCCACCACCCGATGCGATCGCGGCGCCGACGCCCAGGCCGACGAGGCCGCCAATGATCGCACCGGCTGCGGCGCCACCGCCGCCACCGCCGTGATGATAGGGGTGACCTCCACCGTGCCAGTGCGCCGCATGAACCGCGGGCGCGGTTGCCAGACCCGCGACGAACACCGCGGTGCTCAACAAGCGTGCGCCGAAAACCATGCTCGACTCCCTTAAAAGTCTAATTGGCAAACGTCAGTACACGGTCTGGGTTCCCTCCGACCGCGGCGACGGGCAACGGGCGGCGGTTACGCCGGGGGTATCAGGGCTGCGGCGACCCGGCGATCCTCGGCGACCAGGACGTTGTAGGTGCGGCAAGCGGCGCCGGTGTCCATCGCATCGAGCGCGATCCCGGCGGTACGTAGCGCGGCGCGTAACGCGGCGGGTACGGCACTTGTCGAGCGTCCGAGACCGAGCAGCAGGATCTCGACGCCACCATGCTCGATTACCGGAGCCAGGGTCTCCGAGGTCACTTCGGAAGCTCTCACGGCATCCCATGCGACAGTGAGGTCTGGAAAAACCAGGATCGGGCCGTGATAGATGACCCCGCTCACCCGAAAACCGCTCGCTGCGTAGCGCTCGATGATCTGGCGGCCAGCCGTCGCTACAGGGGTGATATCCATCGCGGCGGTCGCTACGGATCAGCGCGCCCCGGGCGCGCGGGCTGGCACTGCTTCACTCGACCGGGCGATCGCGGCGCGGTTCGGCCGGACATAATAGAGGATCGGCGCCGCAATGAAGAGCGACGAATAGGTGCCGATTACCACACCCCACAGCATGGCGATGCTGAAGCCTCTCAGCACTTCGCCGCCAAGGAACAACAAGGACAGCACCGCGAGCGCGACCGTGCTGACGGTCAGGATAGTCCGCGACAATGTTTCGTTGAGCGCCAGATTGATCAGGTCGCGGAATGGCATCCTCGGATATTTGCGCAACGACTCGCGGATCCGGTCGTAGATCACCACGGTGTCGTTCACCGAGTAACCGGCGATGGTTAGAATCGCGGCCAAAGTCGTCAGATTGAATTCGAGCTGGAATAGCGCAAACAATCCAACCGTGGTGATGACGTCGTGCAGAGTCGAGATCATCCCGCCGACGCCGAACTGCCACTCGAATCGGAACCAGATGTAGAGGGCGATCGCGAAGAGGGCGAGAACGGTCGCGATCACCCCGGCACGGATCAGTTCGCTGCCGACACTCGGGCCGACGACCTCGGTGCGGCGATACTCGACGCCCGAGCCGAGCGCTTGCCTCACCTTTTCGACCGCCTGCTCTTGCGCGGCATCGCCGCCCGGCTGACGCGGCAGCCGGATCAACACGTCGGTCGGCGGACCAAACCCTTGCAGGGAAGGCTCGCCGATATGGAGGGCATCGAGTTGTTGCCGCATATCGGCGAGGTTCGCCGGCCCGGTCGTGGAGCGAACTTCGATCAGCGTGCCGCCGACAAAGTCGATGCCGTAATTGAGCCCGACAGTCAGAAACAGCACGATCGAGCCGATTGTCAGCAGCCCAGAGAGCGCAAATCCGACCTTGTGCCAGGCCATAAAATCGATTTTCGGCGTGCGCCGGATGACGATCAGCGGTCTCATCTTGTTTTCGCGGTCAAATCGGGATGGCCCTCGGTTTCCATTCGCGCAGCCAAGTAACGATCAACAGCCGTGTCACCAATATCGCCGAGAACAGCGAGGTCAGGACGCCGATGCTGAGCGTCACGGCGAAGCCTTTGACCGGACCGGACCCGAGCCAGAACATCAGCCCGCCGGCGACCAGGGTCGTCACATGGCTGTCGAGGATCGTGCCGAAGGCGCGCTTGAAGCCGGCATCGAGCGCCGATAGCACGGTGCGGCCGGCGCGGACCTCCTCGCGGATGCGCTCATAGATCAGCACATTCGCATCTACCGCCATGCCCATGGTCAACGCGATGCCGGCGATACCCGGCAATGTCAAGGTAGCGCCGAGCAGCGAAAGGCTGCCGAGCATCAGGCACAGGTTGAAGATCAGCGCGATATCGGCAAAGACGCCGAACAATCCGTAGAATAGGACCATAAATACGATGACCAGCGTGACGCCGACGATGCTCGCCATCGCTCCCGCATGGATCGAATCGGCACCGAGATCCGGGCCGACCGTCCGCTCTTCGAGGATCGTGATCGGCGCCGGCAGCGCGCCCGCCCGCAGCAGCAGCGCAAGGTCACTCGCCGACTGGACCGTGAAGCTGCCGGAAATGATGCCGCTGCCGCCAAGGATCGGCTCGCGGATCACCGGCGCGCTGATCACCTTGTTGTCGAGCACGATCGCAAAGGGCTTGCCGACATTTTCGCGCGTCGCATCGCCAAAGCGTTTCCCACCGGCGGCGTCAAAGCGGAAGCTGACCACCGGCTCATTGTTCTGGAAGGTGGGCTGCGCATCGACCAAAGTATCTCCGCCCACCATCACGCGCTTGCGCACGACGTAGGCGGTAGGCCCGGCGCGCCCTGCCCTCCCCTCCTCCGCCGGCAGGATCTCGTCGCCGGGCGGCAGCCGGCCGCGGCGCGCGTCCTCCAGTGAGACTGTGGTGTCGACGAGCTGGAAGGTCAGCTTGGCGGTACGGCCGAGCAGCGCTTTGACATGCTCGGGATTGTCGACGCCCGGCAGCTGGACGAGAATGCGGTCCGCTCCCTCGCGTTGTATCGTCGGCTCTTTGGTTCCGGTCTCGTCGATGCGGCGGCGGATGATCTCGATCGACTGATCGACGGCCTGCCGGCGCCGCGCGTCGGTCGCAACCGTGCTGAAGCGCATGCTTCCGGCTCCGTCGGGGGCAATGTCGACGGTCAGATCCGGATCGATCTTGCGCAACGCCTGGCGCGCGGCTTCGATCTGGTCGGGTTCGCGGATCGTGAAGACGATCGCATCGCCTTCGACATTGAGCCCGGTATATCCGATATTGGCGTCGCGCAGCGCGTTGCGCACATTGTCGATGATCGAGTTGAGGCGCTCGCGCTGGGCCGCGGCGACATCGACCTCGAGCAGCAGGTAGGACCCGCCGCGCAAATCGAGCCCGAGCGCCACCTGCTTGTGCGGCAGCCAATTCGGCACATGCGCAAGAAAGGACGGGCTGAAAAGGTTCGGCAATGACAGCAGCACGCCGAGCGCGCACACCGCGCAGATCAGGGTGATCTTCCAATTCTCGAAATAGAGCATTCGTTACTTCTCACGCGTCCGTGCCAGGGAGCCCGTCACCCGCCTCGCCGCGCTCAGCACCCGCTCCCGCAAAGCGGTAGAGGGGGGACCCCGCTCGCCAGGGCTGGGGGGGTTAGCGTTGGCCGCGGGTTCGTCCCGAAACCCGTTATTCCTTGGTCCTACTTTCGCTCGCGCTTCCGTTTTCTGCTTGGCGGCCTCACGGGCCGCGGCCGGGTCCGGCTTGGCGAGGACGGTGGTGATCGTGCTGCGCACCACGCGAACCCGAACGTTCTCGGCAATGTCGACGACGACTTCCTCCGGGTTGTCGACCCGCGCCACGGTCCCGATGATCCCGCCTCCGGTCACCACCCGATCGCCCCGCCGCAGCGCGTCGAGCATGGTCTTCTGATCCTTGGCCTTGCGCTGCTGTGGGCGAATCAGAAGAAAGTAGAAGACGACGAAGATCAGGATCAGCGGCAGAAACTGGACGAGCGCGTTCTGATCGAATATGCCTGTTCCTTGGGCATAAGCCGTGGAAATCCACATTGGGAGGGTGCCTCAAAATCGCGTGCCGCATCCGTCGGCGGCCAGCTCCGCAGTCACCGTCATATGGTGCTGTCACGCGGCAGGCCAATTGGTACTCGATGCCCGGTTAAAGGGCAATGCCAAGGCGGGTTCCGCGGTTCTCGGCCGCTGTGATAGCGTCGGCGGCCTTGCTGCCGCCGGATTTGGACTTGCCCAAAACCAATCCCGATTTGCTGCCTTTGCTCAATCGCATCGCCGATGCGCTGGAGCGCCTGGCCCCTCCCGCCGCGCCTCGCAACGAACTGGAAGCCAGCGACGCCTTCGTGTGGCACGCCGACCGCGGCTGGCTCGAGCCGGTTCACCAGGTCAACCGGGTCGAGATCGGACTGTTGCGCGGCATCGACCGGGTCCGCGACATCCTGCTCGACAACACCGAGCGGTTCGCCGCCGGCCTCCCGGCCAACAATGTATTGCTGTGGGGCGCCCGCGGCACCGGCAAGAGCTCGCTCGTCAAGGCGGCGCACGCCGCCGTCAACGATATGCATCCGCACGCCCTCGCACTCGTCGAGATCCATCGGGAAGATATTCCGAGCCTGCCGCATCTGTTGTCGCTGTTGCGGTTGAGCACGCGCCGCTGCCTATTGTTTTGCGACGACCTGTCCTTTGATCAGCACGACACGAGCTACAAATCGCTGAAGGCGGTTCTCGAAGGGGGGATCGAAGGGCGGCCGGCAAATGTCGTCCTCTATGCGACATCGAACCGCCGCCACTTGATGCCCCGCGACATGATCGAGAACGAAAGATCGACTGCCATCAACCCGGCCGAAGCGGTCGAGGAAAGCGTCTCGATGTCGGACCGCTTTGGTCTGTGGCTCGGTTTCCACAGCATCGACCAGGAGACCTATCACGCGATCGTCAGAGGCTATGCCGAGCGCTACGGGCTCGATCTGCCGGCCGAACAATTGAGGGCCGAGGCCGGCGAATGGTCGATCACCCGAGGCTCGCGCTCGGGTCGTGTCGCGTGGCAATTCATCCAGGACCTCGCCGGCCGGCTCGGCAAACCCCTCGCGTGAGCTACTTTCGATCGCGATGTTCCAGCGGTCTGGCGCAGTTCAGGTAATTTGACGCGGGGCCAAAAACGGCTCGCGTCAAGTGGCGAGCACGGGTGTGATACTCTCCGTGGTCAGGGGCCGTGACCGATCGGCAGCCCGGCCGTCTTCCACTCGGGAAACCCATCCTCCAGCCGACGCGCCCGGTAGCCGCGCTGGCGCAGCAATGCGACGGCTTCGAACGAGAGGACGCACCAGGGGCCGCGGCAATAGGCGACGATTTCCTGGTCCGGCGGCAACTCGGTCAAGCGCCGTTCTAATTGGGATAACGGGATGTTCAGGGCGTTGGGCAAATGCCCGCTGGCGAACTCATCTTCCGGCCTGACGTCGAGGACGGCCGCAGCCCCGCAGCGCAGGCGGTCGAGCAACTCATTGCGCGATACCGGCTCGAACCCGTCGCGCGCCCGGAAATAGCTCGCGATCACGCGCGCGATTTCGGCGCTGTTGCGCTCGCCGACGCGGCTGAGGGCGGCGAACAAACCCACCACCTCGTCGCCAGCGAGCCGATAGTAGACGCGCTTGCCGTCGCGTCGGCCCTCGACAAGCGCAGCGCGGCGCAGAAGCTGCAAATGTCTGGATGCATTGGCGAGTGTGAGACTCGCGCGAGCCGCCAATTCCTCGACGCTGCGCTCGCCCTGCCCGAGATGTTCGAGCAATTCGAGCCGATGCGCATGGGCAAGCGCGTGCGCAATCTGGGCGAGACCCGCAAAAACCTGCTGTTTCGGACCCACGCTTGACATCTCTCTCGGCTTTGGTGATCAATCACCAGAATGATTGAATGAGGAAAGCATACCGATCCAAAGCGTGCATGAGAATCGGATGATCGTCGGCTTTTTCCCGGCAACGACGATGCCCGATGCCGACTGGTGGCAGGTGTTGTGGCCTCACCCCGAAAAGGCTCTCGTCGAAATGGGCGTCCGACCTGGCATGGTCGCGGTTGACCTCTGTTGCGGCGACGGGCTGTTCACGGCGCCCCTCGCGTGCATCGCAGATCGCGTCTACGCGATCGATATCGACCCTGTCATGCTGGATCGCGCTCGGGTGCGGGTTGCGGAGGCGGGGGCAACCAACTGCGATTTCGTCCTGGCGGACGCCATGACGGTCGATGCGATCGTGCCGGAGCCGGTCGATTACGTTTTCCTCGCCAACACCTTCCACGGGATCCCCGATCAGCTCGGCGTAGCCCGCGCCGTCGCGGCGAGCCTGAAACCTCATGGGCAATTCGGGATCGTCAATTGGCATTCTCGTCCGCGTGAGGAAACGGTGGTCCTCCGGCAGCCGCGCGGACCAAAAACCGAGATGCGGATAGAGGCCGGCGAGGTGGCGGCAATCGTCAAGCCGGCCGGCCTGCTGCTCAACCGCACCGTAGAGCTGCTGCCTTATCACTATGGCGTAGTCTTTGAAAGAGTAGGAGAGCATGGCCGACAGGATACCCGTTGACCCGCTCGCGTTGCGTGCCGCGACGACCGCGATGGATCTTCGGAATACCGAGTTTCGCGAGCAAAAGCGGTCGTCGATATCGTGATTGGTCCGCCGGTTGACACCTTCAGTGGGGCCGGTGGCGAGAACAAGGCACGATTGTTTGAAGTGTTTGATTACGCCTTTCTGGCACACAAACCGAAATAGGGGGGCCGCGGAGTGCGTGATCTCCTTTAGGTCACGCGCTCACCCGCCTCCGGTGTGCGACCAAGACAGACGTTCCTCCGGGAAGACGTGCCTGGTTGGCCGAAGATGCCCGGCTTCGTCAAAGGCGCCGATATGGAAATGCGTTTCGGTCGCCAGCGGTCCGCGCAGGCTTTCGCAGGTCAAAGTCGAGCCGCACCGGGCGCAATAGCATGGCGAGCGGAACGCAGCAATCGACAGTGGAGAAGACGGGATTCTCAGCCCGACCGAGAATCCCGTGCGGTCGCGGTCGGCAGCGGGGGCATAAATTCGCGCGGATCTACGGCGTGTTGACCGCGGCGCAGCTCGAAATGCAGCTGCGGCTCGCTGACATTACCGGTCGAGCCGACCCGCGCAATCACTTCGCCGCGCCCGACTTTTTCGCCGCGCTTGACGAGAATCGCATCGCAGTGGGCATAAGCCGAGATCCAGCCATTGGCATGCTTGACGAGAACGAGATTGCCGTACCCGCGCAGCTCGTTCCCGGCATAGACGACGACGCCGGCATCGACGGCTTGCACTGCCGTGCCTCGCGGTGCGGCGATGTTGATGCCGTCATTGTGCGTGCCGTCGGATTTTGAACCGTAGGTTGCGAGGATATGGCCGCGAACCGGCCAGAGAAACGCGCCGGTGCCGGCGGCTGGGGGGGTTGCGGCGCTACCCGTATCTGGGCTCTCGGGGACCTCTTGGGGCGGTGGCGCGGCGGAGATCGGAGGCGGAGTTGACGTGGGGACAGGCTGGGCCGCAGGCGGCGCCAATGGCGCAGCCGAAACTGACGGAGGCTCCAGAGCGGCCGGCGGCGCGAGTTCGGGCCCAGTCGTGGGCTGCGGGACCTCCGGCTGCTGCGCGGGAGGCAGCGCCGCGACCGATGCGGGCGCCGCGGCGAGGCGCGGCGGGCCGGCGCCTGGGATCACAAGCGTGCGGCCGACCTGAATGCGATAGGGCGGCGACAGACCGTTCGCCTCGGCAATCACCTGCATCGGGACATGATAGCTGTGGGCGATTTCCGATAGGGTCTGCCCGCGTTGGATCGTGATCGTCTGCGCGGCGCGCTCCACCGGCGCGGGGCCGCTGACCACTGGCGCCGGCCCCTCTACCCGCGGAGCGCAGGCCGCGAGAGCACACCCGAGCGCCACCACAATCCAAGACGCGGACCGCAAACCGCACCACGCGCCAATACGAATTGTCATCTTTCTCCGGCACGCCCCCCGACGCGCAAGAACCTGCGCTATTTGGTACGCGAAGGCAGGATCATGTCAAGCTCTGGTCCGCTTCGCGGCGCGGCAGCCCGGCGATGAGCGGCACGAAGCGAACGAGACCGAGATCCTCAGTCGTAAACCGGTCGTCTTGGCGGCGGATTCGCACAAGCTGCTGGTCGCGGTGATCCTCGCCGACGGGCACCACGAGAATGCCGTCGGGGGCAAGGGCGTCGACGAGGGTTGCCGGCACGTCCGGAGCCGCGGCGGTTACCAGCACTCGCTTGTATGGCGCCTGCTCGGGCCAACCTTTCGTGCCGTCGCCGAATCGGCACACGATGTTACGCAGGCGAAGCTCTTCAAACCGCCGCTCTGCATCGCGCAACAGTTCGCGGTGACGTTCGATCGTAAAGACCCGGCGGCAGAGGGCCGCCAAAACCGCGGTCTGGTAACCGGAACCTGTTCCGATCTCGAGGACGTTCTGCCGTTCTCCGAGCTCGAGCTTCTCGGTCATCAGCGCCACGACATAGGGCTGGCTTACCGTCTGCGCATTGCCGATCGGCAGAGCCATGTTCTCATAGGCTTGGTCCTCGAACGAGGCCGGCACGAATTTCTCCCGGGGGGTCTTTTCGATGGCGCCGAGCACCCGTGTGTCGCCGATCCCGGCGCGACGCAGCTCCATCAGGAGACGCAGCTTCTTCTGGATCAAGCCCGGCTCGACCAGGCCCGCTCGACCAGGCGTCACCCAAAGACCTTTTTCAGAGAAGCGAGCACCGGAACGTTGGTCAGGTTGAGGTAGATCGGGGTGACTGAAACGTGATTCTCGTTGATCGCAGCCAAGTCGGTGCCGGGCTCGGCAAACCCGTCCTCGCGGACCGGGCCGATCCAATAATAGGGCCTGCCGCGAGGATCGAGGCGCTCGCTCAGATTGTCGGCGATCGCGCGCTTGCCTTGGCTGGTGACCGCGATGCCGCGAACGTCTTCGGGGGCCGCGGCCGGGAAATTGATGTTCATCAAGGTGTGCTCGGGCCAGGGCAGCCGGGTCAACCGCCGGATCACCTCGGGCGCGAAACGCGCGGCGGTGTGCCAGGGTATCTCTTCGCCGTCGATGAAGTGCTGACTGAGCGCAATTGCCGGGATGTCGAGCAACGTCGCTTCCATCGCCGCCGCGACGGTTCCCGAATAGGTCAAATCTTCTCCGACATTGCCGCCGCCATTCACCCCGGAAAGGACGAGGTCCGGACGGTGCTCGCGAAGCAGGTGCTTGACCGCCAGCATCACGCAATCCGTCGGCGTCCCGTCCACCGCGTAGCGCCGCTCCGCCAGCTCCGACATCCGCAACGGGCGCCTTGTCGTCAGCGAGTGGCTGGAGGCGCTCTGTTCCTGCTCGGGTGCGACAACCCAGACGTCCGGCGAGAGATCGCGCGCGATCTCCTCCAACAGCTTGATACCGGGTGACCCGATACCGTCGTCGTTGGTGACGAGGATGCGGGCGTTGCCGAGTTCGATGCGCCCGTCAGCCATGGGGTTCGATGACCTCCTGGCCTCCCATATAGGGCTGCAACACCGGCGGGAGCGCCACGGTGCCGTTGTGCCGCTGGAAGTTCTCGAGGATCGCGATCAGCGTGCGCCCGATCGCGAGACCAGAGCCGTTGAGGGTATGAACCGGCAGTGTTCCTCTTGCCCTCGGCGGGGCGATAGCGCGCCTTCATGCGCAAGGCCTGGAACGCGCCGCAATTCGAGCAGCTGGAAATCTCGCGGTAGGTCCCCTGCCCCGGCAGCCAGACCTCGATGTCGTAGGTCTTTTGCGAGGCAAATCCCATGTCGCCGGTCGACAGCAGCACCACACGATAGGCGAGGCCGAGGCGCTTCAGCACTTCCTCGGCGCACGCGGTCATCCGTTCGTGCTCGGCCGCGGAATCGTCCGGTCGGACGACCGAGACCAGTTCGACCTTTTCAAACTGATGCTGGCGGATCATGCCGCGGGTGTCCTTGCCCGCCGCGCCGGCCTCCGAGCGGAAGCACGGGGTCCAGGCGGTGTAGCGCAGCGGCAGCGCGCTCTCGTCGAGGATTTCGCCGGCAACGAGGTTGGTCAGCGGCACCTCGGCGGTCGGGATCAACCAATACCCATCGGTGGTTCGGAACATATCCTCGGCGAATTTCGGGAGCTGGCCGACCCCAAACGCCGCTTCATCGCGGACCAACAGAGGAGGCGAAACCTCGGTGTAGCCGAATTCGGTCGTATGGAGATCGAGCATGAATTGGCCGAGCGCCCGCTCGAGCCGAGCCAGCGCGCTGCGCAGAACGACAAATCGCGACCCGGACAACTTCCCGGCGCGCGCAAAATCCATCATGCCGAGCCGCTCGCCGATCGCCTCGTGCGACAACGGTGCGAAGTCGAAACGCGGCGGCTCGCCATGATGGCGCACCACCCGATTGGCGGTCTCGTCCGGCCCGTCCGGCACCTCTTCGGCCGGAAGGTTCGGGAGACCAGCGAGGATCTCGTCGATTTGCGCGCGCAGTCGCGCCGCCTCCGGTCGCCCGCTTGCGGCTTCGACCTCCCGGTCCTCGCCGGTCTGGCGCAGCAACGGCGCTACGTCATCGCCGCGCTTCTTGGCGGCGCCGATCTCCCGGGCGACGCGGTTGCGCTCGGCCTGCGCTTCCTGGGCACGAGTCTCGGCGGCGCGCCACGACCGGTCGAGCGCCAAGATCTCCTCGGCGCACGGCGGCAAACCGCGCCGCGTTAGGCCGCGGTCGAATTCCATCGGATTGTCACGAATCCATCTGAGATCGTGCATCGAAGAGCGTCATGCCCGGGCTTGACCCGGGCATCTCCTGGATCGCCGGGTCAAGCCCGGCGATGACGAAAGGGGGACGGCAATAAGCATGGTGCCCGGATATAGAGAGCCGTACGCCTCTCGTCCATCCGGCTCGCGCTCGTCACGTTCCGGCGGCGGGCTTCCCTTTGCCGGCGAGTTCGGCTTCCTCTTCGGCCTCTCGCTTGGCGCGCGCCTTCTCCACCATCCGGCACGAGATAATCGAGGCCTCAAACAAGATGATCAAAGGTATCGCGAGGCTCGTCTGGCTGACGATGTCCGGCGGCGTCAATACCGCGGCAACGACGAACATGATGACAATGGCGTAGCGTCGTTTGGATGCGAGCCCGGCCGAAGTAACCAGACCCACCCGCGCCATCAAGGTAAGCAGCACCGGCAGCTGAAAGGCGACGCCAAAGGCGAAGAGCAGGGTCATGACCAACGACAGGTATTCGTTGACCTTCGCCTCGAGGACGATCGGAAGGCCGCCGTCGGCGCCGGCCGGCGTCTCGAAGCTGACGAAGAAGCGCCAGGCAACCGGGATCACGACAAAGTAGGCGAGCGACGCGCCCATCGCGAACAAGACCGGAGTGGCGAAGAGATAGGGGTAGAAGGCGCGACGTTCGTTCTTGTAGAGGCCGGGTGCGACGAACTTCCAGATTTGGCTGGCGACGATCGGGAAAGCGAGGCAGAGCCCCGCCCAGAACGACACCTTGACGTAAGTGAAAAAGGCCTCGGTCAGGCCGGTGTAGATCAGATGCCGCCCGGTCTGCCCCTCGAAAATGACCGCCAGCGGATGCACCAGAAAGCCATAGATGCGCTCCTTGAACTGGTAGCAGATCAGAAACGCGACGAGGACCGCGCCGATCGCCCACATCAGCCGGTTGCGCAGCTCGATCAAGTGATCGAGGAGCGGCATCCTGCCTTCTTCGAGCTCGGCTTCCCTGTCGTCGTCCACAACCGTTCCCTGAAGGGCGCTAAACATCCACCGACATCGTCATTGAAGGACGCTGACTCGAGCGACCCTCACTGCTTTAGCGGCACGGGATCCTGACTGGCGTCATATGGCGGCGCGATGGTTGGCACCGCGGGCTCAGCCGCCTTGGTCTCCGTCGGTTCTGTGGTTGGCTGCGGTTGAGCTTCGGGAGCCGGCGCCATCGGGAGGTCGGCATCGGAGAATTTCGGCAGCTCCGGCGGCTTCAGGCTCTCGGCAAGGCTGCCGGTCGGATCGATCGTCTCGCGAAACTGTTTTTCGAGATCGATCTCGGTGACCTTCTTCAGCTCCTGCCGCATTTCGTCCAGTTCTGCCTCGCGGATCATCTGCTCGACGCTGCTCTGAAACTCGCGCGACAAGGTGCGCGCCTTTCTGACCCAGAAGCCGGCGACGCGCAGAGCCTTCGGCAGATCCTTCGGTCCGATGAACACGAGCGCCACGACCCCGATCAGCAACAGCTCCGACATGCCGAAGTCAAGAAACATCGCGGCGCTGCCTCGCGGGCTCCTGGTCAGTTATCGGCAACATGCGCATGTGGCGTGATGATGTCAGATGGCTGTCATATGGGCAACGTCGGCCGGCGCACCACCCTGGCAGGTCACGGCTCGATGCGGGCTTCCTGCTCGGCGTTTTTCTCGCCCGCCTGTTCGGCCAGGGTGAATGGGGTGAGGTCGAGAAGCCCGGCGGCGCGCAGCTCGTCGAGACCGGGCAGCTCGTTCAGACTGTCGAGCCCAAAATGGACGAGAAAACCCGGCGTCGTCACCCAGAGGAGCGGCCGGCCGGGGCCGGCGCGCCGGCCCCTTGGGACGGACCCAGCCGGCCTCCATCAATGTATCGATCGTTCCCTTGCCGAGAGCGACCCCCCGGATCTGTTCGATTTCGGCGCGGGTCACCGGCTGGTGGTAGGCAATGACCGCAAGAGTTTCGATCGCCGCGCGCGACAGCTTCCGGGCGACCGGCCGCTCGATGCGCAAGCTGGCGGCGAGATCGGGCGCGGTACGAAACGCCCATCCACCGGCCAGCCGCACGAGGTTGACGCCGCGTCCGGCATAGCTCTCGGCGAGCTCGCGCAGCAACCCCGAGACATCGGCCGCGTCGTCCAGATGCCGCGCCAGAGCCTCTTCGCCAATCGGTTCGGCGACCGCGAACAGGAGCGCCTCGACGAGACGCAACTGCTGCGCCCGCCCGCTCACGCACTCGCCCCCAGACCATGTGCCGCGGCTGCCGGGGCAGGGCTGCGAAGATAGATCGGCCCGAAGGCCCGGTCCTGACGGAGCTCGATGCGGCCGCTGCGCGCCAGCTCGAGGGTAGCGGCGAAAGTCGCGGCGAGCGCCGAGCGGCGAAATACCTCGCCGCGCAGCTCCCTCGGCAAGAAGGTTGCCAGCTCGCGCCAATTCGGCACGCGGCCGATAAAGCGCGCCAATCGGCTCAATGCATCATCCATCGAATAGAATTCGGCTGGTTCGATCGTCAGCACCGCGGCTTCGGTTCGGCGCCGGCCCTCGCCATAGGCGCGCAGCAGCTCGTACAGAGCGAGCTCGTAGACCGGCACCGGGATCACCGCGAGCCCCTCCGGCGCGCCCCGCAAGAACACATCCTGCCCGGTCCGCGGATGCGCCATGAGCCGCCCTCCGGCAATCTGCATGGCCTCGAGCAATCGGAGGCGGTGCTCCAGCTGGGCGGCGAGCTCAGTCCCGCTCGGCTCCTCGTCCTGCGGAGGCTGCGGCAGCAAGAGGCGCGATTTGAGATAGGCGAGCCAAGCCGCCATGACCAGGTAGTCGGCGGCAATCTCGAGACTGAGCGAGCGTTGTCTCGCGATGAACGCCAGATACTGGTCGGCCAGCGCCAGGATCGAGATCTTGCCGAGGTCGACCTTCTGCTCGCGGGCCAACGTGAGCAGCAAATCGATCGGCCCCTCGTAGCCGTCGAGCTCGAGCACCAGCTGCTCCGAGCGCGTCGGCGAGCTCCGGCTCATTCGCCTTGCCCGGTGATCGCCAGAATCAAGCGGATCAAGCGCGTCCGTCGGCACGCCGATCAGCCAGCCAAGAATATTGAGGTCGATGACCCGTCTGCTCGCCGACATAGGGGATGACGAACAAGAACAGCAGCAGGATCAACATGCCGTAACGCTCGAGCCGAGCGAGCGGGAGGGCCAGCGCATCCGGCAACAGCCCGACCGCGACCCTGCCGCCGTCCAGCGGCGGCAAAGGCAGCATGTTGAAAACGCAGAGGACGACGTTGATCATGTACCGAATGCACCAGATTTTCCGCAAGCCACTCCCGCCGGGCTCGGCGGCATCAAACCAACCCCGTAAAACAGCAGCGACGAGACGATCGCGAGCAGCACATTGGTGCCGGGCCCGGCCAGAGCGACCCACACCATGTCGCGCCGCGGCCGGTCGAGCCGCCGGAAATTGACCGGCACCGGCTTGGCATAGCCGAACAGGAACGGCGAGCGCAGCAGGATCAGCATCGCCGGCAGGATGATCGTGCCGAACGGGTCGACGTGCTTGAACGGATTGAACGTGACGCGGCCCGCCCGCTGGGCGGTGTCGTCGCCGAATTGGTAGGCGACAAAGCCGTGCGCCGCCTCGTGAAAGGTCACGGCAAAGACGACCGGCAGAACCCAGGTGCTCGCCTGATAGACCATTGCGGCCATGCCGCCCGCCGGGTTCACTGCTCCGCAACCTCCGAAATGCGCGCGCCCGCAAGGAGCGCGTCGAATTGCGCCTCGGCTTCCGCGCGGTCGAAGCCGTTCGCCGCGGAACCGCGCCGCATCGCTTCGCCGCGCCGAGCCGCGCCGCGGTGAGCGGCGAAATCGGCCGAGCCGCCGCGACGACCTCCTCCATCTCGCCGGGGTCTCCATTGCAATGCAGCGCTAGATCGCAGCCGGCGGCGAGCGCCTGCCGCGTCCGCTCGCCGAGCCCGCCGCCGAGCGCCCGCATCGACAGATCGTCGGACACAAGAACGCCGTCGAACCCGATCTCGCCGCGGATGACCTCGGTGACCACGCGTGACGACAGTGTCGCCGGCGCCGTCGGATCGATCGCCGAATAGACGATGTGCGCGGTCATCGCCCAGGGCATCGCGGCCAGAGCTCGGAACGGCGCAAAATCGGTGTTCGCCAATTCTTCGTAACTGGTCTCGACCAGCGGGCAGGCGTAATGGCTGTCGACGCGGGCGCGGCCATGGCCGGGTATGTGCTTAAGGACAGGCAGGACGGCGCCGTCGAGCAGCCCCGCACACACGGCGCCGGCGAGGCACGCGACCCGTTCCGGATCGCTCCCATAAGCCCGGTCGCCGATCACCGGATCCGCGCCAGCCACCGGAATATCGAGCACCGGCAAGCAATCAACGGTGATGCCGAGCCCCGCCAAATCGTCGGCGATCAGCCGAGCGCTGAGGCGGGCCGCCGTCGCCGCCGAGGGGTCCGGCAGCGAGGCCAGACCCGCGGCCGATGGGTAGCGGCGCCAGTGCGGCGGACGCAGCCGCGCGACGCGGCCGCCTTCCTGGTCGATCAGAACCGGCGCGTCGTCACGGCCGACGCAGCCGCGCAGCGAGCCGACCAGATCGCGCACCTGCCCGGGCGAGCTGCAGTTGCGGCGGAACAGAATGAAGCCGACCGGATCGACGGCGGCGAAGAGATCGCGTTCCGAGGCAGTAAGGCGCTCGCCGGAGCAACCCAATACAACCGCGAGCGGCGCGTTATCGGGCAATGATGCACCCGATGTTGCGCCGCTTCAGCTCACTGCAGATCCGGTCGGCATCCGCGATGGGGGCAGTCTGAAGACCGTAAAACACCCCCTTTTCGCCGAGATCGGCACGAACGAATGTCGCCGAGACACTCCCAAGCAGGTCTGGATTCGCGCGCCTTATACGGTCCCATTCCCGACGCGCGGCCTCCTCGCTGCGCACCGAAGCGAGCTGGATCCGAGCGCCGCCCGTCTTCTGCGCCGTACCTGGTTTTGCAGCAGCGGTCGCAGCGGGTTCGGCCTTAGCGGGCGGTTTGCCGGCGGGCTGCTGCGGCTGGGCCTGTGGCGGCGGATTCGCGGCACCGGCTCCGGTAGACGCCGGTGGTGGCTGTGGTGAGGCAGACGGAGCGGCGACAGAAGGCGCCGTGGGCCGTGGCATCGGCTTCTCGGCGGGCGGCAACAGGTGCTCCACCGCCGCGTGCTTCAGGGTGTAGATCAGCTTGTCGCGATCGGGGACTTCCATGCCGCCCGGCTTTTCCGGTTTGACTTTTGTCGGACGCTCGTCAGCGCGGATCAGCGGGACATCCGCAGCTCCGGTGATGACGCCCCCGCGCTTTAATCCCTGCTGATAGGCCAACCATAGACCACCGGCAAGGACCCCGACGACGACGAGCGCAACCAGACTTGCGACCAATCCGCGAAACCGCGGCCGCGCCTCGTCTTCCCGCGGGTCGGCGTAGAGATCGGCTCGTCGGTCCGAATCCGCTGATCCGAGTTGGTACGACATGATCACATCTCCTGCGCCGGCTCGACCCCGAACACGGCGAGGCCCGAAGCGATGACGAGCGCGACGCCGCGCACCAGAGCTAGGCGCGCGCGGGTCAACTCGGCGTCGGAGGCGAGGATAAAACGCAAAGTCGCCTCGTCCTTGCCCTTGTTCCACAGCATATGGAACTGCGCGGCGACTTCCTGGAGATAGAAGGCGATGCGGTGCGGCTCGTGCGCCTCGGCGGCAGCCTCGACCAGTCGCGGCCACCCTGCGAGCTGGCGAATCAGAGCGATCTCGGATGGGTCGGAAAGCCTCTCTAGCGGTGCCTCGCCAAGTGCCGCGTCGGAAAGATCGTCCTCGGGGAATTGCTCGGCGGCGTGCCGCATTACCGAGGCGGCGCGGGCGTGGGCGTATTGTACATAGAAGACCGGGTTGTCCTTCGATTGCTCGGTTACCTTGGCGAAATCGAAGTCGAGCGTCTGATCGTTCCGCCGGGTCAACATGATGAAGCGGAACACGTCCTTGCCGACTGCGTCGATGACTTCGCGCAATGTGACGAAGGTCCCGGCGCGCTTCGACATGCGTACCGGCGCGCCCTTGTCGAACAGATTCACCAGCTGGCAGATCTTGACGTCCAGCGCCGCAGCGCCGTTGGTTATCGCCTGGATCGCGGCCTGCAGGCGCTTTACATAGCCGCTGTGATCCGCCCCCCAGACATCGATCATTTTGTCGAAGCCGCGTTGCACCTTGTCACGATGATAGGCGATGTCGGCGGCGAAATACGTCCACGAACCGTCTGATTTTTTGAGCGGCCGATCGACTTCGTCGCCGAAGGATGTCGCGCGGAACAGGGTCTGTGGACGCGGCTCCCAATCATCCGGAAGCTTGCCCTTGGGGGGGTCGAGTATCCCCGTGTAGACGAGTTCGCGCTCGGCCAGAACCCGAACGCAGTCGTCTATCGCCGCGCGCTCGGTCAGGCTGCGCTCTGAGACGAACAGATCGTGATAGACGCCGAGCAAGGTCAGGTCCTCGCGGATCAGCCGCAGCATCTGTTCAACGGCAAAATCCCGGATGGGTACCAGCCATTCCGCCTCAGGCCGGCCGAGCCATTTTCGTCTGTCGCGCTCGGCGAGCGCGCGACCGGCGTCTGCGAGGTATTCGCCGGGGTACAAGCCCTCGGGAATGGGTCCGATCGCTTCCCCCAGAGCCTCGCGGTATCGAAGGTAGGTCGATCGCGCGAGGACATCGACCTGGGCGCCGGCATCGTTGATGTAGTACTCGCGCTGCACGTTGAACCCGGCCTTTGAAAGCAGCCCGGCCAGCGCGTCCCCGACCACTGCGCCGCGGCCGTGCCCGACATGCATTGGGCCCGTCGGATTGGCCGACACGAACTCGACATTCACAGGTTCGCCGTTTCCAACCGCCGAATCGCCGAACCCCGTGCCGGCACGCAGGACGGCGCGGAGCTGCGCGTGCCAGACCTCGGGAGCCAGCGTGATATTGATGAAGCCCGGCTTCGCCGGAGTAACCGTGAATCCGCAGCCATGATAGTCCCCAGTCACGAGCTGGCGTCCGGCGAGAGCGGCGGCGATTCGCTCCGCGAGAGCCATCGGGTTTTCTTTGACCGCCCCGGCGAGCACCATTGCCGCGTTGGTCGACAGATCGCCATGTGCGGGATCACGCGGCAGCTCGACCGCGACGCGTTTCAAATCAAGGGGGTGCGGCAACCCGCCGTTCGCCGCGAGTTCATCCAGCGCCGCCAGCACCAAGCAGCGAAAATCGGCGAAAATGTTGCACATCAGCCGACGCGAGGCGGTGAGAAGTCGAGTTCAGACAAGGTCGGGCAACGGTACTTCAATGCGACGCCCGGCGATTTCATCAACAAGTACGAAGTGGCCGTCATCCGAGGCTCGGAGCTGCGCGTTGGCGTTGAGAAGCTCGATGCCGTAGACGGTTCCGTCCGCTGCAATATCGACGTTGACCTCGTCACTTAGCCGTACTGTTTCCACTTGGGTTCCAGCCGGCTCGCGTAGCCGGAGATAGGCAATATTTCGGCGAGGATCGTAACTGAGCTGCACTCTCAAGGCCTCCGGGGCTTCTCAAAAATATTTGGCGATCACGCTGATAACCAGCCAGTCACCGTCTCCCATGTTGCGAGCACTTCGACCTGCTTCATATGGTATCGGCGACCTCGCCAAAGAGACCCGAAGGAAAAATTGCGTCGGAAGCCGTCGCGCCCGAACTTCGCTGGAAACCGCTCACCTTCCCGAATTGTCGCGGCAACCTCGGCTTCACTTACTCCCCGCTCGAGCATCCGAGCTACCGCGTGAGAATGCAGTTTAACCAGCGATCACGTCCGGGCGTAGGTGTCGAACAGCCGGTGGTGTTCGTCGAGCGCGAAACGGTCGGTCATCCCGGCGAGGTAGTCGGCGGCGACCCGCGCGGTCGTGGGTTCGTCCGGGCCAGCCGCGAGATCGCGCCATTCGCGCGGCAAAAATTGCGGCTCGGCGAGGTACAGCGCGAACAGATCGTGGACTACCCTGTGCGCCTTCGAGCTCATGCGGTTGACCCGGTGATGGCGATACATCCGCTCGAACAAAAATTCTTTGAGCGCGCGATCGTTTCGCCGCATCTCGTCGGAAAAATCAACGACCGGCGCATTTAGCGCCCTCACCTCATCGACCGATCCGGGTGCGCCGTCGGCGAGCCGCCGAGATGTCTCGCCGATCAGATCCCTGACCATCCGATCGATCACTCGGCGGATCGACTCGTGGATCAGGCGCGGTTCCTCGATCCCTGGATAACGTGATGCCACTCCATCAAACATCGGACCGACGAGCGGCACATCGGCGAGGTCGGCTACCGCGAACAACCCGGCGCGCAATCCGTCATCGATATCGTGGTTGTTGTACGCGATGTCGTCGGCAAGCGCGGCGGCCTGTGCCTCGGCGCTCGGGAAAGTGTCGAGCGCGAGCGGGTGACACCTGTCGTATTCGGCGATCGTCGGCGGTATGGGTCGCTCGATGCCGGTGCCGCGCAGCGGGCCATTGTGCTTGACGGTGCCTTCGAGCGCTTCCCAAGTCAAGTTGAGCCCATCGAACTCGGCATAACGCCGTTCGAGACGGGTCAGGATTCGCAATGTCTGATCGTTGTGAGAAAAGCCGCCGAACCGCACCATCTCGGCATTCAGCGCCTCCTCACCGGCATGGCCAAAGGGGGTGTGGCCGAGGTCGTGAGCGAGCGCCAGCGTCTCGGCGAGGTCCTCGTCGAGACCGAGCGCTCGGCTGATCGTCCGCGCGATCTGCGCCACTTCGAGGCTGTGTGTTAGCCGGGTGCGATAGTGGTCGCCCTCGTGATAAACAAAGACCTGCGTCTTATGGGTCAGCCGCCGGAACGCGGTCGAGTGGATGATGCGGTCGCGGTCCCGCTGAAACGCGGACCGAGTTCGAATGCTCGGGTTCCGGATAGAGCCGCCCGCGTGACTCCTCCGCTTTCGACGCATAGGGCGCCAGACCATCCGGCCGGACCATGTTCCAAATCTAAGCTGCGGCGCCGCCCGCGTCTACTCGCACGCAAAGTGGGATACCGGATCGCCCTGGCAAAGCCGAGATTACCGATCCGATAAACGAGATCCTCGTCAGCACACCCACTCTTTGGTAGAGGCTGCCACTTCCGCATTCCCTTGCTGGGAATTTGTAGTTAATTCTGCGGCGTCGAGGGGAAGCGCCATGGAATACATTCGTGTTGATTTTGATATGCACGACATTCGTGACGTCTTGGCGAATGGCAATGTGGCGGGCCAGACCGAAACCGAGCTGACGCTGCCGCCGAACTATTACGTGATAACTCTGTCCGGCAACGGATACACTCCGCCCAGCTGGTCAGGGGTGGTTGCCGGGACCGTGCCCGGCAACCCGCTGCGCATTCGGTTCACCAAGATCTGACAGGAGGGGCTGATGCATAAACCCTTCCTGTTCGTCGCGTGCGCGCTCCTTTTCGGTGCGTGCTCGTCCACGCGATTCGAGAATGTGCCGCTGCAGACCGGCCAGGCCAATCCCGAGAGACGCAGCATCGCTCCAGCCAGCCCCGACCGCCCTGCGATACTGATGACTTTCTCCGGCGGCGGTTCGCGGGCTGCTGCACTGGCCCAATCGGTGCTGCGCGAAATGGCGGCAACACGCTACGTCGCGACCGACGGCCAGCACATGCTTACCGAGGACGTGAAGTTGATCTCGTCGGTCTCCGGCGGCAGCGTCACCGCCGGCTGGTTTGGGCTGCATCGCAGCGCGTCTCACCCGGACGGCGAGCTCGACGGCTTGCGCGAGAATTTCCTGACCAGAGACAACATGAAGGAGCTCGAGCTCGACGCAGTCGATCCGATCACCTGGTTTAGGCTCACCTTTGGCGGCTTCTCTCGCATCGAGGCGCTCGAATCGTTGCTCGACGAGCGCCTTTTCCATCAGGCGACACTCGCCGAGCTCAATCAACCGGGCAAGCCCTACATCGTCCTCAATGCAACCGACATGGCCGGCGGCGAGACGTTTGCTCTGGTGCCGCGGCGGTTTGACGACGTCTGCTCCAATCACGACGTCGTGCCGCTCGCAACTGCAGTCTCGGCGTCAGCCGCGTTTCCGATTCTACTGACCCCGGTGAGCTTTCAGGATTTTGCCGTGGGCTGCACGGGCCAGCTGCGCAATGGGCAATGGATCGAGGTGGACCTATCGAACCCCTATACGCCTTATCTCAATCTGCCGGAGTATCGAGACGCCCGCTATTCCAATGATCTGCGTCACGGTCCGAACCCGTTTCGCGACATCGATTACGTATACCTCCTCGATGGCGGCTTGGCCGATAATCTCGGGACCCGGTCGCTGCGATCGGCGCTCATCGCGCCTTATGACGACGCCGGCGTATTGCGCGCCATCAATGAAGGCAAGATCCGCAGTCTCGTCATCATTGTAGTCAACGCCCGCTCGGATCCGCCGAACAATGTCTACCGGCAGAAAGACCAGCCCGGCCTCGTCAGCATGATCAACACCGTGACGTCGGTCCCGATCGATGCCAACACGGCCAACTCGCAGGTCGCCTTGTCCGGCTTGCTCGGTGAGCTCGCCAATGCCACTGCGGGCATCGGCGGGGCGGCGAAATTTGCCGGGATGAAGATTTACGGCATCACCATCGATTTCGACCAGATCCCGGCCGACACGCCGGCGCATCGCGGTATGCGTGATGCAGTCAAAGTCCTGCCGACGAGCTGGACGTTGACGCCGCAACAGCTGCAACTGACCGAGACGGCCGGTACCTTCCTGCTGCGCCGCGACCCGTGCTATCGGGCATTAGTTGCCGATTTGCGCGCAACTCAACCGCCCGCGATCGGCGAGGCCGACGCACCGGCAATTCCTTGCACTACTAATATCGAAATGGAGAAGCGGCGGATCGGGCCGAGGCCCTCCAGCTGAGATGCCGGTGACCAAGATGTGCGCTACTTGGAACATCTTGTGCCTCGGCATACTCTCGACAGCGAATTGATCGGTTGAAGGAAACGGGAGCAATGCAGTTCGGTCTCTTCGGCAGCGCCGCGGCACGACGCGGCGGTCCCGAGTTCGACAGCAGCGAGGGATTTCGCGATTTCATCGAGTACAACATCGAGGCCGAGGCGCTTGGTTTTCACAGCACCTTTGTGGTCGAGCATCATTTCACCGGGTTTGGCCAGGTCTCGGCGACACTCAACCTGTTGACCTGGCTCGGCGCACGCACCCGTTGGCTGCGGCTCGGAACGGCGGTCATCGTGCTGCCCTGGCACAATCCGGTGCTGCTCGCCGAGCAGGCGGCAACCCTCGACCTACTTTCCGGGGGCCGGCTCGATTTCGGCATCGGCAAGGGCTATCGATACAACGAGTTCGCCGGGTTCCGCGTGCCGATGGAAGAGGCCGACGCGCGGTTCGACGAAGCCCTCGACGTCATTGTCAAGGCATGGACCGCCGAGGAGCCCTTTTCGCACCGCGGCAGGTATTGGCAGTTCGACAACATCGTCGTCGAGCCGCCGACTGCACAAAAGCCCCACCCGCCGATCTGGATGGGCGCCGGCGGCGAGCGCTCGGTCCGCCGGGTCGCGCAGCAGGGTTACAATCTGTTGCTCGGCCAATACGCCTCGCCGGCGGATGTCAGCCAGTCGATCGCAGTTTACAAAGACGCCGCCGAAGCAACCGGACGCCGATTCGATCCGATGCAGGTCGGGGTTACTCGGGCGTTTTTCGTCACAGATAGTCTGGCCGAAAGGGAAGCCGCGATGGAGCGGCGACTGCAAAACCGCACGCGCCAGCTGAAATTGGCGACGCGGCCGGACGGCACCGTTCATGGCGGGCCGGACCGCGCCACCGGTGATCCGCGTACAATCAACGAGGTCAGCGCAATTTACGGAACACCCGACGAGATCGCAGAGCGACTAGAGACGCTGCGCGGATCTGGGGTTGGTTACGTGCTGCTCAACGGCGGCGGCTCAGGTGGCGGGGCGCGAGGCCGCGAGAGCCTGCGCCGCTTCGCACGCGAGGTTATGCCATTATTCGCCGAGGCGCCACCGAAGCGGCTTGCCGTCTGAGCGGAGCAAGAATTCCTCCCTTTTCTCACAAGGGACGGCTTTCAGGACGAAGAACCCGGCGCAGTCTTGGCTGTCTCCCACCCGCTTTCCAATCAGAACGTCGGGAGGCCGCCTTTCTTCGGATTCCATTCCTTGCGGATCTGCTTCTCGACCGGCAGACCGCTGTCGGTAGTAGGACTTTGGACATGTCCTTCCGCGGGCCTATCTTCGTAGACTTTGTCCACTAAATGATCGATCGTAGCTTTCTCACGTTTGTGGCGTTTTTGGCTCGCTTTATCATTCGAGGTGTTTGTCATTTCCATTCTCGCCAATGATTGCGTCTCTCTCCTTCAATTGTTTACAGACCATTGGCGGGGACGGTTCCAGTCGGACGTGTATTTGCAACTCCGATGATCTTCATCGCTACGCGCGTTAGCGAACCGGAACAAAGTCCCCGGACGGTTCGGTCCATCACGGTAAAGGTGGAGGGAAGCGCTGCGGAGGCCCGGAATGCCGCGTCTATCAGACGCCACCTCCCAATCCACGATTTCCTCATCGGAGAGCATATACCGCTGACATGCCTCCACCCTGCTTAAGACCCTGTGCGGTAGCGACGACCACGGCGGCTTTGCGGCGAGATGACCATCTCTTCGTATCGGGTGGCGGCGGCATTTCAAGATTTGTTTCGGGCTGCTCGGGGACGATGCGGCAGCTGGCTTGCTGCGTGGATTGTCCCCCCGGCACAAACGGTTGGAACGTAGGCGGTAACCCTATGACTCGGTTCGGCGATTTTTATTCCGCGCCGGCGGAGGTCTCGACCCCTTACCCCCAGGGCTGTCCGCCAATCACCTGACGAAGCGAGTTTTCCGTGTTCGAACCGATCAGTGTGACAGATTGACGCTCTCTTGCCGTATGCCGAGGTATGATCGCGCTGGTCGATTCGGCATTCATCCGGCAGCCGGCGCACTCGGACTGTTCACACTCGCGAAGGCGGCGCCCCGATTTTCGGGCGAGGGACAGCATCGCACCCGCGCCTGCAACGGCATTTACGCTTCCCGCACTTCTGAGGGCTAAACTCTGTTTTCGCAGCGAAGTCAGATAGCCTCCCATAGGGGAAAATTACCCATGCGCGTCAGCTCTTCCGATCGGCGTGTCCTCCTGCGGCTCGTCCTCGTCATCGCTGTCGCGCTCGGCTGGGGCCGTGCTTCAGCCGCCTCCGAGATTACGGCACCGGTCGAGCAACTGCATGCCGGGCTCATCTCGATCATGAAGGCGGGCAAGACCGCATCCTTTCGCCAACGCTACGAAACGATCGCGCCGGTGATCGGCCGGACTTTTGATCTCGAGGCAATTCTGCGGCAGGTCGTCGGCCCGCATTGGCCTTCGCTGCCCGCGGACCAGCAGGCGGCGCTCGCGGATGCTTTCCGGCGCTACACGATTGCCTCCTATGTCGCCAATTTCGACACCTATTCGGGGCAACGCTTTGATACTGCGCCCCGTTGTCAGGGCGGTCGGCAACGATCGCGTCGTCGAAACCCGGATCGCCTCGCCCGGCGGCAGGGTGCACGCGCTGGACTACGTCATGCGCCAGGAGGGCGGCGGGTGGAAGGTGGTCGATGTGCTGGCCGAGGGTTCGATCAGCCGCGTAGCCTCGCAACGCTCCGAAATGCGCTCCCTGCTCGCCGATGGTGGCGGCGCCGAGCTGCTGGTCAGCCTGCGGCAGAAGACCGCCGAATTGTCGGGCGGCATTTTCCAGTAGCCTTTCCGGCATCTGCCCGCAGCCGATCCGGGACCGGTTGCCCCGACAGGTTGATCTTCCGATATAGGCCGAGACGGTCGTCCATCGACCGTCGCGTGCGACACCGCCTCGGATCCCAATGACATTTTCGGCTCTGCTCGTCGGCTCGGTCGATTTTTGCCGGCGTAATGCTCTTTCCGTGGTCCTCGCGGCCGTACTCCTCGTCATTTTCTCCGGGTGGTACGCAGCCGGTCATCTCGGCATCACGACCGAAACCGACGAAATGTTCGCCGCCAGCCTGCCGTGGCGGCAGCGAGCCGAGATGTTCAAGAAACTATTCCCTCAGTTCCAGGATCTTCTGGTCGCAGTCATCGATGCGAAAGAGCCGGAAGAGGCGGACGCTACAGCCGCCGTGCTCGCCAAGGCATTAGCCGGCGACGACGAGCATTTCCTCAGCGTTCGGCGCCCCGACGCGTCGCCGTTCCTTGAGCAGGAAGGGCTGCTCTACCTCGACACCGCCCAGCTCGAATCGCTGATCGAGCGCATGATCGACGCTCAGCCATTCCTCGGCGAACTCGCCAAGGATCCCAGTGCGCGCGGGTTATTTGATGCGCTCTCCCTGCTGGGCACGGGCGTCGAGCAGGGCCAAGTCAACCTCGCGCCGTACCGCACCGCGTTGGCCGGGTTTCACGATGCGATGACAAGCGCCCTCGCCGGCCATCCGCAACCGTTGTCTTGGGTGCGGCTGCTCGGCGGCGAACTGGCCGATCTCGGCGGCCGCTACAAGTTTGTCCTGGTGAAGCCCAAGCTCGACCACACCACCCTCCAGCCGGGCGGGGCGGCGACAAAGGCGATCCGCGACGCCGCGAGCAAACTCGAATTCGTCAAATCGGGAGACGCCCGGGTGCGCATCACCGGGAATGTGGCGCTCGCCGACGAGGAGTTCGCTTCGGTGGCTCAGGGCGCGGCAACAGGATTGATCGGGAGCATCTTGCTGATCGCGCTGTGGCTGTTCCTGGCCGTCCATTCTTGGCGGCTGATCGCCCCGATCCTGATGACCTTGGGTGTCGGCCTGATGCTGACCCTGCTGTTCGCCGCCACTGCGGTCGGGACCCTGAACCTCGTCTCGGTCGGCTTCGGCATCCTCTTTGTCGGCATCGCGGTAGATTTCGCGATTCAGTTCTCGGTGCGCTATCGCGAGATGCGCCTGCTGTTTCCCGAGGCGGCGCGGGCACTGGCAGAGACCGGCCGCCGCGTCGGCGGGCAGATCCTGGTGGCGTCGGCGGCAACGGCGGCGGGCTTTCTCGCTTTTGTGCCGACCGATTTTCGCGGTGTGGCAGAGCTTGGGTTGATTGCCGGCGTCGGCATGCTGATCGCGTTCTTGTGCACGATGACGTTTCTGCCGGCCGCAATAAGCCTCTTTCGGCCACACGGCGAGACCGCGGAGGTCGGGTTCCACTGGGCAAGGCCATTGGACGACGCCGTCCGCCGCCGCCGCACGCCGCTGCTCGCCGCGTTCGCGATACTCGGATTGCTGGGCCTCGTCCTGCTCCCGCGGATCGGCTTCGATGCCGACCCGCTGCACACCAAGAACCCGAATACCGAGGCGATGCAGACCCTGTACGACCTCGGAGATTCGCCGCTGACCAACCCGTTCACGATCGACATTTTGGCCGCCGATCCCGCCGCCGCGGCCAGCCTGGCGGAACGGCTGAAGAAGCTGCCGCTGGTTTCGGGCGTGCTGTCGATCAACACCTTCGTGCCGAAGGACCAGGAGGCCAAGCTCGCCCTGATCGCCGACGCCGCCACCCTGATGGGCCCGAGCCTTACCCCCTACGACACCCCCGCGCCGCCGACCGCAGGCGAGATCCGGACCGCTGCGAAGAGCGCGCACGACAAGATCGCGCCGGCGCTCGCGAAATTGCCGAACGATCACGTGCTCGCCGCGATCGACGAGGATCTCGCCAAACTGGCCGCCGCGCCCGACGCTGTGGTGATCGCGGCGGACCGGGCGCTGACCCGCTTTCTGCCGGCCGAGCTCGACCAGCTGCGCAAATCGCTGCAGGCCAAGCCGGTTACATTGCAGACGATCCCGCCGGATCTGGCCCGCGACTGGGTCCTGCCGGACGGGCGAGCCCGCGTTCAGGTCCTGCCGAAGCCGGAGGCGGGCAACACCAAGGGGCTTGCCGCCTTCGTGGCGGAAGTGACCGCGGTCGCGCCCGATGCCGGCGGCTCCGCCGTCACCATCGAAGCGACCAGCGCGACGATTGTCGGCGCCTTTCGCTCAGCGGCGATCTACGCGGTGATATCGATCGCGATCATTCTGTTCATTGCGTTGCGGCGCTTGCTCGACATGTCCCTGGTGCTGGCGCCGCTCTTGCTTTCGTCGCTGATGACCGTCGTGGTCATTGTGCTCGCCGGGTTGCTGCTGAACTACGCCAACATCATTGCGCTGCCGCTGCTGCTGGGTGTCGGCGTCTCCTTCAACATCTATTTTGTGATGAACTGGCGGGCGGGTCAGACCTCGGTGCTGGGATCGGCGACGGCGCGGGCGATCCTGTTCTCGGCATTGACGACCGGCACGGCATTCGGCTCGCTGGCGCTGTCGAGGCATCCGGGGACGGCGAGCATGGGGGTGTTGCTGCTGATCAGCCTCGGCTGCACTCTGGTGGCGAGCCTCGTCTTCATCCCTGCGCTGCTCGCTGCGGTACCGAGGCCGCGTCACCTCCCGCCCTGACCCTCCCCCGCGAGCGAGCGGGGAAGGGCGGGCGAGCGCCCACAACGCTACGCAAAGCGCGAAACGTCGACCGCCTTTTCGGTGATGAATTCGAGCAGGGCAGGGGTGCCTTCGCGGGTCTTCTCGATGCCGCGGCGGATCGCCGGCACGATCTGCTCGGGCTCGGTGACGCGCTCGCCATAGCCGCCGAGCGCGCGGGCGAAATCGGCGTAATTGCCGCTGATGTCGGTCGAGCGGTACTTCTCGGTCGCCACCGGCATCACCTTCAATTCGATCGCCATCGAGAAATTGTTGAACAGGATCGACAGGATCGGGATGCGCTCGCGCACCGCGGTCTCGAAATCCATGCCGGTGAAGCCGATCGCCGCATCGCCCCAGACATTGATGCAGAGCTTGTTCGGCGCCGCCAGTTTCGCTCCCATCGCGATGCCGAGCCCATAGCCGAGCTGGGTGGTCTTGCCCCAGCCGATATAGCTGAGCGGGGTCTCGCTGACCCAGAACGGCGACAGCTGGTCGCGCGGGCTGCCGGCGTCGTGGGTGATGATCGTCTCCTTGACGTCGACGGCGTGCAGCAATTCCCAGATCACCCGATAGGGCGATAGCGGCGTCGTGTTCTGGGTCAGCCGCGGCATCCACTGCTCCATCCACTCCTTCTTCAGCGAGCTGATGCCGCGGGTCACGCCATCGAGCCGGCCTCGTGGCTTTCCGTGCAGCCGGTCCTTCACTTCTTCGAGCAGCGCGTCGAGGGTCAGCCCGGCATCGCCGACCGCTGCGAGCTCGACCGGCACATCCTTGTTGATGTCGGTCGGGTCGAGCGTCGCATGGGCGATGCGCATGCCCTTGGGCATCGGCGTCGCAAAGCTGGAGCGGGTGAAGCTGCAGCCGATGCCGAACACCAGATCGGCATTCTGCAGGAAGGTGTGCAGTTGCTTCGAGATCCCGATCCCGCCCGAGCCCGAGCGCCAGCGGGTGGTTCTCGGGAAAGGCGCTCTTGCCCGGCAAAGTCGTCATGACCGGCGCTTCGAGCAATTCCGCGAGTTGCTGCAACTGCTTCCATGCCTTCGCGTAATGGACACCTTGGCCGGCGACGATGACCGGACGCTGGGCCTCGACCAGCGCGGCGGCGATCTCGGAAACCGACCGCGGGTCGGGGCCGCTCTTTAGCCGCGGCGTCTTCTGGTACTCGATCGGCCCGCTGATCTCCTCGCGCAACAGGTCGGACGGGAATTCGATCAGCACCGGCGCCGGCCGGCCATTTTTGACCTGCGTGAAGGCGCGGCGCATCGCCTCCTCGGTGGCGCCCGGCACCGTCACCTGCTCGATCCATTTGGTGACGTGCCGGAAGTTCAGCGCGGCATTGAAGTTCGGGCGGACCTGGTTGACGTTCCGCGCATAGCCGGCCGGCAACACGACGACCGGGCAGGAATTGCCATAAGACTGCGCGACGCCGCCAAAGGCATTCTCGGTGCCCGGTCCGTGCTGCATCGCAAAGACGCCGATCCGGTCACCCGAAGTCACCTTGGCGATCGCGTCGCACATGTGAAGGCCGATCCGCTCCTGGCGCACCATGATCGTGCGGATATCGGCCTCGGCGGCGGCCTCGATGATCGGGTTGACCGGGTAGCCGATCAGAAACTCGATCCCCTCGCGCTTCAGGATTTCGGCGACGGCGTTGGCGACCTTCATGGGAATCCTCCTCGGTATTCGGCGATGGTGGGGCCATTGTGACACAACCGGCGTGCTGCTGCGAGCCGCCGGTTACGGGTTTCCTCGGGACGGACGGCGGAGGGGAGGTAATCCGTGGACATGCTCGATCGGGTATCGGATATTTTCCCACCATTTTAGACCCAGGCGGGGAAGCCATGTCCAACCGCATCAATCGTGCCATCGAACTTTTGGAGCAGGACCAGGCGATTTATTACACCGGCGGCCATAGCGGCCACGTGCTGACCTATCCGCAAGGGTGCGAGGACGCGCATGTCTGGGCCGATTACATCAATGTCGGGATGGAGCACGGGGCGTTCGACATGGCGGGCCTCGCCGAATATATGCGCGGGCTCGTCGAGGGCGGCCCGACGCGCTCGGGTCACCGCACGCCGACGGTCATCGTCGAGGCGCCGGTCAACGGCACCGACGCTGCCAACGTCCGCTTCAATGCGTGGCAATTCCGCCAGATCCTCGGCCGCGGCGTGCACGGCGTGCTGCTCTGCCAGGCGGAATTGGCGTCGGCGGTCCGCGCCTTTGTCGAAAGCTGCCGCTATCCGCACCAGGCGGCCGGCGTCGATCGGTCTTTGCCCTCGCCGGGCGAGCGAATGCGCGGGGCAACCGCAGAGGCGAGCGATGGCCGTCTCGGGATCGGCACGCGCGGCCGCGGCTCGGAAGCAACTGCGGCTCCGGTTTGGGGGATTTCGCCGGAGGAGTACCTGCAGCGCTGCGATCCCTGGCCGCTCAACCCCAACGGCGAACTGCTGCTCGGCGTCAAGCTCGAAAGCCCGGAGGGGATCGCCCATTGCGAGGAGATCCTCGCCGTGCCGGGCCTCGGTTTCGCCGAATTGGGGCCGGGCGACCTCGGACTGGCGCTCGGCTATGTGTCGGTCCCGCGCGACCCGTATCCGCCCGAAATGAAACAGGCGCGCGAACGTGTTTTCGCCGCCTGCCGAAAAAATCGCGTCCCGTTTCTCGAAACCTGCTCGCCCGAGAACATCGTCGCCAAGCTCGACGAGGGGGTGCGCGTGATCGCCGGGCATCGCGAGGAGACGGCGAGGATCGGCCGGGCTCATCAGCGACGCAGAATGCCGGTTTAGCTTCGCCCGGCCCACTGGTCGGAGGGGGATTTTTCTGCTACTCCGCCGCGTCCGGCAGCAGCACCGCCTCTGTGGAATTGTCGGTGACCGCGGCGGTGTGGAAGTAGCGGATCTCGGGGTCCATCCCATAGCGCTCGCGGATGCCTTGGAGCCAGGGACCGGAGTAGAAGGCCTCGGCGTCGGCGCGGCTCTGCCACAGATAGACGCCGCCGGCCCAGCCGTCCTCGGCATAGATGAACTGCTTGCGGATCAGCCCGTGCACCTGCCGGAAGCCGGGCGCGATCTTGCGGAAATGCTCGGCGCACGCGGCGAGATCGATGGTCGGCGGAAGCCGGTACTGAACGATTGCGGTTATCATCACGCTTTCTCCTGAAACTTAGTCAGCCGAAGGTCTCGGAGCTGAAGGCATCTTTTCTTCAGGCGTAATAGTCGGACGCGGCGGTCTCGTCGAGCGGCGTGCGCTGCGCAGCTATCGCATTGAAAATCGGGGTCAGAACGATCGTCACCAGGATGTTGAGGATCACGGTGTAGAGGGCGGTGTAACCGGGGAAGGTGTAGCCGGCAAGTTGCAGCGGATAGGTCGGCGTCAGGTTCGCTGCGGCGGCCATTGCCGGTACCGAAGGCGATCCCGACGGCCCAGCCGACGAGCAGCGCCCAGTCATTGAACCAGCGGGTATAGGCGCCGAGGATCACTGCCGGCAATGTCTGAATGATCCAGATGCCGCCCAGGAGCTGAAGGTAGATCGCGTATTGCGTCGGCACGAAGATGATGAACACGAGGGCGCCGAATTTGACGATCAGCGACACCCATTTCGCCATTTGCGCTTCTTGCTTGTCGGTCGGGTTCTTGTTGATGAACTCGCGGTGGATATTGCGCGTGTAGAGGTTTGCCGCGGCGATCGACATGATCGCTGCCGGCACCAGGGCACCGATTCCGATCGCCGGCAAAGGCGATGCCGACAAACCACGACGGGAAGCTGTGCAGGAAGAGCGCCGGCACCGCGAAGTTGTTGCCGAACTGCTTGAAGCCGGCGGCGTATTCGGGAAGGCCGGCGACCCCGGCGGCAATGGCGAAGAAGCCGACGAGCGCGAGCAGGCCGAGCATGAAGGAATAGCCCGGCAGCAGCGCGGCATTGCGGCGGACGGCGCGGCCGCTGCTGGCGCTCAGAATTCCGGTGACAGAGTGAGGGTAGAGGAAAAGGGCAAGCGCCGAGCCGAAGGCCAATGTTGCATAGGCGCTGTAGGCGCCGGTGGTGTTGGGCCCGGGGGCCGCCAGCAGCAATTTCGCGACGGGACCGCGGCGAAGATCTTGCCGAAACCGCCGAGCTCGATCGGAATGACAATTACGGCGGCAAAGGCGGTCAGATAGATCAGGATATCCTTGACGATGGCGATCGAAGCGGGCGCACGCAGACCGCTCGAATAGGTGAAGGCGGCCAGGATGACGAAAGCGATGATCAACGGTAGGTCGGCGGCAAAACCTGTGCCCGAAACGCCGAGCGCGCCGATCACGACCTGCAGGCCGACGAGCTGCAAGGCGATGTAAGGCATCGTCGCGACGATGCCGGTAATCGTCACCGCCAAGGCGAGCCAACGATTGCCGAAGCGGCCGCGCACGAAGTCCCCTGCGGTGATGTAGTGGTGCTTGTGGCAGACGTGCCAGATGCGCGGGAACACCAGGAAAAAGATCGGGTAGGCAACGATCGTATAAGGCACCGCGAAGAATGCGACGGCGCCCGCGCCAAAGGCGAGTGCCGGAACGGCGATGAAAGTGTAAGCCGTGTAGAGATCGCCGCCGATCAGGAACCAGGTGACGACGGTGCCGAAGCGTCGTCCGCCGAGCCCCCATTCGTGCAGCAAGTCGAGATCGCCTTTGCGCCAGTTGGCCGCCGCGAAGCCCAACCATGTGATGAAGCCAAACACAGCTATAAAAATGATCAGCGCAGTCCAGTTGACGTCCTGCACAGTTTTCCTCCCTCCCCTTTAATGTCGTTTCTTTAGTCTTCTGTTGCAAAATACACGATCGCAGTGAGCACGGCCCCGATGATGATCCAAAGAAGCTGATACCAGTAGAAGAACGGCAGACCAACCCAATAGGGTTCAGCTTTATTGTAGAAGGGTGGCCAGAGTACAGCGACGAATTGGATGAGAAAGAGCAGGTACCACCAATTCCACCGACCCCGCTTCTTGCTCGGTTCAAACATCGGTCCCCCAAGCCGCGTGCCCATCGTCGCTCGAGGCGCGAACTCGCGGCCTCACCGCAAACGTCCCAACCGATACTCCCCTATCGACCAGGCGTTCAAGGGCGGTCACCCTCACCAAGGTGATGCGTTCTCGAGTTCCACCGGCGCAGGGCTTTCGAGGAAAATCTTGCGGCGGGATAAGAGAGGATATCGACCCTGGTTTCGTCTTGGCGCGGCTTGGTGTGGATGCGCGGATAAGTGCGCAAGCTTTGGCCCCAACCAAAGCGGATGCGGACGCCGCATTGCGTTCAATCCTTTGCAACCCGGCCCTGTTGATCTACAACGCCACGCGGCGGCAAAGCCGCTGTGAGAGGTCGACAAGAAATTGCAGGAAGACGGTGCGCGGCCAATTATCTATCACACCCGCCTCGCGACCTGCATGCAGCCGCAGTTGAAGGGCCTGACCATCATGGTCAACAGCCAATTCAACGGTTGGCGCTTCGAGGACGTCTGGCTGGATGAGTAGGCGGCAGCGAAAGGAGCGGTAAATGAAACTCGGTGTGGCCCTGCCAATCGTCGATATCGGCGGCGAGCCGGCAACCTTGCGGGAGTTTGTCCAGGCGGCGGAAGAAATCGGTTACCACGGGATTGCGGCGCCGGACCACGTGCTAGGCATTAATGTCGCGAGCCGCCCCGGTTGGGACCAGCCGCGCGCCCGATCGACCGATCTGTATCATGACCCGTTCGTGCTGTTCGGGTTTCTCGCCGGGTGCACAAAGATCGCCGATTTTTCCACTCAGGTGCTGATCCTCGCGCAACGGCAGACCGTGCTCGTCGCCAAGCAGACCGCATGTCTCGATGTGCTGTCCGGGGGCAGGTTCCGGCTCGGCATCGGGGTTGGCTGGAACGAGGTCGAGTTCGTCGGCCTCAACGAGAATTTTCACAATCGCGGCCGCCGCTCCGAAGAACAGGTCGAGGTCATGAACGCGTTGTGGGCGCAGCCGCATGTCAGCTTCAAGGGCAGATGGCACACGATCGAGGATGCCGGGATCAACCCGTTGCCGGCTAAGCGCAAGATCCCGTTGTGGTATGGCGGTCACGCCGACGTGACGTTGCGCCGCTGCGCCAAGTGGGGCGATGGCTGGATGCCGCTTGCCTATCCGCCCGGCGACGAAGCGAAGGCCGCTTTTGCGACTCTGCATCGCTATACCGAGGAGGCGGGTCGGGATCCGGCGACGATCGGCATCGATACGCGAGTCTCAGCTGGCGCCGGCACCGAAAGCGAGTGGCGCGAGCAGGTGCGGTTCTGGAAATCGATCGGGGTCACCCACCTGACCTTGGCCAATTACTACGAGAGCGGCCACCTCCACCGCATTGCCGGCCGCTCGCTGAGCGACCACATCGCCGCGATGAAGCGCTATTGGAACGCAGTCGCCGACCTCCTATAGCGCGACCGGCTGGGAGATGCGCGACAAAGGCGGTCTGCGCCGGCGATCGCAGTGACCGGAAGATTGATCGGCAGCACCGTTGCACCCGCCGTGATGTTTGGTGTGGTGTAGCCGCCGGTGCTCCCGGTATTGGGGTTCGGCAAACCCGGATAGACGCTGTAGAGCACCGCCAAGTCGCCGTGCAGGAAAGTGATTGGAGCGGCGGTCGCGATGGGTGCGAGCGCCGCGGCGGCGGCGGCCGCGAGAACGGCGGAAGCGAGGCGCAGCCTGCTCCGGCCCAAGCGGCCTGTCGCCGGCATGGCGTTCGAGGTCGTCTTCCCAATCATCGATTTCCCCCAAGTCTCAAGTTTCGCCGCATTTTTTACGTTAACGTCAGCAGGTGTCACTTTTCGTGTCAGAGCGCCGTTCGCATTCGTGTTGAACTCGCGGGGGTGGCGCGCGGCCAAGAACTCAGCAAAATGAGCCGGCTCGGATGCCGCCGTGTTTTTGCCTGCGGCATCCCAACGGGACGGACTGCGAAGTAAAGCTCGGTATTTGCGCGCTCACGGCAGCCGGAACTCTGGTCGCGCGATGGCGTCCCGGAGGAATGCCTGCCTCGCGGCACGGCTTCCAGCAATCCAACCTGGGTGACGTAGCGGTCCACCCGCCTTCCGGGCAATTCCTCCTGCGCTCAGACCTTAGACGCGGCTGCCGGCCGATTGTCGGGCCGAGTGAGCATATGGCCACAGCCGGCCTTATTCGCCCAGTATTCCCAGGCGCGCCAGGTCTCGGTCGAATACGGGCTGTACCCTTGGTTGCGGGCATCGATTTCGCCCTCCGACAGGTATCTGATAGTGCCTCCCAGCTGCTTTGCGCGCATCAATGTGCGTGCGTTTCGCGGGAGATAGACCGACATGCGCACGACCTCGATCAGGGTACGGCCAGCCGATGCAAACCCGTGGCCGCGCATCAGCGCCACGTTGTTCCCGCCGAGGCATTTCGCGAGGTCGCGGCCCTGCTCCATATTGGTCACGAGCAAGTTGGTATCACCGAACCTGTCGGCGATGTCCCAGACCGGCACCTCCGTCCCGATAAAGCTTCCCGAATGAATCACCGGCCGCAGCTTCGTCGCATTGGCAATGCCGAAGGCCAGGGTGTCCTCGGCATGCGCGTGCACCACCGCCAGGACATCCGGCCGGGCCTCATAGATCGCCGCGTGAATAAACCGCTCGAGATAGAGGGTGCGTTTTTCATCGCGCACCGGCTGCCCCTCGAGGCCGAGCTCGACGATATCGTCGGCGGCGACCAGGTCCGGGGCGCGCGAGCGCGCGATTAGAAAATGGCTCGGATCGGCCGGATGCCGGACGCTGACATGGCCGTATGCGTCGACCACGTCCTCTTTCGCGAGGATGCGGTTCGCGATGACAAGATCCTGGATAACGGTGTCGAGGTTGACCATAGCCATGATGAATCCAGTGTGTTGGACGGTCGCGCTCCCTCGTTTGACGCCATGTGCCGGAGCCAACAGGTCATTCGCCGAAACCGGCTCGACGATCAAATGCTAGTCGCCAACCACCGCTTCGGCAAGCTGCGGAGCGCGCCGTGACCGAGCCGCCGCCCATGCCGGCGGCGCCACAACCGGCGGGCCCGCTGAGCACCTGATCCAGCCCGAGACACCACGGCCGGACCGTCACCAGCGGCGAACTCTCGGCGCCGTCGAGCGCCGGCGTGTATGACTGCGACACTGCGTCGGCTACCGGCCGATATCGAACCCGACCTCGATACCGAAGATTGCTAATCCAATCCGATAGTAGGGCTCCCGGCCGCAGATCCTCGTCGTGTTGCCGTATAGGCAACGCTAAAATTGCCATAATGTTAGCGTTTCATGTTGCTCCGGGAGCGGCCGATGGCCGGCGCCGGGTGACCGCGAGGTGGAGCGATAGCTGATATTTCGCTGCAGAAAACAGCAAAAACAGCGAGGAGCGGCCGGGCGCTACCGTGCGCACAGGGCAGTCCGGCAATGCTACCGGCCCCACCTGGCGGTTCCACGAATCGAGCACTCGGGCTTCCGCATAACTACCGTGGTTGAGCATTATCCTTTATTATCCTTGCGAGGGGACGAACGACATCGCTTAGGAGAGGGGACGTACCAACAATGGCTGCCATCGGCCGTCTTATCGTGACGCTAGCTGCTGAAGTGGTGGGCTACTCGAGGCTGATCCGAGCGGACGAGAAGGGCGCTCTCGAACAGCTCGAGGGACATCGCGATCAATTCGTGTATCCCAAAATCGCCGAGCATTCCGGCCGGATCGTAAGGGCGACCGGCGGTAATTTGCTCGTCGAGTTCGAGAGCCCGACCGAGGCTGTACGGTGCGCCGTCGAGCTGCAAAGCGGCATGATCGATCGCAATATCCGCACCTTACCCGACCGGCGGATTACTTTCCGCGTCGGGGTCACGATTGGTCAGGTGACCGGTGATGGCGAAGATTTGGTAACCCGTGCCGTCGCTGCATTGCCACGGGACACTCTCGCAACTCTGATCAAACCTGGTGCCGAGGTTGGCGGCGAGCATGGCCACATAGCCGTGCGCCTTGCAGCGTTGGCCGAACCGGCCGGCATTTGCATTTCTGGCGCCGTCCGGAATGCCATTCGGGACCAGCTCCCGTATACGTTCAAAGATGTCGGAAAACAGAACCTCGATATCCGAGGAGCGCCGGTTGACTGCTATGCCATGAACGTAGGCGCTGTGGCATCCGGTCCGCGCCTCGCGGCGCAAAACACGCAGCGCCGACCCATGAGGTTCCGAACTGCCGCGGTCGCATTGGGTGTCATTGCTACCCTTGGCGTCTGGGGCATTGCATTGTGGGCGTGGTTCGCCACACATTCGCCAACGGCACTAATCCGCGCGCCAGTGGCTGCGGGTTCGCACATGGCGCCTGTCGGCACTACGGCGGACGGGGCTGCCGCCGCGGAGTCGCCGCGGCAATCCCCGCTTATGAGCAGCACGACCGCCGACACCGATACCCAAGCACCGCCGGCGTCGCAAACCCCGCTTGCCAGCGGCACGGTGGCGGACAGAGCTCCGCAAGCACCGTCGGCATCGCAACCCTCCATGGCGAGCAACGCGGCGGCGGACAGCCGTGTCCAAGCACCGTCTTCGCCACCAGCTCCATCCGAAATCGGTGTGGTCGTGGTCAGAGGCAAACAAGCGCCACCGACGTTGCAAACCGCAGACGACAACGGCACGGCCGCCCTCACAGGTACCCAAGCGCCCTCGGTTCTTCAAACCACGGCGAACAGTGGCGCGGCCGTAGTCAGGGGTAACCAAGCACCGTCCGCGCCGGAAATCGCGCCGAATGGTGCTACAGACGTGATCAGGGGGACCCGGGTATCTTCACGAGCACCGCTTTCGTCCGCTCCGGATCAAAGGTGATTCACTGAAAGCTCCGAGCCGAGCGCCTTGTCGGGCCTGGTCGCCGGTCGGGCTCTTCTATCGGGCGCTTATCAAGGAGTAATCGCCGCTCCGCTCACCCCGCTTGTGCCTCGCGATGCCGCGCATCAGCCGTCGCGAGATGTCGGCCGTCTGCAACAGGGTGCGCTGCGGCGCCACTGGTCTCGACTGCATCGCGGGGGACGAGCTGCGGATCAAGCAAATGGAGATGGCGTGATGTGCACGACCTGCGGCTGCTCCGGTACAGCGGAGGCGACGGTAATCGATCCGGGCCACTCTCGCGACCATGGCCACGATCATCACAATAACGGCCACCACCATCATCACCACGATCATGATCGCGCGCACGACCACAGCCACGGCGCAGTGGTGACCTTGGAACAGCAAATCCTCGCCAAAAACAATTTGCTCGCCGAGCGTAATCGCGGCTGGGTTCGCTGGGCGCGGGATCCTTGCCCTGAACCTGATGAGCTCGCCGGGTGCCGGTAAAACGGACCTTGCTCGAACGGACGATCCGCGATCAGGCAACCGAGACCGACGCCGCGCGCATCCGCGCCGCCGGATGCAATGCGGCGGAGATCAATACCGGGACGGGGTGCCACCTCGACGCCGAGATGCTGCAACGCGGTCTCGCGGCACTTAAACCACCGCGTGAATCGGTCCTAATGATCGAGAATGTCGGCAATCTCGTCTGCCCGGCGCTGTTCGACCTCGGCGAGCGCTCCAAGGTCGTCATGCTCTTTGTAACCGAAGGGGACGACAAGCCGCTGAAATACCCACACATGTTCCGGGCCGCCGAGGTCGTCATCATCACCATCACCAAATCGGACCTCCTGCCCATGTCGACTTCAGCATTGACCGCTGTCTCGGCAACGTGCGGGCGGTCAACCGGTCGATCAGGAGCTTCGTCCTTTCCGCCACCACAGGGGAGGGGGTCGGCGCCTGGTACGATTGGCTGAGCGCCGAGCGATCGGCCGCTGTGCAGGGATCGGTATAGCCGACCTCCGCGCCTTTCCGATCCGGGTACCAAACCCTATCGTGATCGTGTCCGGTTTCGCCTAATCTGCCGGTCATCGATCGAGCAAAGGGAGGGCGCAGCCCATGTCGTATGTCTATGTCGTCCAGATGGACATTCCGCAGCATCTCGAAGCCGAGTTCAACCGCATCTACGACGAGGACCACGTTCCGACCATCCTCAAAGTCCCCGGCGTCCGGTCCTGCGCACGCTATCGGCTCGAACATTCGACAGTGCCGAGCATGCCGCGTTACCTGGCGATCTACGAGACCGACTCGGCCGAAGTGATCAACAGCCCGGCCTGGCAGGAAGCCTCCGATCTCGGCGAGTGGAAGCCCAAGATCCGGCCGCACACGACAAACCGCCAGCACAGCGTCTTCCGGCGGATCGCCTGACCATGGCCCACATCTTTGTGGTGCAGCTCGACATCCCGGCGGAGCACGAGGCCGAGTTCAACCGCGTCTACGACACCGAGCATTTCCCGATGTTGTCGAAGGTGCCGGGGGTGCGCTCGGCGGCGCGCTATCGGCTCGAGCACTCGACGGTGCCGGGGATGCAGCAATACTTGACGATATACGAGCTCGACTCGCCCGAGGTGCTGAAGAGCGCGGACTGGGAGAAGGCCGGGAGTTACGGTGATTGGGCAACCAAGATCCGCCCGCTGACGACGAGCCGCCACCACAGCGTCTTCGAACGCATCGCCTGAGGGGAAAAGGACATGATCCACGTTGTTGCCATCATCACCGCCAAATCCGGCATGCGCGACGCGATCCTGAAGGAATTCCACGCCAACATGCCTGCAGTTCACGCCGAGAAGGGCTGCATCGAATACGGCCCGGCGGTCGACGCCGAGGGCATCGGCAGCTTTCAGGCCAAATTCGGCCCCGACACCTTTGTCGTGATCGAGAAATGGGAGAGCCCCGACGCACTCAAGGCGCACGGCGCCTCGCCGCACATGGCCGCCTACGCCGCCAAGACCCGGGACATGATCGCCAGCCGCACGATCCACGTCCTGCAGCCGGGGTAAGGCGACGCTGGCTTCGGGCTGGAGGCGTCACGCCCACCTGCAAGGAGAAGAACGTTCGAGTTCGCCGCCGAGGTAGCGGGCGAGCTCCACCATGCCGGAGCGGCCGGCGCGGGCTTCGGCGTCCGGGTTGTAGTTCGTGTTGGTGTTGACGTCGTAGGTGTAGATCGTGCCGTCGGCGTCGCTGATGAACTCGATCCCGGCGATGTCGATGGCATTGGCGGCGAGGAAGGCTTCGTAGCGCTGCTTCAGAGCCGGCTCGATGTTCTCGATGATCGTGAACTTGGCGCGGGGCTCGTCGCCGGCGGGGCAGAACGCGTCGCCGACCGCACAGGTATCGGCTGGGCACAGCTCGAAGCCGTCGCTGGTGTCCACCTCGACCGCATACATGAACCGGCCGCCGATGAACTCGGCGCGGGTAATGAGCGGCACCGGGGCGCGGACGTATTGCTGCAACAGATGCAACCCGTCGACCGGCGGCTCGTAATCCGGGCTGTCGAGATAGTCGGCAAATGCACCAGACGAGTGAAACAGCCGCACGCCGAGGCCTTTGCCGCCCCGGTTCGGCTTCACAATGAACGGGCCGCCGCCGAAACGCCGGCGGGCCGCTTCGACGAGCAGCTCCTTGCCGGCAACGACGACAGTATCCGGCGTGCGGATGCCGGCGGCTTCGAGGGCGGCGTATTGGCGCGCCTTGCTGATCTCGAGGTCGAGCGCGCGGCTGCCGTTGACGACGCGGCGCCGGTGCCGTTCGAGCCAGGCCAGCACCGCCGCAGTCAGCTCGGCGGCGTAGCGATGGTCGCGCGTGTGCGAGGACGCGCTCATCCGGTTGTAGAAGACGCCCTCGGGCGGCGGCCGCGACAGATCGAAGACGCCGCGGTCGAGAAACCAATCGCGCCAGGGAAGCCCCTGGCGATCCAACGCAGCCGCCAGAGGTTCGAGCCAGGCAGCGTTCTCGTGGATCACATGGATATGCGTCATCAGCTCCTCCTCGCGACTAACCAGAGATAATTACATCTGAACGGGAGTCAAATCGGACATTAATTACATAATTAAATTGTTTAATACGCGCAGTTTCGGAGTTTCCTCTATAGTTGCCGATCGAACATCGGGGAGGGCGACATGGGGCGGGTCGACGGAAAGGTCGCGCTCGTCGCTGGTGCGGGCGGCGGAATCGGCGGGGCGGGCGCGCTCGGTCTCGCCCGTGAAGGCGCAGCGGTGTTTTGCGCCGATATCGATGCCGCCGCGGCCGAGGCGGTCGCTGTCAAAATGCGCGCGGCCGGCAGCCGCGCTGCCGCGCTCGGCCTCGATGTGCGCGACCGCTCGGCCATCGACCTCCGCGGTTGCGGCGGCCGTGCGCGAATTCGGCAGACTCGACGTGCTGCTCGATTGCGTGGGCGTCAGTCAGACCGCCGCGTTTCTCGACCTCGATCCCGACACTTGGGACCGCATCATCGCGGTCAATTTGACCGGGATGTTCCATTTGGGGCAGGCGGCCGCCCGGCAGATGGTGCGGCAGGGCGATGGCGGAAGCATCATCAATGTCACCTCGCAGCTCGCCGAGGTCGCCCGCCCCGAGCGCGCCGCCTATGTCGCGTCCAAAGGCGGCGGCCGGTCGCTGACCCATGCGATGGCGCTCGAACTGGCGCCGCACGGCATCCGCGTCAACGCCATCGCTCCCGGCCCGACCTTGACCGGCCTCACCCGCGCCAGCTACGCCGACCCCGAACGGCGCCGCGCTACGATCGCGCAGATCCCGCTCGGCCGCTTGGGAGAGCCGGAGGACATCGCCGGGGCTATCCTTTTTCTCGCCTCCGACGAATCCCGCTGGGTGACCGGCAGTACGGTGACCGTCGATGGCGGCTATCTGGTGATTTGAGGAGAGTAGAGCGATGAAAGTCGGGTTTATCGGGACCGGGACGATGGGGCAGCCGATGCTGGCCAACCTCGTCAAGAAAGGCTTCGAGGTTGTCGCCTTCGATGTCGTGCCGGGCGCGCTCGACGCGGCGGTAAGGCTGGGTGCGGGGCGGGCAGGGTCGGCCGGCGAAGCGGCGGCGAATTGCGACCTCGTGATTACGATGCTGCCGTCGTCGGCCAATGTCGAGGCCGCCTATCTCGGCGAGGGCGGTATCGTCGAGAGCGCCCCCGCCGGGCGGCTCTGCGTCGACATGTCGACGATCGATCCCGGCACCTCGCAGCGGGTGGCGGCGCGCCTCGAGGAACGCGGCCTGCGGTTCCTCGACGCGCCGGTTTCGGGCGGGGTGGGCGGTGCCACGGCGGGTGCATTGGCGATCATGGTGGGCGGCGATGCCGCCGATCTCGAAGAGGCGCGGCCGGCTCTCGCGGCGATGGGCGCCAACATCATCCACGTCGGCGCGGTCGGGGCCGGCGAGGTCGCCAAGCTGTGCAACAATTTGATCTCGGGCTCCGCCCTGATCGCAGTCGCCGAAGCGTTCCGCATCGGCGAGGCGTTTGGGGTCGATCCGCAGATATTGACCAATGTGATCGCCAAATCCTCGGGCGGCACCTGGGTCATGGAGCACATGCATCCGGTCCCCGGCATCGTCGACAGCGCCGCATCGAGCCGCCAATACGCGCCGGGCTTCATGACCGACCTGATGGCGAAAGATCTTGGCCTCGCGATCAGCGCCGCGCGCGAGAAGCGGGTCCCGGTCGCCGTGGCGCCGGCGGCGCATCAGCTCTACCGGCTCGCGTCATCGCACGGGCTCGGCCGCGAGGATTTCTCCGCGGTCTACAAATTCCTGAAGCCGTCGAGCGACGACGCACCGGTGTAGCCCGAGGGAGCCGGCCCCCTCCCCTACCCCGCCCCGGCCTAACTGTTTTTGCTGTTATTTGCAGCGAATCTACAGCCAACCGCATCTAACGTCCCCACCCCGGCGCCGCGGCGCGGCACCCATTTCGGGGCTAAAGTAGCATCCGATTATGGCAATTTTGCCGATGCCGTATCACCTCCGGCCTCAAAGTTGGGTTTTGCCTTGGACCGCGAGGCGGAGCGCAGGGCGTGGCGGGTGAGCAGCCCGAGCGGTACGCACAACAGCAGCATCAGTGCGCCGAGCACGAAAAAGCTTTCGCTGACACCCCAATGGTCGGCGATTGCGCCCATCAGCGGCGGGATCACGATCGAGGTGAGCCGCTGCCCGGTCTGACGCAGTCCGACAACCGCACCTTGCTGATGGCGGCCGACCGCTCTTGCCTGCACCGATAAGATGACCGGCTGGATGACGCCTTCCAGCCAGCCGCGGATCACCTGCGACAGCAGCAGCAAGGTGAAGATTCCGCCCAGCAGCGGCGTCATCGCAATCAGCAGGATCGACAGCACGGTGCCGCTCAGCATTGTCCGCAGAGGATCGCCCAATCGCACCGCGCGCCCGGCAAAGAGCGATCCGAACCCACTCGCAATCTCGGCCGTAGCGAACAGGATGCCGATGGTCGTGCCGACCAGCCCGATCTCCTTGAGATAAACGACATAGACCGAGGTCTGGATGCTGTATGTCGTATTGCGCATCGAGATGACCGCCATCGACACCGCGACGGCCGGGATCGCGACCAGCATGATCGAGTTCACATAGTCCGAGGTTCGGGGCAAGACGTCGCGGGCGCGGAACCGCGCCCGTGCGGTTCCATCCGCTGGTCGCGGTCCGAAAATCTCGGCCTCTTGTGTGCGCAGCAATGCAATGGTCAATACCGCGCCCCAAGCAGCGCCAAAGAGATAGGCCGGCCACGCTCCGCCGAAATCCCAGACCATGCCGGCAAGAATTGGCGCCGTCGTCGAGCCGAGCCTCGCAAAGAAGCTGAACTTGCCGATGTAGCGGGCGTCGCCCGCGGAGAGCTGGGCGATCAAGGTCTGCGCGCCGGACCAAGCGAAGGAAACTGCGGCGCCGTTCACCAGCTGCAATAGCAATAACGCCCAGAACCCCGGCACGAGTGGAAAGAGCGGCGCCAGGGCCATACCGATCCAGACAAAGAACAAGGTGACCCTGCGCGTGCCGAACCGGTCCATCAACACGCCGATGTGGATCGACAGAAACAAGGCGAGCATCGAGCGCGCCCCCACCAGGATGCCGATCTCGACCGCGTCGAACCCCAGCGACAGGCCATAGAGCGGGATCAGGAAGGTAAAGAAATCGACATACCCCATGCTGAACGGCCCGGCGACGTAGAGCGACGCGGGGGGCCTGGAGGGGGCGGTGTTCATGCCGGTGAGGTCTCAGGAGTAGTAGGAACTCATCCGGCGCAGCATAGCCCGCGGTTTGCTCGACATACGATAAAGCGTCTGGCAGCCCAGACCGGCCGCCGACGCAAGCGGCTCGCCGACCCTGGGGATCTGCATCGTCTGTTTGCCAGTCATAAATTGTGCTTAGCATAGACGGCACCGGTCGCGACGCCATCGCACAACCGGTAGAATTGTGGCTCCGGCCTAGCAGGGCGATCCAAGTCCATTACCTGTGGTGTGGACTGTCGGGGCAGATCCGGCCGAGGGGATTATTCCGTAGAAAATGACTGCTGCGATCATCGAGGCCCGCGATCTGGTCAAGCGCTTCGACAGCTTTACTGCAGTAGACCACATCTCGTTCGCGGTGCCGGAAGGCGTCATCTTCGGCTTTCTCGGCCCCAACGGCGCCGGCAAAACGACGACGATCAAGATGCTGACGACGGTGCTCAGCCCAAGCGCGGGGCGGCTCAGGGTTGCCGGCCACGACCCGGTCAAAGAGCCGCTCTTGGTGCGCCGCGCCTTCGGCATCGTGTTCCAGGATCCGAGCCTCGACGACGAGCTGACGGCGGCCGAGAACATGGAATTGCACGGTGTGCTCTACCGCGTGCCGCGGGCGCTGCGCCGCGAGCGCATCGAGGCGCTCTTACGCTTCGTCGGCCTCTGGGAGCGGCGCGACGACTACGTCAAGCGCTTCTCGGGCGGCATGAAGCGCCGGCTCGAAATCGCCCGTGCGCTGCAGCACCGGCCGCGCATCCTGTTCCTCGACGAGCCGACCGCTGGGCTCGACCCGCAGACCCGCAACCAGATCTGGGAATTCATCCGCGCCCTCAGCCGCGACGAGGGAGTGACGGTATTTTTCACGACGCACTACATGGAGGAGGCGGAGCGCGTCGCCGACCGGATAGCGGTCATCGACCATGGCCGAATTGTCGCCGAGGGCACCACCGCGGCGCTGCGGCTACAGACCGGCGGCCGCACCCTGGAGGACGCGTTCATTTCGCTGACCGGGCACAGCATCCGCGAGGACGAGGCAGCGCCGGTTGACCGCATGCGCATGATGCGCCAGGTATGGCGCGGCCGTCGCCGGTGAACGCCGTCTTCATCCTGTGGCTGCGGCAATTGAAGCGGTATTTCCGCTCGCGCGCCCGCATGTTCGGTTCGCTCGGCCAGCCGACCCTGTTCCTCTTGGCGCTCGGTTTCGGGCTGGGGCCGACCTTCGCGCGAGCCGGCCGCGGCGACTATGTGCAGTTTCTGGCGCCGGGCATCGTCACAATGGGCATCCTGTTCACCGCAGTCTTCAGCGGCATCGAGATCATCTGGGACCGCCAGTTCGGCTTTCTGAAGGAAACCCTGGTGGCGCCGGTGCCGCGGCTGGAGATCGTGCTCGGGCGCACGCTCGGCAGTGCCACGGTCGCGCTGATCCAGGGCAGCATCGTCTTTCTCGTCTGCCTCGCCGCCGGCTTCCGGCCAGTGCACCCGCTGCTATTGCCATTGGCACTCTTATTCATGGTGCTGATCGCGATCATGTGCACCGCGATCGGCACCGCCGTCGGCTCGGTATTGCAGGACATGCAGGGCTTTCAGCTGATCATGAACTTCATCGTGCTGCCGCTCTTTTTCTTTTCGAGCGCTCTCTTCCCGGTACCGGACCTGCCGGGGCCGGTGCGGCTCGCTGTGCGGCTCAACCCGCTCAGCTACGGCGTCGACGGCCTGCGCGGCGCCCTCAACGGCGGTTTCTCTTTCGGCGTCGCGACCGACTTCGCGGTCCTCGGCCTCCTCGCCACGATCCTGCTCGCGCTCGGCGCCTGGCTGTTCTCGAAGATCGAGGCGTAGCAGTCGGCGGCGCTGCCGCCAATCCGGGCGAGGCACCAACCGGAGCTGCAGTCCCTGTGGCAGATTGCCCCACTTTCCCACCTCACCGGGCTCTGTCTTGCCTTAGGCAATGACCGCAATGGGGCAGGAAGAGCGGTTCCCGGCGCGACGGCTGAATGGCCGCGAACGATCGACTGCGGCGGCTTGGGAAAAGGCGCGGTGAACGTCAGCTGTTGGCACATCACGCGGGTTCGACCCATCACCGTGAACCCCCAAGGGGTACACCCCAAAAAACCGCAAGAACTAATCGTCCGCCGCCGCGGGCAGCGGCTGGCGGCGCCGGGTGCGGACCAGCAGCAATAGCGGCAGTGAGGCGAGGATGACGATCAGCATCAGCGCGAAATCGTCGTTGTAGGCGATCATTGCGGCCTGGCGGGTGACTTCGTGATTGAGCGCGGCGATCCCCGAGGGGTCGGTCAGGCTGAACGGGGCAGACAGGTAGGGCGCCTGGGCCAGCGGGTTGTCCGGGCGCAGGTGTTCCATCAGGCGCGAATGAACGATCTGCGTGTTCTGGCTGAGCTCGGTTTCGAGGATGGCGATGCCGATGCTGCCGCCGAGCATGCGCATCAGTGCGCGCAATGCGGTTCCCTGGGTCAGGATGTGGTGCGGCAGGCCCGACAGCGCGAGAAGGTTGAGCGGCACAAAGGTGCAGCCGAGCCCGAAGCCCTGCGCGAAGCCGGCGAACAGTATCGGCCCGGACCCCATGTAGAGGGAATAGCCGGTCATCTGCCACAGCGAGGCCGCGGTCATCAGAAATCCGACCAGGATGAACAGGCGGTTGTCGACCCGGTCGATCATGCGGGCGACGATGAACATCGCCAGCATCGTGCCGAAGCCGCGCGGCGCCATCATCCACCCGGCGTCGAACACCGGGTAGTTCAGCAATACCTGCATCATCGACGGCAGCAGCGCCAGAGTGCCGGTGAGGATCATGCCGACCCCGAACATCAACAGGCTGCCGGCGACAAAATTCGGGCTCTTCAACAGCTCGCGATTGAGAAACGAGCGCTCGCCGGCGGTCGTCGTATGGACGGCCAACAGGTAGAAGCACAACCCCGCGATCGTCGCCTCGATCCAGATTTCGGTCGAGTGGAACCAGTCCTTGAGCTGGCCGCGGTCGAGCATCAGTTGCAATGAGCCGACGCCGAGGCTCAGCATCGCAAAGCCGAAGCCGTCGAACGGGTCGCGCCGCATCGTGCGGGAATGGCGGATGAATACGAAGATGCCGAGCGCGCACAATGCGCCGACCGGCAGGTTGATGTAAAAGCACCAGCGCCAGCCGAAATTATCGGTCAGCCAGCCACCCAGGGTCGGGCCGATGATCGGCCCCATCATCGCGCCGGTGCTGAAGATCGCCATCGCGTAGCCGTGGCGCTCGCGCGGATAGATCGTAAAGAGCGTGGCCTGGCCGAGCGGCACCAGCCCGGCGCTGCATACACCCTGCAGGAGGCGATAGAGCACCAGCTGCGTGAGGCTGGTCGCGGCGCCGCACAGCGCCGAGGCGATCGTGAACCCGACGACCGAGGCGAGAAAGATGTATTTGACGCCAAAATGCCCGGCGAGCCAGCCGGTCAGAGGCATCATGATTGCCGAGGCGACGATATAGGACGTCAATACCCACGAGATCTGGTCCTGCGCCGCCGACATGCTGCCCTGGATATGCGGCAGGCAGACATTGACGATCGTCGTGTCGAGCCCCTGCATGACGCAGGCGCAGATGATCGTCGCGGTGGTCGCGGCCCGGTTGGCCGCCGGTAGGGCGCTCTCTCCCCTCACTCCTCCTCCCGCCTTCCAATTCTCTCTCATTGCGAGCGCAGCGAAGCAATCTCGGCTCAGCGCACCCCCAGCGAGATTGCTTCGTCGCTGCGCTCCTCGCAATGACAAGATAACTCCGGTCTTCCAGCCGGCCCAACCCGGACCGCATGTCGGAGCGAGCGCTCCGGGTACCGCGGGCCGCCACTGCGTGCTATAAGCCGCACCGAGCCGACGAGGAGGTTCCCGCATGAAGAACGGCATGGTCATCATCGACGCCGACGGGCACGCCGTCGATTACGAGCCGGCATACCGCGAGAGGTTGCCGGAAAAGTACCGCAACCGGGCGACGATCTATCCCGCCGACAATTTCGACCGCACGCAAAACGGCGCGCTTGCCGCTAAGCGGCCGCCGTCGCCGGCGCAGAACCTCGCCGACAACGCGCAGGAAGGAATCGATCTGCAGATCATCTACCCGACCGGCGGGTTGATGCTGACCCGGGTGCGCGAGCGCGATTATGCGATCGCCTTGTGCCGGGCCTACAACGACTGGCTCTTCGATTGGTGCGCGATCGATCGCAAGCGGCTGAAGGCCGTCGCCCTCGTCCCGTTGCATGTCGACACCCGGGCCGCCATCGACGAGATGGAGCGGGCCGTCTCGAAGCTCGGCAATGTCGGCGTGATGGTCAATACCTACGACCGCAGCCGCAATATCGCCCACCGCGATTTCTGGCCGTTCTACGAGGAATGCGCGCGCCAGGGAGTGCCGGTGGCGTTTCACGCCTCGGGCAGCGACACGATGGACCCGCTGTGCCATTTCGAGAATTTTCTGCAGATCCACACCTTGTCGCACGCGCCCGAACAGCTGATCGCTTGCACGGCGGTCATCTATAGCGGGTTGTTGGAAAAGTATCAGGACCTGCGTGTCGCCTTCCTCGAGGCCGGGATCGGCTGGGTTCCGTTCTGGATGGAGCACATGGACGAGGAATACGAATTCCGGCCGTTCGACGCGCCGCTCTTGAAGGCCAAGCCGTCGGAATACATGACTTGCGGCCGGGTATTCGTGTCCTGCGAGCCGGAAGAGAAGACCTTGCGCTACGTGCCTGAGTTTTTCCCCGCCGACAATATCCTGTTCGCATCCGATTATCCGCACTGGGACGGTCAGTTCCCCGATGCGGTTTCAACCTTGGCGGACCGCACCGACATCGCGGACGGCCTCAAACGCAAGATCTTCTTCGACAACCCGCAGCGCTTTTATGGAATGAGCGTGGACCCCGCCACCTTCGGCGCGGGCCATTAGGGAGGGAGAACACGATGCCGAAAATTCCGGCGGAGCGGCTGACCGAGATCGGGCGGGCATTGTTCGTGGCGGCGGGGACCCCGCCGGAAGAGGCCGAGATCGTCGTGCGGCATGTGGTCAACGCGAACCTTGCCGGGCATGACTCGCACGGCGTGATCCAGATCCCGACCTATATCGAGCGTATCAAGGTCGGCCACATCGTGCCCGGCGCGCCGTGGAAAATCGTCCAGGAATCACCGACCACCACGGTCGTCGACGGGCATTGGGGTTTCGGCTACGTCGTCAACGAGCGGGCGATGCGGCTGACCATCGAGAAGGCCGAGAAATCCAACGTAGCGGCGGCAACGGTGTTTCGCCAGGGCCATATCGGCCGGCTCGCGAGCTACACGTTGATGGCGGCGAAGGCTGGCATGATCGGGCTGATCACCGCCGATTCCGGGCGCTCGCCAAAGGCGGTGGCGCCGTTTGGCGGGCGCGAGGCGCGGCTCGGCACCAACCCGATCTCGATCGCGATGCCGTCCGATCTCGATGGGCCACTCTACCTCGACATGGCCACCTCGGCGGCCGCCGCCGGCAAGATAGCGCTCTCGGTCGCCCGCGGCACGCCGGTGCCGCCGGGCTGGATCATCGACCGCGACGGCAGGCCGACCACCGACCCGAGCCAATTGCGCCAGGGCGGCGCGCTCCTCCCGGTCGGCGGCAGCGAAGGCTACAAGGGCTATGGCCTTTCGGTGATGGTCGAGATCCTGTGCGGTCTGTTGACCGGCCTCGGCTTTGGGGTCGAGCCGACCGGACGCCACAATGACGGCTGCTTCATGGCCGTCTTCAAGGTCGACGCGTTCCGGCCGCTCGCCCAGTTCAAGCAGGACATCGGCGAGTTCGTGCAGTATCTGAAGGCGACAAAGCCGGCCGAAGGCAGCAGCGGCGTGTACTATCCGGGCGAGATCGAGCACCTGCGCGAGGAGGATCGCCACAGTAACGGCATCGAGATCGAGGACGCCACCTGGTACAAGCTGCGCAGTTTGGCGGAAGGCTACGGGTTGGCCGACCAGCTCGGGTTCGCCGAAATCGAGTGAGCCCAACCGGCTGTGAAATCCGAAAAAAGTGGCGGAACGCGGCCCTATCGAGTATAGTCCGGGTGGGGAAAATCTATGAAATAATTCAGGGGTATTGGAGATGCGGGGGGTGGCGCTTGTTGTGTTCCTTGGCCTCATCGCTTGCGCCACGGGGGACGCCGCGACATCCGCAAAGGCTTCCTCCGAGCTGCGCGAGTGGCGAACTGCGGACGGAAAACCGCCTTCGAAAAACGAGTTTGCGGCAGTCGTCGCCGCCTGCGAAGACCGGGCAAAGACTGCCGATAAAAGCGACCCGATCGACGGCTGTCTCGCCGATTACGGGCTGCATCGCGTGCAGTGAGCATGCGGCGCGCCGGGACATAGAGGCCGTAATCGAGTTCGGCACCCTTTGGTGGGTGCCGAACTCGCGGTCGTGGCCTATCTATGCCTCGCGGCCATCTTTATGCGCCGGCGCGGGCCGATGACTTTCGCGGTGTCGGTTTTCGGCTTCGCCGTGCTCGGCAACATTAGCCATTTCTGACCGCCGCCGCACCACGCCGGAAGAAAATTCCTGCGCGGGGCAAGACCCTCAGCCGCCTCGCGGCGCTCGCCCCTCTCCCGCAGTGGACCGTCGTCCCGCTTCTTCAATAGATCCCGGGCAGCAGCCGGGCGGTCCTTTGCCGATAGGCGGCGTATTCCGGGAAGCTTTCGGCGAGGACGGCCTCTTCGTTGTGCATGCGCCGCAGCTGGAAGGCGATTTGCACGGCGAGTGCCAAGGCGGTCGGCAGCGAGAAGAACTGCATGGAAATGCCGATGATCGCGAGTTCCTCGGCAAGATAGAGCGGGTGGCGGACAAACCGGTACGGACCCGAGGTGACAAGCCGGCGCGCCTCCGACATCATGCTGAACGAGCGGCCGAGCCGTGCCAAGGCGATGACCGCCGCCGCGCTGCCGAAGAGGACCAGCAAGGTCGAGACCATCTCCGCCGTCACGGACAATTCGCGGCGCGGGAAGAACGGAATGGCATAGACGAGAAACGCGCCGACAAAGGCGGAGATCCGCGGCTCGAGCCCGCGGGCCTTGCCCGTCGGCCGCGCCCGCAGGGCGACCGAGGCGCCAAGCAGCAGAAGAAAGGCGATCGTCGACAGCCGCATCGCCATGTTGACGGCATAGACGGCAAACGGCAGCGCCGCATCGGCCTCGCGCACATAGCGGGCGAGACCCGCCATCTGCAATGTCGCGCAAAACATCGACCAGCCCAGCAACGGCACCCGCATCAACAAATCGTAGGCGCGCGATTGCTGCAGCTTTACGAAATCAAAACCCGGCGCCGAGAAGTCCAGTTGCATTTTCCTCAGTCTAGCGGAAATGTGGCTTGAGCTCGTGCTCGTAAACGGCCCGGAGAGGATCCCAGCGAGCAGCCCGGACGGCACGATGATATTGCTATAGGCATAAACCGCTGCAAGCGTGATAGTTTGGGGGTTGGCTCCAGCAGGAGCAGTGGCGTAAACGCACATACTACCGGCAGGTGGTGCAGTAAGGTTTGGAGGAGTACCCTGGCAAATCCCGCTATTCGCCGAGGTCACGAGGCCACCATATGAGGATAGAGTGTTCTTCATCTGGGTTTCGGCGCAGCTTGCAGTGGTGCAAGAGGTATTGTTGACCATGACATAGCGGCCCGCCTCCTCAACGGCGAGCGCCATCGTGTTCGACTGCCAAAAGGCCATCCCAAACTCGAGGATGCCAAAGACCAGTGCCAACGAGAGGGAAATTGTGATCGCTGTTTCGACCGCGGTCGCCCCCTCGTCCCACCTGCGCCTTGAGCTTCTCCCGGGCATTCTGAATTCCGTTTCACTGAGTCCGTATGGTCGTGTTCACGTTCAGCGAAGTTGCAGATGTGAAGGTCCCATATGAAACGATCGGGTTGACCGTTTGTGCCGCTGTGACACTGACGTAATTGAGAACGCGGCTATCGGGCAGACTGGTGTACGGGTTCGTTACCGGGTTGCTCTTGTTGGCAGTCGCGCATGCGTTTAGGGGCGCTGTCACGGTAGGACAGGCGACTGCTGTGTTGTCGACGCAGCTGCAAACGGACGTGACGGTGGGCGTTATGCCGGATGGAAAAAGGTTCAGAGAACCGATTAGGGCGGTGAGTTGGGCGCCCGTGACGCTCGGATTTGCTTTGCCAACCTCTGCCCCGGCTCGTGTAGCGCCTTCGAGGGCGGCCGAATCCGCCATCAGCAACCCGTAATCGGCGATACCCAGCACCAACACAACCAGGATAGGCGCCGTAATCGCGAACTCGACAGCCGCAGCTCCATCGGCAGCCGGGAAACCTCGACCACGCGGCCTCAGTATCGCCAGATGTTTCCGCTTCACGGCGACCTCACTCGGTTAGAGCGACGGTTTTAGGCGTCGGCAGATTGGTTAGTCCGGCATTGGTGCACCCCGAAGTCATTCAACTCGGGGTTCCCCTGGAGGGTCAGAGTATTAACGACCACCACCAGGCAGGCAGCACTCCCCGCAGCGGGCGTTCCTTGGAACGTCATTGCGGTATTCGGGAAATAGACGAGGCCGTTAAGGGACTCGGTGGCGTTCGCCTGCGCGTTGCTCGTGGTTGAGGTATAGGTCGTACCCGGCGGCAAGCCGTTCAAGTCCTGAATGAGGACAAGTCCGGCGAAGGTCCCCGAGCCTGGCGCGCTCAAATTTAGCACTCCGTTGGCGCCCAAGGTCAGAGTGCCAACCTGGCCCCCGCTCGGCTTGGCCGTCGTCAAAATGATGGTGACGCCTGCGCCTCCAGGGACGCAGGTCGTACACTTCGAGCGTGCTGTTCTTAATATCTAAATCGCCATCGGTGATCCAATAGGTGCCCGGCAACAGGTTTAGGGTCCCGGTGACCTTCAAGCCGCCGCAGATCTGCGAATTTGCCGGGTAGGGCGGTCCGCTAGCACAGGTTGTCGGCATCCCTGTGGTAAGAAAGGTGTGCGTCAGCGTGCTCGCATAAGGGTCGGCAACAGGCGGCGCGCCGATGAGTGGACCCGAATTAAGGGTAAGAGTGTGCCCGTTCCCTGTGAATCCGACTCCGCCAGGGGTGACGAGGTTATCCGCGGCTACACAGGCGGCGCCTTGCAGGTGAATCGCGCTCGGATCTGTAGAATCCGCGGTCATCGAGCACGTGGGTGTGCCGCAGCTGCCACAGCTGTTGCCCGGACCAAGACAAACGCCTGCGGAGCCGACGATATTGATGTCTGTACCGGTAGAGTTCAAGGCAAGGATGCAGGATGTGTCCAGGTTCTTGATAGCCGCCACAGCCCGGGTTTCTATCGTGACCTTGGGCAGGAAGAGGTTGGCGAGAAGCGCGTTGTGTTGCTGCGACAGAATGACTTCGACAGCATTGTTGTTGCCAGCAGAGATACCGAGCACCGGCGGATTGTTAGCGCACATTTGGCCCGTAGAAGGGCTCGTGCAGGCCGGCGTCGTCGTTGGGCAGGAGAAGGAAGTAAAGGTGAAGTTATTGCGCGCGGCATCCCGCTCCGCCAAGTTACAGATGTCTGGATAAACCGTGTTTTGGGAAAGCCCATTCGATTGCCCGGCGAGAAGCTCGAACGCGCCGGAGAGCGCAGCGACATCGGCCGCCGATTGGTTCTGCCGCTTCATCGCGTACCAAAGCCCGGTCTCGACCCCTAGCCCGGTAAACCCGATCAGCGCGGTGATCGAGGCCGCCACAAGGGCGAGGGTCGCGCCACGAGTATCGCTCGCCAGCCGACGCGGGAATGCCCAAACGACCGATTTAAATTTAGTCGTCATTTCCGGCCTCCGTGCAGGTAAGCTCGTCCTCGTCATTGGCTACGAAGACAACACCGATGGTGTTTTGGGGCATATTTCAGGCCAAATGAGCGGACAACGACTGGTTTTCTGGAGCCACCAGCATAGTAGCTAAAACGAGAAAAATTTTCAATAATTATTAGACGCGATTGGCGGATTTGGTGGTTAATTCATTAACGAAATGTTTGTCTCCAGCCGCATGCGCCCGGCTCCTTGGAGGTGGGCGAGCGCCGCGCCGTCAAAAGGCACCAAAGTTGTTCTTTAAAGTGTCCGAGAGGCGAAGCGCGACCGGCGTGCTGATCACCATCATCAGCGACGGTAGGATGAAGAGCGCCAAGGGGATGGCGAGCAGAACGGGAAGCCGCGCGGCGCGCTCTTCGATGCGCGCCAGGCGCGCGGTGCGCATTTCGGCGGCCAGGATCCGCATCAACTCGGCGAGCGGGGTGCCGAAGCGGATCGCCTGGTTGAGCGTCGCCGTGATCCCGCGCAGGGCCGCAACACCGGTCCGTTCGACGAGGTTTTCGAGCGCCTCGGCGCGGTTGGACAACACCCGCATTTCGGATGCGGTCGTGGCGAACTCGTCCGCGACCGCGGCGTTGGAGGCGCGCAGATCCTCGCTCACCTGCTCGATCGCCTGGTCGAGGCTGAGCCCCGCCTCGGCGCAGATGACGAGCAGATCGAGCGCATCGGGCAGGCCCTGTTCGAGGCTGTGCCGTCGCCGCGCCGCCAAGCGCGAGAGGATAAAATCGGGGAGACGCCAGCCCAGCATCAGCGCGCCGAGCATCACGGCAACGCGGATCGTCGTCGATCCGGCGAACCATCCGCGCCATTCGAGGAACAGCCACATCAGCCCAGCTGAGATGAAGGCGCTGCAGAGCTTGCTCGCGACAAAACCCGAAAGACTGCCGTGCCCTTTAATCCCGGCGGCCGCGAGAACACCGAGCAATCGCCGTTGCTCGGCAGTGCCGACCGCCGGGCTCGCTGCGACGATGCTGCCAAGCCGCTGGTACCAGCGCGGGCGCCGCTCGCGAACCGCCCGGTCGACCGGGGCGCCGCGCAGCGCCACGAGCCGGTCGAGGCGGTCCTCCTGCTTGCCGATCTTCCACAGATGCCGGGCCGACAAGAGCGCCGCGGCGAGGGTCAACACGAGGATCACGGTTCCCGCGGGGCCTAGGCTGGCCTGGCCGAGCCGGATCGTCAGGTACCCGGCGAGGGTGTCGTAAAAGGTGTCGGTTCCGGGCATGGTTTATCGCAGGCTCCGCCTGATGATGACGGCCATGACGGATACTCCGATCGCGAGGCTCAGGAGGGCCATCCCCATCATAAATCGGCCGCGCGCGTCGTCCAAAAGAACCGACATCAGCGAAGGATTGAGGAAGAACAATAGTCCGCCGACCGCGAACGGCAGCAGAGCGAGCACGGTTGCGGAGGCCTTGGATTCGGCGCTGAGCGCCCGGGCTTTCAGGCGGATTTCCTTGCGCCGGCGGATGATGTTGCTCAGATTGGCGAGGGTCTCGGCGAGACCGCCGCCCGTGCGCCGCTGCAATTTGAGGGCGACGACGAAAAGCGGAAATCCGGCACCCGAATGCGATCGGCTGTGTGTTGCAGTGCCTCGTCGATGTCGACGCCGATGCGCATCTCCTCGAGGGTCCGCGCCAATTCGGTGCCCACCGGGGCGATCACTTCGCGCGCCGCCACCTCCATCGCGTCGAACACCGGAAGACCGGCCCTGACCGCCCGGCACATCAGGTCGAGCGCATCGGGGAACGGATCGAGAAATTTGTTCTGGTACCGGCTCTGGAGGAGGCGCAGCAGCACCAGGGGTGCGGCCACCGCCGCAGCGATGCCGAGCAGCACGACGAGAGCAGGGTTGAAACCCATTATTTTTTCGGCGAACAACACCGTCATGCCCGCTGCTGCGACCCCGGTCACGGCGAGGTGCGGGAGTCCGATCCGGTTGCCGGCTGCCGCGAACGCGGCTTCGAGGCGCACCCATAGTTTGGCAAGTAAAAAGAAGTCGCGGATGCCGGCTCGCGACAACGGTCGCCGCAACGAAAGGGTGGGCGCGTCTTCGATCGGCCCCGTCGCAACGACCGCGCGCAGGCGCTCTTGTCAACTCGCCCTACGGCGATCGGTGCGCATAGATGCGAAGAGTGCGGCACCGATCAGGACGACGGCGGCGAGGACGGAAAGAACGACCTGGCTCACGACAGGGGCATCCCCCGCATCAAGCGCGCATCGCCGCGACGATGCCGAGCACGTCGAGTAACTCCCGGTCGAGGCCGTAGCGCGCGGCGCGGGAGACAAAATCGGGGCGCATGCGGGTCGATTCGAAGGTGCCGTCGATCGTGCCGTCGCGATTTTCGCCATGGTAGCGGAAGGTAAAGAGGTCGCGGGCGGTGATGACCTCGCCTTCCATGCCGGCGATCTCGGCGACGTTCTGCACGCGGCGGACACCGTCGCGCATGCGCTCGATATGCACGATGAGGTTGAGCGCGCTCGCGACCTGCATGCGGATCGCCTTCAACGGCAGGCTCAAATTCGCCATCATCACCATGTTTTCGACGCGGTAGAGGGCATCGCGCGGCGAATTGGCGTGCACCGTCGTCATCGAGCCGTCGTGGCCAGTATTCATCGCCTGCAGCATGTCGAAGGCCTCGGGGCCGCGCACCTCGCCGACGATGATGCGGTCGGGGCGCATGCGCAACGCGTTTCGAACGAGCTCGCGCTGCGGGATATGGCCGGCCCCTTCGATATTGGGCGGGCGCGTCTCCATCTGCACTACGTGGGGTTGCTGGAGGCGTAGCTCGACCGCGTCTTCGATCGTGATGATGCGCTCGGTGGTTTCGATGTGTTGCGACACCGCGTTCAGCAACGTCGTCTTGCCGGAGCCGGTGCCGCCGGAGATCAGGATATTCAGCCGCGAGTGGGCCGCGATCTGCAGGAGATGGGCGAGCTCGGCGACAAATTCTGCTGCCGCACCATCGCATCGAGGGTCAATGCATGCTTGGGAAATTTGCGGATCGAGATCGTCCCGCCGTTGAGCACCAGCGGCGGCAAGACGATATTGACGCGGCTGCCGTCGGCGAGCCGCGCATCGACCATCGGGCTCGCCTCGTCGATGCGCCGCCCGATAGCGGCGGCAATTCGCTGCGCGACACCGACGAGATGCTGGGCGTCGCGAAACCGGGCGTTGGTCTTTTCGAGCTTGCCGCGGCGCTCGACAAAAACATCGAACGGCCCGTTGACCAGCACGTCGGTGACTTCGTCGTCTTCGAGAAAGGGTTCGAGCGGACCCAGCCCGACCATATCGTCGGTCAGCTCGACGGCGAGCGCGGCCTCCTCCAGCTCGTTGAGCTGGATGCGCTGCTCGGTCGCAATCTCGCTGACCAGCTTGCCGACTTCGGCCCGCAGGGTCGGCCGCGGAATGCGGCCCGCCACCGAGGGATCGATGCGCGACATCAGCGCGGCGCGGATCTGCTCCTTCAGCTCGTCGCGATTGGCGAGCTCGGGCGCCGGGGCCGCCGCTTCCTGGCCGGGGATCAGAACGAGCTCATGACCGCCCGGCTCGATGATGCGGCGGCCGAAGCTGGCCGACCTCATCTGTCGGCCCTCCACCAGCGGCGCCGCTCGCGCGGCCGCCCCGACAATTCGAGCGCGAGGGCGGCGATCGCATCGGTGAATTTGCCGCGCTGTGCAGTGGCGATCTTGGCCCCGCCCGATATCGTGGTGAACAAGGTCGGCTGGAATGGGATCACAGTCTTGGGTTTGACTTCGACGACATGCTGCAACTCGCCCAGGGTCACGGCATGCCGGCCGCCCTCGCCGTGGCGATTGACTACGAGGATATTGGGCCGCTTGCCGTCGCCCTCGCCGATCGCCTTGCGCAATCGCACGGTGTCGCGCACCGAGCGCAACGTCTGGTCGGCGACGGTGACGCGGAAGTCAGCCATCTCGAGCGCCCGCCGATACGGCGCCGCCGGGATCCGCGGAACATCGACGATGACATAATGGAACTGCTCGCGCAGCGCCGAGACGAGGGTCTCTACGGCAACGGCGGTGAAATGCAGATCCTCGCTCAGCGGCTCTTCCGAGCTCAGCGCGAACAGGCGCTCGCCGACCGGCGTCATCACGCGCTCGAGCAGCGTGTTGTCGATGCGCAGCGGATTGGCGAGCGCCTCGCGCAGCCCGGAAGTCGGCTTGATGTCGAGCGCCAATGCGCAATCGCCATTCTGCAGGTCGAGGTCGACGAGGGCGACCCGGCGGCTCTGCCGGTTGGCGAGATACCAGGCGGTGTTGACCGCCAGGGTCGTCGTGCCGACACCGCCGCGCGCCCCGACAAAGGCGACCATCGTTCCAAGCTTTTTGTGGATCGGGCTGGCTTCGCCGGTATGGGCCCGGCCGCTGGCCAGCGCTTTGGCCAACAGCTGCGTGTTGAGCGGCTTGACGACGTAGTCGGCGACCCCGGCCTGCAGCAGATCACGGTAGAGGCCGATTTCGTTGCGGTTGCCGATCGCGATCACCGCGACACCCGGTTCGCAGACCTCCGCCAGCTCATGGATCCTCGACACCGGCAAATCGATGCCGCTGACGTCGACGATCAGGATGTGGGGCGAGCGATGCTGGCCGAGATGCTCTATGGCTTTCCCAACGCCGCCGCGCATAATCGTGCCCTGACCCAGCGCCAGCTGCGTCACGCATTCGTGCAGGAGCTTGTCGGTCTCGGCGTCTGCGACGAACGCCAGAAACTGAGGCCGGCCAACTGGCAGCTTGCTGGGCGCCGTTCTCTCGATCGGCGCGGGAGCTTCGAGCACGCTCCTCATGATTTGGGTCCTTCCGCGATCCGCCCGTGCCGAGTGGGGGGCCGAACTCGAATATTCTCCACACCAGTCATTCCGTCTTCACCGCTTCCCTCTTGGAGCCGCGAACCACCTCGACCGGCGGCTGCTGGACCGTGATCGCCTTCTCCGGCATCGCGCCGCCGAGCGCCGGCGAGACGTCGCCCGCCCAGGTCGGCTTGACACCGGTCGAGGGACCGGGGCCGGCCGTCGAGGTCGCGAGAACGCCGTCCGGGCCGCTGACGCTGCGCAAGGTCAAGGACAGTTTGCCGAGCTCGGTGGCGACGTTGATCTTCTCGGCCTGCGTTGGCGTCACCTCGAGGGTCACGGTCCGGCCGAAACTGCCCGACGGCGCCTTTGCGTCCAGCGCGTCGACCGCCAGCACGCGGAGGTTCTCGACGACCGTCTCGCTGACCGAGCGGCGGGTGATCGCCGCGCCCTCGCTTTTGAAGTTCTGCGTCAGGATCACGTCGACGCGATCGCCGGGGAACAACAGGCCGGTGCTCGCCCCGCTAGTGGCGACGGGGATCGCGATCGCCCGCGCGCCTGGGGTCAGCACGACCTGCAGAAAATCGCGGTCGCCCGGCCTGACGATGTTGCCGCGCCGGATCGGCTCGCCCGCCGCGGTGTCGCGCGCCGGGCGGACCGCGGCGCCATAGACCTCCGCCCGCGTCTCTTCATCGATCCCGGGTTTGGTCTGGCGGGCGGCCTCGGATGGGCGGACGATCTCCCCCGGCTCGACCGGCCGAGTGACCGGCTGCCACCGCACGTCCTGGGCGCGCAGTAATGTGCCGGCTGCCAATGGCACCGTGGCGACTAGAATTTCCTGCTTTGGCGCGTCGGCGTTGGCGTCGACCTGCCCCGGCATGGCGCGCAGGATCACGATGACGGCGACCGCGAGCGAGATCAGAAACAGCCCGGTCAGGATTGTCTTGGCACGCATCGCGGCTCACCTGGGGGAAAATATTGCACGAGGAGGACGACTATACCGGCCGCGGCGATCGCGACCCCATAGGGCACGGTAAGCCGCGCGTGGGCTTCCTGCTCTTCGAGCGGCGGGCGTCGTCACGCGGCGCGATCCGAGCCGGTCGCGCGCGAGCACGGCGACCGCGATCAGCGCGCCCGAGATGCTCATGACGAACAGAAACTCGAAAAAACTGTGATAGCCGATCAGGAGCGCGGTCGCCCCGATCAGCTTGACATCGCCGCCGCCGAGCAGGCCGCGCCAGAACAGCAGAAACGTCGCGACAAAGAGCGCGGCGGCGGCGGCAAGCGTGTAGAGGCCGGCGCGCGGGTCGCCCTCGATCGCGATGCGAAAGGCGGCGAGCGCGAGGATCGCGACGATCATCTCGTTCGGAATGCGACGAGTTCGGATATCACCGTAAGCCACGACGGCAAAGATGCCGATCCCGAGAAAAAGAATAGTTAACTGCAATATCATCTCCTCCGCCGGACCGGTGTCGATTGGTTAGGCATCAGACCCCGGCTAGATGAGCTGCATAATAGCTGAAGGCGCTGCTGATTTCTGTACCGAGAGTTGTAACGGCCACCAGACAGACCACAGCGATCAAGCCGATCAGCATACCATATTCGACCAGGGCCGCGCCCTCCTCATCCCCGCGAACCCGGTGGATAAATTTGCGCATCTAGCCTTTCCTTCTAAAGTTCTTTGCCGCGCCGCGAGGACGAGGAGTGCGCAGCCGGAGGCTGGGAGCTAGCTTCCGACCGCGCAACGGAACCGTTCGTTAGAAACCGGACAGGGCGCTCGCAATGTTACTGAACGCCGCGCTGACTTCCGTGCCGAGGGTAGTAACGGCGACGACGCAGATCACCGCGATCAGCCCGACAAGCATCCCATATTCGACGAGAGCCGCGCCCTCTTCTTCTCGGCGGAAGCGATCGATAATCTTATGCATCAGATTTTGCCCTTCACAGTTCGCATCAACGACAGCGCGCCCCGGACTTCTAGCTCCCTGACAGCCGCGCGGGCGAGAAGTGCGCGGTCAAATGCCGGTAACCTCGCATCCGACCGCACCGTGCACCACTTTATTAGAGGCCTGATAGGGAGCTCGCAATCTTGCTGAATGCCGCGCTGACCTCGGTACCGAGGGTCGTCACAGCCACCACGCAGATCACGGCGATCAGGCCGACAAGCATACCATATTCGACCAGCGCCGCGCCCTCGTCGTCGCGGCGGAGGCGATTGATTAACTTACGCATCAAGAGATCCTTCGATATAGGTGCCAATGACAGGGTCTCACGCCGCCTTTCCGCGCCCGCTTTCTACCTGCCGATGAATCAATCATTGGGTAGAAGAGTTGTCGCAGAAAATTTTATAAAATTCCTAGGTTTCGCCTGATGGTAAAATATCGACATTACCGATTTGCGCAGCGACACCTTCCTCCCGCCGGCGGGAATTAAGGATTCGACGCAAGATCAAGCTCAACAGCAGGATCAGCACCGCGGGGCCAAGGCCTGGAAGGCTGCCGAACGGTTTGCCGTCGGGTGGGTCTCTAAAAATCACGAGGAGAGCCAAAACGGCACTGAACAGCCCCAGCAGGATAGTTTGCTCGCCCCTCAGCATGCCGCAGCGCATCTGGTCCTTCGCAAGAAAGGCTACGGGAATCGCGACCGCTGCCATGTCGTAGGCGAAGGCGTAGGGCGACCCCAGCAGCGCCGCGGCCGACAATAACGCCGCTTTCAACGCGTAATGCGTCGGCGAGCGCCAGACGAACCACACGATTGCCGCGGCGCTCAACGTCACAAAAGCTTGGCCGATCCAAGCGAGCGTAGCACCGCCGTGCAGGTAACGTATCAATCCGTAGACCGTCTGGAGATATCCCCAATTGGCCACTGAGTTCGGGTAGCCCTTCGGCTGTGAGAACGACGCCGAATTGTTGGAAAAGGCCTCGGGGGAATGCTTCCCACGCGGACGCACCGAACGCCGCGACCGACACACCGGCCAACAGGGCGGCCGTCGCAACGGCGCTCGCAACCGCGCGCCACTGCCTCGCGGCGACAAGTGCCACAGGAATCAGAATACCGAATTGCGGCTTGTACGTAAGGCACCCAATGAAGACGCCCGCGAGAAGCGGCTGGCGCTCGAGAAATAATAGCGAGGCGCCGAGCAGCGAAGCGGTCAGGAACGCGGTTTGCCCCGGCATGATATTCCACGCCGTGAAGGGCGATGCCAGCACCAGAGGGATCGCCGGCGACCGCCGCACGATCAGATATACTACGATAATACAGCCGAGCAGAGTTATGGATGTCCAGGTTGCAAATGCCCAAAGATAAGGCAGTAAAGCGAACGGCGCCAAAATCAGGGAGAAGGTGGGCGGATAAGGCCAATTCGGATAAAGGAATTTCTGCTCTCCCAGTAGCGCCGTCTGAATCTTCACGAATTCAGCCGGGTCATAGAGCGCGGCGACATCTCCATGCAGAGCCTGCACTCCGGCGACCCAGGCGGTCGAGAAATCGGTGTAGAGCGGCGCGCCTGTGCCGCTGACGATCCAGCCGCCGCCTCGGAAGACATGGATGAAAACGACGGAGTAAACTATCGCGATACCAAGGCTGTACGCCCGCAATCGCCAAGCCGCGAAGATGCCGAGCAGGCGCGGGGTTGGTCGATCGAAAAGAGGCGCGGGACCCAAATCAGATACCATTGCTTTTAAATTTCATATCGCTGTCACAAGCGATCTGCGGTCCTCGTTCGGGGCGACGCAATTCGATGCCGAGACGGCTCGGGCCCGCCGAACAACAAGAGCAAGAAGCGCTAGGCATGGAATCCATCCGCTGGTGAAATCGCGGAAACCCAAGAACAGCACGATCCACGAAAAGAGCATGACCAAGCGGTCGCCCGGCAGAAACCCGCGCTCAAGACCTTCCCTGACCAAGAAGGCGGCGGCTACCGCGAGGATGCATAGATCGTGGCCATGCACATACGGTGTCGCTAATGCGGCCGCGCTGCAAAGGCCCGCAGCTTTCAGCGTATAAGGGAGAGGCCTCGCCCATAGCCAGCACACGAGCCCCGTGACGACACCAGCGACAGCCAGGTGTATTGCCCATGCGATGGGCCAGCTGATCCCAGCCGACCAAAGAAACCCATATACCGATTCCAGCCGCATACCCAGACTTGGTCGATTGAGCAGCGTGTGGATGAAGTTGGACCATCCTTGATAACCAAAAACAAAGGCAGATATGACGATCAGCACCACGCTCGTTGCCACAGCGGCCGTCGCCACGCGCCACTTACGCGAGGCCAAAAGCGCAAACGGGAAAAGAATGCCGATTTGCGGCTTGAACGTCAGCAGTCCGATAAGTAATCCGGAAAATTCAGGCCGCCGCTCTATCAGAGAGAGCGCCAGTCCCATAAACCCCGCGACGAGGAATCCGTTCTGTCCGAGAAAAAAATTGAAGAACACAGGGAATGGTGTAAGAGCCGCCAAAATAGCAATCGGGCGAGGCACTATCAGATAAATCGCTATCAGATAGAGCAGCAGTGTTGCCGCCGTCCAAGCGAAAAACGCCTGAGTATAAGATAATAACCCGAATGGATAGGTGAAGAACAGGAACACCGGAGGATAGCTGTTATGTGGATAGCTGTACTGGCCCTGTGCGAGGAGGCAGCTGTCGAGACCGGTTAGACTTTTCCAGGCGGTCAACCATGCCGCATCGGTGTACATCCGCGCGGGATTGTTCGACCCCGCAAAGATGCCGGTGATCCAGATCGTGCCAAAATCGGTGCATAACGGCTTGCCGTTTTCCTGAAAAAGCCAATCGTGCGAATGCAATCGCACGGCCAGGCCCATGGCATAGGCGACAAGCACCCCCGATCCGAACAGCCGAATTCGCCGCTGGGTAAATAACCAAGCTTCGAGTATTATTAGTTTATCTCGCAGAAATGTGAGCAAATCGGGTGAGCGATTTTCGATCTTTTCTCGATCGTCATTGCTTTGCAGATCTAGCTTCACGAACACGCTCCCAGCGTCAGATAAATAAAACGTTTGTCTGTTAAATAACCGTTATACCCTTTTCGCGATATTGAATACGGCGAACAATCACGACGAGTAAAGCGGCAATGCAAATCGGAGCTAGGAGCAGGTGCATTTGCATGCCCACGACACGCGAGACAAACGGCGCCAGAAAGGTGGCCACTAGTATGGTGCGCTCATACGGCAGGGGCGTGTCCGTCACACCTTTGCGCGCGAGCCAGGCGATCGCCGGCGCCAGGAGCATCAGGTCATAATCGAAAATGAAGGCCGTCGAGAGCGGCGTCGCTGCCATCAGTGCGGCGTTCTTCATATCCGGGTCGCCCGTCGGCCGCCGCCAGACCCACACCACGGCCGCCGCAGCGCCGAGTGCGACAAGCGCCTGCAGACCGTAGGCGAAAAGCATTGGAGATCCGAGCAGCCGTGCCGCGGCGAAAACCGATTGCATCTTGTAATAATGGCCAAAATTCATGCCGCTCTCGAGCATGCTCCGGGTATCGTTTGTGCTGGCGAGGAAATCCGCCCACACGCCGATGCCGAAGAGGACGACCGACGCCGCGGCGGAAAGAAGAGCCGTAAGCGCCGCCGCGACGATCGCGCGCCAATGCCCTCCGGCGACGAGAGCCACCGGCAGCAGCAAACCGAGATGCGGCTTGAATGTCAGGACACCAAGCAATATGCCGGCCAGGACGGGACGCCGGGGAAGCTGGAGCAATCCCCAGCAAAACAGGCTCGTCGTCAGGAAGGAGGTCTGGCCATGCGTAACAGTCCAGAACACGGCGGGAAAGGCGAGGCCGAGCCACAGCGTCAGCGGCTTCGGAAAGATCCGCCACAATGCCGCCAGGTATCCGGCAAGCCCGAGCGCGAGCCAAACGGCGAGCGACTGCAGGTACGGCAGCAGCGCCAACGGGTATACGATGAGGAAGGAGGAAGGTGGGTAATTCCACGGGTAGAATTCCGGCGTAGAGGGCTGCGTGACAGCCCGTTCCAGCGCGAAAAACGCATCAGGCTGGTAAATCGCCCGCCCTTCGCCGTTGAGCAGAGCGTAAGAAGCTGTCCAAAGCCGGAGGAAATCCGTGCCGACTGGCCGGCCCATAGGGTCGGCCATCCCGCGTCCGCTCAGCACCCATGTCATTACCGCGACTGTGCCGGCAATCAGTGCCGCCGAGTACGCGATCATGCGGCGTCGCGTCAGCCATGGAGCGTCACGCAATGAGGCGAGAAATACCTGCCACCTGCGGATGCCGGTTGCGGATGAAGCGGCAGGGTAGCTATCCAATGCTTTGGGCACTCACTATTACCAATTTGGCCTTATCTGGCTCGCCGGATCTCTGCGCTCTAAGACGCCCCGATGGAGCGGCTACAGCTACGAAACCGGCTCTACCGCTCGGGAAAGTTAATCGCCAGCGGTTGCCTTCATCTCAAAATTATTGGTGTCCGCACTAACAGGAGTTCGGTCGATCCTGCCCGATGCGATGACCCGTCGAACAGCAAGAAACAGGAGGGTGACGCAGACAACGGGGCCGATCGGGACCTGCACGAGAAAGAGGGCGGCGAAGCAAAGGAGAATTACTGTTCGCTCGCCGGGGAGAAATCCGCGCGACATGCCGTCGCGAACGAGAAAGGCGACGGCGATGGCGAGAATGCAAAGATCGTAAAAGAGGATGTAGGGCGGCACCATCGCGGATCCGATGCAAAGAACCGCTGCCTTTAGTGAAAATGGGATCGGCTTGGCCCAAACAACCCAAACTGTCAGCGCGACGATGGCGGCAACGATGACGTGCCCGCCCCATGAAACCCGACCGGTCATCTCCGCCCAACGAAGCAAACCAAAAACGGAATGCAGGGCGAGTGGGACCGCCAAGTCCGGGCTCAAAGTTGCTTGGCGGGTGAGGAGCGTGTGTAAGAAAGACTCCCAGCCTGCGAAACCAAAGGCGAACGCCGCCCCGATGCCGAAGATCGCGGTCGCCATCGTCGCGCTCGCGAGGGTTCGCCAATTCCGAGATGCCAGAAGCGCGAGCGGGAACAGCACGCCGATATGCGGTTTGTAGCTGAGGAGGCCCAAAAATATTCCGGAGAGCCACGGGCGCCGTTCCAAGAACGCGAGCGAAAAGCCGATCAGCGCAGCGGTGATAAATCCGTTGTGCCCGAAGTCGGCATTTACCGCCACGCAAAACGGACACATTGCGGCAATCACTGCCGCTCGGCGAGGGATTATGCTGTATACGGCTCGTTCCGTAAAGGAAGAGAGTAGCCAGAACCCACGCCGCGAAAGCAAGTAAGTAAGGCATAAACCCAAGGAAGTAGGTCATAAACAGGTAGGTCGGCGGATATACGTATGGCGTAATGAAAGGGCAGTTGCCGTGGCCAAACAGCGCAATCTGTGCAGCTGAAAATGTCGAATAATCGAAGATTTTAGAAGAATTACCCGCGACCGCGAACCGCCGCTCAACCACATCCAGCCAAAGTCGACACACCTAAGCCTGCCATCGGGAAGAATGACCCATTGCCCATGGACCAGCCGCCACGCCAGGGAAAGCGCGTAGGCGATCGCCACCCCGAGCCCATAAAACCTGATGCGGCGCTCGGTGAAAATCCGGTCTTCGATCTCGACCAACCGCCGCCAGCGTGGTGCTCTGCTGCCGGGCGACGGATTGTCCCGACGGCTGCCGCCGGGCGTCGGAAGCGCTGTATCAGCCATGGCTATGGGGTTGATTGTGGTTCACAGTATTTTCGCAGACTAACTCAAAAGCTTTCGATATTCAATGAATTAATCCTGATCACGAAATCGGCGTTGGTTGAATAATGTGTAGCTTTACCGTAGAAAGATTACTTGTTCATTCGTTCCGGGACGCTCCCGAAAACCATTGCAGGAAGGCCGGCCGGTAGGCAGGTCAGAACCGCCATCGCGAGGCAGGAAGTGTGAGCGTCGTCAAAGTCGGGCTGTGTGGTCACGGCTATTGGGGCCAGAATTTGCTTCGGACTTTTGCGGGCGATCCGCGATTCGAGGTCGTGGGCGTGTCCGACATCCGGGACAGCGCGCGGGAGAGGGTTCGCCGAACGAGCACGGCGATCCGGTTGTATGACGATGGGACGGAGGTGATCGACGATCCCGAGGTCGAGGCGGTGGTGATCGCCACGCCCGCAGCCACCCACTTTTCTCTGGCGGCCCGGGCGCTCGTCCGCAAGAAGCATGTCCTCGTAGAAAAACCCATGTGCGCCAGCGTAGCGGAGGCCCAGGAATTGGTGGCACTGGCCGAACGCAGCGGCGTTACCTTGATGGTCGACCACACATATCTCTTCCACGGCGCGGTCGAAAAGCTGCGCCAGCTGCATCAGAACGGCTCGCTCGGCGCGGTTTCCTATTCATGACTCCCTCAGGGTCAATCTCGGCCTCTTCCAGCCGGACCTCAACGTGCTGTGGGATCTGGGGCCGCATGATTTCTCGATCATGGACTATCTGTTCGACGAAGACCCGCTGCACGTCGAAGCGACGGGATATTGCCATGTCAACCCGCACTTGCCCGATATCGCCTATGTCACGGTCCACTTTGCTTCCAACACCATCGCGCATTTCAATCTGAGCTGGATGTCGCCGGTCAAGGTTCGCCGCATCGCCATCGGGGGCAGCAAGCGGATGGTGGTCTGGGACGATCTGAACCGCGAGGAAAAGCTCAAGATCTACGACAGCGGCATCTCGTTCCATGAGGAAGAGCAGCGCAGTCATATCATGCCGAGCTACCGGATCGGCGACATCTACGCGCCGCGCGTGTCTGATTGCGAGCCGTTGGCCGGAGTGGTGGCCCATTTCGGCAAGGTGATCGCCGGCCGGGAACGCTCGATCATGGACGGCCGCAAGGGATTGCGGATCATCGACATGCTGGAGCGCGCGCAATCCTCGCTCGACGCCAGTCTGCGGACCACTTCCTCGCTGCAGCAAGCAGCCGAATGATGGGCCGCTGCCTGGTCACCGGCGGGGCCGGGTTCATCGGCAGCCATCTGGTCGACCATCTCGTGGCCGAGGACTGGGCGGTCACCGTCCTCGACGACTTCTCGACCGGCACGCGCGCCAATCTCAGTGAAGCAGGGAGCCGGGGCGACGTGCGGATCGCGCAAGGCTCGATACTCGACCCGCACGCGATCGAGGCGGCGATGGCGGGAAGCGATGTCGTCTTCCATCTCGCCGTTCAATGCGTGCGCCGCTCGCTCGGGGAGCCGTTGCGCAATCACCAGGTCAATGCCACCGGAACCCTGAACGTCCTCGAAACCGCCCGGCGCCGGCGAGTAGGGCGCTTCATCTATTGTTCATCATCGGAGGTTTACGGCAATTGCCGGTGCGAGCCTCTCGTCGAAACCACGGCCGTATGCGAACCGGTTACGGTTTACGGCGCCGCCAAGCTCGCCGGTGAACACTATGCCAAAGCCTACTGGCAGACTTACGGGTTGCCGACGATCGTCGTGCGGCCGTTCAACACTTACGGTCCGCGCGAGCACACGAGCGGGGATTTGGCCGAGGTGATCCCCCGCTTTGTGATCCGCGTGCTGAACGGGCTGCCGCCGGTGATCTTTGGCACGGGGGAAAACGGCCGTGATTTCACTTATGTCACCGAGACGGTCCGCGGCATCGCGCTCGCCGCGAGCTGCGACACGCTTATCGGCCGCGCCGTCAATATTGCCTACGGCGAGATGGTTACGGTGCGGCGGGTGGCGGAAGCCGTTGCGCGGCTGTGCGGCACGCCCGGCCTTGCGCCAAGGTTCATCGAGGCGCGCCCCGGCGACGTCCGGGCGCTTCGGGCGGATACCCGCCTCGCGCGCGAAACTCTCGGTTTTGCCGCCAAGGTGAACCTCGAAGAGGGCCTGGGCCGCTATCTCGACTGGTTCCGCGCGGCCCATCCCGATCCCGCCGCGCTTCTGGAAAACGACATACGCAACTGGCGCCTTCCGGCGGACACTGGCGAGGAGCTGCGAGTTCCAGACGGCCTGGAGATGCACGGGTGAGCGAGCCCATCGCGTTCAGCCGCCCCTGCTTTGGCGAGGCTGAAGCGGAAGCCGCCGCGGCGGTGGTGCGCAGCGGCTGGGTGGTGGGCGGCCCGTGCCTGGCGGAATTCGAGCGGCGTTTTGCGAAGCTGTGCGGCGCCGATCACGCCGTCGGGGTCTCGAGTTGGACGACCGGCGCCTTTCTGGTGCTGCACGCTTGGGGCATCGGCCCCGGCGACGAGGTGATCGTCCCGTCGCTGACCTTTATCGCCTCGGTCAACGTCATCCGCCATGTCGGCGCAACCCCGGTCTTTGCCGAGATCGACCCCGCTACCTACAATATCGATCCCGCCGACGCCGCCCGCCGGATCACCGACCGCACCCGGGTGATCATGCCGGTCGATCAGCTCGGGCTGCCGTGCGACATCGACGCGATCGGCGCTTTGGCCCGCCGGCACGGCCTGCGGGTGCTGGACGATGCCGCCTGCGCCTTCGGCAGCTTCAATATGGGCCGGCCGGTGGGGGCGCTGGCCGACGCGACCGTATTCAGCCTGCATGCGCGCAAGGTCGTCACCACCGCCGAGGGCGGCATGATCACCACCGATGATGCGGCGCTGGCCGAGCGCCTGCGGCGGTTGCGCCACCAGGGCATGTCGCTGTCCGACTATGCGCGTCACGCAGGCCCGCCGACGCAGTTCGAGAGCTACCCCGAGATCGGCTACAATCATCGCATCACCGATATTCAGGCGGCCATCGGTCTCGCCCAGCTGGATCGGCTGGACGACATCCTGAAACGACGGCGCGCCGTGGCCGCCCGTTACGGCGCCCATCTTTCCGGCCACCCCGCGCTCATCGCTCCGCATGTCCCACCGGGGCTCACTCACAATTGGCAAAGCTATCAAATCCGGCTGCGCGCGGACGCCGGCTTGTCGCGCAATGCCGTCATGGACCGACTTTTCGAAATGGGAATCCCGACGCGCCGCGGCGTCATGGCCTCTCATTTGGAGCCGCCCTATCGGCGGGATGCGACTTCGCTGCCGCTGACGGAGGTCACGGCAGCGTCGACTTTGCAACTGCCGATGCACCCGGAACTCACTCCGGAACAGCAGGATCGCGTACTGACCGCGCTCGATGTTATTACCATGGAGGTGGCGAGGCGCTAATCCTGATCGAATGCCCCGCGCCCTCCAATTGAACTCTTACGCAGCGGCGATGCATCGTGTCTAGCGGTTGCCCGGCTTGCCCCGCGCGAAACTCATCGTCGCTGCCCGGTGGCTGGTGACGGTGCTCGCTCGATGGCTGGTTCTCCACTCCGTCGACCTCGATTCCGTCCCTGGTCTGATCGGTCGCGCCGCTCCGTCGGGTCTCGGCTTGGCCGGGCTGGTTGTTGAGGTACAATTCCTTGTCCTGGTCTGGCGCTGGCAGTTGGTCATCCGCATTCTCGGCAGCGAGGCTGTCGGCGTCGGCCCTCTCGCGCTTCTCGTCGGCCGCAGCTTTGTTCGGCGATTGTCTCCGATCTGCGAGCCCTCGACTGTCTGGTTCTAGCGCCGTCAACGCTGCTGGTTTCGGCCCTGCCGGTTCGTTGGAAGGGTGGAGAGTTCGCGAGGGGGCTTTGGCCGCCGCCCTTCAGCCTTGTCCAGGCCGATCCCGCGGGAAGTGGCAGCGACCTCCGTCATGTTCGGACTGACTGGACCGCTGACGGGCGCCATTGTAGCCGGCCCCTCGTTTGCCGGATAGCGCGATGTTGTTCTCAAGAAATAGCACGATGACGGCTGATCCGGGAAGGACCTGCTTAACGGTTGACGTCCATTGGGCGCACCTTGGGATGCCGCAGAATGTTCGCGACCTATTTGATGGCCGCGAGGGAGGCGATGGGCAGGCTCTACTGCTGTGACTGCTTGGAGGTCCTCGAAAAGCAGCGTAAACAGGCGGTCGCCGTCTTGCTTGCCTTCGCGCAGACCATAGAAGAACGAGACTACCGCCATGATGATCTTCGACGAATTGACCGACCCCATCCTGCGCGCCCAAATCCTCTCGCGATACGTCGGTGAGTTGATGACCGACAGCGAGCGCGCGCGGTTCTACGGCCTGCCCGAGGGTTGCCGCATACGCGAGCGGACGAAGATCTTGGCTCCGGAAAAATTCACCTGCGGCAGGTTCGTGTGGATCGGGGAGGGCGCGGTGCTCGACGCTCAGGGGGGTCTTGAGATTGGCGATTACACGCAAATTGGTTTGAGCGTGATGGTCTGGTCTCACACGAGTCACCAGCAAGCCCTCTCAGCCGATACCGGCAAGAGCCGAGGCACCATCCGCTATATAAAGACACGAATCGGCCAGCGCTGTTTCATTGCTGGCCCGTCGGTGATTGGCCCGGGAGTCACGATCGGCGATGGCTGTATAGTCCAGCCATTGACTTTTGTCTCTCACGATCTGCCGGATGGGACGATCTATGGCACAGACCGACACGTGCAAGATCTGACAGCGCGCGTTGAAGCTCTCGAAGCCGATCTGCGACAACGCGAGGAATTGGCACGGTTCGCGGCGACATAGCGGCCGGTCGGCAAGCAGACCGGTACCAGTGTCGGCCCTCGTCGCCGTCTCGACAGTCAAATTAGAGCTTTTGAGCTAGCCGCTCAGTGTCGATCAGCTCACCCCAGTGGCTTCGACCACGGATGTCGGCGCCGCAGAATGCTGCTTTAGTCTACTGACCACGGGTGGCTCAGTGACCCACTCGCCGGCGACTCGCTCGATCAGGTACCGAGGTCGGCGACGCGCTTCCTCGAGCCCACGCCAAATATACTCACCTAGCACCCCGAGCATGAACATCTGTCCACCCCCGAGGAAGAGCACGACGACCATCAGCGAGGTCCAGCCTTCCGGCGGTGAGCCGAGAAGCGCGTTCGACACCACCGCTATTGCATAGATTACGCCGAGAATCGAAACGATGAGGCCAATGAGCGACATCCATCGGACCGGCTGATAGGTGAACGACGTCAGCGAGTTGACGACGAGCTTGATCTTCTTGCTTAGGGTCCAGCCGGATCGGCCGTGCAGCCTCGCCTGCTTCTCATACGCGACCGAAGTTTGGCGAAAACCCATCCAAGTGACGAGGGCGAAGAGGCTCGCGTTCTGCTCAGGAAACCGACAGACGGCATCGATCACCCGGCGATCCAGCAAGACAAAATCGGAGCCTGTGGCAGGCACATCTTTAAGGCCTGCGACCTTGCGCATAATCCAGTGATAGAGCCGGGATAAGAGCAAGCGTGGAGCGGGATTCCCCCTCTCGCTGCGAGCGAACCGCCCACACGATGTGGACGCCCTCCCGCCATCCTGCGAGCAGCGCCATAATGACCTCCGGAGGATCCTGCAGATCCGAGGCCATGACGACGGCGCAGTCGCCGCGTGCGTGATCGAGGCCGCAGATCGTTGCAGCATGCGAACCAAAGTTCCGCGAAAACCGGAAGACGCGAACGCGACGGTCCATAGCGGTGATCGCTTCGCCGGCAGCGAAAGTGTCGTCGCTCGACGAATCGTCAATGATGATCCACTCCCAATCCACCCCGGTTGAGTCGAGTACCGCGCGTAGGCGCTCATACATGACCGGGAGATTGCGTGCCTCATTGTAGGCCGGCGTCACGACAGAAATCACCGACAACCTCCTGATCGAAGTTTTGGCGCCTCCGAGAGTGTCGCAAAACACCTTGTAAACAATTGCCCAGTGGTGTAACGTTGTTGGATAGTCAAGAGGGTGTTACCTAGGCTGATAGGCGGATCGATATCCCAGTTTGCAGGTTAATTAGAAGACGAGATCCGGTCGCAGGGCCGGCACCGTATGGTGCGGGCCACATCAATATGATAAAAGGCAACAGTGGAAATCTCGGCAAGGGTGAGGAGTTCAACGGGAGAAGGGAGCGTGGCGCCTGCTTTCCGTCCCCGGCATATACGATGCATTTCAGACGGCCATCGGCGCCAGGGGTTCCAGGCAAAGGCTGGTTGACGAGTTCATTCGAGCGCGGCCCGATGATCGTGTTCTCGAAGTCGGCTGCGGAACGGCGCGGATGCTCGATCATTTTTCGGTCGCGTCTTATGTCGGAATCGACAACAATCATCAGTATATAGCGGACGCGCGTCGCCGATACGGCAACCGCGGCGAATTCATCGTCGCAGACGTGAGAAATCTCTCCCTTGACCCGTCGCAACGATATGACATCGTCCTCGCACTTGGCCTTTTGCATCACATCGACGATCACACCGTCGCGCAACTCTTTTCGGAAATGCGTCGATGTCTCGCGGACCGGGGTCGTATGGTGACGGGCGATGCGGCATTCGTACGTGGCCAGCCTCTTTTTGCCAGGCTGATGGTCAGTCTCGATCGTGGGCGCCACGTGCGCACACCCGAAGAGTACCGAGCGCTCGCGCGGCAGTGTTTCGGTAAGGTGCATTCTACTGTGGGCAATCTGCTGCCGCATCTGCCCTACACGCACTGCATCATGGAGTGCACGTCGGAATAGCTTTCAGCGCCCCCCTCTGCTTGAGACTCATCATCCCCTGGCACCAGTGCCTTGTCTCCAGAGCGTACACCGGCCGCAATCAGCGCCAGATAGAGTGTGGCAGTTCCGGAATTGACGCCAACGGCATGGCGACCGCCCAGATGATTGGCGACGGCGGCCTCAAAACCTTCGACGAACGGCCCCAGGCAGAAGCTGCCGCTCGCGAACAAGGTGTCGATATTGGCGCGCGCCCCGTCAGCTATCTCCCACCATTGCGGCGAAAGGTCGGAGAATGGAACCCGTTCGATATCGGCATCGAGTACTAGAGCTGAAGGTATCATTCCTGGAGAACCCTTGGCGCTACGGTGCGAACATCGCCAATGATCCGAGCAGGGACGCCGACGACGATTGCATGATCGGGCACATCGCGGGTGACAACCGCGCCGGCACCGATCAGGGCGTTTTCGCCAATGGTGATGCCCGGAAGGATCGTCGCATTGCTGCCGATTGAGGCGCGAGGATGGACGCTGGTGGGGATGACTTTCCAATCCCCGTCAGTCTGCGAGTGCCCCTTCGCGTTCGTCGCGCGGGGACAGCTATCATTGGTGAACATCACGCCGTGCCCGATGAAGTCCTCATCGGCGATCTCGACACCCTCGCAAATAAAGCTGTGAGATAAGATTTTACAGCGGTTGCCGATAACCGCACCTTTCTGGATTTCGACAAACACCCCTATCTTCGTTCGGTCACCTATACGGCATCCATATAAATTTACTAAACGCTCATCGTAAAAGCCGATGTTGGACCCGAGGATGACATTAGGTGAGATCGGCAAGATTTTACTCCATACAGGGAACTGCTTGCTCACGAGGCAACTGGGGCGGGTGTTCCAGAGTAGGTCGATGGTACCGCTGTTACACTTTCCGATGTTCAGGTAAATTGATGAACGATTGGATACTGCCCCTCAACCGTCGCCGGGTTGCAGGTAAGGGGATCGACGGGGCGCGCCTGGTCACCTGACATCTACCACCGAGTGACGGAATCGCGATGACAGCCAAAGCGCTACAGGGGAAGTCCAGAGAAAATCGACCAGCACAGTCAGCATAACACTGATGGTCCACCACCACCCGAGTTCCCGGAAGAACCAGAACAGGATCTTCAAATTGCCGGCAAGCATCTCGGGTACGCCGGGATGTTCGAGAGCACGATATAGCGCGAGGCGAAAGCATTCGCCCCACATCAGCAGCACAATGACCACACAGGTGCCGAGGCCCAGATTGCGGAGATCGCGACTAGACGTGCGCGAGATCGCGAGCAATCCCGGCATGGCCAGAAGAAAGAACACGCCACGATATCCGACGCTTTGTCCGGCAAAGAAGCAACCAGCGATCACCGCGCTGCCGATAACGAGAAAGATCCGCTCGGGCCGGCCGAGCGAAGCGAGCGCGCCCCGCAGTTCGCCAAAACTTAACAGTCTCCGGCAGATGGCTGACGCTGGAACCAACCAGTATCGCAAAAAGCCCGCTCGCAACGATGCGCTGCACCAGCGGCGCCCAGCCCGACGGCTCTACAGAATGCCCGACCATCTCGCCGAGCAGAAACGGCAGGTTCTTCGCCGCGAATAGGTCCGTGTTGTACGGTCCCGACGCTATCAAGGGTAGCACTCTTACGATTTCGGCGTGGTATTCGGTCCAGAATACGGCAAGACAAACCAATATGACCAGACTGACGGCAACGAATATCGATACGATCTCACGGAACACGATGACAAGAATCATGATCGGATAATATTTCAGCATCGCCGCCACCAAGGCAACGAAATAGCCCAGCATTCGCATAAATAATCGGCATTCCGCGAGAACGCCGGTCGTCAGGGCCATCACAAATAGCAAGACGTCGATATTGGCGCGCTCCAGGGCGAAAATGACCATTGTGGACAGAGTCGCTGCCAGCACAAAGATCAGCTCGAGAAGACATCGAGGCGACGGCAGGAGGCTCAGCGACACGAGAAAAACAAGGTCGAGAATCCATCCGACGGCCGCCGTATCGCGCACACCCAGCGGGATCGCCGAGGCAGCGATCCAAAGCGGTGAGCCACTGTATGACCGCTGCAGAACGTCACAGGGGTTAGCCGAGATGACATCGACACCCTGGCGCGCGCATTCCCAGACCGCAAGGTAGGCACTAATATCTAGAAAAGGAAATCGAAAAGGCCAAATCCCATACGCGGTCAAGATTTGCGCATAGACGTTTTGGTCTCCATACGCATACAGGTAGGACATACCGAGAAAGACTAGCAGCGGGATAATCACGGCCGCCAACCGATAGACATAATGAGGCATTAACTGCTTTCACGTAAAGGTGGACACTTTTGGCAGGCGCTATCGGTCCTTTCGTTAAACCGCTCATTGACCGAAATCGCCGCCGCTTTTGGGCGCCTCCGACCCGGCAGTCCTCACCGCCGAGAGCCGAGCTAACGCATCGGGGACAGGCATCGGCATTTGAGTTACCGGGCGGCAATCGCCGTGACGGCGCGCAACGCAGACCAGGCCAAAGCAGCGAAGCGGCGTGAAACCCAAATTCGGCGGCGGCGGTCGAGTATAAACGAGTGTATCGAACCCTTCTGCCGTAGCCGATCAACGCCGCTTCATCCCTAGGCCAGTAAAGCGGCGCTGGCTGATGGAAATAGGTGTAACCGCCGGAATCCGCCCAGTCGTTCCCGTCCGCCCCGTAGAGGCCTATCCCGCATGTACTGGGGCCGTGTGCGACGAAGGACGCAGCCGTTAAATTATCATGCGTACGATAACGTAGCGCGGTCAGCGTTCCGGATTTCCACACTCCGTAGGACGCGAGGCACCAGTACCCCAGGACGAAAGCCGCGGAGGCGAGCGCGGCGTATTGTCTTCCGCGGCCTCGCTCCAGAAACCTTCTTCCCCAGCTCGCAAGCTGAGCCAGCCCGATCCCGGCGAGCACGATGGCGAGCAGGATTGCCGGATAGATGAAGCGGTATTCCTTATGACCAATGCCCGAGTGAACGGCAATGATAGTCACTGCAGCCACGAGAAGTAATGGCGCCCGCCTTCCGCCCAGGATCACCAGCAACAGCAGCGACGGCGACGCACCGCCCCAAACCCCAAACTCACCCCTGAGATAATAATCCCAGGGTTCTACACCAAAGGTTGAACTAGCCTCATAGTAAAAATTGTAAATCACATAACGCCACAATGATGCCAGAGGGTAACCCAGCGTCACGGTATCAAGGATACCGGCAACGGACAACGCAGCGGCCAATCCGACGAGCATGGGCGGGGCACAGTCACCGGCTCTATGCCAATTGGTCCACAGCGCTACAACCAAAATTGCAGGTGCGAGCTGAATCCGCACCACAAGAACAAACCCCAGCAGAGCGCCGGCCACGAAGAGGCGCCGTTGTGAGGTCACCTGATAACCCGGTTGGAGAATATAGAGCCCAATCAGGAGCAGATGGCCGGCGGTGACCTCGGAGAGGGTACGAGCGCCGAAACAGACGAGTTCGGGTGCCATCGCGACAGCCGTCCCGGCAACGAGCGCGCCCGAGAGGCCGAAAAGACGGCGACACCACAAGAAGCAACACACCACGGGCAACGCCGCCAGGCCCGCGAAGGCGATGGCGATCAATGGTAAATAATAATCGGGTCCATCGCCGGCGATGCGTGCGAGTTCCATCAGCCCGGCGATTGCGCCGGGCAGCAGCCAAGAGCGGGCGCCGAACTGGAATTCCCACGGTACTAGGCCGCTGCCATAGACCAAGCGGTGCGCCTGTTCGGATGCCTGAAAAACTTCGTCGGGCCAAACCACACTCGGCACGAGTGCGGTCGGCACCGCCCGCACCGTAATCGCGAGGAGTACGAGAGCCGCCAATCCAGCAGCCGCGAACCGCCCTTCCCGAAGGCAGGGTAGCCAAACGAGCCGCGGAACAGCGTGCATCGACAAGTGATGCCCCAATAATTACCGGCGTGAGAAAACCGGTTTTCCTAGAGGCGCATTACTCCCTTGCGCTTTCAAATTGGTTAATGGATCGATTTCTCGGGCGCGCCGAAACCTGAACTCAAGCAGCTTGAATAGCTTACGGACTGGCAGCTACCGATAATCAGCCGTGAGGAGGCGCAGCTTTTCCCGGCGAAAGAATGGGCGATCAACAGCACCTCGCGAGAACTCGTCTGCCCGTCCGCCTCATATTCGTCATAGGCCTCGCCGCATTGCGGGCAGCGCCAAGACGCGGGCCGTTCCTCGATCAGTCCCAGGCCGCACCGGCAAGCCCAGCCGACCCGGTTCGCCGGCACCCCCGCTACTAATGCATGTGCCGGGACGACACGGGTGACGACGGCGCCCGCCGCGATCATTGCAAAGGCGCCGATATCGGCGCCGGGCAGGATCACGCACCGCGCGCCGAGGGTCGCGCCGTTGCCGACGCGGGTTCGCATGAGCCATCCGGCCTTGGTTTGGTAACGGGCGGCGACCGCCGGCAGCGGCAGTCGGCGACTACGCGGGAAAACATCGTTTGTAAAACTGGCGCCGGGACCGACAAACACGTCATCGCCGATCTCGATCCCGTCCCACACCATCGCCTGGTTCTTTAGCGTGACCCGGTCGCCGATGCGGGCTCCGGTTTCGATAAAGGCATGGTCACCTATGTTGCAGTCGCGCCCGATCACGGCCCCCTTCATGACGTGCGCGAAAGCCCATATTTGCGTGCCGGCCCCAACCTCGTCGCTTTCGCAAAGTGCCAGGCGATGAACGAATATGCCGGGTGCCGAGGACATAGTTAATCGGACGAGCCGCTCACCTGACGCCGTTGCCCTGCAAAGCTGCTTTGAGTGAGGCGATGCAGAAATCCACTTGCCTCGCCGTGAGCTCGGGATAGATCGGCAGGCTCAGGCATTGGCGAGCCCAGTTCTCGGCGACCGGGAAAGCACCCGCGCGATATCCGAGCGAGGCGTAGGCTTCCAGTTCGTGCAAAGCGAATGGATAGTGGATCCCGGCGCCGATCCCTCGAGCGTTGAGGGCTTGCAGCACGCCGTCGCGGCCGGCCAGCCTGATCACATAGAGATGATGGACGCTGCCGGGAGTTTGCGGCGTGCATTGGACGTGGGATATCCCTCGCAATGCTTCGTCATAATGGGCGGCGATCGGCCGCCGGGCGGCATTCCACTCTTCAAGATGCGCCAACTTCACTCGCAAGATGGCGGCCTGCAGGGTGTCGAGCCGGCTGTTGAGACCAATTTGGTCGTGATGGTATTTCGTCCGTGAGCCGCAGTTGCGCAGGAGCTGAAGGCGCTCGGCAATGTCACGGCGGGCTGTCGTTACCAGCCCGCCATCGCCATAAGCGCCCAGGTTCTTCCCGGGATAGAAGCTGAAGCAGCCGATGTCACCCAAGCCACCGGCGCGTTTGCCGGCGTAAACAGCGCCGTGCGACTGCGCCGCATCTTCGATGACGGCCAGTGAATGCTCGCGAGCAACAGCACAAACCGCGGCCATGTCGGCACACTGGCCGTACAGGTGAACCGGAATGATCGCCCTTGTCCGGGAAGTGATCGCGCGTTGGATCATCTCGGGATCGATCAACGCGTCATCCCCCCGCACATCTACGATGACCGGCCGCGCCCCGGTCAGCGACACGGCAAAGGCTGTGGAGGCGAAAGTCATGGCCGGCACGATCACCTCGTCGCCCGCACCGATGTCCAGCGCGCGGCAGGCGAGGTGAAGCGCATCCGTTCCGCTTGCAACGCCGGTCGCGTATGGAACGCCGCAATATTCGGCAAACTCGCTTTCGAACAGAGATACTTCTTCACCAAGAATAAAGTCGCACCGCTCGACAACCCTGGCGATCGCTGCTTCGATCTCCGCGGAGATCGCCTGACGCTGTGCCCTGAGATCGACGAGCGGTATTGAGGAGCGAAAATTTGGGAGATGGTTCAAGACATTCAGACGACGGTGCTGAAGGGTTAATCCAATTAGTAAATTTATCCTTTATCTTTGGTAAGAGTACTGCTCTCAGAGGAATTCGCGGCCCCAAAAATCGCCGTAATGGCGTGTTACTCACCCAGCTCCGCGGCTTCTTCAGGGTGAGATGCTTTGTCGCCGATAACTCGCCTGATGTCAAAGGGCTCGAAGAAGCCTCGCGGGCCGCCCTCAAGGCCGGCCTGCTTGTTCTTTCCCTGCAGGATCAGGAGGGATGAGGCAGCGGCGGCTCGTGGTTACGCGGCGCGGAAGTGAAGCCCGGTCAATCGCCGGCCACCGCAACGATCGGCGGGGTCATGGCGGGAGGGGCACCCGCAGGCGGGGCGGCAGCGCGCGGGGCGAAGGGCGTTCTGGTGTCGGTCCCGTCTACTGCGGTTTTCAGCCGGTCGCGGCCACGCGACAGGTGCGAGCGCACGGCGCCTACCGAGGTTCCCATGCTCTGCGCCGCCTCCGCATAGGATTTGCCCTCGACCCCGATCAGCAGGACGGCCGAGCGCTGGTTGCTCGAGAGCCGGCGCAGCGCGGCGCCGAGGTCGCGCAACAACAGCCGCAGTTCGCTGGCATGCGCCGTCGACGTCTGCGCTGGTTCGGCAATTTCCTTCAGCGCCGACGCCGAGCGGGCCGATTTGTTCACCCCGGCGAGAAAACGGTTGCGCATGATCGTGTACAGCCAAGCGCGCAGATCGGTACCCGGCTGCCAGAGATGCGCGTTGGCGAGTGCCTGCACCAGCGTATCCTGGACGAGATCGTCGGCGTCCGCCTTATCGCGGTGCCAGCGGCGCACCGTGCGCCGCAAGAACGGGATCTCGTTCTCGATTTGCTGCCGATATACGGCAGATGGCGCACCACGGCCTCGCCGCTCCGGCCCATCCAAGCCGGGCGCTTCTGTGCTATCTACGACAGAAAGGTCGGAAGCCTCGGCATGTGTCTGCATTTCTCGCAAGTTCCACACAAAAACCGGGAAAAATGCCCCCGTTTCGCAGCACGACGCGGATTTACTCAGGTAGACGTTGGGTTTGTGACGCGTTTCTGACTCAAAATTGACGCGAAAGCAAACTGTTTTTAACGTATTGTTAAGAAGAGTTACGGTACGGTTAATTTTCGGAGCGAGCGGCGCCGGAAGCGTAACGAAATAAAACTCGTGTAATCGTCCGACCACGTGAAGAGATCGTTGGGGACGCCCACTAATCCATCTTCAGTTCTGACGCAGCCCGGGCGTCTGGAACGCTCGGCATTCGAGCGGCTCGGACCGAGCACGCGTCAGAATGCCGCGGCGGTTATCGCTTGCGCGGTCAGGGCGATGCCGGGTCGCGTCCGCACATGGACGACGGCGACGTCGTCGGCGTAGAGCCGCCGCCAGCCCGGCAGATGGTCGAGCAGGAGGGCGGCGGGGCGCTCCGGCGCGATCAATGTCCAGGCGATGCCGTACTGGTCGAGCAGCTTTGGCAGCTCGTCGCTCTCCAGCAGCATCGCTTGGACATAGCGCTTGATGAATTCGTCGCCGTAAAGCTCGGCCCGCCCGTCGATAAAGGGCGGGATGCCGGCAAAGATCAGGTAGCCGCCAAAGCCGTAATCGTTGAGGACCGGGCCGGTCACGTGAGCCGCCTCCGCCACGGCGAGGGCCGCCGCCGGCATCGCGACATCCGGGCGGGCCGCGGCGCCGTGCAGCACGGCGGCGCTGACGCGCCGCCAGCAGCGCGCCGGCGAGTGCGACGCCGCGACGGGACGCCGGCTTTGCCAGCTCCGCCAGGCTGCGGTCGACCGGACCGGCCGAACGGCCGGCCGTCAATGCCCTCAGCTGCGGGGCGAGCGCCGGGGCGAGCAGCAACGGGGCGACGAGGCCGACCAGCTCGCCGTGGCGGCGATGCTGCAACGCCATGTGCAACAACAACAACAGCATCAATAGCCGGGTCGGCGGCAGCCGCCAGCCTAGCGCGAAACCGACGAACAGCACGACGGCGAGCCACAGTTCGAGCGGCTCGAAGGACTGGAAATCGGGGCTGCGCCATTCGACCAGCTGCCCCATCGCAAAGCTCATCCCGGTGAGGCGGAACGGCAGCAGCAGCCCGGCGACGCCATAGGGGGTGAGGAGCGCCGCACCGACCGCCAGCACGCCGAAGAAGGCCCAGCCGCCCGCCGCCCGGCGCCGGGTGCGCCAATCCGGGGCGAGCAGCACCGCCTCGGCGGCCAACAGCCCCGCGAGGCCGAGTCCGAAAAGGTAGCCGCCGTGCAGATTGGCCCACAAGACCATCAGCGACGCCAGCCGCGCCGCCGGCGCCCGGTTCTCGCTGCGCGCCCTTACCAGCCCCGCCACCCAGGCGACGAGGATCGGCAGGGTGAAGATATGCGGTCGCGCCAGCACATGCGGGATGACGAGAGTAACGGCGAGCGCCGTGGCGATCATCGCGTGCACCGGTACGAAACTGCGCAGCAGCTGGCGCAGCAGCATCGCCACTGCCGCAGCGGCGCAGAAGCGCGGTCACCGCCACCAGCCCGGCCCAGCCGAATGTGTCGAACAACGAGGCGAGCAGGACTTCGCCCAGCCATTCATGAGCGACCCAGGGCGCCTGCGCCATGGTCCCCGAGAAGATGCCGTGGTGGGGCACCGCGCGGTGCGCGATGATCCAGCGCCCGACGGCGATGTGCAAATCGGTGTCGGGATCGTGCAGCACCGCGCCGCCGTGCCCGGCGATGAGGGCATAGAGGCCGAGGCCAAAGATCAGCGGCAGGGAGAGGCCGTAACGGCTGCGGCCAAGCGCCGGGGTCGCATTGATACGCATACTGGTACGCATACTGGGGGGCCAGGAGACGGAAATCGACGATTCAATTAGGCCATTCGTCATCGCCACGAAAGCGGCAGGTCAATCCGTCACCGGCCTATATCTCCAACAGGTCTCGGTAAGCCACGGATGAGCGAAATCCGGTTATCGCTTCCTTAACTACTCCGCGGGCAGGGTGGCCCGGCACCAATCATGGCCGGGACTGCATGTCGCTTCAGCTCCACCTTGTTCCTCTCGCCGGGTTTGCCGGATTGATGTTGATCGCCGCCGTCGAGGATCTACGCCGGCTGGTGATCCCGAACGCGGTCGTCTTGGCCTTGTGCGTGCTGTGGCCGCTCCAGCTTGCCGCGGCTCCCACCATTTCCCTCACCGGCAGTGCCGTCGCCGCCCTCTGCGCAGCAGCGGTCTTTGGCGCCGGGGCGCTGTTGTTTTCGCGCGGGCTGATGGGCGGCGGCGACGTCAAGCTGCTCACCGCGGCGACGCTGTGGGCAGGGCCCGGCTCGACCCCGGCGCTGCTGATCGTCACCGCGGTCCTCGGCGGTCTTCTGACCCTCGCTCTGTTGTCGCCGCTGGCGCTGCGCGCCGTCTTTGCCCCGGCGGCGACGGCCGATGCCGCGAGGCGGATGCCGGTGCCGTACGGCGTCGCGATCGCCGGCGCCGCTCTGATCGTGACGATCCCGCCCAACCTCAGCTGAAGCCAGCCCGATGCGCGCACGCACGCTGATCCTGTTCCTGGTCGCCATCCTGCTGGCCGGCGGCACCGCGATGCTGGTGCGCTCCTGGCTGGCGCAGCAACGCACGGTCGAGGCGGAGGCGGCGCCGATGCCGCCACCCCCCGTCCAGAAATTCGTTCTCGTCGCGCACAGCGCCATTCCCCGCGGGCAGATCCTGAAAGCCGACCGACCTCGCGTGGCAGGTGTGGCACGATGGCGGCATCGATCACGCTTATATTCAAAAGGGCACCAAGACGATCGAGGATTTCGCCGGCTGGGTCGCACGCGACCAGTTCGCGCCGGGCGACCCGATTACCGAAGGCAAGATCGTCGCAGCCCGGTAACCGCGGGTTTCTCGCGGCCGCGCTTCAGCCCGGCATGCGCGCCGTCTCGGTGCCGGTCACCGTCACGTCGGGCATCTCCGGCTTCGTCTTCCCGGGCGACCAGGTCGACATCCTGATCACCCATCCGCTGTCGGCGAGCGGCGGCAAGGGCGAGGGGGTGCAGCACCAGGCATCGGAGACGGTGCTGCACGATGTCCGGGTGCTGGCGGTCGACCAAAAGCTCGACAGCAAAGGGGGCGAGGCGATCGTCGCCCACACCGCGACGCTCGAAGTAACGCCGAAGCAGAGCGAGGTCATCGCCGTCGCCAGCGAGATAGGCAAGTTGTCGCTCAGTCTTCGCAGCCTGACCACTCCGCCCGGCGAAGAGACCACCGATTCTGCCGACAACCCCGGCTCGGGCACCTTCACTCTCGACAGCGAGGTCAGTCAGCTCCTCGCTCGAAAGGATAATACACTCACCGTATTGCGCGGAACCGGCAAATAGGAGACTAGTAGCGTGTCGCAACCTGCGTCTCGAGGTCTTTGATGCGCGCTTTGCCGCTCGCCGGTCTTACCGGATCGCTGATTTTCGCCGCCTTCGGCGCTTCGCCTGCAGCTGCGCAGACCACCGCGCCGACAACCGATGGGCGCGGTGCGGTGGCCGTCGCGCCGCAGAACGCGACGCGACCGTTGCGCGGCGGCGCCAGCCAGGTCGCGGCCAATGGTGCGCCGATCGTGCTCGAGGTCAACAAGGGCACCTTGATCCGCCTCTCCGCCCCGGCGGCGACGGTCTTCATCGCCAATCCCGATATCGCCGATGTCCAGGTCAAGTCGCCCTCGTTGATCTACATCAGCGCCAAGGCGCCCGGCGAGACCGTGATCTATGCGGTCGATGCCAGCGACGGCGTGCTGTTGAACTCGCCGGTCCGGGTCGAGCACGACGTCTCGCGGCTGCGCTCCTCGCTCCGGCAGCTGGCGCCGGGCGAGCAGATCTCGGCCAATTCGGTCGACGGCAACCTTGTGCTGAGCGGCGTCGTGTCGGACGCCGGCAAGGCAGACAAGGTCCGGGCACTCGCCGCCTCGATCGCTGGCGAGGCCAAGGGGTCGCAGGTGATCAATCGGATGACCGTCGCCACCCCGAACCAGGTCAACCTGCAGGTGCGGATCGCCGAAGTGAACGTTACGAAATTGAACGAGATCGGGGTCAATTGGCAAAAGATCGGCTCGACTATAAGTTTTATGACCACCAACCCGGTGACGATCGCGGCTGAAACCACCAACACCCTTATTGCCGGGCACACTACCGGGACAGGCGCCAACGCCACCATCAGCGCACTCGAGCAGGAGGGGTTCATCACGAGCCTGGCCGAGCCGAACCTGACGGCGATGTCCGGCCAGACCGCCAGCTTCCTCGCCGGCGGCGAGTTCCCGGTGCCGATCTCCGGCTCCTCCGCCGCCACCGGGGGTTTCCCGACGATCACGGTCGAGTTCAAGAGCTTCGGGGTCAGCCTCGCTTTCACCCCGACAGTCATCGACGCCAACCATCTCAACCTGCGGGTCCGGCCCGAGGTCAGCGAGCTGTCGACCGTCGGCGAGGTGTCGGTGCCGCTCACCAACACTGCCACCGTGACGATCCCCGCCCTGACCGTCCGCCGCGCCGAGACCTCGGTCGAGCTCGGCAGCGGCGAAAGCTTCGCTCTCGCCGGGCTGCTGCAGCACACCTCCCAGCAGCTCGTCTCCAAGGTCCCGTGGATCGGCGATATTCCGATCATCGGCGCGGTGTTTCGCTCGGACCGCTTCCAGCGCAACGAGACCGACCTCGTCGTCATCGTCACCCCCTATCTGGTGCAGCCATCATCGACGCGGCTCGCGGCCCCGACTGACGGCCTCGTACTGCCGAGCGATGCGCAACGGGTGTTGTTCAGCGACAAATACCGCCAGGGGCTGCCCGGACCCGCGCGCGGCCCGCTTGATGCCGGCGGCAAGGGCCTGATTGGTCCCGGCGGCTTCCGGCTGGACTGAGGGAGGACTGTCATGAAGATCCGCCTCTACCCGATTGTCGCCCCGCTGCTGCTGGGGCTCGCGGCGTGCGTTACCGAATACAGCAAGAGCGAGGCCCCGACCGCTCTACAGGTCGACGGCGCCGAAAGCCGGGTCGAGATCGCCTTTGCCGGCGGATCGGATCGCCTCGCCGCGGGCGAAGTCCGCCGGCTCGACGGCCTCGGTGCTGGCCGGAAATATCCGCCCCGCCGATCGCGTTGCGATCGCCGCGGCCGGCCCCCCGGGGCTCGCCGAGCGGCGCGCCGCCGCGATTTCGGGCGAGCTCCTCCGCTACGGCATCGTCGCCAGCACGCTGACCCTCGACACGGTGCCGGCCAATCGGGCGATCGTCTCGGTTGGCCGCTATACGGTGACCTTGCCGGCCTGCCCGAATTGGAGCCAGTCGCTGAGCCGACGAGTTCACAAACGCGTTTTCGAGCTATTACGGCTGCGCCAATGCGACCAACCTCGGCCTGATGGTGGCGAGCCCGGCCGACCTCGTCAGCGGACGCACGCTCGCACCGGCCGACGGCCAGCCCGCCGTCGCCGCTGTCGAGCGTTATATGAACGACCGGGTCAAGCAGCCGCCGGCGCCCACGGCCACGCCATTTGCCGCGTCGACCGGTGGCGACACAGGCGGAGGTGGCGCGGCCGGCGGGGAGCCGGTGCCGGAGCGGGGGCCGGAGCTCAGTAATGAAATCATTGCGCGCTTCGGACGCGCTCAAACCCGAGCGCGAGGGTATCCTCGCCGTCCTCCACGAGCCGTCGACGATCGATCGGATCCAGGGGGTCATCCGCGAGCTGCAACTGGATGACGAGCTCTCGGTGACCGATACGCTCGACGCCGCGTTGCGGCGCATCCGCTCGGGTTCGACACCGCGCATCCTGCTGATCGACCTCGGCGAATCGACCGCGCCGATCGCCGAGGTCAGCGCCGCGCGCGCGGTCGGCGGCGTCGATCTGAAGCTCGTCGTGCTCGGCACGGTCAACGATGTCGCTTTGTTCCGCGATCTGCTCTCGGCCGGCGCCAGCGACTATCTGGTCAAGCCGTCGACCCGCGAAGCATTAACCGCGGTGTTGGAAAAGACCTCGGCCTCGTTAGGAACGACCCCCGACGGGTTGGGACAGGTGATCGTCTTCCTCGCCAGCCGCGGCGGGGTCGGCGCGACAACCTCGGCCGTCTCCTGCGCTTGGCTGATGGCCACCGAGCGGCGTGAGCGGGTCGCGCTCGTCGATCTCGATCTGCATTTCGGGACCGTTGCTTTGAAGCTGGACCTCGACCCGGGCAGCGGGTTGTGCGAGGCCCTGGAGCAGCCGTCGCGCATCGACAGCTTGTTCATCGAGCGCGCCATGATCAAGGTCAGCGATAATTTGCGCGTCTTGGCAGCCGAGGCATCCGCGGCGCAGCACGTCGCCGTCGACGCCGGCGCGGTCGACATGCTGCTCCACGAATTGCGCCGCAAATTCGTCCGGATCGCGGTCGATCTGCCGCGCGGCGTCAGCCCGATGCACCGCGTCGTGCTGGCCGCCGCGAGCCAGGTGGTCGTGTTCTGCGAGCACAGCCTCGCCGGTCTGCGCGACACGATCCGGCTGCAGACCCTGGTGCGCGAGCAGGCGCCCCAGGCCCGGCTGTGGCTCGTCGAGGCGGGCGCCAGCGGCGAGCGCGCTCCGATCGGCAAGAGCGAGTTCGAAAAAGGGATCGGCAAATCGCTCGACGCGAGCCTTTCCTACGACCCCAAATCGGCCAGTGCCGCAGCCAATTCCGGCCAGCCTCTGCCGGCCGCGGCGCCGCGCAGCGCGATCGTGCGCGAACTGCGGCAGCTGACGGCGCTGCTGGTCGGTCCCGCGCCGGCCGCTGCCAAAAGCCGGATCTTTGCCCTTCCGTCGCTATGGTAGCATTCTTCAAACGCCCCGCGGCCGAAGATGGGCTCGACGCGCGCATCGCCGTGCTTTCGCGGCGCGCGCAGCCGCTCGCGAATCCGCCCGATCCGGCACCGGCACCCGTCCCGCCGGTTACCCCGGACAGATAGACGCGCGACGGCGCCGGAGATCACTCGCGCGGCGGTCCCGAACATTGCCTCTGTGGTGGTGCCGGATGTCGATGCTTCGGCAGCTCCCACGCCGCCGCCGACTGCAGTCTCGCCCCCGACTCTCTCCGAGGAGGATCGCTTTCTCCTGGCGCGTGAAGAGCTGCTCGCTCGCCTGACCGGGGAACTGAGTCCCGAGCGGATCAGCATCCTGAGCCGCGGCGAACTCGCCAAGGTCGTCGATGCCGCGGTCCAGGCCCATTTTGTGCGCAAGGGGGTCGAAGCGGACCCGATCATCCGGCGCGACCTGATCACCGCGTTGATCAAGGGTCTTCTCGAACCCGACAAAACCCAGCCAGTGCCGACGATGGAGGCTCCCGGCGCTCTTCCAACCGCTCGGCGGTCGAGACGGCAAAGGCCCAGATCCAACCGCTCGTCCTCGAACATATGGACGTCGCCGCCGCCGCGGAGATGCCGCGCGCCGTCTTCGAGGCCCAGCTCACCGGGTGGGTCAAGGACCTGCTGACCGAAACCAAGATCCAGCTGAACTTTGTCGAGCAGCGCGAGCTCGTCGAGTCGCTGATCGCCGATATGCTCGGGCTCGGGCCCCTCGAACCGTTGATCGAGGACGAGACCGTGACCGACATCATGGTCAACGGCGCTCGGCAGGTCTACGTCGAACGGCGCGGCAAGCTGGAACTGACCGGCGTCCGCTTTCGCGACGACGACCACGTCATGAACGTGGCGACCAAGATCGTCACGCGGGTCGGCCGCCGCATCGACGAAGCGACGCCGCTCGTCGATGCCCGTCTGCTGGACGGCAGCCGGGTCAATATCATCGCTCCGCCGCTCGCGATCGACGGACCGGCGATCTCGATCCGCAAATTTTCGAAGAAGACGATCACCCTCGACACGATGGCGCAGCAGGCCAACATCTCGCCGGACATGGCAACCTTGCTCAAGGTTGCCGCGCGCTGTCGCCTCAATATCCTGATATCCGGCGGCACCGGTTCGGGCAAGACGACGTTGTTGAATGCGTTGTCGCGGCTGATCGACCCGACCGAGCGGACCGTGACGATCGAGGACGCGGCCGAATTGCAGTTGCAGCAGCCGCATGTCGTGCGGCTGGAAACGCGACCGCCGAACCTCGAGGGGAGCGGCGAAATCACGATGCGCGATCTGCTGCGCAACGCCCTGCGCATGCGCCCCGACCGCATCATCCTGGGCGAGATCCGCGGCGCCGAGGCGCTCGACGTGCTGCAGGCGATGAACACCGGCCACGACGGGTCGATGAGCACGATCCACGCGAATGCGCCGCGCGAAGCGCTGACCCGGCTCGAAAACATGGTCGGCATGACCGGCATCAACCTGCCGTCGCGCGCCGTGCGCACCCAGATCGCCGCCGCGGTCCACTTGATCGCGCAAGTCAACCGGATGCGCGACGGCATTCGCCGCGTCACGCACATCATCGAAGTCGTCGGCATGGAGGGCGATGTCATCACGACCCAGGAGCTGTTCACTTTTCAGTTCCAAGGCGAGGCGACCGACGGCAAGTTACGCGGCGTATTCAACTCAAGCGGAATTCGCCCGTTCTTCCTGCCGCGAGCCGAGTATTATGGGCTCGACCGCGCTCTTCTTGAAATTATTTGATGCCTGGGTCATAGTGCAATACCAGAAAATATACTTCTTTCGTTTACCGTTACTTAAAGGTCTCGCCGCAGCCTGCGCACGATTGCTTTTGTTGAACCAAGGAGAATTCCGTTGCGCAGACTTCTTACGAATTTGGTCAAAGACGAGTCCGGGGTCACGGCGATCGAGTATGCGTTGATTGCCGCATTGATCGCGGTCGCGGCAATCGCCGCCTTCACCCTGGTCGGCACCAATCTCAGCACAACGTTCAGCACCATCGCCGCCAAACTCTAAAACTGGGAGAGAAGGCGCACCCTCAAACAACACTCGGCGGATCATCGCGTGACGGTTTTGTCAGGCCTTATGGGCGAACCTTAACTTTAGACCAGCATCCGGCCGTGCCGGCCGCGGCGGTTGGCGGGGCGCCAGTCCAACGACCCAGGCCAAAGGCATCGCCGCAATGACGGCTTTGTCGACAAGCAGGCGAGTGACGGTTGCCCTTGCGCGGGGTCAACATCGGCGGCACCGACTCCGCCCGCTTGCCAGCCAGAGAGGGACCTAAAAAATGGGTATACCGCTCGATCTGGAGACATCGATCGCGCTCGCTTGCGCGGCCAGTCTCGCTTTGATCCTTTGCCTCGTCGTCTATGCAGTGAGCGAGGGCGCCAGCGGCCGGCGCTTCAAGCGGCGTCTGGCCGGAGTACGCGATAGGGCGCAAGGGGTCGTTTCCGTCGAGGCGGTCGGTCACCCGGTCGCTTGCACGACAGCAAAGCGCGACCCCCAGGATTGATCGCATCGCCCGGCAATGGCTGCCGCGCCGCGATATGCTCGCCCATCGTCTCGCACGCACCGGACGGCGGATCAGCGTCGGTCAGTATGCGATCGACCGGCGTCGGCCTCGCTCGTGCTGGTCGCAATTACGCTGGCTTGCACTACTCCGATCGGCGTCGTAGCGAGCCTGCTCGTTGGGCTCCTGATCGGAACCGCGCTGCCTCACATGGTGGTCGGCCGTATGGGAAAGCGCCGAGTCGCCGCCTTTGTCGGCCTATTTCCCGAGGCCATCGACTTGATGGTGCGGGCGTTGCGCTCGGGCCTGCCGATCAGCGAAGCCATCATCGGTGCGGGCCGCGAGATCGGCGATCCAGTCGGCGACGAGCTGGGTCGGGTCGAGGGCGGCATGCGGATGGGCCGCGATCTCGAAAAGCTGCTATGGGACATCGCCAACCGTATCGATGTGCCGGAATTTCGCTTCTTCATCATCGCACTCAGCGTTCAACGCGAGACCGGCGGCAACCTTGCCGAAACCCTCGCCAATCTCGCCGACGTGCTGCGCCGGCGCCGGCAGATGCGCGCCAAGGTGCGCGCCATGTCGAGCGAAACTCGGGCGACCACGATGATTCTGGCCGGCATGCCGGTCCTGGTCATCGTGATGCTCGCGCTGACCTCGCCGCAATATCTGGCGCCACTTTACCACGATATCCGGGGGTTTCTTCTCGACGGTCTGGCGTTCGCGATGCTCGGCACCGGCGTCGGAATCATGACCAAGATGGCGCGGTTCGAGATATGAGGAGCACTCGCCTCCAGGATTTTCACATCGCCGATTGGCTGCCGCCGGGAATCGGGGTCGATGACGTCATCGTCGCGCTCGCCTCGCTGGCGACCCTGGCGATGTTCTTCGCGATGTGGCAGGCGTTGCGGCCGAACAGCGCCTTCGAGCGGCGTCTCGAGCAGATCATCGACCGCAAGGAGACGCTGCGCCAAGCGGCGCTCGTGAACCGCCGCAGCCCACACCGTCGGACACCGGTCGGATTGATGCGCGAGGCCGTGACGCGGCTCAATCTGCTGCGCTCGCGGCACGCCGGCGAAGCGCGCCAGATGCTGGCACGTGCCGGCTTCCGCTCGCAGGATGCGATGGTGAGATATCTGTTCGCGCAGATCAGCCTGCCGTTTGTCTTCGGCGCGCTGATATTGACGGATACCCACGTGCTGCATCTGATGCCGCTACCCTCGCAATTCGCGATACTGCCCTCAGTGGGGGCGGTCTTGTTCGGCTTCTTCGCTCCGAAGATGTATTTAAGGAACGCCGCCGACAAGCGCGCCAAGCAGCTTCAGCTGGCGTTGCCCGACGGGCTCGACCTGATGGTGATCTGTGCCGAAGCGGGCCTCAGCCTCGACGCTACCTTGGTTCGGGTATCGCGCGAGCTTGGCAATACCTGGCCCGAACTCGCCGAGGAGCTCGGCATCACCGCGGCCGAGCTGACCTTTCTGCCGGACCGCCGCATGGCGTTCGACAATCTCAACAACCGAACCGACTCCGACGGCATCCGCGGCGTCGTCAATACACTGCAGCAGACCGCCAAGTTCGGTACGCCGCTGGCCCAGTCATTGCGCGTCCTCGCCGCCGAGATGCGCACCGCGCGGATGACCCGCGCCGAGGAGAAGGCGGCGCGCCTGCCGGCCCTGCTGACGATCCCGATGATGATTTTCATCCTGCCGACGCTGTTCATCGTGCTGCTCGGCCCGGCCGCGATAAACGTGATGGACACGTTCAAGCATTAGCGCGACTGGAACTGCGGGTACCGCGGGATCGGACCGAGCGGTGCGTTCGGCTCTGGACCGCGATCGCCCGGAGAGTCATCGGCTGTCTGCCGGCACTCGCAAGATGCACAAAAAAATTAGCCAACTTGGATTGACGAACTCGGCTGCCGTACCCTTACCAACTGGGACTGGAATACTCTCGCGGACCACCTCGGTAGGCTTCTGGGAAGCATGCCGGAGTCGATGGCCACGAGTTAGGATTTCTGGCACTGGCTATGTGGAGAGAAGAGCTCCTGCCAAAGTTCCGCTTGCTTATCTTTCGCGCGGCGCAGAAACGGCTCAGAGCTGTGGGTTCCACTCATCCCAGGATATATCGAGCGCAGGCAGCACGGCTTGCGGTCTGTATTCCTCGTCTTGGTGAACAGCAGAAAATTGTCGACTTCCGGGATCAGGAAATGGCTAAGATCTGCCGCATGATCGAATAGGTCGGCGAAGCCATTAGCCGGGTTCAGGATTATCGCACAGCCTTAAGCGCAGCCCCTGTCACTGGCAAGATCGATGTGCGTGAGAGTACCGAAGCTCAAAGACCGGCCGTACTTTTAGCAGCCGGGTGAACCTCTTAAATGTCTATAGAATGACTGTTTAAGTTTCCGTGTGGTGATTTAGGTTGCCATGAAAAATACCGACATTCTGCAAATCCCTGCCGACTCGTTGTTGGCGGAAGAGCTTGCCAGCGAAGATGTCGTGGAAATGGGGAACCTTACGACAGCTCAAACGGGTGTACCGGGCACAATTTTCACCTCGACGGCAATGGGCCAGCATGGGCCGCGAGTTAAATACTTTTTGCAGCCTGGGCGTTCGCAACCGAGCTTGTCGGTCATGATCTCCGACGTTCCGACGGTGGTGGCCAATACGCTGCCCGTCCATGTGGTTCGCCAGATGTCGCCACAAGTGATAAATTGGGTGTCGCGCAACAAAGATGCTTTACTGGACTTCTGGTACCATGGGGATAGCTGGACCCAGCCGGAGGTCAACGATTTCATTCAAAAACTTCATCGCGTCTGACAACATGTCCGAGTTGCAGTCGAGTGGATGCATTAACATCGCCCCCCTCGCGCGCGAAATCTTCGAGGCGATCCGCAGCCGCGCGCCTTCAATCAGCGCGTCGACCGCGGATGCGGATCAGGTTCCCCCGTAAACCCTCTCAGCCCTTAAGGGGGGAGAGCGGGCATCTCAGGCGAGGTGGTAGAGGCGGGTGACGTTTTCGCTGGTGATCTTGCGTCGCACGCTCGGCGAGATCGCGGCGAGGTTCTTGTCGAGAACGCGCTGCGAATCCGGCCAGATGCAGTCGGGATGCGGGTAGTCGGCGCCCCAGATGATGTTGTCTTCGCCGATCAGCGGGATGATCGGATCGAGATACTGGTCCTGCTGATAGGTGACGTAGCCCTGGCGGCGGAAATAGTCGCTCGGCTTGAGCTTGAAATTGAGGCTTCGAGCGCGGTCCGCATACTCCGTGTCGAGGCGGTCGAAGACATAGGGCAACCA